>NZ_CP142030.1:0-35000 GCF_035666335.1 Pseudoalteromonas sp. CuT4-3
TTGATGTGCGGGAATAAAAATTATACCTCTGGGAGTTTAACTGTGTATCTGTCGGTTTGGCAAAGTTGTTTATATGTATTGCAAGATGAGTTGCCTTCGCAACAATTCAGTATGTGGGTAAGACCACTACAAGCAGAAAGTACCGAAGATACCTTAACGATTTACGCACCTAATCGCTTTGTTCTTGATTGGGTAAGAGAAAAGTATTTAAACCGTATTAATGAGTTACTGGTAGAAATTTGTGGTGATGAAGCGCCCGAATTGCGTTTTGATGTAGGTAGTAAACCACTACTAAATACTCAAGCGGCGGCGCCAAGTGTTGAAGCCCCTGCATCACCTAGTTCACAGGCACCTGCTAAACAGCAACCTGTAGAACAAAAAGCAGCAGTAGAGCCTGCGCCTAAATCAGGCTATAAATCTAATATAAAAGATAACTATACCTTTGACAGCTTTGTTGAGGGTAAATCTAACCAGCTAGCAAAAGCGGCTGCAACACAAGTTGCAGATAACCCTGGCTCTGCCTTTAACCCGGTATTTATTTACGGTGGCACTGGCTTAGGTAAAACTCACTTATTACATGCAGTAGGTAATGGCATTATGGCTAACAAGCCCGATGCTAAAATTGTTTACATGCATTCTGAGCGTTTTGTGCAAGACATGGTAAAAGCACTACAAAATAACGCCATTGAAGAATTTAAACGTTATTACCGTAGTGTAGATGCGCTAATGATTGATGATATTCAATTCTTTGCTAATAAAGAGCGCTCACAAGAAGAGTTTTTTCATACCTTTAATGCATTATTAGAAGGTAATCAGCAAATTATTTTAACCTCTGATCGCTACCCAAAAGAAATTGAGGGTGTAGAAGACAGGCTTAAATCACGATTTGGTTGGGGTTTAACGATTGCTATAGAGCCGCCAGAGCTTGAAACGCGCGTTGCCATTTTGATGAAAAAAGCGCAGCAGAGTAAAATTAATTTACCGCACGAAGTCGCTTTTTTTATCGCTAAAAAATTACGCTCAAACGTACGTGAATTAGAAGGCGCGCTTAACCGTGTAATAGCTAATGCTAATTTTACCGGACGCCCAATTTCTATCGACTTTGTAAAAGAAGCACTGCGCGATTTATTGGCGCTACAAGATAAGCTTGTCACAATAGACAACATACAGCGCACTGTGGCTGAGTATTACAGAATACGTGTGTCGGATCTGTTATCTAAGCGCCGCAGCCGCTCTATCGCGAGGCCGCGTCAGGTAGCTATGGCATTATCTAAAGAATTAACTAATCACAGCTTACCTGAGATTGGTGACGCATTTGGTGGACGTGACCACACCACGGTATTACATGCGTGTAGAAAGGTTAAATCACTTCGTGATGAAAGCCACGAAATAAAAGAAGATTATCAAAATTTAATAAGAACGTTGTCATCTTAGGGCTGACTTTATTATGCAAATAACCATTTCAAGAGAACAATTTTTAAAGCCATTAGTGCAAGTATCGGGTGCGATTGAACGTAAACATACGTTACCTATATTATCTAATGTATTGTTAGTGGTAGAAAACGGGCAACTTTCAATGACAGGCACAGACCTTGAAATTGAACTAGTTGCAGGTGTTTTTGTTGGTGATGATATTGCCGATACAAAATTAACGCTACCGGCTAAAAAATTACTCGATATTTGTAAAAGCCTGCCTGATGGTTCTGAGCTTACATTGAGCTTACAAGAGCACCAACTGCTTTTAACCAGTGGTAAAAGCCGCTTTTCACTTACTACGCTTGCCGCGGAAGACTTTCCTAATTTAGAGCAGTGGGATGGCGAGGTTGAGTTTCAGCTAACGCGTTTAGAGTTACGTAAATTACTTGAAAGCACGCATTTTTCAATGGCTAACCAAGACGTTCGTTATTACTTAAATGGCATGTCGTTTGAAGTAGATAATACCGACATAAAAACAGTGGCCACCGATGGCCACCGTTTGGCAATAGCGCAAAAAGAATTAGGCCAATCGTTAAATACGCAGCGCCAATTAATAATACCGCGCAAAGGTGTGCAAGAAATTATGCGCCTTATGGTTGCCGATGAAGAATTAGTTACTATTCAATTTGGCGCTAACCATATTCGTATTATCGATGTGGAATTTACTTTTACTAGTAAGTTAGTGGATGGCCGCTTCCCTGATTATCGCCGCGTATTACCGCGTGGTGGAGATAAAGTAATTACCGCTAACCGTGAATGGTTACGTAATGCGTTTCAACGTGTGTCTATTTTATCTAACGAAAAATTTAGAGGTGTGCGTTTAAACCTTGCAAATGGCTTACTTAAAATTACGGCTAATAACCCTGAGCAAGAAGAGGCTGAGGAAATAGTAGAAGTAATGTATGAGGGTGATGAGCTAGAAATTGGTTTTAATGTATCGTATGTATTAGATGTACTAAATACATTAAAAACAGAAGATGTACTATTTACATTAGCAGATTCAAACAGCAGTGCACTTATTGAAGGTGCGGGCGATGAAGAAGCAATGTACGTGGTTATGCCTATGCGATTATAAGATACCCATTATAAATGAGTTTAAGTCACTTGAGCCTCAAGTATTTTCGTAATATTGAGGCACTGACGCTAGAACCAGTCAACGGCGTTAATATAATTTATGGTGAAAACGGCAGCGGAAAAACCAGCCTTTTAGAGGCTATTTATTACCTTTCTCACGGCAAATCTTTTCGAACACCTAAACATAAAAGTATTATTCAACATCAGCAAGATCAGTTTGTAATACATGGCCGCAAAGCGCTACACGACTTGTCTATTCCTATTGGGATTAGTAAAACCCAAAGTGGTGAAACTAATTTAAAAATACAAGGCAAAGCCAGTAGAAAAATCTCTGAACTTGCGCAGTTAATGCCTGTGCAAATTATTACACCCGAAAGCTATTCATTGTTTTTTGGGGGCCCAAAAGAGCGACGTAAGTTTTTAGATTTGGGTTTGTTCCACGTGGAACATGAGTTTTTTTATTTATGGCAATCGTTTAATAAAGTGCTTAAACAACGCAATGCATTATTAAAAAGTAAGCCAAAGAATTATTTTGACCAAATTAGGTTTTGGGACAAAGAATTTGTTAGACTGGCAGAACAAATAAATAAATTAAGAATGGCGTATATAAGTAGGTTTAAGCAGCAGTTTTTTGATAAAATGTGTGCAGAATTAACGCTTATACGCGATTTAGAAATCAACTTTAACGCAGGCTGGAAAGACAGTGAGTCTTTAAGTGATGCATTAGAGCAAAGCTTTGAGCGAGACGCTCGCCAAGGTTTTACAAGTAAAGGCCCTCATAAGGCCGATTTTAGTTTTAGTGTCGCTGGCAACAGCGTAGAGAATACGTTTTCACGCGGTCAATTGAAGTTATTGCTTTATGCGTTAAAAGTAACGCAAAATAGTTTAATTGAGTCAGAGACAGATAAGCAATCTATATTGCTAATAGATGATCTACCTTCAGAGTTAGGCGAGGATACAAAAGAGAAAGTGGGACAATTATTGGCTCATTGCAGTTCTCAAATTTTTATTTCTTCAATTTTGTCTGAAAGTATTTCTGCTGTGGTGGAACCCATGCAACGAGAACTACAAATGTTCCACGTGAAACATGGCAACCTAATAACAAGATAAGTGGGATTAACCATGTCTGAGAATTATGATTCGTCGAGTATTAAAGTACTTAAAGGATTAGACGCAGTAAGAAAGCGTCCTGGAATGTATATAGGGGACACCGATGATGGCACAGGCTTACACCACATGGTGTTTGAGGTCGTTGATAACTCTATCGATGAAGCCTTAGCAGGTCATTGTGATGATATTTATGTAACGATTCACTTAGACGGTTCAGTCTCTGTAAGAGATAACGGTCGTGGTATCCCAACTTCTATCCATGAAGAAGAAGGTGTGTCTGCTGCCGAGGTTATCATGACGGTACTTCATGCTGGTGGTAAGTTTGATGATAACTCTTATAAAGTATCAGGTGGCTTACACGGTGTTGGTGTATCGGTAGTAAATGCATTATCAGAAAAACTAACCCTTACTATTCGTCGTGAAGGCAAATTGCACGAGCAAACTTACAGCATGGGCGTACCTAACGCTCCATTAGCTGTTATTGGCGATGCTGACACTACGGGTACTGAACTGCGTTTTTGGCCAAGTGGCGAAACATTTACAAACCTTGATTTTCATTATGATATTTTAGCTAAGCGTTTACGCGAGCTTTCGTTTTTGAACTCTGGTGTAAGCATCATCTTATCTGATGAACGCGAAGAAAATAAAACCGACCACTTTAAATATGATGGCGGTATTCAAGCGTTTGTTGAATACTTAAACCGCAATAAAACACCTGTACATAAAGGTGTATTCCATTTTACTCACGAGCGTGAAGAAGATGGGATTAGCGTTGAAGTTTCAATGCAGTGGAACGATGGCTTCCAAGAAAACATTTACTGTTTTACTAATAACATTCCACAACGCGATGGTGGTACTCACTTAGCCGGCTTTAGATCTGCGCTAACACGTACACTTAATAACTACATGGAAAAAGAAGGCTTTAACAAAAAAGCTAAAACAACCAGTAACGCAACGGGCGATGATGCGCGTGAAGGCTTAACTGCGGTTGTAAGTGTTAAAGTACCTGATCCTAAGTTCTCATCACAAACTAAAGACAAGCTAGTATCAAGCGAAGTTAAATCTGCGGTTGAGCAAGCAATGGCTGAAAAGTTTTCTGATTTCTTATTAGAAAACCCAATGGATGCCAAAATTGTTGTTGGTAAAATTATTGATGCAGCACGAGCACGTGAAGCGGCGCGTAAAGCCCGTGAAATGACTCGTCGTAAAGGCGCTATGGATTTAGCAGGTTTACCTGGTAAATTAGCTGACTGCCAAGAAAAAGACCCATCATTATCTGAACTATACATAGTGGAGGGTGACTCAGCTGGCGGTTCAGCCAAGCAGGGTCGTAATCGTAAAAACCAAGCAATTTTGCCACTTAAAGGTAAAATCTTGAACGTAGAGAAAGCACGCTTTGATAAGATGCTTTCTTCACAAGAAGTAGCAACACTAATAACAGCCCTAGGTTGTGGTATTGGCCGTGATGAATATGACCCAGAAAAACTACGTTACCACAGCATCATTATCATGACCGATGCGGACGTGGATGGTTCTCACATTCGTACATTGCTACTAACATTCTTCTATCGCCAAATGCCAGAAATTGTTGAGCGTGGTTATATTTACATTGCACAACCGCCACTTTATAAAGTGAAAAAAGGTAAGCAAGAGCGTTATATTAAAGACGATCCTGCACTAGTAGATTACCTAACATCACTTGCACTAAATAATGCAGCGCTTTACACAAGCGAAGATGCAAGTGCAATTGAAGGTGAAGCGCTTGAGCAAATAGTACAAGATTACCAAAACACAGTTAAAGTCATTGAGCGCTTAAAACGTAAATACCCTAACACGGTAATGGAACGTTTGATTTACCAAAGCGAGTTAAAAGTAGAAGACTTATCTAACGAAGCTAAAGTAATTGAGTGGACTAAAGAGCTTGTTGATGACTTAGTTGAACGTGATGAAGATGCGACAATTTTCCACGCTGGAACAGAGCATGATGCAGAGCGCAACTTGTACTTCCCAGTTGTGAATATTCGTCAGCATGGTGTGGATAAAGCACACGTATTACATTACGACTTTATCGCCTCGCGCGACTACCAACGCATTGCTGTGACTGGCACGAAGATCGCAAACATCTTAAAAGAAGGCGCATACGTTCAACGTGGTGAGAAAACAAAACCTGTTGATAACTTTGTGGATGCTTTGGAATGGTTGATCGCAGAATCTAAGCGCGGGATCTATATTCAGCGCTATAAAGGATTAGGCGAAATGAACCCTAGCCAACTGTGGGAAACCACAATGGATCCTTCAGCTCGTCGTATGTTACAAGTAACAATTGAAGATGCTGTAGCGGCAGATCAATTGTTTGCAACATTAATGGGCGATCAAGTTGAGCCTCGTCGTGAGTTTATAGAAACCAACGCACTTCGCGTAGTTAACTTAGACGTGTAAAAAATTATACTTACATCTTAAAAGGAGCCTAATGGCTCCTTTTTTATTTTAACAACCGCACAAACTGCTTAAAACCTGCGTGTGCACAAGGTATACTGAGGGTAATTTTCACGCTACTTTCAGATAGTAAAAAGCCAAATATGCAAAAATATGACGTTAAAACCTTTCAAGGTTTGATCCTGGCTTTACAGGATTATTGGGCGCAGCAAGGCTGTGTCATTATTCAACCACTTGATATGGAAGTGGGCGCAGGGACATTTCACCCGCAAACATTCTTAAAATCTATTGGCCCTGAGCCAATGTCGAGCGCATACGTTCAACCGTGTCGCCGTCCTACCGATGGCCGCTACGGCGAAAACCCAAACCGCTTACAGCATTACTACCAATTTCAGGTAGTTTTAAAGCCATCACCAGATAACATTCAAGAGCTTTACCTAGGCTCACTAGAAGCGATGGGAATTGATACCCTAACGCACGAAGTACGCTTTGTAGAAGATAACTGGGAATCGCCAACACTAGGCGCATGGGGCTTAGGTTGGGAGATTTGGCTAAACGGTATGGAAGTAACGCAGTTTACTTACTTTCAGCAAGTAGGGGGCTTAGAGTGCTCTCCTGTAACCGGTGAAATTACCTACGGCCTAGAGCGTTTAGCAATGTACATTCAAGGCGTAGACAGTATTTACGACCTCGTATGGGCAGATGGTCCATTAGGGCGTGTAACTTACGGCGATGTATTCCATCAAAATGAAGTAGAACAATCTACTTACAACTTTGAACATGCAAACGTAGATGACTTATTCGCACAGTTTGATAAGTGTGAAGCTGAGAGCCAAAAGCTAATTGAAGCAAATTTACCACTACCTGCTTACGAGCAAGTAATGAAAGCATCGCACGCGTTTAACTTACTCGATGCGCGCCATGCAATCTCAGTAACCGAACGTCAGCGTTATATTTTACGCGTTCGAGCGTTATCAAAAGCGTGTGCACAAAGTT
Source organism: Pseudoalteromonas sp. CuT4-3 (assembly GCF_035666335.1). Lineage (NCBI taxonomy): Bacteria > Pseudomonadati > Pseudomonadota > Gammaproteobacteria > Alteromonadales > Pseudoalteromonadaceae > Pseudoalteromonas > Pseudoalteromonas sp. CuT4-3. The sequence continues at coordinate 7,093 of NZ_CP142030.1, forward strand.
ATTACGATGCACGTGAAGCGCTTGGTTTCCCGCTGTGTAAGGATAAGTAAGCATGTCAGCACAAAATTTATTAGTAGAAATTGGCACCGAAGAGCTGCCACCAAAAGCACTGCGTAAATTGGCAGAAGCCTTTGCCGCAAACTTAACAGCAGAGCTTGAAACACTAGAGCTTGGGCATGAAGGCGTAAGCTGGTATGCGTCGCCTCGTCGTTTAGGTTTACAAGTAAAAGCGCTTGAAGCAAAGCAGCAAGATAAAGAAGTAGAAAAGCGTGGCCCTGCAACTAAAGCAGCTTTCGATAGCGAAGGTAACCCAACTAAAGCAGCAATGGGTTGGGCACGTGGTTGTGGTATTGACGTAAGTGAAGCACAAACTCTTGAGACCGACAAAGGCGCTTGGCTTTTACATATTGCTAAAGTAGCAGGACAAGAAACCAAAACGCTGATGAGCGATGCCATTGCAAAGTCATTAGCAAAGCTGCCAATACCTAAGCCAATGCGTTGGGGCGCGAATAAAACACAATTTATTCGCCCAGTTCATACCGTAACTATTTTATTTGGTGATGAACTTATTGAAGGCGAAATTTTAGGTAAGCAAGTAACTAATCAGTTACAAGGCCACCGTTTTCATCATCCAGAAAAAATCACCATTAACCATGCAGATGACGTGTTCGACGTATTAAAATCAGCCTACGTTATTGCTGATTACGAACAACGTAAAGCGCAAATCCGTGCACAAATAGAAGAAGCTGCAAGCGCAGTGAATGCGGTTGTTGCAATGGATGAAGACTTATTAGAAGAAGTTACTTCACTAGTAGAGTGGCCAGTAACGTTAACGGCAACATTTGAAGAAGCATTTTTAGATGTACCTGCCGAAGCGCTAATTTACACCATGAAGGACGATCAAAAATACTTCCCGCTATTAGATCAAAACGGCAAACTTTTAAATAAGTTTTTGTTTGTCTCTAACATCGAAAGTAAAGATCCAAGTGTGGTTATATCTGGTAACGAAAAAGTAGTGCGCCCACGTTTAGCTGATGCGCAGTTCTTCTTTGAAACAGATAAAAAGAAAACCCTAGAAAGCCGCCTAGAATCACTTGATACTGTTTTATTCCAAAAGCAATTAGGTACGCTTAAAGATAAATCTGTACGTATTAGCGAACTTGCCGGCTACATTGCAGAGCAACTAGGCGCCGACAAAGACCTTGCAAAACGTGCTGGCCTATTAAGTAAAACAGACTTAATGACCGAAATGGTAATGGAATTTACCGACGTGCAAGGTGTAATGGGTATGCACTATGCACGCTTTGATGGCGAAGCAGAAGATGTAGCTATTGCACAAAACGAGCAATACATGCCGCGTTTTGCGGGCGACAATTTACCTACAAACCTAATCAGCTGTGCAGTAGCAATTGCAGATAAGTTTGATACGCTGGTGGGTATTTTTGGTATAGGCCAAGCACCAAAAGGTGACAAAGACCCATTTGCACTTCGTCGTGCTGCCATTGGTGCACTGCGTATCATGGTAGAAAAAGAGCTACCGCTTGATATTTTAGACCTCGTAGCAAAAGCACAAACACTGTTTGGCGAAAAGCTTACTAACCTAAATGTATCAACCGACGTATTTGACTTTATGCTAGGGCGCTTCCGCGCATGGTATCAAGACGAAGGCATTGAAGTAGATGTTATTCAGGCAGTATTGGCACGTCGTCCTACTAAACCTACTGACTTTGACCGTCGTGTTAAAGCAGTAAGCCACTTCCGTACGTTAGACGCCGCAGAAGCGCTTGCAGCAGCGAATAAGCGTGTAGGTAACATACTAGCTAAAAATAACATTACCACCGAAGGTGATGTTGATGAGAGCCTATTAAGCGATGACGCTGAAAAAGTATTAGCATCACAAGTAGCAAAATTTGCAACTGAGCTTGCACCACTTTACGCCGATGGAAACTACCAAGAGGCATTAAGCCAATTGGCAGGTATTCGCCAAAGTGTTGATAACTTTTTTGACAACGTCATGGTTATGGCCGACGATGAAGCTGTAAAGCAAAATCGCCTCGCACTATTAAGCCAGTTAAGCCGCTTATTTTTAGATATTGCAGATATATCTGTACTACAAAAATAACACCGCTTAAGCCAATAAAAAGCCAGCGTATTGCTGGCTTTTTAGTTTTAACAGAACGAAGGATACCCATTAATGAAGCCAATGAAACGAATTTTAACACTTGCCATAGCCGGTTTACTCACAGCGTGTACTAGCCAAGTGTCTATTAACGACGTACTGCCTCAGCAAGAGCTGGATAAAACAGTTTACCTAAGAGGCGATTTTACGCTTTGGGATGCAGAGCCTCAGTACCAGTTTATGCCAGTAGGCGGCGCGCTTTACCAAGCAGAAGTTAAATTTAGTACGCCAGGTAAAGTGTACGAATTTAAAATAGCCGATGCCGATTTTAGTGAAGGCTACAACTGTGGCTACAGCGATGCCCAACCTGCAGGGCAAAAACTAACGCTCGGCCAACCCGTACTTGCAGACTGTAATACTATTTATAATTACTTCAGTTACTCGCCTGCAATAAAAGGCACATACATAGTAAGTATTGATTACAGTGACTACGATAAGCCGAAGGTGACGATTACTAAGAAATAGCTGTTAGTTGGGAGCTGTCAGCTTTTAGCTGCCCGAGTGGGCTTATAGATTTGCTACAAGGACGTTGTAGGTTGGGTAGAGTGAAACGAAACCCAACATGTGCGGCGAATAAAACTGATCTGCTGGTTATCAAATACGTTGGGTTTCGTAAAACTCAACCCAACCTACATCAATAATAATTTTTATTGATTGCTATAAATATACAATCAAATTAATGAGCTTAGTTAGTCTAATTACAGTCGTAAACCAAAAGCGCGGTAATAGATAAGTAGATTTTAAGTAGGTTGGGTAGAGTGAAACGAAACCCAACATATGCGGCGAATAAAACTGTTCTGCTGGTTATCAAATACGTTGGGTTTCGTAAAACTCAACCCAACCTACATCAATAATAATTTTTATTGATTGCTATAAATATACAATCAAATTAATGAGCTTAGTTAGTCTAATTACAGTCGTAAACCAAAAGCGCGATAATGGATAAGTAGATTTTAAGTAGGTTGGGTAGAGTGAAACGAAACCCAACATATGCGGCGAATAAAACTGTGCTGGTGGTTATCAAATACGTTGAGTTACGTAAACCTGTCTTGATTATAATTAACAAAACTAATCTATACTCTTATTTATCTGTTTATTTTATGGATAAAAATATGCGTTATAAACGTATGTTAGAGGCGGGCGCATGTTATTTTTTTACGGTAAATTTAGAAGATAGATCTCAGCCTTTGCTTGTGGAAAATATAGAGTTATTACGCCGTGTATATTCAAAGGTGGCAAAAAAGCATCCAATAAAGACGATTGCAATTGTTATCATGCCCGATCACCTTCATGCTATTTGGCAATTACCTAAAGGTGATAGTAATTACGCAATGCGTTGGCGACTTATAAAATCAGGTTTTTCTCGAGAGCTGCCAGCAACAGAGTTTTGTAATAAAAGTCGAATAGCGAAAGGAGAGCGCGGGATTTGGCAGCGTCGCTATTGGGAACATAAAATTAGAGATGAAGAAGACTTAAATAATCATATTAATTATATTCACTACAACCCGGTAAAACATAACCATGTTATTAAAGTGAGTGATTGGCCATTTTCAAGCTTTCATCAATACGTTAAAAATTCAAAACTAAGCAAAGATTGGGAGTGCAATAATGATTCAACCAATTTGTATGATGAATAAAATTTCGGTGTTATAAAACAAGTTGGGTTTCCTAAAACTCAACCCAACCTACATCTGGTTTAAGTTCTTAACGATGCGTTAAGTATACAAAAATAACCCAACTTACTAAACCAACTTTCAAACCTATAATCCTTTCTTCACCACATACCTATAAGGTGCTTCATCGGCGTCTGTGGCCACCAGCGTGTGATCCATAAACGTACAAAAGCTCGGAATATCGCGAGTGGTTGATGGGTCATCAGCGGTAATTAATAACGTTTCACCGTCGTTCATCTTACGAATTGCCGCGCGTAACATCATTACAGGTTCTGGGCAGCGTAGGCCCATGGCGTCTAATTGGTGATCGGGATTATCAAAGCTCATAAAAAGTTACCTGTAAAAATAGTCGCGGCTTGGTTTGGTCGGGTAGTTTAGCGCAATTAATCTGTTTGGTTAACTGTTTTGCATATAACGGGTAAGCGTAATACAGTAAAAAATAATCTGGTTTAAATTTAATACACCCGATCACATTATTCATATCAGCAATAAGCTGGTGGCATAAAAAAAGGCGAACTAACTTGCGCTAGTTCGCCTTTTTAATCACCAAGATGGTTTACATGTTTAAGTTAATACTTAGTCTTGAACACGTTCAAATACAGTCGCGATGCCTTGGCCTAAACCAATACACATAGTTGCTAGACCATATTTTGCATTTTTGTCTTCCATTAAGTGTATAAGCGAGGTGCTAATACGCGAACCTGAACAACCTAGTGGGTGACCAAGTGCGATTGCGCCGCCGTTTAAATTCACTTTTTCATCAACCACGTCTGCTAAACCTAAGTCTTTAAGTACAGGCAGTGATTGTGCTGCAAATGCTTCGTTAAGCTCTGCTACGTCAATGTCATCAATAGTAATACCAGCTTGTGCAAGTGCTTTTTTACTTGCTGGTACTGGGCCGTAACCCATGATTGATGGATCGCAACCGGCAACAGCCATTGCTTTAACGCGTGCACGAATTGGTAAGCCAAGCTCTTTTGCTTTTTCTTCGCTCATTACTAACATGGCTGATGCACCATCAGAAAGTGCAGAAGACGTACCCGCAGTAACCGAGCCAGAGGCAGGGTTAAATACTGGGCGAAGCTGAGATAAACCTTCAACCGTTGTTTCAGGGCGAATTACTTCATCATCTTCAACTAAAATTAAAGAGCCATCAGCTGCGTGACCTTCCATTGCTAAAATTTCGCGGCGGAAACGGCCTTCAACTGTTGCAGCATGTGCACGTTGATGTGAGCGGTATGCAAATTCGTCTTGCTGCTGGCGGCTAATACCGTGAATAGTTGCAAGGTATTCTGCAGTTAAACCCATAGATCCAGATGCTTGTGCAATTGAAGTTGCTAAGCCTGGGTGAAAGTCGTTACCGTGAGTCATAGGAACGTGGCCCATGTGCTCAACACCACCAATTAGGTAAGTGTCGCCAGCGCCTGTCATAATAGCGCGTGCTGCGTCATGCAATGCTTGCATTGACGAGCCACATAAACGGTTAACGGTTGTAGCTGGTACTGAGTGTGGAATACCTGCAAGTAACGATGCGTTACGTGCAACGTTAAAGCCTTGCTCTAATGTTTGCTGTACACAGCCCCAATAAATATCGTCAATTGATGCAGGGTCAACTGCTGGGTTGCGCTCTAATAACCCTTTCATAAGGTGAGCACTTAAATCTTCCGCACGCTTGTTTTTAAATACGCCGCCTTTTGAGCGACCCATTGGTGTGCGGATACAATCTACAATTACTGGATTATTCATGATATTAACCTTCCACCTTATAGAAAACACGACCTTCTTCGGCCCATTTGCGAGTTTGCTCTGATACTTGGTAAATCGCGCCTAGGTGAGCATATTTGTCTGCTGCTGCAACAAAGTTAGCTAAACCTGTTTGATCTAAGTAACGGAACGCACCGCCTCTAAATGGAGGGAAACCAACGCCGTATACAAGGGCCATATCAGCTTCTTGAGGAGAAGCAACAATGCCTTCTTGTAAACAAAGAAGCACTTCGTTGATCATTGGGATCATACAACGGTCGATAATTTCTTGTTTATCAAATTCTTTCGGTGCATCAGTAATTGGCGCTAGTAGCTCAACTGCTGTTGCATCGGTTGATTTTTTAAGACGACCACGACGGTCTGTTTCGTACTTGTAAAAACCTGCTTTGTTCTTTTGACCAAAACGTTTTTCGTTAGCAAAAACAGTCACCGGATCTTTTTCTGCGCGTGCCATACGCTCAGGGAATCCGTCAGCCATTACGCCAGTACAATGGTAAGCCGTATCAATACCTACAACATCAAGCAGGTAAGCCGGGCCCATTGGCCAGCCAAATACGTTTTCCATTACTTTATCTACTTTTGCAAAGTTAGCGCCTTCAACAACTAATTTGCTAAAGCCTGCAAAGTAAGGGAATAAAACACGGTTTACAAAAAAGCCTGGGCAATCATTTACAACAATGGGTGACTTGCCAAGTTTAAGAGCGTAATCAACAACTGCGTTAATTGTTTTATCAGAGGTTTTTGCACCACGGATAATTTCTACTAATGGCATTTTTGGTACTGGGTTGAAAAAGTGCATACCACAGAAATTTTCTGGTTTATCGAGTGCTTCTGCAAGTAAGTCTATGCAAATAGTCGATGTGTTTGATGTAAGTACCGTGCCTTCTGGCATGTTCTTTTCAAGGTCAGCTAATACCGCTTGCTTAACTTTAGGGTTTTCTACAACCGCTTCAACAATAATGTTGGCGTTTTGTAGGTCTGCATCGTTAAGCGTTGGCTTAATTTTGCTAAGCGTTGCCAGCATTTTTTCCATTGGCATATGGCCGCGTTTAACTTTTGCACCAAGTAGTTTAGATGCTTCACCCATACCTAAATCAAGCGCATCTTGTTGGATGTCTTTCATTATGATTGGTGTGCCTTTATAAGCAGACTGGTATGCAATACCGCCGCCCATAATACCAGCGCCTAATACAGCCGCTTGTTTAATTTCTACATCGCTGTGCTTAGCAAGCTTACGTGCTTTACCTTTAATAAACTGGTCATTTAAGAAAATACCGGTTTGCGCTGCAGCTTCATTAGTACGCGCAAGTTTTGCAAAGTTAGCATTTTCGATTGCCATTGCTTCATCGCGAGTAAAGTTGGCCGCTGCTTTAATAGTGCGAACTGCCATAACCGGAGCAGGATAGTGGCCTTTGGTTTTACCCATTACCATACCTTCTGCCATTGCAAAGCTCATGCCTTGCTCAACACGGTTTAATTTAAGTGGCTGAAGTTTAACATCGCGCTTTGCTTGCCAATCTAGCTTGCCGGCAATTGCTAATTCAAGTGTTGCTAGGCTTGACTCTAAAAGTTTGTCAGCACTAACTACCGCGTCAAACGCACCTACTTTTAGGGCGTCAGCGGCACGGTTTTCTTTGCCTGAGGTGATCCAAAGCATGGCGTTATCTGCGCCAATAATGCGTGGTAAGCGCACTGTGCCACCAAAACCAGGCATTATACCTAGTTTAACTTCTGGTAAGCCCATTTTAGCGGTTTCGCTTGCAACGCGATAATCGGTAGCAAGTGCCCACTCACAGCCGCCGCCAAGTGCCAAGCCATTTATAGCGCTAAGAGTTGGGAATGGTAAGTCTTCGATTGCGTCAAAAACGTCGGTTGCGTTTTTGATCCACGTTACTAATTCTTCTTCTGGTTTAGTAAATGTTGGTAAAAATTCGAAGATATCTGCACCAATAATAAAGTGATCTTTATCACTGGTAAAAATCATGCCTTTGATATCAGAATTAGACGCTAATTCTTTTAATGCTGCTGCACAATCTGAAAGAGTTTGCTGAGATAGTGTGTTTACAGAACCTGCAACACAAAACTTAAACTCGGCGATGTTTTCCTTTAGGAAGCTAACTTCAAAGGAATCGCTTTTATATAACATTATTATTCTCCCTAGTTGACGAACTAAGACTGGTACGATGAGTTTGCATTTCGACCAGTGTGCTTGCTTTAAAATTAAAATGCAACGAAAAATTTAACTCGGTTACAAACGGTTGGTTAAAATATAGCTGGTTTGGTGCTAAGGTGTACTGGAATGTGCTAAAGGTACTCATTAATTATTATGAGTGCGTAAATTAAATGTTGTTCATACTTTATTAAAGGCACTCTCATTATTGTTTTAGTGTCTCAAACTGAAAATTATTAACCCTGACAGGTCGTTAAACCTAAAGGATATTATGAAAAAATTTTTATTAAGCGCTGTGGCAGCTGCCTTTATTCTTCCTTTTAGTTCTGCCCAAGCGAGTATCGATAATGACGCGTTTTTAGATGCTGAAAAAAAAGTGCGCTATGGAAGCTACCAAGACTTTAAAGAAGTAATAAACGGGTTAGACCACCCGCTAAAGCCGTATGTCGAAAAAACATATTGGCAACGCCATCCCAATTTTAAATACCAAAGCGAAATAGAAGATTACCTAACCATTTATGAACATACCCCGCTTGAGTGGCCGGTACGCAAAGCGTGGTTAGAGTATCTTGAAAAAAACAATAAAAAAGCAGCTTATATAAAAAACTACCGAGAAACGTCTAACGCAGCACTAACATGCACGTTTTTAGATTTTCAGCTTGGTTTAGGGGCGCCAGAAAAAGCCATTTTTAATCAGGTTACCGATTTATGGACGGTGGGTAAGTCGCAACCGAATGAATGCGACTCGCTATTTTCGCTTTGGCGCAAAAAAGGTTATTTAAATAATGAGCTTGTATGGAAGCGCATAACGCTTGCAGCGCAGGGCGGTACGCAAAGTTTACTCCCTTATTTAAAAACGTTGTTACCTAAAAACGAGCGTTACTTAGCCGATTTATACTTAAAAGTACGCCGTGACCCTAGTGCGGCAGCAGGCTTGTATCGTTATAAAACTAAGTCGGCAAAAGAAGCGCAAATAGCCATTTATGGTGTTAAGCGTTTAATTTGGCGCGATAAAGCGCTGGCTTTAAGAGCCTGGCAAAAGCTAGAAAAAATGTTTACTTACAGCGATGAAGAAAAAGCAGATCTATATTACACGTTTGCTTTATCGCTTGCTTCAAGTGGGCATAAGCAGGCCAGCTTTTGGCTTAATAAAGTGCCTAAAGCGCGACAAGACAGAAAGCTAATTCAGTGGCAACTTGGTAATATGCTTAAAACCCAAGACTGGGAAGGCATAGCGGCTTTTTTTACAGGTAAAGACGATTTAAGTTTAGGCCAGCAATATTGGCTTGCTTATAGCTATGCTAAGCGAGGCGAGCAACAAAAAGCAGACGAAATTTGGACTAAAGTGGCCGCTAACCGCGATTACTATGGTTTTTTAGCGGCGGCACGATTAGGGCTGCCGGTTGATTTAAATAATCAGCCTTTGCAGGTTGATCAAAAACTAGTAGAGAAGGTGAAGAATGCGCCGGGCTTTAAACGTGCAAAAGCACTTTACGAACTCGAGCGTTTTACCTCTGCACGCCGAGAATGGAATTACTTAACGAACACCTCTACTGATGAAGAAAAACTAGCTGCCTCAAAGGTTGCAGCGCAAAACAATTGGCACGATAACGTTATTTTCACGTTAGCTAAAATTAAAGCATGGGATTATGTTGAACTGCGTTTTCCGTTTGCATTTCAAGATATATTTGAGCGCTACAGTAAACGCAGCAAAATAGACCCCGCGTGGAGTATTGCAATTGCACGGCGCGAAAGCTCGTTTGCACCAGATGCGCGTTCGCATGCAAATGCGCGTGGTTTAATGCAATTGCTCCCTAGTACGGCAGAATACGTTAACAAAGCAAGGGTATCGAGTACGCGTTTGTACCAACCTAAAACCAATATACGCTTAGGTACTAGTTACTTGCAGTACTTAAAAAAGAAAAACAAAGGTAATGAAATACTTGCTACGGCTTCTTACAACGCAGGGTATCATCGTATTAAACGCTGGTTACCTGACGAAGCCATACCAGCAGAGCTATGGGTTGAGCTGATCCCGTATAGAGAAACGCGAGATTACGTAAAAAATGTGTTTGCTTATCGCCAGGTTTATCACACCCGGATGGGCCGAGAAGGAAACGTGCTCGCGCCGTTACTCAAAATGAAAATGGGCGGGTAAATTATGTAATACCAATTGCCTAAAATATTTAGCCATTCTAGCGTGCTAAATAAAGGGCTAATAACGTAACACGATGGGTATAAGTATTAGGGGGATATTTACATGTTAAATATCCCCCTTTTTTTGAGCGCTTTACGTTTAAGTGGTAGACTCAAAGCAAGTTAAATTTAACAGATGGATTAACAATGGATAAATTAGCCGTTTTATATGCAGAGCATATTGCTACATTACAACAACGTACGCGTACAATTTGTGACCGTGAAGGGCTCGAGGGTTTAGTTATTCACTCAGGCCAAGCTAAGCGCCAGTTTTTAGACGACATGTATTACCCATTTAAAGTTAATCCACACTTTAAAGCATGGCTTCCTGTTATTGATAATCCACATTGTTGGATTGTGGTAAATGGTAGCGATAAACCTAAGCTTATTTTTTACCGCCCAGTTGATTTTTGGCACAAAGTACCAGATGAGCCGCGTGATTTTTGGGCAGAGTACTTTGATATAGAATTGTTGCTACAGCCTGATCAAGTTGAAAAACTATTACCTTACGATAAAGCTAAATACGCTTACATGGGCGAATACCTAGAGGTAGCGCAAGCGCTTGGCTTTAGTATTATGAACCCTGAGCCGGTACTTAACTATTTTCATTATAACCGCGCTTATAAAACGCAGTACGAGCTTGAATGTTTACGCCAAGCCAACCGCATTGCGGTAGATGGACATAAAGCAGCACGCGATACGTTTTATAATGGTGGTAGCGAATTTGATATTCAGCAAGCGTACCTTATGGCTACACGCCAAAGCGAAAACGAAATGCCGTATGGCAACATAGTAGCGCTTAACGAAAACTGCGCTATTTTGCACTACACACATTTTGAGCCAAAAGCACCGCTTACTCATAATTCGTTTTTAATCGATGCTGGTGCAAACTTTAATGGGTATGCCGCAGATATAACCCGTACGTACGATTTTAAAAAGCAGGGCGAATTTGCTGAGCTAGTACAAACTATGACGGCAATACAAATTGAGTTAGGCAACGCATTAAAGCCAGGCATGTTATATGGCGATTTACACGTTGATTGTCATAACCGTATTGCGCAAATTCTTAGCGACTTCAATATTGTAAACTTACCAGCAACAGAAATTGTGGAACGTAAAATTACCTCAACATTTTTCCCTCATGGCTTGGGCCATCACCTTGGCTTACAAGTGCACGATATGGGCGGCTTTATGCGTGATGATAAAGGCACCCACCAGCCATCGCCAGAAGGGCACCCATTCTTGCGTTGTACTCGTAAAATAGAGAAAAACCAAGTGTTTACTATTGAGCCAGGGCTTTACTTTATAGACTCATTATTAGGTGATTTAGCGCAAACCGACAGTAAGCAGTTTATTAACTGGGAAAAAATTGAGTCGTTAAAACCATACGGCGGTATTCGTATTGAAGACAATATTATTGTTCACGAAGACAGCCTAGAAAATATGACTCGTGACTTAGCGCTCGACTAAGCTAATAAAGACGAGCTCGCCAATACGCGCTAAAATACGCGAATGCAAAGGGGCCTTTTGGCCCCATTTTTAATTAAGCTTTAATTATGTCTGAATATAAATACCCCGCCGATGATGTGTTTCATCAAGAAGAAATTAAAAAAAGCACCTTTATAGTTCATATTGCGCATACGCCAGACCTAGAGGCTGCTAAAGAATTTATTAAAAGCATTGAAGAAAAGTACCCAGATGCTCGCCATAATTGTTGGGCGCACGTAGCGGGTAACCCAGGCGGAAGCCATGTTTATGGTTTTTCTGATGATGGCGAGCCAAATGGTACCGCAGGAAAGCCCATGCTTAATGTGCTGGTGGGTTCTGGACTTGGCGAAATTACTGCGGTTGTCACCCGTTATTTTGGCGGTATAAAGCTGGGCACCGGTGGGTTAGTACGTGCCTATGGTGGGTCGCTTAATAATGCACTTTCGCAGCTAAAAACGGTGACTAAAGTACCGAGTATCGAGATTGTAGGCCAAAGCGAATACAGCATGCAGGGCGCAATAGAGCAATTGTTAAAAACCAATTATCAAGTACTTAATATAGAAAAACAATTTACTGCTAATATTGAATGGGTTATTACTATTGATAGCCGCCAAGCAAAACAGGCCATTAAAGATATTTTTGATTTAAGCCATGGCGTAGTTGAGTTAACTATCAAAGAGTAAGACAATAACTTACACACTTATATTTACTAATAATAAAAGCGATAAGCTACATGCAATTTCGTACCATCATAAAAATCCTTGGCCAACTTGTTGCGCTGTTTAGTATTACCATGGTGCCGCCTGCGGTGGTGTCTTTATTTTATAAAGATGGTGGTGGTGTTCCTTTTGTATTAGCGTTTATATTTAGTGTGGTTATTGGTTTAACAGCTTATTACCCAAACAGGCATGAAAACGGCGACTTAAAAGCACGCGAAGGCTTTTTAATTGTTGTACTGTTTTGGCTGGTACTAGGGGCGTTTGCATCGTTACCGCTGATTTTCTTACAAGAACCTAATTTGTCTATGGCCGATGCGGTGTTTGAGGCCTTTTCTGGCCTTACAACCACTGGGGCCACTGTACTTACCGGAATTGAATACCTGCCTAAGTCTGTTTTGTTTTATCGCCAGCAATTACAGTGGTTTGGCGGTATGGGTATCATTGTACTTGCTGTTGCTATTCTGCCCATGCTTGGGGTCGGTGGCATGCAGTTATACCGAGCTGAGATCCCAGGCCCAGTAAAAGATTCAAAAATGACCCCCCGCATTGCCGATACCGCAAAGCACCTTTGGTACATTTATGTGTCGTTAACGGTAACCTGTATGTTGGCGTATTGGGCGGCAGGTATGGAGTGGTTTGATGCTATATGCCATGCGTTTTCTACAGTGGCGATTGGCGGTTTTTCTACTTACGATGCCTCAATAGGGCACTTTGATAGCCCTGTTATTAACTTTATATGTGTTTTCTTTTTAATTATTGCTGCGGTTAACTTTTCACTGCATTACGCGGCGGTAGCGAGTCGTAATATTCAGGTATACATTCGTGACCCTGAATTTAAAGTTTTTTTACTGATACAGTTAGCGCTGGTGGTGATTTGTTTTACGGTGCTCTCATCTAACGAAATATTTGCCGATGGCGATGAAACCCTCGATCAGGCCTTATTTCAGGCGGTGTCTATGAGTACCACAGCCGGTTTTGCCACCGATAACTTTTCTACTTGGCCGCTGTTTTTACCTATATTGCTTATTTTTTCGAGCTTTATAGGTGGCTGTGCAGGTTCAACCGGTGGCGGTATGAAAGTTGTACGCGTGTTTTTACTTTACCTACAAGGCATACGTGAGCTTAACCGCTTAGTGCACCCACGTGCTATATACTCTATTAAGCTTGGTCGTAAAGCCCTGCCCGATAAAGTAGTTGAAGCGGTTTGGGGGTTTTTCTCAGCGTACGCATTGGTGTTTATTATTATAATGCTGGCACTAATGGGAACCGGCATGGACAACATTACCGCGTTCTCTGCTACGGCGGCGTGTTTAAATAATTTAGGCCCAGGCTTAGGTGATGTTGCCTCGCATTATGGGGCGGTGAGCGATGGTGCCAAATGGCTATTAACCATTGCCATGGTATTTGGTCGCTTAGAAATTTTCACCTTACTCGTGCTATTTACGCCGACCTTTTGGCGTGGGTAATAATATAAAAATGATGCTTAGGAACAGGCATGCCACATTCTAATTTAGATAAATTACACCAGTTAACAACAGGGCGATTGGTCGACTTGGAAATTGTTACGCCTACCAGTAGTAAACGCGTAAAAACAGAGTTTATTGGCTTGCTAGAAAATAAATTTATTATTTTAAATTACCCAAGTTCAAAGCGTTTACCTGCTGCAAGTGATTACCTACGTGATGGTGTAATGGTGGTGGTAAGAGCGGTTATAGAAGGCAGTGGCGGCCAAGTAATAGCATTTAGGCAGCAGCTTATGTCGGTTGCCTCACACCCTGCTAGGCTCATTTTTATTAATTACCCTACGCAAGTGCAGTTATTTGCACTGCGCGCGCAAACACGCATACCTACCTTATTACCTGCAAAATTAACTCTAAGTGACGATAGAGTACTTGAAGGGGTGATTAAAGACATCTCGCTTACCGGGGTGATGTTTGATGTCCGCGGCGATCAAAACGATGAAAATATTAAAGATATGCAATGCACGGTGACGGTTGATACCAACAATAAAGCATTTACTGGCGAAATATGCAGTGTAAAAGAACACGCCGCGGGAGTTAATTGTGGTATTAAACTTTTAGCCAGTGAAGATGAAATGAAGGCATTTATGAAAGAGCACTTTATCGATCCCGCAATGCTTGAGTTGCCATTAGAATAAGCACTTTCGCTTAATAGCAACAAATGGCCATTTTTTATTTGAGTGGCAGTCATATTTTTTAAAACTTCACAAAATAATTTTTATTTTCTATAAAAATCAGCTGTATAGATTAGTTTTACGAGTGAGTTATTTTAATACGTTAGCTCCCCCTCACGGCTAAAATTTAGTCTCTTTTTTCGATAAATCTCCATCCTTACAATTTACGCCGAAAATTGTAGCTTTTTTCTCTTATGTAACTAGCTGTTTTTATTGTATTTAAAAACTTAGCTTTACCCTTTGTTGCTAGTTTGCAACATAAAACCCCCGCAAATTTATCAAAAATAGCCAAGCACTCTTTTAACTGATTGAAATTAATGAACTTTTAAAACTTGGCATTCAAGTTGTAATAGTCTGGCTGTACTGAACAATAACGTGATTTAAAGTAAAACACTTAATCGCACACATATACTTGAAGGAATTATATTATGAAAAGCATTAATAAAACTTTAGCACTTATCGCCCTTGCTTCATCATCAGCGGCATTTGCAGCAACCGATTTTGATACGTTAGATGTAGATGGCAGCGGCACGATTAGCAAATCAGAGGCATCAATTGATGCAAAACTGATGAGCATGTTCTCAGAATTAGATACTGACCAAGATGGTGAGCTATCAAAAGAAGAATTTTCAGAAGCTTAAAGTGTGGTAACAATCCTGAGTTGCCAATGACAACCTAAGTAGGCAAGGGAGCTTACGAAAAAGGATTACAAGGATTGCGTACACCACGTAGTGAACTTAACTAATTTGTTTATATTGAAGGATTAAATTATGAAGCATTTAAATAAAGCACTCGCATTTATGGCTATTGCCTCTTCTTCTGCTGCATTTGCAGGGACTGATTTTGACACGCTAGATGTAGATGGCAATGGTGCCATTAGCCAAGCTGAGGCATCGGTTGATGCGGATTTAATGGCTGAGTTTGTTGAGCTTGATACCGACGGAAATGGTGAGCTTTCAAAGCAAGAGTTCTCTAAATACTAGGGTGTGATGATCTTTGCCAATTGAGCGCAGGACAGCGCATGTTCACTTAGCGAAGAGTCATTTGCTCTAATCCAATGTGCATTAAAACTTAATAATGCAAATTGGCAAAAGCACTTTTTAGTTAATTTTTAAACCCATGGATCTTAGAAAAGGATTTCCACTTAATTAGGACACAACTATGAAAACATTAAATACAGCACTTGCCGTTATCGTATTAGCTTCTTCATCAGCGGCGTATGCTGCAGTCGACTTTGCCTCGTTTGATGCCGATGGTGATGGTGCAATTTCAAAGCAAGAAGCGCAGGTAAATTCACAGCTAGTGAAAATTTTTGACCAGCTAGATACTGATGGTAATGGTGAAATTTCTGAGCAAGAGTTTTCAAAAGTACAGTAATTAGTAAGCTGCTAAGCAGGGTTGCCTAGCATTAAAAAACATACTCCACTAAAGCCGCCTTAGTCAGCGGCTTTTTTGTGTTTAACTATAAAAATATAGCGCTAACTTGGAATAGCTTTTCTACTACGTTGATATGCTTTTTATCGATTAAAAACATAATAACGTGATCACCAGACATAATAACCGTGTCGTCGTGGGCAATCAGTACGTCGTCATTACGTACAATAGCGCCAATCGTTGTACCTGCAGGTAGCTTGATATCGGCAATCGCACGGCCAACTACTTTTGATGTGTTTTCATCGCCGTGGGCAACGGCTTCAATGGCCTCTGCCGCGCCTTTACGTAACGAGTACACATTAACAATATCGCCACGGCGTACGTGTGTAAGTAGCGCCGAAATAGTTGCTTGTTGTGGTGATATAGCAATATCTATTTCACCCCCTTGCACTAAATCTACATACGCACCACGCTGAATAAGCACCATGGTTTTTTGTGCGCCCATGCGTTTTGCAAGCATGGCCGACATTATATTTGCTTCATCGTCGTTGGTTACAGCAATAAACACATCAACTTGTTCTATGTGCTCTTCAGATAGTAGTTCTTGGTCTGAGGCGTCTCCACAAAACACGACGGTGTTATCTAGCATTTCAGAGAGTTGCTCAGCACGCTCTTTACTGCGCTCTAGTAACTTAACGCTGTGGTTTTTTTCCAGTGAGCGAGCAAGGCCTGCACCAATGTTACCACCACCGGCTATCATAATTTTTTTATAAGAACGCTCAAGCTTTTGTAGCTCGTTCATAACCGCACGAATATGCTTAGTGGCAGCAATGAAAAATACTTCATCGTCCGCTTCTATTACCGTGGTGCCCAGCGGCTTTATAGCTTTACCTTGGCGATAAATTGCTGCTACACGGGTTTCTACATTCGGAATATGTTCTTTTAAAGCAGAAAGCGCATATCCCACTAATAAGCCACCGTAGTAAGCTTTTACAGCCACAAGAGAGAGCATGCCATCGGCAAATTGCAGCACTTGCAACGCGCCTGGGTAATCTATTAAACGGCGAATATATTTGGTAACAAGTGCTTCGGGGGCAATATAGTGATCAACCGGGAGGTCATCGTTATGAAATAGCTTTTCGCGGTATTTTAAATATTGCTCTGATCGGATACGGGCTATTTTAGTTGGCGTATTAAAAATACTATACGCGACTTGGCAGGCCACCATATTAACTTCATCTGAGCTGGTTACCGCAATAATCATGTCGGCGTCTTCAGCACCTGCACGTCTGAGCACATCTGGGTGTGCACTGTGCCCCGTGACCCCTTGTAAGTCGTACTTATCTTGTAGCTCTCGTAAGCGGTTGCCGTCTATATCAACAACGGTTATTTCGTTTTGTTCGCCAACTAAGTTTTCAGCAAGCGTACCACCGACTTGTCCGGCACCGAGTATGATTATTTTCATTATTTACCCGAATTACTGTTTAATTAAAAAAATAGCCATTTACTGTTTAATAAATGGCTATTGAGTGTACGGCTATTAGGCTTTTTTAACTAGCTTAGCGTAATAAAATCCGTCGCTTTCACCTGGTAGTAATTGTAAACCAGGGTTGGTAACTGTGTCGTTGTCGTGCAGTGGTATATGCTCAACGTCACTATTATTAGCTAAAAATTTAGCGACTTGCTGTTGGTTCTCTTGCGGCAGTACCGAACAGGTTGCGTATATCATTGTGCCGCCTGGTTTAAGTAGCGGCCAAATGCTATTGAGTATATCGCTTTGTAGTGTGGCTAAATCTTCAATGTCTGATGCGCGGCGAAGCCATTTAATATCTGGATGGCGGCGTATAACACCGGTTGCCGAACAAGGGACATCTAATAAAATGCGGTCAAACTGTTGCTCATCCCACCAGGTGTGTGGCTGCGAAGCGTCTGCACATTGTAGATCTGCGCCTAAACCGATACGGGTTAAATTTTGTTTAACACGTTCTAGGCGAGTAGCGTCACTATCAAGTGCTAATACTTCTGCATCGGCAAGCTCTAATATATGACATGTTTTACCGCCAGGTGCTGCACAGGCATCTAAAATGTATTCATCAGCTTGAGGTGCTAAAAAGCGTGCGGCTAATTGCGCTGCGGCGTCTTGTACAGAGCAGGCGCCCACATCAAATTCTGGCAACGAAAATACATCACGCGGCTTAGCTAGTTTAATACCATCAACAAACTCAGGGTTTAACGTGTGCTCTATATCGTTAGCCGTTAACATTTCGCTGTATTGTTGCGTGCTGTATTGGGCTTGATTGACACGTAACCACATAGGGGCTTGTTGTTGGTTTTCTTCAAGAAGCGCTTCCCAGTTGTCTGGGTAGGCAGCTTGCACTTGTTTAATAAACCAATTTGGATGGTTATATAAACACACTGGTATTTGCTTGGCTTTTTCTTCAAGCTCGCTTTGTTGGCGCTGAAAACTACGCAAAATAGCGTTGATTAAGCCTTTTAAGCCTAATGCACGCATTTGGCCAAGGGCATTAACGGTTTCAGAAATGGCGGCATGCGGTGGCACGCGCATATGCTGCAGCTGATAGATACCGACATACAACAAAAACTGAAAAATACGACGCTTACCTTTAAGTGGCTGCTCTACTAAATGTTGGCAGTAGTTTTCAAGGCTAGGTAGGTAGCGCAACACGCCGTAACAAATTTGCTGTAATAGCGCTTTGTCTTTAGGGGGCAGCCCTTGGCTGGCAAATGGTAGCTCTTGATTTAGCGAAGCGCCTTTATCAACCACGTTATATAAAGTTTCAGCGGCAAGCGCACGTACGTTTTGAACATTACTCATTGTTTTCGCCTAATACGGTGCCAGGAGTTACCCAGTCACTGCGACCGTTTAAAAAGTCGCTAATTGCCATTGGTTTTTTACCTTGGGGTTGCAGCTGTGTAATACTTAATGCCTGCTTGCCACACGCCACTACAATGCCGTTTTTATCGCTTGATAAAACAACGCCCGCAGGGCCTGTTTGCTCAACGACTGAGGCTTGGTAAATTTTTACGCTGTGCTCACCCATTTGAGTAAAACACACTGGCCATGGATTAAATGCACGTATATTACGCTCAATTTGTACGGCATCCATCGTCCAATCAATATTTGCTTCCTCTTTTGAAAGCTTTTTAGCGTAATTTGCCAACTCGTCGTTTTGCGGCTCTGCTATAAGCTCGCCATTGGCTAACTTATTAATGGTTTGAACAAGTGCTCTGGGACCAAGTTCAGCCAGTTTAGTGTATAAACTGGCACTGGTTTCATCCGCAGCAATAGGGCAGCGGCTAATGTGCAGCATGTCGCCGGTATCAAGCCCTTCATCCATTTGCATTATGGTTACGCCGGTATCTTCATCGCCAGCCCAAATTGCGCGCTGTATAGGCGCAGCACCGCGCCAGCGCGGTAAAATAGAGCCATGCACATTTAAACACCCTAAGCGTGGTGCCTCTAAAATGGCTTTTGGTAAAATTAAGCCATAAGCCACCACAATCATGATATCGGCATTTAAGCTTTTAAGCTCAGTGAGTGCGTCTTCATTTTTTAATGATTGTGGCTGAAAAACAGGTAGTTCATGTTCAAGCGCAAGCGCTTTTACTTCACTGGCTTTTAATTTTTTACCACGCCCAGCAGGGCGATCTGGTTGGCTGTAAACACCAACAATTTGGTGTTCGCTTTGAATTAACGCTTGTAGGTGACGAGCGGCAAAGTCCGGCGTACCGGCAAATATAATGCGTAGTGGTTTTGTCACTGAGTTTTCCTAAGGTGCTTATTACTTCGCGGCAAATTTAGCTTCTTTTTCAAGCTTTTTGCGAATACGTTGACGCTTTAATGGCGATAGGTAATCAATAAATAGTTTACCTTGTAAGTGATCTAGTTCGTGTTGAATACAAATAGCTAATAGCTCATCTGCATCTAGTACAAATTCTTCACCATTTTCGTTAAGAGCAGCAACGGTTACGGTTTCAGCACGGTCTACTTTTGCGTAAGAGTTAGGCACTGATAAACAGCCTTCTTCGCTAATTGTTGCACCATCTTTTTTAATAATTTGTGGGTTAATTAAAACCAGTGGTTCGTCGCGTTCTTCTGATACGTCGATCACCACAATACGTTGATGAATATCAACCTGTGTAGCAGCTAGCCCAATGCCGTTTTCATCGTACATTGTCTCTAGCATGTCTTTTACAATTTGGCGAACGTTGTCATCAACCTGTGCAACTTCTTTTGCTACCGTACGTAAACGCTCATCTGGAAATCTTAAAACTTCTAACCTAGCCATAGTTACCTTTTTACACTTGTGCTTAATTTAGGGTATTGTATGCTCTTATTTTAGCCATTCGCGTTCCCCTTTAACAGGTTTTGGTCAATAATAATGAAAAAACAATACAAGGAAGCCCAATGAAATCTCAATTGGCTGCAATTATGTTTGCACTAAGTACTGCTTTTCCTGCAGTCGCTGATGTTTTACAAATAAAAAAAGATGCTCCAAAACAATATGTTGTAAAAAAAGGCGATACCCTTTGGGATATTTCCGGCATTTATTTAGAAGAACCATGGCTGTGGCCAGAGTTGTGGCAAATGAACCCGCAAATAGATAACCCGCATCTAATTTACCCAGGCGATGCACTCGCGTTAGTGTACGACGCCGACGGTAACCCGCGTTTGGTGATTAATAAAGCGTACAGAAAGTTATCGCCGCAAGGGCGTATTACACCAAAAGGTAATAACGCCATCACCACTTTGCCACTTGAAATAATTAAACCTTATTTAAGTTATGAGCAAGCAATTAATAGCGATGACATAGATGATAAGCCGTATATTTTAGGGGCAAACGAAAATACTAAAACGCAAACTCTCGGGCATATTTTATACGTTAAGGGCGATTTAAAAGTACATAAAGCGTATGCTATTTATCACAAAGGCGAACCTTACATAGATACACAAACCGGTGAAGAGCTAGCTACTCGCGCTACTTATGTCGGTATGGCTCGTGCATTTAGAACGGGCGATGAAAGCAATGGCGTACCATCGTCTTTACGGGTTGAGTCAGTTAAACAAGAAATACAACAAGGCGATTTTTTACTCCCTGCTATGCAAGGGCAAATGTTACCAGCGTACTTTAATATGCATCGTCCTAAGCAAAGTGTATCAGGCAGTGTTATTGACTCGCCGCGCCAAGTAAGAGAATTCAGCACAATGGATGTAGTGGTGCTAAACTTAGGTGCTGAGCAACAAATTGAAGTTGGTCATATCCTCGATTTAGAACGCCAATCACCCACCGTTATTGATGGCCCACGAGGACCGCGTTATCCAGAGGATTCGAGCAAATTTGAAAAGCTTTTATCTGATGCAGGTGAATTATTTGGCAGCGAGCCAGATGAAGACACCACAACATGGACAATGCCACACGAAAAAGTGGGTGAGTTAATTGTATTTAAAGTGTATGACAAAGTGAGTTATGCATTAATAACAAAAAATCAGCACCCAATTCGCGTTGGAGATAGTGTAGTAATTCATTAAGTTGTAGCGAGTCGGTGCTCTAGGAGAGAGCATGGATCAGTCATCTGGCAAGCTAGCCCACTGGCTTGCCTTTTATATGTGTAAAGGCTTAGGTATTAAAACACTGTTAGCCTTATCACATACTCACCCCCTCGAATCATTATTTGATTTAAACCAAAGTGAATTACAACAGCTTGGCCTTACCCAAAACCAAGCCTGCAACTTACTCAATACCAATTGGCAGCAAGTAAACCATTACGAGCAACAAATACAGCAGCTTAATATTACAGTGGTGTGTATTTTTGATGCGCTATACCCAAACGAGCTAAAACACATAGCCAGTGCCCCTTTACTGTTATTTTGTAAAGGCGATATATCGCTGTTATCTAGCCCGCAAGTGGCCATTGTTGGTAGTAGAAACGCGACCCCTACGGGGCTCGAAATAGCCTCGGAGCTTGCTTATCAGCTTACTTTAGCCGGTATTACTGTTACCTCGGGCATGGCGAGAGGTATTGATGGTGCCGCGCACAAAGGCGCATTGGCCAATAATGGCAAAACAATTGGTGTATTAGGGACTGGGGTTGATATTTACTACCCCAAACGCCATAAATTATTAACAGACCAAGTATTAGAGCATGGCTTATTAATAAGCGAGTTTTTACCGGGTACCGCCGCTAATGCGCATAACTTTCCACGCAGAAACCGTATTATATCAGGGCTGTCTTTAGGCGTGGTTATTGTAGAGGCTGAAATTAAAAGCGGTTCATTGATCACGGTACGTTACGCTATTGAACAAAATAAAGAAGTGTTTGCAGTACCTGGCTCTATTAAAAACCCTTTATCGCAAGCGAGTCATTTTTTAATAAAGCAGGGCGCTAAGTTAGTCGAAAATGTAACAGATATTTTGGATGAGGTGAGCTTTTCTTATCAAAGCGGTCTATATAATAAAGAGGAGCCTGTAAACAAACAGTCACAGTGTGAGGTGTTAAATAGTATAGGGTATGAGGTAACCAGTGTTGATGAA
The DNA here is from genome assembly GCF_035666335.1 of Pseudoalteromonas sp. CuT4-3. Lineage (NCBI taxonomy): Bacteria > Pseudomonadati > Pseudomonadota > Gammaproteobacteria > Alteromonadales > Pseudoalteromonadaceae > Pseudoalteromonas > Pseudoalteromonas sp. CuT4-3. The sequence goes on from NZ_CP142030.1 coordinate 29,404, forward strand.
ATTGTACGTCGCGCCAAGTGGCCAATTGATAAAGTGCTGGCAAGGTTGCTCGATTTAGAGTTAGACGACGAAATAGAGCGAGTGTTAGACGGGTATATAAAGCTAAGCACAGGAAGGTAATATGTTTGATATTCTCATGTATCTTTTTGAAAACTACATTCACAGTGAAGCCGATATTTATATTGAAGAAAACGAGCTTACCGATGAATTACTTCGCGCGGGCTTTAATAAGACCGAAATTTTTAAAGCGTTAAACTGGCTTGAACAATTGGCCGATTTACAACGCAGCGACGAGTCGCCCTACTTAATTACAAAGCCTCACCAAGCAATGCGCATTTTTACCGATAGCGAATGCAAAATGTTAAACGTTGAATGCCGTGGCTTTTTGATGTTTTTAGAGCAAATAAGGGTCGTTAACAGTGTAACCCGTGAAATGGTTATGGACCGCCTAGCCGCATTAGATAAACCTTATATTTCGCTCGATGACTTAAAGTGGGTGGTGCTTATGGTGTTATTTAACGTACCTGGCTCAGAAGAGGCTTACGAGCAAATGGAAGACCTTATATTTGACGAACCCACCGAACTTCTACATTAAAATTGTATGCCAAACCACTTAAACATATATGCACAGCTTGTATCTTTAAGTGGTTTGGGTATATTAGGCGAAAATTCAGCAACCCATTAGGAACCTCATGAGTAAAATCGACCATTCGCTTTTCTCGGCGGATAAACACGCCTTAGAAAAAGAATACGAAGTCTGCCCACAATGTGGTTCTGAATTAGTGATCCGTAACTCTAAAACAGGTCCGTTTTTGGGTTGTGCTAGTTACCCTAAATGCGACTTTATTCGTCCATTAGCGCATCACGACAGCAACGAAATAAAGGTGCTTGAAGATTCAGCCTGCCCACAGTGCACAAAACCGCTGGTGGTTAAAAACGGCCGTTATGGTATGTTTATTGGGTGTACAGGGTACCCTGAGTGTCATTATATCGCCCACGATGACGAACCTAATAATAACGATGATGAATTACCTGGGTGTCCTAAATGTAAAAAAGGGCAGCTAGTTGCACGCAGCAATAAATTTGGTAAAACGTTTTACTCATGCGATTGTTACCCAAGCTGTAAATATACTCTAAATAACAAACCCATAGCCAAGCCATGCCCTAAGTGCGATTGGCCGCTTGTTATTGAGAAAAAAATGGCCAATGGTACTGTGCTACAGTGCCCACAAAAAAGTTGCCTGCATAAACTTACCACTACTGATTAATATAAATTTCTGGAGCATATTTTGTCAGACCTTTCTACATTGCCTACGGCTATATCTTGCTTAGAACAAGGTGAAGTTATTTTATATCCTACTGAAGCTGTCTATGGTTTAGGGTGTGATCCAGATAATCAGCAAGCTGTTGAGAAGTTGCTAGAAATAAAACAGCGTCCCGTTGAAAAGGGCCTTATTCTAATCGCCGATAACTACGGCCAGTTATTAAAGTATGTTGACGATGTAAAGCTGCCAATGGACAAACGCGCTGATATTTTTTCTAGTTGGCCCGGTGCTATTACCTGGGTAATGCCTGCAGCTAAAAATACGCCTAAATGGTTAACAGGGCAGTTTGATACGATTGCCGTTCGGGTTACTGATCATCCAAGTGTTAAGCGCTTATGCCAGCAATTAGGCAAGCCTCTTGTCTCTACTAGTGCTAATTTAACCGGACAGCCAACGGTAACAAGTATTGAACAAGCCAAGCAGCAATTTGCAGATAAGGTAGGCTGTTACATTGATGAGCCCTTAGGGGGCAACACGCAGCCAAGCACAATTAAAGACGCCATGACTGGCAAAGTATTTAGAGGTTAATATGCAAAGCGAATTATTGAAACAAGTAAAAGCGTATTTTATGGCTTTGCAAGACACCATTTGCCAAGGTTTAGAGCAGGCCGATGGCAGTGCAAAATTTGTAGAAGATAGCTGGCAACGTGCCGAAGGCGGTGGCGGGCGTACGCGTGTTACCACTAACGGCAATGTAATAGAGCAAGGCGGCGTTAACTACTCGCATGTTTTTGGTGCATCTATGCCGGGCTCTGCGACCGCTCATAGGCCTGAGCTTGCAGGGCGAAGCTTTCATGCATGTGGTGTTTCATTAGTTATTCATCCAAAAAACCCACATGTTCCTACAAGTCATGCCAATGTACGCTTTTTTATAGCTGAAAAAGAAGGCGAAGAGCCTATTTGGTGGTTTGGCGGAGGGTTTGACTTAACGCCTTTTTACCCCGTTTTTGAAGATGTACAGCATTGGCACCAAGTCGCACACGACATTTGTGCACCATTTGGTGAACAAGTGTATCCAAAATACAAAACGTGGTGTGATGAATATTTTTACCTAAAACATCGCGACGAAACACGCGGTGTAGGCGGCTTATTTTTTGATGACTTAAACGAGCTAGGGTTTGAGCAGAGCTTTGCATTTATGCAATCGGTTGGTAATGGTTTTTTAGATGCGTACTTACCTATTATTGAGCGTCGTAAAAATGATGAATACACGCAACAGCAGCGTGACTTTCAATTGTATCGCCGCGGTCGTTACGTAGAATTTAACCTTGTGTGGGATAGAGGCACTTTATTTGGTTTACAAAGCGGTGGGCGCACAGAGTCTATATTAATGTCGATGCCACCACTGGCGCGTTGGGAGTACAATTATAAGCCCGCGCCCGACAGCGCAGAGGCTAATTTGTATCAATACTATTTACGTCCACAAGAGTGGCTAAGCACTAAACCTACTGATTTGATAGCCAGAGAGTGGCAGTTATAAATATTAAATTAAGGTAGGGGCTGTTTAATCCGCAAAGGTCAATAAACCCTAATAAAAGGCGCTAAACAGCGCCTTTTTGCTAAGCAGTTACAATTAGTGTTCATTAATCATATGGGTGGCAAGTTGTCCAAAAGACTGCTTTAACCCTTCGCGCAGTAGGGGGTTGTCTACTTCTATATCGAGGGTTTTATTCATGCAATACATCCACTGATCGCGCAGGTCTTTATTTATAGTAAAAGGCATATGACGTTTGCGCAGCATAGGTTGGCCATGTTTTTCAGTAAATAGGTTAGGGCCGCCTAACCAACCCGATAAAAACTCAAAAAATACTTGGCGAATTCTATCTAATGGCAGAGGATGCATATCATATAATGGTTTGACGTGTTCATCGCTGGCCATTATGTCGTAGAATCTATTAGCAATAGCACGGGTACCTGCTTCTCCACCAATTATTTCATATGGTGTTTTCTCAGGAGTGGGCGCTGGTTGCTCAGGAGCTGGTTTAGATTTTGAAAAAAGTCGTTTAATCATATTACTTATCATCGTTAATAGGCAGTGTATAGCTGCAAAGAGGTTGCTTTAAAATGGACAAATATGCGGTTTTTGGAAATCCAATCAAACATTCAAAATCCCCCGCGATACATAAACAATTTGCTGTATCTTTGGGTGAGCAAATCGACTACCGCGCAATATTAGCACCTATCGATCACTTTGAAAAAACAGTAACCACCTTTTTTGAGCAAGGCGGAATAGGTGCCAACGTTACTATGCCATTTAAAGAGCAAGCGTATGCCATGGCTGATGAACTCACCCCACTTGCTAAAATTGTTGGTGCAGTTAACACACTTAAAAAACGCGATGATGGCACTTTATTAGGCGATAACACCGATGGCGTGGGCTTTGTTAATGATTTACTTGCCAATGAAGTGACAATTACCAATAAGCGTATTTTAATTATTGGTGCTGGTGGCGCAGCAAGAGGGGTGATACTACCGCTACTTGAGCATAATCCAGCTGAAATAACGATTGTTAATCGCACGGCAAAAAAAGCGCAAGACTTAGCACAACTATTTGCTGAATATGGCAAGGTAACAGGCTATGGGTTTGATACACTACCTGTAAGCAATTACTCACTTATCGTAAATTCTACCTCTAGCAGTATGAACAACGAGTTACCTGCACTTGACGAAAAATACCTAAGTCAGTGCACGGTGGCATACGATATGTTTTACTCCCAGCAAAATACCATATTTATGAACTGGGTTGCAGAGCATAATAACCACGCTAAGCTGTTAGATGGCAGTGGTATGTTGGTAGGCCAAGCCGCACAGGCATATTATGTATGGCGTAATAAAATGCCCGCCATACTTCCTGTTGTTAAAGCACTAAAACAAGGCATGCTTAAATGAATCAAGCCATACAGTTTATAGATAGACTCGAGTTTAGAGAACCTTCCCACCAACTAGTCTTTTTTGCACAAGTAACAGGGATGCTGGTGGAGTGTATTATAGATTTACGAAAGCTAGGGCTTCAAGATGAAAGCCATGCAACGCAGCATTTTGATAAATACCGATTTGATTACGAAGAATGTGCCGAGCAACTTATAGAAAATGAAAGTTATAACTCGGCAGGGCAGATAGAAGTGAATCTAGTTGATCTCTGCTAAATACTCGTCTTTTAATTGCACATAGTTATCTGCCGATACTTTTAAAAAGGCAAGCTCTTGCTCTGTTAATGGGCGGGCTTGCTTTACTGGACTACCAACATATAAATAACCAGACTCCAATCGTTTATTTGGCGGTACTAATGAACCCCCACCAATAATAACGTCGTCCTCTACTATTACATTATCCATTACAATAGCGCCCATACCGACAAGTATACGATTTCCAAGCGTACATCCATGAAGCATCACCTTGTGTCCTACTGTCACATCATCACCAATAATAAGTGGGTAACCATCTGGGTTACTTTTAGTCGCGCGTGATAAATGAAGAACACTACCATCTTGTATATTTGTACGTTCACCAATACGTATATAGTTAACATCTCCTCGCGCTGCAACTAATGGCCATACGCTACTGTGGTCACCAATAGTAATATCTCCTACCAAAACAGACGATTCATCAACATAAACAGACGAATTAAAAGAGGGAGTCACACCTTTATAAGAACGGATAGCCATATATATACCTTTTAAATACCAGTTATAGTCGCTTGAGTGTAACAGCAACACTTAAATATAGGCCAGAAAAGGCCTGTTTTGATTATAAAACTACCAGTTATAGAGGGTTTAGTTCACATATTGACCGAACAGTGCTTTTTTTTGGTTTTTCTTTAAAAAAGTGCTTGCGTAAAAATCTGTTCTCCCTATAATGCGACCCCACTGAGACGGGTAACGCTGAAGCATAGCAAGGCACGAGCTCCTCAGAGAGTTAAGTAAAACTTCAATTTTAAATCTTCTAAAAAGAAAGTTTGAAATTAAGTGTTGACTCGAAAAATAAAGGATGTATTATACGCATCCCTAGCGACAACGTCGCAACGTTCTTTAACAATATAAAGCAATCATCTGTGTGGGCACTCGTACAGATTGAGTTCTAACAGCCAAGCTACTTAGGTAGCGAGGCAAACAAATTTAGAGTCTCAATTGAAACTGAGTGACCAACAGCAATAACTTACTTAGGTTTTACTTAAGAAAAGAATTGCAGCACAGTCAATTCAATATCGAAAGATATTAAATAAATTCAGAATTCATTGAGCTGTAGAAAGACACAAAACTTTTTAATTGAAGA
>NZ_CP142030.1:37500-132500 GCF_035666335.1 Pseudoalteromonas sp. CuT4-3
TGACTGAATATAGGTGGACCATCATCTAAGGCTAAATACTCCCAACTGACCGATAGTGAACCAGTACCGTGAGGGAAAGGCGAAAAGAACCCCTGTGAGGGGAGTGAAATAGAACCTGAAACCGTGTACGTACAAGCAGTAGGAGCCTACTTGTTAGGTGACTGCGTACCTTTTGTATAATGGGTCAGCGACTTATATTTTGTAGCGAGGTTAACCGATTAGGGTAGCCGTAGGGAAACCGAGTCTTAACTGGGCGAATAGTTGCAAGGTATAGACCCGAAACCCGGTGATCTAGCCATGGGCAGGTTGAAGGTTGAGTAACATCAACTGGAGGACCGAACCCACTAACGTTGAAAAGTTAGGGGATGACCTGTGGCTAGGAGTGAAAGGCTAATCAAACCGGGAGATAGCTGGTTCTCCCCGAAATCTATTTAGGTAGAGCCTCGGACGAATACTTACGGGGGTAGAGCACTGTTAAGGCTAGGGGGTCATCCCGACTTACCAACCCTTTGCAAACTCCGAATACCGTAAAGTAATATCCGGGAGACACACGGCGGGTGCTAACGTCCGTCGTGAAGAGGGAAACAACCCAGACCGCCAGCTAAGGTCCCAAAGTCATAGTTAAGTGGGAAACGATGTGGAAAGGCCCAGACAGCCAGGAGGTTGGCTTAGAAGCAGCCATCCTTTAAAGAAAGCGTAATAGCTCACTGGTCGAGTCGGTCTGCGCGGAAGATGTAACGGGGCTAAACTATGCACCGAAGCTGCGGATTCATCTTAGGATGAGTGGTAGGGGAGCGTTCTGTAAGCGGTTGAAGGTGTACCGGGAGGTATGCTGGACGTATCAGAAGTGCGAATGCTGACATGAGTAACGATAATGCGGGTGAAAAACCCGCACGCCGGAAGACCAAGGGTTCCTATCCCATGTTAATCAGGGTAGGGTAAGTCGACCCCTAAGGCGAGGCCGAAAGGCGTAGTCGATGGGAAACGGATTAATATTTCCGTACTTGGTATAATTGCGATGGGGGGACGGAGAAGGCTAAGCAAGCATGGCGATGGTTGTCCATGTGAAAGTGAGTAGGCTAGTGACTTAGGTAAATCCGGGTTGCTGTTAGGCTGAGACACGAGACGAGCACCCAAGGGTGTGAAGTTGCTGATGCCATACTTCCAGGAAAAGCCTCTAAGCTTCAGATTATACCGAATCGTACCCCAAACCGACACAGGTGGTCAGGTAGAGAATACTAAGGCGCTTGAGAGAACTCGGGTGAAGGAACTAGGCAAAATCGTACCGTAACTTCGGGAGAAGGTACGCTCCTATCTGTGATGAGATTTACTCTCTAAGCGGACGGGAGCCGCAGTGACCAGGTGGCTGGGACTGTTTATTAAAAACACAGCACTGTGCAAAATCGCAAGATGACGTATACGGTGTGACACCTGCCCGGTGCCGGAAGGTTAATTGATGGGGTTAGTTTTCGGACGAAGCTCTTGATCGAAGCCCCGGTAAACGGCGGCCGTAACTATAACGGTCCTAAGGTAGCGAAATTCCTTGTCGGGTAAGTTCCGACCTGCACGAATGGTGTAACCATGGCCACGCTGTCTCCACCCGAGACTCAGTGAAATTGAAATCGCAGTGAAGATGCTGTGTACCCGCGGCTAGACGGAAAGACCCCGTGAACCTTTACTACAGCTTGGCACTGAACATTGAACCTACATGTGTAGGATAGGTGGGAGACTTTGAAGCAGCGACGCTAGTTGTTGTGGAGTCGTCCTTGAAATACCACCCTTGTAGTTTTGATGTTCTAACGTTGGCCCCTGAATCGGGGTTACGGACAGTGCCTGGTGGGTAGTTTGACTGGGGCGGTCTCCTCCCAAAGAGTAACGGAGGAGCACGAAGGTTGGCTAAGTACGGTCGGACATCGTACGGTTAGTGTAATGGTAGAAGCCAGCTTAACTGCGAGACAGACACGTCGAGCAGGTACGAAAGTAGGTCATAGTGATCCGGTGGTTCTGAATGGAAGGGCCATCGCTCAACGGATAAAAGGTACTCCGGGGATAACAGGCTGATACCGCCCAAGAGTTCATATCGACGGCGGTGTTTGGCACCTCGATGTCGGCTCATCACATCCTGGGGCTGAAGTCGGTCCCAAGGGTATGGCTGTTCGCCATTTAAAGTGGTACGCGAGCTGGGTTTAGAACGTCGTGAGACAGTTCGGTCCCTATCTGCCGTGGGCGTTTGAGAATTGAGAGGGGTTGCTCCTAGTACGAGAGGACCGGAGTGAACGAACCGCTGGTGTTCGGGTTGTCATGCCAATGGCATTGCCCGGTAGCTACGTTCGGAACTGATAAGCGCTGAAAGCATCTAAGCGCGAAGCAGGCCTCGAGATGATTTCTCACTAGACTTTTAAAGTCTCTGAAGGGCCGTTGAAGACTACAACGTTGATAGGCAAGATGTGGAAGTGGTGTGAGCCATTAAGCTAACTTGTACTAATTACCCGTGAGGCTTAACCATACAACGCCAAACGCGTTTTGTGACAGAAACAAGCGACAGAAGTTAATAGCTAAAGTAGATAAATACTTAGACTTAAAAAATATTATCAGAATTTTCCAAATTTATGAGGTGACTCTTAGCGCGTAGCGTTAACATTGAGACACCTTGCGCAAAGGAAAAAGTAGCACTACGTGCTTGTCCTTAATCTTTTGCACCTAATTTGCTTGGTAACCATAGCGTTTTGGACCCACCTGACCCCATGCCGAACTCAGTAGTGAAACGAAACAGCGCCGATGATAGTGTAGCATTTGCTATGTGAAAGTAGGACATTGCCAGGCTCCAAATACAAGAAAGCCCGACTCGAAAGAGTCGGGCTTTTTTACGTCTGCAGAAAAGTGAAATGCGGACAATTAACGCACACTCATCTACTTCTAGAATGTAGGTCGGGTGAGCGAAGCGACACCCGACGATAAAAAACATCGATTTATAGTGTTCTTATTTCATGAGTGGGATTGCCAGATATTACTCACAAAGTCTCCACCACCTCCGTAGCGTGGGTTGAGTATCACGAAACCCGCGGATAAAACACAACACAGAGCTCAAACTCTTTGTAGTAATACCAATACGCAATAATACTTAATCATTTTGCCTAGCTATCAACACGTTTTTCCACCCTCAAAATAGATCACATAATTAAGCGAATTGGTATTACAGTACACGCAAGTCTCTTAACTTAACTAATCTATTAAGATGTATAAAAATAATAGCTTATAGTTCAGACTATTTTGATCCACACTCTTTAACTTTGACTATAGTTATACCTCATAATAATTATTCTGCAGAATTATAAAATGTCGTTACTTTTTAATATTCAGCGCTTTTTATCTAGGTTGCTGAGTGTCTATGCGAAATAAAATATTTCAGATATTCGTTTTAATCGTCAGCCTATACCATTTACCGGCTAAATCAGGTGAGTTTGATTTTTCAGGCTACGCACGTGTTATTGGTGGTTATTTAGATGAAAAAGATGTCGAATATAGAGGCTACGATGACAGTCTTAACTTTTCACCATCAAGTTTAATAGGTCTTCAAGCTGAGTATCAGTTTAATACAAACTGGTCAGTGACAGCACAAGGGTTATTTAGATCCGATAGCACAACGGTATCTGGTGAGAGTGGACTTGAATGGCTGTATTTAACTTATACGCCCACAACAAACCTACAGATAAAAATCGGTAAGCTGCGAACCCCCTTTTTTACAATGAGCGACTTCTCTGATGTAGGGTTTGCATACCCATGGATCAATCCGCCACAACAAGTATACGACACGTACTTATTTAAAACATTTAATGGTATTGATGCTATTTACAAATTTGGCTCAGATGACTTTGATATCAGTATTGAAGGGTACTATGGCGAAGAGTCGGGAAGTATTGGCATAGGCTCTTTTAAAACAGGTTTTGAGGTGGATAATTTAGTGGGTGTGATAGGGAAGTTGAATATTGAAAATATAGAATTTAGGGCTTCAAGGTATAACGGTAACATAGCGTTAGATCTTAAATCGATTAACCAACTACAAGATATTTTAGAGGATTTTAATTTTAGCCAAAGTGCAGCATCGCTGACAACGCAGGGCAGTGCATATGCAGATCAGTTTGGTGTTATTTATGATAATTTAGATTATTTTTTTAGAGGTGAGTGGGTAAAGATTAAAACACAGTTAGATATAATTCCGATTATACAAAGCTATTACTTAACCGTAGGCTATAACGATGCACCTTTTACTTATCATTTAACCTTTGCAGACAGCGATGTAGAAATTAATGCCAATCAGAATGAAATCCCTATTGGTGCTAACGAAGAGCTTGATAAGCTGGCACAGGCTTATAACAGCGTGTTTGCAGAGTCGGCGCCCGACTCACTAAAAACATGGACACTTGGTATACGATGGGATGTGCTACCTAATCTGGCATTAAAGGCGGAAGTATCTGCTTTAGAGGGCGATGAGGTTAGTAATTCTTTTTTTGCGATCCCTGAGGATGTTAGCTTTAATAGAAAAACGAATCTTTACCTTATTGGCTTAGATTGGGTATTTTGATGATGTACTCTAAGTTAACTTACGTGATTAGACATATAATACTGCTGTGTATTTTTACTTGGTCATTATTGTTTATTAGCGTACAAGCCTACGCGGATAATAGCCACACCACTAAAGTGATCATTGTTGTTAATACGGCCAATAAAAACTTAGCTTTGAGTAAGCAGCAAGTTCGCCATATTTATATGGGCGGCGCGATGAGTCGTCAATTTAAAGCAGTAAATTTACCCGCCGGAAACCCGTTACGAATCGACTTTAATACGAAATTGGTTGGCTTAACCGAATCCAGAATTCAGGCTTATTGGGCTCAGATGAGATTTACAGGGCGTAGCAAGCCACCCTTAGAGTTTAGCTCGACTAAAGAAATTATTGCGTATTTATTGAAAGAAGAAAATGCAGTTGCTTATTTACCTGCTGATACAAAAATTCCGGACGAGCTAACTGTTGTAACGCTAACGCCTTAATTTATGGTTAACTAGTAGCGCTGATTTATTTTAAAGTTAGCGCTTTAAATGCTTCTTTTGCTTGGGCTTTAGCTGCTGGAATGTGTGCTATGGTTACAGGCTTTGCAAAATAATACCCTTGCATTTCATCACTGCCATTTTCAATTAGGTAGTTAGCCTGGCTGGCTGTTTCTATACCCTCACTACATACTTTTAAACCTAGGCGTTTACTTAAATCGAGTATGGCCTTTAATACCGCCGCATCCTTTTCTGAGCTATCAAATTGATTAACGAACATACGGTCAATTTTGATGGTATCGATATCTATTTTTGTCAGGTAGCTTAGCGATGAATAACCCGTTCCAAAATCATCAAGGGCTATAGACCCGCCCATTTGTTTTATTTGGTTAAAGAATTCATTGGAGTTTTCAAAATTATCGAGATAGCTTGATTCGGTTATTTCAAACTGGATATTTGCAATGTCGACGTTGTATTTAACCAATTTATTTTTTACAACATCAATAAAGTGATTATCTTTAAGATCATGGCTCGATAGGTTTAAAGAAACGAGTACATGGTTACCTATAGTTTGCTTTAGTGTGGGTAAATCTTGAAATACCCTGGAGACAACCCACTGCGTGATTGCTTTTATTTTACCTGCCTGCTCTGCAATGGGTATAAATTCCCCTGGTGAAATAAAGCCAAGCTCTTCACTTTGCCACCTAATAAGGGCTTCAAGGCCATTAGCCTCACCATTTGCAGCCATTTTTAACTGATACACAACTTCAAACTCATTTTGCGCAATTGCATGACTAATTAAATTAGCCACTTGAGCCATTCGCTTGCTGTTTTCTAACATTTTTCTATGGAAAACAGTGTACGACCCTTTACCTTTTTCTTTTGAGGCATACATTGCGATATCTGCATTACTAATCAATGTATTAATGTCAAACTCGGCCTCTTTAGCATGGGCAATACCAATACTTACCCCGGTGGGAATATCCCACTGGTTAATAGTAAAAGGCGTTAGCATTGAGCTGATAATTTGCTCCGCAATATTAATAACGTCGGTGTAATTATTTATATTACGCAGCATTATTAAAAACTCATCACCCCCTAAGCGTGCAATAACATCGTTTTCGCGTAAGTGCTTTTTGATATTACTGGCTACCGCCTTTAAAAGTAGGTCGCCCGTTTCATGGCCAAGTGTATCGTTTACACCTTTAAAGCTATCTACGTCAAAAAACATAATTGCTATATCTTGATGATTATTTTTACAGCGTGTTAATTCTTCTTTTAGTAAGCCCATAATAAACATGCGATTAGGTAAGCCAGTTAATATATCGAAGTTAGCTAAGTGCTCCATTGATTGCTTTTGCTTTAATAGTTGTGCGGTGTTTTTTTGATTAGTGAGCACTTGGGAATTAATAGTGTTAAGTAAGTTATTAATATCTTTGCCAAGTTGCGATACTTCGTCGTTGCCTGAGCCCTGGTATTGGAGTTGATAGTTAGTTGTTTTTTCTACTTTTTGTGTGAACTTAGAAAGCTTTAATAGTGGGCTTAATAAATGTTGGTATATCCAAAAAGAGATGATGATGGTGATCACGATACTAAAAATAACGATAGGGGCTGCACTATAAAATAAGCTCGCTTTGCTTTCATTGAGGGGCTTATTAAAATCCTGAACAATTAATAGGTAGCCTATAGGGAACTGCTCCTCACCAATTGTTTTTAAGGCAACTAAGCCTTGGTTAGTAACACTGACGGTACGGGGCAAACTTTGTGGTTTGATCCCTTGTAACTGTGGAGAAAAATCCTCGAACTTTAAGTAATTAGGGTGCACGTAGGACTGTATTAGCTGCCAATTACTATCAAATACATTTACAAACTTTATGTGCTCGTACCTATCTAACCCCAAAAGCTCAGTTGTAATAGAAAATAAATCTATCTCTTGCGACATAACACGTAACAAATTATCTGAAATATTTGATGACATAGCATCGAGGTTTTCTTCAACTGATTGGCGGTATAAATCCTCGTGCTCATTAATAGCTAAATAAAAAACAAAACTAGCGCTTAGTACGATTAGACAAGTCGTAATAATAATAAATTTGTTACGAATACTATGAAACATTTAGCCAAATCCCTTCTTACTGTCATGCTCTTTCACTAAAAGAGTTATTACTTATTGTTGTTATTTATTAATAGAAGGCTTACGCGTAGCGCTGATGTTACTTACTAAATTTGTAAGTAAAAGAATGTGTTTAAATTCATAGAGTAAATATAGCTGGTTATTTTATTTTAGGCAGACTTACTTTGTTGCAATTTCATTCTTGGCTTAATAAGTGACCTGTGTAAGACTAATGCGGTTATTTATTAAATCAGGTGACATGAATGTCGAATATAAAAGCTTGGAAACTTATGAGCCTGTTTTGTTTGTTTGCAGTGCTTATGGGTTGTCAATCTAAAGAAGAGCAACTACAACAAACAATTCAAGAGTCTATTAAAAAGGCAGATGTTGAGCTTGCACAGCTTGGTACCGCGCTTGATAATGGGACTATACGTAATGCTGTATTGCTTAAAGAATATGGCAAACTCCTTAAACAGCAACAGCCAGAACTTAGTCAGGTTGTTGATGTAATTACCCTTGATGCTACAAGGCAGGGTGCCCTTTACAGTGGTTTAACACAACGACTTAAAGATATTAAAGGCACTTATTTAATCCCTCCTTACGAAGACACGCTACACAGTATTGATTTACTACGTGAGGCGGCTAAGCCTACGCTGTTTTCTGATGCGTTAACTGACCCGATTAATATGCTAGCGGATATGTCTAAGGGCAGCCTTGCGCGCGTTGGTGCTATTAGTAAAGAGGCAGAGGGCGCAGGCGAGGGTAATCAATTGGTGGGCAACCCTAATTACGGTAACTGGCAAACTAATAGTAATGGTATTAGCTTTTGGCAGTGGTATGGCATGTACCGTATTTTAGGCGATGTATTTGATCGTGTTGAATACGGACGTTGGAGCAGCCGCCGTAAATATAGCTATTACAACGATTACGGCCGCTATCGTTACTCAAGCCCTAAACAAATTAAAACGCAAAGTGCTTTAGAAACGCGTACGCGTCAATCGTACCAACGCCAAGGCAAACAGTTTACTAGCCCTTATGCGAGCAAAAAAACGGGTGCCTCGGGTTTAAGCCGCAGTAGTTATACACCGCCTAAAAGCCGCAGTAGTTACTCGCGTTCGAGTAGTTATAGCAACAGCTCTGGATCGGTACGCAATAGCGGTAGCAGAACCTCTCGTGGCGTGAGCCGTGGTAAGTAAAGAATAAGTTGGAGTTAGAAATATGTACGAATTTAATGGAATAACTACGTGGTCGCTACAAGCTTTGGCGATTGATTTTGCAATTATAGTGTTGTTATTTGTAAGCCTAAAATACATTAAGGGCTGGGTTTCAAACCTTCATGCAAATGACGAAATAACAGAACGCGATAACTTTGCTTTTGGTATTAGCTTTGCGGCAGGCTTAGTTGCACTTGCCATTGTATTAACGGGTGTGAGTAGTGGTGCCTTTGCTGCGTCGTTACAGCAAGAAGCCCTGCAAATGCTGGGCTATGGTGTATTAGCCATTGTACTGATTAAATTGGGCCACTTTTTTCAAGATAAGGTCGCGCTTCGTAAAGTCAGCCTGCACGACGAAATTGTAAAAGGTAATGTAACGGCCTCTATTATCGATTTTGGTCATGTAGTGAGTGTGGCTATTGTGATTCGCTCTGCACTTTTATGGGTAGCAACAGAGGGTTGGCACGGGCTGCCTATCGTTATTGCTGCCTTTATTATTGGCAGTGTTGCACTACTGCTTGTAAGCCAATACCGCGTACAATTATTTAAGCGTACCAATAAAAGCGGTGATTGTTTACAACAAGCCATTATTGATGGCAATTTAGCTGTAGGTATACGCTACGCAGGCTTTTTAGTAGGAAGTGCCTTAGCTATTACTGCGGCATCAGGTATTGCACCGTATGCGGCCGATAACATTAATGCTAGCCTGCTTTATTGGGCTATTAGCGCGATTGTAAGTTTAGTGGCATTCATCATTTTGCATTTAATCACCATCAAAATAATTTTATCAGGTTGTGATATTTCAGATGAAGTTAACCGTCAGAAAAATGTAGGTGTAGGTGCTATTTCTGCTGCAGTGTCGTTTGCTGTCGGTATTACTATGGCAACCTTACTAGGCGCATAATCAGTGTCATCAACTACAACTAGCCCAAGTAAATCACGTTTACTTGGGCACGATATTTTACTAATAACTGTTATGGCCGTACTCGCTGGGTGCGGCCTTATTTATGAATACTTACTTTCGCATTACGCAGGGCGGGTACTGGGCTCTGTAGAGAGTGCTATCTATGCCATGATTGGCACAATGATAGTTGCCATGGGCTTAGGCGCATTTTTAGCCCGTTGGTTTAAAGATGCCTTTACCGCCTTTGCTTGGCTTGAAAGTATTATTGCTCTGGTTGGCATGGGCTGTATTTTGGCAATAGCCGGTGTAATTGCTGTAAGTTATTCACTTCCTCATTTGTTTTCTAGTATTTTTAATTTACCTCCCGATGTTGTGCTCAATGGCTATGTATTTCAAAAGCTGCAAGAGTGGTCACGCTTTTTACCTTATGTGTTTGGTTTAGTACTGGGTTTATTTATTGGTATGGAAATACCGCTTATTGCACGTATTCGCCAACATGTGTACGGGCGTTTTTTAGAAAACAATGCAGGCACTATTTATGGTGCCGATTATATTGGCGCGGGTATTGGTGCGGCTATTTGGGTAAGCATTATGCTGGCGATGCCTATAATGCAAGCTGCAGCGTGGACAGCTCTTTTTAATATACTGGCAGGGCTCGCCTTTTTATGGCGCTACCATGCTCATGTGCGCTTTGCTAAGGCACTTCTAGTTTGCCATATAGTATTACTGGCACTGTTTGGGTTTATTTTAGTGATGGGTAGTAGCTGGATGAACAGCTTAAGTAATGTACTTTATAAAGATAAAGTTATTTACTCACAAGCAACTAAATACCAGCATGTAGTATTAACCGAGCGCTTAAGTAAAAACCAGCCAGCGCCTATTACCGACTTGTATTTGAATGGGCGTTTACAGTTCTCGAGTATTGATGAGCAAATATATCATTCAATGCTGGTGTATCCGGCAATGCTCGCATCAAACCGGCACGATAGCGTATTAATTATTGGTGGTGGCGACGGGCTTGCCCTTAGAGATGTTTTAAAGTGGCCAGTGAACGACGTAACGTTAATTGATTTAGATGCACAGCTGCTTAATTTATTTGGCCATAAAGACGGTGATTTTACAGCGCCTGAGTCTATAAGTAAGCGGTTATTAGCGCTAAATAAGCAATCGATGTTGGACCCGCGCGCCAATATTATTGTGGGAGATGCGTTTTTAGAGGTTGAAAGGCTCCTAGATCAAGGTAAGCAATTTGACACTATTTTAATTGACTTACCGGACCCTAATCACCCCGATTTAAACAAAATGTACAGCGACTATTTTTATAACCATGTACGTCAATTGTTAGCTCCCGATGGCGCAATGGCTGTGCAGTCTACCTCGCCTTATCATGCCAAAAAAGCATTTTTAAGTATTGCTAAAACGGTAAAAGCGGCGGGTTTTGATTATGTTGAGCAGTACCAGCAAAATATTCCTTCGTTTGGGCAATGGGGGTGGACAATAGCCACTAAAATGGGTCAACCAGCCAGTGGGCGAATTAAAAATATAAGCGCTATGCCGGTGCCATCAAGGTGGGTAAGTAAAGAATATTTATTAGCCAGCTTTGTATTTCCTAACCAGTATTTTGAACAAGTTAAAGGTATTGAGGTCAATAGGTTAGGTTCTGGTCAGCTATATGATTACTACCGTAATGCGTGGCAGATAGAAAGCGAATTGTATAAAAATTAATAAAACATGGTTGACATAATATGTCGGCCGTGCGAATCTTAACTCAGACATAATATGTCAAACAGCAAAAAGGCAGAGACATGGAATTAAATGAACTTTCAATAAAATTAGCTTCTTTTGAAACAGAAGGCGCTAACTTTGAGTCTTTCTTGATTGCCAACCCTGGTGAGCAAGATGTTTTACAAGTCATAGTTGATGGAAACGATGAGCTTCCAATTTTTGTTACGCAAACACAAGAGCAGTTGTTATGTATTAGCTACTTGTTTGGCGAAGATGAAGTAAAAAGTGAATTACGCAACGAGTTAAACGAAACACTACTACGTTTAAACGTGCCAATTCCACTGAGTGCATTTGCTAAAATCGATAACAAATACGCGATTTTTGGTGCACTGTCGGTAAATTCATCATTAGATGATATTACCCACGAACTAGTGACACTAGCTGACAACGCTATTGACGCACTAGAAGCCGTGACCTTGTATTTAAACGATTAGTAACTAGTTAGTGGAGTTAAGATTATGAGTATATTAAAAAAATTATTTACAGCAGTACGTGGCGGCGCGCGTGAAGCGGGCGAAGCAATTGTAGATGCAAACGGCATTCGTATTTTTGAACAAGAAATAGCAGATGCGCAAAATGCACTTAATCGTGCTAAAAAGAGCCTTACAGAAGTAATGGCTAAAGAAATGCAAACTAAGCGTAAAATTAGCGCAGTTGATGCATCAATTGCTGAGCACGAAGCATATGCAGGCCAAGCACTTGAAAAAGGTAACGAAGCCTTAGCATTAGAAATCGCCGAAAAAATTGGCGACTTTGAAGCTGAAAAAGCTGAAAATGAGCAAGTATTAGCAGGTTTTAGCAATCATATTGTAGCGCTTAAACAACAAGTTAAAGACGCTGAAAAGTCGATTAAAGAAAACCAACGTCAGCTTACTATGGTTAAAACCACAGAAAGCGTACAGCAAGCAACAATGGCGGTTAACAGCACGCTTAATACCAATAGCTCGTCTATGACATCGGCTCGTCAGTCGCTGGAGCGTATTAAACAGCGCCAGCAAGATCGTAGTGACCAGTTAGGCGCTGCAAAAGAGCTTGAGTCAGATACAAATGGCGACGATTTAAAAGCAAAAATGGCTGAAGCCGGTATTGGCGATACAAGCCCAAAAAGTGCTGATATTTTAGCGCGCATTAAAGCCAAGCAAAACGGCTAATAGTTCGTACATTTATAATAAAAGGTAATTAAGCGTGGCTTAGTTACCTTTTTTGCTTAAGGGATGCCTCATTATGTTTAATTTTTTCAAATCTAAAAAAGAGCCAGAACGTCAGCTTAACCATGCAAGTGAGCTTAAAAAAGGTGACATGTTTAGCGTTATCGATTCATTTGCGTATCCGTCGTGGTTAAAAGGGCAAACGCTGCGTGTTATTGATATTCAAACCTATCAATATCAGCACAGTAGTGATACTGAGTTTGTGCTAGAGACGAACAGCGGACAGGTTGTATTTTTACAAATTGAGCAAGATGATGGCGAGCAGTGGGCTAATTTTTCAATCAAAATTCAGCGTGACGACGTAGAGCAAATATTTGGGCTAGACGAATTTGCATGTATTTTTGATGAAGAGTCGTTAACTCATATACAGGTGCAAAATACGCCAGAGCAGTTTATGCAGTTTTTAGCTAAAAGCTATCAGCAAAGTGAATCGCCTTATGTGTGCTATTTCCATAATAAAGATTTTCGTGGCCAGTCATTACCGCGCTATGAGCAAGAGGGTGGCGAACCTTGTGAAATGATTTGCTTAGCATCGCCAGACGAAGGGCATGGCTTAAATATTGAAATATGGGATGGCGGTGAGACCGAAGTGTCACTAACGCTAACACGCCCAATTACCGATATAGTCGACTTGTTTCCAGGAGATGCGAAGTGAGTGATGCTAAAGACAAGTGGTTACGTCAAGAGCAAGCCGTGCGTGCCACACAAATGGCATTTGATTTAAGCAGCGAAGTACAAAAGTCGATAAAAAAGCAGGCCATTGACCAAGAGCTTACGCCCTCAGATATGATCCGTAAAATTTTAGGCTTAGATGTAAAGTCTAAAAAAACACGTCAGCGCCTATCGTTTAATTTAAACGATGATGAAATAGCCCAACTTGCAACACGATTTAATGTCCAAAGTGATGATAAGCGAGCCGTAAAGCAACAAGTAGCAGAGTTATTAATTGCTCATACTAAAAACACTAAGTAGTTAATTTAGATTTATATGAATATTATTTTAATTGCTTACTTAATTATTTTTGCTTTATTTGGCACAGCTGCAAGTTACTTTGTGCGATTTATTTATGCGTACTGGGTAAAAAAAGAAATGCCAATGAAATACATTGTTAAAGCAGGAATTTGTGTGGTGCTGGTGGTGGTTATTTCAGCGTTAATACCTTTTATAGGTTAACGCTGAAATTGGCGTTTGCGCTATTTTATATCAAATGCCTGGCATTGCTGATTAATACACAGGGTTTGTACCTCAAGTACCGGTGAGCAATCGGTTAAACCTTGCGCTTTGTTTTGCGCTTTTTGTTGTTGTGTAATTTTTTGGGCAACTTCTTCGGCGTGCTCTTGAGAGGTATTAAGCGTTGAATACACAACATACTTACTTGGCCCACCACATGCTCGTGCTCCTACTTCGAGTACCTTACATTGAAAGCTTGCGGTGCAACTATTATCACTAACAATGTTATTAAGATCGTAGTTCAAGTCAGACAAATTCTGATTTTGCTCAGTACTTGATGATGTGCTTGCACAGCCGCTAAGTAATAGCATAGCGCTGGTGGCAACACTCACAATTGATAATTTAATTGCTGATGGTAAACAACTCATAACCTTGTCCTTAAAATACACTTACCGCTGAACCTTCAAGTTTAACACATTTATTTTCAACACACTGCGTGCTTGGAGAAGTTAAATGCTGGCACGTGCTCATCATTTCATTTTGTGTGTTGTAGGCTTTTTCAAGCGTTGTTATTTGCTTTGCAAGCGAACTGACTTGCCCCTCTTTAGCTGATTTTGTTGAGTAAACAACATAATCACTTGGTCCGCCGCAGGCTTTGCTTCCTACAGGCATAACCTTACATTGTGCAGAGGTATCGCACTGTGTATTGGCAATTAACGTATTAAGCTCGCTTTTTGCGGTTTTAATGTCGTTAAGTGATACTGCTTTTAAAGCGGTTTTTATGGGTTGTGATGCATCAGTAGGGGTTTTGTGCTTGTTTTCACTGCTGGTTTGTTGAGGTACTTCTTTATGCGGTACTTCTTTAAGCTCGTTCACCGAGTTAGTTGGTGCATCTTGCGATGTTGTTTCGAGGCATGCAGTTAAACAAAGTGGTAAAAGTAGGGCTAACAGTGGAGTACGCATAACAAACCTTGATAGTGATGAATTATTCATCACTATCATACACGGTGCATTTTTAACGGCAATAAAAACTATATTATCAAGTAATTAAAGCCGTTTTAGATTTACCTTTATAAACCGCCTTGGGTAAGTTTAGTGGGGTTAAGCAGTGTTTCTAATTCACTGCGTGGAAGGTCGGTTTCTTGCTCTGCGACATCAATTATTGGGCGGGCTTCTTTGTAGGCTTGCTTGGCTATTTTGGCTGCTTTTTCGTAACCGATCACCGGATTAAGCGCAGTCACTAAAATAGGATTTTTGGCCAGTGCTTTATCAATATTGGGCTGGTTTACTTTAAAACTCGCAATGGCTTTATCTGCCAATGCTTGGGCGCTATTAGCAAGTAACTCAATGCTTTGTAAAATATTGTGCGCAATAACAGGTAGCATTACGTTTAGCTCAAAATTACCGGCTTGGCCTGCCACAGTGATGGTTGCATCGTTACCTATAACTTGAGCGCTTACCATGGCTGCCGCTTCTGGGATCACCGGGTTTACTTTACCCGGCATAATCGATGAGCCTGGTTGCAGTGCTTCAAGCTCTATTTCGCCAAGCCCGGCAAGTGGGCCTGAGTTCATCCAGCGTAAGTCATTGGCTATTTTCATTTGTGCTACAGCGAGCACTTTTAGCTGACCTGAGAGCGCTACAATGGCATCTTGCGAGCCAATATTGTAAAAAAAGTTACTGCTTGGCTTAAAACTTATACCCACATTTGCGCTTAAGTTTTTAGCAAACTTTGAGGCAAATTCGCCATCAGCATTAATACCCGTGCCAACAGCAGTCCCGCCTTGGGCAAGCTCACATACTCGCTCTAAGCTATGGCGAATGCCTGAGGCTGCATTATTTACTTGTGATTGCCACGCGCTTAGCGTTTGCTCAAACGTAACGGGCATGGCATCCATTAAATGCGTACGGCCTGTTTTAACTATTTTGCCAACGTCTGCCTTTTTTTGCTCTAAACTCTGCGATAGTTTTTCAAGAGATGGCAGTAATTCATAAACCACGTTAATAGCACTACTTAGTGCAATGGCTGTAGGCACTACATCGTTAGAGCTTTGTCCCATATTTACATCATCGTTGGGGTGAATTGGCTCATTACCAATGCGAGTTGCAAGCGTTGCGATAACTTCATTAGCGTTCATGTTCGAGCTGGTGCCTGAGCCTGTTTGGAAAATATCAACCGGGAAGTGCTCGTAATGCTCGCCATCAATAATTTGTTGGCATGCTTGCTCAATAGCGTTGGCTTTACTTTTACTTAGGTGATTTAGCTCAAAGTTACTTTGTGCTGCAGCTTGCTTAATGTATGCAAGCGCTGTTACAAACTGTTTTGGCATAGTTAAGCCGCTAATAGCAAAGTTGTTAACTGCACGCTGGGTTTGCGCTTGGTATAGCGCATCACTAGGGACCTGTAATTCACCCATGCTGTCGGATTCGGTTCTAAAATTGCTCATAAGTCGCTCCTTAAAAAGGGTTAAATTCGTGACTGAGTACGCGAGCTTCGCGCTCAAGTTTTAAAAATTTTTCAGTATCGTTATGTGCATAGTAAAAGCGTTTTAATGCCAATAAGGGTTTATATAATTGCTCAAGGCACTGCTTACGAATGGCATTGTGTATTAGAGGGTCGCACATTTTATTGATAATTTCATGGTGAGTGCGTAATAAATATAACTCTTGTAGTAAGGGGTTACGCTGTTTTTCAAAGCTTTTAGCAACGTTTAAAGCGGTTTCTATGTAGTGAGCTACCACCATAGGCGCATGTAAGCCCGGGCGTAAGCAGTTACAAGCAAGTTCATGATGATAAGGCTGTAATGCCTGAAAGGGAGACATAAAAAAACCGATTTAAGTTAACGATAATAGTTATCATTACATTTAATCGGTTTCAGTGTAAACAGTTATTATAAAAATTATTTGCAGCGTTTAATTGAGTATCAATTATAGCCAAGAATGAATATTTGGTCTGTTTCATGTTTTTTTAGCGCCTGTTGATTTTGGTTACAGTGAGAAAGTAAGTCGATTACAGTGGCTCTACTATCACAGGTGCTACTTGGTTTTTCGGTGCTTTTTTCTGTCACTGAGACCACAGCGTCTACAGCGGTGTAAGGGGGAGTATGCATAATTTTATCCTCGTATTTAATATTGGTAATACACCCTACTTAGGGTTGATTTAATTAAAGCATAATACATACCATCGTCTTATTTTTATTTTAGTGCCATGAATTAACTCACTTTTATAAATTATCTATAAAACTTTAATTGTTCTGTGCCATTTTTTTGCGTTAATGTTGTGCAATAAGTTTCAATATTGGTGCAGGTCATGATCAAACCTTTCTCACAAGCGTGTGAAAACAATAAGGGTCCTATTTTAGAGGTGCTTAAAACGGCTTTTAATAAGACAAAATCGGTACTCGAAGTAGGCTCGGGTACGGGGCAGCATAGTGTGTTTTTTGCTGAGCAATTACCGCATTTACAGTGGTATACAAGTGATCGCCGTATAAACCATGAGGGCATAAATTTATGGCTTAAGGAGGCAAATTTAACTAATTTACACGGCCCTCTTGAGCTTGATTTGAATTATGCATGGCCGGTAAATAACGTAGATGCTATTTACACAGCAAATACGTTTCATATTGTAAGTTGGCAGTTGGTTGAGCAATTTTTTAAAGGGGTTTCAACGCACTTAGCAAGCCAGGGAGTAGTGTGTATTTATGGCCCTTTCAAATACCAAGGGCAGTTTACAAGTGCAAGTAATGAAGAGTTCGATCGCTTTTTAACACAGCGTGACCCATTTAGCGGCATTCGTGATTTTGAGGCCATAGAGCAATTAGCAACACAAGCAAGCCTTACACTCATAAGTGATACAGCTATGCCAGCTAACAATCAGTTATTGGTTTTTAAACGGCAGTAAATCAGCGCACTGCGTTTTATAAATTGTCATATGTTGGCGTTCTCGCTTTAGGTAGTCGTTTATTGCTGCTCTAAAGTCGGGTTCAACAATATAGTGGCTGGAGTAAGTAAAAACAGGCTCAAACCCACGAGGTATTTTATGCTCACCTTGAGCGCCTGAGTGAAAGCAATGTAAGTTATGCTTAATCGCAAATTCAATCCCTTGGTAGTAACACAGCTCAAAATGAAGGGAGTCTATTTCTTCGCTGGCGCCCCAATAGCGGCCATACAAGGTGTTTTCACCTTGTAAGCTTAGCGTTGCTGCCACTATTTTGTTGTCTTTTTTGGCAAGCATAATAATTAGCTGATCGCCCATTAGCGCCTGCAATAAAGTAAAAAACTCAATATTTAAATACCCTAAATGCCCAGAACGTTTTAAATAAGTACTCTGATAAAACTCACAAAATAGCTGCATTGTTTCAGGGCTTAGGTGCGAGCCTTGCAGCCATTCAATGGTAATATTTTGCTGTGCTATTTTAGCTCGCTCTTTTTTTAGCGTTTTTCGTTTGCGTGCGGTGAGTGTATTTAAAAAATCGTCAAAGGTTTTAAAGCCTTTATTAAACCATTGAAACTGCACGCCTACGCGCTGCATTATATCGTCAGTACACAGGGCTTGAGCTTGAACCTTTGGGCAAAAGTTAACATGCCAGCCAGACCAACCTTGCTCCATACTGGTTAAATTTAATTGCTTTTTTATGTACTCGTATACGCTTTGTGTATTCGTATGTGCAATGGCAATACGCTGGCCTTCAATGGGGCTAAAAGGTACACCGCTTAGCCATTTAGGATAATAGGCTAATCCGTGTTGCTCGTAGGCTTCTGCCCATGCCCAATCAAAAACATACTCTCCGTAAGAGTGGCTTTTTAAATACCCAGGAGCGAGTGCGACTAATTTGTCAGCTTCATAAATCGCTAAGTGCTGAGGCTGCCAGCCTGTCTCTTTGTTTACACAGTGGCTTTGCTCTAATGCATATAAAAATGCATGGCGGGTAAAAGGTTCATTACCGAATAAACGAGTCCATTCGTGTACGTCTATTTGGTTAATATCACTAAACCATTGGTGGGTAAAAGTTGCCATTACTGCTTACCTTGGACTGCTTTATAGTGGGTGGTGGCGTTTTAAACTAAGTTAACACAAGCGCATTTATTTAGCGCATTATTGTATTAGTGCTCTTCAATTTCGGCGTATTGGGCTAAGCACGCGGTTAGCTTAACCAGTTCTAGCGGTTTTGCAAGATGCTGATTAAAACCAACGGCTTGAGCATGGGCTTTATCCTCAGGCATAACATCGGCGGTCAGCGCAATAATAGGCAGCTCTACCTCACTTTTAAATTGCCTAATTAGGGCAGTGGCTCTGTAACCATCCATTATTGGCATTTGGCAGTCCATTAAAATTAAGTCAAAGTGTTGCTCTTTTGCTATATCTACTGCCGCTTCACCATTTTCGACAATATGGGCAACAATACCTAATGAGCCTAGCATGGCTTTAATTACCATTTGGTTTACCGGGTTATCTTCTGCTACTAGCACTTTTAAAGCCGCCAATTTAGTACCCGAGTATACAAGCTCGGCTTGCTCTTGTACTGGGCTGGTGCGAAGCTCAACGTCAAATTTAAACGTAGAGCCAACGTTTGGTTCGCTCTGTAATGTGACGTTACCGCCCATTAATTTACTGAGCTCTTTTACGACTGTTAAGCCCAGGCCTGTGCCACCGTATCGCCTTGATGTTGAGTCGTCGGCTTGGGTAAAGGCACTAAATAGCTTGGACTGCTGGGTAGGCTTTATGCCAATACCCGTATCTGTAACGGTTACGGTAATTTTAACTTTGTCAGTACTGATAAACTCTCCGCTAAAGTCTACATTTACTTTGCCTTGCTCTGTAAATTTTATTGCGTTGCTGCAAAGGTTCAGCACTACTTGCTCAAAGCGTAAAGGGTCGCCTACATACCAAGTATCTACCGGAAGATGACTGCTAACCTGCCAGCCAATGCCTTTATTGGCTGCACTGGCCTCAAACATTGTGTTAATACGCTTTATAATTGCATGAAGGTCAAACGCCGTGCTTTCTAGCTTAAGCTTATGTGATTCAATTTTTGAAATATCAAGTATGTCGTTAATCAGGTTTAGTAAGCTTTTAGATGAAGAGTTTATTTTGTCTAAGTAACCAATAAGAGTGTGTGCGTTGTCTTCTTTGCGCGCTAATGATGAAAAGCCAATCACTGCATTTAATGGTGTGCGTATTTCATGGCTCATATTGGCTAAAAATCGGCTTTTAGCCTGATTAGCTAAGTCAGATTGCTTTTTAGCTTGCGCAAGCGAATGGGTGCGCTCTGCGACTTTTCGGGTAAGGGCAATTTGTTGCTGATTAAAAAGCAGTAAAACAATTAAAATTAAGGCACATACCACCAATTGTAAGGCCATTAAAAACAGTGTTAATTGGTTATTATGGGGGGCAAGGTATTTTTCTTTTAAGGCTAAATGTGCATTCCATATTTGCCCACCAAAGCTGAGTTTTAGTTTCATAACACGGCTGCCCTGAGCAATATTTAAACTTTTGCCGTAGTTACTATAAAATGCGGGCTTATTTACATCTTCATAGAGCGCAATAGAAAACATCTCTGATTGTTGCTCGTTAATCGCTTGCTCAATAATATTACGCACTAAAAACACACCTGTTGCGTACCCCTTTATAGTAGCTTTTTGCTGTTGTTGTTCGTACACGGGGGCAAATAGCAGATAGGCAGGCTCAGGCTCAGCTGTTTGCACTAACTGAATAATTTTAGTGCTGACTGGCTGATACCTAATTGCAGGGTTTACTAGCGATGCTTTTCTGTCTGGGTTTGAATACACATTAAAACCAACCGCTTTTTGGTTGCCATTAAAAGGAGCAATGTATTTAACGATGACCATAGGATCGTCTGGCTCAAGGGGCTCGCCGACAATTTCAAAGTCTAGGTGGTATATATCGGCAACTTCTTGGGTAAACGAAGCTCGCTCACTTTGCGCTATTTTTTGATTCCACGAAAGCGCTTTAATAAACGAATGCTGTGCCAGTAACTCGCTGGCGTAGGCGTAAAAGTCTTGTTGGTTTAAATCAGGGTTAGATTGTACTTGGCTGGCTAAGCTTTGCACCGCTATTAAACTTTGGTTGATGTAGCGATATAAGCTATTTTCAATAATGTGAGCTTCTCGCTCGGCGACTTTAACGGTATTTTGTCTGTTTTCTTGGTTATAAAGCTGAGTAGTTACTGCAACAGATACAAATAAAATACTACATACCGCTAACGTAGGCAGCGGCGATATAGGCCTATTTTGCCCCTTAAACTGAGTAAGCACCAATAGCAGAGGAGTGGCAATAATTACGCCTAATGAGTCTCCTAGCCACCAAAATAACACATTTTGCCAATGATCTTTAATATCGTATGCGGAGTTAAATTGGCTCAGCGCAAAAACCCCAAAATTTGCTGAAATTAAACTAACCGCAATGCCCACAACAAAAATAAAATAAATGATACTTGCGCGTTTTTTAAAATACAGCGGGTGTCCAAGCCAATATTTAAGTAAACCAGCCCCCACCATTGCCTGCAATACAATGCCAATAGCAATATACATGGCTTGGCTGAAGGTATTGCCAACCAACACCATATCGTGAGCTGTGCTGTCAAAAATATTAAAGTTAAAAGCAAAGGCTGCTATAAAAAGCGCTGGAATGAAGCGCCACCACCACATATAGCATCCAACTAAGGCAATGCCTGCAGGTAACCATACCGGGATAATTTGAGTATTAAAGGCGAGTTTAGTGAGTGAAATACCAATTAAAAAGTACGCTAATGAAAAAATTATGTAAAAGATAACTGAATGATATTTTGAGTTAAAATTTTTCACATAGCTCCCTGACTTTTTAAAAGTACTTAATTTTAAATATCAGTATAGCGAACAGTATGTTATTTGCGGTATTTTTTAATATATGTTGTAAAAGGTGTACCTTGCGCAACCTGTAAACTGCTTATTTAGCAGTTAAGGTTGTTTGCTCAGCTGCTGTTTTTGCTGCTGTAAAATAGAGATTTGTTGCTCTACAGCGCTAATTAATGCGTTATAGCGGTTTTGAATCGCCGTAGTTTTAGTGGCTATCGCATCGGCTATTGATTCGGCGCCCATTCTATTAGCTTGATCTTGAGTAACATAGCTGGCTTGTTGTTTGGCGTCGGCTAAATCTTCTTTATAGTTTTTGATAGTAAGCTGGTGGCGTTTAATTTCACGATCAATTTTTTTAATCTCAATGTAGTTATCTACAGAGGCACCAGGCATTGCGGGTGAGTTTGCATTATTGCCGTACTTATCGGCAACTAGTGGCTGTTTTAGCTTAATAACTTCTGCATTGTCAGCACAGGGTGTTTGGCTAAATGTAGCGACTCCTTTAATTGTGCATTTATAAACCGTAATGTCTTGGGCTGCGTGTGTACTTAAAGCCACAAGGCCTATTAAAGGTGCAATTAAACGAAACATAATTAAACTTACGTTAGTGGAGTTGTTATTAATAATGCCGTAACTACCCAGTGTATTCAATGTGTTTTGATTCACCTATTTTAATAAGAAATGGTGGAGAAGGAGGGATTAGCTTAATTACATCCATGTAATTAATTGCTTCGCAACGCCTGCGGCGGCTTAAAGTGTTCCAGACATTTTATCGAACCTTATCGAGGGCTCTCACCCTCCTTGGATACATGGGTTGTTAAATTTTAGGCACAAAAAAAACGCAACTAAGCGGTTTTTAAAAAGAAATGGTGGAGAAGGAGGGATTAGCTTAATTACATCCATGTAATTAATTGCTTTGCAACGCCTACGGCGGCTTAAAGTGTTCCAGACATTTTATCGAACCCTAGCGAGGATTCTCACCCTCCTTGGCTACATGGGTTGTTAAATTTCAGGCACAAAAAAACCGCAACTAAGCGGTTTTTAATAAGAAATGGTGGAGAAGGAGGGATTCGAACCCTCGATAGAGCTACAAACTCTATACTCCCTTAGCAGGGGAGCTCCTTCGGCCACTCGGACACCTCTCCAACGCATAACAGATTGTATTAACGGTAGTTTATTCATACCATTAATTAAATAGTGGTGGAGAGATAGGGATTTGAACCCTAGATAGGCTACAAACCTATGCCGGTTTTCAAGACCGGTGCATTCGACCACTCTGCCATCTCTCCGTGACGCAGAATAATACTTAGGTGATACCGTCGTGTAAATAGCAAATAAACTGTTTGCTTAAAAAATAGGCGTAATTACGGTTTTTTTTGTAAATAGAGGGAAATTAGAAGGATTTAAACTAAAAATTAAAGGGTGGCAGCAAACTAAGGGAGCTAAAGAAGCGCTTTCAATAGTGGTTAGTTGTTTACTGCCCCTGCTTAATAATCATAACAAGGTTGATTATTTGTATTGCGCGGCGCTGTTTAATGCTAACTTTTTGCCCATACGGTTTAATTTAGCAAGCATTTTAGCTTTACGGTTAGTTGGTTTTACGCCAACGTGGGCTGCTGCATTTTGGTTTAGGGTGTTTATTGGGTTCATGTCTTTGCTCCAAGGTGTATGTGTTTAAATCGCGAGCATTTTGACTCTTTTTTGTTTAAAAATACAACAATATAAACTAAGGCTTGGCTATTAGTTATTTTTATCTGAATTTGTATTGTTTTATTTTTAATTAAAACTACTAAGTGCCCATTTTGCATAGTTATTTAATCCGGGGAACTAGGTTTTGATTTGTTTTAAAAGTGTTTTTTTTATTTGTTAATGTTTTTAGTAAATTCTTACGCACTTTTATGATTAATTATTCAGATAAATTAATTTTAACTTAATTCTTATTTATGCTGGTGTACTGGCTAATAGGAGATAAATTACTTGCAGTTGTTAATAATAGTTAAACCGAGTGTAAAAAATGTGGTGTTAGATCACCTCGATTGGCTTAAAAAAACATGCCGGAAGAAAAATATTCTCTATATTACGGTTAAAACGACAGGCAATTTTGAGTACGACTTAGCAAACGTTAAATTGAATGCACAAAAAAGCCAAATAGCAGTGGCTATTGGAGGCGATGGCACGCTTAATTTGGCACTTAATGGCGTGATTAATAGTGCATGTAGTTTGGCAATATTACCTTGTGGTACGGGCAACGATTTTGCGCGTCGCTTTCATTGCTCAGCTAAACAGTGGCAAAACGCTATTTTTAATGCCCCCTCACACTTAATTGATGTAGGTAAAATTAATACTCGTTACTTTATTAATGTGGCTGGTGTTGGTTTTGATGCTCATGTAATTAAGCAGTTGGGTCATTTACAAAGCATGTCAGCTTGGCGCTATAAGTGGACGAGTTTTAAATCGCTCTTTACTTACAAAGCAAGCACACTAAATGGAGCATTTTTAAATAAGCAATGTAGCTATCAAAATTTAATAACTGTATTTGCGAACTCTCAGTATTTTGGTGGCGGCATTAAAATAGCACCTAGGGCTAAAATTGATGATGGACTGCTTGATTGCTACCAAATGCAAGCGGGTAGTCTTGTTGATCATTTATATAGCTTTATTAAATTAATTTTTAAGCGCCACCATACTTTAAAAAAGCTTACTTATAGCCAACTCAAACAGGCGCGTATTAATACTAAAAACTTATTAATTGAGGCCGATGGCGAGCTAGTAGGTGTTACGCCCGCGGTTATTGCTATTCATGAGCAGGCTATTAATTTCCATATACCAATAAAAAAGCGCCTACAGTAGGGTAGGCGCTTTTGTGTTAGTGCGTTAAAAACGCCTCTAACTGGGGACGGAGCCATTTTTAGCAACGCAGCGGCTTGCTAAAAAGGCGTTAATTCTTTTTGTGGGGGTAAGTACAATTGCATTACCCAGTAGTACTAAACTAAAGCCGGCAAAGGTGTTTGCATGCCACTCAAAGCCTTCAAAAAAGCTGCTTAATGCAACGGCCACTAGCGGAAACAGCACTATGGCGTAGCTTGCTTTTTCGGGGCCAATGTTTTTTAACAAGGCAAAATAGCAGCCAAACGCAATCACAGTGCCAAAAACCGATAAATACAATAGCGACAGCCAATAGCTGGTAGGGGCGCTAAAACTGACCGTTATACCATTTATTAATACATAAACGGCTAAACCTACTGCGCTATATAACATGCCCCATGCGTTACCCTGCAGCACACCTATTTGACGATTAGAATTACGTACACTAATCATATTGCCCAATGAAGCCACAAAGGTACCCCCAAGGGCAAGTAGTAACCCGACCAACGCCCCATTACTCAAGTCGAATTGCTGTAAATGCGGCCAAAACAGACAAATAATACCCACCACGCCGATTAGCGCGCCGCAGTAAATACGTTTGGCAATGGGCTTTGCAAAAAATAAACGGGTATTGACTATGTTCATTATTAGCAACATTGAAAATGCAATAGAGGCCATTGCCGATGAGAGGTAGTTTTGTGCCCAATACAAAAGCAAATAATTTAAGCCAAAGTTAGAAATGGCCAATAAAGCAAAAAAGCCATGATCGACTAACGAAAATCGCATATTAGGCTTTTTGTAGGCCACAAATAGCCACATACATGCAGCTGCTATGGCAAAGCGATAAAACAAAGAAAGCTCCACAGCAATATCGCCTAGCTGAAACGAAATCGCGAGCCACGTAGAGCCCCAAATTAACACTGTTGTGAGATATAGCGCTGCGCTTTTCATGGCAAACCTCTAAAAAACCGATTGAGTGGTTATTTTAGAGTCTATCTGTATACTTACCATATACAGAAAAGTATAAATGTAACCTATACAGATTTGAGGCGAGATATGCAGCCAGCTGCCAATAAGCAAAAAGCCGAGTTTTTATACCAACAAGTTATTGAGCTAATTAAAGACATGCAAGCACAAAAGGTGCTACTACCTGGGGAAAAGCTTCCTTCGCTTCGTAAAATGGCCAGTAACTTAAATATTAGCATTCCGACAGTTAAGCAAGCGTATCAAGCGTTAGAAGATCAAGGGTTAGTAGAGGCACGTGAAAAATCGGGCTACTTTTTAACGGTGCTTAATACAGTTTACAGTTTGCCAAAGCGTGTAAAACTAAGCCGTGAGCCTGTCACTGTAAATAAACAAGCATTAATAGAGCAGGTATACAGCGCTATTCATCAACCTAATATCATTGCCTTTGGTATTGCCAATCCCGTTGCTGCAGCGCCTACCGATAAAGCTTTAGCCCGTACCATGCGCCGGGTTATGACAATTGCTGGGGCGAGTGTTATTAATTATGGCCCTATTGATGGTTTTGCTGCACTTAAAAAGCAATTAGTGCATAGATACTTAGGCTTTGGTATTGGTGTAAATATAGATGAACTGGTGATCACCAATGGCGCGCAAGAGGCGCTGGCTATCGCACTTAAGTGTGTCACTAAGCCCGGCGATGTGGTTGCAATTGAAACCCCGTGTTATCACGGCATTATTGAACTAATAGAGAGCTTAGGTTTAAAGGCGCTTGAAATTCCGCTATGCCCCGACAATGGTATTTGGCTTAACGACTTAGCTCAAGCGCTTGAGCAACATGATATAAAAGCATGCTTGTTTTCGACCGCCATAAATAATCCGGTTGGCAGCTTTATGAGCGATGAAAGCCGCATGCAAATGGTGGACTTAATAGAGTCACATAATGTTGTTCTTATAGAAGACGATGTGTACGGTGATCTGCACTTTACTGCCAAGCGTGGCACGCCCGCTTTAGCGTATTCAAAAAAGGGGCTTGTGATCAGCTGCGCCTCGTTTTCAAAAACGGCTGCACCAAGTTATCGAGTAGGTTGGTTAATAGCAGGCAAGTTTGCTGGACAAGCGCGCCGGCATAAGCGTGCATTAAGTTGCTCTGCCTCACTTATAAATCAGTGGACGCTTTCTGAGTTTATAGCCAGTGGTGAGTATGACCGTAATTTAAAAGTACTTAGGCAGCGCTTACGTAATAACAAAGAGCGCATGCGGTGGTGCTTATTAAACGCGATGCCTAAAAATACACGTATTAGTGACCCTAAAGGTGGGTGTGTTATTTGGCTTGATTTAGGCCAAGGGGTAGACAGCCAAAAGTTATTTTTACTGGCGCTAGAAGCTGGTATTAGCATAACCCCCGGACTTATTTTTTCAGCAAGTAATAAGTATAAAAGCTGTATTAGGCTAAGTTACGGGGTGCAGTGGAGCGAAAAAATAGAGCAGGCTATTACCACGTTAGGAGCGTTGGCTCACACGCTAAAAGAATAAAAAAGCAGCACCTAATATACAAGTGCTGCTAAAGGGATGTTAAATACGGTGCGGTGTATTAATTTTGTTTAATGGTAAATAACTCGTAGCCTTTTAGCTGGGGTAACTGCGCTACTAATTGCTCTTCTTGCTGTGCTATGTTGGCAAAGCTGTCGCATAAAGAGTTGGCACGCTTTTCAAGCGCACTGGCATGCAGCTCTACTTTTTCTTCTATTTGCGCGCCCATATTTTCCATGCGTTGCTCAAATGCATCCATATCTCCACCCGAACCGTGCAGCTCAGAGCCTAAAGCAACTAAAATACTGCCCATTGATTGCATAACGGCAGACTCAACCACGGTTTCTATTTGCTCCTCAAATTGGTGTTCAAAGTTTTCACCAAATTGATTAAAGCTTTGTTGGCCCATTACAAACGTACCTTGTTGATAAAAGGTGTTTTCTACTTCAAGTCTTATATCGTCCATCAGGCCAGATAAGTCATCAAGGCCATCAATATTAAATGCGTTAGCTACTTCCTCTAATGCTACACCGGCTATTTTCACTCCGTCTAGGGCAATATTAGCGACCTCAGGTAGCTGCGTACGTAAGTTGTCTGAATACTGGGTAAGCGCTTGGCGCTGTTCGCTGTTAATGGATACTTGTTCGCCATTTATAGTTAAGTTGCCATTGCTGTTAAAGCGCATGAATTGATTAGATGCGGTAAAAATTTCTAATTCGCTAGGTTTAATGCGTACATCGTTTTTAAACTCTACATTGCACTGCTCATTGCTAAACGAAATACCCGCATTGCTATCGTTATGTGCCATTGCAGCGGGTGTACAAATTAAAGCGCTTACTAATAGTAAATTTTTCATGTTTATTCTCTAATAATTGTTGATGACAGCTAAGTATTAACAAGTTTGGTGCCATTATTTATTTTTATTTTAAAACAGTAGGTTATGAAAATTTGTGTGTTTGTAATGATTTTTAATTTTGATAAATAAACTACTTTTTAGTCAAAAACACTAAAAATAAATAAATGATAAATTTTATTTGTCGAAACGATAAAAAACTCTCACTTTCCACTTTCTTAATTTAGCGCTATTTATTCACAATATTGACATGAAGGCTATTTACGATAGTCACGTGGCTTTATTTTGGTGCTAATTTGTTCGTATTTTAGCGCTAAACATTTTTAATTTACCAAGTGCAGGAATAAACCTGAGTTGGTCTCAAACACTTTATGGAGTGGGTTGTGGGTAAGACATTTAGTTACGATGCGCTAGATGATGATTTTGTTGAAGACGAGTACGAAATGGTCGGGCGTAATCAGCATGACAAAAAAAAGCAAAAGGTGAAAAAGAAGTTGGAAGATTACCTTGAGCAAAAACGTTTGCGTAAAAACCTAGGTGAAGACGACTTAAACGATTACATAGACTAAATTGTGCTAGTTAAAATAATGCGCCTTTTTATTAGGGTTTGAATGTGCGTTTACGCATGTTTAAAGGCTAAACATTGGCAATAAAGAGGCTTTATGCCTCTTTATTACTTATTATGTACTTAATTTAGCGAGTGCTTGTTGAATAGTGGTTTCTAGCTTTTCTGGTTTTGTAAAAGGCGCATAGCGCTTGATAGGTGTGCCATCGGGCGCTATCAAAAACTTAGTGAAGTTCCACTTTATTTTTCGTGTTAAAAAGCCGGGTAAGGCCGATTTTAAATACCTAAATACAGGGTGGGCGTGACGACCGTTTACATCAACCTTAGCGGCCATTAAAAAGCTTACCCCGTAATTAATTAAACAGCCTTGTTGTATTTGCGTTGCGTCGCCTGGCTCTTGCTGACCAAATTGATTACATGGAAAACCAATAATAACCAATCCGCTTTTAGCGTACTTACTATGAAGAGTTTGTAGCGACTCGTACTGCTTAGTAAAACCACACTCACTTGCGGTATTAACAATAAGCACAACCTTGCCTTCAAAGTCGCTAAAGTTAATTGTTTTACCGTCTAACGCAGTAGCCGTTAATTGATGAAATTCATGCATGATGGATGCTTTTTTATTGTTGTTAGCTACATTCTACCCGCTGTAGCGCGTTACTAAAAGTATAAAATTTAGGCTTGTTAATACCGCCCTTAACTATGCGCTAATGGGTTGGCTGTTATTTAATTTAAAATTAAAAATAACCCCATACTGGCAAGCGTTGTGTAATAAATATTATGTGTTTTATAGGCAACAATAATGGCAACGATAGCTGCGCTTAAATAAGGGTTGTGCCAGTTTAGGTTGAGCCCGTCTTCATTTATAAAAATAATAGGTACCCAAATAGCGGTTAGTACAGCGGGTGCGCTAAAGCTTAAAAACTGCTGCATTTTAGGGCCCACTTTAAAACCAAGGCGTTGATGTAAAAATAAGTAACGAGTAAAAAAGGTAATACACGCCATTAATAATATAGTGAGCATCATAACGGGCTGTCCTTTTTTTGTGTAAGCCTTACAGTAAAGTAGCCTGCACTCATTGCAAGTAAAGCAGCACAAACCAACCACAACTCAAACCCTGTGCTTTTTAAAACTGTGGCGCTAATACCCGCAACAATCACGGTAACCAGCGAGGCTAAATTTTTTATGCCCGGTACCACAAGCGCAATAAATGTAGCTGCAATAGCAAAGTCGAGCCCTAAATTTGTTAAATCAGGGAGTACACTACCTGCAACTATGCCTATGAGTGTCCAAAGGTTCCATGCAATATAAAAACTAAAACCCGCGCTTAAAGCGTATATTAGGCGCGCTTTTGTTTTATAGGCTTTGCGGTGATGCGAAAAGGCAAACAGCTCGTCGGTTAGTACAAAACTTATTGGTAAGCGCCACCGTAATGGCTGTGAAATAACTTTATGACGTACGGCTAAACCGTATAAAAAATGCCGAGAGCTAATAATAAATGTGGTAAATAAAATAGTCAGCAAAGGGGTGTTACCGGCCATTAGTTCAATTGCAACTAATTGTGCAGAACCCGCGAATACAAGTAATGACATTGCTTGTGTTTCAAAGGCACTAAAGCCATTTTGAATCGCTAAAGAGCCACATAATATTCCCCAAGGAACGACCGCCAGGCAAAGCGGGAGCATATCAAAAAAACCTTTTAATACTGCGCGTTTAGTTATATTCATTAATACAAGTAAGTAATAAGTTTGTGCGTTTAGTGTGCCATAAATAGTGCTTTATGTAATATCATTAATGCAGCGGTAGTAAAACTTTGGAATAATGGCTTTAGTATCAAAATAATGTGCCAGGGCCTGGCAACAAGTTGAGGATTTATATGCAAAGTATAAAAGTATGGGACGGCTTTATAAGAAGCTTTCATTGGTTGTTAGTGATTAATATTGCTGTGCTTTACTTTAGCATTGACGAGGGCATGATTGAGCTTCATTTTGTGGCTGGCTTTTTCGCAATCGCATTAATAGTGACCCGTTTAGTTTGGGGGCTGGTGGGCAGTAAAACGGCAAAGTTAAGCGCGTTACTGCACTCGCCAATAGCAGTATTTAAAGAGTTTAAAAACCCCATTAAAGGGGTGGGTCATTCGGCGCCAGGTAGCTACATGGTTTTGTTGTTTTTTGTACTTATAATAGTGCAGTTAGTGACCGGGCTAATGAGCAGTGATGGCATTTTGACTGATGGGCCTTTGGTTGAGTATGTGTCGAGCTCAACGGCTGATTTTGCAAATTGGCTGCACCGCCTTAATTTCGATATTTTATTTTATGCCATTTGCCTGCATGTTGCTGCCATTGTTGTGTATAAAATAAAAGGAAAACCACTTGTCAAAGCAATGATCACCGGTAAACAGGCTAACAGCGAGCAAGCCACTCAAACTAATATAGATAACACGAAAGCTCCTTGGTTGGCGTGGGCTATTTTTGTTGGATTGTTAGTGCTACTGGCTGTTACGTGGGGCAAAGAACCACTTAGTTATTTGCTAAGTTAATAGCTAACAAAAAAACAAAACGGCGCATAAAGCGCCGTTTTAGTGTGTATTGTTTTAATTGTAATTAGTCTTTAAATTGCTTGTGGCAATCTTTACAGCCTTTGGCCCATGCGCCAAATGCCTTACCAATTACCGCCTTATCGCCAGATTGAGCTGCTAAAGCTAGCTTATCTGCATTGGCAGCAAAGGCATTGGCTTTTTTAACAAAGGTTGCATTATCAGACCATACATCAGCTAATGCAGCTGTATCACCTTTATCAGTGCCTTCGTAAAACGCTTCCCATGGCATTTTAGAAAGGGCTGCTGCGTTATTAGCGCGCATTTTAAATTGCTCTGCATCAAAAGGAATTTTACCTTTTAGCATTGCGCCCATATCGCTAATTTGCACTGAAATCATAGAAAACGCAGCTTGACGGTATTCAATAGCATCACTTGGCTCTTTAAATGCAGTATTTGCAGATACGCTAAGTGTACATGTTGCTAAAGCAACCCCTGCTAAAAATTGTTTTAATTTCATGTTTATTAATCCTTATATTTTATTTCTCGACGAGTGTTTTTGTATCTTAGCCTCTGCTTTTATTCAAGCGAATAGAGCAAAATTAATTAAAAGTTAATCGTTTAAATCTATATCAGCGAATATCATTCCTCGGCGCATACTGCGGGTGGCCAAAAATACTTCACCAAGTAGCGACATAAAACCACATATTAATAAGGCCATTGCAGCCACAAAGCAGCTGGCAATTGTTACCCCTAAATTAATAGACTGAATGTGTGATAAGAATAACAGCATAACCACAGCGCATACTAGCAGGGCGCTAAGCACACTCATACTAAAAGCAATATGAATACATCGAGAGCGCTTTAACAGGGCTCGCAGCTCTGTGGCCAGGGTTTTATTAAAATCTTCATCGGTACTTACCTTGAGTTTTCGCTCAAGTTGTCGCGCACGGTCAGTAATGCGTGCTAAACGATTAGATAAAACCCCGAGCGTGGCAGCAATACCCGTAATTAAAAAGACAGGGGCGACGGCAGTCTGAATTACTTTGGCCATGGTTAAAATATTTATAACGTCGTTACTCATTTATTTTCCATAGAGGAGTTAGGATTTGTTTACAGTGGTTTACAAATGTAAACCAATATAAAAGCACTTAATATACAGTGCTTTAAGTGCAAAAAGAGTGCTTAAGCACGTCGGGTTGTAACTTACTTGTAATATTGCTGTTGCTAGCATAGGTGCTGAAGTTTTATATTAAAATCACAATTCTAATAATATTGAATTGAGTAAATACAATAATATAAAACTCACTCCAGGGGAAATAATGTCTAATATAACACTGAAAAGAACCGCTATTTCATCAGCTATAGGTTTAGCTATGATGTCATACGGTGCAGCCGCCGCACCTGATTTATCTAAAGGATATGTCCCAGAAACATCAAGTGTAAAAACATACTCTCAAGATAAAACCATTTCTACTAAAGCACGCTATATTATCCAGCTTGAAGACGAGCCGCTAGCAACCTACAAAGGCGGCATTGCAGGGCTTGAAGCAACCTCTGCAGCAGTAACTGGGGATAGTAAAGTTAATCTATCTTCAGCACCTGCGTTAAAGTACAGCAGCTACTTAAAAGCAAAACAAAAAAGTGTAGCGCAAGTAGCCGCATCTGTTAGCGGTGGCTCAGTTTCACATTCATTTAGTACGTTATTCAACGGTATCGTGGTAGAAGGTGAGCAAGGTCAACGTGAAAAACTCGCTAAACTTGCGGGTGTAAAAAAAGTATTTTTAGATACTGAGTACCACACATTAATGGATGCTTCTATTGATGTGATTAGAGGCGTTGAGGCATGGCAGGCGCTTGGTGGTCAATCTGAAGCTGGTAAAGGCGTTAAAGTTGCTATTATTGACTCGGGTATTCGCCCAGAAAACCCTATGTTTTCAGATGTGGGTTTTGCAGCTGCAGAGTTTAGTGAAGAAGAAGCAGCTTACATCGCAGAAAACCCCGATTACTGTCGTATAGAGGGCGGAGAAGCTGATTTTTGTAATAATAAATTAATAGTGGCGCGTGCATTTGGTCCCACACCAAGTGATGTTCACCCTGATGAATATATTGGTTCTCCACTCGGTTATGACGGTCACGGAACGCATGTTGCGGGTACTGCTGTAGGTAACCCAATTGAAATTACTTACCAAGACAATAACGTGTCAATTTCAGGTGTTGCACCAGCGGCACAGTTAATGGCTTATAAAGCGCTTTGGCACACAGCCGATGGACGAGGCAGCGGTACTACCGTTGCACTAATGGGGGCATTAGAAGCGGCCATTAAAGATGGCGCAGACGTAATTAATAACTCGTGGGGCGGTGGTGCAGGTGGTAATCCATCAAGCAGTGCATACAGTGATTTATTCACAGCTGCAGAAGAAGCGGGTGTAGTGGTTGTAACCGCAGCAGGTAACGATGGAAACGGCGCACAAACTATTGGTTGTCCTAGCTGTATTGAGTCTGGTTTAACAGTTGCCAATACGCAAACAGGGCGTTTCTTCTCTCAACAAATTGAAGTGGCAGGCGAAACCTATTTAAGCATTGAAGGAAGCAATGGTTTATTAACCGACCCTATTTCACTTCCTATTATTTCGGCGCAAGTGATTGCTCCTGATAATTTTGAAGGGTGTGAAGAGTTTGCTGAAGATATCTCATTTGCAGACTCTGTAGCATTAATCTCTCGTGGTAGCTGTGCGTTTTCAGCCAAAGCTGAAAATGCGGCGAAAGCAGGTGCAACAGCGGTAATTATCCACAACAATGTTGCTGGCGGTGCAATGGGCATGTCTATGGATGACGCCACAATTCCAGCCTCAGCGATTAGTCAAGAAGATGGTTTAAGCTTGGTTGAGCTGTTAACTGCAGCTGAAGAGCCGGTTATTGCTTCACTCGACCCTAGTGTTAAAAGAACAATTCAAGAGAAATTTACTGATGCAGTAAACTCTTCAAGTTCGCGTGGTCCTAATGGTGAGCCTAGCTTCTTAAAACCTGATATTGCAGCGCCAGGTACAGATATTTTATCTGCGTACTCGCCAGATGAAGGTAATGGTATTACCTTTAATGCGATTACAGGCACAAGTATGGCAAGCCCTCATGTTGCTGGTGCAGCAGCATTGATGAAGCAAGCTCACCCAGAGTGGAATGCGGTACAAATCAAAACGGCGCTTATGAGCTCATCTAAAATGGATGGCCTACATAAAGAAGACTTAGTAACCAAAGCTGATGCATTTGATGTAGGTGCCGGTCGATTAGATATGCCTAATGCGCTAGAGGCAGCACTTACATTTGATCATGGCTCTTACGCCGATCCAAGTTGTTTAAGCGTTTGTAGCTTCTCAAATACCGTGCAAAATATGACTGATGTTGCTGGTGAGTGGACTGCAAAAGTAGTAACCGATATGCAAGGCGCTGAAATTACGGTTTCGCCTAGCACCGTTATGCTTGGCGCGCACGGTTCTACCTCTACAGATTCTGAAGGTGCAGAAACAAGCACTGACATGGCTGAATTTAACTTAGATATTGATTCAACATTTAACGATGTAAAAGGTTGGAACTTTGGCCACGTAGTGTGGACTCATACTGAGACAGGTCAAATCGCTCACTTACCATTTGCTATTTACGATAACGAAGCAACCAATAGCAGTGTGTTTAGTGCAACAGTCGATGCCGATTCTTTAAATTCTTCTACTCCAGCAAAAGTGGGTGTGCAATTTAATAATACTCTGTTCACTGACGAGCTATCAGTAAATGTAAAACTTGATGAAAATGCGGAGCTTCTTAAAGGTGCTGCCCCTGTTGTTGAAGTGACTAATGGTGCAGGTGAAGTAACATTAAGTGAAGACAATAAAGAGCTAACCTGGACGGGTACATTGGGACCAAAAGAATTTGCTATTAACAGCAGTGATTTCTTAGGTACTTTCTCATTGGCTGATGAAGGCATTGAACCACAAGCGTGTCCTGACGGGTGTGATGAGATAACCATTACGGTTGAAGCTGACTTTATTTTTGATGGGAAAGAGTACTCAGCATTTACTATCTCAGATAACGGCTTTATTGCTGTTGGTGCAGATGTAAATACAACTAACTCTTGGAGCCCTCAAGCAATGCCTAATGCACGTACACCTAATGGTGTTATTGCGCCGCTTTGGGCTGACTTTGATTTAGCGGGTGGCACGAGCGGTGGCGGTGAGCTTTATGTGGCTAAATTTGATAGCGGCTATGTAGTTGTAGAATGGCATGACGTTGAGCTTTGGGGTAGTTCTTTAGGTGATAAGTACACGTTCCAAGTGATCTTAAAAGAAGGGACTGATGAAGTTCGTATGAACTACATTGATGTGCCTGCTTTACCTGCACCTTACTCAGCGGGTGTAGAGTCTGCTGATGGCAACGTAGGGGCAATGCTGGACACAGTTCCAACGGGTAATGCTATTGGTAGTGGCTACTTAGTCGATCAAATCAAAGGCGGTGTTGTTGATATTCAATATCAAGCCTTTGCAAAAGATCGCAGCCATTACACCGCTGCAGATGCAGTAGAAGTTGATGAAGAGCAAACAGTGACTATTGATGTATTAGCTAATGACATGGCTGAGTCGCGTTTTGTATTTGACGCAGTAGCTTCTTCAGAAACAGAAAATGCAGAGTTCTCTGCCCATAAAGGTGTAAGAATTAAAGGCAGCTTAGTGGCATCAACTATTGAGGTGGTTTCTGCACCTGCAAATGGCTCTACAACCGTGAATGAAGATGGCACGATTGATTATACGCCAAATGCACAGTTCTCTGGTGAAGATAGCTTTACATACACAGTGCGTGAAGCATCAGGCACTAGCGCCGAAGAAACTATGGTATCAATCGTTGTTAACGATACCATTGCAGACCCTCTGCCAGTGACGCCAACACCAGAGCCTGAAAGCAATGGTTCATCGGGCTCACTAGCTTGGTTAACGTTACTTGCTGCGCCGTTTGCATTTATGCGTCGTCGTAAACAAAAGTAATATTATAACTAGCACGTTATTTTAAAGGGAGCCTCGGCTCCCTTTTTACATAGCTTCACAAACTAAATTACACCACGCTTTATTATTAGGTATATTTAATAGCACCAATAATAAAAACCATAGAGATTTCATAATGATTCGTTCTTCATTCACGCTAGCCGCGTTATCACTCGCTGTGCTAGCCGGGTGTGATAATGCGCCAAAAAGTACACCTTCAGATACAGCAACTACTATGCAAACACAACAAACAGAAAAACCAGTGAGCGCCGTGGCGCCAATTGCTAAAAAAGTACCTCATGAAATGACGATTCATGGCGATACGCGTATTGATGATTACTACTGGTTGCGTGATGACGAGCGTAAAGCGCCAGACGTTATAAGTTACTTAAATGCTGAAAACGCTTATACCGAGGCAATGCTTGCGCATACTCAAACATTGCAAGATAAGTTATTTGAAGAGTTAAAAGGGCGTATTAAAAAAGACGATGACTCGGTGCCTGTTAAAAAAGGCGACTATTTCTATTCATCACAAACGCGTGGCGAAAACGAATACCCTACCTATGTTCGCAGTAGCGATTTTAAAGGCACTGATCAGCAAGTTATTTTAGATGTAAATGCGTTGGCCAAAGATCACGACTACTTTGCTGTAAGTGGCTTATCTGTAAGTACTAACGGAAATTTAATGGCGTACGGGGAAGACACCGTTAGCCGTAGAATTTACACCATAAAGGTAAAAGATTTAACCACAGGCCAATTACTCGAAGACACGCTTGAGGGAACAAATGGCGGCGTTATTTGGGCAAACGATAATAAAACCTTTTACTACATTAAAAAAGATGCACAAACCTTACTTGGCTATCAAGTTTTTCGCCATACGTTAGGTACACCGCAAAGCGATGATGAACTTATTTACGAAGAAGCTGATACAAGTTATTACACGGGTATTAGTAAGAGCAAAGATGGCTCAGAAATATATATTTGGCACAGCAGCACCAATGCCTCTGGTATGTCGGTACTCAGCGCAGATGATAATAAAGCAAAACCTAAGCGCTTAATTGAGCGTGAGGACGACCTAGAATACAGTATTTCAAAGCTTGGCAATACGTATTACATCGTCACTAACTTAAATGCGGTTAACTTTCAGCTTATGAAGGTGGATGTAGATAAAGCGCATGATAAAGCAAATTGGCAAACGGTAATTGCGCCGCGCGATGATATTAAGCTAGAAGGCGTTGATTTATTTAAAGACTACCTTGTATATCAAGAGCGAGAACTGGGTCAGTTGCGCCTTATTGTTCGCCATTTATCGACAGGAGATGAGCATACGCTAAGCTTTAACGACAGTGCCTATACCATTGCAAGCTATGGCAACAACGATATAAACAGCGACAAATTACGTGTTTATTATACCAGTATGACGACACCGGTTTCGTCGTACGATATTGACCTTAAATCGGGTGATAAAACCCTACTTAAGCAGCAAGCCGTGTTAGGTGATTTTAACGCAGATAACTATGCCTCGGAGCGTATTTTTGTAGGTGCGCGCGATGGTATAAAAGTGCCGGTAAGCTTAGTGTACCGTAAAGATGCATTTAAAAAGGATGGCACAAACCCGTTGCTGCAATATGGTTATGGCTCGTACGGCGCCACCATGGATCCTACTTTTTCAAGCTCACGTTTAAGCTTATTAGACCGTGGCTTTGTGTTTGCTATAGCGCATGTGCGTGGTTCGCAAATGCTAGGACGCCCATGGTATGAAGACGGAAAGTTACTAACTAAAAAGAACACTTTTAACGACTTTGTTGATGTAACCAAATCATTAGTGGCACAAGGTTATGGCGCAAAAGACGAAATATTTGCCTACGGTGGTAGTGCTGGTGGTTTATTAATGGGCGCGGTGGTTAACCAAGCACCAGAGCTATATAAAGGGGTGGTTGCAGCAGTGCCTTTTGTTGATGTAGTCACCACCATGCTTGATGCAAGCATACCACTTACTACCAATGAGTATGGTGAGTGGGGTAACCCAAATGAAAAAGAGTATTACGATTACATGCTGTCGTACTCGCCGTATGATCAAGTCTCAAAGCAAGCGTATCCTAATATGTTAGTGACTACCGGTTTACATGACTCACAAGTTCAATACTTTGAACCGGCTAAGTGGGTTGCAAAGCTGCGTGACTATAAAACAGATGATAATAAACTGCTGTTTAAAATAGATATGGAAGCCGGCCATGGCGGGGCGTCTGGTCGCTTTAAACGCCTAGAAGATACTGCGCTAAACTAT
Source organism: Pseudoalteromonas sp. CuT4-3 (assembly GCF_035666335.1). NCBI lineage: Bacteria > Pseudomonadati > Pseudomonadota > Gammaproteobacteria > Alteromonadales > Pseudoalteromonadaceae > Pseudoalteromonas > Pseudoalteromonas sp. CuT4-3. The sequence goes on from NZ_CP142030.1 coordinate 75,421, forward strand.
GCATTTATGCTTGATTTAGCCGGTATTAAAAACTAACAAAATCAAAATTAAGTAATGTTCTAAAGGTATAGCCGTTGGCTATACCTTTATTTTTTGCGGCAAGTTAAAGCTAAACATAGTGCCTTTGCCCAGCTCACTTTGTACATTTATTTCACTGTCCATAAGTTTTAGTAACCCCTTACAAATAGCCAACTCTAAGCCACCTTGTTGGCGCCCTTCGTTATTTGAATTTGAAGCCTGATAATGCGGATTAAAAATCGCGTTTAGCTCATCATGCTTAATACCCACGCCAGTATCAGAAACCTGCACAAATAATTGCTTTTCATCAATACGTTTAACGTTTACAGCTATGCTGCCGCCTTTAGGTGTGTGCCTTATTGCGTTATCAATTAAATTACTTAAAACACGCTCAAGTTTTGCAATATCGGCTACAACAGGAAAATCGCAAATTGCGGGCTCTACCGTTAAGTTAAGGCCTTTTTTCTCGGCGGTTAGAGAAAACTTTGCAATGCAATCGTAAATAAGCTCACCTAAATTAAAGGTTTCTTTGTGAATGCTTATTTCGCCGTTTTCTAAATGGGCTAATTCAAAAATTTGTTCAATAAGCTGTTTAAGCTGCGCGCAGTTATTAAGGGATACATGTAAGTATTCTTGTTGTTCTTGAGCACTTAATTGCGACCCCGACTGATTAAGCACCTCTAAAAACCCCTGCAAAGAGGCAAGGGGGTTCTTAAATCGTGAGATAAGTGGGTAAGCAACTCCTTGCGCTGTTTATCGCTTTGCTCAAGTGCTTTAAATTGCTCGTCAATCCGGGTAACCATAGCTTGAATGTTACGGCCTAAACTGTGCACTTCGTTACTTTTTTGAGTTGAATAGTTACTGAGCTTGGTATCGGTAAGGCTGTAATTAGCTGCTTCAATATTGCTTACATCACGGGCTAATCGCTGAATAGGGTTGGTAAAAAAGCGCAGTAAAATAAGCATCGCAATCAGTAAAAATGCAAGTGCAGCTCCAAGCCATAATGCGGCAAGCCATAGTTTGTCATTATTTTTAATTGTGTTTAAAGAGGTATCGTAAGCTTCACCGCCAATAATTACATACAAGTACCCTTGCAGCTTATCGTTATTAAAAACAGGCGCTACAGAGAATATTTTTTGCTGCGCTTTATTTCTTGGATCATCACCATAAATTGGCGCTGCAGCTGGGTTGTTAATCAGCTTTTTTAAGGGGGCTAAATTAATATGAGTGCGTTTAACTTTACCAGGCTCTGCTGAGTAAGTGAGGATTTTTCCGTTTTCATCTACAAAATAAAACTCAAATGCGGGGCCTAATAACATTAAGGTATGAAATAGGTTTTCTAGGGCTGCGTAGTCGTATACGCCTTCTTTTATTAATGGGTTATCTTGTACTAAATGCTCAGCAAGGGCTAAGTGCAGGTTTTGCTCGCCATGATGTTTTGAGGTGAGCTCTAGTTGTTTACTCCAGCTGTAAACGAGTGCGCAAATAAAACAAAATATAACCACCAACGACACCGCTAATTTCTGATACAAAGATAGGTTCATAATAAGGCTCTTAAGTAAGTTGGCTTGGATTTAGTTTGTAGCCAACGCCCCAAACGGTTTCGATAATAGGCGCTTGATGATGTAGCTCAAGTTTGGCGCGTAACCTATTTATATGTGAGTTAACGGTATGCTCGTACCCGCTGTGCTGATACCCCCATACTTTGTCGAGCAATTGCTGGCGGCTAAAAACATGATTTGGGTGGCGAGCAAAATATACCAGTAAATCAAATTCAGTGGCGGTGAGGTTAAGTGCTTGTTCGTCTAAATAAACTTGATGTGAGCTAAATTCAATATTGAGTGAACCTATATTTAACCTTTGTTCGCTGCACGGGCTGTCGTTTTCGTTATTTTGAATTGCTAGAAGCTGTGAGCGGTGGCGTAATTGTGTTTTAACGCGGGCTTGTAATTCGCGAGCAAAAAAGGGTTTACAAATATAGTCATCAGCACCCATTTCAAGGCCAATTACACGGTCCATATCGCTACTGAGCGCGGTAAGTAAAATAACGGAAATGGTAGGGTAGTGCTCTTTAATTTTACGGCATAAACTCAAGCCATCCATTTGTGGCAGGTTTATATCCAGTAAAATAAGCCCGTAAGGTTGTTTTGCTATTTTTTTTAGTGCGAGCTCAGCGCTTACAACATGATCAACATGCAAATTTAACGCAGCAAGTTGAGTTGTTATTAATTGCCCTATTTCTCTGTCGTCTTCTACTACCAGTATTTTTTCGTGCCGCATGGTTAACCTCGTAAAAAAGGGACATCCGTGTCGCCTCACATCCCCATTACAAGCTGTTTTACTGTGTACGAGTGTTCACGATTTTTGATACTGGGTTATCAAACTTATGTTCAGCACCTAGTGCAGAGGTTGATAAGCCATCTTGATTAGACACAACACCTGGGTGCATTGTGATTATATCGGCAATATCGTCGCGTATTTCGTTAAACCCTTCGCCGCCAGCAGCGGGACCAGGCACAGTGTCAGCTGTTTCTGTATTCGCCTCCGTACCTGCATCGTAAACGGACGTCGTTCGTGATATTGAACTGCCTACTTCCAATGTTGATACATCTACAGAACTAAGACCGGTAAAAGCGTCATTTGTATTCCCAAGCATGGCAGCAAAAGATAAATTAAGAACATCTTGTGCATCAACTAAAAGGGTTACAGAGGTTGTTTCGCCAGGGCCAATACCGCCTTCAGCCGAGACTGAAGCAAGTGCATTTTCATCGCTAAGGTACTCTTCATTAGCGCCGCTTTCTGCAATCATTTCTAAACCGACAGAAGCCGTCTCACCAAATTTCCATGGTGGGGTTTCATCAAATGCAATGACCGAGAGTGGTGATAGTGGTTGTCCAGCCGTTAAGTTACTAAAAGTGATAGTAAACTCATAAACAACAGGTTCGGGCTCTACAATAACCACAGGTTCTTGATCTTCAATAGAGTCGTTATTATCGTTATCGCCACATGCGGCTATTGAGCTGGCTAACAGTAAAATAAGCGCACTTTTTTTAAAATTAGAAAGAGATGACATAATTAACTCTCCTATTTAACCGTCACAGTTAATTTTGCAACGGGGTTTAACCATCTGTGTACAGTGTTATTCAAATCACTGTTTCCACCTTCTAGGTCATCATCGCCAAGGGCCCCCGGGTGAATGTGCACCATCGTATTTGTATCGCCAGTTGTAATACCTGTACCGTTAGTGCCTGCTTGGCCGCCCGGTGCAGCAGGGATGCCTAATACACCAGGTGCACCCGAGCCTTCTACTACAAGTTCGTTATTTGCTTCTGTACCTGCATCATAACCATTGAGGTAAACAGTATAGGTGCCTGCTTCTGTTGGAACTTTCCAGCTATCTAGACCTACAAAGCCATCATTGGTTGGCAGTAACATAGCCGCTACAGATAGGTATTCGTTGCCATCGGTAGTTGTGAGCTCTGCTGTTGCAGACGCCGCGGGTGCTAAAAGGCCTGCCGCTGGGTTTTCTGCAATATCGCTGCTCGATGCTGACGCTTGAGTAACAAGTGCTGATATATCGCCGCCTTCAGCCATTGCTTGCAGTGCAGCAGAGGCTTCGGTTGCGACTTCAAAAAGTTTATCTTCGCTATCGTGTGCTGTTATTAGTACCGGTGTAAAGTAAAGGCCTTTAGTAAGGTTAGTAATTTCTACTTCTAGCTCTGCTGCCAATGTTGATTGGCTAGCTACTGCTAAAAGGGTTGCAACTGTAAATGCTGAAGCTTTCATTATTATTTCCTGTAAGTGATGATTCAGGCTAAGTATTGAATAACCACCTCAAGAAACTCTCACAAAGTTATCACTTTTTTATCACAGCTGGTTAGGGCGTGTTATTTAACAATATAGCCGCCTCTATATAGACACCTGCTCAATAAAAAGGCAGTATGTATTAACTAATAAGGAGAGCGTAATGGAAGAAAATCAACAGCTTGAGCCGTTATCAAAAGACGAAAAAACATGGGCTATGCTTTGCCATTTAAGCGCTGTAGCCGGTTTTGTTATTCCGTTTGGCTCTATACTTGGGCCATTAGTGGTATGGCTTATTAAAAAAGATGAAATGCCAATTGTCGATTTACACGGTAAAAAATCGCTTAATTTTCAAATTTCTATGGCTATAGCTTACTTTGTGTGTTTTTTACTGGTATTTGCCGTAATCGGCCTCGTTTTGCTGCCTTTAGTGGCTATTTTTTCTTTTATCATGGTGGTTTTAGCCAGTATTAAAGCCAACGAAGGGAAAGAGTTTAATTACCCACTGAGTCTAAATTTGATAAAATAAATGACGACTCTTTAATAAACCCAGCAGTATGCTGGGTTTTTACTTTAAGTACTTAATGCTTTATATCACCTTATTTTTTAGTGCGTTTGTGTCCGCTACTTTATTACCAAGTTCTTCAGAAGTGGTACTTGTTACCATGATAAGCCAAGCAAAAGCTAATCTGTGGCTGCTGTGGTTAGCCGCTACTTCAGGTAATGTGCTAGGAAGTTGTGTTAATTATTGGTTGGGAACTCATGTGCTACGTTTTAAGCACAAAAAGTGGTTTCCGGTATCGGCCAAGGGGCTTGAAAAAGCGCAATCTCAATTTAAAAAATATGGGGTATATAGCTTACTGTTTGCTTGGCTGCCGATTGTTGGCGACCCACTAACGGTAATTGGCGGCATATTTAAAGTGCGTTTTAGTCTGTTTTTATTATTAGTAAGCATTGGCAAAGGCGCGCGGTATTTAGCCGTTATTGCCCTTGCCAGTGGTGCACAAGCGGTTTTGTAAAGTTACTTTGACCAATCAAGCGTGAGCGAAACTGAGTCGGCAAAGCGCAGTGCATGCGGTTTATCTACTCTGGCTTTTGCGTAATGCACGCTTGGATGTGTATGGCATACTGCAAGTATTTCGGCAACCAGCTTTTCAAGCAACAAAAAGTGCCCTTGCTCTACTAGGTTTATCACCTCTTTGGTGATCACTTTATAGTTAAGCGCTTGGTCCACTTCGTCTGTTTTACAGGCGTCATCAGCAGGGTAGTGAATTTCTAAATTAATCACTACATCTTGCTTTTTTTCCCGTTCTTCTGGGTTAAAACCAATAAATGTACGTAAGCGTAAGTTGGTTACGTTAATAATTGCGTTGGCCATAATTAACCCTTAATAAGCTGTAAAAACTCGTTACGCGTTTTAGAGTCACTTCTAAAGTTACCTAGCATTACAGAGGTACGCATGCTTGAGTTTTGCTTTTCTACACCGCGCATCATCATACACATGTGTTTAGCTTCAACAATAACGCCCACGCCTTTAGCACCGGTTACTTCTTCAACTGCTTTTGCAATTTGATGAGTAAGCTGCTCTTGAATTTGAAAGCGGCGAGCAAACATATCAACAATACGTGCAAATTTAGATAAGCCTAGTACTTTGCCATCGGGAATGTAAGCAATATGGCAACGACCAATAAATGGCAATAAATGATGCTCACACATAGAGTAAAGCTCTATATCTTGTACAAGTACCATGTCATCAGCGTCTGAGCTAAATACCGCATTATTGGTAATTTCATCAAGCGTTTGACGATACCCTTTGGTTAAATACTCCATAGCTTTTGCTGCACGTTTTGGTGTATCGAGAAGACCTTCTCGGCCTGCATCTTCACCCACAGCGGTAATAATGTTTTGGTAGCTTTGCTTTAAATCGTCATGCATAAATTTCTCAGTTTAATGTGTGTTCTACTTTAAATGGCGGCCGCCATCAACAGGCAAAGCGCGGCCTGTGATGTAGTGGCTGCGCAGTAATAAATCAATACTATTAATAATTTCTTGGCAACCTGGCTCTATACCCATAAGAGATTTCTTAAGGGTTTTAGCACGGTAAGCCTCGTCATCGTGCTGATTAAAAATAATCAACGATGGCGCAACCGAATTCACCTTTATGTTTGGTGCGTACTTAGCGCTAAACGACTTGGTTAAGTTATCAAGTGCAGCCTTACTTGCGGCATAGGCAATGTGCTTTGGGCTACCTGTTTCAACAACGTAATCGGTAAGATGAATAATGTCAGCCGGTGTGCAAGTATCAGCTTGGTATGCCATTAATAGCTGTGTACAGGCATTATTAATTAAATACGGTGTTTTGGCATGAATGCGTATCATGTTATCAAACAAACTCGAAAAATCAGGGTTACTGGCTTCGCAGTCCCAGCTAGAGGCATTGTGCACAATGGCACGTAAAGAGTGAGTTTGCTGTTTGAGTGTTTCAATAAAGCTAGCTATACCGGCATCGCTGCTAAAGTCGGCGTGTATGCATACGGCGCCTTGTTGTTCTAAGTCGTCGACTGCATCGTGGCGCGTACGATAGGTAATAATAATAGCTTGGCCTTGCGATAAAAAGTGCTTAGCAAGCGCAAGGCCAATACGTTGACCAGCGCCTGTTATTAAAATAGGAGATGTCATGTAATGCAGTTTTCTCTTTGGCAGGCGTTAAAATTAACTATAAATCAATTTTTTGTTTTACGTAACATTACGGCGAATAGATCAGCTAGTGCATACGCAGCACTAGCTGTTTAGCCGTTATAAATCATCGTAAATAGTCGGAATGGGTTGGCGCTTATGCTGAGTGCGACCATAAATATCAGTTAGCTTTTGCTCAACCTCTGCAGCCACCGGCTTGCCTTCTAAAAAGTCGTCAATTTGGTCATAGCTCAGTCCTAATGCTTCTTCATCGGTGAGGCCTGGGCGGTCACTTTCTAAATCAGCTGTTGGGGCTTTTGTTACTAATAGTTCAGGCGCACCTAAGGCAGTTGCAAGTGCGCGAACTTGACGTTTTGATAAGCCAAATAATGGGGCTAAATCGCATGCGCCATCACCAAATTTGGTGTAAAAACCAGTAATGTTTTCAGCGCTGTGATCGGTACCCACAACGAGGCCTTGGCAAAAACCAGCTATTTCGTATTGCGCTACCATGCGTTGGCGTGCTTTTACATTACCTTTTACAAAGTCAATTTTAGCTTGCTCTGGTAGCTCTTCACTACTGCCTACTACTGCCGCCATAGCTTGCTCGTGTAATGCATCGGCAGCGGGTTTTACGTTGACGGTCATGCGTTTACTTGGCTTGATAAAATCAACGGCCATTTGCGCTTCGTCTTCATCTGCTTGTACACCGTATGGCAAACGAACCGCAATAAATTGGTACTTATTAGTGTTTTGCTCTGCGTTTAGTTCATCTACGGCTAATTGGCACAAGCGCCCGCAGGTCGATGAGTCAACACCGCCGCTAATTCCAAGCACTAGCGATACACTATGGGCTGCCACTAAACGTGCTTTTATAAAGTTAACTCGACGGGTAATTTCGGCGTTTACATCAATAGTTGGCTGAACTTTCATTTCAGCCATAATTTCGGCGCGCATGGCCAGCTCCTCGTTATTTAATAAGTTGTTTTTAAATAGGCTTACATTATCTGGTTTAGTGGTTATTAATTAAAGTCCTAAATGTGCTTTTATACGGCTAAGCTCAGCTTTTAGTTCCTCAATTTCTGCAAGTAACTCGTTAATTTCATCGTTTTTAACTTCTGCGACTTCTGTAGCTGGCACTGGGCTTGGCGCTACTGCTGGGTCAGCAAAAAGGTGCATGTAGCGACTTTCTCGTTTGCCGGGCTCGCGCTCAAGCTTTGTTACGTAGTCATCTTTTGCTAACGCGCTCAGGGCGGTTTCTACTTCGCTAACGTTTGTAAAGTCAGCTAGGCGAGCGCTGCGCGTTCTTAGCTCACCGGGTGTTTGTGCGCCGCGTAACAGTAGTAAACATATAATTGCCCGTTGCTGCGTGCTCAACTGTAAGCTATTAAATTCTGTATTACAAAAACGGTGATCGTATTTATTAACTCGTCCCGAAAGCCCTTCGTCTAGCGTTACAAGGTGCTGACTTATAAGCTCATCAAGTGTTTGTTGCACCTCACTTTCGCTCAAGTTTACAACCGGGTCTCGATTTGATTTTTGGTTACACGCATTCGTCAGTGCGTTCAACGACAGTGGATAATGCTCGGGTGTAGTGCTTTGTTTTTCTAAAAGGCAGCCAATAACGCGCTGCTGATTTGCTGATAAATGCATGGCTTTTCTTTATTAGTAAACAGTATTTTTAGCTTACACCTTTATTGTGTACCAAGCCATTGTTGTAATTTAGGCTCTAGTGCTGCGGAATCTAAAGGTTTGGTTAAATAATCGTTCATTCCTGCATCGAGGCACTTCTCTCTATCGCCCTGCATTGCGTTTGCCGTTAAAGCAATGATTGTAATATGTTTATTATGCTTACCCGCTTTTCCTTCGCGTATAGCTTGCGTGGCTTGGTAGCCATCCATCACGGGCATTTGGCAGTCCATTAAAACTAACTGGTATTTTTTGTCTTGGCTGCTGTTTAGTTTATCTAGTGCATCTTGACCGTTTTGTGCAATATCAAAGGTAAGCCCAACTTGTTTTAACAACGCTGAGGCCACCACCTGATTTACTTTGTTATCTTCTACTAAAAGCACTTGCGCGTGCGCTGATATTTCTTTGGGCTTTTCGGTTAACTCATTTTGCAGTTGTGCTTGGCGCTGTTGTTGCTCAATGTATTTATCGTTAGTGAGTGAATCAAATAAATCTGACGGAGTAAGCGGTTTAAATATCAGGCAGTCTATATTTATGCCAATGTTGTTATGCTCTTGCGAATAACTCATTGGTGCCATAACAACCAGTTTGCTTTGCTTGGTGGTTACTCGGTTTTTTAATGTATTTATTTGCGGGTGCGCAGCTTGCTCAAAAAAATGATAATCGACTAATAATGCATCTGGCTGGGTATCGCAGTTATCAAAATAATTAATGATGCCGCTATAGTCACTTAAAATATTAACGTGTGCGCCCCATACGCGTAATTGTTTGGCGGCAATATTGGCGTTAAGTGTGCAGGCATCAATAATTAAAATATGTTTGTTATTAATTAAGTGGCTGGGTAAATCTTGCGCTTTAGTTAAACGGGGCTGTATTTTTATAGAAAACGAAAAAGTACTGCCTTCATTTAGCATGCTGGTTACGCTTACTTCGCCTTCCATTAGTTCACAAAGCTGCTTAACAATAGCTAGGCCAAGGCCTGTGCCGCCAAACTGGCGGGTGGTTGAGGCATCGGCCTGAGTGAATGAGTCGAATAAGGTTTTTTGTTTTTCTGCGTCTATTCCTATGCCGGTATCAATAATAGAGCAATGTAAAAAACTGCCATCGGTGGTTTCATCTATCTGCGCGGTCACCAGAATTTGCCCATCAATAGTAAACTTAACGGCATTGCCAATCAGGTTATTTAAAATTTGACGCAACCTATTCGGATCGCTAATTATTTCACTGATAGTAATTTGGGTGGCATCTAAAATGAGATTGGTATTGTTTTGCTCCACTTTAAGCGCAAACGACTCAACAACTTCACCAAGTAATTTAGGTAAGTTAAATTGCACATTTTCTATATCAAGTTTACCTGCTTCAATTTTAGAAAAGTCTAAAATGTCGTTAATTATATTTAACAGCGACTGAGCTGAAGATTGTGCAAGCTCAATATGGTGCTCTTGCTGCTGGTTGAGCTGGGTGCGCTTGATAATATTTAGCATGCCCAGTACGCCGTTCATGGGGGTTCTTATTTCGTGGCTCATACTGGCTAAAAATTCACTTTTAGCCATTACTGCTTGCTCTGCAGCTTCTTTGGCGGTGACTAGCTGTTGCTCTGTTTCAATACGTTGCTGACTTGAATGCAAGCTGCCCACGAGGGCGGCTACAGCAATTAAAAAGCTTTCTTCGTTACGTGACCACGGGCGCATTGAAGCACATTGCTCAGCGCATACTATGCCAATGGTGCCATTTCCTGCCGGTATGATTGCGCACAGCATGGCATTAATATTGAGCGGCGCAAAGTAATGCGCTTTAAGGGGTTTTAGTAGAGGGTGATTTTGGGCATCACTGGTGCTAAACACAGCGTGTTTTTCTATGGCTTCAAAAAAATCAGGCGCCTCTTTTTTAAGCCAAACCGCATTATTATTACCCATTCTGTTTTCAATATTATGGGATGCTATAGGACTCAATGAGGTTTTTGAGCTATTAAAAAACCAAATACTGGCTTGCTCAATGTTTAATGCATGGCAAATAGATTCAGTAATAACTTGTTTAGATTGGCTTAATTGGCCACTTAAAATAAGGTCGTTGGCTGTAAGCGACGCTAAAATTTCGTTATGTAGGGCAATTTTGCTGTTTTCAAGTTCAATGCGCTTACGGGTATCAATATTTTGCAATGAGCCAAATATTCTTACACAGCGCTCGTTTTTGCGCTCAGCTTCACCATGAATAAGCACCCACATTTCGCGCCCTTCAGAGTCAATTACTTCAAGTTCGGCTTCGTAACTTTTGCCTTCTTTAATTGCAGATTCAACCAGCTGAGTGATACGTTCTCTGCTTTCACCGGCTTTAAAGTAATTTAAGTTTGTAGGCCAGGTAGGCTCTTTATTTAGCGGGTATTTAAAGATTTTTTTGGTCATATCTGACCAATACACTTGTTTGGTTTCTAGATTAAATGACCACGCCCCAATTTGGGCAAGGTCGCTCATTGCCTCCAGCATTTTTTCGTTTTGTTGCTGGCGGTTTAGCATTTTTAAAAAGAATAAGAACGCCCATATTAGTAATCCGCAAATAATTATAATGGCGATTCTAAGCGGCCATATAGTTGAAGGTGCAGGGCTCCAACCTTCTTTAGGGGCTACGTATAATTGCCAGCTTCCCCCTTGAAAATTGAGCGTAAAATCAAGCGGCTCTTGTGAGGTTATATTGTTATTGCCATAAAAAAACTCGCCTTTTTTGCCTAAACCATGACGCCCTTGAATAGCAATGTTGTAGTTTTTTTCAAGCTCTTTTATGCCTGAGTTTTTGTATACTTTTTCAATGTCGAGCACCACAGATAACAACCCCCAAAAGCGGTTTTCAGGCGGAATATAAACAGGCACTCTGGCAATAAGGGCAATGTCGCCTTGCACTAGTTTAAGTGGTCCTGCCATAACAATAGTATTGGTATCACGGGCTCTAATGGCATCTAGGCGTTGGTTTTTGTTTTCTAAAAAGTTTAAGCCAATGGCTTTTTCGTTACCTTTTAGTGGGTAAGACATACGAATTATCATGTCGGGTGCACCACCAATATGGCGCAGTTCACTGGAGGTTTTAAACAAAGGCGCGGCAATTTGCTCAAACCGTGCCTGCTGTAACTCAGGTTCAGCTGATACAGCAACCGCTAATCCACGAACTAGCTGAATGTTTGATACCAAGGTGGCTTCGAGTTGTGCACGGTATGTACTTACTTGAGATAAAATTTGTAGGCGGTGGGCGTCTTTTGCGCGATTGTAGTTAATTCTATCTAACACAATGCTTACTAGTATTATTAGCGTAAGCGATAACCAAAAGGTCAGCTTATAGTTGCTGGTAGTGTTTTTTTTGTTGTTATTTTTTGGCGGCATTGGCTAAGTCATGCTGTTATTTTAGGCAATTTAACTATAGCTAATTTATTGTATAAATAAAAACGGCGCTGATAAATTAGCGCCGTTTTATTTTTATAATTAGTAGTTTAACTATTAAGCGTCGGTTACTTCACGTGCCCAATGGTTTTGCTTAGCGACATGTAACTTACGGTAACCATCAAGTAGTGCTGTATGCTTTTTAAAGCCTTCAAGCGATAAACCAGGGAAGGTTAAACCATTAAATAATTTACGGCCTTCTGCTATTTCAATAGCCAGCGTTACGTTATCGCTGCCAAACATTAAACCCAGTGCATCTTGGTAGTCGGCGTAGTCGCGCTCGTCATCGTATTTAATTTCAAGAATGGCTTTTAAACAGCGGAAGTGGCGCATTGCATCTTCGTTTACTTGGCCTGTGTGTAGTATCCAGTCTACCCAATCAATGGCTTCTTCGTTGCCTGCGGCTAAACATAAGTGCGCTTTAAGCTCACCAATACGCAGTGTATGCCATGGTGTGTCGGCATCGGTGGCAAGGCCAATAAATTCAGCAGCACGGATAATATCGCTGTGGCCTGCTTCTTCTAGGCTGTCGTAAATGTCCATCCACTGCTGCGCATCGTACTGATCAAGCGATAGGAATGCTTCACGGAATTTAGCGCCTTCGTTGTTGTTACGCCAAATTAGTTCATCTACTGGGTAAATGTCTGACATACCTGGTACTAAAATACGACATGCATACACGTTTAAGTGTGTGTAATCCATAATGTAAATGTCGTGGCCCATGCTGTGAATTAAGTCAGTACAGAAGTTGTATTCTTGCTCTGTTGTACCGCTAAAGTCCCAATGAACAAAGTCAAAGTCAGCGTCAGCACGGAAAAAGTCATGCGAGATTAAACCGCTTGAGTCGATAAAGTGCAGCTCAATGTTTTCAGGCGTTGCAACTTCATCGTTATCAAAAGTAGCTGGTTGGAACACATCAAGTTGATCAAGGCGACGACCTTGTAGTAGCTCGGTAACGGTACGCTCAAGGGCAACTTCAAATGATGGGTGAGCACCAAATGAGGCAAACACAGAGCCATCAACAGGGTTAATAAGCGTTACGTTCATTACAGGGTATTTACCGCCAAATGATGCATCGGCAATACGTAAATGAAAACCATGGCTGCGTAGCTCTTCACACGCCTCGTGAATTTTAGGGTATTGCTTTACAACCTCTTCAGGGACGATAGGTAAACAAATACCTTCTGCGATAATACGGTTTTTAATGGCGCGCTCAAATACTTCTGATAGCCCTTGTACACGTGCTTCAAACTTAGTGTTACCTGCGCTCATGCCGTTAGAAACAAAAATATTACCAATTACGTTTACCGGAATGTATACGTCTTGGTTATCGCGTTGGCGTGTGTATGGCAATGTACAAATGCCGCGCTCGTTATTACCTGAGTTAAAGTCAAAAAGGTGTGAGGCATTAAGCTCACGCTCTGGGTCAAAGTAACCCCAAAGGCTTTCGTCCATTATGCCTTCTGGCACTTCATTGCCTTCAACTTTAAACCATTTCTCATTTGGATAATGAGTAAAGTCGCTGTTTGCAAATTCTTCACCTAAGTAAAAGTCGGCAAAAAAGTAATTACAGCTTAATCGTTCAAAGTATTCACCTAACGCAGAGGCGATAGATGCTTTATCCGTTGCGCCTTTACCATTGGTAAACATTACACCGCAGTCGCTGTCTTTTATATGAACTGAATAACAGTTAGCTACAGGGTTAAGCCAAAGTGCTTCTTCAACATTGATGTTTAGCGCTTTTAACTTGTTTTGCATGGTAGAGATAGACGATTCTAGGTCGCGGTCTTTACCTTTGATAAATGTTTTTTCAGTCATATGAGTCTCAACTAGATCTGCACAAAATGTGGAATGGCTATTATCGTGGATTTTGATGTTTATTTCACCCTTTGCGAGTAAGAACATTATTATTTAATAAAACTATGGTTATTATATGTGCAACAAATGGTGCAAAGGACAAATTAATGTTTAAAGTAATCAAATGGCTAGTATTACTCGTTGTGGTTTTAGGGTTAGCTGGTACAGCGCTTGTGTATGGCGTATTAAGTTTAAGTATGCCCACACTTGACGGTAAAGGCCAAAGTACAGCAATTAATAAGCCGGTTACTATTTCGCGTGATGCACTAGGGCAGGCGGTTATAAAGGCCGAAAACCGCAATAGCGCCGCATACGGGTTAGGCTATGCGCATGGGCAAGACCGTTTTTTTCAAATGGACTTATTAAGACGTAACGCCGCAGGTGAGCTTAGTGAGTTATTTGGTAAAGCGGCCCTTGGACTTGATAAAAAAATGCGCTTTCATCAATTGCGAAAACGCAGCCGCGCTATATTAAACACCTTACCCGAAAGCGATAAACAGCTATTAAACAGCTACGCCCAAGGTGTAAACGAAGGGCTGGCACAAGTTGGCTTTGCAAGCTTTGAGTATTTACTTACAGGCGGTGCGCAAAAACCATGGCAAAGTGAAGATAGCCTATTAGTTATATTTAGCATGTACCTTGACTTGCAAAGTGCCACCTTTGAGCGAGATGAAGCTCTCATACATATTGAGCAAGCATACGGACAACACATGGTTGATTTTTTAACACAACCTAGCCAATACCAAGCGGCGCTTGATGGCAGTAAACTTGCCCCGTTTACAGGCACCATTCCTCAACTTCCAGAGCAAGCACAGCACACGGTTAAAAATATTCAGGCAAACCAAGAGCGCGGTAGCAATAACTGGGCAGTAACCGGTGCGCATACCCAAACGGGAGCAGCCATGCTCTCTGATGATATGCATTTATCTATGGCGGTGCCGGTTATTTGGTACAGGGCGCAGCTTAATTACACACAAAATGGCGAGCAAGCTCAGGTAACTGGCGTATCGCTACCCGGCGCCCCTGCTATTGTGGTGGGTACCAATAATAAAATTGCCTGGGGCTTTACTAACGGCTACATAGACACGGCCGATTGGGTTGCTTTAAGTAACGATAATAAAACATGGCAAGTCAATGAGCCTATCGCACTGCCTAGTGGCGACGTGGACGATTACTCATTAACCATGAGCGAATACGGCCCAGTAAAATATATAAATAAACAGCCTTATGCACTTAGCTGGGCTGCACACCAACTTTATGCTGTAAACATGGATCTGCTCAAACTAGAGCAAGCCACTAGCGTAGATGATGCGCTAGATGTGGCAAGCGATGTGGGTATTCCGGTACAAAATTTAATGGTGGTAGATAGCCAAGGCAGTGCTGCATGGCAACATATTGGCGCTATACCGGCGCGTAAAACACCGAGTGAGCTAAGTGTTAATGCAAACGAATACTCACCCGACTGGCAGCAAAATGAGCTTCAGCGCCCTTATGTTAAAAACCCGCAAAATGGACGATTATGGACAGGTAATTCCCGCGTTGTGTCGGCCACTGATAATGCACGCTTTGGCAATGGCGGGTACGCGCTAGGGGCACGTTCGAGCCAAATTCGTGATAGATTATTTGAAAAACAAAGCTTTGCTGAGATCGACTTTTACGCGCTACAGCTTGATAACCAAGCCCGCTTTTTAACGCCATGGCACACATTGCTACTTAATCAGCTTAAAAAAGACAAAGCCAAAAACGCACAGTACATAAGTGCACTTGAAAACTGGCAGCAATGCGCATGTGCAAGCTCGGTAGGTTACACCTTAGTTAAACACTACCGCAGCACATTAATTAATACTGTATTTGCAAGCATGGAGAACAAACTTAATGAGCAAGACGCCACGCTTAGATATGTAAAGCGGGATCTAGAACCAGCTATATGGCAGCTTATTAAAGATAGGCCGGGCTCATGGGTAAACCCTGAGTATAAAAATTGGGACGAGCAGTTATTAGGTGCATTTAGCCAAACAGTGACAGCACTTGGGGCTGAGTATGGGGATAACTTACAAAATTGGCAGTGGGGTAAAGTTAATGCGCTTAATATTGAGCACCCGTTTGCTAAACAAATGCCCATACTGGCTAAGCTTTTAAATATGCCTGTAGCGCCAGCTTTTGGCGATAGCTACATGCCCGCCGTACAAGGCAAAAGCTTTGGTGCATCGCAGCGCTTTATTGCCCAACCAGGGCATTTAGAAAACGCCATTATGGCAGTGCCCGGTGGGCAGTCGGGGCATCCGCTATCCGCGTTTTATCGTGCAGGCTTTAGTGACTACATTGAAGGTAAGCACACGCCTTTATTGCCACAAACGCTAATACATCAAATAGTGATAGAGCCAGCACGATGAACTAAATTACAGTTAATCACGTTCTATATAATCATTAATAAATCAACAGAGAACTAAAATGAAAAAAATACTACCCGCATTAATAACAGGCTTATTACTTAGCGGTGCAACACATGCAGATGAAAATCCGGTAACGGCAGAAAAACTAAGCGACAGTGTGTATGTACTGTTTGGCCAAGGCGGTAACATTGCCGCAAGTGTAGGGGAAGATGGCATTTACATTATTGATGACCAATTTGCCAAGCTTTCAAACGACATTAAAAAAACCATTAGCGATTTAAAACCCGGTAGTGCAGAGTTTGTAATTAATACGCATCATCATGGCGACCACACTGGCGGCAACGAAAACTTTGCCAAAGCCGGTGCGCATGTCATTGCGCACGACAACGTACATAAGCGATTAGAAGAAAAACACGGTGCAAACTCAGATTACCTGCCACGCATTAGCTTTGGCCACGATTTAAAACTGCATTTTAATAACGAACACGCCCATGTAGTGCACTACGCCTATGCACATACCGACGGTGATTCGGTGATATTTTTTAATAACGATAACATAGTGCACATGGGCGATATTTACTTTAACTTTGGCAGCTTGCCGTTTGTTGATGTAGATAGCGGCGGCAGTGTTGATGGAATATTAGCAGCCGTAAATGACGTTATTAAGCAAATAGACGAGCGCACCATAGTGATACCCGGGCATGGGCCGGTAAGTGACCGTTCAGGGCTGGTAACGTATGCTAAACTTGTTAAAAAAGCCAAAGATTTAATGCTAAAAGCAATGCAAAATAACGCAAGCTTAGAGCAAGAAATTAAAGCCGATCCATTGGCAGAGCTTGGCCTTGAATACGCAGGCTGGTTGCCAAAAGAGAAAGTGACTACACTTTTTTATCGCAGCTTAAAGTAGTACGCGTAACGTAAAAAACATGATACAAAGCTGAGTGTACTTTAGCGTACATTCGGCTTTTATTTTATTATGCCCAAAGGAGTTGTGTATGTCGGCAGAAAAAACCCACCTAGAAATTTGTAACTTAACAAAAGAGCAGTATCCGCAAATTAAAACCTTGATGGATCAGGCTTATCCTGATTTAGGTGGCGCGTGGCCAAGCCATACTATTTTTAGATTGATAGATCAGTTCCCTGAAGGGCAAATAGGCATTGTAGATGATGGCGTGCTGGTGGGTTTAGCACTAAGCGTGCAAGTAGACTACGCGCGTTTTTCAAATCCTCACACTTACGAAGACATAGCCGATGGGCACGACCGGGTATTTAGTGACTCCGACGGCGATGCGCTATACGGTTTAGATGTAGCAATTAGCGAAACCCACCGAGGCATGCGCTTAGGGCGCAGATTATACGATGCCCGTAAAGAGTTGTGCCGCCAATATAACTTGCGCGCTATTTTAGCCGGTGGCCGTATTCCGCGTTATTACAATCACAGCAGTGAAATGACGCCAATGGAATACATTGAAAAGGTTGACCAAAAAGAGCTTTACGACCCAATTTTAAGTTTTCAGCTCTCTAACGACTTTCAGGTAAAACGGTTACTTAAAAAGTACCTGCCGGAGGATCAAGAGTCTGTAGGTTACGCCACCTTGCTTGAGTGGAATAACATAATGTATGAGCCAACCGACACCGTACTCGAATCAACTAAATCGATAGTGCGTATAGGTGCGGTGCAATGGCAAATGCGCTGTGTAGAGTCGGTTGACGAAATGCTCAAGCAGGTAGAATACTTTGTAGATACGGTATCTGACTACAAAAGCGATTTTATATTATTTCCGGAATTTTTTAACGCGCCACTTATGGGTTTAGGTGATCAGAATAATCAAACCGAAGCTATCCGCTATTTAGCTGAATATACAGAGACGTTTAAAAACGGGATGTCGCGTATGGCAATAGAATATAACGCCAATATTATTACCGGCTCTATGCCACTTGCCGAAGACGATAAAATTTATAACGTAAGTTACTTATGCCACCGTAGCGGTAAAATAGACGAGCAGCGAAAAATACACATAACCCCGCATGAGCAAAATGATTGGGTGATTCAGGGCGGTGACAAAATTGCCGTGTTTGACACCGATGCTGGGCGTGTAGGTATTCAAATTTGTTACGATGTAGAGTTCCCAGAGCTTTCGCGCATATTAGCCAGGCAGGGGCTTGATATACTCTTTGTGCCGTTTTGGACCGATACTAAAAATAGTTATTTACGGGTTCGTCACTGTGCGCAAGCGCGCGCAATCGAAAACGAATGTTATGTGGTTATTGCAGGCTCAGTGGGTAACTTACCTGAGGTAGAAAGCCTAGACGTACAGTACTCGCAATCGGCAGTGTTGACCCCGTCTGACTTTTCTTTTCCGCACGATGCAACATTAAATGAAGCCACACCTAATACTGAAATGTTACTATTTAGCGACCTTGATATGGATAAGCTAAAAATTCTTCATAGCGAAGGTACGGTGCGCAATTTAAAAGATCGCCGCGAAGATTTATACGACGTAATTTTGAAAAAGAGAGATGTTTAATGGCATGGGTTTATTTAGTCATTGCCGGCTTGCTTGAAATAGGCTGGCCAATTGGTTTAAAAATTTCACAAAACCCCGACACACGCTGGCAGGGTATAGTAATGGCAATTGCATTTTTAACAGCCAGTGGTTTTATGTTGTGGCTTGCACAAAAGCAAATATCAATGGGGACGTCCTACGCCGTATGGACCGGAATAGGTGCTGCGGGTACGTTTTTAGTGGGTATATTACTTTACGGTGATGCAGCCACGTTTGGCCGTATTGCTGGTGTACTCATGATCATTTGCGGTGTGATAACGCTAAAAATTAGCTCTTAAAAAGAGCGCTTAATACTCGCTTTAAAAGTTATAAGCAGCCTATAGTAGCGCAGGTTTAAAGCCTGCGCTTTTTTATGTTCTCAATTTGGCAGCATTACTAAAACAGCGGCAATGGCTATGAGTATTAAGCCCGCGGTATCTTGTTTTTTAAGTGGCTGTTTGAGCCAAAGTACAGCAATTAGCATGGTAAAAAATACCTCTACCTGACCAAGCGTTTTAACATACGCTACGTGCTGTAAACTCATCGCGCTAAACCAGCCAATAGAGCCTATACAGCTAAAAGTACTAATTGCGGCAGTGGTGCCTTTATATTGCCAAAGTTTGCCAACAGTGTGTGGCTCTTTTAGTAATAAATAGCCAAGTAATATAAGCGTTTGTAGGCTTATTACAAACAGTAAAACCCATGCAGCTGAGTGTGGAAACAATAACCCTGAATTTAAGCTCGCTTCACGCACCCACAGCGATGTAAGGGCAAAGCTGGTACCACAGGCAAGGCCAAGTAACGCTGTTTTAGCATCAAAGTGTTTTACGCTGGTTATGCCGCTAAGTAAAAGCACCGCAATAGCGCCTAAAAATACACCCAGCCAACCAAGAAGGCTGAGCGCAGAACCAAAAAACAATACCCCTAAAATAGCCGCTACTAAGGCTTCACTTTTAGCAAGCCCTGCACCTATGGCGTAATTATTCATTTTAAACAGCTTTACCATTAAGCCGGTGGCGAGTATTTGCATAACACTTGCGCCAAAAACAAACCCCCAAAAGGCATTATTAAAGGTAGGCATGGCTGTGTCTTCATATTGATAAAGACCATACAAATACACTGCAGCAATAGGGCCGGCTAAAATAAAGCGCGAGAGGGTTACGCCAGCCACACTTGCATGTGCGCTTAATTTACTTTGTAGGGCATTTCGCCATGCTTGCATAAAGGCAGCTAAAAAAGTGAAAAAGATCCAAGTCATAGGGGTCGTCGGTAAAAAATAAGGTCTATAAGTTAACAATCTTTAGTTATTAATGCGATGCATTAAGGGTGATAGTGAATATTCATCACCTGCGACACTATGCCGCACTGCTTTATAGGTAAACTTAGCTATAGTAAGTATGATGTTATTGTTTAGCCGCCTGCGTATGTCATAAAACGTGTTGGCGGCTTTTTTGTGTATGTGTGTTATATGTATTGGTTAAATAACTAGGTTTTAAAATAAGAGAATAAATTATGACAACATTAGTAGTATGCGTATTACTTGCTGTATTAATGCCTTATTTTGCAAAAATACCAGTGGCCATTGCAATGGCAAAGTTTGGCCAATACGACAATAAACACCCGCGTTCTCAACAAGCAAAATTAACGGGCTTTGGTGCGCGAACGCTCGCTGCTCATCAAAATTGTTTTGAATCACTTGCAGTGTTTGCCGTTGCTATTGCGGTGGTACTGGGAACTAACTCGGTAAATGCAGTAACCGAAACCTTGGCGGTTACTCATATAGTTTCGCGCACTTTGTATTGCATTTTTTATTGGTTGAACTTAGATATTATCCGTTCGCTTGTATGGTTTATTGGCTTAGGCACTGCCATTGCCATGATTGTAGTGAGTATTTAATTTTATTGTTAAAACCACAAAGCAAGCGGCCTAAAAGGGCGCTTGCTTTGTGCTCTTGCATCACTCATTAGCCTTAATGCGATACTTTAATTCGTTCTATTAAATCGGTATTAGCAACCTCGCTGTTTATAGCAAAATCGAGCTGTACAAGTACATCATTAAAGCCTGCCTCAGAGATTTTATACTCCCACTTTGCCAGCGCTTCTTTAGCTGATTTATCAAAAACGTCTGACGGCTTAGATTGAATGACACTAATGTTTTTTGTTCTGCCATTGGCGGCTATATCGTACTTTAATACAACCGAGCCGCTAATGCCTTGCTTAGCGGCTTGGGCTGGGTAGACAGGTTCAATGCGTATTGTTGGTGAAATATGATCCTCTTTCGTTATTTCAGTTTGGGGCTGTTTTGCAATGGCTAAACCGCTAAGCATGCTTGTTACTATTAGCAGTAAGCCACCTTTGGCTAGGCGAGAGTGATTGCCACTGTGCTTTATATTGGTAAGTCGTTGTAACATGGTCTTTTTATCTCCGTAGTGTGAATAAGCCATTAGGCCTGCTGGCGTTGCTGCCGCACAGTTAACTAAGGCTTTGCTGTATAAAATGTGTTGGTGTGTGGTTTTATTGGCAAGTACCCGCTGATCACAAGTTAGCTCCTGCAAGCGTCTAAAGCTTGCGTAAGCCATCCAGGCGAGCGGGTTAAACCACATTAAAATAGTAGTCAGTAACAGCAGGGCATTTATTAGGTTATCTTTGCGTTTTATGTGCACAGCCTCATGCTCTAAAATAAGTGCCAAAGTGGCTTTATCAAACTGGGTTTTGTAATTACTAGGCAGTATGAGCTTACTTTGCAAAATACCTACCACCATTGGCGATGCAATATGATTACTGGTATAGGTTTTAATGTGTGAGGTTAGAGTGTGTTCGCTATTAATTAAATAATTGAGCTGCAGGCTTTTTATAAAGCGAATATGCACAACAAACACTACGCTAAGCAGCACTAGGCTAACCACTACATAAAGCACGGCCCAATTTAGGCCTAAGTTATTAATAAGGGGTTGGTTAGGCGTTATTAAATAATGGCTAATGGCGCTGTTTTGTAGTGGCTTAATGTTACTTGGTAAGTTTGCAACCAGTAACGATACGGGGATTAGACATACTAATTTATACACAAAGCCTGGGCCAAGCAGCATTAAACTAAAACGCTCACATATAATAAACCCGCCAAGCATTATGCTGAGTAATAATTGCTGCTCTAGTAACCAGTTAAACAGGGTTTGAATATCCATAGCCACTCCTTACTTTTGGTTTTTTTCCCAGTCATCAATGACCTTTTTTAGCTCGTTTATATCTTGCTGCGAAAGCTGCTCTGATTTAGCAAACCCGCTTACCAGCGGCGCTATACGGCCACTAAAAAAACGCTCAATAAAGTTTTTGCTTTCTTTTAATGTGTAGTCGGCGCGCTCCATACAAGGAGTATAAATATATTGGCGCCCGTCTTTTTCAAAGGTCAGTGCGCCTTTTTTAACTAATCGACCCAGTAGGGTTTTAATAGTTTTTTCGTGCCATTGTTTGTCATCGCTTAAGCGCTCAATAATTTGGCTGGCGGTTGCTGGGTAATTAATCCAAAGCGCATCAAGCACGTCGAATTCTGCTTTTGATAACTCAATCATTTTATTGCCTACAAATGTAATCTTTAATTTAAGACTACACCTGTAATCTATTTTTGCAAGGTTATTTTTTAACTTTTTATGGTGTAATTAAGTGACTTGGTATTAGATTTTTGAAATATCTGTTTTATTAATTTGTATATAGTGGTTTTCAGGGAGGTTTAGGTTTGAGAGGGCGAGTTCGCTAAATTGCACTCTAAATAAATCAATTACTTTAAAGCCGCAGTAATGCGCCATTTTACGTATTTGTCTGTTAAGCCCTTGCTTTAAAATAATACTAAACTGGTTGTCAGCTATTTTTGTTACTTCACACGGTAAGGTTACTTGTTTATCGACGGGGATTCCTGCGGCCATTTTTTCGCAAAACGCATTATTAATAGGTTTATCTACCGTGACTAAATAACGTTTAGGCTGGTGGAAGTCAGGGTGAATAAGTTGATTACAAAAATCTCCGTCGTTGGTCAAAATAAGCAAGCCACGAGAGTCTTTATCTAATCGGCCAATGGGGTAAACCCGAGTGAGGGTAGGTAAATGGTGAATAAGGCTGGCAGGGTCATTTTCATTTAATTTGCAGTCGATACCTACAGGCTTGTGGTACGCAAAATAAACCAAATCGGCAGCCCCTTTAACTGCTTGGCCATTAACTATTACGTCGTCTTGCTCATTAACGTGATCAATATGATTCGCTGGGCGATTATTTACAGTCACCACACCTTCATCAATTAAACGCGATGCCTGTTTTCGTGAGCACACACCAGCGTGAGCAATGTATTTAGCGAGTCGAATTGTATTGCTCATAAGCTTAAAAGGCAGTGATGTAATAATTTGATCGCGATTATAGCAAAGGTGCGTATCTATAAAGTTACTTTTTATTAAAAGGCGATTGTTATGGGTATGAAATTTTCTGAGTTAAAAAAGCACGAACCATTACAAAAAGTGGTCGCGCACTCCCTTGAAATGGCGCTCTATCAGGTGTCTGTCATTATAAATAACGTAGAGTATTACGTTACTGAAGAAAATGGCGAGTTTGTTAAAGCGCTCAGCCCGCTGCATATTCAAAAACGTTTTGAAAAAATAGCCTACGCCGAAATGGTACTGCGCCATACTAGCGCTTACGATGAAATGTGCGGCCAACCCGAAAAAACAAGCAGCAATTTGCTAGAAGTACCTTATGGAAAAAATAACCTTTTTTAATTAAGTTTGTTTGCTAGTATCTGCTTCTTTAAGGGCGGTACATGTATCAATTAAAAGCAGATAATACCGATGCGTTAAACTCAGCGCTTCGCACTAAAATAGTTGAATTTAACGCGCAGCACTTTGATGCGCAAAGAGTGCTATTAGGCTATAAATTTGTTGATGAGCAAGGTGAGCTTGTTGCAGGTATTAGTGGGTGTGTGTTTGGAAATTGGCTGATGATTAGTTGGCTCTGGTGTAGCGATGTAGCGCGAGGTCAAGGGCTTGCAGATAAGTTACTAACGGCACTTGAACAATCAGCTGCTGAACTAGGTGCAACGACCGCACAGCTCGATACGCTTGATTTTCAGGCCAAGCCTTTTTATGAAAAGCGCGGATACGTGGTTAAGTATCAGCTTAACAACTATCCACGCTCTGGTACGCGTTACTTTATGGAAAAAACGCTTTAATTTAGCAGCTTAGTGTTATTTCTCTTTTAGTGGCTCACCATCAAAGCTCAGGCCTAAAAATGGAGTCGCTTCTGGCGCTAACATAAATGTGCGAATGTTCATGTGATCATCGGCTTTAGGGTTTTGTAGTACGTCTTCGCGGTAAAACTTACCAAAGCAATCCAATGTATTTTGCTTGCTTAAATCGTTTAATTTAGCAAACGCAAAAATTTTACATGAGCCGTTGTTCTCGCTTGCAGAGCTAAGTAAGCCGTGGTTATTAAATCCACACACAGTAAAATCGTAATTAGCTTCTATTACCGCCATGGTATCGCTAAATTGTATGCTTTTAGGGTTGTCTGCAAGTTGCTGTAAAAAAATCGTTTAGGGTCATGTTTTTTCCTTAAATTTAAATTATTTAGCACTCAACTCTAACTCATCTGTTTGTTGATTTATATTAAATTTAAATCTAGATAAAAAGTTCATTCCTAACAAACCTTGGCCGCGGGTGTTTTCAATACTGAGCACTTCAAAACCGTAAATAGTTTGCATCCCTACTTTAAACGACTCAATTTGGTAGCGTTTTACTCTAATTTGCCCATTCGCCGTGTTTACGGTTACATCGCCTAAATACAGTGGTCTGGGTGAAAGTTGGTTAAGCACGTCACTCGAAAGAGAAGTAATACTTGCGCCGGTATCTATCATAAGCTCTGTTTGGATTGAGCTATTTAGCTCGGTGCTAATTAAGTAATGTGCGCCGTAGGGGGTAAGCGCAATAAAGTCATCTTGCGATTGAGCTTTCTCTATCATTGCGTGTAAGGCAGTTACTTCGGCTTGTAGTGGGTGATTTGATGGCATGCGCTCAATAGTTGTTAAGGCGCTAATAAAGTCCTCTAGTTGATAATAAGCATGAGCGAGTGCGTATAAAAAATGGCTATTGTCGTTTTGATAGTCGAGCCAAATTTGAGTTTGTTCAATAATTGTTTGCCAATTTTGCTGCTCACTCAAACTATGCAGTTCGTTAGTCGTTAAATGCACAAGGCGCCTATCTACAGGGTCTTGTTGGTGCTTATTTAATAATGGGTAGAGCTCAAATAGCGCAATAATTGCGTTTTGCCGTTGCCCGCTTTTTACTAGGTAATCAACGTGTAAAGTGAGTAACTCGGTATTGTAAGGGTCTTTATTTAAAAGTGCATTTAACAATGACTGGCTAAGCGGTAGGTTTGTGTTTAGCCATTGCTTTAGTTGTGCTACCCACGAAGCGTATAAAGTATGTGCTTTTTTTGGAGCGCTTAGATTTAGTTGCTGATACGTATTTAGAGCATCATCAAATTTGTGTTGTGTAAATTGCTGTTGAGCTTGGCTGAGCAGGTTACTTTTTGGCGCTTTGATGCTCTTGCCGCTGTGGATTTTTTGTGTGCCAACTACAGGCTGTTTTTGTGGCCACAATAAGTAAGCGTTTAGGCTAAGCGAGCCTATTAATAGCAAGGTAATTAGCTTGGTATAATGGCTCATTGCAACCTCTTCGTTCTATTTAGGCTATTTGATAAAGTGCGCTAAGGCATGAATATTCGCAATTTCAACATCGGCAAGGCCTTTGTAGTGATAAGCCGCACCTTGGTCTTTTAACCAAACCGATTGGCAGCCTGCATTATTAGCGCCTTGTACGTCGGTATCTAGGCTATCGCCAATATGTAAAATTTCACTTTTAGCCACGTTTAAGTGCGCGGCGGCTTTATCAAACAGTGTACCGTGGGGTTTGGCTTTACCGTGCATACCAGCTTGCAATACTAGCGCAAATTTATCGCGTAAGTTAAAGCGCTCAATTTCAACATTGCCATTGGTTATTGCAACCAGCGTAAAGTGCTGGGCTAAGTTATCTAGCAGCTTTAGTACGTCGTCGGTTACCACTATTTTACTGCGCGCATCGGCAAAGGCGTTATAGGCAGCATCGGCATGATGCTCTACCTCTTGCTCATTTAAATCTAGCTTTGAAAGGGCTAAGCGTAGCGTATGTTGGCGCCATTTAGTTACATTATCAGCAAGCTCTGGTAACTGTATTACGGCCTCATTGCGGCATTGTTGCCAGTATTTTGGGCCTTTTTGTAAGTAGCTGGGTAGCGCGTTTAAATAATCTTGCTGGGCTTTAACCGCGGCTTTTATTATGGGGTGGTTGTTATACAGGGTGTCGTCTAAATCAAAGCTCATAACTGAAAAAGGGCGAGGAGCACGATTAAATCGGATCATAATTACATTCCTAATCGGTTTGTTTTTTAGCGCGCGGATGAGTGTTGTCGTACACTTTTGCTAAATGCTGAAAATCTAAATGCGTATATACTTGCGTAGCCGATAAGCTACTGTGCCCTAATAATTCTTGCACAGCGCGTAAATCGCCAGATGATTCTAAAATATGAGAGGCAAACGAGTGGCGAAGTTTATGCGGGTGCACTTGTGAGCTAATGCCTTGTTTTATTCCCCACTCTTGCATGCGTAAGCGAACTTGGCGAACCGAAATACGATTTTTTTTACTGCTTAAAAACACCGCCATTTCGTCAGGCTTTGCAAATTGCCCCCGTATGTTGAGCCAATTTTTTAACGCTGTGAGCGCTTTGCGACCCACGGGAATGAGTCGCTCTTTGTTACCTTTACCTTTGACTAATATTTCGCCGCTTGCGGCGTTTATATCGCGTAAGTTGGTGCCAACTAACTCGCTAATTCGAAGCCCAGATGAATACATAAGCTCCATCATAGCTTTGTCTCGTATGGCTAATGGGTCGTCATCGTTAATCTCTAGTAGGCTTGCCATCTGATCTACATCGAGATTTTTAGGTAAAGGCTTAGAAAATTTAGGCCCTTTAATGCCTTGTGCTGGGTTATGATAATGCGCGTGCTGAGCAATGTTTTTGGCTTTTAAAAATTTATACAAACTACGAATGCAGCTTAATTTTAAACTAATGGTGCGCCCACTTAATTGCTTTGAACGAAGCGCCATGCTGTAGCGGCGAATATGCTCGCCTTGTACGCCAAACCAGTCATCACATAATTTACTAAAATACAGGGCGGCAAAGTTTAGTTGGCTAACATACTGATTTACAGTGTGCTCTGAGTACTGTCTTTCGTACTTTAAATAGTCACTAAATAAATGAATGGGTGTACGCCAATGCTCACTTAATTGCTCAGTGTTAGGCGTCTCGTCGCTCATGCCAATTCCAACAGCCTAAGTTGCAATGCATGAACAAAATCAAGCACGAATAGGTTATCTTGTGCGGGTTCAAAATGGTTTTCATCATGGCTGCCAAAGGCCAATATAGCGACGGGTTTTTCAGCGCAACCAATAAGATAAATAGCAGAAGACTGCGTGTTTTCGCAAAATAATAGCTCACGCTCTTGCTGATTAACGCGTCCTAAGTAGTGCCCAAATTGGCTAAGGCGGTGCTCAATAAGCCCATCTAAAGTGTTGTTGTATTTAACCAACCTACACTCGCTAATGTGTGGGCTGGTACAAATAATATTGCGCAAATTTGCGGCAAGCGTATTAAAGTCGTAGTTTGTCCACAGTTGGCGGTGGCATTGGCTAAACAAGCGATACACTAGCTCATTTTGCGTAGCGTGTTCGCTCATACTGTGTATTTGATTTTTTAACTGAGTATTGTGCTCGCGCAATTGGCGCTGTTGTATGTGCACAAGCGAGGTGGCGCCTTGCGTTTTGTGGTGTAACTCAAGTTGTGCAAGCAGCTCTGGCTGCTCTATTAAAAAATCAGGGTGGCGCGCTAAATACTCAGCGACTTGCTCTTTTGTTAGCTCGCTCATAAGGCAACTTGCCCATCAAATACATGCTCGGCTGGGCCGGTCATGCGGACAGGGTGGCCTTCGCCGCTCCAACGTACTTGTAATGTGCCGCCGGGTAAATCAACTTGTACCGTGGTGTTAAGTTTGCTTTGAATGTGGCCAATTACCATTGCTGCGCAGGCACCCGTGCCACACGCTAGGGTTTCACTAACGCCGCGTTCCCACACTCTAAGTTTAATATGATCTTGCGATACCACTTGCATAAAGCCAATATTGGCACGATTTGGAAAACGTTCGTGGTTTTCAAGCAGCGGACCAAGCACCTCAACTTGTGCGGTAGCTATATCGTCAACTTCTAACACGCAATGCGGGTTACCCATAGACACAGCGCCACTAAATACAGTGTGCTCTTGAGCTCTTATTATATAAGTTAGTTCTCGCTTGCTGGCTTTAAGCGGGATTTTAGCAGGCTCAAAATTAGGATGGCCCATGTTTACCGTCACTTGCCCGTCTTTTTCTATGTATAGCGTGAGGTTGCCCGACTTAGTCGAGACACTAATTTTGTGCTTGTTAGTTAAGCCTTTCATGCGCACAAAGCGGGCAAAACAGCGTGCGCCATTTCCGCATTGTTCTACTTCATTGCCATCGGCATTAAATATACGGTAATGGAAGTCGAGATCAGGGGAGTAAGGGGCTTCAACCATAAGTAATTGGTCAAAGCCAATACCAAAGTGGCGATCAGCCAGTTTTTTGATTTGATCGCGAGACAAAAATACATTTTGTGTAATGTTATCAATTACAACAAAGTCGTTGCCTAAGCCGTGCATTTTGGAAAAATTAACTAACATAGCGCTCTAATTCGGGTTTGCTCTGCGCTAATCATGCCACAGAGCAGCGCCTTAACAAAAACGTTTATGGTAAAATTTTCTCACCTTGATAAAGGCTCTCGATGGTTTCGCGTTGGCGAATAAGGTGGTGTTGCTCACCATCTACCATTATTTCGGCCACGCGTGGGCGAGAGTTGTAGTTTGAACTCATTGTAAAACCATAGGCACCAGCACTTCGCTGCGCCAATAAGTCGCCTTGTTTAAGGGCTAGTTCGCGGTCTTTTCCTAAAAAGTCGCCGGTTTCGCACACTGGGCCCACAATATCAAAGTTATGTGTTGGGGTGTCGTCATCACGCACCGATACAGGAATGATTTTTTGCCATGCCTGATAAAGCGAAGGGCGAAGCATGTCGTTCATACCCGCATCGACAATGGCAAAAAATTTATCCTGGTTTTGCTTAATAAACTCAACCTGCGTTACTAAAATTCCAGCATTAGCGGCTATAGCGCGCCCTGGCTCAAAAATAAGTTCAAGGTGTTTGTAATTGGCTAAGCGCTCGGTAACCTGCGCAGCGTATTCACTTGGGTGAGGTGGCTGTTCATCATTGTAAGGAACGCCTAAGCCGCCGCCAATATCTAAATGAGTAAGCTCAATACCATTTGCTTTAAGCTCATCTATTAATGCCATTAGCTTATCAAGCGCTTCTAAAAAAGGTTTAACCTCAGTTAATTGCGAGCCTATGTGGCAATCTACACCTGTTACTTTTAGACCAGGTAAAGACGCCGCATGCTGATAAACGCTCACAGCCGTTTGAATATCGATACCAAATTTGTTTTCTTTTAAACCGGTAGAAATATACGGGTGAGTTTTGGCATCTATATCAGGGTTTACACGAATAGAAATAGGGGCTTCTAAATTTAACTCGCACGCTACCTCAGAAATACGCTCAAGCTCTGAGGCCGACTCAACGTTAAAACATTTAATACCTAACTTTAGTGCATAAGCAATTTCGTCGGCGGTTTTAGCCACACCTGAAAACACCACTTTACTGGCATCACCGCCAGCTTTTATTACACGCGCCAGCTCACCTTTAGACACTATGTCAAACCCTGAGCCTAAACGCGCTAATATATTTAATACTGCAATATTAGAATTGGCTTTAACTGCGTAGCACACCAAACTTTTATGATTTTTAGTGGCATTTGCAAAGGCTAAATAATGGCGCTCAAAAGTAGCACGCGAGTACACATAACACGGCGTACCATAGTGCTGAGCAATTGTGGCAATGCAGACATCTTCGGCAAATAATTGATTGTTTTGATAGTTAAAATAATCCATTTATTGCTCCTGCACTTGCTCGGTGTTGGTTTTTTTTACGGGCGTTGGCTGTGCCGTATTAGGGGGTGTGTTTTGCTCAGCCTGTTGCTCTGGTAAATACAAAGGCCCGCTTTGGCCGCAGCCAGCTAATGCACTTAGCAGTAAAGTACTTATATATAGTCGTTTTAATTGTAAGGTATGTGTCGCTTTCATTAGATTAATACGGTTGCTGGCTTTATAATCGCAGAGTAACAGAATATCTAAAAAATGCAGCTATTCGCGGATGATTTTATTCCTGTTACACTAGCTGTATATAAACCGTACCCAATATTAGGCAGCTCGCCTGCAAAGGAAAATTACAATGACTGAACACGAATATCACCAATTAGCCGAAGCTCTTATGTTCACAATTGAAGAGCAAGTTGATGATTGCGAAGCAGATTTAGACTACGAATCGGCAGAGGGTATTTTAGAAATAATTTTCCCTGATAAAAGTAAAATTGTAATTAACAAACAAGCGCCTTTGCATCAAGTGTGGGTTGCGACTAAATTTAATGGTCACCATTTTGAAATGCGTGACGGCCAGTGGATTGATAACCGCTCTGGCGCAGAGTTTTGGGAGTTTATGAACCAAGCGTCTACTCGCCAAGCTGGCCAAGAAATTAAGTGGCAATCAAGCTTATGAGTTTAGAGTTTGCACAATACCCAGCGCAAGGTGAGCACAAAGCCACTGTTATTTGGCTACATGGTTTAGGCGACTCTGGCGATGGCTTTGCTCCGGTTGCACCGCAACTTAACTTACCCAGTGAGCTTGGTATACGATTTATTTTTCCGCATGCGCCTATTCAACCGGTCACCATAAATGGTGGCATGGAAATGCGCTCGTGGTACGACATTAAATCTATAGAATTAGACAAACGTGCCGATGAACAAGGCGTGAGAGATTCAGCCGAAAAAGTGCAAGCCCTGATCAATCAAGAAATTGAAAATGGTATACCTGCCAATAAAATTATTTTGGCGGGCTTTTCGCAAGGGGGCGTGGTGTCTTTACATTTAGCGCCGCGATTTGAGCACAAACTTGCAGGTGTTATGGCGCTGTCTACTTATATGTGCGTGCCTGAAAAGCTAGCGCAAGAAGCAAAGCATACTGATTTAAATGTATTTATGGCTCATGGTAGCCAAGATAATGTAGTGCCGCATAGCGCGGGTAGAAGTGCGTTTGAAGTATTAACAGCACATAACATGGATGTAAGCTGGCAAGAATACCCTATGGCTCATCAGGTTTGCGCAGAAGAACTGCAAGCTATTCGCCAATGGTTAATTGCCCGTTTAAGCTAATTTGGAGCCGCTGAGGTCAATATGAGTCAAAAAATAGTTATTAAAGCAAATGTAAAACGCGAACCACAAAATAGTGTACCTAATGTAAGCTACGAGTGGCATTGGCGTCGTATTGCGAGTGTTTCTATGTTGGTAGCAATGACCTCGGCAGCGGTTGTGTATGGCTTAACTAGCTCGGTAAATGCCGAGCAGGGCGAGCAACCTAATGAGCAATCGCCGTATTCACCTTTAAGCGACAACACAGCAGATAATGTTGAGCCCACGGTGAGTATAAATGACGAGCAAACGCGCCCAAATGAGCTTATAAATGATATAGCAGATGTTGCGCCAGCGGTGCTTGAGGATGAAAGCGTTAATAATACTTCGTTAGCGCAAAGCAATAATGAGCAAACGGATATAGAACCAATTGCTAACGTCCAAAGCAATCAAGTTTCTGTTATTGAGCAATCAGATACCGAACTCGCTGAGCCTATCGCTAATCAGCCGCTTACTAGCACGCAGTTAAGCGCATCACCCAATGAACAGCTTCCAGATATTGAAAACGACGACGGTTCGCTAACCAGCAGTGAAGGCTTTTCATCTAATGCGCACATTGCCAGTGTTGCGTTAGGTGCACAAATTGATACAGGTAAAATTAGCCGTGCAGTGCTTACTCGCAAAGTAAGTAAGCGCGAGCCCACTAATGTATTTGCTGCAGATATCCGCTTAAATCAGTTTGAAGAGGCACTTTCGTTTTTTAGTGAGCTTAAAAACCTACAAGGCCAACAAGTAAAGCATGTATGGTCTTATGAGGGTGAAACCATGGCTGAGATTTCACTTAATGTTACCTCGCCGCGCTACAGAACGTACTCAACCAAAAATATTATGAATACACAAACAGGCCATTGGCGTGTAGATGTTGTTGATGAGCAAGGTAATTTAATTGCTCAAAAAGAATTTAGAATTTTAGCTAATTAAGCTTGGCTATTAGCTGTAACTATTTGGATACCCCTATGACAGAAAAAACAAAGTTAGTACGCATTGCAACCCGTAAAAGTGCTTTAGCGCTTTGGCAGGCTGAATTTGTAAAAGCACAGCTTGAGCATTTTCATGCTGATGTGCGCGTAGAATTAGTCCCTATGTCTACTCAAGGGGATATTATTTTAGATACACCGCTTGCTAAAATTGGTGGTAAAGGCTTGTTTGTTAAAGAGCTTGAGCAAGCAATGTTAGATGGCCGCGCGGATATTGCTGTGCATTCAATGAAAGATGTACCCGTTGAATTTCCAGAAGGCTTAGCACTGCACACAATTTGTGAGCGTGAAGACCCGCGCGACGCATTTGTATCAAATAACTTTGCCAATTTAAGCGAATTACCAAAAGGCGCTGTAGTAGGCACTTCTAGCCTTCGTCGTCAGTGCCAAATTAGAGCTTTGCGCCCTGATTTAGTCATTAAAGACTTACGTGGTAATGTTAATACTCGTTTAGCTAAGCTAGATGATGGCCAGTACGATGCGATTATTTTAGCCGCAGCCGGACTGCTACGTTTAAAAATGGACGAGCGTATTGCTGATTATATTGAGCCTGAGGTATCTCTACCTGCTAACGGACAAGGTGCTGTCGGCATTGAATGTCGTATTGACGATGAAGTAACAAAAGCCTTACTGGCCCCGCTTGAGCATACCCAAACACGTATTCGTGTAAATGCAGAGCGTGCTATGAATCGTCATTTAGAAGGTGGCTGCCAAGTACCAATTGGTGCCTACGCATTAGTTGATGGCGAGCAAGTGCATTTACGTGGCCTCGTGGGCGCGGTAGATGGTAGTGAAATTTTACATGACGAAGTAACCGGTCATATAAATGATGCAGAAGCTATCGGTGTGCAGCTTGCTAAAAAATTATTAGCGCAAGGCGCCGACAAAATATTAGCAGAAGTATATAGAGACGCATAAATGACACATATCCTGGTAACTCGGCCCGAAGGAAAAGGCGCAGCCCTTGCTCAGCAACTTGAGCAAGCGGGTTATCAGGCGTCATTATTTCCTGTTTTAAAAATATCCTACCTTACGCCTTCTTCTACCGAGCTAAGCCCGTTAATTAATGCCGATAAAATTATTTTTATCTCTCAAGATGCCGTTACCGCCCTTGCGCAATTAAAGCCAACAATAAATACCAAAGCGCAATTTTACGCAGTAGGGCAGCAAACTGCAGATACTATTTATGCGTTATTTGGCGTGCGCGCAGCAGTGCCTAAGCTACATGATTCTGAAGGGTTATTGGCGCTAAACTCGTTAGCTGAGGTTGATGGTAGCAATATTGTATTAGTAAAAGGCCAAGCGGGGCGTCCAGATATTGCCAAAACCTTAAAGGCGCGTGGGGCATTTTTAAATAACTGTGTGGTATACAAGCGCGAGCCAATAAGCGCTGAAAAAACCAACTGGACAGACCACTGGCAAAGCCTGAAAGTACAAGGTATAGTCATAACCAGTAATGCAGCAGTTGATGCAATATTTAATAACCTGACTGAACAACAGTTACAGTGGTTACAACAGTGCCGATTTTATGTTGCTAGCGAGCGTATAGCCGCTTATTTACAACAGCAACAGGTAAGCTCGGCTAATATACACATTGCCGCAGGGGCAAGCGATACCGCTATGTTTTCCTGCATAAAACAGCAAGGTAGCAAGATGAGCGAACAGTCAAAGCCAGTAACGGCAGATAACACACCAACCACTAAGGCAGCGGCCTCTGCACAAAAAAAAGAGGCAGCTAAAGCACACAGTAAACCACATAACGATAAGCAAAAAATAAGTAAATTAGCGGTATTAGCGCTGATCATTTCGCTTATTGTTGCCTGTGGTGTGGGGTATGAGTTTTACCAAAAACTCAATGCAGGTAAAGCCCAAAATGTAGCTGTTAATGAACTAAAAGAAGAAAACGCGTTATTGTCACAAGAGTTACAGGCGCTCAAGTCTGCGCAATCTAATCTTCAGCAAGCATTGTTCAATAGTGAGCAAAAAGTGGCAGCTGCGCTTAATGAAAGTGCAGAGAGTAACCAGCAACAATTAAAAGCAGCATTGCAACAAGCTCAGCAGCAAGGCGCTTCACTAAACCCGCAAGAAGTAACCAGCTTACAACGTATGGCTGAGTTTAAACTGTGGGCTGAAAAAGATTACCAAGGTGCCAGCGCTGTACTTAAACGCTTAGATGCCTTATTGAGTGAACACCCAGGTACTGTTGCAGTTCGCCAAGCAATAACACAAGACATTCAAACACTAGATAGCTTAAAACCTATCCCAACAGAAGCCATTTACTTAAAACTTAATAGCGTGTTATCAAACATAGATAACCTTGCATTTAATGCCGTTAACATACCCCAAGAAGCAACAGAAATTGAAAAAAATGCCTTGAGTGAAGATGTAAGCGATTGGCAGCAAAACCTAAGTAATAGCTGGAATAAGCTAGTTGATAGCTTTATTACTATTCGCCAGCACGAAGGGGTTGCTATAGAGCCACTGCTAACCGATCAGGAGCGCCACTTAATTAATCAACGTATTAAATTAAATGTGACGCAAGCTCAAGATGCATTAATGAGCAAGCAAGCTAGCATTTACTTTAGTGCCATAAGTGAGGCAAAGCGTCTTGTTAATGAGTACTTTAAACAAGATGACGAGGCGACAAAAGTGGTTATAAACGCACTAACTAGCCTAGAAAAAGAGCCATTAAACTTTAACCCTGAAGTAAACCTACAAAGTACACAGCAGGTTAAGGAGTGGGCGCAATGATAGGGCTTATAGTATTAATTGTTGCGATTGTTTTAGTTTTAGCGATTACGCCATTTGTACTGGATGAAAAAGGCTATGTGCTGATCTCGTTTAACAACACCACGATTGAAGGCACGATTGTATCGTTTTGTATTATGGCGGTAATTAGTGCAACTATTTTGTTTTTAACTTACAAATTAGTGCGCTATTTATTGTCGATTTATCATAATACTAAACATGGTTTTTTTGCGCGTAGCGAAGAGCGAAAGCAAGCAGCTATAGAGCAAGCCTTATGGAGTGCGATAAACGATGATTACGAGCATGTAGAGCAAACGTTATCAGGTAATAGTGTACCCGGTAAGTTTGAAGATATACGCTTAGCGCTATTAGCAAAAGCAGCGCTTGCTAATAACCAAACTGACAAAGCACTAGAGCGTTTATTTGAAATTAGCCCAGAGCAGCAACTTAACGTTGCTAAACTTTGGATAGCCAGTGGCGATAGTAGCGCAATAGAATCACAAATGCGTGCTAACAGCGATTCAAAAAAAGCGACACCACTTGAGCTTAAGCTATACGCCGAAATACTTGTACAGCAACAGCACTTTAGTGCACTTGAAGACTTTTTACCGCGTTTACTTCGTAAAAAATTCCTTAACGATGCGCAGTGGACGCAGCTGTTTAATGCCTATTTTAATGCACAAGCTAGCGATAAAATCACTGAAAAATATAAACAACTTCCTAAAAAGCTACAAGCTCATGCTAATACAGCTTACTTAATGCAAATGGCTAAAGTGGGCCAGTTAAGTACGATTGAAAGTGACTTAATTAAAATGGTGAAGCACGACGAGCAACATGCTCAGCTGGCCAATATATTAAGTAACGCCACCTCGGCAGAGGCTGTAAAGCTTCAAAGTAGTATTCAAGAGCGCCTGAAAAAAGATGATGCAAACAACGCATTATTACTCTCGCTTGCGTGTTTAGCTAATGCTCAAGGCGATTATGAGTTAGCTGCAAAGGTTTTTGATAAAGCCTTGAATATCGAAAACAAAAAGCAATTTGCTCAGCAAGCAGCGCTTAGCTATAAAAATACCGCACAAGCCGATAAAGCACTCGTTTTGTATCAATAAAGGCTACACTTATACTTTTGCAGCTTTGATATTCGGGAGCATTGGGTTGAAACACTTTTTCATTGTCACTGTAAGTTTAGCGTGCGCTTACTTTTTTACCGGATATTTTAGTAATTTACTATTAGCGATAGATGGCTACGCAGTGGCTGTGTGGCCGCCTTCGGGAATTGCACTTGCTGGCTTTTTAATTTGGGGCAGAAAGAGCTTACTAGGTATTGTTTTAGGGGCTTTTTTTACTAACCTCATTCATTTAGAAAGCGCCTCAGCGATATTTCAGTTAAGTGTATTTATGCATGCTGCGGCTGTTACCTTTGCTGCTACTTTACAAGCATGGGTAGGTAGCCAGTTGGTCACGAAAGTGATTAAAGCACCACTCGACTTATCTTCTTTAAAACACTGTATTCAAAGCCTCGTTGTTGCCGGCCCATTGTGCTGTGTTATAGCTGCAGGTGTAGGCACCAGCTTATTAATTTTTAATGGCGTTATTGTGTCTCAAGCCGGTTGGGATACGTTTATAGCGTGGTGGATAGGCGACAGTATTGGGGTGCTTGTTTTTACTCCGCTTATGCTAGCGGCATTTAACTATTCACAGGTAAATTATCGCCTACAAGTTATACTGCCCTCACTGTTAATTTATATGGTTATAAGTATTAGCTTTTATGGCGCGGCCAGTGTAAAAAAAGAAAAAAACATTCAAAAAGAAGAGCTGAAAATATTAGCCACTCAAGATGCTATCAACAATAAAATTAACGAAATAACCGCACACCTCGCCTTACTGGCGACCTTTTTTTCTAGTAGTGACGATGTGAGCTTTACTGAATTTAAGCAGTTTACTTCTAAGCAGCTTAGTTACAGCGAAGAAATTTTAGCATTTGAGTGGGTGCCCTACTTACCAAGTGAAAACCTAGCTCAGTATATAGAGGCTAATAACAACACAGAGCTGGCTAAATATAGCTTAAAAGAAAGAGCAAAAGATGGCAGTTGGCAAGCCGCACCCCAACGAGATTTTTACTACCCCGTACAATACGCACATCCTTTGTCGGGAAATGAAGATGTAATTGGCTTTGATCTTGCCTCAAATGAGGTAAGGCGATCTGCATTAATAAAAGCAAAAGTGTTAAATGAGTTGGTGATCAGTGAGCCAATAAATTTAGTACAAAACGAAGCTGAGCGCGGCGTGTTGTTTTTTCATCCGGTGTTTGGCAACAATATTACCGAAGACGATTTTAAAGGTTTTGTGGTAGCCGTTGTTAGCTTAGAAAGACTATCAAACGCGGTGTTATTTGATCAAAACAACGGCGTTGCAGTGAGCTTTACAGACACCACAACAGAGAATAATGCACAGCCTATTTTTATTGCCGATCACCAGCAACTATTGCCGTTAAAAGACTATAAATTATTGGTAGGTAAGCGGGTGTGGCAGGTGGAGCTGCATCAGCCAATGCAACGAGAGTCATGGTTAGTTTACTGGCTTGCGCAAATAGCCGGCATGTTATTTGTTTGGCTGCTTATTACCTTTTTAATATCGGTAACGGGTACCAATATTCGTATACGTGAGCAGGTAGCAAAACAAACAAAAGTTTTACGCTTAGAAAAGCAAAAGGCCGATGAAGCCAATGAAATAAAAAGCCAGTTTTTAGCAAATATGAGCCACGAAGTTCGCACGCCTATTAATGGTATTAAAGGGCTGCATTATTTAGCCCTACAGCAAAACGATTGGCAGCAAGCCCGCAGCTATATTGAACAAGCAGATGGGGCACTGGGCGTATTGCTAAGAGTATTAAATGATGTGCTCGATTTTTCTAAAATGGAAGCAGGTAAACTTGATTTAATTCAAGAGCCAATTGATGTAGGCACACTCAGTGAAGAAGTGGCTAATTTGCTGCAGTTTGATATAGAAGCAAAGTCGCTAGAATTTATGCTTGATTACGATAAATCAAGTAACTTGGTTATCAACACCGACCCAATACGCTTAAAACAAGTTTTGCTAAACCTAATCAATAATGCCATTAAGTTTACGGCTAAAGGCAGCATCACACTTAAAGTGTGGCAATCTAAAAAAATGACTTACTTTAGCGTTAACGATACCGGTATTGGTATTAGTAAAGAGGCGCAAAAACAGCTCTTTAAACCGTTTGCACAAGCAGATAGTTCTACCTCGCGTCAATATGGCGGCACGGGCTTAGGTTTAAGTATATGCAAAAAGCTTGTAGAGTTGATGGGTGGAGAAATTGATTTAATAAGCCACGAAGGGCATGGTTCTACGTTTACCTTTAGCTTACCAATTTATTCGCCGCTACCAAAGGCTGAGCAAATAAAGCAACAATATGATGAGATAGATGTTAGTACGCTTTCTTTTGCAGATTATAAATTATTACTTGTTGAAGATAACCCATTAAATCAGCACGTCGCGAGCGCTATTTTAAAAACCAAAGGGTGCGTTGCTGATATTGCTAATGATGGTTTTGAGGCGATTGAAAAGCTGACAGAGCATACCTACGACATTGTGCTTATGGATATACAAATGCCAAAAATGGATGGCCTTGAAGCCACGCGAGTTATTCGTAATGAACTTGGTTTGTTTGACCTACCTATTATTGGCTTATCTGCTAATGCCCACGATGACGATGTTAAAAAAGCAGTTGCCAGCGGTATGGATAATTATATTACTAAACCCATTGAAGCAAATACCTTATTTAAAACACTCTGGCATCACTTAGCTCATCAAAATAAGTGAACAAAAACCTAATTTTGTTCACTTTTTGAGTAAAAAGCAGACATATGACCGCTAATATTTACTTTAACTGCTCTACACTTGAAAAATAACTGTACCTGCGTATCATGCGCGCAATTTTAACCTAACCGAGTCGCTATTATGATAAATAAAAAATTACCTCTGCTAGATATTCATCGTCATTTAGATGGCAATGTACGTGCGCAAACCATACTAGAGCTTGGTCGACAGTTTAATATTACGCTACCTGCTGATAACGTAGAGGCGCTTATCCCTCATGTGCAAGTTATTGATCCTGAGCCTGATTTAATGGCTTTTTTACAAAAGCTCGACTGGGGTGTAACGGTACTGGGCGACTACGACGCCTGTAGACGCATTGCCGTTGAAAACATAGAAGATGCTCAAGCGCAGGGACTTGATTATGTAGAGCTTCGCTTTAGCCCGTATTATATGGCACAAAGCCAAGGCTTACACCCGCAAGGGGTGGTTGAGGCCGTGGTTGATGGTATTAAATCGGCTACTCAAGGCGTAAATATTAAAGCAAACTTAATTGGTATTATGTCGCGTACTTACGGTGTTAAAACTTGTCAGCAGGAGCTTGACGCATTACTTGCCTTTAAAAATGATTTAGTGGCGATTGATTTAGCCGGAGATGAAATTGGTTTTCCGGGAGAGCTTTTTGTCGAACAATTTAAGCAAGTAAGAGACGCTTACCTGGCCGCTACCATTCATGCCGGTGAAGCGCTGGGCGCAGCGAGTATTTGGCAAGCCATTAATGAATTAGGTGCAAGCCGTATAGGCCATGGGGTAAAAGCAATTGAAGACCCTAAACTAATGGACTACCTGCGCGATAACCGCATTGGTATTGAGTCGTGCTTAACCAGTAACATTCAAACCAGTACCGTAAACGATTTAGCTAAACACCCCCTTAAGCAGTTTTTAGATCATGGTATTTTAGCGTGTATAAATACCGACGATCCGGCTGTAGAGGGCATTGAAATTGAGCATGAATACCTAGTGGCTGCGCCAAAGGCGGGTTTAACACAAGCCGATATGCATAAGGCACAAGCTAATGCCTTAGAGATTGCATTTTTAAGCGACAGCGATAAAAACGCATTAACTGCGCTTGCTGCGGCACGTTAAATACGCTTAATACAAAAAATGCCGCTTATTAGCGGCATTTTTTATGTTAGCTTACTTTTGTTTGGCAGCTCACGTAATTATCAAACAGTGCTTTTAATACATCGCTTCGGCCAATTAGCCCTATCACGGTATCACCCTCAACAACGGGGTAGTTTTTTGGCTTTCCTGTTTTCATTTGCTCTGCAAGCTCGATAATGTTG
Source organism: Pseudoalteromonas sp. CuT4-3 (assembly GCF_035666335.1). Classification (NCBI taxonomy): domain Bacteria; kingdom Pseudomonadati; phylum Pseudomonadota; class Gammaproteobacteria; order Alteromonadales; family Pseudoalteromonadaceae; genus Pseudoalteromonas; species Pseudoalteromonas sp. CuT4-3. Next base: position 115,232 of record NZ_CP142030.1, read on the forward strand.
GTATCGGCATTAACGGTTACAACCTCGGTTTGCATAAGCTGCGAAACTTTTACAACGCCATCGCAAAAATAGCTGCTTCGCATTAATGGTTTTAACAGCTCTTGCTCAGATATAAAACCAACCAGCGATTTATTGTCATCAAATACTGGTGCACCTAATAAGTTAAACTTTTGCAGCTCACTAATGGCGGTGGTCATTTCGGTATTTGGGGTAATGTGTGGCAACTTACGTTGCATAAAATCTTTTACTTTTGTATTTAACATTTGGGTCTCTCCCGCTGATGTTCTATACAAAGTATGGTTTATAGATAGGAATTTAGGAAATTGTTTATACTGATTAAAGTAATAGGTTATACCAATTAATAGCTTAAATTTGATAGAAATAACAAAGGCGCCATGGGGCGCCTTTGTATTATAAATAAAAATTTATTTTATAAACGCGAATGCATCGGCGTACATGTTTTCGCGAACAGCACCGTGAGCAATAAAGTCATCACGGACAATGCCTATCATGTCAAAGCGACCAGCCATATAAATGTCGTAAGGTTCTAACGACACAATATCTTGCATGACTGCTTTGTGTACAAACCCAGTGTGGCCTTGCCAATTAGCAGATGGGTTTTCTACAACAGGAATAAATTTAAAGTGCTCGTTACTCTCTGCCCATGCTTGCATTTCGCTGTGAGCATACAATGCAGACTCTTCTTTAACACCCCAGTAAAATAGTACCGGGCGGTCGCAGTTAATTTCAGCTAAGTGATCAGCCATTGATTTTGCATAAGAAAAACCAGTGCCGCCAGCCAATAAAATAATAGGGCGCTCGCATTGTAGGCGTAGTTGCGATACACCAAGGCCGGCTTCTATATCTACCGGTGTATTATTTTGATGCGCATTACGTAAATGCTCAAGCGATTGCATTGCGTATGAATCGGCTTTAGATGCGCCAATATGAAGCTCTATTTCATCACATTGCGATGGACGACTTGCAATCGAAAATGCGCGCTTGTCTTTTTCGCCAAGTACAAGTTGCATGTATTGGCCAGCTTCAAACGTAACAGGTTGTTGAGGCTTTAAAATTACTTTATGAACAAATTCTGTAAGTGGGCTGATGGCAACAACTTCAGCTTTTAATGTTTGCATTTTTTACCTTTTAGCAGCGTTTACGCAGATATGCAGTTAAGTGGAGCAATATTAACATATCTGCGGGGTCATTTTATAGCCTGTTTATATTCACTAAGCGTGCTTAAAGTATATCGAGGCTTTGCCAAATTTCATCAACACGATCTTTTGTCGCTTTATCCATGACAATTGGCTCGCCCCATTCGCGGTCGGTTTCACCTGGCCACTTATTTGTTGCATCCATGCCCATTTTTGAGCCAAGCCCAGATACCGGCGATGCAAAATCGAGGTAATCTATTGGCGTGTTTTCAATTAATGTGGTGTCGCGTGCAGGGTCCATACGGGTAGTGATGGCCCAAATAACATCGTTCCAGTCACGGGCATTTACATCATCATCGCAAACAATAACAAACTTAGTGTACATAAACTGACGTAAAAACGACCATACGCCCATCATGACGCGCTTAGCATGGCCTGGGTATTGTTTTTTCATGGTTACCACGGCCATACGGTAAGAGCAGCCTTCGGGTGGCAAGTAAAAGTCGACGATTTCTGGAAACTGCTTTTGCAATATAGGCACAAACACTTCGTTTAATGCCACACCTAAAATAGCTGGCTCATCAGGTGGACGGCCGGTAAATGTACTGTGGTAAATTGGGTTTTTACGGTGTGTTAAATGGGTCACTGTCATCACAGGAAAATCATCAACTTCATTGTAATAACCAGTGTGGTCGCCATATGGCCCCTCGGGAGCCATTTCGCCAGGCATAATGTAGCCTTCAAGTACTATTTCGGCACTGGCAGGGACCTGTAAGTCATTTGAAATTGACTTAACCACTTCTGTTTTACTACCGCGCAGTAAGCCAGCAAAGGCATATTCGCTTAACGTGTCTGGCACAGGTGTCACCGCACCTAAAATAGTGGCAGGATCAGCTCCTAATGCAACCGAAACCGGGTAAGGCTCACCGGGGTTTTCTTTACACCATTCTTGAAAATCGAGTGCGCCACCGCGATGCGATAACCAACGCATAATTATTTTATTTTTACCTAATAGCTGCTGGCGGTAAATACCCAAATTTTGGCGCTTTTTATAAGGCCCTTTGGTAACGGTTAAACCCCAAGTAATAAGGGGAGCGGCATCTCTAGGCCAACAATGCTGTATTGGTAACTTAGTTAAATCTACCTCGTCACCTTCTAGAACAACTTGTTGGCACGGTGCTTTTTTAACTTCTTTAGCCGGCATATTGAGTACTTGTTTAAATACCGGAATTTGCCCTAGTGCTTCTTTAATCCCTTTTGGTGGCTCGGGCTCTTTTAAAAAAGCGAGTAGCTTGCCAACTTCACGCAGCTCGCTTACATCTTCTTGGCCCATGCCCATAGCAACGCGCTTAGGTGTACCAAATAAGTTTGCAAGCACAGGCATACTGTGACCTTTTGGGTTTTCGAACAATAATGCGGGGCCTTTAGCACGTAATGTACGGTCGGCTATTTCGGTCATTTCAAGATACGGGTCGATTTCTTGAGTAATACGTTTAAGTTCGCCTTTTTTTTCAAGCAAATCGATAAAATCACGTAAATCTTTATATTTCATGGTAGGCCGCTACTAAGCAAAAAGTGAAAGTATTATACCCAACTAAACAACAAATGCATGTGCAGTTGTTAAGTCAGTGATAACGTAAAAACAGGGTATTTATTACGATGAGAAAAAAGAAAAAGTTTAAATCGCGAAAGACAAAATTATAAGGCATCGGCTTGTTGAAGTTGGCAGTGGTATTTATTACCTGAAACAATCAGCATGGCTTCATCGGCTTTAGACCAAAATAGCACTCGCTCATTAATATACTTTACCCCTGATGCGCTCGGCTCTTTATTAAGCGTATATGTTTGCTCATTTAAAGTAAGTGTAGCCCCCGCTCCTTGGTGGGCTAATTCTACTACGTGCTCGTTGCATAAGTAGTGGGTACTTTTAGACTCATTACTACAGGCTGATAAAACCAGCATGCTTGTAAAAATAACCACCAATGCTTTCATTTATATCCCCTAAGTAAGTTTGCCATTGATAAAAATCAGTGCGTTTAATCAGCATAACAAAGCAAAATTAACCGTTGGTGAAAATTACGGATTACGCTATGTTGATAGCATTATTTTTTAGCTAGGAAGCAACATGGCAGGCATTAACCTTTTAACATTACTTGATGATATAACCACCTTACTTGATGACATTGCCACAATGAGTAAAGTCGCCACTAAAAAAACAGCCGGTGTACTTGGTGACGACTTAGCACTTAATGCTCAGCAAGTTACAGGGGTTACAGCCGACCGCGAATTACCCGTAGTTTGGGCTGTGGCAAAGGGCTCATTTTTAAATAAAGCCATTTTGGTGCCTGGTGCATTGCTCATAAGTGTATGGCTGCCTTGGTTAATAACCCCGCTGCTAATAATCGGTGGCTTATTTTTATGTTTTGAAGGCGCTGAGAAAGTATTTGCTCGGTTTTTACCTCACCCCGAAAAAGAGGTTGATGAGTCGCAACAATTAGACCCAGCTGAGTATGAAAAGCAAAAAGTAAAAGGAGCCATACGCACCGACTTTATTCTCTCAGCCGAAATTATAGTGATCACCTTAGGAACGGTTGCAGGTGCCACACTTGTAAATCAGGCGCTTGTACTGTGTGTTATAGCCGTATTAATGACTATAGGTGTATACGGCCTTGTAGCCGGTATTGTAAAGCTTGATGACGCGGGTTTGTATTTGCTTAATCAATCAAAGGTGTCGGCTAATAAATTTAAAGAGATGCTTGGTAAGGGGCTATTAGCTGCAGCGCCAAGGCTTATGCAATTTTTAGCCTTTGCCGGCACGGTGGCCATGTTTTTAGTCGGTGGCGGCATTTTATCCCACGGTATTGAGCTACTACATCATTGGCAATTAGAAGTAATAGCCATAGGCAAGTCGTTATTAAATGGCACCGGCGAAACATTAGCCCCCCTTATATTTGACGGATTACTAGGAGTAGTAGCGGGGCTATGCATTGTTATTCTGCATTTAGCTTATACAAAAATATTTAATAAATAACTGCTGTGTGAATTTTTAGGCTGCGCTTTGTTTTATATTTTCATCAAAGCGCAGCCTAATCATTATTTTAAATACAGCCTTAGATTATTTACATTGGCTGTTTTCACAAAGCTGTTCTAGCTCATATTTCGCTTTGCTATTACCTTGCGCTATTGCCTGCTCATACCAATGTTTTGCTGTTTGTACATTTTGAGTTACGCCTTGTCCATCTCGGTACATTTGCGCAAGATTGAGCTGCCCCCATTGCGAGCCGGCATTTGCGGCTAGAGTAAAACTCTCAAGCGCATCGCTATACTGTCCGTTTTTAAAATACGTAATGCCCTGTTGGTTATTTTTGTCGAGCTTTAAACCTTTATATAGCGGTTTTGGTTTTGGCGGAAACATTACAAAACCACCATATAAACTATTTGCTGAGGGGCGCAGTACGTCGTAAATCACCCCGTCGCTGTAAAGTCTTTTTACTTCGCTACGAGGCAAAGTAATTTTGTCATCTGAGAAGTAACCCCTTTGTACTAATAAGCTGGTACGCATTGCAGTAGTAATGCCTTTGTTGCGCTTATAGCTGTAGTTACTTACTTGAAACGTTATAAACTGCTCGTCAAAACTTAAAACTTGCGCAACTTTTAAGTTGGTGAGTGTCCATGGCTCATGAGTAAATTTATCAGCGTGTACTAAATACGTATCGTAGGCTTTAGGGTTAGTTAAGTAGCTTTGCTTTTGCGCTTGCGCTGCAGCGTGTTGTTGGTAAAAAAATAAACCCACCCATAACGCTAAAAATACCCCTATAAAGTATTTAGGTAGAGTGAAAATTTCAAACGTCGGTAACTGCTTTAATTTTACAGGCGCATTATGGCCGCATTGATAGCATTCGTATTTATAGTTTAGTGCTAAAGGTAGAACAGGAATAACCGTAAAGCGTAAAAAACGACTTTGGTTTATTAGATGATAGGCGCGGCTATGGCAGTTAGGGCAGCACTGTATTTGTGCAAAATGAGGAAACGACTGACTCGTATTGAAAAGCAACATGCCCGCACACTCCTTGTTTTATTTAATTTATATAAAGGTAAAACAAGGAGTGCGTTTATCAAAGCGACAAACTGTAAGTAAGTATGTCAGTTATTAGTTAGCCTGCGCTTTCGGTTGAATTGTTGTTTTGGCATCTGCTGCCATTAACGCAAATACAGCATACGCAGCGGTATTTTGGCGCAGTTTAGCAGGCGTTACTTTATCGAGTGTGTCATCAGCTGTGTGATGGTAATCAAAGTAATCAGTGCCATCTTGAGCTAACTCAAATATAGGTGCCGACACCGCTTTTTTTAAGGGGATTAAATCTGGCCCGCCGTTAGCCTGGTTTTTACCAATGTACTCAATGTTTAACGCAGCCAGCTCTTTTGCTATGGCACGCACTACTGGCAGAGAAGCCGCATTAACATTTGACTCAAAACCATATACGACATCGGCGCCAAAGTCCGACTCAGCAGCTGCAACTATATTATGTAAATCGCTTTTATGTTGTGCAAAGTAAGCTTTTGCACCCCAAAGTCCAAGCTCTTCTGCTGCAAACAGTACAACACGAATACTGCGCTTAGGGCGTTTAACATCGCTAATGTGTTTAGCCGCAGCCATTGTTAACGCAACACCTGCGCCATCATCTAATGCGCCAGTGCCTAAATCCCATGAGTCTAGGTGGCCACCAATTAACACATATTGTTCTGGGTTTTCGGTGCCATTAAATTGGCCTATAACGTTATAGCTTGTGCCTTCTCCTAGGCTTTGTGTTTGTACATTTATATTAACCGTTACCTTTTTGTTTAAGGCCACTAAGCGCGCTATTTGATCCGCATCCGGGTTGGCAATAGTTACGTTAGGTATTTTTTTAACCCCTTCTTTATAGTAACTACCACCAGTGTGAGCAAAGCGATGGTGAGCTGTGCTCACTGAGCGCATCATGTAAGCAACCGCGCCTTTTTTTGCAGCTTCAATTGCGCCTGTGGCACGTGCTTTTACTGCGGGGCCGTATCCGTTGCCGTCTATGTCGCGGTTCATGCGGTAATTAATATAGGCAATTTTACCTTCTAAGCTATTTGCTGGTGCTGCAATTAGCTCATCCAATGTTTCAAACAGTACAACCGGTGCGCTAATGCCATCATCGGGTGTGCTTACACTATTACCCAGCGCAGTTAAATGCAGAGGTTGCTCACTTGGGGTGAGTATTTTTCCGCTTTCGCTATAACGGCGCCATTTTGGAAATGTTGCTTCTTCAAGCCATACTTTATCAAAACCAAGTTCGTTAAATTTTGCTTTAGCCCATGCTACTGCTTTTTTATCGTTTTCAGTGCCGGGTAAGCGAGGGCCAACTTCTGTTGTGAGTGACTCGAGTAGCTCGTAGCTTAAATGGCTTTTAAGTGCAGCAGTGCGCACCTCATCAACCTGTTGTAATTGCATTGTGGTGAATTCTGCATTGTTTGCGCTAACGCTGAGGCTGCTAGTCATTAGTAGCGCTGTAATAATTTTTTTCATATAGAGTAAGCCTTTTTATAATTAAGTGTATTAGAGCACTTTTTAAAGGCTTTAAAAAATAGATGAGATGAATGCAGTGGTGTTTTTAATAGGCAGTAAAAAGCCCGCACAATTATTATTGTGCGGGCTTTATAAGTATAAGTTTTATAACTTAAAAGCTAAATTGAGCTGCTAGGCGTACATTTGTGCCTTCGCCCACGGTAACGTTGTTTAAGCCACCGCCGCCTAAGTAGTTTTCGTCTAATAGGTTTTCAATGTTTAAACGAAGGTTTACATCGGTTTTGCTTACTTTAAGTTTGTAAGTTGCACCTACATCTACTCGTGTGTAAGCATCTTTTACTACTGTGTTTGCACTATCGGCAAAGCGCTCACCTTCATAAAATGCACCGGCATTAAATGCAATGGTGTCGTTTAACTCATAGCGAGTCCAAAGTGATGCAGACCATTTAGGAGCATCAGTAGGGCGTTTACCTTGTAGGTCTTCGTCACGCTCAAAATTTGCATCTAAGTACATAGTTGATGCCATAACAAATAAGCGGTCGGTAGCTGCACCTTGCGCGCTTAGCTCAAGCCCTTTATGGCGTTGCTCGCCTACTTGGTTTGTTTCAGAGGTAAATTCGCCCACTGGCACTTCAAGTGCTTCGGTTACTAAGGTGCCTTTTTTGCTAATATCAAATACAGCACCGCTTAACATTAGGCGGTCATCAAATAGTTGCCATTTAACACCAATTTCTTTTTGCTCAGAGGTTACAGCATCAAGCTTCATACCGTTGTTGATGTCAGTTTCGCTTACTAATGTATCGCTACCTTGTGGCTCAAAACCTTCTGAGTAGCTAGCATAAATAGTCGCAGAAGGGTTAGGGTGATAAAGCACACCTACTTTTGGTACGAACGACTCGTTATCTGCGCCTTCTCTGTTTTGCTCATCGTAACGGCCACCTAATGATACTTGCCACTGTGGCGAGAAAGTAATTAAGTCTTGAACGTAAATACCGTAGTAGTCGTATTCAGTTTCGCTAATAGTATCATCTGATTTATAGCTTACTGTTGGGCGGCTTGGCTCGTTTTGGCCTGCAGCAAAATTAAAATACTCTGCTGATGTACGGCGTTGCCCGTAATAGTAATCTAGTGAGTTTGCACCAATTAAAAACTGATGTTGTAAACTACCGGTTTTAAATTCGCCAACAAAATCAATAAATGCGGTTTTAAACTGCCAATCGTCAAAACGGTCGTAAGGGCGCGACTCATAGCTATCGCCTTCTACGAATGTGCTTGGCTTACGAGGTGCAGACTCAAAACGCTGGCGCTCAAATGTTTGCTCGTTGTAACCAAGCTTAACTTGCCAGTGATCGTTTAAGTACACTTCAAAATCTACGCCTAAGTTTTCTACCGTTATGTCGGTAAACGCCCAAGACATATCGCGAATGGTTTTGTCATCGCCAATCACATTAGCGTTGTCATCTATCCATGCACCTGTATCAAGGCCTGCTTCGTCGTCTGTGCGGTCGTAATGTACACGTACTAATGCGTTGTCGCTTAAATCGTAATCAACAATTACAGCACCTAAAAAGCGGTCGCGTTCACGGTTTTCGCCGTTTTGGTATTCGCGCCAGTAATCAACATCTTGTTTTACTAAAATACCGCGTGCACGTAAATCTTCAGCGTCGGTAAGTGCACCAGCTGCGTCTAGCATAAAGCGGGTAGAGCCATGTTGGTCTACATCTGCACTGGCGTTAAATAATGTAGTTGCCGTAGGCTTTTTTGTCACCATGTTAATCAAGCCACCTGGACCTGATTGTCCGTATAAAATACTTGATGGGCCTTTAATAACTTCTACTTGTTGTAGAATTTCAATCGGTTGCTGGTAGTGAGACCAATGTTGGTGTCCGTCACGTAAGTAGCCTGTTGAAGAGCTAAGTTCAAAGCCGCGTAAGTTAAATACTTCACGGTTACGTTGTTGAGAGCCGGCAGTTAAACTTGCATCGTTAGTAAGCACTTCGCCAAGTGTGGTTGCTAATTGCTCGCTAATTATTGTATCGCTAATAACCGTTACTGATTGCGCTGTTTCTAACAATGACGCTGATGTTCTCATTGCTCCGTTGGCGTTGTCGACTTTGTAGTCGTTAAAATAACTACCTTTAACTTCAATTCGCTCTAAGTCAGTAGGTGCGGCAAAGGCGCTTGTGCTAATGGCACCAACAAGTGCTACGTACAGTGAGTTTAGTTTCATCAATTACATCCAGTGTTAGGGTGTTAAAATTTTTCGAGGATCTTAATGAAAACTAGTATCATTTGCAACTTTTTTATTAACAAGGATTAACGCATCGTAAAATAATGCACATCGGGTATTAATGGTTGCCTAACCTGAATTCTGCTATTATAGAGCCATATTTTGGGGCTAAGCCCTGTGTTGTTTTTATTATTTTGGAATTTATTGTGACTTCTACTGCATTTTCATCTTTGGCTTTACCTGCTGGTTTAGTTGATAATTTATCAACACTTGGCTACTCGCAAATGACGCCTGTACAAGCGCAAAGCCTGCCACCTGTACTTGAAGGTAAAGACATTATTGCACAGGCAAAAACCGGTTCAGGTAAAACTGCTGCTTTTAGTTTGGGTGTGTTAGCTAAATTAAATGTAAAACGTTTTCGTATTCAATCGCTTGTACTTTGTCCAACGCGCGAACTGGCCGAGCAAGTGGCAGTAGAAATGCGCAAACTTGCCCGCGGTATTCACAATATTAAAATTTTAACCTTGTGTGGCGGGGTTTCTATTGGCCCACAAATAGGCTCGCTTGAGCATGGCGCGCACATTATTGTGGGTACACCTGGGCGAGTGGACGATCATATTCGTAAAGGCACACTGCGTTTAGACGATGTTGAAACGCTGGTACTTGATGAGGCAGATCAAATGCTTGATATGGGTTTTCAAGATACCCTTGATGCCATTATTGAGCGCATACCGCAAAATCGTCAAACGTTGTTATTTAGTGCAACCTTTCCGCGTGCAATTGAAGCTATTGCAAAGCGCGTATTAAAAAATCCAGAGATGATAAAAGTAGAAGAAGAGCAAGAAAAAAGCACAATAAAGCAATACTTTTACAAAATGGATAACAACAAACAGCGTTACTCAACACTTAAATTATTACTGCTTAAATTTACACCACAAAGCTGTGTTGTTTTTTGTAATACCAAGGTAGAAACACAACAAGTTTGTGATGATTTAGCAAGTGAAGGCTTTAGCGCAGTGGCGTTGCACGGTGATTTAGAGCAGCGTGATCGCGAACGTACGTTAATTCATTTTGCTAATAAAAGTGCCTCAATATTAGTTGCTACCGATGTTGCCGCGCGAGGCTTAGATATTGACGACATGGACATGGTAATAAATTACCATTTAGCACACGACCCACAAACCCATGTGCACCGTGTAGGGCGTACAGGCCGAGCGGGTAAAAAAGGCATTGCGTGCTCTATTTACGGTGAAGCTGAGCAGTTTAAAGTGGCGCAAATAGGCGACCATTACGAACGAGACTTTTTGCCAGAGCCAATGCCTGCTTTTAGTTTATTAGAAAAGCCGCCTTACAAGCCTGAAATGGTTACCCTAATGATTGACTCGGGCAAAAAGCAAAAAGTGCGCGCTGGTGATATTTTAGGTGCACTTACTGGCAAAGATGGTGTTGCAGGACGCCAAGTAGGTAAAATAAATGTACTCGATAACGTTGCCTTTGTAGCCGTTGAGCGCAATGCATCAAAACCTGCGCTACGTAAATTAACCGAGGGCAATATTAAAGGACGTAAAATTCGTGCCCGTCGCCTTACCCGTTAATTACCTGTTTTGAGCAGCTAGCTTTAGCTGCTCATACTCGGCTCTTATTTGTCTAAATTTACATGCACTCCCAGTTTGCTTATCGGGATGATGTTTTAATGCCAATTGCCGCCAGCGCTTTTGTAGCATAGCCAGGCTAAAGTTTGGCGGTAGTTGCCAAGCCTTAAGTAATGGCTCAATTTGCCCAACTGGTTGCTTTATTAGTGGGTTAAATTGCTGCCAAAAACTATCTAATAATGCCTCTATGTCTTTGGCACTGGTGTCGTAGTTTTCCCAGTTTAAATAGTAACCTTTTAAATGGGATTGTGTTGCTACATTGCTACTTGCCTCTACAAGTTCAATATGTAATGACGATATAATTAAGTGCTTGGGTAATAGCTGTGTTTGCAGCTCAAATAAAGCATTCATAATTAAAAAATTCTTTTTAAATAAATTTTGCTCAGGGTTTGCATCTAAAGGTGGTAACACCCCTTGTTGAGCGAGCGTTGCAGCTAAGGTATGAACTTTCCAAACACGCTGAGTTAAAAGTAGCTCAAAAATCTCATCAATCAGGGGGTTAAGCATTGTTTGCACTCGTTTTGTTGTGTATCTTCAATAAAGATTACACTGACTAAAGCTAAAGTTTGAAGGAATAATATTATGCAAGGCAAATTGAAGTGCCTTTTATTTGTTTTATGTTGTGTGTTCATACTGCCAAGCTTTGCTCAAAATAGTGTATCTTTATTTGATGAATTTAAAAAAGAGCAGCAGTGGGATGTAAAACTCACGCTCGGTAATGCACTGCTTGAAGCAAAAAATATTACAGAATCCCAAAAGGTCAGTGTGTATTCTGAACTTGCCGATTTAGCCTTCTCCTCAGATGATTTTGAAAATGCCCTGCTATATTTTAAAAAATTAGAACAGCACACTTCCTTAAACTACCTACCAGATATGCACTTTAGAGCCATTAAAATGCAAGGCGTTGTGTTTTATTTTCAGGGATATTTTCAGCAAGCTATTGTTGAATATAGCCGTGCCATGGTGATTGTTGAAAAAAACAATAAGCAAGTAGAGCTTGCAAACCTGCTTAGTAATATTGGTTTAGCGTACTTCGAAATGAATAATATGGAGCTAACGCTCGAATATTATTTAAAAGCAAAAGAGATTTATGAGAAAAAGGGCAGTGCTCAAGACCAAGCTGATATTTTGCTAAATATAGCAGGGGTGTACATAAGGTTATCACGTTACGAAAGCGCCATTTTATTTTATAAAGAAGTACTTAAAGTTTATCAAAAATTAGCTGATACCAGCGGTATAGCGCAAGTTAACAATAATTTAGGGGTTGCTTACTGCGAAAGTTCGCAATTTGATTTAGCGCTGCATTATTATCAAATGGCACTGCGCTATTATATTTCTACCAATGATTATAATAAGTTATCTACCCAATATACTAATTTAGCAAACATCAATTTAATTCTTAATAACGTGGATGTTGCCTACGAGCAAGCTAAATTGGGGGTACAAAATGCCCTTAAAATTGCTAATCACAGTTTAGAGCTTAACGCCTTACATGCATTGGCTAAAATACAATTTGTGAGAGGCGAGCTTGCTGATTCGCAAAAAAGCTTAGATAAAGCAACCGATTTGGCCACACAATATAATAGTGTGCGTATAAAGCGCGATGCTTTTGGTACACGCTCGCTCCTAGAGGCAAGCAAAGGCAACTACGCTGAGGCATTAACTCTGCACGAAAAGTTTGTAGCAAAGCAGCGCGGTATAAATAGCGAAACAATTACCAGCGCTTTAGCTGTACTGCAAAATCAATTTAAAGCTACTCAGTTAAATCAAGAAATTCAAAAACTTAAGCAAGAGCGAAAAGTACAAAAGTTAAAAATGAGCCAACGTTCGCAGCTTACGGTTTTTATTTTTGTTTTATTATTTTTAGTAATTGTAACGGGCACCGCGCTTTATCGTCGGGGCGCTGAAAAGCGTGCCAAGCAGTTATTAAAAGAACAAGTTGCGCAGCGTACAGCAGAGCTACAAGCTATTGCCCAAGAGTTGCGAGAAGCAAATGATGTTAAAAGCCAGTTTTTGGCAAATATTAGCCATGAAATTAGAACCCCGCTCACCGCTATTTTAGGCCAAACAGATGATTTAATTAATGGTTTTTACGAGCCTGAAAACCTACAAGATGAATTAAAAATAATTCAACGACATAGCGATCACTTAAAAAGTTTAATTAATGACGTACTCGATTTAAGTAAAATAGAAGCAAACAGATTAGAGCTTAATATTTCGTGCTTTGACATAGTGCAGCTAGTTAGCGATGTACATGCCATGTTTATTACGCAGGCTAAGGCGAAGCATTTACAAATTCGTTTTGATAACCATGTAGGCAATGCGTTTTATACCAAGCTCGATTTAATGCGGGTGAAGCAAATACTCATTAATTTATGTGCTAATGCTGTTAAGTTTACGCAGGCGGGGCAGGTAGTTGTGTCTTTAAACAAAACCGAGCAAGGGCTTGTTTTTATAGTGAAAGACACCGGTCTTGGCATGAATTCATCACAGCTAAAACAAATATTTGAATGCTTTAGCCAAGCCGATAACAGTATTAGCCGCCGCTTTGGTGGCACCGGATTAGGGCTTAGTTTGTCTCAACAGCTAGCCTCTATGATGGGCGGCTACATTAGCGTACAAAGTGAGTTTAAACGCGGAAGTCAGTTTTCGCTGTTTTTACCCTGTATAGAAGTTGAAAAAGAGCTAGATGAGTACGAACATGTAAACACCGCTGAACAGGTTAAGCAGTTAACCGGGCGTGTAGTACTGGCTGAGGATCATCCCGACAATCGCAGACTCATAAGTCGTTATTTACGTTCTATGGGGCTTGAAGTTATTGCGGTAGAAAATGGCGAGCAAGCGGTTGAGAAGTGCCTACAAATATACCCAGATTTAGTGCTGCTTGATATACAAATGCCTATTATGGACGGGCGCGCTGCGTTTTCGTTGTTGCAACAGTGCGGCTTTCAAGCGCCTATTTTTGCTTTAACGGCCAATGCAATGAGCCATGAAGTTGATGATTATCTTGCCCTAGGGTTTACAGGGTATTTAGGTAAGCCATTAGATAAAAACGCGTTTTATAACACCCTTGCCCAGCATTTAGGTGAAGCAAAACAAGAGGCAGCCTATACAGCTAAGATAGACATGAGCGACTTAGTAACAAGTTTTAAGCAAAGCTTCACGTTTGAAAGCGAAACCATAAGTCAGCACCATAATAGTAATGACCTAGAGGCACTACAAAAAGACAGCCATCGTATTTTAGGCGCTGCGCAAATGTTTGCGTTAGACGATATTGCCAAAGCCGCTAAAAATCTCGATATGGCTTTACTCAATAAACAAAGCCAAAGCAAAGAACACATTCAAAAGCTTGTAGATGAATTACAGCGTGTACTTAAAAAATATAACGAGAGTTAATTATACCAATCGTGTTAGGTTATTAGACATTTATAGCGACAGATAAATAGAGTGGTAAGAAGGCATGAATTTTGACACGAAGTTGCTCTACATAAGAAATTTATAACGCCATTAACGCTTTATTTAGTATGCTAGAAAGGCTAAATATCTAAGCCGATTGGTATTAGTCGTTTAAACATAAAAAAAGCGCCCTAGGCGCTTTTTTTATGTAACGAAAACGCGTTTATTGGCGTTTCATCGAATCGAAGAATTCATCGTTCGTTTTGCTCATAGAAAGCTTATCAATTAAGAATTCCATTGCATCAATCTCTGACATTTCATGAACAATCTTACGTAAAATCCACAGCTTTTGTAGCTCATCTGGCTTAGTAAGTAGTTCTTCACGACGCGTACCAGAGCGGTTAAAGTCGATGGCAGGGAATACACGCTTTTCAGCAATCTTACGATTTAAGTGTAGTTCCATGTTACCGGTACCTTTAAACTCTTCGTAGATAACTTCATCCATTTTAGAGCCCGTGTCGATAAGTGCTGTAGCTATAATTGTTAAGCTACCGCCTTCTTCAACATTACGTGCAGCACCAAAGAAGCGCTTAGGCTTGTGCAGTGCGTTAGCATCAACACCACCGGTAAGTACTTTACCTGATGAAGGAATAACAGTGTTGTAAGCACGCGCTAAACGGGTGATTGAATCAAGCAAGATAACCACATCTTTTTTGTGCTCAACTAAACGTTTTGCTTTTTCAATAACCATTTCTGCAACTTGTACGTGGCGAGAAGCTGGCTCATCAAACGTTGATGCAATAACTTCACCTTTAACGAGGCGTTGCATCTCGGTTACTTCCTCCGGACGCTCATCAATAAGTAAAACCATTAATGTAACATCTGGGTGATTGTGAGTAATTGATTGTGCAATGTTTTGCAGTAGCATTGTTTTACCCGCTTTAGGCGGTGCTACTAACAAACCACGTTGGCCACGGCCAATTGGAGATGCTAAATCAAGTACACGAGCGGTAATGTCTTCTTTACTGCCGTTACCGCGTTCCATACGAAAACGTTCGTTTGCATGTAGTGGGGTAAGGTTTTCAAAAAGAATTTTAGTGCGAGAGTTTTCAGGTTTATCGAAGTTAACTTCATTTACTTTTAATAAAGCAAAGTAACGTTCGCCATCTTTAGGTGGACGAATAAGCCCTGAAATAGAATCGCCAGTACGCATGCTGAAACGGCGAATTTGGCTTGGAGATACATAAATATCATCTGGGCCAGCTAAGTAAGATGCTTCTGATGATCTTAAAAAACCAAAACCATCTTGTAAAATCTCTAGTACACCGCCACCGAAGATGTTCTCTCCGCCTTTGGCGTGTGCTTTAAGAATAGCAAAAATGATATCTTGCTTTCTTAAGCGGGCTACGTTTTCGAGCCCCATGGACTCAGCTAAGTTTACAAGTTCTTTTATAGACTTGTCTTTTAATTCGCGTAAATGCATATTGGTGGGTTCTTTATTACAATTGTCATACTCAAAATCGCTTTGATAGTTGAGTGAGGTTTGTTGAATATAACTAAGGATTAGTTGGCTTTATAAACTAGCAGTTCACTGGCATAGCGTCCAGTCTTTATACAAAATAAACACAAAAAAAGGGCAAAAACGCCCTTTTTTTTAATTTTTACTTAGATATTGTTTTCTAAGAACTCAATAAGTTGAGTTTTAGAAAGCGCACCAACTTTCGTTGCAGCTACTTGGCCGTCTTTAAAAATAAGCAGAGTAGGAATACCACGAATACCAAATTTAGGCGGTGTACCCGCGTTTTGGTCGATGTTTAATTTAGCAACTGTTACACGGCTTTCATATTCATCAGCTACTTCATTAAGGATAGGGGCGATCATTTTACAAGGTCCGCACCACTCAGCCCAAAAATCTACTAGTACAGGCTTGTCTGATTGTAATACGTCGGCTTCAAAGCTATCGTCAGTAATTTGGATTATTTTCTCGCTCATTGCGCTCTCCGATTTAGTTAGGCGAAATATTTAGTGCGTATTTAAACACTCTTGTTTCTTATTGCAAGTTTAAACGTTATGCTTAAACGCTATGACTAAGACACATTTGACCGATAAAAAGTTTTCAGACTTTGCTATCGCACCGGAAGTGGTTGCCGGTTTAACCGAAAGTGGGTTTGAATATTGCACACCCATTCAAGCAAAATGCCTACCTTTTATTTGTGACGGACGCGATATCGCGGGCCAAGCACAAACAGGTACGGGCAAAACGTTGGCGTTTTTAACTGCCACGTGCCATCGGTTATTACAATCTAGCAAAGCACCTAGTAAACATCCAAGAGCCCTGATCATGGCCCCGACTCGGGAGCTTGCGATTCAGATACACAAAGATGCTAAAATTTTAGCGCCGCACTGTAATCTTAACTTAGGTTTAGTATATGGTGGCGAAGATTACGAAAAACAACGTGCACAATTAGAAAAAGGCGTTGATATTTTAATTGGTACTACAGGTCGACTAATCGATTTGTACAAGCAAGGCTGTTACACCCTTAATGAAATTGAGGTAGTTGTGCTTGATGAAGCCGATCGTATGTTCGATTTAGGCTTTATAAAAGACATTCGTTACATGTTCCGCCGTATGCCAGATACAGCAGATAGATTAAATCTATTATTTTCTGCCACGCTTTCTTATCGCGTGCAAGAACTTGCCTTTGAACATATGACCAATCCTGAGCACGTTCAAATCGAGCCAGACGTTAAAACAGGTAAGCGAATTAAAGAAGAGCTATTTCATCCTTCTCAAGAAGATAAAATTAAGCTGCTATTAACTTTAATTGAGGAAGAATGGCCAGAGAAAGCCATTGTGTTTGCCAATACAAAGCACAGCTGTGAAACAGTGTATGCCTGGTTAAAAGCCGATGGCCACCGAGTAGGTATGCTCACTGGCGATGTAAACCAGAAAAAACGCCAATCTATATTAGCGCAATTCACCAAAGGCGAATTAGACTTTTTAGTGGCAACCGATGTGGCAGCACGTGGGCTACATATCCCTGAGGTCAGTCATGTATTTAACTTTGACCTGCCAGATGATTGTGAAGATTACGTTCACCGTATTGGCCGTACAGGTCGTGCGGGCGCATCAGGTCATGCAATTAGCTTTGCATGTGAGCAGTACGCTTATAACCTGCATGAAATAGAAGAGTATATAGAGCACAGCATTCCTTTATCACATTATGATAAAACCGCATTGCTAGATGATTTAACAAAGCCTACTATTCAAAGAAAGCGCAAC
>NZ_CP142030.1:137500-837500 GCF_035666335.1 Pseudoalteromonas sp. CuT4-3
ACGATGTGGAAAGGCCCAGACAGCCAGGAGGTTGGCTTAGAAGCAGCCATCCTTTAAAGAAAGCGTAATAGCTCACTGGTCGAGTCGGTCTGCGCGGAAGATGTAACGGGGCTAAACTATGCACCGAAGCTGCGGATTCATCTTAGGATGAGTGGTAGGGGAGCGTTCTGTAAGCGGTTGAAGGTGTACCGGGAGGTATGCTGGACGTATCAGAAGTGCGAATGCTGACATGAGTAACGATAATGCGGGTGAAAAACCCGCACGCCGGAAGACCAAGGGTTCCTATCCCATGTTAATCAGGGTAGGGTAAGTCGACCCCTAAGGCGAGGCCGAAAGGCGTAGTCGATGGGAAACGGATTAATATTTCCGTACTTGGTATAATTGCGATGGGGGGACGGAGAAGGCTAAGCAAGCATGGCGATGGTTGTCCATGTGAAAGTGAGTAGGCTAGTGACTTAGGTAAATCCGGGTTGCTGTTAGGCTGAGACACGAGACGAGCACCCAAGGGTGTGAAGTTGCTGATGCCATACTTCCAGGAAAAGCCTCTAAGCTTCAGATTATACCGAATCGTACCCCAAACCGACACAGGTGGTCAGGTAGAGAATACTAAGGCGCTTGAGAGAACTCGGGTGAAGGAACTAGGCAAAATCGTACCGTAACTTCGGGAGAAGGTACGCTCCTATCTGTGATGAGATTTACTCTCTAAGCGGACGGGAGCCGCAGTGACCAGGTGGCTGGGACTGTTTATTAAAAACACAGCACTGTGCAAAATCGCAAGATGACGTATACGGTGTGACACCTGCCCGGTGCCGGAAGGTTAATTGATGGGGTTAGTTTTCGGACGAAGCTCTTGATCGAAGCCCCGGTAAACGGCGGCCGTAACTATAACGGTCCTAAGGTAGCGAAATTCCTTGTCGGGTAAGTTCCGACCTGCACGAATGGTGTAACCATGGCCACGCTGTCTCCACCCGAGACTCAGTGAAATTGAAATCGCAGTGAAGATGCTGTGTACCCGCGGCTAGACGGAAAGACCCCGTGAACCTTTACTACAGCTTGGCACTGAACATTGAACCTACATGTGTAGGATAGGTGGGAGACTTTGAAGCAGCGACGCTAGTTGTTGTGGAGTCGTCCTTGAAATACCACCCTTGTAGTTTTGATGTTCTAACGTTGGCCCCTGAATCGGGGTTACGGACAGTGCCTGGTGGGTAGTTTGACTGGGGCGGTCTCCTCCCAAAGAGTAACGGAGGAGCACGAAGGTTGGCTAAGTACGGTCGGACATCGTACGGTTAGTGTAATGGTAGAAGCCAGCTTAACTGCGAGACAGACACGTCGAGCAGGTACGAAAGTAGGTCATAGTGATCCGGTGGTTCTGAATGGAAGGGCCATCGCTCAACGGATAAAAGGTACTCCGGGGATAACAGGCTGATACCGCCCAAGAGTTCATATCGACGGCGGTGTTTGGCACCTCGATGTCGGCTCATCACATCCTGGGGCTGAAGTCGGTCCCAAGGGTATGGCTGTTCGCCATTTAAAGTGGTACGCGAGCTGGGTTTAGAACGTCGTGAGACAGTTCGGTCCCTATCTGCCGTGGGCGTTTGAGAATTGAGAGGGGTTGCTCCTAGTACGAGAGGACCGGAGTGAACGAACCGCTGGTGTTCGGGTTGTCATGCCAATGGCATTGCCCGGTAGCTACGTTCGGAACTGATAAGCGCTGAAAGCATCTAAGCGCGAAGCAGGCCTCGAGATGATTTCTCACTAGACTTTTAAAGTCTCTGAAGGGCCGTTGAAGACTACAACGTTGATAGGCAAGATGTGGAAGTGGTGTGAGCCATTAAGCTAACTTGTACTAATTACCCGTGAGGCTTAACCATACAACGCCAAACGCGTTTTGTGACAGAAACAAGCGACAGAAGTTAATAGCTAAAGTAGATAAATACTTAGACTTAAAAAATATTATCAGAATTTTCCAAATTTATGAGGTGACTCTTAGCGCGTAGCGTTAAAGTTGAGGCACCTTGCGCAAAGGAAAAAGAAGCACTACGTGCTTGTCATTAATCCTTTGCACCTAATTTGCTTGGTAACCATAGCGTTTTGGACCCACCTGACCCCATGCCGAACTCAGTAGTGAAACGAAACAGCGCCGATGATAGTGTAGCATTTGCTATGTGAAAGTAGGACATTGCCAGGCTCCAAATAAGAGAAACCCGTTACAGCGATGTGACGGGTTTTTTGCTGTCTGGGATTTAGTAAATAACCAAGAACCCATGCCAAACTCAGTATTCAAACAAAACAGCTCGAAGGCGAGCCCCACGGAAGGCCGACCCGACACAATGATAATGTCCCATTTGCTATGTGACTCTCTACCGCTGTGGGCACTACGACATCGCCAGGCTTCAAATACAAGAAAGCCCGACTCGAAAGAGCCGGGCTTTTTTACGTCTGCAGAAAAGAGAAATACCTGCCTTTACACAGTCTCCTCGACCTCCGTAGCGTGGGTTGAGTATCACGAAACCCGCGGATAAGGCTCGCCGCACATCTTTGTATGGTAAATATAGTGTTCTTATCTCACGAGTTGGATTACCAGCAACAACAGTATCCGCCTCTATATGTTTCGTAACGACCATTCCCGCAGCAATTAAACTGTTACCCCAAAAGGTATGAGCTTGATCTATTATCAAATTTTTTTAGAAAGTCTTTTAAGTATTTTGCTAATTATCAATTGATAGCAAACCCTATAAACTTGCCCCATCTTGTATTTACATACCTTACCAAAGGGGAGAAGAGCATGTCTCATCAAATTATTAAAGACTTACATAACCGTTACACGGCTAAAAAATACGATACGAGCAAACGTATTTCATCGGCGGATCTTGACGTAATTAAAGAAGCTATTCGCTTGTCTGCTTCTTCAATTAACTCTCAACCTTGGAAGTTTGTATTGGTAGAAAGTGATGAAGCTAAGCAGCGTTTGCACGATACATTTGCTAACAAGCACCAGTTTAATCAATTACACGCTAAAGAAGCGTCGCATACGCTGTTATTAGCTTACGATCCTAAGTTTACTAAAGAGAAGTTTGTTAAACGTGTGGATGTTGAAGTGAGCTCTGGTCACTTACCAGCGCAAATGCGTGATAGCTTTATGGGTGCCTACGCTTTTGCTGAAATGAATACGGATGAAAATGGCTACAATGGCAGCTGGACTAAAGCACAAGTTTACCTAGCGCTGGGTAACATTATGCATACACTGGCGCGTTTAAATATTGCATCTACGCCTATGGAAGGTGTTGATCCAGAGTTAATCGGTGAGAAGTTTAGCGAAGAGCTTGATGGTCATATTTGTGAAGTGGCACTTGCAATGGGTTACCCAGTTGAAGAAGAAGATTGGAACTTTGGCAAACCTAAAGCGCGTTTACCTGTTGAAGATATTATAGCTACTGTATAACGTGTTGCTATAAGTTAATTAGCCGAGAGCCTTCTCGGCTTTTTTATTTTTAGAATAAACCATACGCTTGTGTTTCTTCGTCTTCCTCTTGTGCTAAATGATCAGGTCTAAATATTGCGCTAGGGTCTATTAAAACACTGTGTTTTTCGGCTAACTTTATTAGCCCTCGCATCATGCCTTTGGTTTGCGGGTCTATATCAAAGCCTACATCGGTTAATTTATCGAGTGGCTTAATGTCTTCTTTTTTATAATCTATATTGTCCTCTACTTTATCTACTAGTAATCCGATATGCGGGTTGAGCCCATCTTTAGTAGTAAAAACAATAATAGGTTTATAATCGAGTGTTATTTGCTCTTTTGCCGCATCAAACAGTCGTTGTAATTGCATAAAGCTGTTGCGCTTTATACTCGCTAAATATTTACTGGCTTGTTTATAGTCTTGCTCGTTATGAGTACTAACTGCGCGATCTGTAGTTGTTACTAGCGCTTGAAAAGGCTCATCAAGTTTTTCTATGATAGTTTTTAGGTCACTGTTGTCAGTTTTAAACTCTTTATAAAATACGGCGATGTTGTGCAGCTGAGTTTTATCGTTTGTTATTACGTGGCTCTGTTGCGCGATGCTTTTTTCAAATTGGCTAAACCAATCATTAAGCGAGGCTTGCCAAGTTCTTAGCTCATTAAGTGCTTTTTTATTACTTTGCTCTGTAGAGCTGCCATTTAAAATAACACCTAGGTCGAACACCGGCGTGGGTGTTTCCATGTAGTCTTTTACACCAATAAAGCTCTTATTGTTATTTGGCAATGTAGTGAGGTTATTATCAAACCGCTCGGTGAGTAAAATATCGAGAATTTTAAGTGAAATGGTTTTACAGCCCACTTGAAAGTTTATGAATTCCATACCTTTATCTTTAATTGCCTTGTAATGCTTTAAGGATAGAACAAAATAGATAAATAGCTTAAAGGTTGTGTGGTTTTTTAATTAGTGACTTAACTGCGAGTTTAAATTGTTGCTCTAATGCTTTTTTTCCACTTAAACGATGTTGCTTGATTAGCTGCTCATTACTGTGGTTTTGTAATACCATTTGTATCAGCAAGTGGCGATCTTCACTTTTAGTTGCCATTAGGCTGGATGGGGAGTGGTTAAATAAATACCATAGTTTTGGCGCGGTATTAAAGCGATTTATTGTACTAATTGCAGTGTTTATAGGTGGGCTGGGCACGCTAGATTCATCGATAAATTTACTTATTAGCTCACTGACTAACTCACTGTCCAGTTGGCTAAAGTGCGTTAATAAACCATAAAACAAATCACTTTTAAATTGTTGAGCTAAGGTATGTAAGCCCTGCGTGGATGTGTTTAATGCTTTAATAACGAGGGCTGAGTGCTCACCCGTGCTTTTATCTCGCTGATAACCTAGCTTTACAGCACTAAAGTCCTGAGATTGCCAAAAACGTAAAAGCCCTGCTGTAGCCCCAAAACTTGCACCTATATAACTACAGGTGGGGGTTAGCTGATGTTGGCAATGCGCTAGCAATGCTTTACCTACACCTTGTTGGTGCAGGTTAGGTGCAACAGCTATACGAATAACGCGTGCGCTTTGTTTTGTTAAATAGCTTGGCTGTGCGCTTAATTGCGCGAGCGATTGCGCCATTAAATGCCCTTGTGGGCGGCGTTCACCACTGATTACTTGCTTAGCTAGCTCTGCATCCATACCGCCTTCAACTGCTATTAAACACACCCCCACAACATGCATGTCGCATCTACTAATAAACAGCCTTTGCGCTGGGGCATCAAGTAATTGGCGTAAATCGTTAACACTGCTCTGGTAATGGGCAAGTGCTAGCAACGCAACTATTTGCTGCAGTAAAGGCTCATTGTCAACGAGTTGCTGTTGAGTGACCTCAATATGCTCAATGTTATTTAAAGCGGGTGGGTATTCGTTATATTGTGCATCTAAAGCAAAGAGTGTGCGTACATGTTGCTCAAGAGGGTCGCCCTTGGCAAAGCGTAAAGGCTCTTCTAAGTTTACAATTTTTGCCGCTTTGTAATTTACTTTAATATATTGCGTAAAGCGAATGGTATAGCCTCGGCCATTACCCTCGTAGCCTACCAAGGTGCTTGCAAAGACTATACGCGGGTAGTGCTTTAATATGGTTAACAGTAGTGGGACAGGTATTGCGGCGGCTTCATCAACCAGTAATAAATCACATGGCGGCAACTGATTAAGCAGTGCATCGGGCGCCATGTATTGTAAATTAGCTAAATGTTTTTGCTGAGCCTTGTATTCCACCTGTAAGGTTTTAGCTAAATGCTTAAAACAGCTATGGGTGGCTCTAAATTGTGTTGCGCATACAATGATTTTTTTATCATGTAATGCTGCGGCTGCAAGACCTAGCGCGGCTGATTTTCCTCGCCCTCTGTCGGCATTAATAATTAAAGGCCTGTTCGCACGTCCTGTGGCCACCTTAATTATTTGCTCAACGCAGTGTTGCTGCGCCTGATACTCAATTTTATTTGTTACATTGCTTTTGAGCGGCGGCTGTTTAAAGTCAGTATGTTCATCAAAGTGTATGGCAGGTAGCGTTTGTAAAAGGCGAGAAAAACGTAAATTAAAATAGCTTTGCTGATTACTACACCCATAAGACTGCACGCTTTGCAGCGCAGGGTCTTGCCATGAGGCTAAATGTTGTAAATCAGGCAGTAATAAAAATAAAAGCCCGCCGGCTTTTACGGTGCCGGCTAATGCAGCGAGTTTATCGGGGTAAATGCCACTAAAACCATCATAAACGGCATGAGGAAACTCTTGCCCAAGTAGTTGATGAGTATGCTCAGGCCAACTTGCATTGGCAAGGCTGCTTGAAAGTAGCTTTACATCATCCGAACGGGTTAACGCGCTTAATAGCTCATAGCACCACGTAGGCTGGCCTGTAATTAGCACTAACTGACGATGCTTTGCGCCAGTTAGTTGCTGCGTTAATTGCTCAACACAGTGCTTATACAGCTTGAAGTCGTGCATATGCGGTTACTAACCATTTGCTACCGAGGTCATCAAAGTTTACTTGCACACGCGATTGCGCGCCGCTGCCTTCGTAATTAAGCACAGTGCCAATACCAAATTTAGCGTGAAGTACACGTTGGCCTAAGTTAAAACCACTTTCTTCAAATACAGCATGGCTTACTGATGCGCTAAAACGTCCTGCAGCAGGCGGTCGTGATACCTGTGTTTTAATACGAATTTCTTCTACGCAATCTTCGGGTATTTCACGTAAAAATCGCGATGGGCTATGGTACTTTTCTTGGCCGTATAAACGACGGCTTTCGGCATGGCTTATGTAAAGTTTGTCCATGGCACGGGTCATGCCCACGTAACAAAGGCGGCGTTCTTCTTCTAAGCGCCCTGACTCTTCATTACTTTGCTGCGATGGGAACATGCCTTCTTCAACGCCCACCATAAACACAAGCGGAAACTCTAAGCCCTTAGCAGAGTGAAGAGTCATCATTTGCACAGCGTCTTCGTGTTCATCGGCTTGGCCTTCACCAGACTCAAGTGAGGTATAAGCTAAAAAGCCTTGTAGTGGTGAGCTAAACTCTTCTTCTTCGGGGAGTTCATACTGATCGCAGGCACTGATAAGCTCTTCTAAGTTTTCTACGCGAGCTCGGCCTTTTTCGCCTTTTTCAGCTTGATACATGGCCATAAGGCCAGAGGTTTGGATAGTGTATTTGGCTTGCTCTTGCAGTGTAAGGTCGCTAATTTTATCTTCTATGTGCTCTACCAACTCTACAAATTTTGTAACAGCGCTTGCCGCACGACCCGATAAATGTTGCTGTTCAACAATTGCTTTAGCTGCGTACCAAAGAGGCAGCGACTCAGCACGCGCACAGTCGCGTATATGGCTAAGTGTTTTATCGCCAATACCGCGCGCAGGGGTGTTAATTACACGCTCAAATGCGGCGTCGTCTTGGCGGTTTCCTACCAATCGTAAGTACGATAGCGCATCTTTAATTTCTTGACGTTCGAAGAATCGCATACCACCGTAAATACGGTATTTTAAGCCTTCTTGTAGCATGGCTTCCTCGAGTACACGAGATTGCGCGTTACTACGGTATAAAATAGCGGCGTCTTGCAACGCATTACCAGCATTTAACCAGCTGCGTAGCTTGCTGCTTACAAAGCGGGCTTCGTCTAGCTCGTTAAAGGCGGCATAAATTGATATAGGCTCGCCTTCGTTACCATCGGTCCAAAGGCTTTTACCCATGCGCTCTGAATTGTTTTTAATTAGCGCATTAGATGCTTTTAGAATGGTCGCGGTTGAGCGGTAGTTTTGCTCAAGACGAATAGTTTCGGCGTCAAAATCAGTTAAAAAGCGTTTAATGTTTTCTATTTTAGCGCCGCGCCAACCGTAAATACTTTGGTCATCGTCGCCTACAATCATAATGCTTTGTGTATCACCAGCAAGTAGCTTTAACCATGCGTATTGAATGGTATTGGTATCTTGGAACTCGTCTACCAGCATGTGGGCAAAGCGCTGCTGGTAATGGCGAAGTAGCGTAGGGTTATTTTTAAGTACTTCGTAGCTACGTAGCAGTATTTCTGCAAAATCAACTAAACCAGCACGGTCACACGCCTCTTGATAGGCGGCATATACACGCAGCATCATTTGCTCGTTTATATCGTAGGCTTGAATATCTTTAGGGCGCAGGGCTTCATCTTTTTTAGCGCTGATGTACCAGCCAAATTGTTTGGCGGGCCACTTTTTGTCATCAATATTCATTGATTTTAATAAGCGCTTGATCATTCTAAGTTGATCGTCAGAGTCTAAAATTTGAAAGGCTTCTGGTAGGTTTGCTTCACGGTGATGAGCGCGCAAAATACGGTGTGATAGACCATGGAAAGTACCAATCCACATACCACCGACAGGTGCTTTTAAGGTTTCTTCAACACGGGTGCGCATTTCTTTAGCGGCTTTATTGGTAAAAGTAACTGCAAAAATACTATAGGCTGATGCTTGCTCAACCTGCATTAACCACGCGATACGATGAACTAAAACACGTGTTTTACCCGAACCAGCACCTGCTAATACCAGCATGTTTTGTAGTGGGGCTGCAACGGCATCGCGTTGTTTGTCATTTAAGCCATCGAGTAATTCAGAAACGTCCATCGTTACGCCTTTTCAATCAATAATGAGGGCAGTATAACAGGTGTTTTTGTTAGGCTAAATAAAATACTGTTTTTATGAACAGCTATTCTAAAAATACTTGTAAAACTAATCCCTTAGCCGCTTTTTTGTACTCTTAAGTAACGATAATTAATAATAAAAATAATCAAATTGACCTATATTTAGTAAAAAATACTAAAGCAGTTATTTAGTAGTAATTTAACTATCTGATTTTTAAGCTTTAATAAATTGGCATAAAGTGTGATAGTAAGTAAATAACTAAAACTTAAAATTAATTAACTACAGAGGTGAGTATGGCTGATCAAGGTTCTGGCGGTAATGTTATTGCAGCGTTGTGTAATATATTTTTTCCTGGTTTAGGGCAATTGGTACAAGGGCGAATTTTAGCCGCTATCTTTTTTGCGCTAGCTATTATAATTAGTTACGCACTTATTTATGTATTAGTAGGCTTCGTACTCGTGCCTATTATTTATTTATGGTCGATTATAGATGCTGCACGTTTTAGATCGCGAAGTTAGCTTTTATGTCACCTATTTAATAGCGCCCATTGGCGCTATTTTGCGTTTTAGGGTCGGTATTTAAGGCTATTTATGGGTATAATTAGTGCATTAGCGTTTTAAAAGTAAAAATTATGGAATATCAATTTATACGTGACCCTATTAGTGGGCTGCGCATTAAAATAAGCAGCGAGCATGCCCTAATTGGCCGCTGGTTAAACGAAGAAATTGGCAAAGAAAAAGTCGCGATGGTACAAGCACTTATTAGCTCGGTAAAAACAAGTTACGAGCCAATAACGTTAAAAGGCCAAGAGATAGACTTAATACTCTCTAAAGACGAAGCCTTATTTGAAGCCCATGCTCTACACCAAGACAGCGAAGATTTAGTCGCCTATCAAGATGATGACTTAATGCTTGAAGAAAATGGCCTAGTGAGTGGTTGTGGCTTTGAAGATTTTATAGATTTAATAGAGTCGTGGGCTGAGTTTACTGGCTCGCGTTAAACGTTTAAAAGGCCAACCTAGTTGGCCTTTTTTGTAATATCAATTGTGTAAAGTTATTAAGCATTTATAGCGCTCTATTTAGCACCCTAGAATGATTAAATATTTAAGTCGATTGGTATATAACTACAGATTATTGATTTTCTATTGATTTAACGCCAGCTAATAATAGCTCCTCTGTTAAACGTACTTTGTAATTAGGGTTTGCGTACTGAAAATACACAACGCCACTTTTATCAATTACAAATACAGCCGGTACAGGTAAAGCGACGTTTACCTTGCCTTGGGCATCAACAAAGTTAACACCGCGCTTATTGCGATAGATAGCGGCTGTTTTATCATCTAAAAAATAAGCTAAACCTAAGGCTTTTGCTAGGGTTAGGCTATCATCTGAAAGCAGTAAATAATTTGGCGAGCTTATTTTACTTTGGGCTAGTTTTTCTGGGCTATCTGGCGATACTGCAATAATTTGCGCGTTTAAATTAGCGAGTTGCTGCTCAATTTTTTGTATATTAGCCAGTTGCTTTGAGCAATAAGGACACCAACCTCCGCGGTAAATAATAAGCACCGTTGTTTTTTCAGCAAAGCGCTTTTGTAACTCTACATTATTACCATGTTGATCTTTGAGCGTTATATTAGGCACGCTTAAGCCCGGTAATAATGATGATACTTGCTCGGGGGCTGCAGCAATTCCTTCTGTACTTGCTTGCGCATTCGTTACTAAAAAAGCAGCCATTACAATAGTCGCCAAGGTGTGTAGTAACACTTTACTCATCATTATTTCCTGCCTTGTTTTTATGTGCTGTTTATAATAGATCAAAAATGCACTTTTTATTATTTGCCTGTATCATAAGCGTAATTTAAAAGCTCAAGTGGAAACGATATGTCAGCCAACTTAAATAAGCTAGTAGTAATGCTAGAAATGCAAAATGCCATGAACACTAAAGTTCATGATCAATGGTTTAGCCAAGGCTTTGAGTGGTACAGAGCCATTTGGGTAGAGTGTGCAGAAATGCTAGATCATTACGGTTGGAAGTGGTGGAAAAAACAAACCCCAGACACCGAGCAAGTAATTCTAGAATTGGTTGATATATTTCATTTTGGTTTGTCGTTAAGAATTGACGGAACAACCTCTTACGAAGAGTTAGCTAAGCAGCTAGAACAAGAACTTAGCGCACCACAGGCCGCAGATGACTTTAAACAAACTCTTGAAATATTAGCAGCTTCAGCAGTTGCAAATAAAACCTTTAACGCGGCCGCGTTTGCAGGGTGTATGGCGCAAATAGGGATGGATATTGACGATTTATACCGCGGTTACGTAGGTAAAAACACGTTAAACTTTTTCCGCCAAGATCATGGCTACAAAGATGGCAGCTACATCAAAGTATGGAATGGCCAAGAAGATAACGAGCATTTAGTCGAAGTCGTTAAAAGCCTTGATACCGAACATGCCGACTTTGCAAAGTTAGTATATCAAGGCCTAGTGGCGCGTTACCCACAACAATAATCTAGCTGCTAGATTATGTTTCTGTAGTCGGTTACGTTTAAGTAATCGGCTATTACATTATGTGGTTGCTGGCTATCTGGGTTGGCCACCGCAAGTAAATGTTCAATGCCGTATTCTCGGGCAGCATTTAAAACTGGCACACTGTCATCAACAAACAAAGTGCGCTGCTTATTAAACCCTAAGTCCTTTTGTACTTGATGCCATAAACTTTGCTGCTCTTTACTCACTCCGTATTGATGAGTAGACACCACGCCATCTAAATAATTATCTATCGCGGTATGTTCAAATTTAAGCATGACGTTTTCAGGGTGGGCGTTAGTTAAAAGAATTAGCTCTTTACCTGCTTTTTTTAACTCTGTTAAAAAGTGGGGCACATCTTCGCGTACTTTTATTAAGTGCTGGGTTTGGCGTTTTAATTCCATTATCGGTAAATTGAGTTGCTCTTGCCAATAATCTAAGCAATACCACTGTATTTGACCACTTACCGCTTGATAGCGTTTGTGCATATCGGCTTTTGCTTCATCAAGGGTAATATTGCGAGTGAGCGCAAGTTGCTCTGGTACAACGTTAAGCCAGAAGTGACTATCGAAATGTAAATCGAGTAATGTTCCGTCCATAT
This sequence comes from Pseudoalteromonas sp. CuT4-3, assembly GCF_035666335.1. Taxonomy (NCBI): domain Bacteria; kingdom Pseudomonadati; phylum Pseudomonadota; class Gammaproteobacteria; order Alteromonadales; family Pseudoalteromonadaceae; genus Pseudoalteromonas; species Pseudoalteromonas sp. CuT4-3. Next base: position 149,247 of record NZ_CP142030.1, read on the forward strand.
CGAGTAAAACGGTATCGATTTTTGACCAATTTAGCATGGGCTTTTCCTTGTGAAAAGTTTATGATTAAGCACAACTGCCATGATAGCAAAATAACGCCAATGACACAGAAAAAGCACCCAACTCCGCCTCAAATTATTAGTAACAATGTAGTTGCTAAAAGCCGTTTATTTACTGTTGAATCGTTAGAGCTTAAGTTTTCTAATGACGAAGAGCGCCAGTATGAGCGCATACGTGGCGGTGGCCGCGGGGCTGTAATGATTGTACCAATAACTGCAGATAACGAAATGCTACTGGTACGTGAGTATTGCGCGGGCACAAACGACTACCAATTAGGCTTTCCTAAAGGCTTGATAGACCCAGGCGAAACACCACAGCAAGCAGCAAACAGAGAGCTTAAAGAAGAAGTGGGTTTTGGTGCTGAATTTTTTGAGCCGCTAAAAGTAGTATCAATGGCGCCAAGTTACTTTAACGCGACCATGCATATTTTATTTGCTAAGCAACTATATCCGCAAACGTTAGAAGGTGATGAGCCCGAACCTTTAGTGGTTGTTAAGTGGCCATTAACAGATTGGCAGTCATTATTAGAGCAAGACGATTTTACCGAAGCTCGCAGTGTTGCCGCTTTGCTATTATTAAATAAGTATTTAGCGTCTGGAGCTGCAAATGAATAAATTACTAGAGCCTTGTATTGAACTTGCACAAAGTGCAGGCGATGCCATTATGGCTATTTATAAAAAAGACGATATTGGCCAGCAAGAAAAATCAGACTCTACGCCTGTTACAAAAGCAGACTTAGCGTCTAACGATGTGCTTGTTGCTGGTTTAAAAGCGCTTGCGCCCGACATCCCTATCATGTCGGAAGAAACGCCTATTCCGGCACTTGCCCAAAGAAAGAACTGGCAGCGCTATTGGTTATTAGATCCGATGGATGGCACTGGCGAGTTTATTTTAGAAAGTGGTGACTTTGCCGTTAATATTGCACTTATTGAAAATAATCACCCCGTTTTAGGTGTGATTCATTGGCCAGCAAAAGGGATCACTTACTTTGCTACTGCTAATCAGGGGGCATTTAAACGAGAAAATGGTAGCGACACAAAAATGTCGGTAGCAACACCCGATAACCTAACGTTGGCAGTAAGCCGTAGACAAAAAATTGAAGCGGTCAGTCAGTATTTAAATACGCAGTTTGCCACTATTGCAGTAGGCTCGTGCTCGCTAAAAGCATGTATAGTTGCCGAGGGTAAAGCCGACTGCTTTTTACGAATTGGCCCTACAGGCGAGTGGGATACCGGCGCGTCACAAGTTATTGTAGAAGAAGCGGGCGGGTGTATAACCGATGCAGAATTTAATCCGCTTACTTATAACCAGCGTGAGAGCACTGAAAATCCTGACTTTATTGTAATGGGACACCCAGATTGGGAGTTTCAAAAAATGATAAGCCCACATCAGAGATAGCTATTTATAGTGCTTGTTGGTTGCTTTTTGTTCGGTTGAACACAATTAACTAGTTAAAGCCTTGCAATATAAGTTTATTCCTATATTATAGCGCTCTCTTCGAAACAGGCTCGTTATTAACACGAAACTATTTCAAAGAAATTACAGGCGCGGGATGGAGCAGCCTGGTAGCTCGTCGGGCTCATAACCCGAAGGTCGTCGGTTCAAATCCGGCTCCCGCAACCAATTTTTTAAAAAGTTTGGTTACTGTAAACTCTAACTTAAGAGATTAAATTAAGTAGTCGATAGACTTAAAATAACAGGCGCGGGATGGAGCAGCCTGGTAGCTCGTCGGGCTCATAACCCGAAGGTCGTCGGTTCAAATCCGGCTCCCGCAACCAATTTCCTTTAGGGGTTTGAGGTTACTGTAAAATGTTAGTTAAAGAAAAGCTTGTCGGTCTCAGCTCTTCATTAGCCAGCAAAGGTAGTCGTTTTAAATCCGGCTCCCGCAAGCAATTTCCTTTAGGGAGTTGGCAGCCACGTTGTAATGTAAGCAACGCTAAATAAGTATACATATTTCAGGCGCGGGATGGAGCAGCCTGGTAGCTCGTCGGGCTCATAACCCGAAGGTCGTCGGTTCAAATCCGGCTCCCGCAACCACTGAAATACATAAAATGAAACGACACGCCAAAAGCGTGTTTTTTTATGCCTGAAATTCAGTGAAATGAATAGCTCGTCGGGCTCAGCTCTGCATAAGCCAGCAAAGGTCGTCGGTTCACCTTTCATAAGCTCTGGCTCCCGCAACCACTGAAATACATAAAATGAAACGACACGGTTAAAGCGTGTTTTTTTATGCCTGAAATTTATATTTCTTTCCCTATAAAGCACTCTTAGATTTATACCCCCGAGTAATATCTATAAATATTATAAACTTCTCTAAAAATATGTTATTACTTAAAACTTTGTATAGTTTGTGTTAAAACGGCACAAATAATTTTGGGTTGTTACACATGACTGAACTTTATCACTGGTTTGATTTAATCGGCATTGCTGTGTTTGCTGTTACAGGTACTTTGGTCGCACACGAAAAGAAAATGGATGGTTTTGGGGTTGTAGTATTAGCAGCGGTAACAGCGATTGGGGGCGGTACGGTTCGCGATCTCATATTAGATGTTCCGGTATTTTGGCTACACGATCAAAGTTTTTTTTATGCTATTTTAGCCGCGGTATTTATTACCACGCGGCTTATTAACAAGCAAAAGTCGATTCCGCACTACACATTACAAATTGCCGATGCATTTGGTTTAGCATTTTTTGCGGTAATGGGCACCCAAAAAGCCTTACTAGCCGGCATGCCAAATATGACCGCGATTATTATGGGTGTAATTACCGGTTGCTTCGGGGGCATGCTCCGTGATGTGCTTGCTCGCGAAATTCCTATGCTGCTAAAAGGTGAGTTATACGCTATTACCTGTATTGCTGGCGGTGTAGTTTATACGCTGGGAATTCATTTTGCGTTCGCGACCGAACTTGCCATGGTAATGGCAATGCTAACCACCTTATTGCTTCGTATTGCGGCTATTAAATGGCAAATCACAGTACACGTTTTTAAATATTCTGACTAAACTAATTAATTAAACCATTAATTAGGATAAGGAATGTCGCTAGCTCGCATTTACTCTCGTGCCCAAGTGGGTATAAACGCCCCCGAGGTTATTGTAGAAGTACACCTAGGTAATGGTTTACCGGCATTTAATATTGTTGGGCTGCCAGAGGCCTCAGTTAAAGAATCAAAAGACAGGGTGCGTAGCGCCCTAGAAAACTCTCAATTTGGTTTTCCTGATCAACGTATTACCGTAAATTTAGCCCCTGCCGATTTACCTAAAGATGGCGGGCGTTTCGACTTAGCCATTGCCGTAGGTATTTTAGTGGCCTCGGGGCAGGTAGTGTGTCCAGATATACATAAATATGAATTTTACGGTGAGCTTGCCCTTAATGGTGAAGTGCGGGGAGTTAATGCCATTTTGCCTTCTGTACTTGCTGCAAAAGAGCAAAACCGTTGCTGCTTTTTACCTTTTACCAACGATAGCCTCGCAAGTTTGGTGAACGGCGTTAAGCGTAAAGCGGTTAACTCGTTACAAGAAGTATGGGGGGATTTATTAAATCAGCAGCCACTACCTTTAAATATTGAATACCCAGATTGCGCCCAGTCTCCCGACTTTTTACTCGATTTAAGTGATGTTAAAGGCCAACCCGGTGCTAAGCGAGTGCTAGAAATAGCCGCCGCTGGAGGCCATAACCTACTTTTTTTAGGTCCACCTGGTACGGGTAAATCTATGCTAGCGCAGCGTATGGCTACGATAATGCCAACCATGTCAGACGATGAGGCAATATCAACGGCTGCACTGTATTCTATTATTGGCCAATCAATTGATTTAAATAATTGGCGCCAACGGCCTTTTCGAAACCCACACCACACTTGCTCGGCAGTCGCTTTAGTTGGTGGCTCTTCAAACCCTAAACCGGGTGAAATTTCACTTGCGCATAACGGGGTGTTGTTTTTGGACGAGCTTCCGGAATTTGAACGTAAGGTACTTGATTCGCTGCGTGAACCCATGGAAACCGGCTCGGTGGTTATTTCGCGGGCTGCAAGGCAAATGGAGTTTCCGGCGCAGTTTCAGCTTATAGCCGCACTAAACCCAAGCCCTACCGGGTGTCATAATGATAAGCGAGCAACACCTGACCAAGTGATGCGCTATTTATCGCGCGTATCAGGCCCGTTTATCGATCGTATCGATTTACAAATAGAGCTACCGCGACTAACAAGTGTTGAACTACAAAGTACCGAGCCTGAAGAAACCAGCGCCCAAGTAAGAGCCCGAGTAGAGGCGGCCTACAGTGCACAGCTAAAGCGCCAAGGTAAAGTTAATGCACGATTAAATAATAAAGAAATGAATATACATTGCACTTTAGCCCCGGCTGAGTTGCAGTTTTTAGCGCGCGCTAGCGAAAAGCTGTCGTTATCGCCACGCTCGTACCATAGGGTCATTAAAGTGGCGCGTACTATTAGTGATTTAAAAGGTGCAGAGCATATTAGTTTAGAAGAGCTAAAAGAGGCGCTAAACTATCGCGCTTTTGAGCGGTTACTAGCGCAGTTAACTAAATAAACTAAACGCTGCTGGAAATAATACCGAACCGCAATAATGTTTAATCATTTTAAGGTGCTAAGCTCGGAGCTTGCTGCGTTTTTCTGCGTTTAAAATTTTAATGCGCTAAATTGAGAGCATGTAACCTTTGCCGCGCACGGTTACAATGCGTTTTTGGTCTTTTTCATCGTATAGTTTTTTACGCAAACGGCCAATTAAAACATCCACAGTGCGGTCATTTGGGCTCCAATCTGGTTGGCCTATTTCTTCTGATATTTTTTCTCGCGAGGTTGCTTTGCCTGCGTTGCTAATTAAACAAATTAGCACTTTGTGCTCGGCTTCGGTTAAGCGCGATTCAATACCTGATGAGGTAATTAATGTGCGGTTATCGGGGTGGAGTTTAAAGTCGGCGTACTCTATAAACTCTTCGCTTTCATCATCGTCTTGATTAATTGCAATACGTTTATAAAGTGCGCGCATGCGCAGCTCAAGTTCTAATAAATCAACAGGCTTACAAATATAGTCATCAGCACCTTGTGCAAGCCCTGCAATACGATCGGCTTGAGAGTCGCGGCTAGATAAAACAATCACGCCAATATCGGTCAAAGTGTTGAGCTCTTTGGCAAGCTGCAACCCATCACGCTTGGGTAATACAATATCAATAATGGCAAGAGAAATAGCACTGCGCAGGTTTACGCGTTGCCTAACTATGTTTAGGGCATCGGCACCTGTGGGGTCTATTTCTATCGAAAATTCGGTGTCTGTAAAGTGATTTTGGATGCGCTTAACGAGTAGCTCGTCGTCTTCAACCAATAAAACGTTAATTGCCATAGGACTTATTTTTGTATATTTATAGCTCTGTATGGTAGCACCAATCGTTAAATGCTGAGAAGGGGGCGGTGTAACTTTTCGGTAACTTTATGTTTCAGATATAAAAGGCGGATTACCTAAGGTTGCTGTTTATGTGAGTAAGCTCAGCACATTTAGCTAAAAATGTGCTGAGCGCTGTGTTACTTATCTGAATACATTGCGTCCCACCACTGTGGTTCGCCTTTTAGTTGTTTATCAAAATAAGCAAGCATGGTGTTCCACCAATCAAAGCGTTTATCACGAGCAAAAATTTGATGGTCGGCGCCTTTATATTCAATAAGTTCTACGTCTTTATTTAAAAGCTTTAAGGCGGTATACATGGTTAAGCTTTCGCCAACAGGTACATTGGTATCGCCATCGCCGTGTAACAGTAGTAAAGGGGTCGTTACTTTATCGGCATGAAATACAGGGCTGTGATCGCTATAAAGTGAAGCGTTATTCCACGGAAAGCTATTTTTTGATGCTTCGCCTGAGTATAAATACCCCCACCAACCTTCGCCCCAATACGAGGTTAAGTTTGATATACCCGCATGCGCAATAGATGCACTAAACATGTCTGTTTTGGTGGCAAGTAGCATGGTCATGAAGCCTCCGTATGAGGCGCCTAAGTTACCCACTTTTTTGCTATCAACAAAATCGTATTTTTTTAAAAAGGCGTGTGTACCTTGCATTATATCGCTAGCGGTATAGTCGCCCCAGGCGTTAACGTGCTGAGCAGAAAATGTTTGCCCAAAACCAGTTGCCCCTGTTGGCTGCAATACATAAACAACATAGCCATTTTCTGCCCACAAGTTAAATGGGTAGCGCCCTGTAAAACCACGGGTAACCGGTGAGGTGCCACCGTAGTAATAGACAAGTGCAGGGTGTTTTTTAGTTTTATCTAGGTTAGTAGGTATGTACACACGCCCTGTAATTTCTACGCCGTCTTTATTTGTAAAGTTAAACTCTTCCAGAGTCGGTATTTGTGTATTAGCGTAGGCAAGCGGCTTAGAGTCCCAGATTAGGTCTGTTTTATTTTTACTTATATTTAAGCGTTTAAGCTGCTGAGGGGTAGATGCTGTGGTACCGCTTAGTAGCACTTGCGGGTTTCTCTCGTGCGAGTAGCTAAATTGCTCAACGATATCTAAACCCGTATTAAGTTTTTTAAAGCGCTGTTTGCTCAAGTCATATAAATACAAAGGTTGGGTATCTTGCTCGGTTACTTTTATAAGCGCATCGCCATTATCAAGCACATGTAATTCACCTATAGCGGGGTCAAACTGTTTACTAAGCGCTTTTACGTTTTTACCGTTATCGCTAAGTAAGTATAATTGGCCGTCGTAATTATTAGCTAACATCCCTTTTGGAAGGGCACGGCCTGCGCCATTTTTAAAATCTGGGCCAGCAACAACGTACACATCTTTGTTGGCGTACTTTGCATGGTTAAAGGTTTTAAATTTACCAAAAGACGTTATTTTATTCGATTGTAAGTCAAGTTCCACCAGTTCAGTTTCTGGGTGGGTGGTGGCTTGCATAACCATAACTTGGCGGCTCATTAATACTTTGCCACGATTAGTGTTTGCATCTTCAAAGCTATGCGAAATAGGGCCTTGGCTAAGCGCTTTGGTTAAGCCGCTGTTGGTGTCTAACATATAGAGCTGACTTACGTTGCGTGCGTATGACCATCTATCTTGAAGGCCTTTGTAGTGCTTAGTTAAGCTGTTGTTGTCTTCGGGGGTTTTAGACCAGCTAAAAATAAGGCTGTTGTTATCATAAAAATTAAAGTTACTCGCGCCTTCAAGCTCTCTGGCCAATGTTTTAATGCTGAAGTTTTTACGGTTTAGCTGTTTTAGTTCACTCCCTAACATATAAACTAAAAATTGATTATTGGGGCTCCATACCATATTGCTTGGTTGCTGGCCTTCAAAGCGATACAAGGTTTGATTTTGGCTATTTTTAAGCTCAGTTACCACGTTTGCTTGGTTAGCTGTTTTATTTGAATAGCTACGCGTGCTGGTAACGTATTGCTTAGCATCGGGCGCTAAAGAAAGTCCACTAATGGTGGGTGCATCAAAAAGTTGCTCGGCTGAAAGTCGCTTAGTTGTAGAGGTGTTAATTGTAATGTTGTCAGTGTCGGCTTGGGGTTCAAAGTCGAGAGAAACGTTGTTCCAGTTAGCCACTTGTTGCGCCACTACAATCACACTATGAGAGCCATTAGTTAACGATAAAGAGTATGTGTGGTTATCGCCTTTTTGAAGCTTGGCATCAATAAACAACTGAGCGTTTTCTATCCCTTTTATAGTTAATGTGCCTTGGCTATAGCGGGTTGTTTCAATATTGAACTTAAGCGCTTGTAGGCCACCTAAAGTAAGTGCGTTTACTTTATTAAACGGCTGCCAGCTATGCTTTTTACCAAATACAGACACACTTTGCGTATTACGTTGCAACTGCTCTAATAAGTTATTAATAATGACTTGGCCGTGTGGTGTTTGAAATGGCTTAACTTGCATGTTTTCGCCTAAAGGGCCAATAAACTCGATATTTGATTTATCAAGCGGGGCTGCTATTGCTGTCAAGCTCAAGCTGCCAAGAGCAAAAAAGGTAGCTGCTTGTTTTAGTAATTTATTTTTTGTGGTCCAAGGTGAGCTAATTCTCATATTTGTGCCTATTATTGATAGTTATTTGGCCAAATATAGCATGTATTGTTACCATGCCCATATGTTCAACTCATCGGAGAAAAAGTGACTTTACTGATTGTGTACATGGTTGCTGCCATCGTTATTTCTTTTTTATGCTCTGTAATGGAAGCTGTACTGTTAAGTATTTCGCCCAGCTATGTGGCGCTATTACGCAAAAAACAGCCTGAACTTGCAAAGCAGCTCGAAAAACTAAAAAATAATGTAGATCAACCGCTTGCTGCAATACTAACGCTTAACACAGTGGCCCATACCGCTGGCGCTGCAGGTGTGGGTGCACAAGCCGCTGTGGTTTTTTCAGATGCGGCAGTAGGAATTGCCTCTGCCATAATGACACTTTTAGTATTAGTACTTTCAGAGATTATTCCAAAAACCTTAGGGGCCAATTTTTGGCGTGCCTTAACCCCTAGCGTGACCTATTCTTTACGCTTTTTAGTGATATCGCTAAAACCATTTGTGTGGCTTGCTCAAAAGCTTACTAATTTAATGGGGGCCAAGCACGATGAGGCTTTTTATATTCGCCAAGAAATAGAAGCTATGGCAGATATAGGCACCGAAACAGGGGCAATCCATGCCGATGAGTCAGAAATAATCCGCAACCTTTTACATTTTAGGCATGCGAAATTAACCGACTTAATGACGCCGCGTACTGTGCTGTATAAAGTGCATAAAGGGTTAACGGTCGATCAGTACATGAGCGAGCACGGCTCGTCTTCATTTTCGCGCGTGTTAGTGTTTGATAAAGACGCCGATGACATAATTGGCTTTGTGCATAAAAACGATATTATGTTGGCTTATCACCGCTTAGGTACCGATTATAAAATTAGCAAATTAGTTAAGCCTATTCATACGGTACCCGAAGGGCATAATGTGTCATCGCTACTACAAATCTTGCTTAAACAGCGTACTCACATATGTTTAATTGTTGATGAATACGGTGATGTTCAAGGCATTGTAACCCTAGAGGATATGATAGAAGCCCTTATGGGGCTTGAAATTGTTGATGAGCGCGACCAATCGACCAATATGCGCATGGTTGCCAAGCAGCGCTGGCGCCAGCGTTTAGCAAGCAGCGAGCACATAGTTAGTGAAGATGACGACACGCCCCGAGATAATAAATAATTACGACGGGGTTGAAGGTTAGCGTTTAATTGTGCCCCCCGTCGTATTTACCCAGTTTAGTGCCCACTCTATAAAATCGTCTTTGGCTTTTGGGCAGGTAAACAAAAATCCTTGCATGGCTAAATTAGTGCGGTAGTTTTTTAAGTAGAGCGATTCTTCGGCGCGCTCTACGCCTTCGGCCACAAGGGCTAGTTGCTCTTGACTGGCAATATCAACCAGTGAGCTGACCACCACTTGCGAAAACTGATCTGTTTCAATATTACTAATAAGTGTACGGTCAATTTTTATTTCAGTAAAAGGCAGGCGCTTAATCTGGTTCATGTTGGTAAAGCCAACCCCAAAGTCATCCAATGATATGCCAAAGCCATGCATTCTTAATCTGTTTAAGGTTTCTAGTTGAGAAAGGCTAGACAGCGCATGTTGCTCGGTAATCTCTAAAATTATATCACTAGGTGATAGCTCATTGAGCTGCAATATAAGCATCAGCTTGTTGGGGCAGCTTAAATCATCTAATTGTGTGGGAGATAGGTTAAAAGCCAGTTTTAGGTGTGCAGCAATGTTTGTTCGTATAGCTTTTAAGTCGCTGGTGGCTTGCTCAAATAAGCTAAAAGTAATTTGATTAATTAACCCCGACTGCTCCGATAACGAAATAAATCGATTGGGCGAGATAATTTCGCCAGTGTGCGTTTTAACGATACGCGCTAGCACCTCAATACTTTCTATTTCGCTGGTTTGAGAATTTATTTTTGGCTGATAGTAAGGGATTATCTCGTTTAAATTGATTGCCTCATGCAATGCTTTTTCTGAAATAGAGGCATGAGAAAGGTCGTTATGTACTGCTAAGTGCTTTGCTTTTTGTAAAACGGTTTTTACTTGGCTAAGTTGCACGGGTTTAGCTAAATTTGCGACTAAATGAATATTGCTATGGCGCGCTAAATTGGCAGCTAGGTTAATAACCTTATGATCCATCTCCGAAATTATAACTACTGCGCCTGTAAAATTAAGCTCGCCTAGTTTTCTTATAAACTCCATACCATCCATTTCAGGCATGTTTAAGTCTGTAAATACAATATCGTAAAAGTTTATATCGTCGGTTACGTGAGTTAGTGCTTGCTGAGCACTCAGGCATTTTGTAACTTTATTCGAGACTCCTAGCTCATTTAAAATGGCCTCCATAACAATTAAAATCGCCTTTGAGTCATCCACAACTAAAATATTGGGTACCGAAATCGACATGCTCTATCCTTGTAACTGCTTAATATATTAGTACTGTAAAAATAGCGCCTGATCAGCCTTTTGTCAGCTTAGTTTTATATTATTTTTTATCTTCTAAGTGCTTTTGCGCTTATGGTTTAAGGCAATTCGTGTTTTTTAAATTCATCGGTATACTAGCGCCATTGTTTTAACTGGTTTTAGTCATGATAAAAATCGATCTCATGCTTGCAGAGCAACCATTAACGCTAATGGTATCTGGGCATAAAATAGTACAAATATTTCATAATCAACAGGCCATAAGCTTTACAACACCCAAAGAGCATTACGCCGAATTTACTTTAGATAATAAGCAAATAGGGATTGATAGCTCACATGTTCATGAGCAGTCTTTATCGTTATTTATTGATGGTGTGTTTGCTACTGAACTAGCTTTACCTGCGCCGGTAAATAGCCAGCCTAAAAAAGGCTTTTTAGGGCTAGCGGCATTGGGCTTTAAATTATTTAAAAGTGCAAAAGTAATTAAGGTGGCTTTAGCGAGTGCATCGGTTGCCGGCTATGCATGGTTATTTAGTATTGAATTTGCACTAATGCTAATTGCCTGTTTAGTGGTACATGAGTACGGACACGTTAGAGCCATGAAATACTTTGGCATAAAAACCAAGGGTATTTACCTTATTCCCTTTGTAGGCGGATTGGCTGTTAGTGACGATAAAATAACAACACGTTGGCAAGATGTCGTTATATCCCTCATGGGGCCAGCGTTTGGTTTGTTTACCTCAGTGTTGGGTGTGGTTTTATATTACGCCACCGAAATGGACATATTTGCCGGCGTTGCAGTACTCAGTGCCTTATTGAATTTGTTTAACCTTTTGCCTATTTTACCGCTTGATGGCGGGCATGTATTAAAAAGTATCAGCTTTTCAATGCGCTCTTGGGTCGGTTTAAGTGTGTGTTTACTCGGTGTGTTATTTGGATTATGGCTTAGTTATACATTTGGCTTAATGTTGCTGGTGTTCTTTTTGTTTGTTGGCGCACTGGAAATCGTATTCGAATGGCGCGGTCGACATTACTCGCATTTATTGCCGCTTGATAAATACGGCCAAGGTTTTTCAGCCGCTATGTACGCTATTGTAGTTGCAGGCCATGTGGCAGTGATGATGCACTTTGCAGATTCAGAAAACCCAATATTGAGCCTGCCGATGACGATTTTATCAAGCTAAACGCTATACGCGCAGTATACCTAAATACTGCGCGTTATTAAGGGTTAGTAAAAGCTCAGCACTAGCGATATAAATACCCCCGTTACAAATAACTGCACAACACAAAATCCCATAATGTCTTTTGCTTTTAACCCTGCAATGGCTAATACCGGTAAAGCCCAAAAGGGTTGAATTAAATTGGTCCACGCATCGCCCCACGCAACAGCCATAGCAACACGTGATATATCGGCGCCCAGCTCTTGCGCTGCGGGTATAACAATAGGTGCTTGTACTGCCCATTGGCCCCCGCCAGAAGGTACAAACATATTAACGAGTCCTGCACTTATAAAGCTAAAAAATGGCAAGCTATCGGCATCAGCAACAGCTATAAAACCACGCGATATTTGCTGCGCTAAACCGCTGTCGACCATCACAGCCATTATGCCTGCGTAAAACGGAAATTGAATGACAATACCCGCACCGCTGGGAATTGCTTGTTGCAAGCTATTAAGCAAGTTATGGGGTGTTTGGTGCAAGGTAATGACTAAAAACAAAAACACAGCAATAATACTGTTTAGGTTTAGGCTACCGCCTGCAACTATAAAGTAATACGCCAAATAGCAAAGGCCAAGTAAACCAATCGAAATGCCAAGCAGCTTTGTGTGTTCTAAATGCTGAGCAGGGCGAGTAATTTTTTCATGTACGGGCGGGGGCTCTTTAATAAGTGCTGGGTCTACATACACGCTGTTTTTATCACTGGGTAGCATGTAGCGGTTAACCAACGGCATAATAATAAATAAGCCAATTAATATTGCTATGTTAAAACCAGCAAACAGGGTTTGCTCGGTACTAATTATGCCAATGCTATTTTGTGAAAAGTGCCCTTCGGTAGCAATCGTAAGCGGAATTGAGCCTGCTAAGCCGCCATGCCACACCAAAAAGCCAGAATAAGCACTGGCAACTAATAGGCGGTAATCGACCTGTGTTTGCCTTGCAATTGCTTTGGCAAATAAAGCCCCAATAACTAAGCCAAACCCCCAATTAAGCCAGCTGGCTAATAGCGAAATAAGCGTGACTAAAATAATCGCTTTTGGCGCTGAATTAGCAAGCGCCGCCAGTTTGTTTAATAACGAATTGATAATGGGGGTGCTTGCTAGCATGTAACCTGTAATCAGCACTAACAGCATTTGCATGGCAAAGCTAAGCAAGTTCCAAAAACCACTCCCCCATGCGTTAATAACTTCAATATGTGTTGCGGGGGTAAAAATACTGGCAGAGAGTAAAGTAATTAAGCTCAGCAATATGACAAATATAAAAGGGTCAGGTAAGTAGCGCTCTACTAATTTGGTAAACGGTGTGGCAATTTTATTAAGCATAATGTGTCTGTGTGTTTTTTAGTCTTATTATAATTAATCATGCTCTTAGCACATTAGCAAACCCGCATTTAGTCTTATATTTTAGGGTCTGAGTATCTTATAGGTTGAACAAAATTTAATCCTAAAAGGGTAACAGGCCTTACTTAAAGGCTTAAACGTTGCTTAAAAGCATGGCTTACAGTAACGTACTGTTTATAGATAATTTACTAACAAAGATTTTGTATCATGCCGGTAATATTTAAGAGGCTAGCGCTACTTGTTCGTGCTCATATCGATCAGCTGAGCTGGCAAGCCGTGGTGCTTGCAATACTTGCTCATATGTTAGTGACTTGGGGGCTGCTATTTATTGCAAATGAGCAAGCGCTTACCTCGTTTACGACCTTTTTTTACTACTACACAGTAACTACCTCAACAGTGGGTTACGGCGATTTTAGCCCAACCAGCGAGCTGGGGCGTTGGGTTGTGGCTTTAATACAAATTCCGTTTGGATTAGCTTTATTTGGCGTTCTGTTAGGAAAAACAGGGCAAACAGTGACTTACTTAATTAGGCGCGCTATGACTGGTGATAAAAACTTTGCTCACAGTAACAACCACATTATTATTTTTGGTTGGCACGATACCCGAACAAAAAAAATGATTGATTATATCCTTGCCGATACCAAACGTACCGACCGCCGTATTTTGTTGGCGGTGACCGAGCAAATGGATCACCCATTTTTAACTAACGAAAATGTCGACTTTGCCCGCCTAGCAAGTTTTACTGATTTAGAAGAACTTGAGCGCGTAGCTATATGCCGTGCCGACAAAGTTATTATTGATGGGCAAGATGACGACCAAACATTTACAACGGCACTGCGTATTAGCCGTTTAGTTAAAGATGAGTGCCATATTAGCGCGCACTTTTTAGATGAAACCAAGGTCGATATGTTGCTTGAGCATTGCCAAAATGTGGAGTGTAGTAGCGCTAAGTCGGCTGAGATTTTAGTACGCTCAATGCAAGACCCAGGCTCGAGTCGAGTACAAGAAGAGCTATTATCTACATTGCACGGCGACACGCAGTTTAGCCTAGCTATTCCAAGTGAATGCGAAGAGATGGAGTTTGGCACTTTATTTCATCATTTTAAGCATGACTATAATGCTATTTTGTTAGGGGTGGCGCATAACTTAAGTGCACAAAATATGGATTTAAATCCGCCACTTGATTACAAGGTAAATGCGGGCGATATCCTGCACTACATTGCACTTGAACGTGTGCTAACAAATGAAGTGGATTGGCAAAGCTTGGCCAAATAACCAAGGCTTAGGTTAAATAATGAATGAAGTAGTATTTTTAATAATTATTTTAAGCGCTTATATATTACCCGTGGTGATAGTGGTTAATAGTAAGCGCACCCAAGGCCACGAAAAAAACGGCTGGTTATTAGGCGTAATTATTTTTTCGTGGTTGGGGCTTTTTATGTATTTTACGATTGTGCCCAAGCATGGTCACAAAAAAAGAAAGAAGAATAAACCGTCATAGGTCTATTCTAGCTGCTTGAGTTTGTGCTCAACCAGCGGATCATCTGGCACTATTTGTTGGGCAACTTCTAATAACTGAATAGCATCATTTGGGTGTTCATCTTGATGTTTAAGTGCGACATCTATTAACGGCTGAATATCTATTTTGGCCTGATGTTCTTGCACATGCACTTCTTTTTCATCTGCTAAAATTTGATGTGCTGTACTTAATAATGCCAAGCGGTGAGGCGAGCTCGCATTTGCCTTATTTAGGCTTTGATAATACTCTTCTTTTAAGCGCAAGGTTTTGGTTTGCAAACGAAACTGCGCTATATCAATCTGCTGGTGGCGTATAAAATCAACAGCCACTTGTTTGTAAAAGCCAAATTTGGTGAGGTAACTTGCGTGGGTACCGTGGCCCATGCCAAACACTCTTAAATGAGTCAGTTGTGGGTACCGCTTAGCATGTAGGCGGTCTATTTTATTGGTGGGGTCATAAATTATATACCCCTTAGCATGGCCTAAATCGAGGTCGTTATACTCACTTTGCCAATCAAATTGCTGCGCAAGCTCTGTGCTGGAGCGGGTGTCCCACGGAACTGTTTCGGTGTTTTTGGTGCTAACAGGATGAAAAAATAAAACCTGATCTAATTTAAGTAATTTTGCAAACGCGCCAACAGCAAAACCACCGCGACTAAGGCCATAGCCTAAGCGGCACTTAAACGGTGTAAGTAAGCTTGATAACTGCTCCAAAAAGAAGATTAAATTACGGCTTCTAAACCAATTGCTTTTGCCTAAATGTTGGAACGAAATAACATTAACATTTTGTTTTTGCGCTAAGTGATAGCCCCAAGGGGCAAAGTCATCGGTTAGGTCGTGTTCTTGGACGTTGGTCCCCGCGGGGGAAAAAGTAAAAAGCAGGGGCTTATTTAAATCAACAAAGTCGTATTTTACATACACATCGCCGAGTAGGTCGCCGCCACACATAGGCAGCTTAGTTTGTTGTTCATCACGGCAAAGCGTTAACCATTCATCTAACCAATACAGTAGTTTCATTAATCCCCCAATTATAACTCGCGGGGGATCGTATCAAACACGGCCAAATGAGGTCAAACATAGCCAAGCTCTAGCCCGTTAATGATTAGCTACTATTACAGCTTGATATTTGCTTACTGAGCTTAATTGCTCATGGCTATGATTTGCTCCCAGTCGTTTTGTGTGACTGGCATTACCGAAAGACGGCCTGCTTTTTTAAGGGCTAATTCGGTAATTGCCTCGTTAGCTTTAATGTCTTTTAAGCTTACGCGTTTGTTTAAATGGCTTTTATAGGTTACTTCAACTACAAACCAGCGTGGCTTGTCGGGCGTCGCTTTCGCATCGTAATAGTCACTATTTAAATCAAACTGAGTTGGGTCGGGGTAGGCTTCTTTAGTAACAGTGGCTATGCCCACAACGCCTACTTGTTTGCAGCTAGAGTGGTAAATAAATACTAAGTCACCTAATTTTATATCGTCACGCATAAAGTTACGTGCCTGATAATTACGCACGCCTTCCCACAGGGTGGTTTGTTGCGGCGCTGTTTTTAAATCATCAATCGAAAAAGCATCGGGCTCAGTTTTAAATAGCCAATAATTCATAGCGTTACTCATTTAGTTAGATTTACATAGCTGCATTGTATAGTATCATTAGCTTATCTGGGGATTGAGAGAACAGCAAATGAGCCAAGTATTAGATGATTTATTATCGTTATTGTCACTTGAAGAAATTGAACAAGGTTTATATCGTGGGCAAAGCCAAGATTTAGGGTTTAGAGCGGTATTTGGTGGTCAAGTAATGGGGCAGGCGTTGTCTGCTGCAAAAGAAACGCTACCAAAAGGACGTGTTGTTCATTCATTACACTCTTACTTTTTACGCCCCGGCGACGCCGCAAAACCGATTGTTTACGACGTAGAAACCATCCGCGATGGTAAAAGCTTTAGCACCCGCCGAGTAAGCGCTATTCAATACGGTAAACCTATTTTTTATATGACTGCGTCGTTTCAGGGTGAAGAAGAAGGCTTATCGCATCAAGCAACCATGCCTAATGTACCGCCACCAGAGGAGCTTCGCTCGTCTCTAGAGTTTTATCAAGAAAATGCCCACCACATACCCGAGGTGATCCGTAATAAGTTTATACGCGAAATGCCCATTGAAATGCGCCCGGTTACTTTTCATAACCCGTTTAAGCCAGAGGTTATTGAGCCCGTAAAGCACATTTGGATTAAAGCCAATGGCGATATGCCCGACGATCAACGCATTCATAATTACTTATTAGCGTATGCCTCTGACTTTGAGTTTTTACCTACGGCATTACAGCCCCATGGCGTATCGTTTATGCAGCCAAATATGCAAGTGGCAACGATTGACCATGCTATGTGGTTCCACCGCCCATTTAGAATGGACGATTGGATTTTATATACCATAGACAGCCCAAGTGCTAGTTCTGGGCGAGGCTTGGTAAGAGGCCAGTTTTTTGACCGCCAAGGTAATTTAGTCGCATCAACGATTCAAGAAGGGGTGATGCGACAGCGTTAATTTTATTAGACTTACTGGCAATAGACTGGCTGTTAAGCGCAAATTAGTAGTGCTTTCGCTAAAGGTTTTGCCAAGAGATAAGAGTCTTTATGTAGCGTTGTTGTTCAATAACCAAACGTACAAAAAAGCCTCAACATGTTAAATGTTGAGGCTTTTTAATGGTGTTTAATTAGAGCTTAAATTACAGCAGCTCGGCTAATTACATTGATCTTGCACTATGTCGCTAACCGATTGCCATATACGCGCAGGTAATAAGGTTTTTAAGTACATGTATATTTCACACAGTTGTGTACTACCGTGAATACCATTTTCACCTTCAGTAATGAGCAGCTCACCGCGTAAATTATCAATAAAGCTTACCAGTACTTTTTTATCAAAAAACTCCGGGGTTTTAATGCCGTGTAAGGTGCCTAAACGGTTTGCCAGTACTTGGCTTTCACGCTCTAGTTCGGCTTTTTCAATTCCGTTACTGGTTTGAATAAAGCCCACAACAATGGCATAACGTTGCAACGTAAAGCTAAGCGACCTTCCTAGCATTTCAAGTTTGGCTAACGAATCATTCGTGTTAGTAACATGAATGGTATCGCCATCAAGCTCAATTAAGTTTTGATCGCTAAAGTTAGCCAAAATACGGCTTATGTAGTTTTCATCTAGCGGCTGTAAATACCATTCTTTTGCAAACAGAGGGTAAAAAGCCGAAACAAGCTTTTGGCATTGCTCAACCGTACTACTGTGTTGCTTAAATAAGTGCAAAGCAATAAGGCTTGGCACAGCAAATAAGTGCAAAATATTATTACGATAATAGTTAAACAGGGTTTTTTCTTTATCGTTAATTGCAATAATTTCGCCAAATTCATCGCTAATAACATCAAACTTATTAAGCTTAATGGCGTGCGTTAATAGTTGCTCTGGTGTTTCATCGGGGGCAGTGACTTTATCGCTATAGCTTGCATCGCGTTGTAGGCGTAAGTAAAAATCTAGTTGCGCTAATAGCTTAGGCTTACTTAACGCGTGCTTGTCGTTAACTAGCAAAATCATAGCCAGTAAATTCACAGCGTTAAGTGCTGCGGCATTATTAATTTTTACCATTACTTGGTCGGCCAATGCGGCTACTTGAGGGCCTAGCCATTGCGGCTTTTGCACATCGGTAGGGTGTATTGCATCGCGCCAATCAGGTTGGTTGTCGTTTAAGTATTGGTTTATAGAAATAGGGTCGCCAAAGTTTAAGTAACCACGGCCATAATTTTTAAGGTTTTTAATGGCTTTAAAAATACCAAAAATGGACTCGCCTTTTTTATCTTTACCGGCAAGCTCTTTTAAGTAGGTATTGATTTCCATTACATGTTCATAGCCAATGTATACCGGCACAATAGAAACCGGGCGATCTATGCCGCGTAGCATTGCTTGCAATGTCATGGCGAGCATACCGGTTTTTGGCGGTAGTAATCGGCCTGTGCGGCTGCGCCCGCCTTCAGTGTAAAACTTAACTGAGTAACCTTTAATAAATAGCTGGCTTAAATACTCTTTAAATACGGCAGAGTAAAGTTTATTACCGGCAAACGAGCGGCGGATAAAAAACGCCCCTGAGCGGCGAAAAATACCACCGGCAGGGAAAAAGTTAAGATTAATGCCCGCGGCAATATGCGGCGGCACCAAACCTTGATGGTATATGGCATAGGTAAGTAACAAGTAATCCATGTGGCTGCGATGACACGGCATATAGATTATCTCGTGACCTTTATTTGTTAGCTCATGAATTTGCTCGGTGTATTTTATATCTAAACCGTTATAAAGCTTAGTCCACAGCCACGTTAAAATTCTGTCGCCTACACGTATCATTGCCTCAGAGTAATTAGCGGCAATTTCATCTAGTAGTTTTAACGCGTTTTGGCGGGCTTCTGTTTGGCTTATTCCTTTTGACTTTGCTTCATCTTGAATTGCTTTTTTTATTGTCGGCGAAGCCAAAAGTGAGTTAAATAGTTGCTCGCGCGAGGGCATTTTAGGGCCCGTAGCGGCCAGTTTTTGGCGTTTAAAGTGCACACGAGCAACACGCAATAGTTTTTGTGGTAGCTCATTTACGTCGGCTTTTTCGTTCACGATAAGTGATAAATCGAGTGGCTGGCTAAAGCGAATAAAGTTATCGCGCCCAGAAAACAGCACAACGAAAAATTTTCTAAACCAACTAGGCGTAAGAGAGTGGGTAATTAAGGTACGAATACCTGGCTTTTCTTTACCTGGGTCGCGCCCCCATAAAATAGTTACCGGCACCACTTGTACATTCTTTTGCCCGCTATTTAATAAATGCTCAACTATTTGCTTACCCTGTGATAAAGCGGCAGTCGGTTTAGCTGTATCGCCAAATAAAGGCGGCGGATTTTTAATACCAATAAAGCGGGCCAACTCGTGGTTTCCTAACGTTTGATATTCGCATGGGTTAGGCAAACCATACTTTTTACATACATTAGTAAGCGCGGCTAAATCGAAACGCGAATTTAAACGTACTATATAAAAAGTAGGGTGTTCAGGATTAAGGCCATATTGCTCTATAGGGCTTTGGGGAAGGACCTTACTTTTTACCAAAACACGGCTTACGCAGCTAGTAAGAAAATTCAAACAATAATTTAATAAACGCATCGACTCACCATATTGAGAGTATTAAAAGCAAAATTAGCGCATAGGATACCATAATATCTATAAAATCCTGTAATTTGCGTAATCGGTTAAATTATAAACATAAGACTAATTTGGCGCTGAGCAGTTCAATTTTAGCTATAAATAACCAGTGGCGGTTATTTGGGCAGCCTACACCCATAATTAATTTGCAATTAGTTGTTGCATTTATCACCAATATCACTATAATACGCAGGCTTTCAAGATTCATCTGGAACTTGAAGGGATAAATTAAGCTTGGATTTCAAGCTAATAAACAGGAGTTCCGATTTGGAACTCATCGTAGATATAAATCAACAACCGGCATCTTAATTATTAAGATTGTTTCGGTCGTTTTTTTATGCTCTTTAAATGCTCTTTATATTGAGGTTTAAGAATGTCAAATCAACGCATTCGTATTCGCCTAAAAGCTTTTGACCACCGTTTGATTGACCAATCAACGGCGGAAATCGTGGAAACTGCGAAACGCACAGGCGCACAAGTACGTGGTCCAATCCCACTACCTACACGCTTTGAACGTTTTACTGTACTAACTTCACCGCACGTAAACAAAGATGCGCGTGATCAGTACGAGATCCGCACCCATAAACGTCTGATCGACATCGTAGAACCAACTGACAAGACTGTTGACGCATTAATGCGTTTAGATCTTGCTGCTGGTGTTGATGTTCAAATCAGCCTGGGTTAATCGAAAGATTAGAGAGGTTATAGGAAAATGGCATTAGGTCTAGTCGGTCGTAAAGTGGGTATGACACGTATCTTCACTGAAGATGGTGTATCTATCCCTGTGACAGTTATCGAAGCGACTCCTAACCGCATTGCTCAGATCAAATCTGACGCAACAGACGGTTATAACGCGCTTCAAGTAACCGCAGGCACTAAAAAAGCAAGCCGTGTAAACAAAGCAGCAGCGGGTCATTTCGCTAAAGCTGGTGTTGAAGCGGGTCGCGGTCTGTGGGAATTCCGCCTAAATGGTGGTGAAGGCGATTTTGAAGTAGGCGCTGAGCTTACTGTTGAATTATTCAACGAAATCAACAAAGTTGACGTAACCGGTACTTCTAAAGGTAAAGGTTTCCAAGGTGGTGTTAAGCGCTGGAATTTCAGCATGCAAGACGCTACTCACGGTAACTCTCTATCTCACCGTGCTCCTGGTTCAATCGGTCAAAACCAATCACCTGGTAAGGTGTTTAAAGGTAAGAAAATGGCCGGTCATATGGGTGCTGAGCGTGTAACGACTCAAAACTTAGAACTAGTTCGCGTTGACGCTGAGCGTAACTTGCTTTTAGTTAAAGGTGCAGTACCTGGCGCTATCGGCGGTGACGTTATCGTTAAACCAGCTGTTAAAGCATAAGTCCTGGAGATTTAGTGATGGAATTAGCAATTAAAGACGCTTCTGGCGCTCTTGAAGTTTCTGAAGCTACTTTTGGACGTGAGTTTAACGAAGCATTAGTACACCAAGTAGTTGTTGCATACGCAGCAGGTGCTCGTCAAGGTACTCGTGCTCAGAAGACACGTTCTGAAGTAAGCGGTGGTGGTAAAAAACCATGGGCTCAAAAAGGTACTGGCCGTGCACGTGCTGGTACAATCCGTAGTCCAATTTGGCGTTCAGGTGGCGTTAGCTTCGCAGCTAAACCACAAGACCACAGCCAAAAAGTAAACCGTAAAATGTACCGCGGTGCGATCAAAAGCATCTTATCTGAATTAGTTCGTCAAGAGCGTTTAATCGTTGTTGAAAGCTTTGGTCTTGAAGCACCAAAGACTAAAGAACTAGTTTCTAAGCTTAAAGAACTTGAGCTTAAAGATGTTCTTATCGTGACTGAAGAAGTAGATGAAAATCTTTTCTTATCGGCACGTAACCTGTACAAGGTTGACACGCGTGATGTAGCTGGTATCGATCCTGTAAGCTTAATTGCTTTCGACAAGGTACTTATTACAGCTGCTGCTGTTAAGCAACTTGAGGAGGCGCTAGCATGATCCGTGAAGAACGTCTTTTAAAAGTGATCCTTGCTCCACATATCTCTGAAAAAAGCACAATTGCTGCTGAAGAAAACAATACTATTGTTTTTAAAGTAACAAATGACGCAACTAAAGCTGAAATTAAAGCAGCAGTTGAGAAGCTTTTTGAAGTAGAAGTAACGGGTGTTCGCACACTTAACGTTAAGGGTAAAACAAAACGTACTGGCATGCGTTTCGGTCGTCGTAGCGACTGGAAGAAAGCTTACGTTACTCTTAAAGAAGGTAGCGAGCTAGACTTTGTCGGCGGCGCCGAGTAATAAGGGGAGTTAGAATTATGGCACTTCAAAAGTGTAAACCAACTTCTGCGGGTCGTCGTCACCTAGTTAAAGTGGTTAACCCAGATTTACATAAGGGTAAACCTTACGCACCACTATTAGAGAAAAACTCTAAATCAGGTGGTCGTAATAACAATGGTCGTATTACGGTTCGTCATATCGGTGGTGGTCATAAGCATCATTACCGTTTAATCGATTTTAAACGTACTAAAGATGGCATTCCAGCCACTGTTGAGCGTTTGGAATATGATCCAAACCGTAGCGCAAACATCGCTCTTGTATTATATGCAGACGGTGAGCGTCGTTACATTATCGCACCTAAAGGCTTAAAAGCTGGCGATGCAATCCAGTCTGGTGTTGATGCACCAATCAAGCCTGGTAATGCATTACCTATGCGTAACATGCCTGTAGGTTCGACTGTTCACAACGTAGAATTAAAACCAGGTAAAGGTGCTCAAATCGCACGTTCTGCTGGTGCATACGTTCAAATCCTTGCGCGTGATGGTCAATACGTAACATTACGTCTTCGTTCTGGCGAAGTACGTAAAGTACAATCTGATTGTCGTGCAACGCTAGGTGAAGTAGGCAATGCTGAGCATATGCTTCGTTCACTTGGTAAAGCAGGTGCAAATCGCTGGCGTGGTATTCGTCCGACAGTTCGTGGTGTTGCCATGAACCCGGTAGATCACCCACACGGTGGTGGTGAAGGTCGTACATCTGGTGGTCGTCATCCTGTGTCTCCATGGGGTAAGCCTACTAAAGGTGCTAAGACGCGTAAGAACAAGCGTACGGATAAATTTATAGTACGTCGTCGTACTAAGTAATATTGAGGAATAGCCATGCCACGCTCTCTCAAGAAGGGTCCTTTTATAGACCTACACTTGCTGAAGAAGGTAGAGAAAGCTTTGGAAAGCGGTGAAAAGAAGCCAATTAAAACTTGGAGCCGTCGTTCAATGATCATACCTAACATGATCGGATTGACCATTGCTGTCCATAATGGTCGCCAGCATGTACCAGTTTTCGTTTCTGACGAAATGATCGGTCACAAACTAGGTGAATTTGCACCAACTCGCACTTACCGTGGCCATGCCGCGGATAAGAAAGCGAAGAAACGCTAAGAGGGGAATGATAAATGCAAGCATTAGCTAAACATAAATTCGCCTCTGGTTCGGCGCAAAAAGCTCGTCTAGTTGCAGATCAGATCCGCGGACTACCTGTCGATCGCGCTCTAGAAATCCTGGCGTACAGCCCGAAAAAAGCGGCTGTATTAGTTAAAAAAGTACTTGAGTCTGCTATTGCTAACGCAGAGCATAACGAAGGTGCTGACATTGATGAGCTTCGTGTAACTACGATTTTTGTGGACGATGGTCCTACAATGAAACGTATTATGCCACGTGCTAAAGGACGCGCAGACCGCATCCTTAAGCGTACAAGCCACATCACTGTTGTGGTTTCAGATAGCTAGGAGTATAAGTAATGGGACAAAAAGTTCATCCTACTGGTATTCGCCTAGGTATATCTAAACCTTGGGTTTCTACCTGGTACGCGAGTTCTAAAGATTTCTCTGATCAGCTTTTTGGCGATCACAAAGTACGTACTTTCCTTACAAAGGAATTAAAAGCGGCTTCTGTGTCTAAAATCGTTATTGAGCGTCCAGCAAAATCGATCCGCGTAACAATTCACACGGCTCGTCCGGGTGTTGTTATCGGTAAAAAAGGCGAAGACGTTGAAAAGCTACGTCAAGCGGTAACTAAGATCGCAGGTGTACCTGCTCAGATTAATATTTCTGAAGTACGTAAACCAGAGTTAGATGCACAACTAGTAGCAGACGGCATTGCCTCTCAGCTAGAGCGTCGTGTTATGTTCCGTCGCGCTATGAAGCGTTCGGTACAAAATGCAATGCGCATCGGTTCTAAAGGGATCAAAGTTGAAGTTAGCGGTCGTCTTGGCGGCGCAGAAATCGCACGTTCAGAATGGTATCGTGAAGGTCGTGTACCTCTACATACTCTTCGTGCTGATATCGACTACGCAACTTCTGAAGCCTTAACCACTTATGGTATCATTGGTGTTAAAGTTTGGATCTTCAAAGGCGAAGTTATTGGTGGTTTACCACTAGTACAAGAGCAAGAGAAGCCAGCTAAACGCGCACCAAAGAAAGCCAAGAAAAGTGCTAAGTAGAGGTAGCGAGTAATGTTACAGCCAAAACGTACAAAATTCCGTAAAATGCACAAAGGCCGCAACCGCGGTTTAGCGCAAAACGGTAACAAAGTAAGCTTCGGTACTTTCGGTTTGAAAGCTACTGGTCGTGGCCGCATGACTGCTCGTCAAATCGAAGCAGCTCGTCGTGCTATGACGCGTCACGTGAAACGTCAAGGTAAAATCTGGATCCGTGTCTTCCCTGACAAGCCGATCACAGAAAAGCCTCTTGAAGTTCGTATGGGTAAAGGTAAAGGTTCTGTTGAATATTGGGTTGCTGAAATTCAGCCTGGTAAAGTACTTTACGAAATGGAAGGTGTTTCTGAAGAGCTTGCTCGTGAAGCGTTTGACCTTGCAGCTCGTAAACTGCCATTCAAAACAACTTTCGTAACTCGGACGGTAATGTGATGAAAGCAAGCGAACTAAAAGACAAAAGCGTAGAAGAGCTAAATGCTGAACTTCTAGGACTTCTTCGTGAGCAGTTTAACCTGCGCATGCAAGCAAGCACTGGTCAGTTAGCTCAGACACACACGCTAAGAACAGTACGTCGCGATATCGCGCGTGTAAAAACAATTATTAACCAGAAGGCAGGTCAATAATGAGCGATAAAATTCGTACTCTTCAAGGCCGTGTAGTAAGCGACAAGATGGAAAAATCTTTCACTGTTGCTATCGCACGTTACGTGAAGCACCCAATCTATGGGAAATTCATCAAACGTACTACTAAGCTACACGTACATGACGAAAACAACACAGCAAAAGCGGGTGACGTAGTTACTATCCGTGAATGCGCACCAATTTCTAAGAATAAATCTTGGACTTTAGTAGACGTTGTTTCTAGTCCAAAACAAGCTTAATTTTTAAATTAAGTAAGTTTTGTAAAAAAAGCCCTGGCATTAGCCGGGGCTTTTTGTTTGCGTTAAAAAAGCTGTAAGTTTGAAGCTTTCAGTCCTCAGCTGTTCGCAGTGAAGTGAAGCGCCGTAGCTTGGGTTGAGACTAGAACACTTGAGAAAAAAGCACACCACGAATACGTAATAGCCCTAATACTAAACGAAAATAATTCCAATCGTGTTAAGTTATGAGGCATTTATAGCGACAGATAAAAATTTCTGATGTACGACTGTATAGATGTTTGAGGTAGAGTAATACTGGAGTAATTGCCAAGAACAACTAAATAACAGCTCTATAATTTACCAAACCTATGCCTTTGCGAGAGTAAAGCTGCAACAATAGATATTAATATGCACACGGCAGAGCCTACCACTAAGAAGCGGTTCTCGATTCGACTGACTTGCCTTTCTCCTACAATTTGATAGGTCACATCCCCCTCAATAAAGCGTTCGCCTTGGTATTGCTGAGTGACGTTAAATGCTAAAAAGTCACCTAGCTTTGCTTGATAGGTAAAGTAGGTTTGTGGATAAAAAATTTCATATGTTGCACATAACCACGCTATCAGCCCACATATAAATAAAGCCAAGCTCATAATTAAAGTGATGTTTGAGGGCTTATCTATCGCTGAACTTATAGGTAGGCATTTATCAATACAGCCTTCGCCATAGCAAAGTTTAAGCTTTTCAATTACCTCAGTTGAGGGGATAAACTGTCCATTTTCAAGCTTTGAAAGGTACGACTGTTGAATTCCAATTTCACGCGCAGCATAAGCCTGAGTCCACTTTTTATTTACTCTAAGGCGTTTTAACTCCATTCCTAACGCTTGCATACCCTCTGCTCTTATTTGATTAGTTAAGCGTTTTATTATCGCTAAAATTAGTATTTATAAATAGTCTAAAAGCGTATATTCATGCTTATTAATATAAATAATATTATGAATATTAATAGCTTATATTAAATTTAATAAAATATAAGGTATGATCAATTCGATTTTAATAAGGAGATATAATATGCCGAATAAATTTACTAGCGCTATTTTAGTGCTTATCAGTTCACTGTTTTTTATAAACCCCAGTTACGCAGAGCCTGTTTTTGCAATTAAGGCCAGTATTTATAAATTACAGAATGAGATTACCGTAGATAGTAAAATAGAGCAGGCTTTAAAAAATCTAAGCCCTACGCATCAACCTCAGCTACTCACGCTATTAAATAAAAGTGCAATGATAGAAATTGGTGATGATACGCAAATGACGGCGCTTGAAGTAAAGCCTAACGCAGAGGGGTCGCACTTTAACGCTAGTTTGAAGCTAAAAGAGCAGGTTGATGGCAAGTGGGAATCTATTTCTTCCTTTATGCCGCAAATCCCAAATGGGCAAACAGTGTATTTAAGCCGCACCTTTACAGATAAAGTATGGCTGATAAAAATTACAGGTAAACGCTACGAATCAATAGAGCGTGCAGAGCAGGCCTTAAATCAAAAGTAACGCCTGTTAATTTACCGTACAGTGTGTGGCTGCAAAAAAAGTTTATATAAGTTTGCTGGTAAAGTGTGGCGGGCACGTTAGTATGCGCTAATAAAGGTACAAGGAGCGTAGTATGGCTAAGCAAACAGTGTTAATTATAGGTAATGGCCCCGTCGAAAAGGATGTAAGTAAAGCTCTAAATAGCTTTGATAGAGTGGTGCGCTTTAATATGTGTGCAAACATGCCTGCATACTTAGGCCGTAAATGTACTGATTTATGGCTAGTGGGACGAGGTAAGCAAGGCGCAATGCTTCGCGCAGCGTTTCCAGATATAGATATAACGCAGCTGAAAAATGTCATGATCACTGATCCAAAACCTAACTTATTTACTCAACCTTTTTATAAGCTAATTAACCGCAGGGGCTGTATTGACCATGGCGATGAAATAATACGCAAATATAGCCCGCGTGCAAACGTGAGTCGAATCGCCCAGCACGATAAAACAGCATTATTAAAACACTTATATACGTTTGGCAAACCTGCTTTTAAAGCTAAAACACCCAGTTCGGGAATGTTAGCCATTGAGCACTTTTTAAAGCAGCAAGCACAGGTGCATATTATCGGTTTTGGTTTTAAGGGCTGGAAGCGTCATCCGTGGGATTTAGAAAAGCAGTATGTAGCGTCACTTATTGCCAAACAAAAAGTACAGTTATTAAAAAGCCCCAGTTAATGCTGGGGCTAAAAAGTTATAATCAAGCTATTACCAAATCATCTCAACAAATTCAGGGTGATCGATATACGGGTTACGATTACCTTGAAACTCATAAGCTGCTTGGTTACGGTCAAGCTCCATTTGGCTAACAGGGTCGGCGTTATGCCAGTTAAGTAGCATAGCTACCACCCAGTTTTCGAATACTTGATTGCTTGTACCATTAAGGACAGCATTACTGGCAGTTGTGTTATTTTGCCACGAGCCTATTACATTCTCGTAGCGGGTTGCCATGTAAAAATAAGCGCGGGCAAAGTCACCTTTAAACTCATCAATTGGCTCAAACACCGTACCTGAGTAATTAATAGAGCTTGCTGCTGAACCGACTTTACTACCGTTTGTTGATGTAAATGATGCGCTAGCCACTTCACCAAAAGGGTGGTTACTACGTTTTGAGTTTACATAACCGTCGGTTGCATAAATGTGGTGCACGTCTGAATTCATTGGCTCATTTGAGCCGCCAAACCAGCTTTTAGGGAACGAATGCTCGCGGTTATAGCAATCTGCTTCACTGTTATAAGTACCACACTGATCGCTTACCGCAGTGTAAGTATAGCTGTCGCTACCATTTGGCTTTTCACTATAAATATCTAAAATACTGTTATCGTTTTCAAAGTATTTATCGCGTGCTGAAGAATCGTAAAAGTTCCAAATAGCCGAGTAACCTTGCGAGCTGTGATTTTTGATAATGTTATAAAGCTCAGTTTTTAATGCATAGCTAGATAGACCCTGAGTTGTTACGTAATAACCTGTTGGTGTAGGGTTAGTGCCACCGCCAGTATCACCGCCAGAACCATCGCCTAATTCAAAAGTTGTACTATCTGTGTTATTAAAACTTGCGCCACTGGCAAGTGTGGTGCTGCCCTGAGTGAGCGCGTAATTACCATTACCTACGTTACAGCACATACCGTCGCCATAGCTGTCACTTATAACTAGGGTGTATGCGCCATCAGTTAAACAGAGTTGCTCATTATATTGTGTGTTAGAGGCATAACCACTACCACTGGCTACGCTGCTACCTTGGCTGTTGTTAACCACCCAGCTGGTTTCGCTGCCGTAGTTATCGGTATTAAGGGTTAAAGTAAGGCTATGGTCGTTACAGCTGCCTGAAGCGCCGCCGTCTGTATTAGGCAAAAAATTATCTACATAAACGGTTTCATTGCCATCAAAGCCGCTCATATCGTAAAAACGTAAACCAACATTAATGGTTTTATTACTGGTAGGCGTATAACTGTGGCTAATTGTTTGCCACTGGTTAGTTTGCGCTTGGTTAGAGTACCCTTGGTAGCCATCTACATACAGGCGGGCTCTTATGCTTCCTTCAGTGTGATATACATCCACTGAGAAATCATATGTTTTGCCAGCCTCCACACTAACTTGTTGTAATAAGTCGGTATTGCTTTGCGAGCCGGTGGTCACATTAATAGCCGCTGCGTTGTTTGCGTTATTTACGATACTGGTTGAGCGCGATACATTAATACCGCTATCAATTGTGGTCCACGCGTCAGGCGTATTGCCTGTCCACTGCTCAAAGCCGCCATTTGCGACATTGGCCATTGCTGGGGTGGCGGCAATCAGTAATGCCGTGCTAAGTAACTTATTTTTGTATGTCCCGTGTGACATGATTGTTCCTATTTTTTATAGTTGAGTAAATAACATACACTATCTGCACAAGGTTACAAATTTGTTAAATACAAAATTAATAAAATAGCAATAATCAGCCTTTAAGCTGTTTTTGAAGGTCTTTATATAAATTAATAACTAAATGGAATAACAAAGCAGATTCTATTCTTTTTTTCTCACTGCATAGCCCGCTATCCTGCACACTAATAAAACCTCAGCAGAGTCACTCTGGGTGAGGTAAAGCTCATTTTGAACAGCGCATCATGTGGGCTGTATGTAATTTTCAGGGTTATGGGGAACAAATTCATGTTGTTAGGTCAACTTAACGCAGCGGCAAGCCCGCTATCGCAAGAGCAAGTACAAAAGCTGCAAGGCTTAGTAGCAGAACTTAATCCGATTCAGCAAGCGTGGGTAAGTGGTTACTTAGCTGCAAATGCTAATTCTGCAGCTCTTGGTGGGCAAGCGCCTACTGCGGCTACAAGCGATGCTGCGCCACTTACTATTTTGTATGGTTCGCAAACAGGTAATGCAAAAGGTGTGGCGACTAAGCTTAAAGAGCAAGCAGAGTCGCGCGGTCTAGCTGTAAAACTTGTGAGCATGTCTGACTACAAACCTACAGCCCTGAAAAAAGAAAAGTTTTTAACCGTTGTTGTATCTACCTACGGTGAAGGTGAGCCACCTGAAGATGCTGAAACACTGTATGAATTTTTAACTACCAAAAAAGCACCTAAGTTAGATGGCGTTAAAGTAGCAGTACTGGGTTTAGGCGACTCTAGCTATGAGTTTTTCTGCCAAACAGCAAAAGACTTTGAAGAGCGTTTAAACAAACTTGGCGCAGAAACTATTTTCCAACGTGCCGACCTAGATGTTGATTACGATGATGAAGCAGCCACTTGGATCACCGGTGCACTTGATGCATTCGAACCTGATCTAAAAGCGCAGCAAGATGCTGCTGGCGGTCAAGTTGTATCAATGCCATTTGGCGCGCCAACAGCGGCAGCAAGCCAATACACTAAGCAAAACCCATTTGCGGCAGAGCTTGTTACCGTACAAAAAATTACAGGGCGCGATTCTACTAAAGATGTACGCCATGTTGAGATTTCCCTTGAAGGCTCAGACATCACCTACTTACCTGGTGATTCATTAGGCGTGTACTTCTTAAATGATGAAGCCCGCGTAGATGAGCTACTAACACACACGCAAATCGATTCAGGCACACTTGTAAAAGTGGGCGAAGAGTCACTGCCTATTCGCGATGCATTAATCGAAAAGTTAGAGCTTACTCAGTCATACCCAGGCTTTGTAGAAAAATACGCAGTTGCAACGGGCACGCCAGAGCTACTAAAGCTTGTAGAAGATAAAGCCGCGATGCGTGAGTACATTGAGCCTCGTCAAATTTTTGATGTAGTGGCACAAAATCCTGCAAAAATAGATGCACAAACCTTAGTAGATTGCCTACGTAAACTACAAGCGCGCTTATACTCAATCGCTTCAAGCCAAAGCGAGGTTGAAGAGGAAGTGCACTTAACGGTAGGTTTAGTTGAGTTTGACGCCTTTGGCAGCGAACATTTAGGTGGCTGCTCTGGTTATTTAGCACGCCGTGCTGAAGAAGGGTGTAAAGTTAAAGTATTTAGTGAGCACAACGACAACTTCCGTTTACCTAGCGATGATAATACCCCCATTATTATGGTTGGTCCAGGTACCGGTATTGCGCCATTCCGTGCATTTTTACAAGAGCGTGACTCGCGAGAAGCACAAGGCAAAAATTGGCTGTTTTTCGGTAACCCACACTTTACACAAGACTTTTTGTATCAAGTAGAAATTCAGGGTTATTTAAAATCAGGCCTATTAAGCAAAGTTGACGTTGCATTTAGCCGTGACCAAGCCGAAAAAGTATACGTACAAGACAAACTACGCAAAAATTCAAAAGAAATTTTTGAGTGGCTAGAAGCAGGTGCGCATTTTTATGTATGTGGTGATGCAAACCGCATGGCAAAAGATGTACACAACGCCTTAGTTGATATCATCAGCGAAAACACCGGTAAAAGCTACGAAGACGCAGAGCAATATTTAAAAGACTTACGTAGTGCTAACCGCTATCAGAAAGACGTGTATTAATCACGTTTCTTATTTTATTAACAGCTAGCAGCCGTCACTGTAACAAATTTAGGATTTAAAATGAGCGAACAAGATAAAAACGTAAAACTTTCTGATAACGAACGTTTGAAAAGAGAAAGTAACTTTTTACGTGGCACCATAGAGCAAGACTTAAAAGATGAAATTACCGGTGGTTTTACAGCCGATAACTTCCAACTTATACGTTTTCACGGTATGTACCAGCAAGATGACCGCGATATACGCCCTGAGCGCGCAAAGCAAAAGCTAGAGCCGCTGCACAATGTAATGCTACGTGCACGTATGCCTGGTGGTATTATCAAGCCTGAGCAATGGCTAGCAATTGATAAATTTGCCGATGAAAAAACAAGCTACGGCAGTATTCGTTTAACAACACGTCAAACGTTTCAATTTCATGGTGTATTAAAGCCAAATATTAAAGGCATGCACCAAATGCTTAATAGCGTTGGCATTGACTCTATTGCCACCGCAGGCGATGTAAACCGTAACGTACTATGTACGACTAACCCTGTTGAGTCAGAGTTACATCAAGAAGCGTATGAGTGGGCTGCAAAAATTTCTGAGCATTTACTTCCAAAAACGAAAGCATACGCTGAAATTTGGTTAAATGGCGAAAAAGCAGAAACCACAGAAGAGCCAATTTTAGGTTCTAACTACTTACCGCGTAAGTTTAAAACCACGGTTACCATTCCGCCTAACAACGAAGTTGATGTGCATGCGAATGACTTAAACTTTGTTGCTATTGCCGAAGATGGCAAGCTTGTTGGCTTTAACGTACTTGTAGGTGGTGGCCTAGCTATGACCCACGGTGATACGGCTACGTATCCGCGTAAAGCTGACGACTTTGGTTTTATTGCCCTAGAAGACACCTTAAAAATTGCTGAGCATGTTGTATCAGTGCAGCGTGATTGGGGTAACCGTTCTAACCGTAAAAATGCAAAAACTAAATACACACTAGACCGTGTTGGGTCTGACGTATTTAAAGCGGAAGTAGAAAAACGTGCCGGTGTAAGCTTTGCACCAAGCCGCCCTTATGAGTTTACTCACCGTGGCGATCGTATTGGTTGGGTAGAAGGCATTGATGGAAAGCACCACCTTACGCTATTTATACAAAGTGGCCGTATTTTAGACTACCCAGGTAAGCCATTAAAAACAGGTTGTCGTAAAATTGCAGAAGTGCACCAAGGCGATATGCGCATGACGGCTAACCAAAACTTAATTATTGCCGGTGTGCCTGCCGATCAAAAAGCAGTTATTGAAGAAATTGCCCGTAACCACGGCCTAATTGATGACAAAGACACTGAGCAACGTAAAAACTCAATGGCGTGTGTAGCATTGCCAACGTGTCCGCTTGCTATGGCCGAAGCTGAGCGTTACTTACCAAGCTTAATTGAAAAAACCGAAGCACTACTTGCTAAGCATGGCATACCTGATGACAGCATTATTATGCGTGTTGTAGGTTGTCCTAACGGTTGTGGCCGCGCAATGCTTGCAGAAGCTGGTTTAGTAGGTAAAGGCCCTGGTAAATACAACGTTTACTTAGGCGGTAATTTAGAAGGTACACGCATTCCTAAACTGTACCTAGAAAACGTAGGTGAAGATGTTTACCTAGACGCGTTTGATAAGCTGATTGGCCAGTGGGCAAGTGAGCGAAACGACGGTGAATGTTTTGGTGACTTTGTAATTCGCAAAGGCATTGTTGCTGAAGTAAAAGTATCAGTAACCGATTTTCACGCTTAATTAAATACCCACGCGGAGCGTGGGTGAGGTTTAAAATTGACCATGAGTGAATTTAAAAACATATTACAGCTTGATAAGCAAAGCCAAGCGGCATTGCTTGCAGATGCAAACGGCATACTTGCACCAATGAGTGCGGAGCAGCGTGTTGCATGGGCACTAGAGAACTTACCCGATACAGCTTTTTTATCATCAAGCTTTGGTATTCAAGCGGCGGTAATGCTGCATTTAGTCACATCTCAGCGTCCTGATATTCCTGTGGTATTAACCGATACGGGTTATTTATTTCCAGAAACGTATCAGTTTATTGAGCAAATGACAGCGCGCCTATCACTTAATTTACAGGTGTATAAAGCTGAGCTAAGCCCTGCATGGCAAGAAGCTAAATACGGTAAATTATGGGAACAAGGCGAGGACGGTATTAAGCAATATAATCAGCTTAATAAAGTAGAGCCCATGACCCGCGCATTAAAAGAAATTGGTGCCGGTACTTGGTTTAGTGGCCTGCGCCGTGACCAATCATCGACCCGTGCAGATAAACAGTTTGTTGAGATAAGCCGAGGTACGGTA
The DNA here is from genome assembly GCF_035666335.1 of Pseudoalteromonas sp. CuT4-3. Lineage (NCBI taxonomy): Bacteria > Pseudomonadati > Pseudomonadota > Gammaproteobacteria > Alteromonadales > Pseudoalteromonadaceae > Pseudoalteromonas > Pseudoalteromonas sp. CuT4-3. The sequence goes on from NZ_CP142030.1 coordinate 182,701, forward strand.
AAAGTGTACCCGATTATTGAATGGTCAAACCGCGATGTATATCAATACCTTACTAAGCATGATTTACCTTACCACCCATTATGGGAGCAAGGTTATGTGTCGATGGGTGATGTGCATACTACGCGTAAACTTGAGCCAGGTATGAGCGAAGAAGAAACGCGCTTTTTTGGTTTAAACCGCGAATGCGGGCTGCATATTGACGGCGATGGTATTTAAAAAAAGCGAATGCTAAACAACTATTTAAACGCAACTTAGGTTGCGTTTTTTATTGCAAAAAAATTGCCTGATTAAGTATTTTTTATTAGACTTGCCTTTCAAGGATTCATTTTTAAGCAGGAACGCTATGAAATACTTCACCTACTTGGCAATATCAGTCATGATCATTGCTGTTATCTCTTTGTTTTACCTAAAAAAGCCAGATGGCCAAACATGGCTTTCTAGTTCATCTATTAGTGCTGAATCTCACAAAATTAAAGAAAAAATGGTCGCGTTATCTACCAATACGCTTAATCAGGCAGTGCAAGGTGCAAAGCAAGCAGGCGATAAAATTGCGCAGAGTGTAAACAATGATGCGGCGACAATTAAACCCGGTAGCAAAATTTATAAGTGGCAAGATAAAAACGGCCAATGGCATTTTTCAGATACGCCTAATGCAGATGGCAAAAGTATTGAGGTAAAACTTGATGCCCGTGATGTCACTGTTGTAGCCGCAGAAGACACCTCAATTTTGAGTAGCAGTGCAAGCACCTCAAAAAAGAGTATTCAACCACCTACACCTACCGTTTACAACGCTGAATCTATTCAAAAACTGTTTGAAGATGCTGAAAAGGCAAAGCAAAAATTAGAGCAGCGCAGTAAAGAGATGCAAAGTATAGGTGGTTACTAAATTTTTATTGTGCGCTTAGCATTAAAGCTTACTCAATATAAGGGGTTTTAATCGTGCGGGGTTTGTAATTAGTGAGCTGAGTTACTGCGCCTTCGTTATGCTAAGGGCTTATAACCAGTTAAAAGCAATACCAAGCTGCAATACTCGTTAATTATTTAGCGCATAAAAAAGCCTAGCGACTGCTAGGCTTTTTAGTTTTAAGTATATGGTTAGTCAATCATGTTACGTAAAACGTATTGTAGAATACCGCCGTGCTTGTAGTAATCCCACTCTTTAGGGGTATCTATGCGTACATCGGCGCTAAAGCTGACTTTTTTGCCCTCAGCATTCGTGGCAATAATGCTTACTTCATTCGTTTTGTCGTACAAACCTTCAATATCAAACTGCTCTTGGCCAGTTAAATTTAATGATTCGTGGCTCTCACCCTCTTTAAACTGTAAAGGCAGTACACCCATACCAATGAGGTTAGAGCGGTGAATACGCTCATAACTTTGTGCAACCACCGCTTTTACACCTAATAAAAGTGAGCCTTTTGCTGCCCAATCGCGTGATGAACCGGTACCGTATTCTTTACCAGCTAACACAATTAATGGTGTGTTACTCTTTTCATATTCCATTGCGGCATCGTAAATGCTGGCAAGCTTGTCATCAGGTTGGGTGCGAGTAACGCCACCTTCTGTACCTGGTGCGAGTAAGTTTTTAAGCCTAACGTTCGCAAATGTGCCTCGCATCATCACTTCGTGGTTACCACGGCGTGAACCGTACGAGTTAAACTGCGCTTTTTCTACGCCTTTTTCCTGTAAGTAAATACCGGCTGGCGCTTCAGCTTTAATGGCCCCCGCAGGAGAAATATGGTCAGTGGTTACTGAGTCGCCAAGTTTAGCTAAACAACGCGCCCCTTCAATTGTTGGCACGCCTGGTGGTTCAGCGCTCATGCCCTCAAAGAATGGTGCTTTTTTAATGTAAGTTGACCCATCATCCCAATCATAGAGCTTACCATCAGGAATTTGAATTTTTTGCCAACGGCTGTCGCCTTCGTATACGTTGGCATAGCTTTTTTCGAACATTTCTCTGGTTACCGTTTTCTGTACTAGTTCGCTGACTTCGCTCACGCTTGGCCAAATATTTTTCAGGTAAATATCGTTACCGTTTTCATCTTGCGCTAATGGCTCGTTGTATACATCTATGTCTGTACGCCCTGCAATGGCATACGCTACCACAAGTGGAGGCGAGGCTAAAAAGTTCATTTTAACGTCTTGGTGTATACGCCCTTCAAAATTACGGTTACCCGATAAAATAGAGCTTACAACTAGCTTGTGCTTTTGAATTGCTTCGCTAATTTCATCTGCAAGCGGGCCTGAGTTACCTATACACGTGGTACAACCATAACCGACCAAGTTAAAGCCTAAGCTTTCTAGGTCATCCATTAGGCCTGCTTTTTCAAGGTAGTCGGTTACCACTTGCGAACCGGGTGCAAGCGATGTTTTAACCCACGGTTTTACATTAATACCCAGCTGTTTGGCTTTTTGAGCCACTAAGCCTGCGGCTAAAATAACACTGGGGTTAGAGGTATTTGTACAGCTTGTAATAGCGGCAATAACACAGGCGCCATCGTTTAGTTCAAATTCTTGGCCTTTAAACTTCACTTTGGCTGCACCCATAAACTGCGCTTCGTCTACCGGTTCATCTGGGTTGGTTGTTGGGCCTTCACTTTCAATGCGCGCTTCTTCAATATCGCTTTTATCACGACGAGCCATACGCTCATCTTGGAAACCTTTTAGGTGCTGGCCTATCACATCACCGGCTTTATCAAGTGTAATTCTGTCTTGTGGGCGTTTAGGGCCTGCAAGGCTAGGTACTACGTCGTCTAATTTAAGCTCAAGGGTGTCTGTGTAATGCGCTTCGTCGCCTTCATGGCGCCATAAGCCTTGGTGTTTAGCGTAGTCTTCAATCAGTTTGAGGTGTTCTTCATCGCGGTTCGTTAAACGCAGGTAGTTAATTGTTTCATCATCAATTGGGAAAATACCACATGTTGCACCGTACTCTGGCGCCATGTTGGCAATGGTTGCTCTATCGGCTAGCGGTAAATCAGCTAGGCCGTCACCATAAAACTCAACAAATTTACCCACTACTCCGTGATTACGTAGCATTTCGGTAACGGTGAGCACTAAATCGGTAGCTGTGGTGCCCTCGGGTAAGCGGCCATTTAATTTAAAGCCCACTACCTGAGGAATAAGCAAGCTAATTGGTTGCCCAAGCATGGCTGCTTCGGCTTCAATACCACCTACGCCCCAGCCTAACACACCTAAACCATTAATCATGGTGGTGTGCGAATCAGTCCCTACAAGGGTGTCTGGGTAGGCTATTGATTTTCCGTTTTCACTGTCGTTAAAAACAACACGCGCTAAAAACTCTAAGTTTACTTGGTGCACAATACCTGTAGCTGGTGGCACTACTTTTAAATTATCAAAAGCAGTTTGCCCCCAGCGTAAAAATTCGTAGCGTTCTTTATTTCGTTCGTATTCTAGCTTGGCATTTAAATCAAACGCACCGTCATCACCGTAGCCATCTACTTGTACTGAGTGGTCAATTACAAGTTCAGCAGGAGAAAGCGGGTTTATTTTTGCAGGATCGCCACCTAGCTTTTCCATTGCATCACGCATGGCAGCTAAATCAACAATGGCGGGAACACCTGTAAAGTCTTGCATTACCACACGTGCCGGCGTAAAGGCCACCTCAGCTGAGGGCTTTGCTTTAGGGTCCCAGTCAAGAAGGGCTTGAATGTCTTGTTCTTTAATATTTACGCCATCTTCATTGCGTAATAGGTTTTCTAGTAATACTTTGAGAGAAAAGGGCAATCGCTTTGCTTTGTCGCCTAATCCTTTAAGTGAGTGAATATGGTATTGCTCGCCATTAATCGTTAATTGTTGTTGGGTGTCGAAACTATTCATTTTTTGCCCCTTTGATAGTTAGGATTATGTCCTTGATAAAATAACGTGTTTATTTGCCAATAGTTTGCAAAGTGCATACCAGAGATAATAAATATGACAAATCAGGCTAAAAAGCAGGTAGCGCAATGCATGTTTTTTAGACAGTACTAAGTATAGAAGTGCTACCTAAAATTGTTTTTTCAAGTAGCAAAATAATGAGTTTACAAAAGGGGGGGGAAGTTAGTTCAACCAACCTTGTTGTTTGCTTTTTATACTTAAATATAAAAGCAAAAACGCAATAACAATCACTAAAATAGGCATAAACACCGCGCTTATCCCCAGCATTTTAATGCTATTTATCACAATGAAATTATAAAATTGCTGAATAAATATCGCTACCAATGATAACGCAAAGGTAGGCGTTGCAAATGCATTTTTGGCCAATAGTAGTATGCAGCCAAGGGTGCCACCAAATACCGCTACAGCAAATGCAATGGTAGACCACAAAGGCACGTTTGAATATGCAGCTTGTTGATCTAACGGAAGTTTACTTATCATCTCGGGGGTCATCATAAGGTGCATTATAAATGCAAACACACCTAATAAATTCCAGATAAGTGCTGCCCACAGGGCGGGTTTAAACCAATTGGGTGTGGCTGAGATTGTCATATTATTACCTTGTTTTTATTGTATTTTACGAGGTAATTAAAGAGCAAAAAGGCTAACTGTTCAAGCTAGCCTATACATATAATAAAAACGGCACAAAGCGCTAAGGGCTAGCCAAATGAGATAGGGCGGCGCCCTGTATTTTCATCAACCTTTGGCTTTTTAGTGCGCTTTCTTTTATTTTTTGCCGGCTTTTGAGCTGTTTCATTAGGTGTTTTTTCTGGCTGTGGCTGGGTTGTTGCCACTGGGCGCTCTACAGGAGTCGCATCTTCACTTAAAGTGAGTTGAAAAAGCTCGCCATCAAATTCAAGTACATCGCCACTGTATAATTTTTTCCGTTTTATTGTACATATTTCATGGTTAACCCCAACATAGCCTTGCGCTATTAGGTTTTTAGCTTGGCCGCCACCTTCTACTAAATCGAGTACTTTTAGTAATTTACAAAGCTCTATAGGTTCTTCTTCAAGTTCAATTTCAATGTATTCTTCTGACATGGTTATCTCTGTTGGTGGCGCATAAGCAGCAAGTATAAAGGCTTGCACTGTTTTTTGCACCTAGCAAGCTCGCCCGAGTGGGATAAAAAAGAGTGATAAATATAAAACTTTTTTCAACTTTAAAAAAACTGCAGCATTTGATGCGTATGCTCTAGCAAAAATTTGGTGTGCTATTTGCTATTGCTTTGGCAAATAAAAAATCGTACCTAAAACATGGTAATTATTTCACCGTTTTAATTGTTTAGGTCTGCATATAATTGGAGCAGTAAATGGGCATAAGATTAGCAATGAAAAAAGAGCTAATGGGCTTAGATAATTCAGATATGCTGACAGCAGATGATGTAAGAGCTCACTTAGCTAACTCGGTAAAAACACAAAAAGAGCAAGATGAACGCGGCTTTTCGGTTATTTCTAAGTTTAACGATACGCACAGTCGGCTAATTAGTGGCGATCCACTTAAAAAATCAAAACTGGAATTTGAACGTCATCGCTTATTTAATGAAGTTTTATATACGCGCCAAAGTGTAGATGCCTGGTTAGACAGCCAAACAAATTATACCAACGTACAATAATACTTAATTAAGCACATGAGTATTAAGTTGCTATAGATAGTTTCCTCCAATAGACTACAATTGTAATCATAGGAGGTAACTATGAAAAATGGCATTTTAATCTGTATGTGGGCGCTATTATTAACTGCGTGCCAACAACCTACCGTTTATGTTTTTAGTGAAAACTTGCAAGATGAGCAGCGCAAGCAGCTCGATGCTGCGCTAAAAGCACAAAATCTTCCTTATGAATACGTAGCGCTAGAAATCCCATCTACCTTTGGTGAGGCTACATTACTCTTATCAAGCGATAAAATTTACCCAAAAGAGACTGAGCTGTTAGCTATTATTATGCAAGAGCTAGGTTATCAGCCCTAAATTAACTACACGACACGATCAAATCATTTTTATGGTGATGGCAATATAGGCTTTTATTTAAAGAGCACTGATGGAGAAGACGCTTTTACTATGCCGTCTCGGCTAAGAACAACCCATTGCAGCGAAGACAAGTACAATGATTTACTCGTCACATTTACAGATAAATATGCTGACTTTACCTTACCCAGTGGCGCTGTTGTAAGGTTAGGTTGGGAGTTTTTATATGGTTATGTTGTTATTTATTATAAAACCTACTCGCAAACATATAGCCACTCACAGCCGCTTGTAGCAACGCCCTTTGGCGCTAAGCCATCCGATACGTATACATTTACGGCGCATGTTAATAACCCCAGCTGACTTGATTGCTCACTACAAATTGTTTATATGGACTGAGGGATAGAGTTAACCGTGGGTTTCTATGTGCTCACTCAGCTTTGCAATACGCAGGCTCATACCTTCTATGATTCTATCTTTAATTTTTTCGCGTATTACATTAGGCAAGCGAGTAAGTGCCTCTGGGGTAATGGCAAGTACTATGGTGTCGGTTTTAGCGCGAGCGCTCGTACTGCGCTCGCGGTTATTAATAAATGCGCCTTCACCGATAAACTCACCGGGCTCTATAGTGCCAAGCTCCAGCAAGTGGTTATGTTTAAAAACAAGTAACGCACCACTTAATACAATGTATAAGCGTTTGTCGTTATCGTATTGTTTAAATAAAAACTGATGCTGGTTAACTAAATACAATAACCCAAACGACTCTAGTAGCACTTGGCGTTCAGCAAGGGTGAAGTCTTTAAAAAAGTGCAATCTATTCACTATTTCCATTTGTTTAAATAATGGAATGTGTTCTATTAATTTCATCCTAGGGCCAACGAGTAACGGTTAGAAACTAGCTAATATTGCGCTCTTTTAATTTGCGGGTCAACGTGTTGCGCCCCCAGCCAATTTTTATGGCTGCATCTTGTTTATGGCCAGAGCAATTAGCCAGTGCTGTTTTTATAAGACGAGTTTCAAGCTGAGCTTGAATATCGGGCCAAATGTTTTCTTTACCTTGCTTAAGCTCTTGATTGAGCCATTGCTGAAACGCATCGAGCCAATCACCTTCTTGTTGAACAGGCGCTGCATCAATGATCTCTGGTGGTAGGTCTTGCTCACTTACTAATTCACCAGGGGCCATAACGGTCAACCAGCGACAGGTGTTTTCGAGTTGGCGCACATTACCAGGCCAGCTAAATAGCCTAAGCTGCTCTGTGGCTTTTGGGCTTAGTACTTTACTTTCTACTTGCAGGTCTTTTGCGCTTTTGTGTAAAAAGTGCTGCGCTAGGCGTTCAATGTCTTCAGTTCTTTCTCTAAGAGCCGGTAAACGAAGGCGCACAACGTTTAAACGATGAAATAAATCGTCCCTAAATTTACCCTGTTTTACTAAATCTTCTAAATTTTGATGCGTTGCAGCAATAATGCGTACATCTACTTTAATACTTTGGTGCCCGCCCACACGGTAAAATTCACCATCGGCGAGTACGCGTAATAAACGTGTTTGCACATCCAGTGGCATATCGCCAATTTCATCTAAAAACAGTGTGCCGCCATTGGCTTGTTCAAAGCGGCCTTTACGAACGCTATCGGCACCAGTAAATGCGCCTTTTTCGTGGCCAAATAGCTCAGACTCCACAAGCTCTTTTGGAATAGCGGCCATGTTTAATGCAATAAACTGGTTTTCTTTACGTGGGCTATGGTTATGTAAAGCGCTGGCTACAAGCTCTTTACCTGTGCCAGACTCACCATTAATTAGTACGCTCATACTTGAAGCCGACAGTTTACCTATCGCTCTAAACACTTCCTGCATCGCAGGGGCTTCGCCAATAATGTGCGCGCTTTTAGGTGGAACTTGTTTACGCTTAGTCTTTTTAGTTGAGTTTGCTCTACAGGCACTTTCGATTAATGCCACGGCTTCGTTTAAATCAAATGGCTTGGCTAAGTACTCAAACGCGCCTTTTTGAAATGCGTTAACTGCTGAGTCTAAATCTGAGTGGGCGGTCATTATAATAACCGGCAGCCCTGGGTTTTGCTCTGCTATGAGTTCAAGCAATGCCATGCCGTCCATGCCTGGCATCCGTACGTCAGATACCAACACGGTTGGTTGGCTAAATTTTAGCGCGCTTAACACGTCTTGCGCATTTGCAAAGCTTTCTGCTTCAAACCCTGCGCGTGTCAGCGCTTTTTCTAATACAAAGCGAATTGATGCGTCATCATCTACAAGCCAAACTGTTTTCATGCCAACTCCAAAACATTAATCTGCAAAAGGCAGATAGATATTAAATTCAGTATGGCCAGGCCAGCTATCGCAGTCTATATAACCGTCGTGCTGATCTATGAGCGTTTGTGCGATTGAAAGCCCTAGCCCTGAACCACCTTCTTTGTTGGTGATCATCGGGTAAAACAATGTTTCGCGAACGCTAGGGTCTATGCCTGGTCCATTATCAGAAACCTGGATCAACAAGGCTTTTTTAGGGGCTTTTCCGGGGCGGCGATACTGATGATTAATGCGGGTTTTTATTTTTATTTCACCGCCATCAACTAACGCCTGTTGAGCATTGCGTACAATATTAAGTACAACTTGCTGAACCTTGCCTTGGTCAATAAACACATCAGGGATACTTGGGTCGTAATCTTTAACTAGACTAATATTTTTACAATTATCTAATGTGCTTAATTTAACAACCGACTCAAGTGTTTGGTGAATATTGCCATACGACTTTTGCGGAAGCTGATTTGGCCCAAGTAGCCTATCAACTAATTCGCGTAATCGGTCGGCTTGCTCAATTATAAGCTCAGCGCATTCGTCCCTTTCTTGTTGATCTACCTCATACTGCAATAACTGCGCCGCTCCGCGTATTCCCCCTAAAGGATTTTTAATTTCGTGAGCAAGCCCTCTAATTAAATTTCGTGCCGCTTGATATTGATGCATTTGGTTAGAGGCTTTGTCGTGTTTTATTTCTTCATCGGTTTTACGACACTCAAGTAAAATATAGCGTTCGTTTTTAAACTTAACTTGGCGCGATGTAATGGCTATTTTTGCATGGCGAGAATCTATAAAGACCACGTCAGCTCTGTGCTGGCTGCAATCTACACCATCAACAAGTGAGTACTGGGCTATGCGCTCTAAATCCACAGAATGGTAATTAAATAAGCTGTTAAAGGTTTGCCCAATAATGCGCTTTTTACCCAAGCCGAGTAGTTCGCTGGTGCTGGTGTTGGCATAAACAAGGGTAAAACTTTTATCAAGTAACATGACCGATGTAGTTTGATTTTGCCAAATGGCATTGAGAAGTTCAGGGCTAAAATTTTGTTCGTTTGACATCTTTGCACCACTTTAGTGCGTTAATATTTGCAAGCAAGTTTTAATCAGTAAATACTGCTGCGCTAATTTTGCTTCATGAGACATTGTACTTAGTTTACAGCCTTTCTTTGCATCACAAAGGTACTGGGCTGACTGATAGCAATGGCTTGATTTTGTTTATTATAAAGTTTGAGATACAAAGTATGAGCTCCGTTTTCTACATCCCGTATGGCAAACGTTGATAAATTGCTTGCGGGCCCATAAGCGTTACCGTTTAAAAATAGCTGTATGGTAAAGCCAGCTTCAAAACGCGGTGTTATGCGGCTTGTTACGTACACCGAGCCAGTGTTTTCGCGTACGGTTTGGTTATGTGTAGGCGACGATATCATAATTTGAAAACGGTTAGGGTGCGTTGGCTGTGGTGAACCAGGGGTGTGTTTATCGGTCTCAGACAGGGTAAGATCTTGGCTGCTTAGTTTTATTTCGTGCGCGCCACTACGTGGTGTATCTGAGAACACTAAAACACCATTTTTATCTTTCCAAGCATAAATTTTCTTATTGCCTGCATAACTATAAATGCTTAATCCTAAAGCAAAAAATAGTAATAATATCCTGTAATTCACATTGCTACCCTGCATATTTTGTAATTACATAACTTTAGTGGAGATAACCCTAATTTACCATAAAAAAAAGCCCGCTAAGCGGGCTTGAGAACACACATTTATTATCTTATCGATAATTTTGTCTACGGCGTATTAAACGCTGTAGTACATTTCAAACTCAACTGGGTGAGTTGTCATGTTAAGTTTTTCAACTTCTTGAGATTTAAGTGCAATGTATGCATCGATTAAATCATCAGTAAATACGCCACCTTGCGTTAAGAATTCACGGTCAGCACTAAGTGCTTCTAGCGCTTCATCTAGTGAAGATGCAACTTGTGGAATTTCTGCTGCTTCTTCTGCTGGTAGGTCGTATAAATCCTTGTCCATAGCATCGCCAGGGTGGATCTTGTTTTTGATACCGTCAAGGCCAGCCATAAGCATTGCAGAGAAAGCAAGGTATGGGTTAGCAGTTGGATCTGGGAAGCGTATTTCGATACGACGACCTTTTTCAGATGGTACAACTGGAATACGGATTGATGCAGAACGGTTACGTGCAGAGTATGCAAGCATTACCGGTGCTTCAAAACCTGGTACTAAACGTTTGTACGAGTTAGTTGAGGCATTTGCAAACGCATTGATTGCTTTAGCGTGCTTAATAATACCGCCAATGTAGTAAAGTGCATCTTCAGAAAGACCACCGTACTTATCACCAGCAAAAAGGTTAACACCGTCTTTTGCTAAAGATTGGTGACAGTGCATACCAGAGCCGTTATCGCCTACAACAGGCTTAGGCATAAATGTGGCCGTTTTTCCGTAAAGGTGAGCCATGTTATGAATAACATATTTCATCTCTTGGATTTCATCCGCTTTTAATACCATTGTATTAAAGCGAGTTGCGATTTCGTTTTGACCCGCTGTTGCAACTTCGTGGTGATGTGCTTCTACTACTTGGCCTAGTTCTTCAAGTACTAAACAAGTAGCTGAACGCCAATCTTGTGAAGAGTCAACTGGTGAACATGGGAAGTAACCACCTTTAACACCTGGGCGGTGACCTGTGTTACCACCTTCGTAGTCTTTATCAGAGTTCCAAGCTGCTTCAACAGCATCAATTTTGTACATAGAACCTGACATATCTGACTTGTATTTAACATCATCAAATAGGAAGAATTCTGGCTCAGGGCCAAATAAAACTGTATCTGCGATACCGGTAGATTTCATGTACTCTTCAGCGCGTTTAGCAACTGAACGAGGGTCACGCTCGTAACCTTGTAGTGTAGATGGCTCTACAACATCACAACGTACGATTAGCGTAGCTTCTTCTGTGAATGGGTCTAATTTTACTGAATCAGCTACTGGCATAAGTACCATGTCTGATTCGTTAATGCCTTTCCAACCTGCAATTGAAGAGCCGTCGAACATTTTGCCGTCTTCAAAAAAATCTTCATCTACTTGGTGATGAGGAATAGAAACATGTTGTTCTTTACCTCTAGTATCAGTAAAGCGTAAATCAATGAACTTAACGTCATTTTCTTTAATAAAATCTAAAACCGATTGTGACATGTGTCCTCCAACTGTTGGGTTTTATTATTGCTGCATTAAATGCTTTGGTTTTTTAGTAAGCCGATTTTATGCCATTATTTTAACTTACTGTTTATTAAGTTAAAAATTATGGTTGCACAAAAGTGGTCACGGGCTTTGCACTTTTGTGGTGCGTAAAATATCCACATTGGTGCAAAAATTTCACGCTCGATTCTGCACGTATTTTAATCACCTAAATCAGCTTAACTTAAATAGTAAATAGTGCCAAAGCAATCAACAAATTAGCTAAAAAACGACAATTTATGTAATTTGTCGAAATTTATTTCATATAATTGTCATATAAAAAACAGATACTTAGTAAAAGTATTAAGAAAGTTTTTAAAATTGTATTGGATAAACTTTCATCCATGTCATTAATGAGGGATAATATGCGCCCTTTTAAATCCTATGCTGGGACATCTGGTGAAAACGCAGATGAGTGCGTAGATCTTGCAGGATCAATGAGAATAAACTTCTCTGAGTAAAAATATGAGCATCGAACAGTTAAGAAATATAGCGATTATCGCGCACGTTGACCACGGTAAAACGACATTGGTTGACAAACTACTTGAGCAATCAGGTACATTAGAAACACGCGGCGGTAACGAAGAGCGTGTGATGGACTCAAACGACATTGAGAAAGAACGTGGTATTACCATTTTGGCTAAAAACACAGCCATTTCTTGGAAAGACTACCATATCAATATCGTAGATACCCCGGGACACGCCGATTTTGGTGGTGAAGTTGAACGCGTACTTTCGATGGCTGACTCAGTATTATTACTTGTTGATGCTCAAGAAGGTCCAATGCCGCAAACGCGTTTCGTAACGCAAAAAGCATTCGCGCAAGGCTTAAAGCCAATTGTTGTTATCAACAAAATCGACAAGCCAGGTGCACGTCCTGATTGGGTTATGGATCAAATCTTTGATTTATTCGACAACCTAGGTGCAACTGACGAACAGCTAGACTTTAAAGTAATCTACGCTTCAGCAATCAACGGTTGGGCTACACTAGATTTAGACGAGCCGTCTGACAACATGGAACCTATGTTCCAAATGATCGTTGACGAAGTATCACCACCGGATGCAGATCCTGAAGGTGACTTCCAAATGCAGATTTCTCAGCTTGATTACAACTCTTATAAAGGTGTAATCGGTATCGGCCGTATCAAACGTGGTTCTGTTGTGCCTAACCAGCAAGTAACGATTGTTAGTGCTGATGGCTCTACGCGTAACGGCAAAATTGGTTCAGTACAAAGCTACCTAGGTCTTGAGCGTATCGAAACAGATAAAGCTTACGCTGGTAACATTGTAACGGTAACAGGTCTTGGCGAGCTTAAGATTTCAGATACTGTTTGTTGTCCTAACAACGTTGAAGCATTACCACCACTAAGTGTTGATGAGCCAACAGTAACAATGACGTTCTCTGTAAATAACTCTCCTTTCTGTGGTAAAGAAGGTAAGTTTGTAACCTCACGTAATATTCGTGAGCGTTTAGACAAAGAATTAGTACATAACGTTGCACTTCGTGTTGCTGATACTGACAACCCAGATAGCTTCCGCGTATCGGGCCGTGGTGAATTACACCTTGGTATCTTAATCGAAAACATGCGTCGTGAAGGTTATGAGCTAGCTGTATCTCGTCCAGAAGTAATCTTACGCACTGTTGATGGCGTATTAGAAGAACCGTATGAAACACTAACAATTGACTGTGAAGAAGAGCATCAAGGTTCTATCATGGAGCAAATTGGTCTTCGTAAAGGTGAACTTACTGATATGGCACCAGATGGTAAGGGCCGTATGCGTTTAGACTTTATGATCCCAAGCCGTGGCTTAATCGGTTTCCAAACTGAGTTCATGACGTTAACTTCAGGTTCTGGTTTACTTTACCATACATTCGATCACTACGGTCCGCACAAAGGTGGCGAGCTAGGTGTTCGTAAGAACGGCGTAATGATTGCAAATGCTACAGGTAAAGCACTTACTAACGCATTATTTAACTTACAAGAGCGTGGTAAATTATTCATCGGTCACGGTGTTGAAGTTTACGAAGGTATGGTTATCGGTATTCATAGCCGCGATAACGACCTTACAGTTAACGCCCTTAAAGGTAAGCAACTTACTAACGTTCGTGCATCTGGTACAGATGAAGCACAAACATTGACGCCACCATTGAACTACACACTAGAGCAAGCGCTTGAGTTCATCGATGATGACGAGTTAGTAGAAGTAACACCTGAGAACATTCGTATTCGTAAGCGTCACTTAACTGAAAGTGAGCGTAAGCGTGCGGGTCGTGCTCCAAAATCATAATCTATTAATTTAGAGTAATGGTTTAAAAGCCGCTGTATTGCAAAATACAGCGGCTTTTTTGTGGGTTAAAACAAGAGTTGTCAGCTATAAGTTATCAGCGGTCAGTTTAGTGATCTGACCCCGATAAAGTAGACACGGGGTTTTAATTCATTGATTCATATTGTATGGGGCTAACATTTCCAATCGTCCCATGCATTCGCACTGAGTTGTAGTAATTCTCAATATAAAAACGACTTTGTATTGTCATTTCGCTACGACTCAGTTCATTTAGATTACTCATCCATTCTTTTTTGTACTGAGCAAAAAAACTTTCTGAACAGGCATTATCCCAGCAGTTCCCCCTTCTCGACATGCTAATCGTTACACCTCGCTTGTTCAACCACGATATAGTCTCTTTAGCTCGATACTGGCTCCCTTGATCTGAATGAAACAGTAAACGTTGCCCGTTCGGCTTGCGCACATTCCAAGCCTTCTTTAGTGTTTTAATCACTAAAACCGCATTATTAATTCGACTTGTTGCCCAGCCCACAACTTTGCGTGAGTATAAATCTAAAATGACACATAAGTACTGCCAGCCTTCTTTACAGCGCACCTGAGTTATATCCGATACCCATACACTATTAGGCTCTTCAACATCAAATTGACGAGCAAGTAGATTCTCTGTCGTTATAAAACCCTGCTTTTTATTACCACTGGTGTAGCGACGCTTACCTGATTTAGAGCGATAACCTACGCTTTGTAATAAACGCTGCACTCGGCCTTTACTGCAATCATATCCGTCGGCTATGGCGGCTTGCCACAATTTTCTGTAACCAGGTATGCAGTGCTCTTCATTACTTCTTTTTATTAAAAACTGAAGTAAAAAATCATTTTTTCTTTCAACTGGATTCGACGACTGTTTCAACCATTTGTAATACCCAGCCTTAGAAACAGATAATAACTTACATAACTTGCTTACTGTTTTCTTCACCGTCGTGGTCTTATGAATATATTGAAACCTTATTCTTTTAGACTGTCGAAGTAGGCCCTCGCCTTTTTTAGTACGTCGTTCTCCAACTGTACGTCCTCAAGCTGCTTTTCAAGGTTACGAACTTGACGTTCAAGGTCTTTATATGACTTTTCTGGACCATGGTTTTTAAGTGGCTTAGGCTCTTTTCTTGAGGTCATTTTACTTCTCCAACTTGACAGCATATCGGGATGAATACCGTATTTATTAGCGGTCATTTTAACGGTACCGTGTGAGTCTAGTGATTCCTGCACCACTTTTCTTTTAAATTCCTCTGTATGTTTACGAAACGCTTTTACTTTCATGAGAACTGACTCCTAAATAGGTGTCTACTTTTATGGAGTCAGATCATAGAACGGCGCAGCTAAATAGGCTGGTCTAAGCTGAAAGTCAGTAGGCTATATAAACCTGCAACAATGCATAGTGGTAGTGCGTGTTGGTAGGGTGCTTTTTCGTTGGGTTTCGCTACGCTCAACCCAACCTACTTCTCAACTATTTATTAGTAGTTACTTTTTGGAAGTAGAGTGGCTTTTCCAAATACGTCTGTGTTTATAGTTCGTTCTATAGTGAAACTGCCACAATGTATTTATCTCTAAAAGCGCAGCGCCTCTTATTCTCTTTGTGAATAATTTACTTAAAAAATATTTGCACAAGGAGACGGGAATGAGAAGTAAAAGAGTCAGATCTTAATCAATCGATAATGCAAAGCATCTGTCATTGTTGGTAGGGTATTTTTTCGTTGGGTTTCGCTACGCTCAACCCAACGTTTTCAATTATTTTATTGGTAGTTACTTACTTTTTGGTAGCAGGGTAATTTTGCCAAAGACATCTGCGTCTATAAAACCGCGGTTTCTGTCGCCATTGACTGGCTGTACTTCGTGAGAGCCCATAAAGTGCTCGCGTACTTCGCTGCCATCGTTATCGCAATACGCGAGCATAAAACCAATGACTTGTTTTTCATTAAGCGTAATGGGCGTGTTTACAGCGCCTTCTTGGTAATCGTTAGGGTAGAGCTTTATAGCAACTTCCCAGGTGATGTTATAAGGGGCTTGGGTATTACGCTTCCAGTTACTTGTTAAGTGGTCGGTGTATAAATGGGCTTTTTTATCGGGGCCGTAATCGGCGGCTTGGTTATCAAGGCCAATATGATATGCCAACGCGGTATGGTTAAACTGGTGAATACCACCTGACGCGTCGCTATCGATAAAAATTTCCAGCGCATCGTCATCCCAATATTTTACGGTCGGGTCTGGGTGCGTATCAATAAGTACATCGTCAGTTATATCAGCTTGTAAATACAGGTAGTTTTTATCCCACAGCAGGCGGTAGCGGCCTTTAAAGTCGGCATCTGATGAGGGCAAGGTGCCATCCATTAAATGCGGCATATCATGCCACGTTGCTTTATCCCATGCGCTTTCAGATACGCCATCAATAGTAATAGGGGTCGATGTGTACGCTACATCAATGGCCATTACTGGGGCGCTTAATAAACAGCTTAAAACTAATGCGTGTTTTTTCATTAATTTCTCAATGTTAATATGTATTTAGATATTACAATCATCCTAAAACAGTTCAGCAATGAGTTACAGTGAAATACTTTCGCCTTCGTTTAAAATATATAAAGGTGTGGTTGAAGCCATTTTATTGTGCATATAAAGCAACCTTAACAGTGCTGAATGGCTTGTCCGGTCGCCCATTTTCCAGCTTGAGTTACCATAGCCCCACGGTATCATTACTTTACAGTTAAGATCACTAGCTGCATTTACAGCATCCTCTGGTGTGGTGTGTACATAACGATACCAAGTAGGGCTGTCTTCACTGTAATACGAGGCTATGGGCAGTAGGCATATGTCTATATCGCCATACTTTTGCTGAATGTCTTTAAAGTGTTTTGAGTAGCCGGTATCGCCTGCAAAAAACACGGTACTGCCGTTTTGCTCAAGCAACCAGCCATTCCATAGGTCTTTATCGTTATCTTCGTAAATAAAGGGCACCAATACACGGCTACTAAAGTGGTGCGCTGGTAGGGCATGAATCGTTAAATCATCAAGCTGTGTTTTTGCATACCAGGCCATTTCGCTAATGTTATAGCCACCAGTAGGGAAGTTGTCGGCCATACCTAATGGCGTTAAGTATCGAGGTTTATTACCAAGCTCTTCTATATCGGCTTTATTAAAGTGATCGTAATGAATATGCGAGTACATCACTGCACTTAAGTTTTTAAGCTCGTTTTGTGTAAGCCAATCGCCGGGTTGCCTGTAAAACCCTGAGGCTAACCTAAAGGCTAAATCAACAGGTGAGTCGAACTGCTCTTTTACAGGGTCAAATAGCACGTGTTGTCCGTTAGGTGTGCGAATCATAAATCCTGCGTGTCCTAGCCAGCGCACGGTAAAGCCCGTATTTAAATTAATTGGCTTTTGCTCAGCAATAAATTGGCAATCTTCAGCGTCTTGTTTGCATTGTAATTTAGGGCTTGGCGGGTAGCAGCCGGTTTCGCAGGTGGTGGGGTAGGTTTTTTTGCCAGGGTAGAGGTTATAAAAGCGTCCTTTTCGCTCGCCTGTTTGATGCTGCGGGGTAAGCGTGCTTTCCTCTGCAATCACCTCAATGCGATTAGCGGTTTCGCAAGCGCTAAGCAATCCACAAATAAATACAAGGCTGGTGGTTTTTAGTTTCATTGTTGCTATCTATTATTATTTTTATAAAAGTATAACAACATCAAAAGATTAACAAATAGTTCAAAGGTAACAAAACGTAACAACAAAAAAGCCTGCAATATGCAGGCTTTGTTAGGCAGATTTTAATTGATTAGCCAGCGCTATTCATTTGCTCTATAAACTTGTTTGAATCGGCAATTGATTTATTCATGTCGTTCATCAGTACTTGAATATCACGCTTTAAATTAGTGAATTCGCCTTTAATAGCGGCAACCGCTTGTGCGTTTAAGTTATGCTTTAGGTACAGTACGTTATCTTGTAAAGACGATAGCACTGGTTCCATTTTGCTTTCTGCACTGCGCATAGAGCGAAGTAACTGGCTAAATTGGCGTTGTGTAGCCGCTAGTTTTTTACTGCTTTCGCGTTTAAGCGACGCGCTTTTGTATTGCTCAAGCTCATCGCTCCATTCGTCAAATAAAGCTTCTGCTACATCTTCAACTTTATTAATATTGCTCGACACTTCATTAGCGGCTGCTAAGCTCGACTCATAATCGTCGTTAAGTTGATTGTAGGCATCTTGTAACTCGCCGCCATCAAAATTAATTAAGGTCGTTAGGCGCTCAAGTGCTGATTGAAATTCTTCTTGCGACTCTTCTTGTGAATCTTTGGTTTCTTCTACGCGGTCAATAAGAATGTCGCGCTTATGTACACCTACTTTTTCCATTGCAGAATAATAGGCCGACTGACAGCCCGATAAAGTAAGCGTAATGGCCAGTACCGAGGCGCTAAGTAATGTTTGTTTTTTCATTTGGATCCCTATTTACCAGTAAGTGCTGTAAATTATGGTGCTGATTGCTATCATAATCAAAATTCGATTAGCACAAGTCAATTGTATGAATGATAAGCTCTCCCTTTATAAACAGCAAGCTATCTCCTTTTTAAGGCAACAGCCAAGCTGGTGGATGCAGTACGTTAACCGCTGTATAGACGATCAAATTACAGTAAATGCGGGCTACCTTGCCTATGTTACTTTGCTTTCTTTAGTGCCTTTGATAGCGGTAGGCGTGGCAATATTTTCGGCCTTCCCGGGGTTTGAATCGACCCGCATAGCCATAGAAAGCTTTTTGTTTACTAACTTTGTACCTACCTCATCTGATGTTATTAAAGAGCATATAAGCTCCTTTGCTGGCAATGCGAACCAAATGACCGCGGTGGGTATTGGCTTTTTAGCGGCGATTGCATTGCTGCTTATACGTAATGTTGATGCCACGCTTAATCGCATTTGGCGTATTAAGAAAAAACGCCCCATGATGATCTCTTTTGCGGTTTATTGGATGGTATTGAGCTTAGGCCCCGTACTGCTGGGCGCAAGTATTGGTGTTACATCGTATATTGTTTCGTTAGTGTCGTTTGCCGATCAGGGCATTCCTGGGTTTAGTGGCTTTTTGTTAAAGCTGGTGCCTTATGGCTTTTCGATGATTGGCTTTTTAATGTTATACACTTTAGTACCTAACACGCCTGTATCTATTCGGGCTGCGCTACCTGGGGCTCTTTTTGCGGCAGTATTATTTGAGCTGACTAAAAAAGGCTTTGCGCTTTATATTAGCCATTTTCCTTCGTACGAAGTAATTTATGGCGCTGTTGCGACCATTCCTATTTTATTTGTGTGGGTGTATTTGTCGTGGGTGGTGGTGCTATTAGGGGCCGAATTTACCGCCTGTATAAGCCCTAATCATGTACCACAAACACCAGAGATAGACATTGATGAAGAACTAAAAACAGAGGAACGCAGTTAAATGCAAGGCTTAATACAACGTGTAAAAAGTGCCAAAGTAGAAGTTAACGACCAAGTTATAGGTGAAATTGGCCAAGGTATTTTATTGTTACTCGGTGTTGAAAAACCAGACGATGAGCAAGCCGCCGACAAGCTGTTGCATAAAGTAAGTAATTACCGAATATTTACCGATGAAAACGACAAAATGAACTTAAGCCTAAAAGATATAGGCGGTGAGTTACTCGTGGTGTCGCAATTTACATTAGCGGCTGATACTAAAAAAGGCATGCGCCCAAGCTTTTCATCTGCAGCCACACCTAGCCAAGCTAACGCGCTTTACGAGTATTTTGTAACTCAAGCTAAAGCGCAAGGTATCAGTGTGGCAACGGGAGAGTTTGGCGCCGATATGCAAGTGAGCTTGTGTAACGATGGGCCTGTTACGTTTAACTTATCGGTTTAATTACCAGCTTTAGTAACAATAATAATATGATTCACAAAGCCCGCAATTTTATGCGGGCTTACTTTTACGCCAAACACATTAAATAGTAATTGCTGTAACTGAATTAACTGCGACTCATGTTGCGATAAAAAGTTAATAAATAACGTGCCACCTGCGTTTAGCGCATCGTATATTTTTTGATAAAAAGCGCGTTCAAACAAAAATCGTGGTGCATCTATCTGGCTAAATAAATCAAGAATAATCCAGTCATGGCTATGTGCCTTGCTAAGTACATTTTGCGCGTCATCACACTGCACGTCACTTTGGTTTTTAAGAGCGAAAAAATCTGTATAGCAGGCAATTATATCTGCATTTTTTTCAACTGATGTTACGTGTGTCTGCGGGTAAGTGTATTGTAAGTAATTACGTATAGCGCCACCGCCAAGGCCAAGTTCTAACACATGATTTGGTGGTGCTAAGGTTTGCCACTGCTTAGCTAAATAGGTTAAATGTGGAAATAGTAAGCGCTGTGGATTGTTAAGCTCTATCACCGATTGCAACGTATCGTTAATCAGCAGCCAGCGAAGCTGCCCGAATTGGCGAACCTGTATGTGATCGCCTGCATATTTATGCCAGTAAACTAGTTGCCCAATATCTTGGCTGTGACTAATAAAGTGGCTACTCACTACACCCGTTAAAGGGTTTATAAAATCGCTCATAACATTAAGGGCCTGTTGACCTTTCAGGATTAAAGTTTGTTCAATCTAGGGGGCGATTTAATCGCGGCGCGAGATTTGTAACCTAGTGGGCTCGGTAACTGCTCCTGCGTTACTCTACTGGCTTACACCCATGTAGGCAACAAAGAGTAAATTTCCCCTAGGCAGAACCCTTCGCTCAGTGCATGTTCAATCTCTAAAGGCCCAGCATAAACTAGCTGATGCGATGGGTAAAACAGTTATTTTTTCGCTTGCTTACCAAAGTCGTATTGGCAGTGTTTAAAAGATGGAGTATGGTATTTGCCATAATAATTCCAACCAACTTAATCTTTAATTTTCTAATGTAAAAACCAATGTGCAGGTTAAAGAGTTATTCAGTTGGATTACATGCCGTAGCCTTTATTTTTTATTTACGGCAAAACAACAGGAGTATATATGTTTCAAGTAACTACACCGCAGAGCAGCGAAGACTGGCAAGCGTACTATCAATTACGTTGGGAAGTACTACGTGCGCCTTGGAATGAGCCTCGTGGCTCTGAACAAGATGATATGGAACAAGACTCAGAGCATCGCTTTATAAAAAATAACAACGGTGATGTGCTTGGTGTGGCCCGTTTACACTTTAACAACCATGAACAAGCGCAAGTACGTTACATGGCCGTAGCCGAAGGCAACCGTAATCAACATATTGGTAGCCGTTTATTACACGAGCTTGAAAAAATAGCATGGACGCAAAATGCAGGCGAATTAGTGTTATTTGCTCGCGAGCGTGCGCTTGAGTTTTATAAGCGCCATGGCTACGAGCTAAAAGAAAAAGCCCACTTAGCGTATGGCGATGTACAACATTTCAAAATGATTAAGCAAAAGCCTAGTGAGCCGGGTTGGTTTCGCCACCCTGATTGGACGCAAGTACTGCAAAATATTTGGCGTGAATCAATCCCAATTAGTGATGCAATGGGTATAAAAGTAGAAAGCTACACAGATTGGCAGTTTACAACGCGTGCTGATTTAGACGCTAACTTAAACCTACACAACACTATGTTTGCAGGCTCTATATACAGCTTAGCAACCTTAACCGGTTGGGGCGCAACGTACCTAGCGCTTAAAGAGGCAGGGCTTGAGGGTAATATTGTATTAGCCGATGCCACTATAAAATACTTAAAACCACTTAATACCGACCCACGCGGTTGTGTTGATGTGCAAACCTGTAAAGGTAAACTCAGAGAGCTGGAAACAACAGGCAAAGCAAGTTATGTAGTACCTGTTACTATATTTGATGGCAGCGATGTTGTTGCAGAGTTTGAAGGGGTGTTTGCCGTTAAAAAATAACGAGTAACGCTTTAATAAAAAAGCCAAGCACTTTATAAAAGGGCTTGGCTTTTTTTATGGCGTATTAATAAATTAGAGTAAATCAGTAAGTAATATACCTACACCAATACGCTCTACATCAGCGTTATAATCAATTAGGCTCTCACCGTAACCGTTAAAATATTGTGCGTAGCCACGCAAACGACCCCAAAGAGGGAATGACCAATCTAGTTGAAGTGCACCACGGTTATCTGAATTTAAATTGTTACGAGTCATAAAGCTAAACTCGTGATCGTGA
This sequence comes from Pseudoalteromonas sp. CuT4-3, assembly GCF_035666335.1. Classification (NCBI taxonomy): domain Bacteria; kingdom Pseudomonadati; phylum Pseudomonadota; class Gammaproteobacteria; order Alteromonadales; family Pseudoalteromonadaceae; genus Pseudoalteromonas; species Pseudoalteromonas sp. CuT4-3. The sequence goes on from NZ_CP142030.1 coordinate 204,631, forward strand.
TAACGATACGCCCCGCCAAATTCAAAGTAACCCATGTATTTGTAAATATCTGGATTGTCGTCGCCATCGGCTTCTAATATATTGTCTTTTTCATCCTCGGCAATGCGATACCAAGGTTTAAAGCTAAATACAAAACCGCTCTTTTCCCATATAAAATCGGCGTAAATTCGGTTCCATGAACGAGAGTTTGGCTGGCTGCGGCCATTAGATTGGTGCGAAATACCCAGCGCTATGGCCATTTCGTCGCCCCAAAGTACGTTTTCTTGGTCTAGGTAGTTTACCCAAAATATTTCTGGTTCGTAGTTGGTTTCACGAAACGGAGAAGAAATCTCTGAGTTATAAATTTGCCAATACGACTGCAAGGTAAAGCCAAAAAATATGGCTTGGTCGTCATCTGCAAAATCATCGTACAGTGGCACTTTAATAGAAAGCTGGTATTTAGCCTCTAGGTTATCAAGGGGTTCGCCATTTTCTTCATCTGTTAGCTCGTCAAAGCCATCAAACGGGCGATCGTTAGGGTGCGAGACATACGATAAAGGTAAAATGTAGTTACGTTTATGCGGCGTAATTACGTTACGATTTTTTTTACTTACCTCTTCGCGAGCCTTGCGTTTATCAAGTGCGGTAAGTTGTTTGTTTTCTTCAAGGGCGGAACACTTTGTGCGCAGCTCGTCTAAGGTTTGCTTACCATCGCCACCAATTACTTCATTTAAAATACATTGCTTAACTAGCTCTATGTCGTTGTCTTGTTCATTTTTTTTAACCTCTTGTTGGGCAAAAGAGGGTGTGCTTAGTAAAGCCGTAACTGCAATCCAATAACGCCAGCTCATTGTTTATTCCTTTGAGAGTAAGGTAGATTTATAAATTATAACGTGTTTTTACATTTGTAACAGTGAACTTTCACTGAATTTACACTTATTTGATTACCTTACGTTTACACCGTTATCACAGATCAAAAAAAGCGGCATATAGCCGCTTATATTGTAAGTTAGTTAACTTACTCTCACGCAATGAGAAGGGGGAGTTATAGCGCGGTGCGTTATAACTCAAATACGTTAGTAAAAAACTTATAAAGTTCAGTGCCTTGGTTTACGCTTGCTGAGGCAAAATGCAAAATAGCAATTGCATCGCAATCAAGGCTTAATGTTTGTAGGGGCTGCTCAGTTAAATAGCGCTCCATGCGCAATATATGGGCTATTGGCTCACCTGCCTTTATGTGTGCGCCTAACGGGGCAACATATTCAACCATGCCGCCAATCGGCGCATAATAAGCAAAGTAGTCACCTAAATGGCACGCATAACGAGTCATCTGCTTAGGTTGATGCGCTGCATCTACCAATACATTTTTATGGTTCAAATAGCTTAAAATGCTGTTTGCATCGTCAAAGGCGGCTGCTAAATCTATTTTTTCTTGGCTGCCTAGCTCTACTGTAAAGGCCTCAACCTGTACATTAAAGTCCCTGCCTTGCGCACTAAGTGCATCACTTAGATGCCACCATGGGCAAAAGCTAGCTTCATCCATTGCGCCATCAAAGTCGCTTGGAATAAGCAGTACGTGTTCAATATTAAAATAACGTGCGCTGTCGCTCGCATATGTTGGACAGTACAGATGCTTACTTGAAATAGGCCCCGTGTGTAAGTCGAGCACGATATCGGCTTGATGCGCAAGCTTTTGCAGGTTAAGCGCAATGCGTTTACCGGTATTGAGTAAATAAGCTGGGCCGTTAAGTTTGGCATCTATTTCATCAAGCAGGGCTTTTTTAAAATTACTTTTTAAAGCGGCATCGTCGTACTGGCTATGCTCGTGTGCAAACTGGGTAACTAAATCACTATTGTAGTGATACATACGGTTCCAGTTAGTGCCAGTAATAGGGTCGAATCGGCCAAGGGTAAATTCCCCTGATTTTTGATTACAACCAATAGGGTTAGCATAAGGTACTAAGGTAATGTCGCCTTTTAAATTGAGCTGTTTTAACTGCTCTAGCAGCTGAAAAATAACCGCGTTACCTTGTACCTCGGCGCCATGCATATTGGCTTGAATATACACGCTTGGCCCGCTGCCATCGCCTTTTAAGCGATACACCGGAATAGTTAGGGGTAAGCCGTTTGCTACTTCCCCTACTACAATGTTTTCTTGGCTAATGGGTGTTGTTATGCTCATGTTTATTACCTTAAGTAGTGACTGGCATCTTCTGCTTGGCGCACACACGTGAGCTCGCCATTTTGTAACACGTATTCTGCAGCTAGTTCATGGCATAAAAAATAGGGCATGCTTTCGGTAAAACCATAGGCACCACATTGGCTAAACACCAGCCAGTCTTGCTCGTTTAAATCGCTTGGTAGGCTATGCTCGCCTAAGCAATCAAGGGCAGTACATAATGGGCCATATAAGCTCATTGCTTGTTCTGGCGCTGTTGATTCGCGCAGTAACGCCGCAGGAAAATCTTGGCTTGTAACAGCTGGGCGCAATAAGTGGTTAATACCACCGGTTAAAATAACTTGCTGTTGCCCGTAGTTTTGTTTGCACTCAACGACGGGGTTCGCGTAATGGCCGCATTCGCCTACAGCGTAACGGCCAAGCTCCATCCAAAGCTCGTCTACACCCGCATCTTTTTTAATTTTTGCCAGCGCGGTGATTAATCCATCCCACTCAAGTGTTGCATCGTTTGGTGTGTAAGGAATACCTAAACCGCCGCCTAAGTCTAAAATTTTCAGGTTTATATTTAAGTTATTAGCCAAGGTGGTAAGCGGTGCAATCATTTGCGACCACAGCTCGCTTAGCTTTTGCGTGCTAAGCATGTTGCCCCACTGAAAAATATGCAGACCATCAAAACTAAGTGCTGGGTAATCGCCAGTATTGAGCGCTTGCCATTCATCGCAACCAAGCCCAAACGGAGTAAGGCTGTCACCCCCTAATGGGTTTTTTTCACCTTCTGGCCAGCGTAATTGCACACGCAGTAATACTTGCAGCTGCGTATTTTGCAGCTGCGCTTGCTGGTTTAACCAACGTACTTGATTGAGGCTTTCGGCAACAAAAATACGCACGCCGCGCTCAATAAAGTGTTTAATTTGTTTAGGGCTCTTTGCAGGCCCTGTGTTGAGCACGCGCTGTGAACTAATACCTTGTGCAAGGACTTGTTCAAGCTCACCTTTACTTGCTACGTCAAAGTTAAATCCGGCGCTGTCTAGGCATTGAATAACCTTAGAAAGCGGATTGGCTTTTACCGCATACCAAAGCTTTACATCGGTTTGCGCAATTAAACGGGTAAGGTGTGCGTTTAGTTTGTCTAAGTCGTAAACAAAAAAAGGTGTATCAAGTTGCTGAGTAAGTGTATTTACGGCGGCCTTGATAGGCGTGCTCAAAAAGCTCATTATCGTAAAACCTCTTCTAGCAATAACGATGCATCGCTTTGCTCGTCGCGGTATTTAACAATGAGTGGACATGACATGCTTAAGCCTTGCTCACGAGCCCATTCGTTAGACGCAGGGCGAGAGCCTGGTATTACAATAGCGTACTCTGGAATTGGCTCGCCTTTATCTAGCTGGCGCTCGTTAACACAGTCGTAAACCGGAATAGTTGCAGATAAACGCACACCTGGGGCAAGTACCGCGCCTTTTTTAACCACTACGCCTTCAACAATGACACAACCTGCGCCAATAAACGCATCGTCTTCAACCACGACTGGGCTTGCCCCAATTGGCTCAAGTACACCACCAAGTTGAACAGCTGCGCTTAAATGTACATTTTTACCAACTTGTGCACATGAACCCACTAATGCGTGGCTATCAACCATAGTACCTTCGTCGATGTATGCGCCAATATTTACGTACGCTGGTGGCATAATAATAGTGCCTTTAGCTACGTAGGCACCGCGGCGAACACTGGTGCCACCTGGTACCATACGCACGCCATCGTCAGTGCTAAATTCTTGTGGTGCAAGGTTATGCTTATCAACAAACCCGCCTGCAAACTCGGTGTTAGTGCCATTTTTAAAGGCTTCTAAAATGCCTTGTTTTACTTCTACGTTAGCTTCCCATTGGCCGCTTTCGTTTTGTGATGCTGCGCGTACTGCGCCCGATTCTAAATTATTTAGTAGTTCTAACCAGCTCATTATAAAAACCTGTGTTTAATGCCAAGATAAAATGGTGTCGTTTGCAGTGGTAATGCAATCGGTTTGCGTTAACTCAAGATGCGTTAAAGGTGGACGCAACAGTGGGCTATTTAAACGCCCTTGCTGGTGCATTAGCACTTTAACGGGAATAGGGTTTGCTACAGCAAATAGGCTATTGATAGCGCGAGTCCACTGAGCAAATAAATTGGGGTGTTGACCGCTTAGGCTGCGCTTTACAAATTCGTGTGTTTGCAAAGGCCATGCATTGGCCGCAACCGAAACTAAGCCTTTTGCACCTGCTTGGGCAAAGTAGGGCATAAGTGCATCGTCGCCACTGTATAGCGCTAAATTAGGCGCGGCTTGTCGGTATGCTTCAAATTGGGTGATGTTGCCACTGGCTTCTTTTAAAGCCCACAGTTTTGGGTGCGCTTTTAAGTTTTCAATGGTTTCGATAGGAATGCTTACACCGCTGCGCCCAGGTACGTTGTACAACATACACGGATGCACGCTTTCGTTTAATAAGCTTTCGTACCAATGTGTTTGACCTACAGCCCCTGGTTTTGCATAAAGAGGCGAGCCTAATAAGTAGCTGTGAATAGGTAATTGGTTACAGTAGCTAACCCATTCTTTTTGTTGGGCCAAATTACTACCACCAACAGCAACCATAAGCGGTACACTGGATTTTAATTGGCACACGTGCTCAACAATGCCTTGCTGCTCTTTAAGCGTAAGGGCTAAGCCTTCACCTGTGCTACCGAGCAGTAAAATACCGTTGTGTGCCGCTTCTTGTTCGCTAACAAGTGTTGTGAGCGTGTCGTAGTCAACATTACCTTGTTGATCAAACGGCGTAACAAGCGCTGTCCACAGTGCGTAGTCGTCTAAATTGAAGTTGTGAATCATCTCTTACGAACCTATAAGGTGTTCGAGATATTAAGGAGGCTGTATGATGTGAGCCGCATTAACGTCGTTCGAACAGTATTCGAAGAGCGAATGGGCTTAAAATAATAGGGCGCACGGCCTTATTATTTAAGACCAGAAGCTCTCCACCAAACTAATAAGCTGCTCTAAAACAGCTATTGGTGACAGTCGCTAGGATTCAACCTAGTCGCCCGAAGTAATTGCTTCGCAAAAGCGTTTACCTCTCGGCGGTATTCCCCTCACATATGCTCACTGGAGTTTGCGCTCCTAACATACGCTACCTGAATAACGCACCTCTTCTAGCCCTTTGTATTTTGTTTAACCGCAAAAGGTTTAACAAAATACAATTTAAATAGGGTAATTGCGGCGATTAAAACATTTTAGCCGTCTAGGTGTCAAGTTGCAGGATACAGATTAGTTCATCGAAAATGTGGGTGGTTACGTATTAGCTGCTTTTCTCGTAAACTAACCCTATGAGCAGTGATGAGGTATTTAATAAGTATGGAAAAATTTAGCGATATTTATAAGCGAGCAGTAGAGCGAAAAGGTTCTGAAAAAATGCTTAAGTTATTACTCGCAAAACCCTTATCTAAAAAAGCATTAAGCGCATTAAGTGACGACGATTGGCTTGAAGAGTTTACCCGTAAAGTATTTCAAAGCGGGTTTTACTGGTCGGTAATAAACAGTAAATGGCCAGGTTTTAGAGAGGTTTTTTGGCAGTTTAGTGTTGATAAATTACTTATGATGCCGCCCGATATGCTCGAGCAAAAAGCAACTGATGAGCGCATTATTCGTAATTATAAAAAGGTAAAAACAATTCCTGAAAATGCCTACATGATCCACGAAATAGCACAGCAACATGGCAGTTTTAGCAAGTTCGTAGCTAACTGGCCAGGCGATGACATTATTGGTTTATGGGCGCATTTAAAAAAACACGGCGCCCGTTTGGGTGGAAATACTGGCCCGTATGCCTTAAGAGCGCTTGGTAAAGATACTTTTTTACTTTCGCGAGATGTAGTCACATCTACATCACATTAATGCTAATCTCATCTTTGATGAATCTCTAATTTGTTACTATAGTTTAACTTAATATGTAATTTACATTACCCACATGTTGAGGATTGTTATGGTTTCTATAGTGATAGTAGATATAAATATGGGGTCACTACCATCTTTTGATGGGGAACTGAAAAATATATCTAAAAACCAACAGATACGCTCAATTAACTTTCAGCACGAACACATTTCAGAGAAATTTCCGTTATTAGCTAGTGCCACCCGTCTAAAAGAATGTCTAGAAGTAAACCTTTTTCTTGAATATAGATACAAAGGGAAATTTCTTCGGCCCAAGAGAGGGGGGCAAAAAAATTTATTAGGCGGTGTAACAGTAAAAACAATTAAGAGTATTGCCAACTCATTAAAAATTTTTCTTAACTGGCTTGAAGACAGAGGAATTGATTGGCAAGACTTATATACCGTAGCAGAATCTGAAAAAACTAAGGAATGGCTCCCACCATATCAGTTTCGGGCTCACTTAATTGATCGCGTTAAACGAATTGAACTATCACTTAATACGGCTAACCTTTATGTCTCACATGTTCGTCAATTCTACGAGTGGGCTTGGCAAACAAAACGTATTGAAAAATTGCCATTCAGCTATAGCAACAAAATAATTAAGAAAAAGCGTTCGAGCTCTGAGTTTGATTTAATATTTACATCTTTTAGTAATAATCTTGGCATTGTTGTTCAAACCAATGATTTAACTATCCCCAAAAAACACCAACAGAAGAAAATGATATTAAATGATAGTTTGTCTCCTTTTAGTCAAAAAGAACTATGGAGCTTCTACTCATCTGATTACATGCAATCTAAATCACGTAAATTGTGGGCTGATTTAGCTTTGTTGTGTGGTTTGAGGGCTTTTGAAGTTACTTTACTTAACGAATCTCAGATCGTTGATACGAACCTTGATGAAACCAAAGTGTATGCTGTTGATATTGTTGGTAAGTTCAACAAGCACAGGAAAGTACTAGTCCCACGTTCTTTAATGACTCGCTTATGGGTCTATAAAAATTCTGGTGAACGCCTGAATCGTTCAGCAAAATGGGATGATCATAATAGTTCGATTGATAAACCATTATTTATCAATCGTTCAGGCAAGCGCTTAAATGAAGGTTCAATTACTAATATAACTTCGATAACAGCAAAAGAATTTTCAAGTAGTAAGGTGAAATTTACTCATTCATTCCACGATTTACGTGCTACTTTTGCAACATCATTAGCTCGTTTTTTATTAGAAAATGATTTACCACTTGGCTTTATTCAGTACAAGCTTATGACGTTATTGGGCCATTCCAACTTTTCTACTACGGAGAAGTACATCAACTTGGCGCGAACTGTTACTTACGATAAACACATGCAATCTTGGGTACTAGATATCTTTGGAGATCTTGAGCAAGAATTGAGTATTGAAGCAACGGAATTGGAAGTAGGTAACTTATAGAATGCGGTTAATCTTTACTAATACGGACAAAAATATAAAGCTAAACAAAGTCTTAGCTAATAGTGAGTGCTTAGCTAACGATATTTATACTTGTCATCAGCGATATATGAATGACAAAGTAAAATGGAAAAAGACAGAAAAAACAATAGCTAGTCAAATAAGATATATAATAACTAGTTTTGACGAACTTCTTGATATTCTGAACCAAGATGTCAAGTATAAACTGTTAACCAAAGGGCTTGAGGCATTAAAAGATCCCGAAACATGGAATCACATTGAATATGCATCGCTACGGACAGGTAAAGGAATAAAAAATGCGTTTATCACCTTGGCGAGGCTTTATAATAACAGTCTTGAATTGCATCCACCAAGCAAGGTCAATCTTAAAGGCTACATCACAGACATAGCCAAATTATATACCGCCTCTGAATTACTTTTTAATGACTATCATGCTTTCTTATCGCGTTTATTAGGTAGTGATAGAGATCAACAAACACTACGCCGAATCAAGGCATCCACTCATGCTACGCTAATTCAATTAATTAAAAATAGCAGTTGTCGTAAGTTACTTGCTCAGCATGGCTTAAAGGCTTTTGCTATAGATGCTGAGTTATTGAAAATGGCGAGTAAAGCAGAAAGATATAATCAGATTCATTTTCAATTAATGCTCTCAAACTATGGAATCAATGTTTTTGAACAAAAGTTAATCTATATAAGAAATGATTACCAAGTAGATTTTACTGATTTGTTTTTAATCTCTTCCTCGCTGTTTAAGGATATCGATTGCTATTCAAAAATTATAGGGATCACAGTTGATCAACATCTTAAAAGCAGTACTGTGAGAGATAAGTTTTCAGCTTTTAAGCGCGCACTACCTATGCTTCAATCCGCATTATCGGCCTCACAGAATAAGCAACTGATTAATAATGGGATAGTTACGATTCTTGATACTGAAGGTCTACTCAAAAAATTACACGATGATACGAAACTTCCTAGATGGGTATTTTTATTATTATATGATGTTTGTCGATGTAATTATCCAGATAAAACACCAGAATTATTCTCGTTTAGAGATAACTTCCTCTTATTCCCTGGTGTAGATAAAAACAGAGAGCTCCAGTGCGATTTTACTCCAATAAAAGCAATCTCTGAATATATGTATCATGACTTTGTTCAATTGTTAGATGACTTCAAAGCTAATATAGAGCAAAAAAATATTGTAATGACTAGTGTTTACCACAACTATCAACAAATAAAGTCTTTGTTCAATAAATTCAGTAACACCTTCACACAAGTACATCTAGATATATTGGTCCAATACGGTATTAAAGGGTTTTCCGTTAATAATGGTCTCGTTCAAAAACACTTATTAGCAGAGTTACAATCAAGTGTTAATAACAACTCATTCAATCGCAAAACAGCTAGAACTTATCGTTCTAGCTTCATATGGTTAATGCATGAATTCGGCATTCCGTTCTATGATATTTATCCAATCAAATTAGCCAAGACAGTAAAGCATAACCAACAGCTCAATATCGATGGCTTCTATACTGAAGGACAATGTAGGGAGTTAGCTTTTCATATTGAGAAGCTATTGGGTAATGACAACACCAGTCTCTATCATAAGATATTATTACATTTCGGTAAGATAATTTTAAAAACAGCTTGGAACATTACTCCTTTACTTAATTGTGAGTGCGAGGATATTGTTGAAGTAGTATCTCCACTCACTAATAAAGCTGAATATGCGGTGGTACTTCAAAAAGGACGTGCAGGATATCGAAATGATACTTATTTATTTGATAAAACAAATTTAAAAGCCGACGCGCTAAAAAGTGCTATTTCAGATTTACTAATTGTTCGTGATGAGTTAACTCGGGATTTAAGAAATCGAGCAAAGCATAAGAATTTTGTATTTATCTACCCTCGCAATGGTCAAGTTCTAAACCTTGAATACCCATCTGTTAAACAACTATCGACAATACTTAAAAATGCAGGTTGTCGTATAAACTTCGTCGCACAAAAGATCCGTACAGGTGGTGTTAACCACATATATCGAAAGCTGAATAAAGACCTCAAGAAATGTACAGATATAACAAATCATTCATTTGATACTTTTGAATCAAGTTATCTACGTATCGATCCTGACCAGTCCCGCTACTCACTTAATCAAGCAATAAAAGTAATGGGTGACTACTTCACGGGAAAAGAAATATCATCTGAAATTCACATAATTACCGATGAATCTGCCAGCAAGCATCAAGAAGTACCATCAGGTACTTGTGCAGCTCAAGCTAATAACAAAGAAGCAAACCGTTACGATAAAGAGCATCGAAAAATTCATCAAGCCATAGGACATAAAGATAGCAAGTTATGTGCAGACTTTTTAAGTTGTATATGGTGTAAATACTTTCGAGTGGTTATTGATGCGGAACACATATGGAAACTATTGAGTTATAGGAATTATATTTTGTTAGGTATGGAAATGTCTGTTGTGGATTATGATGTTAGCAATCAGCAGAGTGCGAGTATCAACATTCTAAAGCAGCGCGTAGATGACATTATCAATAATTTAAGAGAACGAAACAAAAAAGTAGTAGATGATGGATTCATGTTATTAGAAAAGCAAGGAATGCATCCTGATTGGGAGTTCGCTTGCCCATCAATGACAGTGATCAAGGAAAATAGTAATGGCTGATCTTAACGATATAATTACTCTTGCCATTACCGTTGATTCTACTATTTCAATCAATCCACTATCAAAGGTTGAAATAGAAATGCTATCAAATTTAGTTGTATGGGATAAGAAAACACCTGGCAATAAACCGATGTACTTTGGGGGTAGTTACTTTAAGCAAGCTGATACAGATAAAAATGCTATTATAATTGATACAGGCTTAGCAGAGTTTGATTTTGAACTAAAAGCAATAATGATATCTGCATTGCATTTCGGTACTGTTGAAGGTGGTACACCTTATAAATGGCGTTCAGTAGCTGAACGGATTCGCAAATTAAAAACATTTTGTGTGTTTCTTCAATCCAAAAAATACACAAGCTTCCGAGATTTAAACAACACACAAGAACTTAAGCTGCGCAATATAATTCAAGACTTTATATGTTTGCCCAAGTTACAAGGAGGTTTGGAGCATAGTAAATATAGCTCGGCAGCTAAAGCAGTTCGTGACGCTTTAAACTTCCTGCATGTCTATGGCGTAATCAGTAAAAATCCCTTATCAGCATTAATCGATGAACTTACTATTATCAAAATCAATAAGCATGAGGAGGAACATAGGTTAAAACACTCAATAATTCCAACCACAGTGATGAAATCAATCCTAGCGACCTCTACTGAATACATTGAAAAGGTAAAGGGCGACATTGACAGCTTTATTGACATACATACGAGAGCTAATCAGAAAATAAAACTAAGCAAAGCAAAAGAAACACGACACCTTTTAATTACAAAAAATAAAAATTTAATTGCTGAATTAAGAGCAACTAGAAATTGTATAAAAAACCTTAACCTCCACGTTTATACTTTAGTCTTGGCGTTCACTGGAATGCGTGATAGTGAAGTATATGCATTGAAAAATCACTGTCATTCAAAAAGAGTTGAAACGGGAGAGCTTGTATTTACAGTAAGTAGTCATTTATCTAAAACAACCGAGGGGTTTATAAAGCTCGACTGGGTAGCCAATCAAATTGTTTATGAAGCTATCGATCTGTTAAGTAGGGTTAATGAGATTTATAAGGAAAGAGCAAAACTAATACTCAAATATCACAAAAATATTATGTCAGATAACGAAATCAATAAATTTGAACAAGGCATTAAAATTAATCGTTTATTTGGGGTTCAGCACACTTGTAATACAGCCCGATTTATTCATGCACCTAGAGGATCTGATAATGTTAACGGCTCTATATCGTTAGATAAACATAAAGTTAGAGTGACAGCTCATGATATAGCACAACTTGAAAAAATGGGTTGCAACTATCAATCTATTAGCCACAACAGCGGTAAACGGGGAGTAAAGTATAAAGTCGGTTGTTTTTTCAACGTCACAGCTCATCAATTTAGACACACATTTGCTTGGTTTATTATTGCGAATCGCTTGGGAGATTTAGACGATATAAAATATCAATTTAAACATCTAAAACAAGCTATGTCGTTGGTTTACTCCAAACGTGGTTATGAATCATTAAATGATTTACACACTGTAATTGAATACTTTGAAGAGCTAGTGAATAAGCAAGCTATTGAAGATATTGTTGAATCTGCAAAGAAAGAGCAAGTTGCAGGAGGGGGTGGTGAGAGACTTTCTAAACTTCTTACAAAGCTTAATTCAAATGAAGAACGCGTTATTTTCACTACAGCGCAGCAGCCTCATTTTAGTAATACTCAAGAATTAATAGATTTCGCGACTAAAAACAGCGATAGCGTTAGGGGATTACCGCACGGCTATTGTACAAAAGGTGCTGAATGCAAGATCAAAAATGCATCAGATCCTTCACACTGTTTATATTGTGATACCTATTATGTTACTCCGAGGCATTTACCTTATTGGAAAGCAATTAAACGTAGCTGCGAGCAAAAAATTGAACGTATTCAATCACTACCCGACAAAACACGTTATCAATCATTTCTAACCGGATTAGAAGACAACCTAAATGCAGCAAACGAAATCATTAATAAGCTCATGTTAACTCCTAATACCAATATTAAATAAACCAAAGAGAACTGATATGTCTACCCGTGAAAAATTACTGTCTTGTGTAAAAGAGCTTAAGCAAAATAACGAGCTGATAACCATTACGAATGTTGCAAAAAAATGTGGCGTTTCGCACTCTTTAATATATAACCACCATCCAGATATTAGAGAAATGATTAATAAACTAAAAAAAGAACAAAAAAAACAAGAGTTATTGGAACAGCAAAAATCACAGACGGACGCGTTACTTAGGCGCAATGAAAACCTTAAAAAGAAATTATTTCAAGCCAAAAGAAATGATGATAAAGAGACTATTGCTATGTTGATGACCCATATCCAAGAGATATATTCAATGTATGATTCCTTATTAGAGGAACGCAATGCATTTGCGAATAGGCTTTTAGAATTAGAAAATAGCTAATCATTAAATTAACATTCTTAAGTCAAGACAATATTTGAGGTTGCATTTTGAAGATTAAATGTAAGGTCACTATGTGCTAAGACATCTCTAAATTGACCTGAATTTCGGCAAAGAGCGAAAAGCGGTTTTTGATAAAACTTCTTACCTGCCCTATGTTGCTTATTAGCGCTTGCTTTCTGTAGGTAAAACAATTTAAAGTTTGAATGATTTAGAATCATATAAAGCAAGGATTAGCTTTTCTCTTCTCTTTTTAAAGTTCCTTGTCCAAAAATAAACAGGCGATGTATGGCAATTAAACATGTAATTATTCATGTTGTAAAACGTGACAAAGATGGTGAACGACTTTCAAAGCAACTCAGGAATAATGAGAATAGCACGGAAGGAATGACAGCACAGCTAACGGACGGATTGTTGGAACTTTTTTCAAATGCTCATCTCAATATCGGCGAATTTGGTGTAGATGGTGATAATGAAGTTGAACCTGCCTTTGAGCAGAAACTAAAAAAGTACTACGACGATGAATGTAAATGTTCTGACTTTGTTGCTATGACAAAAGAATTGGCGAACAAATATGAAAGTGTCATCTTAGGTGATCAACTACATTCTGTTAAAGGCGGTTATCTGGTGTTTTATCAATATGAAAGAAACGATGATGATTGGTTGGCTGTAGCTATTTTGAATAAAACCGAAGGCATCGATGTAGCCGCTAATCTGGAAGTAGTAGCCAGTGAAATCTTAGATTTGAAAAGGCTTCATTTAGGAGCCGCTATCAACCTTACTCAGTGGAAAAGTGAATTGAGCACAAGATATGTTCGCTTCCGAACAGGCTTAGCAGCCGAGGTGAGAGATTATTTTGAAAAATTTATCGGGTGTCAAAGAGATAAGCTGGCAGCAACTGTTGAAACCAAGAAATTAAAAAGTGCTATACAAGATTATGCAAAGAACGCTTGTGGCATGGACGATGATGTCGTGTCACAAAAAGTTGCACAAGCGCATGATTACATTAAAGAGCAACAAAAACTTGGGAATCAAGTCCAATTGAGTCATGTATCAAATCATGTTTTTCCAGATCGTGCAGATGAATTCGCTAGGCAGGCGAAAGAAATACATGATTTGCCTGAAGAGCTTGCTATTGACGCAAAGGTACTAAAAAGCTACAAAAAACTTTCTGGTAGAGGAAAGGGTATTGCGATTAGCTTTGATAGAGATATGCTAAACACCACTGTAAAATATGACGATGGAGAGCTTACCTTTTCAGATATCCCTGACTCTTTGCGTGCAGCGATTGAAGAAGAGCTAGAAGACGATCTTGGTCAAGATAACTAATGAGCACCCAAACTCTCGACGCATATGCCGCAGTTTTCGCTGCACTTGATGAAAAAGAACTTCAAGACGGTGAATTTAAAGGATGGCTTCGCCTTACACCACAACTAAAAGATAAGTTGGTGTTACTAGCTGATGCGGGGTTAACTACAGGTTCTTACGATTTTAATAAAGATGGGAAGCACGTTTCTAGCGCAAACCTTAGCCAACTTAAGCCAGCACACTTTGAAAATAATATACGATTTTACATCGAGCTAACCGCACAACAAATCAAGTCAGACTATGCAATTTGTTGTGAATGGAATGAACTTCTGGCTAATGAGCTACGTGTAAAATCACCAGTTCAATATATTTTTTTCACTAACACTAGTACGTTATTGACACCAAATAGTGGAGACGAAAAATATGTTAATTATCTGAATGTGCACAAGGTCTATGAGTTTGTAAAAGAGTTGGCTGAATCTACGGAAGGTGGAGATAGTACCATTTTCTATGAGCGACCTTTGAATTTCGAGTTTGTTTTGAAGGAGTCTGATTTAACGCACTCGATTGACCTTGATGCCCTTAAGAAGCTGCTGAGTAAAGATTTACATAAAGAAGCAATCACTTGCTTAATGTGCAGGGAGTTAGTTTCGTTTCTAAAAGATAATACGTTGAGGCAGCGGTTTAGCTATTTGATACAACATATGGACTCTTTGGTGTCGAATGTGCTGTTAAGCTACCAAAGCTATGTAGAAAATTACACTTTTGATAAAGTGCGTAAGGAATATTTGGAAAAGCGTACTGAGTATGTAAGCAAGCTTCATGGGGTCTTTGACAATATAGCGACTAAACTTTTATCCCTTCCGGCGGGTATTTGGTTTGCAACCACTCAAATAAAGGAAATTGAAGTAGGAGGCTTAGAAACGATGGCATTCGCAAAAAATGTGTCTGTTATTGTTACAGTGTCAGTATTAGCGGTATTACTAATTTTTAATTTGTTCGGTCAATTTTCAACAATTAGTACTATGAGTAAGGAATATCTCGGTGTATTTGATGCATTAGCTAAAACTTACGAAGATGAGGCTCCGGAGATAGGAAAAGCCAAAAGCAATATTGAAAGTGCGCAGACCCAGGTTGAAATCAAATTATACATTGCTATATGCGCAACACTTTCTCTTGTTGGATTAACAATTTGGATGTTTTGTAGAGCTTATAATTAATAACAAGACCCCCTTCTAACTACCATTTTCTCAAAGTAGTGGTGCTTTCATAGTGTCTAGTGATGTGTGATTTTTCAATCAATGGAGTCAGAGTTTTTGATTTTAACAATACTATTTAACGACTGCTTCTGGCACAGAGCTTTCCTTCGTCTCTAACGAGTTTATGTCCAAAAACGAGTTTGTATGGACGTCTGCTTCTCGCTCTAAGCTGCACTTCGAAAAAGTGCAAAAAGAAAAAGGCTCCCCCTTTTGGGGTAAAAAAGTTTCTGAATGGCTTAGGGCGTAAAGCGGATATTAGCGATTTAACCACAGATAGCTTCTTAGAATCTAAAGCCACATAATACATACAAAGATAAGTCGGTAAATGCAGCTATTATTTTCTGCATTTACCATCTTCAACTGAATTTAGAAATTAATGTGAATGACCATGTTCGTTCTTGAACATTTTTTCATCTTTAACATCCATAACTTTGCCAGCTTTACTTATGATAAATAGAAGCGTTTGATTATTCTGCGTATTTGTCGCTTTCAGCAGAACAGCATCACGAGTTTCCTCTACAACAGTAAAGTTGTCCTTAGTAACTTTGTTCCAAGAGCTATCTAGTTTGCCAACTGACATACCTTTATCTTTAAATGTTAAAGCTTTAGCAGAGGTTTGAGCTGCTTGTATAATTTTACTTTTTTCAACCTTTCCATGACCTTCGGAATGAGCCATTACAGAAGTCGTAAATACAATTATTGTAATAGCAGCTAGTTTAATTAGTACTTTCATTTTGTTTCCTTATTAAAGTTTATTTAAGACCTTCAATAACGTAATCGCCATTGAAGATAAGTTGAATGCTAATATCTTGTTTAGTTGTATTTTTCCAATACCAACCATGAGAACCATCAAATGGGACTGTAAAGCTACCTTTCATCTCATTTACTGTGGCAATTGCATATGATTCAAAATAGCCTGTAGTGTCTCCTTTAGGCTCTCCATGTAAATCAACAAATAACTCTGCGCCATCAGTTGTCCATTCATAGGTTGCTTTTTGAAATTGCTTCATATCAAGTTTGTACTCGATACCTTCACCTGCGGGAACAGTAAGGATCACAGAGTCTTGTTCACCATCAGAGTACTGTTGCGCTGAGGGCGTTGAAGCCTCATCATTAAATACCGTTAAGCCAAGCTTTTCACCAATACCAGTAGGGTCAATGTTGTACTCCGCTGGCAAAATGAATAAAACAAGTGTAATTATCGCTACCAAGAATGAAAGAATTGTCGCTTTGATTAATGAGCGACTGGTTTTATTTGATTCCATAAATATATATCTCATAATAATTAACTAACAAAATATCCGGTTAGTTGCATACCAACTAACATGAAGCCACCACACATTAATGCTGTATTTGTAGCTTTGGCAAAACGGTTGAAGCTTTCGAATTGACGCCAAAAATTAATGGCTAGAAGAATAAACGCCAAAGCTAAGAATTGACCAATTTCAACACCAATATTGAAAGATAATAAGTTTGTAGCAAGCCCTTGCGACGGCAACTCAAATTCTTGAATTTTGGTTGCTAGACCAAACCCGTGGAACAGGCCAAAAATAAGCACCGCTTTTTTAGGGTTTGGTTGCTTTCCAAAGAAGTGTTTGAATCCACCTAAGTTATCAAAGCCTTTGTAAACAACTGATAAGCCGATGATTGCGTCGATTAGATAAGCATTAACTTGAATATTGGCAAGTACTCCACCCATTAACGTTAAGCTGTGCCCAATCGTGAACATACTGACATAAAGTAAAACGTCTCGACTGCTGCGTAAGAAAAACAATACACCGACTAAGAACAACAGGTGATCATAGCCCGTTACCATGTGCTTTGCGCCTATGTATATAAACGGCAGAACTTGCACACCCGTATTATTTTGTAAAAAGTTGCGTGTACTATCATCAACCCCATGTGCGAAGGCTTCAATTGAAGCCATCGACAGTAGAATCAATAACGGGTACAGCAAATAAGAAAATTTGAATTTTCCAAACATTTATTTACCCTTTATTTTCTAGTAATTGATTGTCATTTTGCTCAGCCAGGCTTTCGTCTTTTGAATGCAATAGACGATATAACGCAGGTAGAACAAATAACGTTAAGATTGTTGAAGAAATCACTCCTCCTATTACGACAGTAGCTAACGGCCTTTGCACTTCTGAGCCAATACCCGTATTTAACGCCATAGGTATAAACCCTAGTGAAGCGACTAATGCAGTGGTTAAAACTGGCCTTAATCTGGTTAAAGCCCCCTTAATAATGGCAGTTTCTAAATCATAGTTTTTCTTAACGAGATCTCTAATAAAGGAAACCATGACTAGGCCGTTTAATATCGCTATACCCGATAAAGCAATGAAGCCTACTGCCGCTGAAATAGAGAATGGAATGTCACGAACTATTAAAGCGAATATTCCACCTGTTAATGCCAGTGGCACGCCTGTAAATATAATCAATGAATCTTTCAATGAACCTAATGCAAGTAATAGCAAACCAATAATTAAGACTAATGTTACGGGGACAACTATGCTTAATCTTTGCGAAGCTGATTGTAGTTTTTGATATGTGCCGCCATACTCAATCCAATAACCAGCAGGCAATTGAACATTAGCATCTATGGCTTGTTGCACATCTTTAACAAAGCTACCTAAATCTCGTCCGCGAACATTAGCTGTAACCACAACTCTGCGTTTACCATTCTCACGATTCACTTGATTTACGCCTAGAGCCATTTCGATATTCGCTAATTCCTGTAGTGGTAGATAGCCACCGCTTGGCAAGGTAATTGGTAGCTGTGAAAGAGCATCTACATCTTGTCTTTGCTCCTCTGGTAAACGAACCACTATGTCGAAGCGCTTATCACCGTCGTAAAACTTACCTGCAATCTCACCTCCCATAGCAACAGCAACTTGATTTTGAAAATCAGAAATACTTAAACCATACAATGCTAATTGTTCACGTTTAGGGTCGAAAGTTAATACAGGTAAACCTTTAGTTTGCTCAACTTGAATATCACGAATGCCTTCAACACCTTGAATCGACTTTTCAAGCGCTTTTCCAAGCTCCGTTAACGTATCAAAATCGTCTCCAAACACCTTAATAGCAAGCTCAGCACGTACTCCTGCTAATAATTCATTGAAGCGCATTTGAATCGGTTGTAAAAACTCGTAACGGTTTCCCGGAATTGGTGTTACTAAAGCTTCGAGCTCTTTAACAAAATCTGCTTTAGGTTTATCTGGATCAGGCCATTCACTACGAGGTTTCAGAATTATAAAATTATCGGCTACACTCGGTGGCATAGCGTCCGTTGCAACATCTGGCGTCCCCACTTTTGCAAAAACGCGTTCAACCTCAGGTAATGACTTTATTCTGTCTTCTAGCACCTTTTGCATTTCAATAGATTGGGTAAGCGACGTGCCAGGTATACGTAAAGCGTGCATAGCAATATCACCTTCATCTAGATTTGGTACAAACTCGCTACCTAACTTAGTACTCATAACACCGGCAACAGAAACTAAAGCAACAGCACCAATTACCACCACCCATCGAGCTTTTAGTACCAAGGATAAAATAGGCTTGTAAAGTGAAACACTGGCTTTCATGATCACGTTTTCTTTTTCAACGACTTTACCTTTGAAGGTTAATGCGATTGCAGCAGGTATGAAGGTGACCGATAGGATCATTGCACTAACCAGCGCAATTACAACGGTAATCGCCATAGGGTGGAACATTTTCCCTTCTACACCTGTTAAAGCAAAAATGGGAAGGTACACAGCAGTGATAATAAAGACACCAAACAGTGCCGGACGAATCACTTCTCGTGTGGCTTCGTACACAAGCAGTAAGCGTTCTTTTACTGGCAATGCATTACCATTAGAAGCTTGGCTTAAACGGCGAAGGCAGTTTTCAACAATAATAATGGCACCATCTACAAGTAAACCAAAATCAAGCGCCCCTAAACTCATTAAGTTAGCACTGGTACGAGTTTGGATCATGCCTGTTACTGTCATAAGCATGGCAAAAGGAATTACAAGCGCTGTTAAAAATGCTGCTTTAAAATTACCTAGCAGCAAAAACAACACAACAATAACCAAGATAGCACCTTCAATAAGGTTCATTTTTACTGTATCGAGAGTTTTGTTAACCAATTTAGTTCGGTCATAAACGGCATTAACAACAATACCCTCAGGTAGAGATTTATTAATCTCTTTTAATCTTTCACCTACGCCTTTGGCAACCTTTTGGCTATTTTCACCTATTAACATGAAAACAGTACTTAATACGACTTCGCGGCCATTTTGTGTCGCCGCACCAGAGCGAAGCTCCTTGCCTTCGGTTACCTCAGCAACGTCTTTAACACGAATAACTCGGCCACTAGATGACGGTAAAGGAATATTTGCTAGTTGCTCAACAGTTTCAATTTGCCCCGGTAAACGAATCAACCATTGCGCACCACTTTTCTCTATAAACCCAGCCCCTTTGTTTTGGTTATGTTGATTAATAGCTTCAATTAAATTCTGCTGAGAAAGGCCGAACATTAATAACTTATCAGGGTTCAAGGCGATAAGTATTTCACGCTCATATCCACCGATAGGGTTTACCTCGACAACGCCTTCAACTTGCATAAGCTGCGGACGGATAACCCAGTCATGAACAGTTCTTAGATCTGTAGGAGTGATCTCACTACCATCTTTGTTAGTTGCCCCTTCACGCGCATCAACCGTAAACATAAAGATTTCCCCAAGCCCAGTAGAAATAGGGCCTAATTCAGGCTCTAAGCCAAAAGGGAGCTCAGATTTAGCGGCGCCTAAACGCTCGTTAACCAACTGCCTTGCAAAATAAATGTCAGTCTCATCTGTAAATATAGCAATTACTTGAGATAGGCCGTACCGTGAGACTGAACGAGTATATTCAAGGTTTGGCACACCTGATAGAGCTGTTTCAAGCGGGAATGTCACCCTTTGCTCTACTTCCAGAGGGGTATAGCCGGACGCTTCTGTATTAATAACTACCTGAACATTGGTAATGTCAGGTACAGCATCGATGGGCAGTTTTTGAAAGTTCCAAACGCCCAACATACCGACAGCAAAAACAAAAATGAGTATTAATTTGCTTCGCTCTATGGAAAATTTTAAAATCGAATCCAACATATCTTCAATTCCTTAGTGGTCGTGTGATGCGCCAGACTTTTCAATGTCAGCTTTAATGATGTAACTATTCGTTGTCACATATTCCGTTCCTAAAGGAATACCACTAAGTACTTCTACCCATTGGCCTGATTTACGACCGAGCTCTAACATACGCACTTCGTATTGGTCTTCGAACTTTCCGTAAACTACCGTAAAGTCACGAAAGCCTTGCAAGCTTTCTGCTTTAACCGCCATATCAACGGTATAGCTATCTACTAAAACTTGTCCTGTAACAAACTGACCTTGGCTAAATTGGTTATCTGAATTATCGATAACAGCGCGATAGACTTTGGCTTGTTCAGAGGTCAATTGATAAAGTGTGTCTGATAGTGATGTCTTTACTGCATCTTTAAAGCCCGGAATATGAATATCTACTTCAGTACCTAATGTGATCTTGCCCTGATCCATAGGGTAAACATTTAACTCAGCAACTAGCTTTTTGGTATTAGTAATGGTTAATAAAGTTCGACCAGAAGATTGCTCACCGATACCGACGTTTTGTGATGTAACCACACCATCTATTGGCGCAATCACTTTATATAGTTGTAAGCTTTCATTTGCCTCTATAGTCATCAAAACCTGCCCCTCTTTAACCGGCTTACCTAACTCAGTATTAAGCGATTTAATTTCTCCCGGAAAACGTGCTGAGATATTGCGAATAGCATTTGGTGGCAGAGTAAGCTCGCCATAAACCTTTAAGCGCTCTTCCATTTCTCGACTAGCAATAATTTCTGTTTCAATCCCCATTGACTCAGCCATGACATCAGCTATTTGTGTACGGCCTTCGTAATTGTCATAAGACCACTGATAAGTTTTACCTTTATACTTTGCCGTTACTGTCACGAGGAACGAGTGCGGCTCATAAATTTCCATGTCACCACGAAGATAATTGTTCTCAAGATAGAAGTTAATATTGTCAGTGCCATCTCCTAAACGAGAAAGTTTAACGTTTAAATCAACATCGTTTGGGTTTATAGCGCTCCCAGCCTTAGTTACAAAAACACGAAACTCTGGTGGTACTCCCGTTTCAAAAATGGCAAGCTCGATAGCAAAGTCACCATTACGAAGCATACGACCATTATTAGGTCCTTTTTCTACTTCTTGTACAGCTTCAACATTATTTTGTGCACATGTGACAGGGCTATACATAGATAGCCCTAACCCTATTTGAGTCAACGCAATTACAGCGGCAATAGATTTAAGTTTCATCATTTTCTCTCTTACATTGACACAGATGTGCCTGTTAATCGTTCTAATTCGATATTAAATAACTGAATATTGGTATACGCATCAATCAAGTCCGATTGTGCTTTCACTAACTCTTGTTGTACGACGTGCCAATCGGTATAACGATAGCTGCCGAGGCGATATGCTTCTTCTGCCTTTTTGCTAGCTTCTTCAAGGTATGGAATAGATTTGTTTGTTAAAGCGTCTATAACATGACGATTGTGTTTAAGTTTATGAGTCAGCAATAATGCTTGTGTTGAAATACGCTGATAAAGCGCATCTGATTTAGCTTTACTTTGGTTTTGCTTAGCTTGAAGAGAAGATATTTGACCTCTATTTCTATTATTTCCTCCTAATGGAATTGAGATCCCAGCAGTAAATGCAAAGTCATCTACCGCTTCATTTCTTCTAATACCAGTAGAAATAGACCATGATGGTTTTTGTTCGACAATCGCCAAGTCAATTTCGGATTGCATCACATCTTGTTCAATCAAAAAACGTTTTAGCTGTGGATTAGCCTTTAAACCTTCTAAAGCGGTATTTAGGTCCTTTAAGCTTGGAATATTCGCTAAATTACCATTGACTGCAAAACGAGTATTTCCTTCCCACTGTGCTGCAAGTTGAGACTTAGAAGCTTCTATTTCATGCGCTAAATCTTCCACTTCTAATTCAACTAGTGATAGCGCAGCTTTTGCTCTTAACTCATCAACAACAAAAGAGCTACCTGCTTTAACTTTACGTTTAATTTGCTCGAGAGCTTGTTGAGATTGTCTCTGTGCTAATTTTGCCAAATCCAATTTCATAATCTGTGAAAGCAACTTGATATAGATACGAGCCGTCTCTGATGCAACATCAATCGCTTTGACTTGTTGTTCAATAGACGCAGACGATACCTTGGTATTTGCCAACTTTACTCGCGAGTCAATGTGGTCTTTTTCTAACAGCCAAGAAATACTGAGTGTAGTTTGTAGGCCCTTAACTCCCGAGTAACTACCTGTACCAAACGCATCTTCAGCAAAAGCGTTAACTATCATAGGAGTGCCAACACTTGCTTGTTCAACTAATGCTAATGCCGATTCTTTTTTATAAATGTAAGACCTTAGTTCTGGATGCTTTTTAAGCGATAAACCTATCGCTTCATTTAATGAAATTGTATTTTTTGCATGAGCAGATAACGTAACGCTAAACAAACCGATACAACTTAACACCCTAAAAAACCGACTTGCAATCGGTTTTTTAGTTGGATTTTTTCTAAAAAACATAAGTTTACCCTTTTAGACTTACTACCCATAAAACCGACCTTAGATCGGTTTTAAAATTAAAAAAAATAAGCCACTTAGTGACCAAAGAAGGTTTCCATAAAGTGATGAATACCATCGATTGAAGCTGAAGAAACAATCACTAAAACCATAACTAACGAAAATGTTATACCTTTGTGAATTGGTTCAAGCTTCAATTTATCAAGCAGAAAATATATACGCTGCTCTAGTACATCCGCACCAAAATTTACCACTAAGCTTTTATTTTTTAATAGATCGCTTTGCGCATTAAGCTTAGCAACTTTTACTAGTGTACTGGCCACAAATAGTTTTGAAGTACCGCTTTTTATTACTGCGTTGTCGGCTTCTTGCTCCATTGCTAAAATCATATGTAGCTTCAGCCTTTGTGCTATCGGTTTTATAAAAAATAAACATAACAGGGTAAAAAGCCACTTCTTCGCAGGATCATTTGTCGTAATATGTGCCCTTTCATGTTTAATAACTACGTCGTACTCTTCACAAGTGGTTTGCTCAATAAGGGCAGTAGTGACAAAGCACTTTTTAGTAAAGAAACCACTCGTAAATGCAGATGCATTATCTGATTCTATTTGGTATATATCCGTTTCTATATTCGTTGAAAAGCACATCAATGATTCGATTTCTCTTTTGTGGTTCCATAAAAGGCGCCCTTGACTTATTAAGACATACATTACGAAAAACAGCGCAACGCCAACGGTAAAGCCATGCCAGCTAAACCATTCAAAATGAGTCATATGGTGCCAATGTAAAAAAGCAAAATCATATAGGCTATCCCCGGTGTGGTAGGCCTGAAGTATTAAAATTGCTAGTACAAAGCTGAGGGCCCAAGGCAATGATACAACTGTCCAAAGCAAGAACTTACGGGACTTAACTTCAATTTTTATAATTTGCTGACCAAAGAGCGAAAAAATCGCTGACAAAGAGACATTTGCCACAATAAAGGTAATTGAAAAGATAGCTAATAAATTAAAAAAAACAGACATATTTTTAAGCTACTCTTTTTCACTGTTGAGTTTTTGCTTTTGCTCTTCGATAAGTGATTCTAACTTATCCAACTGCTCAACATTGAAGTCTTTAGAAATTGAAGTAAAAGCTGCTATGAGGCTATTATCGTCTTCTGTTATAAAATCGCTTGTTACCGATTTAATAAGCTGGCCTATTAACTCATGCCTTTCAACTCTAGGCTGATAATGAAATGCATAGCCAATTTTCTCTCTAGACAAAAGCTCTTTCTTAAACAAACGATCTAACGTGCTTTGGTAAGTATTCAGACTTCCACCACGTAGCTTTTCAAAATGGGTATAGACTTGCTTCACATCTGAGGACTTATGCTGCCACAAATATTGAAGTACTAATTTTTCTAATTCACCTAACTTCATATGAGCCTCAATTTAAAACCGATTAATGATAGGTATTAAATCAAAAGTAAAACCGATGTTCAATAGGTTTTATTTAAATAATTCTGAAAAATAATACTTTAGTGAACAATTTGTAATTAACATACCATTGAAAAATTTGATTTATGAGCTTAAAGACCGAGCCGGAAAAGGCTTCTAAAGTGATACGAATTTACCTTTTCGCTCCAATAAGACCCCGAAAAGTGGCTCGTATAGCTATCTAGGTTAATGCTTTCAAAAAGCAGAAGTATATTTCCGATAACTATCTTTGAAGCCCTAGAAACGGAAGTTTACTTCCGTTTTGTACTTTAAGATTATAAGCCGGTATCTAATGAAAGCTCGGAAGTCCAACTCGTTTCTGCCCCAAAACGAGTTAACGTAAATGCTCTAAGGGCAGCTTTGAGCGAAAAGCAGACATTGACCGTTAATCGTTTCAACGACGGCAATTAGCCATACGTTGCATGTTTGCTCCCTTACTGGTTTTACGATATCCAAAACCGACATAACGACCATTAAGCAAATACCAAAGTAAAATAGGTATGTGCTCCAATCATATAGCCAAAGAGGATAAAGCGTTAATAGCACTGCTACAGGCCCTAGAATGCTGAAGACAGCTCTGGTATGGTTTTTATTTTTGTGCCAGTTGTATAAGTTTACCAATAGTTCCAAAGATGCAAAAATAGGTAAAAGCGTATTTACAGCTATTCCTTCGAAGTGAGAGAAGAAGCCTAGTCCTAATGCCGATGCAAGTGACCTTAATGCAGGGAGGCAGGCCGTGCCGCTAGCCAAACGCCACTAGAGCCTACTCTGTCTAATATTTTATTTATCATTTGAAAGTCTATTGGTTGATATTACCATCATTCTAAACTCCGTATACAAGTACGGAGTCAATCATTTTAATGAGTCAATTATGGGGCAATGTGTTGGATCTTCGTTTTGCATACAGGTATTTGTCATACCCACAATTACTTTCTCTAAACGTTGAAGGTCATTAATTTTGTCTCGAATGATTGCTAACTTTTGTCGGTTTAATAGCTCAACTTGAGCGCAGTTGCTGTCCATAGACATTAGCGATTTTATTTCTCTTAACGTAAAGCCGAGCGCTTTGGCTTTTGTGATAAACCTAAGTTGTCCTGCTATTGATTCGTCATATTGTCTATAACCAGATATTGGTTTTTCAGGTTGTGTAATCAGTCCTTCTCGTTCATAAAAACGAATGGTTTCTACATTTAAATTTAATGATTGTGCTAATTTGCCAATGGTTTTCATTATTGCCTTTGTGAATACTACTAATCTAAAGTTATATTTAGTTCAACTATCTAATGACTTGATAATGCCACAGACTTCAATTGTACCGTCAGACCCGCAAGAGCTTGCCATTAGTTTTAACTCTTTTTTGAGTGCATTCAATTCCTTCATTCGTTGATTAACTAAAGTTAGTTGCCGATCAATTAATGCATTTACACTAGAGCAACTCTCCTCTGGCTTGTTTTTTAATTCAATGAGTCGCTTAATATCATTAAGCGGAATATCTAAACTTCGACAATGCTTTACGAACTCTAGCTCTTTAAATGCCTTATTAGAATACAACCTGAAATTCCCTTCAGTGCGATCAGGATCTGACAGCAAGCCCTCCTTTTCATAATATCGGATGGTTTGTACTGAATACCCCGATGTTTTCGATAACTCACCAATTTTCATAAAATTTCCAAATAAACTTGACCCTATAGTCACTATAGGATTTATAGTTAGAGCATACAAGTTAATCGGAGATGAAAATGAGCGATTGTGGGTGTGAAGTTGAGCTAAAAGATAACCAGCAAAAAACGGTGCTTTATTGGCTTCTGGCTATCAATGCCTCGATGTTTGTTTTTGAAATTGGCTTTGGTTGGTTATCAGAATCAACGGCTTTAATTGCAGATTCGTTAGACATGCTAGCGGATGCAATCGTCTATGCAATTGCACTATACGCGGTGGGAAAGTCAATCCAACATAAGGCTAATGCTGCTTTAGTGAGTGGCTATTTCCAACTGGGGTTAGGCGTGCTAATTCTAATGGATATTGCTAGAAGGCTGTATGGTGAAAGTGAGCCTCACTCTTGGTTTATGATTGGCGTAGGCATGGTTGCTTTAGTTGCAAATGTGATTTGTCTCATCCTTATTCGAAAGCACAACAACGATGAAGTACATATGAGAGCTAGCTGGATATTTTCAGCGAATGATGTAATTGCAAATCTTGGTGTCGTTATCGCAGGCATACTCGTTATGGTGCTGAAACAGCGTTGGCCTGATATCGTCATTGGTAGCATCATTTCAATGTTAATTCTTCGAGGCGCTTACCGAATACTAAGCGATGCTAAACAAGAATTAGCTGTTGCTGAGAAAACACGTTAAACACCAAATGAAGATAAACAATCAACCTTTGGTTGTTCAAAGTAAGGAAACATCAATGAATAGCAAATATCTAGAAAAAACCAAGATAGTAAATTTTGAACACTCTACAATTCAATCATTAATTTCTGAGCGTAATTGGCAAGAACTCGATGACTTCAACAAAATTGGTGCAGCCTACCAATTTGTTAAAGATGAAATATTATTTGGTTACAATGAGAGTGATGATATTTCAGCAAGCAGTGTTTTAGCCGATGGTTACGGACAATGCAATACCAAGGGTAACTTGCTGATGGCTTTGTTACGAGGATTAGGTATTCAATGTCGTTTTCACGGCTTTACTATTGAGCAGCGATTACAAAAAGGAGCTATTCCAACTTATGTATTTTGGTTAGCACCTAAATATATCATTCATAGTTGGATTGAAGTTTATTTCAAGGATCGTTGGATAAACTTAGAAGGCTTTATATTAGATGAACAATATTTAAGTTCACTACAGCACAAATTTAGTCAAATAAAAAACGAATTTTGTGGTTATGGTGTTGCAACAAAGTGTTTCTCTTCGCCAGATACAGATTGGCGTGGTCAAGATACCTATATACAAAAAGAAGGTATTCATGATGATTTTGGTGTTTATAATTCCCCTGATGAGTTTTATCTCGAAAAAGGAACTAACTTATCAGGAATCAAACGTTGGATGTATCAACGAGTGATCCGTCACTTTATCAATTTTAACGTAGTCAATGTAAGAAATTTAAAAGTTCTTGAGGTGGAAAATGCACAATCATAGCCATAGCCATTCGCATGGAAAAGACGACCGTATAGGTTGGACATTTTTCCTTAATGTTTCATTTACTATTATCGAATTTATTGGTGGTTGGCTAACCAACAGTACCGCTATTATGGCTGATGCTGTACATGACCTGGGTGACAGTTTATCTATAGGATTCGCTTGGATACTGAGTCGTTTCTCGGATAAAGAAGCATCCGATAGATTTAGCTATGGCTATCGTCGTCTTACCCTGTTTGGCGCATTAATTAACAGTATTGTATTAGTTATTGGTTCTGTCTGGGTGCTATTTGAAGCAATACCAAGATTATCTAATCCTGAAATGCCAATGGCTGAAGGAATGTTGGGTCTTGCATTACTTGGGGTTGCTGTTAATGGGTATGCAGTATTTAAACTAAAAGCGGGTAAAACGCTGAACGAAAAAGTACTTACGTGGCATTTGCTTGAAGACGTACTTGGCTGGGTTGCAGTCCTAATTGTTTCTATCGTGCTGCTTTTTGTAGATCTACCAATATTAGATCCTTTGCTTTCTATAGGCTTTACACTGTTTATATTGTTTAACGTTTTGAAAAACCTGAAAACAACATTGGCACTATTTCTTCAAGCTACACCTGATGAAGAAGTGCAGAATAATATTGAAAAAGCGATAAAGGCTATACCTGAAATTAATGGGATTCATCATATGCACTTTTGGTCATTAGACGGGGAAAGTCACGTATTAACTGCTCACCTAGAGTTAGCCCATAACTTTGAGGTTGATAAATTAATTAGGCTAAAACAACAAGTGGCTAAGGAACTTTCTTCTTATAATTTATCTCATACAACCATTGAGTTTGAGTTTCCTCAAGAAACTTGCCGTGACGAGCATGAAAAACATGCGCATGGCTAGTTTAGAAAACCTTTTTTTGATATTATAATTTTTCATATTTAAGTAGGTGTTTATTTTGAAATTCAATGTTGCGTTAAAAATACTATTAGTCGTTTCGATTGTTTTGCAATCGTTAACTGCTGTTGTATCCGCAACACCTGAGAATCACCAAATAGATATAGAGCACCTTCAAATTCAACATGATCATGCAGATGATCGAAATGTCTCAAATGATAATGTAGGTGATGAGCAGCATAATGAAAAAGATTGTCATCACTGCGGTCATTGCAGTGGCAGCCACTTATCTTGGATTTTAGTCAGTAATTCAAATACCACGGGCAAACTAAACATTATCAATAAAACGCCTTATCAAATTGATCAAACAAGTACCTTTCTTGAAGCGATACTTCGTCCGCCTATTTCTTAATTAGATTAATTTTTAATGACCTATTTATCCTTTAATAATGGATAAAGGTTTCGTGTTTATTAATTTTAAAATTAAGAATTTTTATGTATATATATTTAAAAAATGCAGGTTTAACCCTGTCTTTATGTATGGCTGTGAGTTTTTCAGTTGCCACTTATGCCAAACAGAAAAGTATTTCATGGCTAGATAGTCAAATAAATAAAGATCCCGAAGTTGTTGCGGCTAAAGAGTTACTTAATGCAAGTAATCATAGAGCCAAGAGCTTAACTAAAGCCGTATATAACCCAGAGCTTGAAGCAAGCTATGAAAAAGAGGGTGATTTTGATAATTATTCTATTGGTATCAGTCAAACGATTGATTTTTGGGATAAGCAATCAGCAAATAAAAGCATTGGTGAAATTGGTGTTTATGCAAACCAGCAACAATTGTTATCTCTACTCGATTCTAAAAAGGCTAACGCTTTAACTGCAATAGTTAATTGGCAAGCAGCAAAAAAGGTGGCTCAGTTACTTTCAGTAAGAGAAAATCAATTACAAACGCTCGTTGGAATTATTGAAGATAAGCGAAAAGCAGGACTTTTAGAGCCACTTGACGCTGAACTGGTTTATTTAAACTTGTCCCAAGTTTTCAGTGAAATATCTGAGTCGCAAATTGCTTTGAAAAATGCAGAGGTAAATGTTCAGGAGTTATTGCCTGATTGGACGCCTAATACTACCAATTTGTTTTCATTTACTTTTGGAGCAACAAACTATTCATTTAACTCTCAGTGGGTTGAGGAACATCCAAAAGTTAAACTCGCTAGAGCGCAATGGAAGATAAAACAATCTAAAGCTCAACTAACCACTATGGAATCTAAAGCCAATCCAACCATTGGAGTTAACGCAGGGAAAAGTGGAGATGAAGACTTGATTGGCGTGACTTTCTCAATGCCTTTAAATATCAGAAATAACTATTCAGATACTGTTAAAGCCGCTTATTCAGAAGCAATTGCAGCAGAGGCTAACTTTCGGTCGGTTTATCGAAAGCAGTCATTTGAAGCAAAAGCTAATTATGAATCGCTTATTGTCAGTAAAAAATATTATGAGCAATGGCAAAAACTGACAAAAGGCAGATTAGATAGCAGCGAAAACTTATTAAATAAGCGCTGGGAAGCTGGTGACATTAATACTTCTGACTACTTACTTGCATTAAATCAACGTGCGGAAGGGCTTCATGCAGGAATACGTTTGGAAAATCAATTCAAGCTTGCAGAAATATCCTTCATTTTAAGTATGGGTCAGTTATCCAAATTTGAGATTTGAGCGCTTTGTTTTTTCAGTAGCGAAAAACGAAATCTTAAATTTATTAAAAATATAGGTTACAAAAATGAATACAGTAATTAGTAAAAAATTTTTAGCCGTAGTAATTAGCTGCCTGTTAGTTGGGTTTACTACAAATCATGATGCTTTTGCACAGTCGTCAGATGGAACTGGTTCTGTCACAAACGTTTCGAAACAAGAAGAAAAAGAACATCAAGATGAGCATGAACACGAAAAGGGACATGAAGAAGATAAAGGTGACCATGACGAGCACGGCCATGAAGGTGGTAATAAAGAGGGAGAAGAAGGACATGAAGAAGGTATCACTATTGATCCAAAGAAGATGTCGCTTGCTAACATTAAAGTGGAAAGTGTTAAGCCTGAATATCAATTTAGCTCCGTATATGCACCTGGCGAAATAAAAGCTAATGGCTATAAAAGTTATGTGGTATCACCACGTACAGAGTCAGTCATTATCAGTCGCCATGCAGCGCTTGGCGAGTATGTAGAAATAGGTCAGAAGTTAGTTACATTATTTAGTGAAGCAATGGCACAAGCACAAGCTGACTATTTAATCGCTTCAACCGAATGGCAACGTGTAAAAAAGCTGGGTAATAAGACGGTGAGTGAAAGTCGATTATTACAAGCTGAAACAACATACAATGCGAGCTATGGCAAGCTCATTGCTTTAGGGTTAACTGAAAAAGCAATAAATGGTATTTCTAACAAAGACATTAAAGCATTTGGACAATATGCATTAACGGCGCACCGTGAAGGTGTCGTGCTTCAAGACGACTTTATCCAAGGGCAACGTGTTGATGCTGGGGATTCAGTCATGTTGTTAGCTGATGAAAAACAACTATGGGTTGAAGCAAAAGTTTCTCCAAATAAAAAGCTAAATTTATCAATTGATTCTCCTGCGGTACTTAAATTAGAAGGCCAGAGTTACAATGCCAAAGTTATCCAAGAAGCCCATACAATTGATCCCGTAACTCGTACAAGAATTATTAGATTGGGGGTACAGAATGCTGATGATAACCTTCATTCAGGTATGTTTGTAAAAGTTTACTTTCAGTTTGCCACAAAGCAGAAAGTGATGGCTGTGCCAGAAGAAGCATTGATCCGCAGCGCAGATGGTGATTGGACCGTATTTGTCGAAGACCACCCTGGAGAATTTAAAGCTGTAGAAGTAGAACTAGGCCGAGCCTTAGGTGATTTTAGGGAAATCATTGGCCTTGATAGTGGGACGCGAATTGTAACCAAAGGCGCATTTTTTGTTGCTTCTGAAATCGCTAAAGGCGGATTTGATCCGCATAACCACTAAGGAGCAAGACTATGTTTAATAAAATAATAGATTGGTCTGTTAATAATAGACTCCTGATTTTGATTGCGCTGTTTGCCACAATTGTCGGCGCAATTATGGTTATACCAAAACTAAATTTAGATGCCTTTCCTGATGTTACTAATGTTCAAGTTGCTGTAAATACTGAAGCGCCAGGACTAGCTGCTGAAGAAGTTGAACAACTCATTACGTACCCCATTGAAGCGGTCATGTATGCCTTACCTGATGTAGAACAAGTGCGCTCAATTTCTAAAACAGGCTTGTCTGGCGTCACGGTTGTTTTCAAAGAAGGCACCGACATTTACTTTGCAAGACAACTTGTATTTGAGCGTCTTCAAGCCGCAAAAGAACTGATACCAGAAGGTGTCGGCACACCCGAAATGGGGCCAAACACCTCAGGGCTAGGCCAAGTATTTCAGTACCTTCTTATTTCAGATAAAGATGCAGGCTATGATGCTATGGCACTCAGGAGTCTCAATGATTGGGTAGTAAAATTACTCGTTATGCCTGTCGATGGTGTTACTGATGTACTCTCCTTTGGAGGTATTGTTAGGCAGTACCAAGTAAATGTAGATCCATCTAAGCTTCTTTCTTATAACCTAACGCAAGAAGACGTTGTTGGTGCCCTAGATAACAACAATGCCAATGTTGGCGGATGGTATATGAACCGTGGGCAAGAGCAGCTTGTTATTAGAGGTGCAGGTTGGTTTGAAAGTGGTGACGCTGGTATTAGTAATATCAAACAAGTTCCCGTCAAAACAGTTGATGGGACAGTTGTGACGGTTTCGGATATTGCTAAAGTTGAAATGGGCAGTGAAATTCGTCAAGGTGCTGTCACAATGACGCGCAAAACCGAAGACGGTAAAGTCGAAAATTTAGGTGAAGTTGTCTCTGGCATTGTCTTAAAACGCATGGGGTCTAATACTAAAGCCACCATTGATGGTATCAATGCAAGAATCCCATTGATTAATCAAGCATTGCCTAAAGGTGTTCGCTTTGAACCATTTTATGATCAGGCTGATTTGATTGAAAAAGCCGTTGATACAGTAGTTGATGCACTATTACTAGCATTTATTTTCATCTGTATTGTATTAGCACTATTTTTAATGAATATACGTGCAACCTTCCTTGTCCTAATATCTATTCCAATTTCAATTGGTATCGCGTTAATGATCATGGCTTGGTGGGGCATTTCTGCAAACCTTATGTCATTGGGTGGCATTGCCGTAGCCATTGGTATGCTAGTTGATGGTTCAGTCGTGATGGTTGAAAACATGTTTAAGCATTTAAATAGACCAGACTCTACCCATTTAAAAACTGTAAAAGAAAGAGTGCCTAGTGCTGATACTGATCCACATGATGTAGAACAAGATGAGCATGGTATTAAGTTACGTCTTCAAAATGCGGGTAAAGAAGTGGCTCGTCCCGTATTTTTTGCAGCTTCTATTATTTTAGTCGTATTTACGCCTTTATTTAGCTTTGAAGGTGTTGAGGCAAAGTTATTTCAACCTATGGCAATAAGCATCATTTTAGCTGTTATATCTGCTATTGTGGTTGCGTTGTTTGTTGTACCCGCTTTAGCTACTTATTTATTTAAGTCAGGTGTAAAAGAGAGGGAAAGCTTTGTTCTTAGGCCATTAGACAAACTCTACAGAAAAGGGCTTACATTCGCACTAAAACGCACCAAATTAGTCATTTCAGCCGCACTTATATTAGTTTTCTCTGCCTTTGCATTAGTTCCATTAATTGGTACTGAATTTGTACCTGAGTTAGAAGAAGGGACGATAAACTTAAGAGCAACGCTTGCACCTTCTTCCAGTTTAGATACCGCGCTCACTGTGGCACCAATTCTAGAAGAAAAACTAATGGCTTTCCCTGAAGTAACCTATGCATTAAGCCGAATTGGTCGAGCAGAAATAGGTGGAGACCCAGAGCCTGTGAATAACATCGAAATTTACATAGGGTTGAAGCCTGTTTCTGAGTGGACCAGTGCATCTAATCGATATGAACTTCAAGGAAAAATGGAGAGATCTTTAGAAGAATTCCCTGGGTTGCTACTCAACTTTTCTCAACCTATTGCGACTCGTGTCGATGAGCTACTATCTGGTGTTAAGGCTCAGTTGGCGATAAAGTTGTTTGGGCCTGAACTTGAGGTACTGGCGGCTAAAGGTCAAGAAATAGAAACAGCAATTAAAAACATTGAAGGTGCAAGGGATGTTGCATTGGAGCAAATTGCTGGTGAAGCGCAATTGGTGATAAGTCCTAACAGGCAAGAACTATCACGCTTTGGATTGTCTGTGAGTGACATAATGGAGGTTGTGCGTGATGGTATTGGTGGTGTTGAAGCCGGACAAATAATCAATGGTAATGAACGTTATGATATTTACGTTCGCATAGAGGAAGAGTACCGAAGTAACAAAGAAGCTATTGCTGATATTCGGCTTCAATCACCTACTGGTGCTTGGGTGCGGCTGGGTGACGTAGCCTCAGTCTCATTTGAGTCAGGCCCACCACAAGTTAGACGCGATGATGTACAACGAAGAGTCGTTATCCAAGCAAATGTACAAAATCGAGATATGGGAAGCGTGGTTGCCGATATCAGAACGGTAATTGCTGAAAAGGTTGACTTACCTTCAGGTTATTCTGTTTCGATTGGCGGCCAGTTCGAAAGTCAAAAACGTGCTCAAAATAGGTTAGCTATAGTTGTACCTTTATCGTTAGCACTAATCGCACTACTACTTTACTTTGCCTTTGGTTCTGTTGGTCAAGCTATGCTGATATTGGTCAACGTGCCGCTTGCTGTAATTGGCGGAGTTTTCTCCTTATATTTATCTGGACAATACTTGTCTGTACCAAGCTCCGTTGGCTTTATTACCTTATTTGGTGTAGCGGTATTGAATGGGGTCGTTATGGTAGAAAGTATCAACCAACGTATTAAAGACGGTCTAGAAGCATCTAAAGCCGTTTTTGAAGGCGCTACTTCAAGATTAAGACCTGTACTTATGACTGCTATAACATCAGCTTTAGGTTTGATACCGATGTTAATGTCTAATGGTGTTGGTGCAGAAATACAGCGCCCATTAGCGAGTGTTATTGTTGGCGGCTTGGTAACTGCAACACTGTTAACATTATTTGTTTTACCTGTTTTATATCGCTGGTTTTCAGAGAAAAAAATAAAAGAGCTATCCAGATAAAATTACTGTGAACTCTAACCCCACGCTAAAGTCACGTTTAGCGTGGGGTTATTGAGTAGATGAACGAAAAGAAAGATTAGATTTAACAATAAACTAATAGTCATGACTGCTTTGTCGGAATATTTGTCGTTAAACAGGCCAAAGCTAACTTCCGCTTTCGTATCTTTGCAGTCTTAATCTCTATGTGTCTCAAGGTCGGATTATGGCACAGACTGTGTGAAAACTCTGATCACCTTTTGGTCTAAGTATGTTCTGCTTATGATCTATTAATCTATACATTTAGTTCACTTAATATACTGATATTTATATAATTAGACTATTGATTCAGTTGAGGGTTGAGGCAGTATGTCAAAGTTTATAAGCGGTGAAAGTCGTGACCAATCAACGTTATTTCCAGAATCGTTGGAAGATTACGTCAGTGAAGATAATACGGTCAGAGTGATTGATGTTTTCATTGAGGAACTAAATCTAGCTGAATTGGGGTTTAAAGGATTAACTTTAAAGTCCACAGGCCGCCCTAAGTATCATCCTGCCACATTATTAAAACTGTATCTTTATGGTTACCTCAACCGTATTCAATCATCCCGCCGATTAGAAACCGAATGCCAACGCAATATTGAACTGATGTGGCTACTTGGTAAGTTGGCACCCGACTTTAAAACGATTGCTGATTTTAGAAAAGACAACGGAGATGGTATAAAAAATGTGTGCAAAACGTTTGTTGAAGTCTGCCGTCGTCTGAATATGTTTGAGAAACCAGTTGTTGCCATCGATGGTAGTAAGTTTAAAGCTAGCAACAACAAAGGCAATAATTTTACGCCAAGCAAAGTTAAATTCCACATCGACCGAGTCGAAAAGAACATTGAACGTTACCTTGAATTACTTGATGAAGCCGATAAAGAGCAAGCTAACGTCACAAAAATTAAAGCCACAAAAGATAGGCTAGCTGACTTTCGCAGCCAGTTAAAAAAACTACACGAGATTAAAGAACAAGTTGAAGCTCATCCTGACAAGCAAATATCCACTACTGATCTTGATTCACGTTTAATGAAAACTCAAGGTTTTACAAGAGTTGTGAGTTATAACGTGCAAAGTGCGGTTGATACCAAGCACCACCTTATAGTGGCGCATGAGGTGACCAACGTGCCAGATAGAGGCCAGCTTGCGTCAATGACAAAACTCGCACAAAAAGCATTGCGCAAGGAAGATATAAGGGTATTAGCAGATAAAGGTTACTTCAGTCAGCCCGATATAAAAGATACTATCGATTTGGGTGCAGAGCCAATCATGCCCAAGACGGATACATCGTCCTCTGAAAAGAAAGGGATATTTAACCGCTCACTCTTCAAATACGATGCAAATAAAGATATTTACTTATGCCCCGCTGGTAATGAACTTCAAAATCGAATGCAGATATTTGAGCAAGGTAAATACCTTGATGTTTACTTCAATCACATTGCTTGTCGAGATTGTAAAATAAGAAGTCAGTGCACTAACTCTAAAAAAGACCCTAGGCGAATAAGGCGGTGGGTGCATGAGATTCTGACAGAAGAAATGCTTCAAAAGCTAAAGAATGAACCTGAATTGATGCTTCATCGCAAGCAAACTGTTGAGCACCCCTTTGGCACAATTAAACTCTGGATGGGAGCTACCCACTTACTAACACGAGGTTTAAAAAGCGTGAGTACAGAAATAAGTCTTCATGTTCTGGCTTACAACTTCAGAAGAATGCTCACAATTATGGGAGTTAATGGTCTAAGTAAAGCGATTAGAATAGCGTTGCTATAGCAGTTTCGCTCGCGCGGAGAAAATTGTGATACTGAGAAAAAATCGATCGCAACCATCCTAGATGGTTTTAAACTAAGAACATACCCAAGACAATTTATTAAAAATTAGTTTTTACACAGTCTGGGCACATAGCAGAAGCAATCTATTTAATTTAAGAATGTCTTCGGCTACGATGAACGATAGAGTAAATATGGTGGTTTTAGGGAATGAGTAAGTTTTTCTGACACCGATTAATGCCGATAACTATTACTGAGTTCACTTATTAGCTTTTAGTGCAGTTGAAAATTAGCTTTTAATGCAAAATTAATAAAATTTACAGCATGACATTCCTTCCCTTTGTTTGCTTAAAGTAGTCATGAAGGGCTCATTATCTGCAATGGCGAGTAACTATGCGAATCGTATTTTTGTGTATAAGAAGGCGCTTTACGTCTATTTATCTTCCATAATCTCTTTCAACGTAATGCGCTTTAGCTTTGGGCCATCTGGGTAGCCTTTTGCTAACAAGTCCTCTAATACTCCGCCAGTGTAAAAGGTGTAGCCATTTTCTTCATCAATAGGGAGCTCATACGTAGAGCCAGATATTTGGGGCCATACCCAGTAATTTTCACATGGTGATAGGCGAGGTAATACCATTGAGCCTGAACTCACTCTCCAAGCATCGTTATCTTTCCATGAACAAAATAAAAGATAGCATGCTTTATCATCCATTGTTTGGAATGTTAGAACAACCCACCCATCTGGTTTGTGTTTATTAGCCATTACTCTTATCCCGCATTTGATCAAATGAAAATTGAATACAGCCTAACTCTTTACCTCAAAATTTTTTTGATTCTAGCAATACTCATTTTTACACTGACAAAAAAACGATTGTGAGCTATTACTAGTTTTTATAACTCAAGAAAATGCTCGTATATCCTAGTCTAATTCTATCCTTAAACGCTCAGCATTTTTATATCTACACCTTAAATTTAGTTATATTTCCTCGTGTAACTGAAATCGATGTTGTCTGTAGAGATCTACTTGAGGTAAATTCTAGCGTATTTACCGTAATTCACTTAACCCCAAAGCAATAGCCTCTTGCTGAAAGCGGCCTGATATATTAATAATTCGCTCATAGGCGTCGGTTAAAAAATGCTCCTCTGTCGCTTCAGATCTATTGCTCATAGCTGGTTGCTCAAAAAAGTCAGCAAAGTTATCAAAATCGAACTGGGTTTTGGAAGGTTTTTTACTTTGTTTATTAAAAGTCATTTTACTTAAATCTTTATCTTCAGTAGGCTCTTCAGCAGTAGCTTTCATCTTTTCAAACTTAACTACATCAGCTTCTAATGGAACATCTTGATTAACTCTAAACGCGTACTCTAAAAGCTTAGGTTCGGCGGGCATGTACATAATAGCTTCTTGGTTTTTAGAGTTTGTTATCCTCAATATACGGCCCAATATTTGTCTAAAATGCATTTCTGTTTTTATGTTTGTAAGGTGACAGCAAACCTGTAAACGAGGAATGTTTGTACCTTCGCTAATCATACCAACAGAAATAATCCACTTAGTTTGTGCATACCTAAACTGCTGAATAATACTTGTAGGTTCATTTTCTCGGTAGGTTACAACAGTGCTATCCTCGTCAAAGTGAGTTCGCATTAACATAGAGATTTGATGGGCATGCTCAACAGACGATGCAACAATTAATCCTGCTGCATCGGGGTTTTTCAATCTGATTGAAGTAAGCTTTTTTTGAGCTGAAGAAACCATGTATTTTATTACCGCTTCATTTTCAATAACTTCTTGATAAGAAACGCCAGAGTCGGTTAATAACGCTTTAAAGCTGTTAAATGTCTTGGTTTCAGCGTCATCCACAACTGTAATGCGGCTATTATCAACAGCTACTATTTGTGGAATCCGACAAACATTATCTCCAATAGCCTCAGAAAGCCCGTAAACGTAATCACACGCTATTTTATTGTTAGGCTGTTGATATGATGAAAGAACAATAGGAGCAGCGTCAGAGCGCCAAGGAGTGCCTGTTAAGGCTAATGTGTACTGTGCTTTATTTTGAATGTTAAGAATTATCTGCTCACCCCAAGCATTGGCGTTGTCAATATTAGAGCCAGCACAATGATGAATTTCATCAAATATTACAAAAACACGATATCGTTCAAATAGCTGCCAAAAGTGCACATCTAAATACTGTAAGCTTTGATAGGTTAAAGCTCTACCTTTAGCGCCAATAAGCCCATCAAATCGTTCATTCGTTTTTAGCTGTAAGCTTTCCTTAAAGTCTTGAGAAACAATAGATGACGGTGAAAAACAAATAATCACATCGACCATATTATTTTTTAATAACTGGTTAGCTAATTCCGAAGCCATTAAGGTTTTACCCGCCCCTGGAGTTGCCAAAGCTAAAAAGTGGCTATCTCCATTCTGATATTGTGCAAGCGCTAAATTAATACATTCGGCTTGCCATAGTCTTAGTTTCATATTTTCTCTAATGCTTCGTTTTGCTTCAGTAAGCCTTCAATTGCTCTAATTTTGCCAAGTATTCTGGTGTTGTTGTCTCTGGCTTTGTTATATTGGGGCTGAAGTTCATCTACTAATTCGGGTGACTCCAAATAAAGCTCTTTATATGCCTCAGATTCACCCATATTCAATAATAGCTCGGCTTTGTAATGATTTAACTTACTAAGTAACAGCGCGTATTTATCATCCGCCTTTTCTGTAGTTGCAATAGGTATGGCACTAGCTAAGTGAGTAATTGTCTCAACGTTAAAGCTCTCAGTTTTATTGAATCGCGTAAATCCTTTTTTATTTGATACCACCTTTTTCAGCCAGCCTTTTTTAACAAGCTTGACCAATTCGGCATATATACTTCGCCTAACTGCTGTAGGTACTAAAGAAGAATCACTTTTTAATGCTAAGTACGCCGAGCGTACATCGCTTGTTGTAAAGTTATCAAAATTTGGTGCAACAATAATTTGAGCTACGAGAGGGTCAAATTTCAAAGTAAATCCTAATAAACTTCTTATAATAATGGGTATTATAGGGCGTGGTAGTTAAGCCCTCAACATGAAAATCTAATCATTTTGCCTTGAGGAAAATCAGGTGAGTGATTTAGTTAAACATTTTGGTGAAAAGCTACGAGAAAAACGCAAAGAAGCAGGCTATTCGCAAGAAGGTTTTGCCGCCTATGTCGGTATAGAGCGCGGTAATTACGGAAAAATGGAAAGAGGCAATGTTAATATTAAGCTCGAAACCTTATATAAATTAGTAAACGCATTAAATTGTGAGTTTGAAGAGATACTACCGGCAAGGCAAAAGTATAAAATTGACCTAGATTAACCAAAAACTACTTGGTACCAATATATTATTAATTTTTTAATTAATTAGGGTATATTAATCACTATTACCTCAGGAATATAAATAAGCGAGTGAGTTGCTTTTAGTAAAAAAATCACCTTAAACTCATTGGCTAATAAGGACTTAATTTACATGTTTGAACAAACCTTTAAAAATATCGACGACATTTTCCATAAAGACGCAGGCTGCTCTAGTGAACTAGACTACACCGAGCAATCGTCGTGGATGCTATTTTTAAAATATCTTGATGACTTAGAGTTTACTAAGTCTCAAGAAGCCGAGTTAATGGCGGAAGATTACCAATATATTATTGATGCAGAGTACCGTTGGAGCTCATGGGCCGCACCTAAAACTGCTAATGGTGAGTTTGATCACGATAACGCCTTAACCGGTAGCGACTTAATGGATTTTGTCGATGGCGAGTTATTCCCTTACCTTAAAGGTTTTAAGTTACGTGCTAAAAGCCCAGACACTATTGAATACAAAATTGGTGAGATTTTTAGCGAAATCAAAAACAAAATTCAAAGTGGTTATTCACTGCGTGACGCGCTCGAAAAAGTAGATGAACTTCGCTTTCGCTCACAAGAAGAAAAGCACGAGCTTTCTCACTTGTACGAAGTAAAAATCAAAAACATGGGTAACGCTGGCCGTAACGGGGGCGAATACTACACACCACGCCCATTAATCCGCGCCATGATAGACATATTACAGCCACAAATAGGCGAAACCATATACGATGGTGCAGCAGGCTCGGCAGGTTTCTTATGTGAAGCTTATGACTACCTTCGCCAAGGCGGTGCCAGTAAAAAGCAGCTTTCAACCAGCGACTTAAAAACTTTGCAAGAAAACACTTTCTACGCCAAAGAGAAAAAGTCGTTAGCGTACGTTATCGCCATTATGAACATGATTTTGCATGGTATTGAAGCACCTAACGTTATTCACACCAATACGCTGGGCGAAAACCTACAAGACATTACCCCAACCAACCAGCACGATATTGTATTGGCTAACCCGCCATTTGGCGGTAAAGAGCGTAAAGAAGTTCAGCAAAACTTCCCGATTAAGACCGGTGAAACTGCCTTCTTGTTTTTGCAGCACTTTATCAAAATGCTCAAGCCTGGTGGCCGTGCCGCTATTGTTATTAAAAACACCTTCTTATCCAATACCGATAACGCCGCCATTGCCTTGCGTAAAGAGCTATTAGAAAACTGCAACTTACACACCGTGCTAGATTGCCCAGCAAAAACCTTTTTAGGCGCAGGGGTAAAAACTGTGGTGTTGTTTTTTACCAAAGGCGAACCAACACAAAAAACATGGTTCTATCAGCTAGACCCTGGCCGTAGTTTAGGTAAAACGAACCCATTAAACGATAACGATTTAAAAGAATTTATCGAGCTACAAAAGGGCTTTGAAGACAGTGCTAAGTCTTGGTCATTGGCGACGTCTGAACTAGATGATGCAACTTGGGATTTATCGGTTAAAAACCCCAACCAAGCAGAAGAAGCGCCCCTGCGTGAACCGCAAGCCATCATTGAAGAAATTATTGCGCTGGATAAAGAGAGTGAAGCGATTCTGAGTAAGATTCAGGAGTTGTTGTGATGGCTCTTTCTACGAATACAGATTGGAGGTATGGAGTACTGGAAGATGCTGTTACTAAAGGCTCCTCCAATATTTCACACGGTAAAATAAAAGACGATGATGGACCTTATCCAGTTTTCGGTGCTAAGGGCTATATACAGAATATTTCTTTCTACCAACAAGAAAATGACTACATAGCAATAATTAAAGACGGTGCAGGGATTGGTCGTGTTTCAGTGCATCCTGCAAAGTCATCTGTATTAGCTACAATGCAATACCTATTACCAAAGGAAGGCTTTGACTTACGTTTTATCAAATATTTTCTAGAGTCTTTAGATTTTGAGGAATATAGAACAGGAAGTACGATTCCTCATATATATTTTAAAGATTATAAATCTGCACCTTTCCCTTTAATTTCTGTCCCCGAACAAAAACGCATCGTCGCCATTCTCGATCAAGCCTTTGCCGATATAGAACAAGCCCGCGCCAAGACCGAGCAAAACCTCAAAAACGCCCGCGAGCTGTTTGAAAGCTACTTGCAGCAAGTGTTTAGCCAGCGTGGTGAGGGATGGGTTGAGAAAAAACTAGAGGAATTATTAGATATCGGTTCTAGTAAACGAATTTACGAGACTGATTGGGCTCGCGAAGGTGTCCCTTTTTTTGGTGGTAAAGAGATTGTTCAATTAGCAAAGTATGGCACTGCTACCAGCAATGCATATATTTCTGAAGAAAAATATTTGGAGTACGCATCAAAATATGATATGCCGAAAAAAGGTGATATTTTGATGACAGCACGTGGAACCATTGGAGTTGGCTACATTGTTAAAGACGGTGATAAGTTCTATTACAAAGATGGAAATATTATATCTCTTCGACCTAAAGAATTTACAAATTCGCAGTTCATTTTATACGCGTTTAAATCAAGACAAATTATTGAACAGATCCAAGGACTTTCTGGAACAACAGTCAATCACTTACCCTTAAGAAAAGCGAAAGAGATTCTTCTAAATACACCAGATTTCGATGCGCAAAATGTCTCTGTTCTAAAAATAGAAAAAATGGAAGCTAATTACCTTCGTTTAGTACGTATCTATGAAAGAAAATTACGATCAATCGACGAACTCAAAAAATCCATCTTACAAAAAGCCTTTTCAGGTGAGTTAACCAAAGAAAAAGAAGGAGCGGTGGCCTAATGTCACAAGCAAGGATGCGTAACGAAGCCGACACCAGAGCTGATTTAATCGACCCTAAGTTAGTCGCTGCCGGTTGGGGTGAAGTTGATAACAGCTTTATTCGGCGTGAGCTTATTTGCCCTGGCCAAATTATGGCCGGAGGTAAACGCGCTAATAAAGTGCCGTGTGATTATGTGCTGGTATACAAAGGCCGAAAGCTTGCCGCCGTAGAAGCAAAAAAAGAAAGCCTAACTTATAGCGAAGGTGTGCGCCAAGCCAAAGACTACGCAAAGCGTCTGCAATGCCGTATTGCGTATGCTACCAACGGCCATGATATTTACCAGATTGATATGCTTACAGGCATTGAGACGCTAGTAAATGAATACTTATCACCGCAAGAGCTTTGGGAGCTTACCTTTGAGCAAAAAGGTGATACACCAGAAGCCTCTTTTACCACAGCTTGGCGTGATGCATTTTCTACCATTCCCTTTGAAGCCAAAGGCGATTGGGCACCGCGTTATTATCAAGAAAATGCCATTCATAATGCCCTTGAAGCCATTGCTCAGGGCGAACCACGAATTCTGTTAACGCTTGCTACAGGTACAGGTAAAACCTGTATTAGCTTTCAAACCGCATGGAAGTTATTTCAAACCCGTTGGAGCCTAACCGCGCAAAAAGACATTAGCCTTGCGAAAAAGCGCCCACGTATTTTGTTTTTGGCCGACCGTAATATTTTAGCCAATCAAGCGTTTAACGATTTTGGCTCATTTGGTGAAGACGCCATTGTGCGCATCACCCCTGAAGATATTCGTAAACGAGGCGGCGTGCCGAAAAATGCTAGCGTATTTTTTACAATTTTTCATACCCTTATGTGTGGGCCTAAAACCGAATTAAAAGAAGCCACAACAGAAGAAGATGAAAATATACCACTCAAAAAGGCAGAAAACCCGTATTACGAACAATACCCAGTTGATTTTTTTGATTTGATTATTATTGATGAATGTCACCGTGGTGGCGCAAATGATGAAAGTGCATGGCGTGATATTCTTAATTACTTTGCCCCCGCTGTACAGCTAGGCTTAACCGCCACACCAAAACGTACCGATAACGCCGATACCTATGGTTACTTTGGCGAACCCGTTTACAGCTATACCCTGAAAGAAGGCATTAACGATGGCTTTTTAACGCCATTTAAAGTATTACCCATTGTTGGCACTATGGATGAGTACAAGTACATAGAAGGGGATGGTGTTGTTGTAAAAGGCGATCCTGAGCCTGGTAAACTGTATAAAGAAGGTGACTTTAACCGCATTATTACCATACCTAAGCGCGAAGAGCGCCGTGTACACTATTGGATGGATCGCTTTAATCCTAAAGAGAAAACCATCGTGTTTTGTGCAACACAAGTTCATGCCGGTATGGTGCGCGATTTTATTAATCAGTATGCAGTAAAAAAAGGCTGGACTACCAATACTAACTATTGTGTTCGTGTTACCGCTAACGATGGCGTAGCGGGTGAAAACGATTTAAAAACCTTTTGTGATAACGAAAAAACCATTCCGACAATTTTAACCACGTCACGCAAACTCTCTACAGGCGTAGATGCACGTAATGTACGCAATATTGTGCTTATGCGGCCTTGTAATAACATGATTGAATTTAAACAGATCATTGGCCGTGGCACTCGCACATACGATGGCAAAGACTACTTTACCATTTACGACTTTGTAAAAGCGCACCATAACTTTGCTGACCCAGCTTGGGACGGTGAACCAATACCCAACAAAGTATGCCCAGAGTGCGGCACAACTCCATGCCAATGTGAAGACACTGGCGGCGATGGTGCCGGTGAAAAGAAACCATGCAAGGTATGTGAACAAAAACCGTGTGTTTGCGAAAAGCCAGAGCCTGAAGGCTGTGAAAAATGTGGCGAAAGACCATGTGTGTGTGAAAAGCTCGAAATAAAGCTCTCAGACGGCCGTACACGACAAATTAAGCATATATCTTCAGCAATGTACTGGAGTGCTGAAGGCAAGCCCATTACAGCTAAAGAGTTTGTTGAACGTATGTTTGACGACTTACCACGCTTTTTTGAAAACGA
The DNA here is from genome assembly GCF_035666335.1 of Pseudoalteromonas sp. CuT4-3. Lineage (NCBI taxonomy): Bacteria > Pseudomonadati > Pseudomonadota > Gammaproteobacteria > Alteromonadales > Pseudoalteromonadaceae > Pseudoalteromonas > Pseudoalteromonas sp. CuT4-3. The sequence continues at coordinate 249,253 of NZ_CP142030.1, forward strand.
AGACCAACTACGCGAAATCTGGAGCGACCCAACCACTCGCGAAAAGTTATTAGAAGACTTAACTGAAGCGGGTTACGACAGTGAAAAACTCGACAGCATGAAGGCCGTAATTGATGCTCAAGACAGCGATGTATACGATGTTTTATCGTACGTAGCGTATGCCTCAGAGGCACAAACACGCACAGAACGAGCTCAACAAGCAAAACCTAAAATAAATTCAGCGTTTAGCGACTATAAACAACAAGAGTTTATCAACTTTATATTAAGTAAATATATTGAAGATGGCGTTCAAGAACTCGCACCTAAAAAAATGCGCAGCTTAGTAGAGCTTAAATACAACACTATTAACGACGCCGCCATTGAGTTTGGTTCGCCAGCCGCGATACGCGATACGTTTATTGGTTTTCAGAAGTATTTGTATGTAAGGTAATTAGCAAGAAACGTATATAGCTAAGTGCATTTACTTCTTCGATTATTAGCTTTTGTTTTTTGCATTTAACCTTGATTAATTTACAAAGAATAAGTGAACTTTAGTCTGCTGAGTTCAGTAATGAGGGTAAAGAAATGGCAATGATTGATACACATAGAAGAAGTGTTGCGCGTAAGCAAGACGAGGCTATTCGTTTATCTGAGCAAAAATCAAAAGAGTACGCAAAAATTGCTGGGTTTAATAATAAAATTCAAGCTGCTACACGCCAGATGAATTCGTCTAAATCAGCTACAACGATTAATAATAAGCTAAAAGAAATTAATAGAAACCATGAAAGCATAAGTAAATTAGAAAAAAAAATTGTAGAGCTTGAAAGGAAAATAGTTAAAAAAAATAAGGAACTCCAAGCTGAAAAGAGTAAGTTAGACAAAGAAGAACTGAAAGAAAATAAAAAATTACAACAACAGCAGAGTAAACTTCAAAATGAGCAAGTTAAAGCTCTTAATACGGTAAACAGAACTCTTTTAGAGCATTCAAATGCTATTGATGCTCTCAATGAGCTGCCAGAAGAAATTACTGTACTTTTCTTTGCATCAAATCCTAGAGATCAAGGGCAGTTAGGCTTGGATGAAGAAGTAAGGTCTATTAAAGAAATGATTGCTAAGTCTCGTCATCGTGACGTAATAAAACTTGAGTCATGTTGGGCTGTAAGGCCAGGGGATATACTTCAGAATATTAATGAATATCAGCCTACGATTGTTCACTTCAGCGGACATGGTAGTGACAACGATGAGCTTGTTCTTATGGACAATAATTCGAATACCAAACTTGTTTCTATGGCCTCTATTGTTCATGCGATGAGTGTAGCTAATGAAAGTTTAAGATTGGTTTTTTTCAATACATGTCATTCACACAACCAAGCTAGTAACGTTATTGAACATATTGAGTGTGCGATTGGCATGAATACATCAATCACAGATAACGCAGCTCAAGTATTCTCAGCACAATTTTATTCATCACTTGGCTTTGGCTTATCAGTCGAAAAGTCTTTTAATCAGGCTAAAGCAGCTTTAATGCTTGAAGGTATATCAGAGGAAAACACGCCAGCTTTGTTTGTAAAAGCTGGCAGTAATGCCTCGGAGGTTTGTATTGTCGCGGAATAAAGTCAGTTACGAGTAGTTATAATTATTCGGAGCCTTGTCTTGATGTCCTAAATAAGCATTGATAGACGGTGCAAGGGTTACGTGTTGGTTCAGGTTAACCTTTTACCTCCTCCGTCTAAATAATTAAATGTGTGTGAGGCTAAGCCATCATAGTATCTACTTAATAAGCAGACTTTATTTAACAACCAATAAAATATATGAAGTGAGACTAATTTTGATGGAAACCTTTGAAAAACTATATCAGCGAGCTATCGAAAGAAAAGGTGGTGAAAAAGCATTATTAAATTTAATAAGCAAACCTTTAAGTACTGATAAGTTACTCAATATCCCTAGTGATCGAGTGTTATCTGAAATGACTAAGAAGGTTTTTCAATCAGGATTTGTCTGGTCCGTTGTTGAGAAAAAGTGGGAGTCATTTGAAGATGTATTTTGGGGATTCGATATTGAAAAATTAATTATGATGCCTGATGACATGCTTGAACGTAAAGCCAAAGATCCTGCAATTATACGCAATTATAATAAAGTAAAAACGATTCGGGAAAATGCATTCATGCTAAAAGAAATTAGTGATGAATATGGCTCTGTTGGAAAATGGCTTGCTGAATGGCCTGATAAAAACATCATTGGTTTATGGGCATACTTAAAAGCTAATGGTAGCAGGTTGGGAGGCAATACTGGGCCTTATGCTCTACGTAAACTAGGTAAGGATACTTTTATACTTAGCAAAGACGTAGAAGCATACTTTAGAAGCTATGGACTAATAGACGGGGGACTTACTACTAAACGAAGTTTAAATACTATCCAAGAAACATTTTTAAAATGGCAGTCCGAATCAAAGCTTAGTTTGCAAGAGATAAGTCAAATTGTTGCGTATTCGATAGGCGATAACCATGTTGGTTATCCTAAATAACTCGGATTAAAAATAGTAACATTGGTTCTGAAAAATAAAGTGAAATTAAATAATGCCTTCATTTTTACAACAGTTTTTGTTACTGAGGCTAAAACCGCATTAAACAAGGCTGGTAACATTTTAAGTAAATTTATAGATGTGATTAGATCTTTAGAAAGTTACCTAAGAGCGCACAAAATTATAGATGGCGGCCTGCAAACTAAAAAATCACTCACTGCCGCACAGGCGTTTTTTAACGAAATGCAAAAGCAAAGTGGTTTGAGCCTGCAAGAACTTAGCTTAATTGTGGCTTACAGCGTGGGCGATAATCGCGTAGGCATAAGCCAACAAACAGAGGATTAACCATGAAACTAGTGCCAAGATACACAGACATAGCAGATAACTTCGCAATAGAGGACAGTCCATCAAGCGTTGCTGCCCCGCAATTGCTGCTGTGGAACGAAGCGTTAGCACAGCTGTTTAATATAGATGTTGAGCCAGCGCTGCGCGCCAGTACTTTTGCTGGTAACGAGCCACAACCGGTAAATGCTGTAGCGCTTGGCTATTCTGGGCATCAGTTTGGGCACTTTTCGCCGCGCTTGGGTGATGGGCGAGCGCACTTACTGGGTGCTATCAGCGATGATAAAAATCAGCTGTGGGATATTCAGTTAAAAGGCTCAGGCGCCACGCCTTTTTCAAGAGGAGGCGATGGACGATGTGCACTAGGCCCCGCTATTCGCGAGTATATTATGAGCGAGGCTATGCACGGCTTAGGGATTAAAACCACGCGGTGTTTGGCTGTTGTAGGCACAGGTGAAGCTGTTTATCGTAATCCGCCGCAACCAGGCGCAATTGTTACCCGCTTAGCAAGTAGCCATATTCGCGTTGGCTCGTTTCAGTATTTAGCAACTCAAGGTGATGTAGAGGGATTAAAAAAATTAGCTGATGTAGCCATTGAGCGTCATTACCCAAGTATTCAATCAGCAGGGGCTCAGCGCTATTTAGACTTTTTAGCAGCCGTTATAAATAGTCAGCTAGCGCTGGTTATTAGCTGGATGCGAGTAGGCTTTATTCATGGCGTTATGAATACTGATAATACCTTGATAAGCGGCGAAACTATCGACTACGGCCCGTGTGCAATGATGAATACCTTTGATTTTGATACCGTGTTTAGCTCAATTGATAAGCAAGGTCGCTATGCCTATGGTAATCAGCCAAATATTGTAAGTTGGAACTGCGCGCGTTTAGCTGAGAGCCTAATCCCGCTAATAGATGAAGATGACGAACAAGCTGTAAGTTTAATGACGCCGCTAATTAATCAGTTTTCTACGTTATTTAACGCGCAATATAATCAAATGTGGGCACAAAAATTAGGCTTAGCAGGTTATAACGAAGACGATGTAGAGCTTGTAAGTAAGTTATTATTGTTATTTCAAGAGCATAAGCTCGATTACACCAATACCTTTGATGCCCTAACCGAGTCGCTAAAGGCTGGCAAAGTGCCAGATGAATTAACGCAATGGGCTCCGTTATGGCAAAAAAGATGTGATGAAAACAGCTATAATCTAATGAGAGCGGCTAACCCAAGGGTTATACCGCGTAATCACATCGTCGAAGAAATACTTGCGCAATATAATCAACACGGCGAGAGCGAACTACTAAGCGACTTCTTAGCGGTGATGAGTAACCCATATGATAAAACAGCTAATTTAGCCCGCTTTCAAGAGAAAGGTAAAGATGACAAGGGCTATCAAACTTTTTGCGGTACTTAAGTATTGTAATTAATTGTAAGTTTTTGATTATAAATAGTCATTTTTGAATAATGCAGTGTACAATGATTGAGCAGTTACACACTCGGTGGTATTGTGCGCATTCATAAAAAGTAACTATTTATAAATTACCATAATTTATTAATTGCAGATTAGGTAAAAATTTTTACTTAACCTACAATTGGTGGTTGGAATGCCTGTAGATCGTTGAAAAAATTTATAAACTTTATTTTTCGTTAAGTATCGATTAACAAAAGCTCGGGTAGTGTGTACAAAACTGGTTGAGCTAGTATTGATTAGCTACAATTTTCTAAGTTGTTAAAATGGGAAGAAAACAATGAAATTAAAATCACTTACAATTGCAATTGCGTTAGCTGCAACTAGCGCGTCTACATTCGCTGCCGATAAAGAAGAAGGTTTCTACATTGGTGCATTTGGTGACTACTATGATGCGTCATGGGAAAACATGCGCGCTCAAGCTGGCCTTGACGTAAACGAGTCAACTGGTTGGGGTGTAGAAGCAGGTTACCGTTTCAGCGATTACTGGAGCGCACGCCTTGAGTATGCAGATATGGACTTTAACGCGTTCGATAAAGCTGCGGGCAATCGTAATAATATCGACGGCGAGCGTTACGGTATTGATGCGCTTTACCACCTTGACGGCGGTCCTTTCTACGGTCTATTCGGTATTAAAGAAATGGACGTAGTAGATGACAACACATTCTTAAACGCAGGTGTTGGTTACCAACACTTTATTACTGATGGCTTTTTCGTAAACGCTGAAACTGCGGTATACCAAGGTCTTGATAAAGGTTACACAGATGTAGGTGCTAAAATTGGTATTAACTACTTATTTGGCCAAAACTCTATGCCTGCACAGCCTGTAGAGCCAGCGCCTACAGCAGTAGTAGAAGTACCTGTAGAACCTAAAGACAGCGACAACGACAACATCCTAGATAAAGATGATAAATGTCCTAACACGCCAATGACAGACGCTGTTGATGGCGATGGCTGTACTTTATACGAAGACCGTGAAGTAACAACAAGCTTATTAGTTACTTTCCCACATGATTCTGCACAAGTTGGTCAACGTTACTTTGACGACATTGCATCAGTATCTGAGTTTTTAAAAGAGCACGAAGATACAACTGTACTACTTGAAGGCCACGCGTCAGCGGTAGGTAATGCAAACTACAACAAGATGCTTTCTAAAAAGCGTGCTGATGATGTAGCACAAGAGCTAATTAAAGATGGCATTGCTGAAGATCGCATTACAACTGTTGGCCTAGGCGAAGAACGTCTTAAAAACACAGCTAACACGAAAGAAGCTCACGCTGAAAACCGTCGTGTAGAAGCACATGTAAAATCTATTGAACGTGTAAAAGTTAAGCGTTAATAGTTACTTACTTTATTTTAAAAACCCAGCTTAGTGCTGGGTTTTTTTATGCCTTTAAAACAGCATATGCAGTATTAGCCTGATTAAACAAGAATGATTATTACTTAACAAACATTCACGAAAATAGAATTTATGCTTACCACTATTCATAATATTTATAGTCGGTATAATCAGTTGCTTAGCTGGATGGATTTTCATCTATACATAAAAGCTTTATAATCCCGCGTTAGAATACTATAAGTATTGGGTTACTTTTTTTGCGCATGAGGCGCTACCGAATACTTTCACGTCACCAAGAGGGCAATATTGTGCTACAAGAATATCGTAAACACGTAGAAGAACGTGCCGCGTTAGGTATCGTACCAGCGCCATTAGATGCTCAGCAAACGGCTGATCTTATTGAACTAATTAAAAACCCACCAGCGGGTGAAGAAGAGTTCATCTTAGATTTACTAATCAACCGCGTACCACCAGGCGTTGATGATGCAGCATACATTAAAGCAGGCTTTTTAGCGGCAGTTGCTAAAGGCGAAGCACAATCTCCATTAGTATCTAAAGAAAAAGCAGCAGAATTATTAGGTACAATGTTAGGTGGTTACAACATCGCCCCAATGATTGAGCTACTTGATGACGAAACACTTGCGCCTATCGCTGTAAAAGGTCTATCAAACACATTATTAATGTTTGATGCATTTTACGACGTAGAAGAAAAAGCAAAAGCAGGTAACGAGCACGCTAAAAAGATTATTCAATCTTGGGCAGACGCTGAATGGTTTACTAACAAGCCAGCTGTTGCTGAAAAAATCTCTGTTACTGTATTTAAAGTAACCGGCGAGACAAACACTGATGATTTATCACCTGCACCAGATGCATGGTCACGTCCAGATATCCCACTTCATGCTTTAGCAATGCTAAAAAATGAGCGCGACGGTATCACTCCTGACAAAGCGGGTGAAGTAGGTCCAATCACTAAACTTGAAGAATTAAAAACTCAAGGTTTACCGCTTGCATACGTAGGTGACGTTGTAGGTACTGGTTCTTCTCGTAAATCTGCAACTAACTCTGTGCTTTGGTTTATGGGTGATGATATCCCATACGTACCTAATAAGCGCGTTGGTGGTGTATGTTTAGGTAACAAAATTGCGCCTATCTTCTTCAACACAATGGAAGATTCAGGTGCGTTACCAATCGAGTTAAATGTTGATGAGTTCAACATGGGTGATCAAATTGATATTTACCCATACGAAGGTGTAGTTAAGCGCCACGGTACAGATGACGTTATCTCTACTTTTGAGCTTAAATCAGACGTAATTTTAGATGAAGTACGTGCCGGCGGCCGTATTCCTCTAATCATTGGTCGTGGTTTAACAGACAAAGCACGTACCTCTTTAGGTTTAGGTGCTACTGACGTATTTAAAGTACCAGCAGTAACAGAAGTGTCTGATAAAGGCTTTACACTAGCGCAAAAAATGGTTGGTAAAGCATGTAACGTAGCAGGTATTCGCCCTGGCCAATACTGTGAGCCAAAAATGACGACTGTAGGTTCGCAAGATACTACAGGTCCTATGACACGTGATGAGCTTAAAGACTTAGCATGTTTAGGTTTCTCTGCAGATTTAACAATGCAGTCATTCTGTCATACCTCTGCTTACCCTAAACCAATTGACGTAAACACCCACCATACGCTTCCTGATTTCATCATGAACCGTGGCGGTGTTTCACTTCGCCCAGGTGATGGTGTAATTCACTCTTGGTTAAACCGTATGTTATTACCAGATACTGTAGGTACTGGTGGTGATTCACATACACGTTTCCCATTAGGTATTTCGTTCCCAGCGGGTTCAGGTGCAGTAGCGTTCGCAGCAGCAACAGGTGTTATGCCACTTGATATGCCTGAGTCTATTTTGGTTCGCTTTAAAGGTGAAATGCAACCAGGTATCACTTTACGTGACCTAGTACACGCAATCCCTTACTACGGTATTAAGCAAGGCTTATTAACAGTAGAGAAAAAAGGTAAAATCAACGAATTCTCTGGTCGCGTACTAGAAATTGAAGGTGTTGAGCACTTAACTGTTGAACAAGCGTTTGAATTATCAGATGCATCAGCAGAGCGTTCAGCAGCAGGTTGTACTGTTAAGCTTTCTAAAGAGTCTATCAGCGAATACCTTGAGTCTAACATTGTTATGCTTAAGTGGATGATCTCTGAAGGTTACGGCGATGTACGTACAATCGAACGTCGTATTAATGCAATGCAAGAGTGGTTAGCAAACCCAGAACTTATGGAAGCTGACGCTGATGCAGAGTACAAGCACGTTGTAGAAATCGACCTAGCAGAAATTAAAGAGCCAATCCTTTGTGCTCCAAATGACCCAGATGATGCGCGTTTACTTTCTGATGTTACTGGCGAGAAAATCGACGAAGTATTCATCGGTTCTTGTATGACTAACATTGGCCACTTCCGTGCTGCGGGTAAATTACTAGATGGCTTTACTGGTCGTATCCCAACTCAACTTTGGGTAGCTCCACCAACGAAGATGGATAAAGACCAACTAACTGACGAAGGTTACTACGGTATCTTTGGTCGTGTTGGTGCACGTATCGAAACGCCAGGGTGTTCACTGTGTATGGGTAACCAAGCACGTGTTGCTGATAAAGCAACGGTTGTTTCTACCTCAACACGTAACTTCCCTAACCGTTTAGGTACAGGCGCAAATGTATTCTTAGCATCAGCTGAGCTTGCTGCAGTAGCGGCAATTTTAGGTAAATTACCTACACCAGCTGAGTACCAAGAATACGCAGAGAAAATCAATGCAACGGCTGCAGATACATACCGTTACTTGAACTTCCACCGTATGCCTCAGTACACTAAAAAAGCAGACAACGTAATTATTCAGCAAGCTGTATAATTTAAAGCTGTTTTAAAAAACCCGCTTAGGCGGGTTTTTTATTGGCTGAAATAAAATTGAATATTTCATGCTGTAATAAGTTTTAAATGAATTAAATATAACCATTACCCACTTTTTATATAAATAATAAAGCAAATATTCCTTTCTACATGCATTAAAATCTCTTTCAATATTCTCATTATTTTAAGCGAGATTTTATGACTGCATTAAACAACCAGAATTTACTGCAACTTCGTTTTATTAACCAAGCAAATATTGATTTGGTTAAGCCTTCTTTTGATAACCTACCTGCTAATCCATATGCAGATGGTGAATTTCGTAAGCGTCGTTACTCGGTAATTAAATTTCAAAATGGTGAGCTAAAACTACAAGCTGCCAAAGCGTTTGTTCAAGACGATTCTATTAATACCTTTCAGGGTAATGTTGAGCGTACTTATGAAAACTTAGAGCAAAGCTTACTTGAGTCAGAAGGTATGAAAAGCATTGTAAGTGAGTTTTGTGAGCTTACCGGCATTGATGAAGGCCGTGATATTGAAATTCACCAATTTAGAATGCTTGCCATTGATAGCGATACGCCCGCAGCACCTGAAGGTGTGCATCAAGATGGGTTTGACCATGTTTGTGTATGTGGTGTTTCTCACGAAAACTTAGAAGGCGGCGAGCTGCTTGTATACGAAAACAAGCAAGCAGAACCGTGTTTTAAAATGGAAATTAAAGACGGAATGTTTGCACTAATAAACGACCGTCAAGTTTGGCACAATGCAACGCCAATGAACAAAGTAGATACAAACAAGCCAGGTTACCTGGATTGTTTTGTACTTACCTCTTAAGGAATGCTCATGAACATAGCGCAATTACGTGAGCAGTTTCCTGCATTAATACAAACCGTTGATGGTAAATCGCCAATATTTTTAGATGGCCCAGGTGGCTCTCAAGTGCCGCAGTCTGTACTAAGTGCAATGACTGCTTATTTAGGGCACTACAACTCAAACTTAGGCGGTGCGTTTTTTTCAAGTGATAAAACCGTTGAGTTAATGGCAAATGCGCGCCAAGCAGCAGCCGATTTACTTAATGCGCCAAGTGCACAAAATATAGTGTTTGGCCCTAACATGACCAGCCTTACCTTTAGCTTTAGCCGTGCTATTTCACGCGATTGGCAAGCCGGCGATGAGATTATTGTGACTAATGCTGATCACTTCTCAAATGTATCGTCATGGCAGCAAGCAGCGCAAGATAAAGGCGTTAAAGTTCAAACAGCTTTAATTAACGAGGCTGATTGCAGCTTAGATATGGCGCAGTTTGAAAGCTTATTAAACAGCAATACTAAACTGGTTGCGGTAACTTACGCTTCAAATACTACGGGTTCTATTAACGATATAAAACGTATTATAGAGCTTGCCCATGCTGTAGGCGCATTAGTGTACGTTGATGCTGTGCATTATGCACCGCACGAGCTTGTTGATGTTCAGGCCCTTGATTGCGACTTTTTGGCTTGTTCTGCATATAAGTTTTTTGGTCCTCACTTAGGCATGGTGTACGGTAAAACACAGCATCTTGAAGGTTTTACGCCTTACAAAGTAGAACCAGCTAAAGATGTAGCACCAGGTCGATGGGAAACAGGCACGCAAAGCTTCGAAGCTTTAGCGGGTTTTATTACCGCTGTTGATTACATTGCTGCAATTAGCGGGCTTGATGAAGGCCACACGCGCCGTGAAAAGTTAGCTGCGGCTTTTGCTAAAACAAAGCAGCACGAAATGGCGCTTAGTGAGTACTTTTTAACGCGTTTAGTTAATTACCCGCGCATTAAGCTATTTGGCATTGATGACCTAGAGCGCTTAAACGAGCGTACGCCTACATTTGCTTTAACCTTTGAAGGGCTAGAGCCGCGTGAAGTGTCTGAGTTTTTAGGCAAACAGCATATTTGTGTATGGGATGGTAATTTTTATGCACAAGGCTTATGTGAGCAGTTAGGCGTACTTGATAAAGGCGGAGTAGTGCGCATTGGTTGTATGCATTACAACACCACCGAAGAGCTAGATAAGTTATTTGATTTGTTTGATCAACTTCTTTGAAACTGACAGATTATACCAATCCGCATAATTAAGTATTATCGCGGATTGGTATGAATACAAATCTGCGCTTTTGAATAACTCTTATTAAAGCTCAAATGCATTAAAGTAGTCAGTGGTTAGTTAGTTTTTGCCCGCTGACTGTTTTAGCTTTTAGGTGTGCCGTATATGTGCTCTGCGCGATTAAATAGCACCCATGAAGTTAATATATATTTATCGTTCGATACCGGCTTATTACCTCGATGGGTATGTGTAAAGTAGCCAGGGGCAATGACCATAGTGCCTTTTTTAGGCGCAATTTTACGTTTTTGATAATAAAACTCTGTTTCGCCACCTTCCTCTACATCGTTTAAATAAAACATAAATAATAATACACGGTGCAGCGCTTCATTGTGTTGTAGCTGTGGATACACTTCACTATGCCAGTAAGGGTAGCCGCCTTTATTTACCTCGTACTTTTGCGCCTGAATGTTCCCAAGTCTAAATATTTGCTGCACCAACACAGAGAGCTGTGGTTTGCCCACTTCGTCAAAGTTATCCTGTGTTAAATCCACCACATCCCCCGTTTTTGGGTGATAAACTTTTAAGCCAAATGCGCCAATTAGCATAAAAAAGTGTGCTTCTACATAGTTAAAAACATGCTGTGCAGTGGTTTGCTGAATATGCTTTAATTGTTGGGCGTATTCTGGGTAACTGTTTAATTGCAGGTCGTGGCTGTCTTTCTTTTTTAAGTCCACACCACCAGAGGTTACACCTTGTTTTACATGCGGGCTGTTAGAGAATGTGGTAATAAAGTTATCGCAAAAATCATCGCTTAACGCGTTATCAATAACGTGGATAAAGTCCGTCATGATTTACCTTTTTATTTAGTTATTATTTGGATTTTTATGTTTATTGAAAAAGTGATGCCGCGCTTTAGCGAAACAGATGCACTCGGACACATCAACAATACCGTACTACCTGTGTGGTTTGAAGCCGCACGCGTCCCTATTTTTAAATTTTTTACCCCCGATCTAAACCCACACGACTGGAAACTGATCATTGCTAAAATAGAAGCATCGTTTGTAGGGGAATTATTTTATGCTCACGAAGTGACGATTAAAACAGCTGTTGAGCATGTAGGAAATAGCTCTTTTACCATTAAGCAAGAGGCGTGGCAGCAAGGTAAATGCTGTGTTGTGGGTAAAACTGTATTAGTGCGTTATAACTTTAAAAACAAAGCTAAACAAAATTTAAGCGAAGCAGAAGTCGCAGCACTCAGCGATCACCTAGTTTAACTAGGTGCATTTACTCCATGCAACGAGGAGCGGTGATGTAAACCACAAGCGACAGCTGTGAATTATTATAGCGTTATTTTAACGCATTTTGATTGAGTTACGCTTCTCACTTATATACTATTTATATTATATATTGTTGCACCGCTATGACAGGTACTGTTGAGCTGGTAGTTTATGGAGAATGAATGTGGCATCTACAACTGGCAATAAATCGTTAGAGGTAATAACGCTTAGCGATGGTAAAAGCTTAACTGCAGAAATATTGCCATTTGGCGCTATTATCAAAAGCATAAAGTTTAATAACCAAGAGATGACACTGTGCGTTAACGAACCTGCTTATTATTTAGAAAACCCATTTTATTTAGGGGCAACAGTCGGGCGCTACGCAAATCGTATTGAAAACGGACGTTTTGTATTATCAGGCACAGAGTACCAACTTAAAGCAAATAATGGCCCAAATAGCTTACACGGCGGCGAAAAAGGCTTTAATAAAGTACTGTGGCAAGTCACTAAACAAAGCAATAATGAAGTGGAGCTCTATTACTGCTCGGCAGATGGAGAAGAAGGCTTTCCTGGCCAATTACAAGTTTGGCAAACAATTACTGCACGCAATGGCGAACTAATCCTCATTTACAAAGCCATTACCGATAAAGAAACTCTCGTTAACTTTACCAACCACTGCTATTTTAATCTTGAAGGCAGTGAGAGCATTAATAATCACCTGCTGCAAATAAATACCGCAACGTATTTACCTATCGATAGTAACAGTATACCGCTTGCCCATCATGAAGATGGCTCGGGCAGCTGCTTTGATTTTACTCACCCTAAGCCCATAGGCGATGCACTTTGCGCACAGCATGCACAGCTTGATGCCGGTAGTGGCTTTGATCATTGCTATATTTTTAGTGATGACAATCGTTTAAAAACAATGGCTACATTAACCTCGCCACACACGGGCGTTAATTTAACCCTTAAAAGTACCCAACCTGGTATGCAGCTTTATACGGCAAATTTTGTAGGTTCTCCTTTTAAAGCACGCCAAGCAGTGTGTTTAGAGGCTCAAAACTGGCCCAATGCAGCAAATAGAAGCGATTATCCAAAAGCTAATTTATTGCCGGATGAAGAATATAATCAGCAAATAATTTTTGCGTTTTCGCAATAACATACTAATTCCACTGTTAAATTAAAGAAAACAAAAAGAAAAATACACGTAACAAAAAGATAGCCATAATTAAGGAAAAGGTTGCACTTTTGCTCAATTTAAAATATTTATATTATAAATAGTATTTGAAGCTATACACACCACACAACGACAAAATGACTACACACAATCAGGAGTTTTTAAAAAATGATAATTAACAATAAGTTATCGTTCAACAAAAAACCGCACTCAGTATTGCTATTACAGGCATATTGGCAAGCGGCCACGTTGCAGCTCAAGGCGCTGAAGGCGACACACCGACAGTAGTAGATAAAGATGTTGAGGTTATCGCAGTAACGGGTATTCGCAGCAGCTTACGTTCATCAATGTTAGATAAAAAAGCATCTAATGTTGTAAGCGATGGGATTAAAGCAGAAGATCTTGGTAAATTTCCTGATTTAAACGTAGCAGAGTCTCTGCAACGTATTACAGGTGTAGCCATTGACCGTAGTGGCGGTGAAGGGCAAGCAGTAACAATTCGCGGTTTTGGCCCACAATTTAACACGGTACTTGTAAATGGTCGTCAAATTGCGACTGATAGTGCAGGGCGTGAATTTAATTTTGATGTATTAGCGGCAGATCAAATCACCGGTGCTGATATTTATAAAAGTAACAGTGCAACGCTTCAAGAAGGCGGCATTGGTGGTACGGTTAACGTAACCACAGCTCGTCCATTCGATTTTGGTGGCTTACATGTGATTGGTTCAGTAAAAGGCATGTACGAAAGCCTTTCTGAAGAAGTATCGCCATCGGCTTCATTTTTAGTAAGTAATACGTTTAACGACGACAAGCTCGGTGTGCTTTTTGCCATCACTAACCAACAACGTAAGCTGCAAAACAACCAAATTTTAACGGCTGGTTGGCGCGGTGGACAAACTATTTCAAATCCACAAGATGGCGTATTGTACGACAATGCATACATCCCACGTAACTGGGACCAAGTTGTAGATGAGCAAGACCGTGAACGTACTAATGCAAGCTTAGTATTACAATATGCACCGTCTGACGATATTACTATTACCGTAGATGGTTTAATTTCAAAATTTGAAGTGGACTCATCAGTACGCGATTTAGCTTCTTGGTTTGAACCAGACCGCGTAGGTAGCGCAACAATCGATCCAGAAACGGGTACCTTGCTTACCTTTACGCAAGAAGTAGGTTTAGGTAACGCCAGTGGCAATCCTGCAACCGACTTTGTATCACACACACGTAACTCGCGTGATGTAACTAACAAAGCATTTGGTATTAACGTTGACTGGCAAGTAAACGAGTCATTAAAAGCAAAATTTGACGTATCTCGCTCAACAGCTGAAAACGACCGTGCTGGTAATGACCGCTTTAACGTAGTGGGTATTATTAACAGCTACAGCTTTGACGGCACCGGTAGCGTTCCTACCGTACAGCATGATGGTTTTGAAAATGGCTCGCTGCCAGATGCAAGCCTTGCGCGTCTTCACTACAACGAAATTGGTAACCAGTTTACTGATGAAGATGAAATTACCGAAATCAAAGCCGATTTTGAATACGTACCAGATAAAGGCCCAGTTGATCGCATTAACTTTGGTGCTTATCGTCAAGAACGTGAAAAATCAAGCTTCCAAATTTTTGGTAGCCAATGTCAATTTTGTGGTTACGGCACTGAAGCGCCACTTGATGAAATTGATTTTGAAGCTTACTCAGCAAGTAACTACTTCCCAGGTTTAATCGATACATTTTATAGCTACGACGGCGACAAAATGCTTGATTACCTTGCTGACCAAGGTTTCCCTGTAGAGCCAACACTACAAAATAACCGTTACACAATTAACGAAGATATCACTAGCCTTTACATGGACTTTACCATTGGTTTCGACCTAGCTGATATGCCAGTTACGGTTAACATGGGTGCACGTTACTCAGAAACTGATATTGAAGTAGCGGCTGTACAAAGCTTTATCAGCGATGTTATTCCTACCTCTGATGCCACTTTATTCCAAAACGTATTTGGCCCGGCAACAGACATTCAAGAAGGGACGAGTTACTCAAACTTACTTCCTTCTTTTAACGTTAAGCTTGAACTGCAAGACAACATGATTTTACGCTTTGCAGCGTACGACAGTATTACTCGCCCTACTATGTCACAGTTATCGCCTGCGACCACGTTTAACGAGCCTCGTCGTCAAAACTTAACAGCAAGTGGTGGTAACCCTGCACTTAAGCCGTTCCAATCTGAAAACTGGGATATTTCTTACGAGTAGTACTACAACGACGCTAACTTATTTAGCTTTGCCGTATTTAGTAAAGAAGTGGATGACTTTATTGTTACCTTAACCGGCGACGAAACATACGACATGACTGACCGTACAGGCCCTGATTTTGCGTGTACAACCTGTACTGACCAAACCGATGCCGAACTTAACGGTAGCTCAGAAGTTTACACTGTAAGTCGCCCGCAAAATGGCGAGTCTGCAACGGTAACGGGTTACGAAATCGGTGTAACTCATATGTTTGAAAACGGCTTTGGTTTTATTGCTAATGCCACGGTAGTAGATAGCGACATTAGTGTTGATGGTGATACAAGCCAAACATTTGCGCTTGAAGGGTTAGGTGATTCACAAAACTTAGTGCTGTTTTACGAGCAAGATAACTGGCAGGCACGCGTTGCATTTAACAACCGTGAGGGCTTTTTACGCTTAGTTGATAACGGCTTTAACGGCGAACCAGTGAACGTAGAAACGTACGGTCAATGGGATATTAGTGCAAGCTACGATATCAACGAAAACTTCACTATTTTTGCCGAAGGCATCAACATTACTGAAGAAGAGCTAGTGCAAACGGGCCGTTTTGCTAATCAAATCTACTCTGTAGAAGATAATGGCTCACGTTACGCGTTTGGTATTCGCGGTACGTTTTAATTGATAGCAGAGGCAGCGATTGCCTCTTAGTTTTCATTGCAGTGCATTATAAGTACTGTTACTAATAAAGTTAGTAGCTAATTTGCACAAAATGAGACTAATTTAAACAAATGCCCGAAAGGGCATTTGTTGTCTAACCGGTTATCAATAAAGTACTCAAAGAGTAGTCCGTTATGAATAAAGCAATAAAAACAATCGCCGTAATTGGTGGCGGCACAGCAGGATGGCTGAGCGCTGCAATTATCGCTTCGTATCACCAAGGTAATAAGGGTGATGGCTTAAAAGTGATATTGGTAGAATCATCTGATATTCCAACAATTGGTGTAGGTGAAGGTACCTGGCCCACTATGAAAAACACACTTCAGCAAATTGGTTTGCGAGAAGTGGATGTATTTAAAGCCTGTAATGCCACCTTTAAACAAGGTGGTAAATTTGTAAACTGGACGCATGGCAACAACGATTTTTACTACCATCCCTTTACGGTACCGCTAGGCTACGGCCGTATAGATTTAGCCCCCTATTTAGATAATGTTGAAAACTTTGCTCAGCAAACTAATTTTCAGCACGATATTTGCGAAGCAAACCTAGCACCGAGAGGTATTGCGCAAGGCGAGTATCAAGCAAATTGTAATTACGCATACCATTTAGATGCCGGCGCCTTTGCTGAGCTATTAAAACAGCATTGTAAGAGCAAACTAGGCATTGAGCACATTATTGGCACCGTTGATCAGGTAAAGCTTGATGAAAGCGGGGCTATAGACACGCTTACCTTAACCGATCAAACCCGCACCATAAACGCTGATTTATACATAGACTGCACGGGTTTTTCATCGCTGTTATTAGGCCAAGCCCTTAACGTGCCATTTAAAAAAATGGATCACGTATTATTTAACGACAGCGCCCTAGCTATGCAAGTCCCCTACGATGAAGGTGATGAGTCACTGGCCAGTCATACTATTGCCACCGCACAAAATGCTGGGTGGATTTGGGATATAGGCCTAACGCATCGCCGTGGTGTAGGGCATGTATATTCAAGCAAGTTTTTATCAGATGAAGAAGCCGAGCAAAACTTACGCAACTATTTAGGTGATGCCGCTAAAGGCTTAACTGCCCGAAAAATAAGTTTTGAGTCAGGCTATCGCGAAGAGTTTTGGCACAAAAACTGTGTTGCAGTGGGAATGTCGGCAGGTTTTGTAGAGCCCCTCGAAGCAACCGCCATTATGTTGGTTGAAATTTCGTCTCGCTTTGTTGCAGAGCACATGCCAGCCGATACCCAAGTAATGCCCATTGTTGCAAAGCGCTTTAATGAGCAAATGGATTATCGTTGGCAGCGTATTATCGACTTTTTAAAACTACATTACATGTTAACTAAGCGCCCAGAGCCTTATTGGCAAGCGCACGTACAACCACAAAGCATTCCGCAAAGTTTACAAGAAGACTTACTGCTTTGGGGGACGCGTGGCACTCTTATTCAAGATTTTCATGGCGCATTAGAGCTATTTCCTGCCGCCAGTTACCAGTATGTTTTATACGGTATGGGCTTTAAGCCCGACTTTACTAAGCAAGCGTATTTGTACTCAAACGATGCGCAAGCAAATCAAATAATTGAACGTAACAGCCAGCTTACACAGCAGATGTTGCAAACGTTGCCGCCTCACCGTGCTTATATTGAGCAGTGGCTTGCGGCTAACCCAGTTTAAGGATGTGTAACTATGGCAATTAGTGAACTATCAAATACTCAACACCAAGCAATAAAAATTAACCCTAATGCGGGTGTTGAATACGCAAAAACACAGCATTTAGTTAATCTACGTGCAAACGAAGTAGCAAAAGCGGCCTGCGATTTACCTATTTTTTTAGCGCGTAACGCACACAACGGCAGCTACACTATTTCGGGCTTAACCAGCTTTAGTGCTCAGCAAAGTTTATTTGTGAGTAACAATCAATGGCAAGCGCTGTACACGCCTGTGTGCATGCAAACCCAGCCGCTTTATTTACTCACTCGTGAGGCAAATAGCAGTGATTACTTTATTGCTATTGATGAGCAAAGCTCAGCCGTTAATACCCAGCAAGGCGAGCCGTTATTTGATGCCAAAGGCAACCCAAGCCTGTATTTAAGTGCGCAGCAAAAGCTACTAGAAAGCGATTTAAAAAATGATTACCAAACGTATCAATTTACCCAAGAAATTGCCCGCTTAGGGCTTATTAAAAACATAGATATTGTTTTGCAGTTTGAACAAGGCGAGGCGCAAACTATTCAAGGTTTGAGCACTGTTGATGAAGATAAACTGCAAACTTTAGACAGCGATACCATTGCCAATTTACACAAACAAGGTTACCTGAGCGTACTTAACAGCATGCTTATTTCGTTGTTTCAGTTAAATGCGTTAGTAAAGCGTCACAACCAGCATCATGAACTTATGCCATTAAAGCAAATTACACGCACTGTAAGGTGCAATTTATTAATTAGCCTTCATAGGTTAATACGTTCACATAGACAGACATTGCGTTTAACGCGCTGGAGACACACACATGTCAGACAACATTTTGCAGTTGGTGGTTTTTTTCTTTGTAACCGCTTTAATTGGTGGACTTACATATTGGAAGTGCCGAGGCCAAAACCGTAATAGTGGTGATAATCAAACAAAAGAGTATTTTTTAGCGGGCGGTGGCCTTACTTGGATGTTTGTAGCAGGCTCAATTACGCTCACAAATTTAAGTACCGACCAGCTGGTGGGCATGAATGGCAATCAAATGGCCCTGCTTGTGTGGTGGGAATTGGCGGCTATTTTAGGGCTTATTATTTTAGCCAAAGTATTTATTCCTGTTTATTACAAGTACAACTGTACAACCACCACGGAGCTGTTAGAAAAACGCTACAACAACAAGCACATTCGCGCTGTTATTGGTGGCTTATTCTTTTTAGGTAATGCGCTAATTTACATGCCTGCGGTTATTTATTCTGGTGCGCTATTTATGCAAACCATGTTTAAAGTTGATATTCCGCTAATGTACATAGCGACCGCATTTGCTTTAGTAGGGGCTATTTATGCATTTTTTGGTGGCTTACGTGCGGTTGCCGTATCCGATACCTACAATGGTTTATTAGTGTTAGGTATGGCAATACTGGTCGTATTTTTAGCGCTTAACGCGATTGATTACGACTTTAGCGGTATTCCACAAGAGCGCTTAACATTAATTGGTGACGCTGACTCGCCAATCCCGTGGCCTACGCTTTTAACTGGTATGCTCTTTATTCAAATGTATTACTGGGGTACTAACCAAACCATTACCCAGCGTGCAATGGCTGCGCCAAATGTTAAAGAAGCGCAAAAAGGGATATTTGCAGCAGCGGGTATTCGCTTTTTAATTGTACCGGCGATTGTGGTGCTACCGGGTATTATTTCGTACAAACTGTATGGCGACATTGGCGATGCAGCTTATGGCCGAATTGTAGGTGATGTAATGCCTGCATGGTTAACGGGTGTGTTTGCCGCAGCAATGGCGGCAGCAATGGCGGCAGCAGTGCTTTCTACTTATAACAGCTTATTAAACTCGGCTACGGCACTTTACGTGTGTGATATTCACGAAGCTTACTTTAATAAAGAGCCAAGTGTAGTAAAGCTAAGTGGCTACGTTACGTTGTTACTTACTAGTTTAACGCTTGTGCTTGTGCCAATTTATCAGCAAGCCGACAGCATTATTAACTTACTTCAACAGTTAAACGGCTTATTAAGTATGCCTATATTCTCAATTTTTGTAGTGGGCTTATTGTTTAAAAATGTGGATGCGCGTGCAGGTATTGCCGCGGTAATTTTAGGCGTGGTTATGTATGGCATGCTGACGTTTGAAAATTCGCCGCTACATACTGAACTACACTATATTCACTTAATGCCAATTACACTTATTGTATGTGTAGCCTTTGCGTTAATCGTTAATAAAGTAGTGTTTGGTTTAAATGCACAGTGGGCAGGCAAAACACCTGCTATTGAAGATACGCCACCAGTGCACGCACCAAAATAACCAGCAATAAAAAGTTAAGTCACTTTTTATTAGCCAGTTAACACATTACTAAATCGGCCTAAGGTAACTTAGGCCGATTTTTATTTATTCAATTAACCGACACTGTAGATAACACCCATGGGCAATAATACTTAATCATTTTGCGGGTCTAAACGTGTGACTACCTGCTGGGGTTTTACAGACTACCCCAGGCTAAAAGCCCCTAAATATAATATTGCTCAAGGTGGTATTAAATTTTTTAACCGCTGTTTAAGTTAATGACTGGTATAGCCAGTAATAATATTGGCTAAATTACACCGTAAACACTATCTAAAAGTAATTTGTATGATATATACTATTATTTTAAAATCACTGACTGCAATTTGATGCAGTAAGCGGCGAGTAAGCACACATATAATGTACTCGCGTATTAAACTCATCTTCATTAAAGAGGACAGGAGAATCATGGCTGATATTAAACCATTCTTTCGATTAGACAGCGCAAACAGCACCGTTATTTTCGACTGCCAGAGCAAAACCCCAGCGTTACTTTATTTTGGTAAGCGCCTATCTGAGCAAACAACTGAAACAATGCTAACTCAGCTTGCTACTCGTCAGGAAGTAAAATGTGCCGTGGTTGAAGAAGCACCTATTTCTCTTTCTCCACTATTAGGTGAAGGCTTTACAGGCGCGCCAGGGCTAGAGCTGTCAAACGACACCATAGCTTGGTCAGTTGGCCCTGCTCTTCAAGATGTTCGTCAGCCAACCCCTTCTAGTTTAGAGTTTGTAAGTGTTGATGAGCTGCGTGGTATTGAAGTAGTGCACAGCATCACACTTGATAGCAACACCGATGTGCTAAGTGCGCATACTGTATTAACTAATTTAAGTGATGCACCGCTAAGCGTTAATTTTTGCGCCGCACCCACGTTCCAACTACCCGATAGCATGAACAAGCTAGTGAGCTTTGAAGGACGTTGGTCTAACGAGTTTCAACGCCAATCGGTTGATTTAGTATTAGGCAGCTTTGTACGCGAAAACCGCAAAGGTAAAACATCGCACGACGTATTCCCTGGTTTATTAGTTCATAGCGAAGGCGCAGGCGAGCAACAAGGCGAGTGTTATGGCTTCCATTTAGGTTGGAGCGGTAACAACAAGCTACGCGCTGAGCTATTACCAGAAGGGCGCCGTTATGTGCAAATGGGTGAGTTATTATTACCGGGCGAGCTAACCCTTGCTAAAGGCCAAACGTATCAAAGCCCAAGTATTTATGGCTCGTTTTCGAGCGATGGCTTTAGTGCGCTGTCGCGTAATTTTCATCGCTTTGTTAAAGCTAACTTACTTAGCCAGGCGCAGCGCGAAAAAACACGCCCAGTGCATTACAACACGTGGGAAGGTATTTACTTCGATCACGATGTAGACACGCTAAAGCAGTTAGCCGATAAAGTAGCGCCATTAGGTATTGAGCGTTTTGTACTGGACGATGGTTGGTTTAAAGGTCGCCGAGGTGATTATGCAGGCCTAGGTGATTGGACCGTAGATTACGAAATTTACCCAGACGGCCTATCGCCAGTGATTGACCATGTAAACAGCTTAGGCACGGAGTTTGGGATTTGGTTTGAACCTGAAATGGTAAACCCAGATAGTGACTTATACCGCGCTCATCCTGATTGGGTATTAGGCTCAGAAAATAACGAGCAACTTAGCTTTAGAAACCAGCTAGTGCTTGATTTAACGCGCACTGAGGTTGTTGAATACCTATACAAAGCGATTGATGACATTTTAGTTGAATACCCAACAATTAAGTACATTAAATGGGATATGAACCGCGATATAAACCACGCGGGTAACTTCTCAGGTAAGCCTGCGGTGCATCAGCAAACACTGGCACTGTATCGCTTAATCGACCGTATTAAAGCGGCGCATCCTGGCCTTGAAATAGAAAGCTGTTCGTCAGGTGGTGCCCGTGTAGATTATGGTGTGCTTGCACACACAGACCGTGTATGGACGTCAGATTCTAACGATGCACTTGACCGCCTTGAAATTCAACGCGGCTGCTCGTTCTTCTTCCCATCGTCGGTTATGGGTGCACATGTAGGCCCTCGTGATTGTCATATCACAGGTCGTAATGTCAGTATTGAAATGCGTGCTGCGGTATCTATGTTTGGTCACATGGGTATTGAAATGGACCCACGCGAGCTGACCGATCACGAATACAATGCGCTTAAAGCGGCTATTGCGCTGCACAAAGAGCACCGTGAATTTATTCATGCTGCCGATTTGTACCGCCTCGATAGCGACGATTTATCAATTAATTTTGGTTTAATCGACGAGCAAAAATCAAAAGCGTTATTTGAGTATAACAGTGTACGCGAAACACCGCGCACTGCGCCTAATAAGCTTCGTTTTGTTGGTTTAGATGCAGATACGCAGTACACACTTAATTTAGTGTGGCCTGTTAAATTTGAAGAATACCGACCTTCGTTTATTGCCGCTGTTAACGGGCAAACCTTTACGGGTGAAGCGTTGATGGAATTTGGCCTACAAATGCCAATTTCATTCCCGCAAACATCGCTTATTTTTGAGCTTAACAAAGCTTAAAATATAGCAAGCAGTAAAAAGGGAGCTAATTAGCTCCCTTTTTTAATAATGTTTTTTAAGCTATTAGTCGAGTTTAGACTCAATCAGCTCAAGCGCTTCTTCTAAAATGGTTTCTACTGCTTTTTTAGCGCGCTCTGGATTGCGCGATTTAATCGTATCTAAAATATCAGCATGCTTTGCAACGTCGGCCCCTGGCACACCTTTAATATGGTTTGTGTAACGAATACTTACGCGCAGCGCAGTGCTAATAAATTCAGTGAGCTGTACAAAAAAGCGGTTATTACTGGCTACTAAAATACTGGTATGAAAGGCAATATCGGCTTCAAGCGGATCGTCTAAGCCTTGATCTGCATCGGCCATGCGGGCAAGTGCGTTGTCTATTTCAGCAAGTTGTTCGGCGCTGGCATTTTCAGCTGCTAGGGCAGCGGCTTGTGGCTCAAGTGCGACACGTACTTGCGTAAACTCTTTTAATAAAGAAAGCGACGGTTTACTGCTTAAAATCCAGCGCAGTACATCTGTGTCAAACATATTCCAGCTGCTTTCTGGCAGTACGCGGATCCCTTGCTTAGGGCGAGAAGATATTAAGCCCTTAGCAGAGAGCATTTTAACTGCTTCGCGTGTTGCACTGCGGCTCACATCGTATTTTACGCATAGGTCAGCTTCTGAGGGCAGGCCTTCGTTAACAGGGTAAACGCCACGCACAATTGCAAAGCCTAAATCATGGGTTAATTGTTGTGTTAAATTTTGACGAGGTTGGCTTTTCATTGAGCGTTATCCGAATGAGTTATTGCTTTATTATATATCATATATCATATTAATGTACGAAAGGATATGTTATAAACTTTGTTAAAGGCAAGTATTTTAACACAGCTGTAACAGTAATCCTCTTTAGCAAATAATTATAAATATTGAGAGGGGCAGTCTGTATTATGGAGAAACGCATTTGAATAATCACGCTCACTACCCCAGTATTTCTGGCAAAGTTGTTTTTATTACCGGGGGCGCTTCAGGCATTGGCCGTGCAATGGTAAAGGCGTTTGCCGCTCAAGCTGCCAAAATTGCCTTTATAGATATTAATAACGAGGCTGCCCAATCTCTTATAGCCTCACTGCCTAACGCCAAATTGTGGTTTAGACAGGTTGATGTAACCGACTCAAATGCTTTACAGCAATCTTTGGTAGATGCATGTGCTGAACTAGGCGCTATTAATGTACTGGTAAACAATGTAGCCAACGACCGCCGCCAAGCCAGTGAAGACGTTACAGTACAAGATTGGGATCAATGCCTACAAATTAACTTAAATCCGGCGTTTTTTGCCTCGCAAGTGGCTATGTCTTTTATGAAAAGCGAAGGCGCGGGGAGCATTATTAATTTTAGCTCTATCAATGCCATCATGGGGCAGCCACAAATGGCGGGTTATGTAACGGCAAAGGCCGGCCGGTTTAATCGGCATGACTAAAGCACTGGCACGCGATTATGGTGAGTTTGGTATTCGGGTGAATGCTATTTTACCGGGTTGGGTTGCCACCGACCGCCAATTAGCCAGTTGGTTTACCGAGCAAGAGCAAGTGAAGTGGATGGAAGCCATGGCACTTAAAAAGTTAGTAACCCCTGAAGATGTAGCTAATTTGGCACTTTTTTTAGCTGCCGACGAAAGCAGTATGATCACCGGCCAAGGTATTAAAATTGACGGTGGGAGGCTCTAAGTTGCAGCACTTAAACCTTTTTATAGCCGTAGATTGGGGCACGAGTCATTTACGCGCCTATTTATGCAGCGTAAATACCACAGGGCAATTAACTTTAATTGCTCAGCGCGACGGCCCAGGTGTGATTAGAGATAAACAAAACTTTGAACATACTTTAATTGGTGTCGTTGCACCATGGACCAGCGAATACGGCGTTTTACCTATTTATATGGCAGGGCAAATCACCTCAAGTATTGGCTGGAAAGAAACCCCTTATTTAGCGTGCCCCATAAACCCCGAAAGCCTGCTTAGTGGCGCAATTAATTTTGATTGTGCAGGTAACAAAGTCAGTGCTTTACCTGGTACAAAATGCACATTACAAAACAATTTATTTGATGTAATGCGCGGCGAAGAGCTGCAAATTTTAGGTTTTTTAAAGCAAAATCCGGCCTATCAGCACGGCAACGTACTCATTTGTTTACCCGGTACCCATACTAAATGGGTGCTATTAAAAGATGGCCAAATTATCTGTTTTAAAACCGCAATGACCGGCGAATTATACGACTTGCTATGTCATCAAAGTGTACTTATTCCTAACGACTGTGAAGCGGGGGAGTTTGATTGGCATGCATTTGAGCAAGGCTGTGAACTCACGTTAGGCAGTGACAGCGGTAATTTGGCGCACGGTATTTTTAGTGTCCGTACGCGCCAGCTTTCAAAAGAGTTAACACCAGTGCAAGCCAAGGCATACTTGTCGGGCGTACTTATTGGTAGTGATGTACGCGCTGCACGCCATGCCAGTGAGTGGCAATTGGTGAATAATTCTAAAGTAGTGGTTATTGGCACAGAGCAACTAAATACCTGCTTTACCCATGCGTTAAATTGCATTGGTGTGCAATGTTTAGAGTTTGACGTGAAAGAGGCTACGTTAAGTGGTTTTAACTACTTATTTAATAGTAATAAAACCAAGCAAACATAAAAAAGCCCCCAATATTGATTGTGCAATCATTGGGGGCTAGTTGTTAAATTAAATAAGGGTTAAAGCTGCTGTTAGGCTGTTTTAGCCGCTTGGCTTTGCGTAATATAATGATTAAGCGTTGCCACTTGTGCTTCATTAAAGCGCAGTCCTAGTTTACTTCTGCGCCATAAAATATTGTAAGCGTTACCCGCCCATTCTTCATTTAGTAAGTAATCGACTTCTGCTGCAAATAAGCCATGGCCAAAATCTTGGCCTAAATCACTGAGCTGGGTTGCACTGCCTAAAATTAGTTTTGCACGAGTCCCGTAGGTACGTACAAAGCGTTTAAGAGTGATTTCTGGTAACCAACTATAAGTCGCTTTAAGCTCATTGGTCAGCGCTTCTACCGAGCTAAAATCGCCACCGGGTAAGGCGCTGTGTTTGGTCCACGCTTCACTCATTTGCGGGTAAAATTCTTCAAGCTTATTCACTGCAGCTTCGGCAAGTTTACGGTAGGTGGTAATTTTGCCACCAAACACACTTAACAGTGGTGTGTGTTTGCCTTCACTTGAAAGCTCTAACTTGTAGTCACGCGTTACTTTTTGTGCATTCACTGATTCGTCATCAAGCAGTGGGCGCACACCCGAAAAGGTATGTACTATGTCTTCGCGTTTAATGTGGTTTTTAAAGTAGCTGTTAGTAATATCGATTAAGTAATCGATTTCTTCATCACTAATTTTTACATCTTGCGCTGCGCCTTTGTGTTCAACATCGGTGGTGCCTACTAGCGAGTAGTCATCTTCAAACGGTATAACAAACACAATGCGCTGATCTTTATTTTGTAAAATGTAGGCTTGTTTTTCATCGTGAATACGTGGCACCACAATATGGCTGCCTTTAACAAGGCGAATATTTTGTGGCGATTTTTCTATCAGTGCTTCGTCAAATAATTTTGCAACCCAGGGGCCTGCTGCATTAACAATACCTTTGGCTTTAATAGTCTGTTGCGCCTTAGTTTGTTGTTGCTCAAGCGTTACTTGCCATTGGTTATCGATGCGTTTTGCACTTACACACTTGGTTTGCGTAGCAATGGTTGCGCCTTTGTTTTGGGCTGCTAAGGCGTTTAAAATTACCAAACGTGAATCATCAACCCAGCCATCTGAGTATTCAAACCCTTTGGTAATTGAAGGTTCTAATACGCTGTTTTCACCAAACTTAATGCCACGCGAGCCAGCAAGTGTTTCGCGCTTAGCTAGGTTGTCGTACATAAATAAGCCAATACGGATCATCCATGCAGGGCGTAGGTGCGATTGATGCGGTAGCCTAAAGGTGAGCGGCCACATAATATGCGGGGCATTTTTAAGCAGCACTTCGCGCTCAGCCAAGGCTTCTTTTACCAATCTAAATTCGTAATGTTCAAGGTAGCGTAAACCGCCGTGGATCAGCTTAGAACTATTTGAAGACGTTGCACTGGCAAGGTCTGATTGTTCACACAATAGAACTTTTAATCCTCTGCCTGCTGCATCAGCTGCTATTCCAGTGCCGTTTACACCGCCACCGACGACGAGTAGGTCGTATTCGTTATCTGCTAATTCCACCGAGCTAACCTTTTTATTTGTAATATAAATAAGGCATATAGCATCATAAAGCTGCGGCTCTTATTTGACAATAGATAACCGCGCTTTTTGCTTGTTAATTTTTAATCCTGATCTTTTTAAAACATACAGCGTACAACGCGCCATTTAAGCGCAGTTGCCGGTGTTTTGTAAGCCGCTAATTTTAATTAGCGGCTAGGCGTATTACGCTTGTTTGCTATCGTCACTAGAGAGACAAACTTGCGCTACACAGTGCTGCCACTTTGCGTATAAATCGTTACGTTCGTCAGCGCTCATTGTTGGCTCAAAGCGTCGGTCGCAGGTCCACATTTTTGCTAATTGCTCAGTTGACTCATACACACCGGTTTGTAAGCCTGCTAAGTATGCTACGCCTAAAGAGGTGGTTTCGGTCACTGTTGGGCGCTCTACCGTTGCGCCTAAAATGTTTGATAAAAAGGTCAGTACCCAGTTATTTTTAACCATACCGCCATCTACCCGTAATACGCTTGGGCGTAAGCCATCACGCTCCATTGCTTTTTGTAAGTCTTTGGTTTGATACCCAACCGATTGCAGCGCAGCAGCAACAATGGTGCTAATGCCCGAATCGCGGGTTAAACCTAAAATAGCGCCACGTGCATTTGGGTCCCAGTAGGGCGCGCCTAAACCTGTAAACGAAGGCACTAAAAATACCCCATGATCAAGCGGTACATCTTTTACTAACGATTCGCTCTCTCCGGCATGGCTTAATAGTTTTAAGCCTTCAACAATCCACTGCATCGTGGCGCCTGCCATAAAAATGCTGCCTTCAATGGCATATGTTGGTTTGCCGTTTAGCCTGTAAGCCACCGTGGTTAGTAAGCGATTTTCTGAGGTAAGCGCTTTTTCGCCGGTATTCAGCATTAAAAAACAGCCCGTACCGTAAGTGCTTTTTGCCATACCTTGCTCAAAACATGCGTGGCCAACAAGGGCAGCTTGCTGATCGCCGGCAATACCACATACGCGTATTGGTGCGCCAAAAATATCGTCGCTGGTTGAGCCAAATTCGTCGGCTGAGTCCATCACTTGGGGCAACATAGATTCAGGAATTTCGAATAAATCGAGGAGTTCTTGATCCCATTGCTGAGTATGAATATTAAATAACATAGTGCGTGATGCATTGGTGGCGTCGGTGCGGTGCTCTTTACCACCGGTTAACTGCCATAGTAAGTAGGTATCAACGGTACCAAACGCCAGCTCACCTGCAAGGGCTTGTTCGCGTGCGCCTTCAACGTTGTCTAAAATCCAGCGTACTTTAGTGGCCGAAAAATACGGGTCTAGCAGTAAGCCGGTTTTATCGCTTATGGTTTGGCAAAGCTCGTCAGTGCTTAGGCTTTCGCAGTAATCGCTGGTGCGGCGGTCTTGCCACACAATGGCGTTATAAATAGGTTTACCGGTTTTTTTGTTCCACACTAAAGTGGTTTCACGTTGGTTGGTGATACCAATGGCAATAATTTCTTCAGGCTTAACGTTTTTATCTGCTAATACTTCGCGGCTGGTACTTAGCACGGTTTGCCAAATATCGTTAGGGTCGTGTTCTACCCAACCATTTTGTGGAAAATGCTGCGAAAATTCTTGTTGTGCTGAGCCAAAAACGTCTGCATCTTTTGTAAACAAGATGGCCCGAGAGCTTGTGGTTCCTTGATCAATTGAGAGTATGTATTTTGACATGATATTTGTGTTATTTATCTTATCTTATATATGACTAGATTGCCTTTAACTTACATTAATGGCAATGATTTTTTCTTAAAATAGCCGTTTAAAAAATAAGCACGCTGTTTTTATTTGCTAACTCTTTTAAATAACAGGTGTTTCATAGCAGCATTATTTTAAGTGCGTATGCGGCTAAATATAAAAATAGCCGCCAAAGTTTGTGTTACTTGGTGCGCGGTTTAGCTTGTTGCCAATCCATACCAGTAGAAAAACGATTATCAAACCCATGCCATGCTGGTAGTGGCTTACCATTAACCACAGCTTGGTCGCCATTTTGTGGTAAGTCTAGGTATTCACATTGGCTGGTAATGCCTTTTACGTGGCAGTCCATCATAGCAAGTACAAAGTGTTTGTTGGTCTCGTTTAGGGTGCGCATTGACCACGATGGCTCGTAGTAATGGCCTATATCTAATTCGCTGCTACGTTTGGCAATAGCAGGAGCAGGGTGCGGCGCAATATTATGGCGCGCATTTTTGTAAGTAAGCAGGTACTTGTCGGGGCTGCCCGTTTGGTTATATAGGTTTTTAATGCCTTCATAACCGGATATATCATCTAAGCTACCCGCTACATAAAGCGAAGGCACTTTAATGTTTTGCATAGCACTGGCATTAAATAAGTTATGTTGCCCGCCCCAAGGCGCAAAGGCCACCATGGCTTTTATGCGTGTATCTACTTGCGGATTTTTATATTGCCCACCCGCACAGCTATTAAGTAATTGCTGCACTTGTTTAATTTGCGCCGAATCTTTTATACCGGTAAACATTACAGTGGCTTGCTCGTTAAAGTCATAACAGCCACCAATTGTATTAACCGCGCCAAAACCACCCATAGAGTAACCAATTACGCCTGCGTTTTTGCTATCTACTTGCTTGCTGGCAAAGTTGTTTTGTTCGTTAAAGTAGTTAAGTACAAATTGTTGATCGCGTGAGCGGTTAATAAGGGTACTAAAAAAGCCCGAAAACGGCGCATTTTTAAAATCAACATCTGCATTGGTTGAGTCGGTATGATCTATGGCTGCCACAATGTACCCATGCGATGCTAAATGTTCGCCCAAGTAATACATAATTGTACGATAGCCGGTATATCCGTGTGAGAGCACAATAACAGGGTAGTGCTCTTTGTTATTAATGGCTACATCGCGCATGGCATCGGCTTGTAAGGTAAAGGCTTTACCTGTACGGGTTATGTCGCTGTAGCTGGTTAAGGGTGCGTTTGCACTGTTTGCTGCTGGGTACCACACTTCTACTTTTAAAGGGCGATCTCTTTTCCCTTGGGTTGCAGGGTCAAACTGCGCGGGATTTACTAAATCAAGCGTTTGTACGCCAACGCGGTAACTACCTTTAGCAGCAAGCTCAGGAAGTACTTCGCTGGTTAAAGGTGGGTAGAGTTGCTCAGGCGTTTTTTGATCTGCAAAAACACTACTTGCTGTTAAGCAGCCCGTTGCTAGCAGCAAGGCTTTTGAAAGCGCCTTTAACGTGTGTGTGGTTGTCATTGTGTATCCTTGTTGTGTGTATTTTTTATTATTAATCTAGCTGATGGGCTTCAACGCTATCGCTGTATTTAAGCTGCCACTGCGCCCGAAGCGTATCCATTATGTGCATTACCCGCAGGCTTGTGCTGAGCGGTAATACATTGCTTTGTGTTTGTTGTTGTAAAATACATTCGCTAACGTGAGCAATTTCAAATTTAAAGTTTTCATCGTCATTAAAACTAAAGTCAAACTGCTGCACTTGCTGGGTGTTTAAATGAAGCTCTAGCGACTGTGCACCGACAAATTCAGCAATGCGAATATACCCGTGCTCCCCTAAAATACAGGCTTCGGTAGGGCCATTTTGTTGTAACGCGCTACTAAGCTGCGCAAATTGCCCTTGGCCGTAATTTATAAGGGTTACACTGCGCTCATCTACGCCGGTCGTGCTTTTGTGTACTAATGATTTAATTTGTTCAGGGGCTTTATTAAATACCACATCGGCAATTGATATAGGGTAAATACCTAAATCAAGCAATGCGCCACCTGCGGTCGCTGGGTTCATTAAACGGTGTGAGTCAGCAAAGTTGCCCGCTAGGCTAAAGTTGGCATTCACACTGTGTACTTTGCCTATTACGCCCTCGCTTAATAGCTGCTGCAGTTTTACTATGGCAGGTAAAAAGCGCATCCATACACCTTCCATTAAAAAGCAGTTTTGTTGTTCGGCTAACTGGCTAAGGGTTGTGAGTTGCTGTGCATTAACAGTTATGGGCTTTTCGCTGAGTACATGCTTATCGTGCACTAAGCATTGCGCAATAGTATTAAAGTGTTGTTCGTGGGTATTAGCAATATATATGGCGTCAATGTGTGGGCATTGCATAAGGGCTTGGTAGCTCTCATAGCCTTTAACTGAATAGTGTGTGGCAAATTCTTTTGCGCGTTGCTCGCTGGTCGATGCAGCGCCAATAAGCTGTGCATTAGCGCAATGCGCAATGCTTTTAGCAAAGGTGTGAGCAATATTGCCACACCCAATAATACCCCAATTAACCTTTGCCATGCTTATTCCTTAATGATGTTTAAAAAGACGTAATTTGTAATCCTGAACCTGCTGAACATACGTAAATGTCGGCATTTAAATTAAAACGTTCAAAGTAGTGCTGCTCAACCGCTGCTTTAATAAGTGGTACTTCTGCATCACGGCATAAACACACAATCGCACCGCCAAAACCGCCACGGGTCATACGTACTGCACCGCGCTCGCCCATCGCTTCTTTACAAATTTCTACTAGACCGTCGGTCGCTGGTACGGTTACTTCAAAGTAATGCTTAAGCGATTGGTGCGATGCCGCCATTAGCTCGCGCAGCGTATCAATGTCGTTATTTTGCAGTGCTTTAGTTGCTGCAATTACACGCTCGTTTTCGCTAATTACATGGTGTGCACGTTTGTATTCGTTTTCGCTTAGTGCATCTTTAGTTGCTTCAAGCGTGTCCATGGTGGCTTTACGAAGCGTGGCTACATTCATTTTTGCAGCTGCTTGCTCACAGTCAACACGACGTTGGTTGTACTCGCTATCTACCAATTTACGTGGGTAGTTAGAGTTAACAATAACAATGTTTAAATCATCGGGTACTTTTACTGATTCAGTCGCTAAGTTTTCACAGTCAATTAAAAGGGCATGGCCGTTTTCACCTTTTGCCGAAATAAGCTGATCCATAATGCCCGATTGGCAATGCATAAAGTCGTTTTCGGCTTCTTGGCCTAGTAAGGCAATTTTTTCTTCGCTTAAACCAAGCTGTGCAATATGGTTAAACATACCACCAATGGCCACTTCTAATGCCGCCGATGACGATAAGCCACTGCCTTGCGGTAAGTTACTGTCAATAAGTAAATCAGCGCCGCGTAAAGTATGGCCCGCGCGCTTTAGTACAAATGACACGGCACGGATATAGTTACCCCATTGCGATTGCCCTTCGCT
Organism: Pseudoalteromonas sp. CuT4-3; assembly: GCF_035666335.1. Taxonomy (NCBI): domain Bacteria; kingdom Pseudomonadati; phylum Pseudomonadota; class Gammaproteobacteria; order Alteromonadales; family Pseudoalteromonadaceae; genus Pseudoalteromonas; species Pseudoalteromonas sp. CuT4-3. Next base: position 281,278 of record NZ_CP142030.1, read on the forward strand.
GATGTCTTCATCAACACTAAAGCTGTCTTTTTCGCCTGGGTAATTTAACGAATGCACAGTAATGATGTTGTCGTCGCGCTCTTTAAACATAACTTGAGTACGAAACTCTAACGAGCACGGAAATACAAAGCCGTCGTTATAATCGGTAAATTCGCCAATTAGGTTTACACGCCCAGGTGCTGCAGCAATACCTTGAGCAGGCGCACCGTACAGTGATAAAAATTGTTGTTGAAAATCGTTAAGCGTCATCTGTGTGTCCTGCTGTTTTTTTGTAGTGTATGGTACTAGCTGCTTGTAAAATAGAGGCAGCTGTTTCTGCGCTTAAATCGCGCTGGCTTTCGCCTAACATTTCGTAGCCAACCATGTGTTTTTTAACGGTGGCAGAGCGAAGTAGCGGCGGGTAAAAATGGGCATGTAAGCGCCAATGTTGCTCATCTGAGCCACGATTAGCCGGTGCATTGTGCCACCCCATAGAATACGGGAAGCTACAATTAAATACGTTGTCGTATTTAGTGGTTAATACTTTAAGCGCTTGTGCTAAGGCGTCTGTTTGCGCATCGTTTAGCTGGCTAAAGTTTTGAATGTTATCTTTAGTTACAAGCAGTGTTTCAAACGGCCATGCTGCCCAAAATGGCACCACAACAAGCCAGTGCTCGTTTTCAAATACGACACGGGTTTTATCTGTTTGCTCTTTTTGCACATAATCGGCAAGCATCGCGCTGCCATGCTTTTTATAATAAGCAAGCTGCTGGGTATCTTCGGCTTCTATTTCAGTTGATAAATGCGCATGTGCCCATACTTGGCCATGTGGATGAGGTTGCGAGCAACCCATGATCTCGCCTTTATTTTCAAATACCTGAACACACTCATAGTGTTGTGCAAGTTCTGTGTAGTTGTCTTTCCAGGTTTTTACTACTTCGTGTAGGGCATCGTGCTCAAGCTCTGGCAGTGTTTTGTTATGCTCTGGTGAAAAACAAATCACACGGCATTCGCCGCTTGCTTCATCAGCAATAAATAAATCGCTGTCTGAGTCTAAGCTTTGCGATTGCTCGCTCTCATTAGGCGTCAGTGCGCCAAAGTCATTTCTAAATACATGGGTGTATTTGTAATCTGGGTTGCTGTCGCCATTTGCACGGGTGTTGCCTGGGCAAAGTGGGCAGCTTTCATCGTGTTTTGGTAATATGCTTTCGTTTACTGCTTCTGTAGCACCTAACCACGGGCGGTTATTACGATGCGGTGATACTAATACCCAGCGCCCCGTTAGCGGGTTTTTACGTCTGTGAGTACTTTCTAATAAAGCCATGTTAACTCTCCAACCCACTTGGGTAATTAGTTTGCCAGCGCCATGTGTCGTTGGTCATGTCGCTTAGTGTTAGTTCTGCGTGCCAGTTAAGGGTGGTTTGCGCTTTTGTGGCATCGGCGTAATTACAGGCAATATCGCCTGCTCGGCGCGGTGCACTTTTATACGGAATATCTTTATTGGCTGATGCGCTAAACGCTTTGATCATATCAAGCACCGAATAACCTTGGCCGGTGCCTAGGTTGTATGCATGAAAGGCGGTATCTGTTTTATGTTGCATAAAGGCCGCTACATGGCCCTTAGCTAAATCTAAAACGTGAATATAGTCGCGCACGCCGGTGCCATCTTTGGTGTCGTAGTCGTCACCAAAAATATTAACCACTTCGCGTTTACCCACCGCAGTTTGAGCAATAAATGGCATTAAGTTATTTGGGATACCATTTGGGCTTTCGCCTAATAAGCCGCTTGGGTGCGCACCAACAGGGTTAAAGTAGCGAAGAGCAATGCCCATAAATTGGCTGTTGGCATTACATACGTCTTGCATGGCTTGTTCAACCATCACTTTAGTCCAACCGTATGGGTTAGTAGCGCGTATAGGGTGTTTTTCATCAATAGGTAGGTAGTCTGGCTCGCCGTACACAGTGGCCGATGAGCTAAATATAATATGGTTAACGCCTACCTCTTGCATGTTTTGTAGCATGCTTAATGTGCCCGACACATTATTTTGGTAATAACGCAGTGGTTGCTCGGTTGATTCACCTACCGCTTTAAGTGCTGCAAAGTGAAATACAGCCTCAGCTTGGCTGTGTTTAAGGGCAAGTTTAAATTGCTGCTCGTCTTGAATGTCACCTAAAATAAACTCAAAACGGGTACCGGTAATTTTTTCGAGTTGATCAAGCACACGGGGGCTTGCGTTAGATAAGTTGTCGTAAATAACTGGGGTAATGCCTGCCTCATGAAGGGCAATACATGTGTGGCTACCTATATAACCCATACCGCCTGTAACTAAAACTTTCATGTGTTTTCTCGAAAAGTGTATTTGTATGATAAATACTACTATTAAGGTAATTTAAAAACAATAGTTATGATTGCCCGTTATTTCAAATAAACGCTTAAAATTCACCCAAGCAAAGGCACAATGGCTATACCTACTTAATAAGGGCGGATAGGTTTATCAATTAATTCTATAAACTGATTCTACTGAGCCACTAATTATTAGTCGCTAAAAGTGGTGGTACTATTAATGAATAGCAGTGAGCTAATGCGTGTGTAATTTGTCGTTATTGCAATGGCCAAAGTCTTAATACAAAAAGGAACGTTCAACATGAAAAAAACAATTTTATTAACCGGTGCCACCGAAGGTATTGGCCTAGAGACCGCTAAAATGTTGTTAGCGCAAGGGCATACTGTATTATTACACGGGCGCAACCAAGACAAGTTAAATACTGTACAAGCAAGCTTAAACGCTGATTACCCGCAAGCAAGCACAGCGACCTACATTGCCGATTTAAGCGATATGGCGCAAGTAAACACCTTGGCTCAGTCAGTGTTAGCCGACTTGCAAAACGCGAATAAAATACTTGATGTAGTTATTAATAACGCCGGTGTTTATAAATTGGCAAATATCACTACTGTAGATGGGCTAGATGCACGGTTTGCAGTTAATACGTTAGCGCCTTATTTACTTACTAAAGCGTTACTGCCTGTGATGAACACGCAATCACGTGTGGTTAACGTGTCATCGGCTGCACAAACCAGCGTTAACTTTGACTCGTTAGTGGGCAACAAGCCGCTATCAGATAGCGCAGCCTACGCGCAAAGCAAATTGGCTATTACTATGTGGTCGCGTCATTTAGGTTTAGCACTTAAAGGCAGCGGGCCGTTAGTTGTTGCGGTAAACCCTAAGTCGTTACTAGGTAGTAAAATGGTAAAAGATGCCTACGGGCTTGCTGGTGGCGACTTAAAACTAGGCGCTGATATTTTTTGCCGCGCCGCATTAAGTGACGAATTTAAAGATGCCACTGGCCTTTATTTCGATAACGATGCAGAGCGCTTTGCACCGCCACATCCAGATGCGCTCAACCCTACTAAAAATCAGCAGTTAGTTGATACGTTAGATAGCCTGCTTGCTCAGCTAAATGCTGATAGCTAGTAGCAATTTAACGCGAAAAAATTCACTCATGCCTTATAAGGCCTAGTTGTTTTTTATAAAGCCGATATGTGCTTTAAATGTTTTACCCTTTGTTGATCGTCAAAGAGTTCACCTAACGGTGAACTCTTTTTTTTTGCGTGCAACATTACTCTTGTTGTAAACGCTCGTACAACCAATCTTTTAATTCTGAACGCTCATGTTTTAGTTGATTCATTTGCTCATCGCTAATGGGCGCATCTTTAAGCTCTAAAACACGAATTTCTTTATCTAGCTTGTCGTATTTATCTGCCTTTTTAGCAAATTCTGTGTCGCTTTTATTTAGCTCTGCAATGGTATTTAGGTACTGTGGAAAGTCATTGGTAAGTGAGTGGTCTTCGCCTAACATATTCGCTCCTTAGTAGGATAAATGAGTTACTTAAGTGAATTACTACCTTTTCATATATTACTCTGGGGCTTAGACAATAATAAATCAACCATAGCTAGCTTAAATTGGTATAGCGCAGCGACTAGTAGGATGTTGTTTAACGCCTACTTTTAAACAGTGATGGAGTGATTTTTAAACTCTATTATAAATATTATTTTGAAACTGATTGTATGTTTAGCCTTATTATCATTTGTAAAGGGTGTGTCTACAATGAAGCTTCATTACACAGTTACTTATCAACAGATAACAGAGGCAATACCCATGAAAGCAATGACAATTAATAATTTTGGTGGCACTGAAGAGTTTGTAGCAGCTGAGGTTGCAAAACCACAAGTAACAGCAGGTAATGTGTTAGTTCGTATTGCCGCAACAAGCGTAAATACAATTGATATGATGATTCGTCAAATGGGTGCTGACTTACCCTTTGCTCCAAAACTACCGGGCATTTTAGGGATGGACTTTGCAGGCACCGTTGAAGCTGTTGGCGAAGGCGTAACAGACTTTGCAGTAGGTGATGAAGTATATGGTTGTGCTGGTGGCCTAGGCGATTTACCAGGTGCACTTGCTGAGTTTATTCTTGCTGATAAGCGCTTAATTGCTCACAAACCTAAAAACCTAAGCATGAAAGAAGCAGCCGCTATTCCACTTGTAGGTATTACAGCACTTGAAGGCTTAACACGTGCAAGTGTAAGTGCAGGCCAAAAAGTATTAGTACACGGCGGCGCAGGTGGTGTAGGCCATTTAGCAGTACAACTAGCCAAGCATTTTGGCGCTGATGTTTACTCAACTGGCGGTAACGCAGAGCAACTAGCACTAATAGAAAGCTTTGGCGCTACAGGCATAAACTTTAAAGACGAAACCGTAGAGCAATACGTTGAAAAGCACACTAATAATGTTGGTTTTGACATAGTATTTGACACCGTAGGTGGTGGTAACCTGACTAACTCATTTGCTGCAGCAAAGCTAAATGCACAGGTATCTACAACGCTTTCTTTATTAGAAGTCGATTTAAGCCCAGTACACTTTAAAGGGTTATCGTTAAACGTAATCTTTATGCTTATTCCAATGATACACGACTTTAACCGTCAAGACCACGGTGACAAACTGACTAAACTTGCACAAATTGTTGAAGCAGACGGTATGCGCCCAGTACTTGATGAGCAAGACTTTAGCTTAGAAGAAGCAGCTAAAGCGCATGACCGCTTAGCAAGTGGCCAAGCTATGGGTAAAGTTGTTATTTCTGTACAATAAATTATACCAATTCGCATAATTAAGTGATCTATTTTGAGGATGGAAAAGCGTGTTGATAGCAAGGCAAAAAATTCGCTATTTAGTTGCTCTAAATGAGAGTTTTTTAACGTAGATAGCGACACGTTTAGCCCCTGAAAATGATTAAGTATTATTGCGGATTGGTATCATTAAGGCCGGCATTCTCGCCGGCCTCTTTCTTTTTTATGCCCGCCTGATTAACGTTTGCGCACCCTTTTTTATAACCAAATATAAACAATAGTGCTTTTATTAATCGTATATAATTACGCTTTAAAATGAGTTGTTAATATTTTAGGGTCAGATCAAGCGTTTATATGAAAATATTCACTAATAAATTTGCCAGTAAAGCTAAGCAGTTTTATATAGGTATTGTGCTGGTAGGCTGTGTACTGTCTGCAATGTTTATTATCAGGCAGAAACCATTAAGCGCACCTCATCGACCTTAATGGAACAACAAATTCCGGCGCTACGCGATATTCGATTAATCGAAACCTACCTAGTAAAGCAAGAGCGCTTATTATATGAGTATTACGCAACGAGTAAGCGTGAACTTTATTTAATCGACTTTTTAGAAAACCATGTACGTATACTTGCGCTAATAAAAAACCTAGATCAAAACCACAGCACATTAGCGCTAGAAAGTAGTTTAAGTGATGAGTTTAAAAGTGGTTTAGACTTAGCACTTAAATTACACGAAAACTTATCAAGCAGCACTAGTTGGGATTTAGCCAGAGCGCAACTAGAGCAACTCACCGAACTGCAAGCCCAAGTGATGGGGCACTTAACAAATGCAGAAACGGTTATTTCAAATGCGGTTGATAGCGGCTACAAAGACACCGAAAGCAACCTGCACACCACAGTCAATATTGTGTTTTTGTTTACGTTTGCCATAGTGCTGGTAAGCATTTATACAGGGCGTTACGCATCTAAATTTATAAAGCTAAGTGCCCGTAACGAGCGTTTAGCGCTATTTCCAACGCGCAACCCTAACCCAATTGTGAGTTTAAGCGCCAACCTTGAGCTTAACTACTGTAACCCTGCCGCTATTGCTATGCATAAAGCGTATGTAAGCGATAAACACAGCACGCCCATTGCATTACTAAGCCCTAATATAAAGCAGCAACTAATAGACACTAAGCAGTCGGCTAGTCATGTTGAGCGTTTTTATACACAGCTAGATAACCATTACCTCACTTACCAAATACATTGGCTGCAAGAAATAGATGCCTTTGATATACACATACGCGATGTAACAGAGCAATTTGAGGCAGAGCGCTCATTAGAGTATTTAGCCTTTCATCACCCGTATTCAAAGTTGCCAAACCAAGCCAGTTTAGAAACATACACCAATGAGCTAATTTCGCTTGAGCAGCCTTTTAGTTTAATGCTGATTGATGTAAGCCACTTTAAGCTATTGCTTGAGCAATATGGTTTATCGGGGGCTAACGAGTGTATAAATGCCTTTGCTATGCACTTATCGCGCAGCGCTAATAAATTTTCTCAGCAGTTAAAAAGTAAAAACAAACTGACCTTTTATCACATTGCCGATGCAAACTTTGTGGTTATTTATACCGAGCAAGATTGCTCAACAACCCTAGATGACTTACTCAAAGGCGTACAAAGCCGTTTAAGCCAAGCTATTAGCACACCGTACGGTGAAATGCGTATGAGCTTTAACTGCGGTGTAACACGCTACCCAACCAGTAATGACTATAAAACGCTTCTACTGCACGCCAATATTGCCTTAGAAGAGGCGGTAAAACGTAATATTCCCTACGCTTATTTTGATACCGAAAGCGGAGTTAAGCATGCCCAGCAGCTGCATATTGCTCGGCGCCTTGATACCGCCATTGAAAAGCAGCAGTTTGAGCTTTATTTTCAGCCTAAAATGCACCTTAAATCGCAAACCATAAACAGCTGCGAATGTTTAATTAGGTGGTTTGATGATGGGAAGTTTGTTTCTCCGGCGCAGTTTATTCCTATTGCCGAGTACAGCGGGTTTATATTGCCATTAGGCGAATGGATACTCGATAGTGCCTTTGCCCAAGCTAAAAAATGACATCAGCAAAACTTAAATATCCGCTTGGCTATTAATATATCGGCAAGGTAATTTACACAGCAAGACTTTGTGCAAAGCATAAAACAGCGGTTGGCACATTTTAACGTGCCCGCGCATTTAATTGAGCTAGAAATTACCGAAACCGCCATTATGGACGATGAAGAGTTTGGTATTTCAGTACTGCAGGCACTGAGTGCACTGGGTATTAGCTTATCAATTGATGACTTTGGTACGGGCTATTCGTCGCTGGGTTACTTACAGCGTTTTCCGGTTAATAAATTAAAAATAGATCAGTCGTTTGTGCGCAATATGGCCACAGACACACGCGATCAGGCTTTAGTATTGAGTATTTGCCAATTAGCTAAAAACTTAGGGCTCGATATTATCGCCGAAGGTGTAGAAGAGCATGCCCAACTTGAAAAACTAAAAGAGTATAACTGCGACCTAATTCAAGGGTACTTGTTAAGCCGGCCAATACCAGCAAACGAATTTGAAGCATTTTTAGCTAAAGGCGTAAGTTTTTAAGGCGTTTTGCTAATGTATGTTGGGTAATTATTAGTGATAGAATGGCCCTATAAAAGCTTCTATCGCTCATTTTACAAGCCGCACATGTGAGCAAAGAGCACTACATTATTAAATAAGGTCGTTGTGTAATGCTGTTGATGATCGACAACTACGATTCGTTTACTTATAACCTAGTACAATATTTTCAGCGCTTAAACCAAGAGGTGCTGGTAAAGCGTAATGACGAAATATCTGTTGCGCAAATTAAGCAACTTAACCCCAAGCATATTGTTATTTCTCCGGGGCCTTGTACGCCAAACGAAGCGGGTGTGTCACTCAATGTCGTTGAGCAGCTAAAAGGCATTTACCCTATTTTGGGTATTTGCTTAGGGCATCAAACCATCGCGCAAGCGCTAGGGGGCAAGGTTATACGTGCTAAGCAAGTCATGCATGGTAAAACCTCACCTATTGTTCATAATAATAAGGGGGTATTTACCGGTTTAGAAAACCCGCTTACTGTGTGTCGTTATCACTCGCTGGTGGTAGAAAAACATAGTTTACCGAGTGAATTAGCCATTACCGCATGGAGCCAAACCGAGCAAGGTGAGTTTGACGAAATTATGGGGCTACTTCACACAGAGCTTGCTCTTGAAGGCGTGCAATTTCATCCCGAGGCTATTTTAACAACTCAAGGGCTCGAATTGCTTGCTAACTTTTTATCTCGCTTCTAACCTTACAGTAACCACCGAATGGTAATACTTATACTGAATGGACTTTATGACTGAACTTGCGTCGCAAAAGCGAATAGCCTCAATGCTTGACCAGCGTGCTCACGACTTGCTGCTTGGCCATAGTTTTGCACATCAACAAATTGGCTTTATTCATACGCTGGAAATTGATTATGGCGAACCAATGAAGCAACGCACTTTATTAGAAGTAGAAGTTGCCGCACAGCATAAACGCCAGCAAAGTAGCACCGCGCATCATAAGTACCGAGCACAAGCGAGCAAGCAACTTCATAAAGTAATAGAAACAGCCATATTTAAGCAATTAGAAGATATGGATGCTGTTATTCAAAACACCATAGGCATAGAAGATAACGTTGCTACCATGCTAGATATACTGGCGGTTAAGTCGGCAAGTGTTGGGCGTTTAGAGCCATTGGTAAATGATTCAAGTTGGCTTGGCCGCGAATTAGTGTCATTGGTAAATCTGCCTTACTACCGAAAGCAGCGCAGCAAAAGTACCTCAGTTAAAGTAGACAGCCCCGCACTTGCACTGCGTTATATTGGCCTTGATAACTTACAATTGGTAATTCCTACTTTTGCTATGCGCCATTGGATGCCACACAGCACAGAGCCATTTCCATTATTAAAACGCCGCCTGCGCGACGCCGCCATGGCCAATGCAATTGCAGCGCAAAAAATTGCAGAGCTTAATGATGTAAACCCCGTACATGCGTTTACACTTGGCATGCTTATAGATGTAGGGCGTATTGCCTTAGTGCGTTTGTACTTAAAAACCTTTGAACAGGTATGGCAACGTAAAGTGCAAATAGCACGCGAAGCACAGCAAAAAGATTTACACACGGCATTGATGGAACTAAAGCCAGATCCCTTATTTTTAACCACGTTGTTAAGTAATAAGTCGCTTGAGTTAAGTGCTAAAGTTATTCGAAAAATGGCTTTTAAGTTTTTGCCGTTTAATCATGTTATGGCGCAACTTGTTCATGGTATTGAGCAAAGTAGTGATGTTTTCCCTATGAGTGAAGTCATGCTTAAAGCGCGATGCTACTCGCAGTATTTAAACCTAAAACAGCACCAACTTATTGAACAAGATGAAATGCAGGCATGGTTTTCGTATCATCAATTCACTAAAAACGAGCTAAAAGCCCTCGAAAACAACAATTTTACCAACCTTGCTATTCAAATTGACTAAAAAGCAGCTTACTCGTTGGTCCTTATATCGGTAATTTGCCGCTGGTGGCAGCAAATTTTCATTAACTATTGAATTTTTTGTTAATTTTTTTGCGACTATTCATTCATTAACATCTCCCCGAGCACACCTCGCTTTAAGCACTTAATGTAAGGCGCGACTCACTGCGCAGGCGCATAAGTATTAAAAAATGGCATTTATTTTCTATGCAGATAGTTATTCACTATCTATGAAATAATATCCCAAGGCCTTTATTTTAAAGGCCTGCATGAAAGTTTTTAACGAGACAGCACCACAAATATCTGAAATAATGAGCGCCTGAAAATTGAACCACAAGGCAGTTTTACGCTCAACCTTTTGCTATTTAGTGCGTAAATATCTTGGTTACATTTATAACCAAACACCTATTTTGATGTTTTGTGTTGCTCACAATTAAGAGGAAAAAAAATGACAGTCAATCGCGAATTATTTGATCACGTAATGGTTCCTAACTACGCGCCTTCAAGCGTTATTCCTGTTCGAGGCGAAGGCTCTCGCGTATGGGATCAACAAGGTAAAGAATTTATCGACTTTGCCGGTGGTATTGCTGTTAACTGTCTTGGCCATTGCCATCCTGCATTAGTAGGTGCATTAAAAGAGCAAGGCGAAAAAATTTGGCACCTATCAAACGTAATGACTAACGAGCCTGCGCTGCGTTTAGCTAAAAAAATGGTCGATGCGACCTTTGCTGAAAAAGTTTACTTTGCAAACTCAGGCGCAGAAGCAAACGAAGCTGCACTTAAATTAGCTCGTCGTTTTGCACTTGATAAATTTGGTGCTGAAAAATCACAAATTATCTCATTTAACAAAGGTTTTCACGGTCGTACGTTCTTTACCGTAACCGTAGGCGGGCAAGCTGCATACTCAGATGGTTTTGGTCCTAAGCCAGGCGACATCGTACATTGTGATTACAATGACCTAGCTGCATTTGAAGCGCTAATTAGCGACAAAACATGTGCCGTAATGATGGAGCCACTGCAAGGTGAGGGCGGTATTATTTCGCCAACTGACGAATTTGCACAAGGCGTTCGTGAGCTATGTACTAAACACAATGCACTGCTTATTTTTGATGAAGTACAAACAGGTGTAGGCCGTACTGGTGAGCTATACGCATACCAAGGTTTAAACGTAGTGCCTGATATTTTAACGTCAGCTAAAGCTCTTGGCGGCGGTTTCCCTATTGGCGCTATGCTAACTACTACTGAGATTGCACAGCACTTAAAAGTAGGGACTCATGGTTCTACTTACGGTGGTAATCCACTGGCGTGTGCAGTAGCCGAAGCCGCATTTGATACTGTAAATACCCCTGAAGTACTGGCGGGCGTAAAAGAAAAAGCAGCATTATTTAACGAGCTTCTTAACGCGGTAAACGAAAAATACAACGTGTTTAGCGAAATTCGTGGCCAAGGTTTATTAATTGGTGCAGCCGTTAACGAGCAATACAAAGGCCGTGCTAAAGAGTTTTTAGTAGCAGCTACCGAGCAAGGGCTTATGTCGCTTGTAGCGGGTGCTGATGTAGTACGCTTTACGCCATCGTTAGTAATCACCGAAGCGGATATTCGCGAAGGTATGGCGCGTTTTGAAAAAGCAGTAGCAAGCGTAGTAAACGCTTAAGCGCGTTAAACCACCTTATTAAGGGCAAGCCTGCTTGCCCTGCATATTCTATTTACCGTTATTGATAAGGGAGCAAGCGGACTCATGATGATCCTTCGCCCAATCCAGCAAAATGATTACGCAGCGTTATTAAAAATTGCCCACGAATCGGGCCATGGTTTTACATCTTTGCCGTTAAACGAAGAGTTACTGCAAAAGAAAATTGACCATTCTGTAAGTTCATTTGCTAAACAAACGTCACAACCTGGTGACGAAGGCTACCTGTTTGTTCTTGAAGATACCGAAACCGGTGAAGTAGTCGGCACTTCAGCTATTGAAGCTGCAGTAGGGCTTGATGATGCGTTTTATCATTACCACTTAAGTAAAGTAATTCACTCATCACGCACGTTAGATGTATACAAAGCGGTTGATATTTTAACCCTATGTAACGACTACACCGGCGCGACAGAACTATGTACCTTATTTTTGAAAGATGGCTATCGTAAAAACTGTAACGGTAAACTTCTTTCAAAAGCGCGCTTTATGTTTATAAAACAACATGAGCAGCGTTTTGCACAAACAGTAATAGCAGAAATGCGCGGCGTGTCTGACGAAAACGGCAGCAGCCCGTTTTGGCAGTGGCTAGAAGAGCACTTTTTCTCAATGGACTTTCCTACCGCCGATTACCTAACAGGTATAGGCCAAAAAGTGTTTATTGCTGAACTAATGCCAAAGTACCCAATTTACGTAAACTTGCTTAGCAAAGACGCTCAAGCGGTGATTGGTAAAGTACACGACAACACACGCCCAGCTATTGAGCTATTAAAAAATGAAGGATTTACCTTCAACGGTTACGTCGATATTTTTGATGCGGGCCCTACAGTAGAAGCAAAAGTAGATAACATTGCCACTATTCGTAATGCAAAAGACTTTAAAGTAGAAATAGGCGAAGCATCGGGCGATACCATGGTACTGCTTGCTAACGGCAAGTTAGAAGATTACCGTGCAACGGTTGCAGCGCTTAGCTTTGATGAGCGTGCAAGCAGCCTTATTTTATCGCAACAAATAGCCGATGCCCTACAGCTACAATCGGGCGACACCGTAAGCGCAACCCCAGTTTAATTAAGGAGAAAGTATAATGACTCATCCTGCACAATTTATTAATGGTCAGTGGTCACAAGGCCAAGGCAACGCATTTAACTCAGTAAACCCTGCAAATAACGACGTTATTTGGCAGGCATCTTCAGCGACTGCAGAGCAAGTAGATAGCGCGGTAAATTCGGCGCGCGAAGCATTTTACAGCTGGGCAGATAAAAGCTTTAACGAGCGCCTAGAGATAGTTAAAACCTTTGCTGCAGCACTTAAAGAGCACAGCGAAGAACTTGCTGTTGCGATTGCCCAAGAAACCGGTAAACCACTGTGGGAAACGCGTACAGAAGCGGGCGCTATGGTAGGTAAAATTGCCATTTCTGAAAAAGCATTTTTAGAGCGCACTGGCGACGTTGAAAACGCTATGCCAGTAGGGCGTGCGATGATCCGTCATAAACCACATGGTGTAGTTGCCGTATTTGGCCCATATAACTTCCCTGGGCACTTACCTAATGGTCACATTGTGCCAGCGCTTTTAGCCGGTAACACCGTGGTATTTAAGCCATCAGAGCTTACGCCAATGGTTGCTGAGCTTACGCTTAAACTATGGGAAAAAGCCGGTTTACCTGCCGGTGTAATTAACCTTGTTCAAGGTGAAGTAGAAACAGGTAAAGCCCTTGCTGCTCATAAAGGCATAGATGGTTTATTCTTTACGGGTTCTTCGCGCACTGGACATATTTTACATGAGCAGTTTGCGGGTCAACCGGGTAAAATTTTAGCGCTTGAAATGGGTGGCAATAACCCACTGATTATTAAAGATGTGGCAGATACTAAAGCCGCGGTACACGATATTATTCAATCGGCGTTTATTTCAAGCGGCCAACGTTGTACTTGTGCTCGTAAAGTATTTTTACCTAAAGGCCAACAAGGCGATGACATTTTAGCGCGCCTTATCACTGCAACTAAAGCCATTAAAGTAGGCAACTACGATGATGAAGATCAGCCATTTATGGGCTCTATGATCTCATCTGCGGCTGCAGCAGGTATGGTAAAAGCACAAAACGAGCTGGTTGAGCTTGGCGGTGAAGTACTAGTAGAGCTTGAGCACACAGCCAATACTGGTTTTGTAACACCGGGTATTATTGAGTGCTCAGCAATTAGCGACTTCCCAGATGAAGAGCACTTTGGCCCATTATTAAAAGTGTTCCGCTTTGATGACTTTGACCACGCAATTGATAAAGCAAACGATACCAGCTTTGGTTTATCAGCAGGTTTATTAAGCGACAGCGAAGCCGACTACAATCACTTTTTACGCCGTATTCGTGCCGGTATTGTTAACTGGAACCGCCCAATTACAGGTGCATCAAGTGCAGCCCCATTTGGTGGTATTGGCGCATCAGGAAATCACAGAGCAAGCGCATATTACGCAGCCGATTACTGTGCATACCCTGTTGCTTCGGTAGAACTTGAAAAAGTGACGATGCCAGCAACACTAAGCCCAGGCTTAAAAATAGATTAATTACTGTTCTATTTGTAGTTATAAAGAATGAGAAAAGCAGCTTAGGCTGCTTTTTTTGTATTGGTATCGCGCAAAGCTAGTAATTAGTGGCGCTTTCTGCTTAAATCTATGCAATTAGTTATTCAAAGGTGAAAATCACAATGGTTTTAGACAGGCAAGGGTACGATGACTTGATCATGTATCTAACTCAAAATTTAGCGTTATTTGAGAAGCCAGGCGAAATCAAACCCGGTGCCCCTACCGTTATGGAACTCATAGAAGACGTAATAGCGCATAACGTTATGCTAATTTGTGAACAACATACCAATCTTAATACCGAACAACGCAGCCAAATAGTGCGCGAGGTAGACGGTATTGTTTACGACTTACAAGAAGTGCTAAGCAGCATAACCTCACAACCCGTTACGGTTGAACAACACGCATTTATAGATGAGTTTGCTGGGCTTATTAAAAACTTATTTGATAACGCGGTAACACAAACCTCTTAACGTTACCCGTTAACACAGCGCAGTATGACCTAATGATTGCGCTTCTATTACTTCTCGCCTTATTAATAACACCACAAAATTTAATCTCAGCGCTCACGTATCGTTGCAGATTGTTATACAATCAACAAAATTTTTTTAGAGATAAACACATGCAAGCAAATGTAAAATGGGTTGAAGGCGACACCTTTATTGGCCGTTCTAATTCTAATCACAATGTAGTTTTTGATGCCGGTAGCGACAGCGCTGCACCAAGCCCAATGGAAATGGTACTTATGTCGGTAGGCTGTTGCTCGTCGGTAGATGTTGTAAGTATTTTAAAAAAAGCCAAACAAGATTTTTCTGATGTGCAAGTACAGCTAAGCTCAGAGCGCGCCGAAACAGCGCCTCGTGTATTTACTAAAATTAATTTACACTTTGTTGTTACAGGCAATAATGTCTCGGAAAAACACCTAGCGCGTGCGGTTTCGCTCTCTGCTGAAAAGTATTGTTCTGTTGCTTTAATGCTTGATAAAACAGTAGAAATTACTCATAGCCACGAAGTTGTGCAAGAACAGGTAAAATAACGCTTTTTCCGTGAGGAAAATTCGTATAAAATCCGCGAACTTTTCATTCTGCAGGTGCAGATTTCACTAATTTATAGGTTGGTTTATCATGAACAAACCCTTCGATAAACTTAAACTTCATGGCTTTAATAATTTAACCAAAAGTTTAAGCTTTAGTATTTACGACATTTGCTACGCAAAGACCGAGCAACAACGTAAAGAATATATTGAATATATCGACGAGCAGTACAGTGCAGATAGACTAACCGACATACTAGGTGATGTTGTTGATATTATTGGTGCTAACATTTTAAATGTGGCGCGCCAAGATTATGAACCACAAGGCGCAAGTGTGACTATTTTGGTTTCGGAAGAGCCGGTAGAAGAGCAGCAAAATTACGATGCTGACGAAGCGCCAGGCCCATTACCAGATTCTGTTGTTGCGCACCTAGATAAAAGCCACATTTGTGTACATACCTACCCAGAAGCACACCCTGATGATGGTATTTGTACATTCCGTGCTGATATTGAAGTATCTACCTGTGGCATTATTTCGCCACTTAAAGCGTTAAACTTCTTAATTCATAGCCTTGAGTCAGACGTAGTAACCATTGACTACCGCGTACGTGGTTTTACCCGCGACGTAAACGGCGTTAAACACTACATTGACCATGCAATTAACTCGATTCAAAACTTCATGACAGAAGATACCAAAGAAGCGTACCAAATGATGGACGTGAACGTGTATCAAGAAAACCTGTTCCACACCAAAATGATGTTAAAAGAAACCGACTTAAACACTTACCTGTTCGGCCTATCTACTGATGAGCTGTCGGATGAGGAAGAAGAAGAAATTCGCTCTAAACTAACCCGCGAAATGCAGGAAATATTCTACGGTCGTAACCTACCAGACGCAGAATAAATTAGTTTAAAAGCAATTTAGTTGTATTAAAAATGGCGCTCAGTGAGCGCCATTTTTTATGGGGGTATTTATAGCAATTCGCTTAATTAAGCATGCTGTAAATAAGCGCGCATACGGCCAATGAGCCCACAGCAAGTACAAACAAGGTGCTTAAGCGGTTGCGATATTTACTCAGCGCAGGCACTTTGTATACGGCAATCATTGGCATAATAAATAAAATCATCGCAATGATAGGGCCAGATAGCTGATCCATCATGTCTAAAATGCTTGGGTTTTTAACCGCGCAAAACCAAATAGCAAAAAACATAATGAGTACGCCAATTTTGTCGGCTACTTTAGCACTTAAGCTGGTTTGCTTAGTCACCAAACCGGTAAAGCTTTCGCGTGCACCTAAAAAGTGCCCTAAAAACGATGACGTAATCGCAATAAAGGCAACCAGCGGCCCAAGGGTCGCGATATACGAGTTGCTGGTGATATTAGCAAGGTAAGATAAAATCGATACGTTAGCCGCTTTAGCAGCCGCCATTTGCTCGCTAGTAAGCGAAAGCACGCACGAAAACACAAACAGCAGTACAAATACAATAAGTAGTAAGCTAGTGCGCTTTAAAATAGCCTCAGCCTTATTAGTGGCCTGATTGCCATAATGCCCACGCTGCACGTTCACAAAGCTTGAAATAGCCGCCGCATGACTAAACGAAAACACAATAATAGGAATAGATAACCACAGCGTTTTAGTAAAGCTGCCCGCCTCAGGTAGGCTCATATCTGGCATTTGCCAGCTAGGGATTAAATAGAGCGATAAGCAAAATAAAATACCTACAAGCGGATACACCAAAATAGCAAAGGCACGTAACATTAAACGCTCACCGCCCATCATTAGGCTAATCATACCGGCAACCAATACACCCGAAAGTAACACGCGAGAAGGTGACTCAAGGCCCATTTGGTTAACCATAAAGCTGTCAACGGTATTAGTTAAGCCTACGCCGTAAATAAGCAAAATGGGGAATATAGATAAAAAGTATAATAAAGAGATTAACCTACCCGCCGTTACACCAAAGTGCTCTTCAACAACATCAGTAAAATCTGAATCTTTATTTTTAGACGACAACACAAAGCGGGCTAAGCCGCGGTGTGCTAAAAAGGTCATTGGAAAGGCTAAACACGCCATAATAATAAGCGGCCAAAAACCACCTATACCAATGTTGATAGGTAAAAATAAAATGCCCGCGCCAACGGCGGTACCAAAAAGGCTTAACGTCCACTGCGTATCGTGCAGGTTCCATTTAGAAGTAGGTGTGTGTTCACCTGTTGTTGATGCATTTGAAAGCGTTGCATCTTGTGATGGTGTCATGTGTGTGCTCATCCATTATTTAAATAATAATCGCGCGCAAGAATATAGTTTTTAGCTAAAAGTTTCATGTTTTGAGGGGGTTTGTAGACTAATTAATTAGACGCGGTTGCACCAAAAGTGTCATGAATACGAAACAGCGCTGTAAAAATAAACAAATACCTCAACCAGCACAGTTGTAGGTTGGGTAGAGCGAAGCGAAACCCAACACGCCATAGCGTCATTCGAGCGGTAAAGCCAAGAGGCGGATTTCATAACGTGAAAATAGGAGAGGCCATTTTTATTGGTTTCAACTAAAAATCAAAGTTTGTTTATAAAATCTGTTAAGTAGAAGCCATTGCTTAGAACTTCATAAGAGATTTATTCTAAACTCCGTTATACTTCCTGCAATTAAATATGCCAAACGAAGTAAACAGGCCGCTAACTGCAATGAGCAAAGACATTCTTTTCCATACTACTTTTGCGCACGAAACCAGTAAAACATGGGTTGTATTTGTTCATGGCGCAGGTGGTAGCTCGGCAATTTGGTTTCGACAGCTTAAAGCTTATAAAAAAGAATATAATGTGTTGTTGCTCGATCTTCGCGGTCACGGTAAATCGAATAACTTAGTGCAAAACTTTGTTGATAATAATTATTCGTTTAATAAGGTCTCTAAAGACATTATCGATGTGCTAGATCATAACAACATTCCCAGTGCACACTTTGTTGGTATTTCATTGGGCACCATTCTTATTCGAAATATTGCTGAAATTGCGCCGCAATATGTTTCTAGCATGGTGTTAGGTGGAGCGGTTACTCGGTTTAATACTCGCAGCAATACCTTGGTTTATTTAGGTAATACTTTTAAACACTTCTTGCCTTATATGTGGCTATATCGCTTATTTGCTTTTATTATGATGCCGAAAAAGCGCCATAAAGAATCTCGACTTTTGTTTGTTCGTGAAGCAAAACGCTTATGCCAAAAAGAGTTTATAAAGTGGTTTAAACTAGCCATGGATGTAAACCCTTTAATGCAGTATTTCAAAGAAAAAGACATTGATATACCCATTCTTTACATTATGGGTAAGGAAGATCATATGTTCCTTGGGCCTGTTAAAGAAATGGTTAAACGCCATAAAAATAGCGTACTGCAAACTATTCACCAATGTGGCCATGTTTGTAATGTGGAACGCCCAGACTTATTCAATCAGCACTCGCTTGCTTTTATCGCCCAGCAAAATCGTTAAGGGTTTTAAAAGGAGTAGCTCTTTTTTTACTTTCGCCCTAAATTCGAAACAGGACCTGTCCAGAAAGAATACCGAAAGAATAAAACTCCATTTTATACAAAGCGTAGGCTGGGTAGAGCGCAGCGAAACCCAACATGTCATAGCTTCATTCGAGCGGTAAAGCCAAGAGGCGACGTTATTTCTTCAACTTGCTTATTCAAAAATCTTTAATTGATATACACTGGCTAGGTAACGTATTGATAAGGATATTAAGTTGTCACAAGTTAAAACACTCCCCATTACAACCATGCGTTGGCTCTCTCTTTTATTGTGCGCAATGGCTGCTACAACAATTACTGTGCTTTTAAGCAAAGTTGGTTTTGTACAAAAGGCATATTCAAGTTGGAGCGCTATTTTAAATGCCAGTCCTGTTCTGCATTACAGTAGCGCATTTTTAGCAGGGATTGGCTTAAAGCTGCTGCTTGATAAGTTTTATATATCGCATCCTAAGCGCAGTATTGGGTTTAACTGGCGATACCCGCCAGTGACAATGAGCTTATGGTTATCGGTAACTATTATAGGGGCTACTTTGTATTTCACTTCAAACCAAGAAGAGTTAATAGCTGCTACTTCTTGTTTTGAGTATTTCATCGTATTAATTTTAGGCTCTTCCATAATTACAGCTTATCAACAAAGCAATGAAAGAATTAGCCTTAATTTAGTTGTATGCTTTTCTCTTATCGCAGTGATTAGTACAGCTTTCATTTATTGGGATATCAGTCATGCGGGCTTTAGTTGGCCGCTTTTTATAACAGTAGATATTTACATATTCTCTGCAATATTTTTGATAATCAAATATATAAATGAATGCATTAAAGCTAAATGGAAGCGTAATCAAATAACTTTAGAGCGTACGACAAGTGTTAACCCTAGTGATTTTAAAACATTAGGTCAGTTTAAAAATTGGTTTAAAGACGATTCAACTATTAAAAGCACAGAGGAATTAGAACCCGATTTACAGGTTTACGCCACACGGATCACCGAACGGTTAAAAAATGGTGGTGGTAAGTATGAAAAGGATTTAGCGCAGCACATAGCTTTATGTGGGCCTTATGGTTGCGGAAAAAGCAGTATAGTAGAAAGTATTGTGAATGATTTAGCAAAAAACGCTAAAAAACAGAGTACTTGGATACACAGTGATATATCTACGTGGGGGGCAGCCAGCGGCAGTGTTGCGCATGTTGTACTGAGCCATATTATCGATGATATAAGCCAACATATTGATATGTGTGCCTTTCGTGCGTTACCTAAACATTACACCGAGGCACTTAAATCTGGTGGTAGCGTATTTCAGTTTGCATCTACCTTGCTTGCTGGCCCTGTTGATATTGAGAGAAGTTTTCAAAAGCTAAACGATGTTCTTTATGCAACCAACCACAAATTACTGATCACTTTGCAGGACGTAGATCGTGGTACAGGCGATGAAAACGAAAAACGTTTAAATGATATAGCTGTACTGTTAGATAGATTGAAAAATCGAGATTTGAGTCATATCAATTTTATAGTTGCGATGGGAAATGAGAAGCCAAATCATGCTGTGGTTTTAAGTAAAGTTGCTGATCATATAGAGACAATAATATCTCAAGACTTCAAAAGCATACTGTGTAAGTGGGCAAAGTTATGCACTAAAGAAGTATTCGAGAAAGATATGTTATTAACACATTGTCCAATAAGTAGCTCTGAACGATATTTTAATCAGAACCCTCTTATCTTTGGTCAGACTTTTTATCAGCCAGCTATTATTTCTAATAACTTTATAGTCTCAATTCGAGTTTTGAAGCGAGTGATGCGACGTGTAAGTAAGTGCTGGACTAAAGAAAAGTTATTGGGAGAGGTTGATTTTGGTTCTTTGTTATTACTCACTACATTACGTGAGGTTGAGCCTGTGTTATTCAATGCATTTGCAAACTCTTACACAAGCTTAATTAATGGTAAAGTAGAAAATGGAAGGCAGAAAACAATAAATGAAACCCTCTCAAACTTGATAGCTGATTTTACAAATAGTGAAGCTACGCATGTTTACAATGCTTTATTTAAAGAATTATTAAATCTTATAGAAGATATAAATGATAAGAGCGGAAATAGTTTAAAGAGGAGTAAAAATAGTGACGAGCAACATTTAGGTGTAAAACCAGACTCTGTTGATTATTTAAAGCGGGTATTACTGGAAACCGTCCCTGAAAATGAGCTTAGAGACCAAGAGGTATTGAAAGAGTTTAAAACGATACTCCCTGAGAATATTGAAAAACTGGCCAATCGTATTTGTATAGATCATCGTTGGTTAGTTAGCTTTGAGCGTTTTAATGGTATCTTTGGAGCTGGTGACGATATTGAAAATAAGAACAAAAGAAAGTCATTAGCCTTTGCAATTTTAAATAATAAACATGCTGAAAAATCGAGCGTACTTTCTCCTCAGAGTACCTTTGAAAACACGTTGTTACGAACAGTTGTTATTGAAGGTCACTTTGAAAAAGTGTTAAATAAATTAGCTGGAATTGAGTCTGCTCAAGCTTTGTTATTCAGAATACTTACTTGGCATTACAGCTCCCTTTTTATAAGCCAAAAATTACCTGAATTAAGAGTTTCAAAAGACTCTAAAGGTCATTATTTTGATGTTGAAGAGTCAGAAGATCGCCGGAAGATCGCTGAAAAAGCCAAAAGCTTTACGCAGAATATAGATTTCAGAAAGTTTTTAATTGAAAACTTAGACCAACTAAATATGGAATCCATTGAGTTAACAATACATTATTTAGTATTTACACAATTCGATGACTCAAAATTCAACTTTGATGAAAAGAGGATGGAAAATATTTTAAGTATTTGTCTAGCTAGTGTTTCAGCAAATGCGACATTACTCCTTATAAATAATGCTAAGTTTGCTGAA
Source organism: Pseudoalteromonas sp. CuT4-3 (assembly GCF_035666335.1). NCBI lineage: Bacteria > Pseudomonadati > Pseudomonadota > Gammaproteobacteria > Alteromonadales > Pseudoalteromonadaceae > Pseudoalteromonas > Pseudoalteromonas sp. CuT4-3. Next base: position 302,614 of record NZ_CP142030.1, read on the forward strand.
CATGAAACTATTTATTTTCGAAAGTACCTACTAAAAGTTACGACAGATCATAAAGTAGACTTAAAAAACAAAATTCAATGTTTTCAGCATGAAGATATTACAGAAGATCAGAAAATTAAAGTCATCAATAATTTAGGTTTATCAGAAGAGTAAGTTAGAGTTGAGCTTAGGCGGGATTACGAGTTATTGTTTATAGCTTAGGTCTCAAACCTCTTTGTAGCGAAGCGACTCTGTACTCTCGGTGGTGAAATTGTTTTTTAAATAGAATGCTGGACATGATTAGTTACAGGGTCAATTACTCGTGGCTTAAGCTATCTTACTGTAAATGAAAATTCAGATTTCTTGGTGCCTGCTTAAAGTGCATGACTTAAAGATGTTGGGTTTCGTTCCACTCAACCCAACCTACGGTGTTTAGGTTTACATTGAGCTGCTCGTGGCTAACAGCTCGAAGCTCTTAGCTTTTATTCTTCCACCGCACTCACTACAAAATACGGATTCAAATACTCATCTTTGGTGTTATAAATAAGCGGGCTGCCATCGAGCTTGGTTACTTTAGCGCCGGCTATTTCAGCAATAGCATGGCCAGCTCCCGTATCCCACTCACAGGTTGGGCCTAAGCGCGGGTAAATATCAGCACTGCCTTCGGCAACTAAGCATAATTTTAGTGAGCTGCCTTTTGAGACCATTTCAACGTCGTCAAAGCGTTTTACAAACTCGGCTAAATCGGGTGATGGGTGCGAGCGACTGTCAACAACGCGGATTAACCCTTTATTAGGTTTGGTGGTTACTTTAAGCTCAATGCGCTCATCGCCTTTATCTTTAAACGCGCCAATGTCGTTACTGGCTAAGTACGATACGCCAAGCGCGGGCGCATCAACGACAGCAAGCACAGGTTTGCCGTTTTCGATTAGGGCTATATTTACGGTAAATTCGCCGTTCTTTTTAATAAACTCTTTAGTGCCGTCGATTGGGTCTACTAACCAGTAGCTTTTCCATGTTTGACGAATGTCCCAGCTTATATCAGCGCTTTCTTCGCTAAGTATAGGTGTGTCGGGTGTGAGCTGTTTTAGCCCTGTCACAATGACTTTATGAGCTGCTAAATCGGCGTCGGTTACTGGGCTTTCATCGGCTTTGTATTCAACGTTAAAGTCCTTTTCGTAAATCCCCATTATGGCTTGGCCTGCTTTGCGGGCAAGGATGAGGGTTTCTTCTAGTAGCTCGGTTTGGTTCATTGGGGTTAACCTATAATATGCTTTTGTTTTAGATACGTTATCAGTTGTGTAACCGATTGGTCTAGGGTGTTTTTACTGGTATCTAAAATTATTTCTGGGTTGTTGGGTACTTCGTAGCTTGAGTCGATACCGGTAAAGTGTTTAATCTCACCTGCGCGGGCTTTTTTGTATAAGCCTTTAGGGTCGCGGCTTTCACATACATCAAGCGGGGTATCTATAAATACTTCAATAAACTCGCCGTCATCTACTAGGCTGCGCACCATGTCGCGCTCTGCTCTAAATGGCGAGATAAACGCGGTAAGCACTAATAGGCCGGCATCGGTCATTAGTTTTGCGGTTTCGCCAACGCGGCGTATGTTTTCGATGCGGTCTTCGTCGCTAAAGCCAAGGTCTTTACATAAGCCGTGACGTACGTTGTCGCCATCAAGCAGGTAAGTGTGCGCACCTTGCTGATTAAGCGCCGCTTCTAATGCATTTGCTACGGTGCTTTTGCCAGAGCCAGAAAAACCGGTAAACCATAAAATGGCCGGTTTATGCATTTTTTGCTCACTACGCTGTGCTTTTGTGGTTGCGTAGTTATGCCAAACTATATTTTCATCCATAGTGGTGTGTCTCTTGTACTGTAAGCGCCCGTATTAAAAAGGAAATACGAGCGGGATCAAGGTTAATACCGTGATTGAATAAATAATAGAAAGGGGCAAGCCCATTGTTATGTAATCTTTTAAGCGGTAGTTACCCGCGCTGTAAACCATAAGGTTTGTTTGATACCCAAACGGCGATATAAAACTGGCTGATGCACCAAACGCTACCGCCATAATAAAGGGTAGTGGGTCTACATTAAAACCCACTGCTAGCGAGTAAGCCACAGGGAATGAAAGCGCTGCTGCGGCATTATTAGTAATAAGCTCGGTGAATAATACGGTCATTAAAAATATGGCGATAAACGCGCCATAAGGGCCAAAATCACCTAGTACCATAAATAGGGCATCTGATATTTGCCCGGCAAGCCCGGTTTCTATCATTAATTTAGCAAGCCCTATGGCACTGCCTACAACGGCGAGTAGCTCAATGGGAAAGCGACGTTTTACTTCGCTTAGTTTAACTGTACCGCTAAGCAATAAGCCAATGAGTAACACCAGCAGGCCTTTTACTAAAGGGACTATACCTACAATGCTTAACCCTAACACGGCGGCAAAGCCTGCCAATACAATATTAGATTGTTTAGGTTTTAGGTGTGTTTGTAAGTCAAACCCCGATATATACACAAATTCGCGGTTTAAATTAGGTAAAGAGTAAAAGTTTTTACCTGGGGCGAGTATTAAGGAGTCGCCGGCTTGCAATTGCACTTGCCCAAGGCCGCCTTGTAAGCGGTCGTGCCCTCGGCGAATGGCAATAACAGCGGCATGAAACTGCTCTCTAAAACGTGCCTCTTTTACGGTTTTGCCAATAAACTTTGATGATTGGCTTACAACCACTTCAACTAAGTGTTCTATGTCTTTTTCGTGGTTGTCGTGCACCACTTTTAATCCGTCAAAGCGTCTTAATAAGGGCACCGATTTAATATCGCCAACAAACAGTAGTACGTCGTTTTGTCTAATAATTTGCTGAGGCGTTACTGCGTATATACGCTCATCGCCACGAATAATTTCGGCGAGAAATAAATCTTTTAAATCGCGTAGGCCGTTTTCTTCTACGGTGCGGCCAATAAGTTTAGAGCCTGCCTGCACTTTTCCCTCTAAGTAAAAGGGAATAACCTCTTGTGTGTTTTTGCCGTTGTCGGGCAGGTATTTGAGCATCACTAAAATAGTAATGAGGCCCACACTTAATGCGCCAATGCCCACTAAGGTAAAATCAAAAAAGCCCAGTGGCGCCATACCAGCATCTACGGCAAAGCCGTTCACTATTAAATTGGTTGATGTACCAATAAGTGTAATGGTGCCGCCTAATATAGCGGTGTACGACAGCGGTAATAGTAGCTTTGAGGGTGAATGATTTGGGTTGTCTTTTATGGCGGTGATAAGCGATGCCACAACCGCGGTATTGTTAGTAAATGACGATAAAAACGCGGTTGATAAACCAAGCTTTGTTACCGACTTTACTAAGCTTCCTTTAGATAACGATTGGGAAAGCTGTTGTATGAGTGTGGTTTTTTCAATAGCGATTGAAACAAGCACTAATAATACTAGGGTAATGAGCGACGGGTTTGCGTAGTTTACTAACATGCTTTCAAGGTCAATCAGGCCTGTTAAATAACCCGTACCAATAGCGCTTACAAATAACCATGCTGGATTAATACGGGTGCCAAAAAGGCACCCAACTAAGGTAAGCATAATGCCTGTTAAAACGAGCTGCTCTACCATGCTTTTATATTCCTAACAGACATTTTTATACTTACAGTTTTGAAATATCAAGCGCTTGCCAATGTGGGAAGTGCTTGCGTACTAAGCTATTAAACTCAATTTCAAAGTCGCTGAAATCGCTGTTTTGTTTTTCGCTTTTTAGTACTTGCTCAATCATACCTGCGGCAACCGTTAAGTTAGATAAACGGTCGATAAGGATAAATGAGCCAGTTTCGTGGTTGTTGTGATACTCGTCAGCTAATATTGTTTCGCTTAGTTCAAGCGTGACAATGGCAATTTCGTTTAGCTGAAGTGAATCGGCTGTGCCGTGCTCTAAGGTGTTTACATCAATAGTGTGGTCAATCTTTTTAACCACGGCTGATGTATTTTTACTACCTAGTTTAATGTTGTAGCTTTTACCTAGTACCAGCGGCTCTTCGTGCATCCACACAAGTTTAGCTTGTATAAGGTTAGTAACCGTTGCACTTGAGTTTTGCGGCACAATAACATCGCCGCGGCTAATATCAATTTCGCTATTGAGGGTAACGGTAATTGCTTGGCCGGCCTCTGCGTGATCTAGGTTGCCATTAAAGGTCACAATTTCTTTAATGCTTGATGTTTTACCCGACGGTAATACTTTTATTGCATCGCCAACTTGTAATTTACCTGATGCCAATGTGCCCTGAAAACCACGGAAGTCTAAGTTAGGGCGCACTACATATTGCACAGGCAAGCGTGCTTCAAAGCCGGTATCGGTTTCGGCCGCTGGTGAGTCTTCTAAAAGCTCAAGCAATGGCTTGTCGGTGTAATAAGGCGTATGTGCAGAGCGTGTTACTACGTTGTCGCCTTTAAGCGCCGACATAGGCACAAACTTAATGTTTGATACGTTAAGTTGCTCAGCAAATTTAAGGTAATCGGCTTTGATTTTTTCATAAACGGTTTCGTCAAAATCAACGATATCCATTTTATTAATTGCTACCACAAACTGTTTAATACCTAGCGAGTCACAAATAAAGCTATGACGCTTAGTTTGTACTTGCACACCGTAGCGGGCATCAACCAAAATAATGGCTACATCGCTTGTTGATGCGCCTGTTACCATGTTGCGTGTGTATTGCTCGTGCCCTGGGGTGTCGGCAATAATAAATTTACGCTTAGCCGTTGAAAAATAACGGTACGCTACGTCAATAGTAATGCCTTGCTCGCGCTCAGCTTGTAGGCCATCTACTAGTAGCGCTAAGTCTAGCTCTTCGCCTGCGTTACCTACTTTTTCGTTATCTTTATGAAGAGCAGCTAGCTGATCTTCATAAATTTGGTGGCTGTCGTGCAGTAGGCGGCCAATCAGTGTTGATTTACCGTCATCTACGCTGCCACAGGTAAGCATACGCAATAAGCTTTTATCTTGTTGGCGTGCTAGGTAGGCGTCTATGCCAATCTCTTTTACTTCGTTAATGGTGTCGTTAGTATTGGTAGACATTAGAAATACCCCTCACGTTTTTTCTTCTCCATTGAGCCTGCTGAGTCGTGATCTATTACACGGCCTTCACGTTCAGATGACGTAGATAGCAGCATTTCTTCAATAATTTCTGTTAGGTTACTGGCTGTAGATTCAACTGCACCGGTAAGTGGGTAACAGCCTAAAGTACGAAAACGTACCGACTTCATTTGTGGTACTTCGCCCTCAGCAAGTGGCATGCGCTCATCGTCAACCATAATTAAGGTGCCGTCGCGCTCTACTACAGGGCGCTCTTTCGCTAAATAAAGCGGAACCATTTCAATGTTTTCTTGGTAAATGTATTGCCAAATATCAAGCTCAGTCCAGTTAGACAGTGGGAATACACGAATGCTCTCACCTGGGTTAACTTGGCTGTTGTAAGTATTCCAAAGCTCCGGACGTTGGTTTTTAGGGTCCCAACGGTGGTGTTTATCGCGGAACGAGTAAACACGCTCTTTAGCGCGAGACTTTTCTTCATCGCGGCGTGCGCCACCAAATGCAGCATCAAAGCCGTATTTATCTAGCGCTTGCTTTAAGCCTTGGGTTTTCATTATGTCGGTATGTTTACCCGAGCCATGCTCAAACGGGCTAATACCCATTGCCATGCCTTCTGGGTTTTTGTGTACCAGCAGGTCAAAACCGTATTCTTTTGCAAGGCGATCGCGAAACTCAATCATTTCACGAAACTTCCAGTTGGTGTCTACGTGTAATAACGGAAACGGAATTTTTGCAGGGTAAAATGCTTTACGCGCTAAGTGCAAAAGTACCGATGAATCTTTACCAATAGAGTAAAGCATTACTGGGTTCTCAAACTCAGCGGCGACTTCGCGCATGATTTTGATACTTTCAGCTTCAAGTTGCTGAAGGTGAGTTAAAGCCATTGTTAGTCGTCCTACTAAAATGATTAAAAGTGATTAAGTAAAATATAATTATGTATTTGATACGCCGGTTAGCGGCTGAGCAAAGCTACTGGTTTGCTCGTTTTGGCCAAACCATGCAAGCTGCGAGTGCAGGGCGGCTACTTCGCCAATAATAAGTAATGCTGGCGATACCACACTGTTGCGCTCTATTAAATCTGCAAGCTCACCTAATTGCCCCGTAACAACACGCTGGTTTTTACGCGTGCCGTTTTCGATTATGGCAACTGGCGTATTAGCGCTAAGCCCATGTTTTAAAAGCTGAGCCTGTATATGTGGCGATTTAATAACGCCCATATAAATAGCTAAAGTTTGATGCGCTTTAGCAAGCGATTGCCAATCGAGTTCTTGGCCATCTTTTTTACAATGCCCTGTTACAAACTGGATGGCTTGTGCGTGGTCGCGGTGAGTAAGCGGAATACCCGCATACGCGCTACAACCAGCGGCGGCAGTTATACCCGGTACTATTTGATAATTAACGTTATTGGCAGCTAGTACTTGTACTTCTTCGCCACCACGGCCGTAAATAAATGGGTCGCCGCCTTTAATGCGGCATACTTTTTTGCCTTGCTTAGCAAAATCAACCAGCATTTGGTTGGTATCTTCTTGCGCTACACTGTGATCGCCCATACGCTTGCCTACGCAAACTAAATCGGCATCACGGCGTACTAATTCCATAATTTCATCAGACACTAAATAGTCGTATACAACGACATCGGCTTGCTGCATTAACTGCAATGCTTTAAGTGTTAAAAGCTCAGGGTCGCCTGGGCCTGCACCCACTACATACACTTCGCCTTCTGGCTCGGCTTTAGCATCAAGCATTTGCTCTAGTTGTGCTTGTGCTGCATCGGTATTACCTGTTTGCACTTTGCTTACGACTGATGAATCAAACACGCCTTCCCAAAACTGGCGGCGATCGGCAAAGTGCTTAAAGCGCTGTTTTACTTTGTCTCTAAAACTGCCAACTAAAGTAGCCAGTGGGCCAATGTGTTGTGGGATTAACGTTTCGAGCTTTTCACGTAGTCGCCGAGCAAGTACTGGCGCGGTGCCTGCACTTGAAATAGCTATGGTTATTGGGTCACGGTCTACAATTGATGGGAATATAAACGTACATTTAGGTTGGTCATCAACCACATTTACAAATACATTGCGTGCGTTAGCTAGCTCAAATACATTGTTGTTTACTTCGTCTAAGTCTGTGGCTGCTATAACCAGCATTTTGCCATCAAGGTGCGACTCATCAAAATAGGCATCAATAAGCGTTACTTCATTGTTTTGTGCATGTTCTTTTAGTTCATCACAAAACCAAGGTGCCACTAAGGTTACATTTGCGCGGGCTTTTAAAAACGCGCGACATTTGCGTAATGCGACCTCTCCACCGCCAACAACCAGCACGGGTTTGTTGTCGAGTTTGGTAAAGATAGGTAAATACTGCACGTGGTTAACACCTCTAAATAAAATCTAAAATAAAACGCTATTGAGCAGGGGGCAGAATATAGCGCGCACTAGTAAGTAAAAAATAATTAAAACCAAGTTTATATAACCAAAAGTTATAATGGGTGGTTGTTTTAGGTTTAAGCCTTAATCTATAGGGGATTAACGCGCATTACACGCAAAATAATGTGCTTATAGTGTTTGGTTATGAGCTATAGCGAGATTACGTTAATTTGTTACTATGGCGCTAAACCTAATTTATCGCCTACTTAAAGGGATCACGTATGACTGAACAACACAACGATGCACACTTAGCTGTGTCGCTTATGGATTTAACAAGCCTAAACACCTCAGACACGGCCAGTGATATTCAGCAGCTTGTAAATAGTATTAACCCTAAATTGGGCACGCCTGCTGCAGTATGCGTTTACAGTGATTTTGTAGATGATGCAAAAATAGCACTGGCTGCGCGTGAGCTTAAACATGTAAAAGTAGCAACGGTAACAAATTTTCCTAGTGGTGATGCGCCACTGAGCGATGTGATAAACGAAACACTGATAGCAATTGAGCGCGGCGCGGATGAAATAGATTTAGTGATCCCGTATAAAGCACTTATTGCTGGCGAGCACAGCAAAGTGCTGGAGTATGTAACTCAAAGTAAAAAAGCCTGCGGTACAAAAGCGCAATTAAAAGTAATTATAGAAAGTGGCGAACTTAAAACTGCAGAGCTAATCACTAAAGCTACAAACTTGGCTATTCAAGGCGGAGCTGATTTTGTAAAAACCAGCACAGGTAAAGTGGCAATAAATGCAACGCTTGACGCAACAAACGTGATGCTCAGCGCTATTAAAGAGTCGGGTAAGGTTGTTGGTTTTAAAGCCGCAGGCGGAGTTAAAACTGTTACTGATGCAAAGGAGTATTTAGCACTGACACGCTCAATTATGGGCGATGACTACTTACAAGCCGCTACATTTAGGTTTGGCGCATCAAGCTTACTAAGTGATGTATATAAAGTATTAGAAAAATAACCAAGGACATATAATGAAACCAAGAAATTCAGGGATGCAAAACCTGGTCAATAACCTTGTTAAAGGTGCCATTTTGGCCGGTGTTGTAGGGTTTGGCTTAACTGCATGTACTAACCCAAGCACGCCTGCAGGTGAAGAAGGGTATGTGTACGAAAAACCAAGAATATTTGGCGAAGGGGGCTACCAAGGCACCATGAAAGGACCTGCTAACTATGGTGTTTCTTTACTTCGTAATGAAGTGGTAAATATTGATATGCGACCTAATACGTATACTGAAACATTCAGAATTCTTGCTAATGATGATTTAAATATAAAATTTGATTTTCATGCAGTAATAGGGATTCAAAGTGGCTCGGTAAAAACAGTTGTAGAAGAGTATGGCGCTGAGAACTGGTATAAACGCTTTGTGCGTGAAACGTTTAGAACCTATGTGCGTGACATTGTGCAAAAGTACGACAGTGGTGAGCTGAAAACAAACCGCGAACAAATAGCGCAAGAAGTTAGTTTGCGTTTACAAACTTATTTATCATCAACGCCCTTTAAATTAGCAAATGTAGTAGTGGGAGATATTAATTACCCAGCCATTGTCGCAAATGCTGTAGAGAAAAAGCTTGCCGCGCAGCAGTTACTAGCAGAGAAAGAAACACAAAAAGAAATAGCACGCAAAGATGCTGAAATAAGAGTGGAAGAAGCAAAAGGTATTGCCCAAGCTCAAAAAATAATTAACGCAACGCTTACTGCAAATTATTTACAACATGAAGCTATAAACGCGCAGGCAAAAATGGCTGAGTCGCCTAACCATACAACGGTTTATATTCCAGTTGGTAATAATGGCGTGCCGCTAGTAAAAGGGGCTAATTAAGCCTTTTTATTATTAAGGACTTAATAGTTTATCGAGATTTTGCAATGTGGGTATCTTTTAGACTTGTGTTAATGATTTGCGTAAGTATAATAGGCATCCACTTTGCAGGGGCGTAGTTCCAATTGGTAGAACAGCGGTCTCCAAAACCGACGGTTGGGAGTTCGAATCTCTCCGCCCCTGCCATTTTTACTCATAAGTTGAGTAAGTCTGGGGTTAAAAATCGGTTTAAATAAGTCTGTTTTTAAGTTTAGATTTTAATGGATTAACCCTGCCGTTGTGTAGGGTTGTTGTGTCTGTAGTTAAGGTAATAATATTATGAGCACGAATGTAGAAACACCATCAAGTGCGATGGAGTCGGTAAAGTGGTTAGTAGCAATCGCGCTACTTGCAGGCGCAGTTGTTGGTAATCACATGTTTGCAGATCAGTCTGTATTACTACGTGCAATTGGCGTTGTGGTTGCTATAGCAGCAGGTTTAGGTATTGCCTCGCAAACCGCTAAAGGCCGTGACTTTTTAGCATTTGCTAAAGAAGCACGCATTGAAGTACGTAAAGTTGTTTGGCCAACGCGTCAAGAAACTACCCACACGACATTAATCGTAATGGTTGCAACAGTGATTATGGCGCTTATCCTTTGGGGATTAGATGGCATTTTATTCCGCGCTGTAGGCTTTTTAACTGGATTGGAGATCTGATCCCATGTCGGATGACAATAACGAAAAGAAATTACGCTGGTACGTTGTACAAGCATTCTCTGGTTACGAAAAGCGTGTAGCGCAAACGTTATCAGAGCACATTAAAATTGAAGGTCTTGAAGAGAGCTTTGGTGAAATATTAGTACCAACAGAAGAAGTTGTTGAGATGCGCGCCGGTCAAAAGCGTAAATCTGAGCGTAAATTCTTCCCAGGTTACGTACTAGTACAAATGGACATGAACGATGCAAGCTGGCACTTAGTGAACAGCACTGAACGTGTAATGGGCTTTATTGGTGGTACTTCTGACCGCCCAGCGCCTATTAGTTCTAAAGAAGCAGAACGCATTCTTAACCGTCTTCAAGAAAACGCTGAAGCACCTAAACCAGCTACATTATTTGAGCCAGGTGAAGTTGTGCGTGTTACTGATGGTCCATTTGCTGACTTTAGCGGTGTTGTTGAAGAAGTTGACTACGAAAAGAGCCGCGTGAAAGTGTCGGTACTTATTTTTGGTCGTTCTACACCGGTTGAACTTGAATTTGGTCAAGTTGAACAAGATAAGTAATTGATTAAAAAAGCTTCGCCATTATTTACTTAAATTTTGGCACGAAGCTTGAAAAAGGCCGCTGATTAACTTATAATCAGCGGCCTTTTTGTATTAAGGCAAAAATTTATTTTTGCTCGCAAAAAGTACGAAACCAATTTTTAAACTGGGAAGCCGTTAGAGTACGCGTCCTCGCGCGCACAAGGCTAAGACCCACCAAATGAGGTATTTATAATGGCTAAAAAAGTTGAAGCTTTAATCAAGCTACAAGTTGCCGCTGGTATGGCTAATCCTAGTCCTCCAGTAGGTCCTGCACTAGGTCAACACGGTGTAAACATCATGGAATTCTGTAAAGCGTTTAACGCGCGTACAGAGTCTATCGAAAAAGGCGCTCCAGTTCCTGTAGTGATCTCTGTTTACGGTGACCGTTCATTTACGTTCGATATGAAAACGCCACCTGCTGCTTACTTACTTAAGAAAGCTGCTGGTATCAAATCAGGCTCAGGCCGTCCTAACACTGAAAAAGTAGGCACAGTAACTCGTGCTCAACTTGAAGAGATCGTTGAGACAAAACGAGCTGACCTTACAGCGGCTGATATGGACGCTGCGGTTCGCACTATCGCAGGTTCTGCGCGTGCGATGGGCTTGAACGTAGAGGACTAAGAAATGGCTAAATTAACTAAACGTATGCGTACTATCCGCGAAAAAGTGGAAGTAACTAAAGATTACGAAATCAATGAAGCAGTTGCTCTTTTAAAAGAGTTAGCGACAGCTAAATTCGTAGAAAGTGTTGACGTTGCTGTTAACCTTGGTATTGACGCTCGTAAATCTGACCAGAACGTTCGTGGTGCAACTGTACTACCTAACGGTACTGGCCGTGATGTTCGTGTTGCTGTATTCACTCAAGGCGCTAATGCAGAAGCTGCAAAAGAAGCCGGTGCTGAATTAGTAGGCATGGAAGATCTTGCTGAACTAGTTAAGAAAGGCGAGATGGATTTTGACGTTGTTGTTGCATCACCAGACGCTATGCGTGTTGTTGGTCAACTAGGTCAAATCTTAGGTCCACGTGGTCTTATGCCTAACCCTAAAACTGGTACTGTAACACCTAACGTTGCAGAAGCAGTTAAAAATGCGAAAGCAGGTCAAGTACGTTACCGTAATGACAAAAATGGTATCATCCATACTACTATCGGTAAGGTTGATTTCACTGCTGAGCAACTTCAACAAAACCTTGAAGCTCTAATCGTTGCGCTTAAGAAGGCTAAACCTTCTCAAGCTAAAGGTGTTTACGTTAAGAAAGTAACCATCTCTACAACAATGGGCGCAGGTGTTGCTGTTGACCAAAACACTTTAAGCACTTCTGTAGCTTAATAGGTGTTTACATGGCGTGAAATTTGTACTATAATTTTGCGCCATTTTGTTGAATAATTTATTATTTAACAAGTAAAGAATTCGGGTTGAAGTCCATAATTTCGCTAAGCTCTTGAGTGATGCGATAAATTGGGCTTCCGTCCAAGACCGTAGGCGGCTTCGGCCTTAATATTACCTACGTAGACGGTGTGAATCCCCAGATAGATTTTTCCTAATCTCTTCTGGCTCTCGCCGTAAAAAGCATCTCTATCAAGTTTGTTGATAGGGAAGAGTAAAACAGGGAAGCCGAGTGTCGGTGACCCATTAAACCAGGAGTAACACCCATGGCTTTAAATCTTCAAGGCAAAAAAGCAATTGTTGCTGAAGTCAACGAAGCAGCCAATGGTGCTCTTTCTGCAGTTGTTGCAGATTCTCGTGGTGTAGCAGTAGGCGCAATTACAGCCCTTCGTAAAGAAGCTCGTGAAGCTGGTGTATGGATGAAAGTTGTTCGTAACACTCTAGCAAAACGTGCTGTTGAAGGTACTGAATTTGAATGTCTATCTGATTCGTTAGTTGGTCCAAGCTTAATCGCTTTCTCATCAGAGCACCCTGGTGCTGCTGCGCGTATCTTCTCAGATTTCGCGAAAAAGAATGAGAAATTTGAGCTTAAAACGGCCGCTTTTGAAGGTAACATCGTAGACGCAGCAATGCTTGCTACATTACCTACATACGATGAAGCTGTTGCACGCTTAATGAGCGCTATGAAAGAAGCGTCTGCTGGCAAATTGTGTAAAACAATTGAAGCAGTACGTGTACAGAAAGAAGAGCAAGCTGCTTAATTTTAAGCTGTTTAACCTCTCTTTCGGTGTAAATTTATTTGGACCTAGAGTCCGTTAATTATTAGGAAATTTGTAATGTCTGTAACTAAAGACCAAATCCTTGACGCAATTGCTGAAATGTCAGTAATGGACGTTGTTGCTCTTGTTGAAGCAATGGAAGAAAAATTCGGCGTAACTGCTGCAGCTGCTATGGTAGCAGGTCCTGCTGCTGAAGCTGCTGAAGAGAAAACTGAATTTGACGTAATCCTTACTGGCGCTGGCGCTAACAAGGTTGCGGCAATCAAAGCTGTACGTAGCGCAACAGGCCTAGGCCTTAAAGAAGCGAAAGCTCTTGTTGAAGCTGCTCCTGCACCTATCAAAGAAGGTGTATCTAAAGAAGAAGCTGAAGCACTTCAAAAAGACCTTACTGAAGCTGGTGCTGAAGTTGAGGTTAAGTAATCTAGCTCACGCTAGGTTCGCTGCCTGAGTAATCAGGCAAGGGCTGGTGATTATTTAATCACCGGCCTTTTTGCGCTATAGAGTTATGTATTCCTGTAGCTCAAATAAAATCTGATTTTCTCTTTACTTTCAACGCTTTATAGTTTGCTAGTGTTGCTAAGACGGAGTTAATTAGAACAACAATTAAATGTTGTAAATCTTGGCATAGATGCCAGTTAAGTCTGTTCTTACAAGAACAGGTCGGGTCAAAGATCAGCAAGCTGAGGAACCCCATGGCTTACTCTTATTCTGAAAAGAAACGTATCCGTAAGGATTTTGGTAAACGTCCACAAGTTTTGGATATACCTTTCTTACTGTCGACACAGTTAGAATCGTTTAAAAAATTCTTAGTCCCAGACGCTGATGGCGATCATGGTTTGGAAGCAGCCTTCCGTTCTGTGTTCCCTATTAAAAGCTACTCGGGAAATTCTGAGCTTCAATACGTAAGTTATCGTATTGGTGAGCCAGTATTCGATGTAAAAGAATGTCAAATTCGCGGTGTGACTTATTCTGCTCCACTTCGCGTGAAACTGCGTCTAGTAGTTATGGACAAAGAAGCTCCAGGCACAGTTAAAGACATTAAAGAGCAAGAAGTTTACATGGGCGAAATTCCGCTCATGACTGATACCGGTACTTTTGTAATCAATGGTACAGAGCGTGTTATCGTTTCTCAGCTACACCGTAGCCCTGGTGTATTCTTTGATAACGACCGCGGTAAAACCCATTCATCGGGTAAAGTATTATATAACGCACGCGTTATACCTTACCGTGGTTCATGGTTAGACTTCGAATTTGATGCAAAAGATAACTTATATGTACGTATAGACCGTCGTCGTAAATTACCGGCGTCTATTATTTTACGTGCACTTGAGTACTCTAGCGAAGAAATCTTAGATATGTTCTTCGATACTACCGCGTTTGAAGTAACTGACGGTAAAGTTCTTATGGAACTTGTGCCTTCACGTTTACGTGGTGAAACTGCCGCTTTTGATATCAAAGGCGAAGACGGTGAAGTACTTGTTGAAAGCGGTCGTCGTATTACGGCACGCCACATCAAGAGCATCGAGAAAAAAGGCATTAATCAATTAGAAGTACCACATGAGTACATCATTGGCCGTATTGTAGCTAAAAACTATGTTGATGAGTCAACAGGTGAAGTTATTGCAAACGCTAATGACGAGCTATCACTAGAGTTGATGGCTGAATTGGTTAAAGCAGGTCACACTAAAATTGAGACGTTATACATCAATGAAGTGGACAGCGGCGCTTACATGTCAAATACATTAAATATTGACTCGTCTAGCAACCGTTTAGAAGCATTAGTAGAAATTTACCGCATGATGCGCCCAGGCGAGCCACCGACGAAAGACGCGGCTGAAGCCTTATTCGAGAACTTATTCTTCTCTGAAGAACGTTATGACTTATCTACTGTAGGTCGTATGAAGTTCAATAGCCGTGTTGGTTACGATACAGACACAGGCCCTGGCACATTAAGCAAAGAAGACATCGTGTCTGTTATGAAAGTATTAATTGCTATTCGTAACGGTCAAGGCGATGTTGATGATATTGACCACTTAGGCAACCGTCGTATACGTAGTGTTGGCGAAATGGCTGAGAACCAATTCCGTGTTGGTCTAGTACGTGTAGAACGTGCTGTACGTGAGCGTTTAAGCTTAGGTGACCTTGACGCGATAATGCCACAAGATCTTATTAACGCTAAGCCTATTTCGGCAGCGGTTAAAGAGTTCTTCGGTTCGTCTCAGTTATCACAGTTTATGGACCAAAATAACCCGCTATCAGAAGTAACGCATAAGCGTCGTATTTCTGCATTAGGTCCGGGCGGTCTAACGCGTGAGCGCGCTGGCTTTGAAGTACGTGACGTTCACGTAACTCACTATGGTCGCGTATGTCCAATCGAGACTCCTGAGGGTCCAAACATCGGTCTAATTAACTCGTTATCTACGTACGCACGTACAAATGATTACGGTTTCTTAGAAACACCTTACCGTAAAGTGGTAGATGGTGTAGTAACTGATGAAGTTGATTATTTATCAGCCATTGAAGAAGGTCAGTTTGTTATCGCACAGGCGAACTCAAACTTAACCGAAACCAATGAGTTTGTTGATGAACTTATTCCGTGTCGTCACAAAGGTGAATCTACCTTTATGGGTCGCATGGACCAGCAATATATGGATGTATCACCACAACAGGTGATCTCTGTAGCGGCAGCACTTATCCCGTTCCTAGAACACGATGATGCTAACCGTGCATTGATGGGTTCAAACATGCAACGTCAAGCAGTACCAACATTGAAAGCGGATAAGCCGTTAGTAGGTACAGGTATTGAGTTAACACTAGCGAAAGATTCTGGTGTAACGATTGTTGCTAAACGTGGTGGTGAAGTAATGTACGCCGATGCTAGCCGCATCGTTGTAAACGTACATGACGATGAGCGTATTCCTGGTGAAGCGGGCATCGATATTTACAACCTTACTAAATACACACGTTCTAACCAAAATACATGTATTAACCAAAAACCAACGTGCATGGTTGGCGAACCGGTTACTCGTGGTGACGTGTTAGCAGATGGTCCTTCGACTGACTTAGGTGACTTAGCCCTTGGTCAAAACCTTCGCGTGGCATTCATGCCATGGAACGGTTATAACTTCGAGGATTCAATCTTACTATCAGAGCGCGTAGTTGAAGAAGATCGTCTAACGACTATCCACATTCAAGAACTACAGTGTGTTGCCCGTGATACTAAATTAGGTCCTGAAGAGATCACTGCAGATATCCCGAATGTGGGTGAGTCTGCGCTAGGCAAGCTTGATGAATCAGGCGTTGTTTATATTGGTGCTGAAGTTAAAGGCGGCGATATCCTAGTAGGTAAAGTGACTCCGAAAGGCGAGACGCAATTAACACCTGAAGAGAAGCTACTGCGTGCTATCTTCGGCGAAAAAGCGTCTGACGTTAAAGACAGCTCTTTACGTGTACCAAACTCTGTAACTGGTACTGTAATTGACGTACAAGTTTTCACCCGTGATGGTGTTGAAAAAGATAAGCGTGCGTTAGAAGTTGAAGATATGCAGCTTCGCGAAGCGAAGAAAGACTTCAACGAAGAGTTCCGTATTCTAGAAGCTGGTGTATTAGACCGTGCTCGCAAGCTACTTGCTGCAGCAGGCTTCGATGAAGACAACTTAGCGTCACTAAATGCTGAAAAGCTACTTACTCAAAGCCTTGCACAAGAAGACAAGCAAGCTGAACTTGAGCAACTAGCTGCACAGTACGATGAGCTTAAAGCTGAATACGATAAGAAGTTTGAAAACAAACGTCGTAAAATTACTCAAGGTGATGACTTAGCACCAGGCGTACTTAAGATTGTTAAAGTATACCTAGCTGTTAAACGTCGTATCCAACCGGGTGATAAAATGGCGGGTCGTCACGGTAACAAAGGTGTTATCTCGACTATCGTACCAGTAGAAGATATGCCATACGATGATAAAGGTCGTACGGTAGATATCGTACTGAATCCACTAGGTGTACCATCACGAATGAACATCGGTCAGATCCTTGAAACACATATGGGTCTAGCTGCACGTGGTATTGGTGAGCGCTTAGAGGAAATGATGAAGGAACAACGTGAGCTACATGAGCTACTTGAATTCATCAAGCAAGCTTACGAAATCGGTGAATCTCGTCAAGAAGTAGATATTGCTAGCTTCTCTGATGATGAAATTCGTCGTTTAGCTGATAACTTAAAAGGTGGTTTACCAATCGCTACTCCTGCATTTGATGGCGCTAAAGAAGACGAAATCAAAGATATGCTAGAGCTTGGTGGATACCCAAGAAGTGGTCAGGTTACACTCTATGATGGCCGTACTGGCGATCAGTTTGAACGTCAAGTAACTGTTGGTTACATGTACATGCTTAAACTTAACCACTTGGTTGACGATAAGATGCACGCACGTTCTACTGGTTCTTACAGCCTTGTTACTCAGCAGCCGCTGGGTGGTAAAGCACAGTTCGGTGGCCAGCGTTTTGGTGAGATGGAAGTATGGGCACTTGAAGCTTACGGTGCTGCTTACACTCTACAAGAAATGCTAACAGTGAAATCGGATGACGTGAACGGTCGTACTAAGATGTATAAAAACATCGTTGATGGTAACCATAAAATGGAACCAGGTATGCCAGAATCGTTCAACGTATTGTTGAAAGAAATCCGCTCACTGGGTATCAACATCGAGTTGGAAGAAAATTAAGCCAATTAGATGCTGCAGTTAACCCTGCAGCATCTGTTACGGCTGAATAGAATGTAGGGGCGAGATTATCCGCCCTCAAGATTAACTCCGACAGGAGAGCTAAGGTGAAAGACTTACTTAAGTTTCTGAAGCAACAAAATAAGACCGAAGAATTCGATGCAATTCGCATTGGTCTTGCTTCACCAGACATGGTTCGTTCATGGTCATACGGTGAAGTAAAGAAACCTGAGACTATTAACTACCGTACTTTCAAGCCTGAGCGCGATGGCTTATTCTGTGCCCGTATTTTCGGCCCAGTGAAAGATTATGAGTGTTTATGTGGTAAATATAAACGCCTTAAACACCGTGGTGTGATCTGTGAGAAGTGTGGCGTTGAAGTTACACTTACAAAAGTGCGTCGTGATCGTATGGGTCATATCGACCTTGCGAGCCCAGTAGCACATATATGGTTTTTAAAATCATTACCGTCTCGTATTGGCTTAATGCTTGATATGACACTTCGTGATATTGAACGTGTTCTTTACTTCGAATCATTCGTAGTGACTGAGCCTGGTATGACAACGCTTGAGCGTGGTCAACTATTAGGTGAAGAAGAATACCTAGATGCACTTGAAGAGCACGGTGATGAGTTTGAAGCTAAGATGGGTGCAGAAGCAGTATTAGACTTGCTTCGTGAACTTGATCTTGGCCAATTAATTGCAGAAATGCGTGAAGAGTTACCAACAATTAACTCTGAAACGAAGCGTAAAAAGATCACTAAGCGTCTTAAGTTAATGGAATCGTTCCACCAATCAGGCAATAACCCTGAGTGGATGATCATGACAGTACTTCCAGTATTGCCACCTGACTTACGTCCATTAGTACCGCTAGACGGTGGTCGTTTTGCGACATCTGATCTAAACGACCTTTACCGTCGTGTTATTAACCGTAATAACCGTCTTAAGCGTCTATTAGATTTAGCTGCACCAGATATTATCGTACGCAACGAAAAACGTATGTTACAAGAAGCGGTAGATGCGCTACTTGATAACGGTCGTCGTGGTCGTGCAATTACAGGTTCTAACAAGCGTCCGCTTAAATCTCTTGCTGATATGATCAAGGGTAAGCAAGGTCGTTTCCGTCAGAACTTACTTGGTAAGCGTGTAGATTACTCTGGCCGTTCTGTAATCACGGTTGGTCCTACACTTAAGCTTCACCAATGTGGTCTTCCTAAGAAGATGGCACTTGAGCTATTCAAACCATTCATCTATGGCAAATTAGAGCGTCGCGGCATGGCTACGACAATCAAGGCTGCTAAGAAAATGGTAGAGCGCGAAGTAGCGGAAGTATGGGATGTACTAGACGAAGTAATTCGTGAACATCCAGTATTACTTAACCGTGCACCTACACTTCACCGTTTAGGTATCCAAGCGTTCGAACCTGTACTAATAGAAGGTAAAGCAATCCATTTACACCCATTAGTATGTGCGGCTTACAACGCCGACTTCGATGGTGACCAAATGGCGGTACACGTACCGTTAACGCTTGAAGCTCAGTTAGAAGCTCGTGCACTAATGATGTCTACTAACAACATTCTATCTCCAGCGAATGGTGAGCCAATCATCGTTCCTTCACAGGATGTTGTATTAGGTCTTTACTACATGACGCGCGATCGCATTAATGCGAAAGGCGAAGGCATTGTATTTAAAGATCCTAAAGAAGCAGAAAAAGCATACCGTAGTGGTAACGCAGAACTTCACGCGCGCGTTAAAGTGCGTATTAGTCAGTCAATCACTAACGAAGCAGGTGTTGTTGAAGACACTGTAACGCTTATCGACACTACTGTTGGTCGTGCAATTCTGTCTCTAATTTTACCTAAAGGCATGCCGTTTGAGTCAATCAACCAAGCATTAGGTAAAAAGCAGATTTCTGGCTTATTAAACGAGTGTTACCGTCGTCTAGGTCTTAAAGACACTGTTGTGTTTGCTGACCAAGTTATGTACACCGGTTTCCACTACGCAATGAAGTCAGGTGTTTCAATTGGTATCGATGACTTAGTTATCCCACCAGTTAAAGCATCAATCATTGAATCAGCTGAAGCTGAAGTAACTGAAATCAACCAACAATTCCAATCAGGTCTTGTAACGGCTGGTGAAAAGTACAATAAAGTTATCGATATCTGGTCACGTGTAAATGAAAACTTATCACGTGAAATGATGGCCAACTTGTCTAAAGACACGGTTATCAATGCCAAAGGTGAAGAAGAAGAGCAACCGTCATTTAACTCAGTGTTTATGATGGCCGACTCAGGTGCTCGTGGTAGTGCCGCTCAGATCCGTCAGCTAGCAGGTATGCGTGGTCTAATGGCACGTCCAGATGGTTCAATCATCGAGACGCCAATCACGGCTAACTTCCGTGAAGGTCTAAACGTACTACAGTACTTCATCTCAACGCACGGTGCGCGTAAAGGTCTTGCCGATACAGCACTTAAAACAGCTAACTCAGGTTACCTAACGCGTCGTCTAGTAGACGTTGCACAAGATTTGGTAATCAATGAAGACGACTGTGGCACAGAAGATGGCTTAACAATGAAACCGCTTATTGAAGGTGGTGACGTTGTAGAAGCACTTCGCGAACGTGTACTAGGTCGTGTTGTAGCTGAGCCTGTGGTTATCCCTAATACAGATACTGTATTAGTAGAACGTAATATCATGCTTGATGAAAAACTGTGTGACCTTTTAGAAGAGCACTCAGTAGATGAAGTTCGCGTACGTTCTGTTATCACCTGTGATAACGACTTTGGTGTATGTGCTAAGTGTTATGGTCGTGACCTTGCACGTGGTCATATCATCAACGCGGGTGAATCAGTAGGTGTTATCGCGGCACAATCAATCGGTGAGCCGGGTACACAGCTTACGATGCGTACATTCCACATCGGTGGTGCGGCATCAAGAGCATCAGCTGAAAACAATGTACAAGTTAAAACTGACGGTACGTTAAAACTACATAACGCTAAGTATGTACTTAATACCGACGGTAAGATTGTAATTACTTCACGTTCAACTGAAATCACTATCATTGATAGCTTCGGTCGTGAAAAAGAGCGTTATAAAGTACCTTACGGTGCGGTACTAACAGTACAAGACAATGCAGAAGTTCAAGGTAACGACATCGTTGCTACTTGGGACCCGCATAGTCACCCAATCGTTCTTGAGCATAAGTCAAAAATCTCGTTCAGCGATATTGATGACTCAAATACTGAAGCACAAACTGATGAACTAACCGGCTTAACCCGTGTAGTTGTTAAAGACCTTGCTAAAGTAAATGCGAAAGAGCCTAAGCTTATCATCGAAAGTGAAGAGCGCGGCTTGCAAGAAACACGTCTACCTTCATTCACTACGATTGAAGTGACAGATGGCGTTACAGCAAACCCAGGTGACGTACTTGCACGTATTCCGCAAGAAGGTTCGAAAACTCGTGATATCACGGGTGGTCTACCACGCGTAGCCGACTTATTTGAAGCACGTAAGCCAAAAGATCCAGCTATCTTAGCTGAAATCACAGGTACTATTAGCTTCGGTAAAGAGACTAAAGGTAAGAAACGTTTAGTTATTACACCAGCTGAAGGCGATCATTACGAAGAGATGATTCCTAAGTGGCGTCAACTTAACGTGTTTGAAGGTGAGCAAGTGTCTAAAGGTGAAGTTATCGCCGATGGTCCTGAATCACCACATGACATCTTACGCCTACGTGGTGTGACTCATGTTGCTAACTACATTGTTAACGAAGTGCAAGAGGTTTACCGTTTGCAGGGCGTTAAGATCAATGATAAGCACATTGAAACAATTATTCGTCAGATGCTACGTAAATGTACCATCCTTGACGGCGGTGATACTGAGTTCTTAGCGGGTGAGCAAATTGAAGTAGCTCGCGTTAATATCGCTAATCGTGACCTTGAAAAACAAGGTAAAATCCCAGCGAAGTTTGAAATACAACTTATGGGTATCACGAAAGCATCACTAGCAACCGAATCTTTCATCTCGGCAGCGTCTTTCCAAGAAACAACACGTGTTCTTACAGATGCCGCAGTGAATGGTAAGAGCGATGAGCTTCGTGGTCTGAAAGAAAACGTAATTGTGGGTCGTCTGATCCCAGCCGGTACTGGCTTTGCGTATCACCAAGACCGTATGGCTCGCCGCAAGCAGGGTGAAGTTGTTGAAGAGCAAACAGTAAGTGCAGAAGAGGCAACTCAAGCACTAACAGATGCTCTGAACGCAGATTTATCTGGAAATCAATAAACTCTTATTAATCAACAGATTAATAAATCGTAAGACAGTTATCTACTGTCTTACGATGAGTTTAGGTTGACAGGTTAAACTTTGCTCATTAAAATTCCGCCACCCATTTACTTGCATGTATGTTACAAGCTTGTAAAAAGGGCGGATTTTTTTATTTTTTTCAGTAGTAATTTTAATTTCAGGAGCTATTTAAATGGCAACTATTAACCAGCTAGTGCGTAAGCCACGTCGTAGCAAGGTTACTAAAAGTAACTCAGCTGCGCTTAAAGCGTGTCCGCAAAAGCGTGGTGTATGTACTCGCGTATATACAACTACACCTAAGAAACCAAACTCAGCGTTACGTAAAGTAGCTCGTGTACGTTTAACTAACGGTTTCGAAGTAACATCATACATCGGTGGTGAAGGTCATAACCTTCAAGAGCACAGTGTAATCCTAATCCGTGGTGGTCGTGTTAAAGATTTACCAGGTGTGCGTTTTCACACTGTACGTGGTGCACTTGACTGTGCAGGCGTTAGCGACCGTCGTCAAGCTCGTTCTAAATACGGTGCAAAACGCCCTAAAGGCTAATTGTTTTCCGTTAGTAAGGCCAAGCACTAAATATTATTAATTATTGTTTTGGGTGATTGTTCCAAAAGGACAAACCTGAATAAACCGGAGATACAAAATGCCTAGAAGACGCGTAATAGGTCAACGTAAAATTCTTCCAGATCCTAAGTTCGGATCGGAACTTCTTGCTAAATTCGTTAACATCGTAATGTTAGACGGCAAGAAATCTACTGCTGAAAAAATTGTTTATGGTGCGCTAGACGTGGCTGCTGAGAAATCAGGCAAGTCGCACCTAGAAATCTTTGAATCTGCACTTGATAACATCCGTCCACAGGTAGAGGTTAAATCTCGCCGTGTTGGTGGTTCAACTTATCAAGTTCCAGTTGAAGTACGTCCAGTACGTCGCAACGCATTAGGTATGCGTTGGTTAGTAGACGCTGCACGTAAGCGTGGCGAAAAATCTATGGGCTTACGTTTAGCTCAAGAAATCGTTGACGCTGCTGACAACAAAGGCACTGCGGTTAAGAAACGTGAAGACGTTCACCGTATGGCTGAAGCGAATAAAGCATTCGCACATTACCGTTGGTAATCTGTCCTTAACCTTTAAGAGGATCATATGGCACGTACAACTCCACTTGAGCGCTACCGTAATATCGGCATAGTAGCTCACGTAGATGCAGGCAAAACCACCACAACAGAACGTGTTCTGTTCTACACAGGTCTTTCTCATAAGATCGGTGAAGTACATGATGGCGCCGCAACTATGGATTGGATGGAGCAGGAACAAGAGCGTGGTATCACAATCACTTCTGCTGCAACAACGTGTTTCTGGAAAGGGATGGACGCGCAATTTGACGACCATCGTATCAATATTATTGATACTCCAGGACACGTAGATTTCACTATCGAAGTAGAGCGTTCTTTACGTGTACTTGATGGTGCGGTAGTTGTTCTTTGTGCTTCATCAGGTGTACAGCCGCAAACTGAGACAGTTTGGCGCCAAGCGAACAAATACGAAGTTCCAAGAATGATCTTCGTAAATAAAATGGATCGCACCGGCGCTGACTTCTTAACGGTTGTAGACCAGGTGAAATCTCGTCTTGGAGCAACGCCTGTTCCAATCCAGTTGCCAATTGGCGCTGAAGACGACTTTAAAGGTGTTATTGACCTTATAAAAATGAAAGCCATTAACTGGAACGAAGCGGACCAGGGTATGACTTTCTCTTATGAGGCAATACCGGCAGAACTTCAAGAGCTCGCTCAAGAATGGCACTCTCATTTAGTTGAAAGTGCAGCTGAAGCCTCTGAAGAACTAATGGATAAGTACTTAGAAGGTGAAGAGTTAAGTGAAGCAGAGATTAAATCCGCCTTACGTCAACGCACATTAGCGAACGAAATTGTTCCCATTACGTGTGGTAGTGCATTTAAAAACAAAGGCGTTCAAGCTGTGCTTGATGGCGTTGTTGAATACATGCCTGCACCAACACAAGTGAAACAAATCCAAGGTATCCTAGAAAATGGAACTGAGGAAGAACGTCCAGCTGATGATAAAGCGCCGTTTGCTGCACTTGCATTTAAAATTGCAACAGACCCGTTTGTTGGCACTTTAACCTTTTTCCGTGTTTACTCTGGTACTGTTAAACAGGGTGACGCGGTTTATAACCCAGTTAAAAGTAAGCGTGAGCGATTTGGTCGTATCGTACAGATGCATTCAAACTCACGTGAAGAGATCAAAGAAGTTCACGCAGGCGATATTGCGGCAGCTATTGGTCTTAAAGACGTAACAACAGGTGAGACACTGTGTGATCCGAACTCTATCATTACGCTAGAGCGTATGGAGTTCCCAGAGCCAGTTATCTCTGTTGCGGTTGAGCCTCGCACAATCGCTGACCAAGATAAGATGGGTATTGCACTAGGTAAACTAGCCGCAGAAGATCCGTCTTTTCGTGTACAAACTGACGAAGAATCAGGCCAGACTATAATCTCTGGTATGGGTGAACTTCACCTTGATATCATTGTCGACCGTATGAAACGTGAATTCAGTGTTGAATGTAACGTTGGTAAGCCGCAGGTTGCATACCGAGAAACTATTCGTTCAACTGTTGAAGTTGAAGGGAAGTTTGTACGTCAATCAGGTGGTCGTGGTCAATATGGTCACGTCTGGGTTAAACTTGAACCGATGGATATTTCGGATGATGAAGCACCAATTTATGAGTTCGTTAACGAAACTGTAGGTGGTTCGGTTCCAAAAGAATTTATCCCTGCGGTAGACAAAGGTATCCAAGAGCAAATGTCTCAAGGTGTACTGGCAGGCTACCCATTACTTGGCGTTAAAGCGACTTTATATGATGGTTCATTCCATGATGTAGACTCGAATGAAATGGCATTTAAAATTGCAGGTTCAATGGCAATGAAAGCTGGGGCGCTTAAAGCTGACCCTGTACTTTTAGAGCCAATGATGAAGGTTGAAGTAATCACTCCTGACTCAAACATGGGTGATGTAGTTGGCGACTTAAACCGTCGTCGCGGCATAATCGAAGGCATGGAAGATGCAATAGGTGGACTTAAGCAAGTTAATGCTCAGGTTCCTCTTTCTGAAATGTTTGGTTATGCAACTGCTTTACGATCTGCAACACAGGGCCGTGCTTCTTACTCTATGGAGTTTTTGAAGTACGCTGAAGCCTCTAAAAATGTTGCAGATACAATAATTTCAGCTCGCGCTGTTATATGATTTTAGCTTGTCTGGCTCAATAGTGAGTCAGGCTTTAATTTCTTAATTAGGAATTTTTTAAGATGGCAAAAGAAAAGTTTGAACGCGTAAAACCGCACGTAAACGTTGGTACAATCGGCCACGTTGACCACGGTAAAACTACACTAACTGCAGCAATCACTAACGTACTTGCAAAAGTATACGGCGGTGTTGCTAAAGATTTCGCATCAATCGATAACGCTCCAGAAGAGCGCGAGCGTGGTATCACAATCTCAACTTCTCACGTTGAGTACGATACACCAACTCGTCACTACGCACACGTAGATTGTCCTGGACACGCCGATTATGTTAAAAACATGATCACTGGTGCTGCTCAAATGGACGGCGCTATCTTAGTAGTAGCTGCGACTGACGGCCCTATGCCACAAACGCGTGAGCACATCCTACTTTCTCGTCAGGTTGGCGTACCTTACATCGTTGTATTCATGAACAAATGTGACATGGTTGACGACGAAGAGCTACTTGAGCTAGTAGAAATGGAAGTTCGTGAACTTCTTTCTGAGTACGACTTCCCAGGTGATGACTTACCACTAATTCAAGGTTCTGCTCTTAAAGCACTTGAAGGCGAAAAGCAGTGGGAAGACAAGATCGTTGAGCTTGCAGAAGCACTAGATTCTTACATCCCAGAGCCAGAGCGTGACATCGATAAGCCATTCATCATGCCTATCGAAGACGTTTTCTCAATCCAAGGCCGTGGTACAGTAGTAACTGGTCGTGTTGAAGCTGGTATCATCAACGTGAACGACGAAGTTGAAATCGTTGGTATCAAAGAGACTACTAAGTCTACTTGTACTGGTGTTGAAATGTTCCGTAAGCTTCTTGACGAAGGTCGTGCTGGTGAGAACATTGGTGCACTTCTACGTGGTACTAAGCGTGAAGATGTTGAACGTGGTCAAGTACTTGCTAAGCCTGGTTCAATCAACCCACACACTACATTCACTTCAGAAGTATACGTACTTTCTAAAGATGAAGGTGGTCGTCATACTCCTTTCTTCAAAGGTTACCGTCCACAGTTCTACTTCCGTACAACTGACGTAACAGGTGACGTACAGTTACCAGAAGGCGTAGAAATGGTAATGCCTGGTGATAACGTTAAGATGACAGTAACTCTAATCGCGCCAATCGCGATGGACGAAGGTCTTCGTTTCGCTATCCGTGAAGGTGGCCGTACTGTAGGTGCTGGTGTTGTAGCAACTATCGTAGAGTAATAGTTAACGTTTAAGTTAATTAATACTATAAAAAGCCCGAGCTTAGCCTCGGGTTTTTTAATGCCTGAAATTTACGTCATGTGAAGGTGGCGCTATTACCTTTAGGCGTAGGTGCAACGTAGCAACGTTCAATGAGTAATAGTTAACGTTTAAGTTAATTAATACTATAAAAACCCGAGCTTAGCCTCGGGTTTTTTAATGCATGAAATTTACGTCATGTGAAGGTGGCGCTATTAGCTTTAGGCGTAGGTGCTATGTAGCAACGTTCAATGAGTAATAATTAGCCTAGCTAATTAATACTAAAAAGAGGTCACATCGGTGGCGCTATTACCTTTAGGCGTAGGTGCAACGTAGCAACCTTCAATGAGTAATAGTTAACGTTTAAGTTAATTAATTCTATAAAAACCCGAGCTTAGCCTCGGGTTTTTTAATGCCTGAAGAAAAGTGATTAGTGTTTAGCTATCAGCTTTTAGCTGCTTTGCGTTAATGTAAATAATGCTGTTTGGGCTGGCTTTACAAAGCCCGAGTAGAAGTGGTCACTGGTGTGTAAGGGGGTTTATTGAGTGAATAACTATCGACACTTACAGGGTATTAGCCTAAGCTAAAAATGGCTTAAATTTACAACAGGAAATGGGCGATGAATAATAAAAATAACTATCCGCAAGGTATATTTTGCTGGGCTGAACTGTGTACTCATAATTGGCAAGACGGGAAAGCTTTTTATACCTCGTTGTTTGAGTGGGGAAATGATGATCAGCCCATTGGCGATGATGAGTATTACACTATGCTACAAAAGCAAGGTGACGATATTGCTGCCATGTATCAAATGCCTAAAGAGCAAGTGGCCTCTACGCCTAGCTACTGGCTTACCTATATTGCCGTAGATGATGTTGATGCATGTGCAATTAAGGCGCAAGAGCTCGGTGCGCAAATTATAGCAGGCCCTCATAATGTTATGGATGCAGGGCGTATGTTAATGCTTAAAGACCCCGCGGGTGCCACGGTGGCATTGTGGCAAGGTAAAGAGCATATAGGATGTAAGCGTCCTTGTGAGCTCAACACGCCTTATTGGCATGAAATGGCAACGCGCGATAGTGAAACAAGCCGTCATTTTTACTGTGAACTATTGGGGTGGAAAAGTGAAACAAAGCCTATGGAAGGTATGGATTACACCTTGTTTTTAGTTGCAGGTAAGCCGGTAGCAGGCATGCTACAAATGACTGATGAGTGGCCACAAGACGTACCTCCCCATTGGATGATTTACTTCGCCGTGGATAACTGCGATAGCTATGTAAAAAAAGCGGCGACTCTTGGAGGGCAAGTATGTGTACCTGCCACAGATATTCCTGATGTAGGGCGTTTTAGTGTTATTTGCGACCCTCAAGGCGCCGTATTTTCTATTATTGAATCGGCAATGGATGATATTAAAGCTTAGTCATTAACAGCGCTTAAGGCTAAATTTTAGACTTTAGTGTGGTTATTTAGGCGCAGTAATTATGTGCTTTTTTGCTATAATGGCGGGTAATTACACCGTCAGTCAGCAAGAGAGCACAATGGAATTTGAACAAGATAGTAAATTAACCTTACCGTTATTTATTTTAAATGAGTCGCTTAGTGAGCGAGATGTAGAAAAGCCCGATTTAGACATTTCATTTGCTCTTGATGATGAGCTACTGACGCAGATATGCCAAAACCCAGCACCTGATAGCAGTATCGCTATTAGTTTAAAAGAGTATGAGCTTGCGCCGCATAGCAGCGAATTTAATGCGTTATTAAACCAAGAGCACGATGCACAAATAACGCTGACCCACGGCCCACTGTTAAGTGTGGTGTTAAATACCCACGACAACCAGACTTTTGTCTCTCCACAAATGGATATGATGCCAACCTTCGACCTGGGTGATGAGGATGAAGAATGAAAAAAATTCTGATCAGCACATTCGTTTTTATTATCCTCAGCGGGTGTGCTTATTTAGGCAATGCTCACTACAACGACTTATTTGGTGATGAACAAACGCAGCAGCGTATAGTGCCGCATGATACAGGTGCTGGTGCCGAGTTTTTGCAAGAAGTAAAACCTGTGCTAGATACACGCTGTGTAGTATGCCATGGCTGTTATGATGCGCCTTGTCAGCTAAAGCTTTCGTCCCCTGAAGGGATAGATAGAGGGCTAAGCAAAGAGCTTGTTTATGATGGTACACGGCTATTAGCCACTACACCAAGCCGGTTATTATTTGATGCAACCAGCACTGAGCAATGGCGTAAAAAGGGCTTTACTCCGGTACTTAACGAACGTGACCAAAACCCAGAAGCAAACCTTGCCGGTGGGGTTTTATTTAATTCTTTAGTGCTTAAGCAAAGTGCACCGTTACCAGAGAATGAAATTCTTGATGATGAATTTGACTTTTCACTTAGCCGCTCTCAAACATGCGCCACTATGGGAGAATTCGATCGTTTAGCTGCAGAGCAGCCTCATGGCGGTATGCCTTACGGTTTACCGGGCGTGTCTAGCCAGAAATTTTATCATTTACAAAAGTGGCTTAAAGACGGTGGAAAAATGGCGCATATTAAACCGCCCACCAAAGCCGAGCTAACAAACGTTAAAAACTGGGAAACGTTTTTAAATCAAGACAGCTTAAAATACCAATTAGCCGCACGTTATATTTACGAGCATTGGTTTTTAGCCCATATTTATTTTGGTTCTGATAAACCACAGAGCTTTTTTAAACTGGTTCGTTCAAGTACGCCGCCAGGCGAAGAAATTAAGCTAATTAATACGCGCCGACCATACGATGACCCTAAAGTAAGCCGTGTGTATTACCGTTTACTACAAGACCGCTCAACTGTTTTATCAAAAACACATTTACCGCTAAAGCTTGATGATGCAAAGCTTGCACGTATTTATGAGCAATTTATAGCTCCCGATTATACGGTCACTAAAATGCCAAGTTATAAGAGCGAGGCGGCATCTAATCCTTTTAAAACGTTTGAAGTAATTCCTATTAATTCCAAGTATCAATTTATGCTTGATGAGGCTGAGCTAATTATTATGGGCTTTATTAAGGGGCCTGTATGCCGCGGCCAAATTGCACTTAATGTGATTAACGATCATTTTTGGGTTGCCTTTGCAGACCCTGAAAAAGTCGCGACTCCAGCAGTTGAAGACATGTTACTTCAGCACGAAGAAGCCCTTGAATTACCTGCAGCAGAAGAAAGCAATGTATTGCCTATCTCTAGCTGGGTTAAATACTCAGTGCGTGAGAAAAAATACTTACAAGCCAAAGTTGAGCTGGCTAACGAGATGTTTAAAAACGGAGAGCATTTAACCACCGACCTATTGTGGAAAGGTGAAGGCCATAACAAAAATGCAGCGCTTACAATATTTCGCCACTTTGATAGTGCTACGGTAGTGAAAGGCTTTATTGGTCAAGAGCCTAAAACTATGTGGGTATTAGATTATGCGCTATTTGAGCGTATTCATTACTTACTTGTTGCAGGCTTTGATGTATACGGAAATATCGGCCACCAATTAGTGACCCGCCTATACATGGACTTTTTACGTTTAGAGGGTGAGCAAAACTTTTTGGCTTTATTACCTGAAGCGAAGCGCCATCAAATTAAAAAAAGCTGGTATAGAAAGTCTCCGCCAAGCTTATCTAAGTTTTTTAAAAACAACCGAGAGTTTAGCCAACCTAGCGGTATTGAATATAAAACGGATGACCCACAACACGAGCTGTATGGGTTAGTTAAGCAAACTTTAGCGCCAGTACTGAGTGAGCACTACGACTACACAAAAGTACCCACGCCATTAAATGCACTGAACAATATGCCAGCTAAGGCTATAAATTTATTACCGCAGTTATCGTATATTTTGGTTAAGCAAGACGATGCTTCACATAAAGCTTACACGCTTATTCATCACAACGCGCATTACAATATTTCCAGCTTATTAAATGAAGATGGGCAGCGCGCTTATGATGAAGATACCGCCACCCTAGTGCCAGGCTTTATTGGTGATTACCCTGCGGCTATTTGGTATTTAAATGATCAAAATGAAGTGGGTGAGTTTGCACAGCTATTACCTATGATGCAAATTGAAGCAGATTATGCTGCATTAAAAGTAAAATTTGGTATTCGTCGCTCACATCCAGAGTTTTGGAAATACAGCGACATAATGCACCAAGTAGCTAAAGAGTATCGTGGCGTTGAATTTGGTATGTTTGACTACAACCGATTAGAAAATCGCTAACTGGTAATTACAAAAGTGTCGCAAGTATTGCCCTTTTTGCCTCACACTTAATACATTTAGCCCAGTCATGTTACTGGGCTTTTTATTTATATAATTACTAAAGCTGATGTTGAGTTTTCTATATATAGGCTACACTTAAAATAAAAAAGCGGCCTTGTATGTTTAAAATTATTGCCAATGTAAGACAGCGTTACCGATGGGCGCTTATTGCTATTGCTCTGTTAATAAGTGGCTCAGCATTGTTGCTGCAGTATGGTTTTTCTGTACAAAAGTACGATGCCAAAATTATTAATATGGCAGGTAAGCAGCGCATGCTCTCGCAAAAAATTGCTTGGCATAGCAATGCACTTCTTTCATCACGAATCGATGTTGCTACCCATACCAATTCCCTCGAACACTCTCTCGCACAATTTAAAACAGCTCATGAGGTATTACTTACCAAGCAAGGTAGTAGTTACCGTTATTTAACGCCAGAATTAGTAAAGTTATACTTTGCTGAGCCAGCTAATCTAGATAGCGAAGTGAATGAATTTATTGCCCAAGCTAGTTGGCTGCTGTACCAAAAAGGCGAGGTAGACACACAGGTGCTCAACGTAGTACATGTAGAAAACCTGCTAGCTAAGCTTGACCGCGCGGTTACTTTATTTGAGCAACATGCAGTAAAAAAAGTTAACCGCGTGTCTAATTTAGAATTGCTGTGCTGGTTAGTCGCCATGGTGTTATTGCTCGTTGAGCTAAGATTTGTGTTTATGCCGATGGAAAAAGAGGTGGAACGCACCTTAACAGCTCTTCAAAAACAAAAGGACTTTGTAGCGCAAATGAGCCAAAACAAAGAGCACTTTATTGCCAGAGCAAGCCACGAATTTAGAACACCGTTACAGGGATTAATTACGTCGATTGATGAGCTAACCATCGATTCCGAGCAGCAAAATATTAAAACGCAAGCAAGCTACTGCGCCCTTAGACTTCTATCTATGCTTGATGAGCTACAAGACCTACAAGCACTAAGCACAGGAAAGTGGGCGCCAATTCTTAAAAACGAAAACCTTTTAGAATCCATAAACAAAGTGGTGTTGGCGTATGAGTATGCAGCGCAGCAAAAAGGGCTAACATTAATCACTCATTTTGATGAGTCTCTTAATTGTTTTTGTAAATTAGATCATCAGCGCTTACAGCATGTATTAACCGAGCTAATTAGCAATGCAATAAAGTTTACCGACAAGGGCGAGGTTGAAGTTGCTGCAAACATGCAAAACTCGCAATTACAATTAACCGTTAATGATAGTGGGTGTGGTTTTTCTAGCGAAATAACAGAACTAGAGTTTGACTCATTTAAACAAACTAACCACTTTCAAGGCCTAAGAACCGGATTAACACGGGCGCAGTATGTTGTTAAAGCGCTGCATGGTTCGCTTTCATTTAAAAACAACGCAGCGAGTGGCGCTCATGTTACGCTTAACTTGCCGATTGAAATTACGAACCAGCAAACAGAAAGAGAAGTCGAAAAAAGCTTTTTTGCCTTGTGGTTGAAGACAACGAATTAAACACCTTGTTACTCACACGTATTTTGGCAACGTTAGGTGTGGACTATGAATGCGTTGTAAATGGCCTAGAAGCCTGCGAAAAGGTAGGTAAGGCTGACTATGATGTGGTGTTTATGGATTTAAACATGCCGGTCATGGATGGCTTTGAAGCGACTAAAAAAATACGCAAAGAGCTAAATAAAACCATGCCCATAATCGTTGTTACAGCAAATACCTCAGCCGAAGACATGGACTTAATTTATGAATATGGCGCGAGTGAGCATATTCATAAGCCCATAAGTAAGCAGGCAGTGGCTGATGCATTGGTAAATGTATGCATAGCTAATGAAATAAATTAATACGCAATTAAATACGCTTGCTAAAGCAATTTACTATACGTTAAGTTGTTTATTTAGCTTATGGTAAAGGCAGTATTGTGCAAAGTATTGTATTTGAACAATTTAGTGGTTATTTAAAAGGGCATGGTAAAAGCCGTTACACAATTAATGACTTAAGTTGGCAAGTGAATGCTGGTGAGCACTGGCTATTACTAGGCGCTAATGGCGCAGGTAAATCGGCATTGAGCGCCGCATTAACGGGTGAAGCTAAGCAGCAAAGTGGTACTTTTAAAAGTACCTTTAATAGCACGCAGCTTGTGTCATCTGATGTGCAAAAGCAGTTAATCAAAAATGAAATTGAGCATGAACATCACAGCTTAGTAAAAGATTTTATCTTCCCTCAAAATAGTAGCTACAACCATGAGCTACGTACAAAACTAATAGATGCCTTTAATTACAGCGCCCTTTTAGAGAGGCATTTTAGAGATCTCTCTACCGGCGAAACCCGTAAACTCCTACTTATAAATGCGCTAAGTAGTCATGCTGATTTAGTGGTACTAGATGAGCCATATGATGGCTTAGATAAACATTCGTGTGAAGTGCTAAACACTTTATTAGAAACAGTTAGCTCAACAATTAACTTTGTGTTTGTGTTAAATAGGCTTGATGAAATCCCGCCGTTTATTACTCATTACGCTTATGTAAATCAGGGGCAGTTGCAGCATGTACTTAATAATCCAAACGCAGAGCAGCGTGCTGACTTGCTTAAACTACTGCATTTAACCCATGCCGCTTTAGAAATACCTCAACCGGATGACTCCCAAGGCCGTGCAGAGTATACCGCCGATACATTGATTAAGCTTAGTAATGCAAAGGTTAGCTACGCTGGGGTTGATGTATTTAAAAATCTCAATTGGCAAATTAATAAACATCAACACTGGCAACTTAGTGGTAAAAATGGCTCAGGTAAAACCTGCTTATTAAATTTAATCACTGGCGATAACCCTCAATGCTACAGCAATGATATTCAGGTATTTGGTTTTAAACGCGGAAGTGGTGAAAGTATTTGGGATATAAAACAACATATTGGCTATATATCAAATGCACTGCATATGGATTATCGAGTAAGTATATCGGCATTGAATACGGTTATTTCTGGATTTTACGACAGCATTGGTTTATATCAAAAGCCAACAAAGTCACAGGTAAATACAGCTAAGCAATGGTTAGCGCTGATTGGGTTAAGCGATAAACAAAATAGCTCATTTACGCAACTTTCATACGGCGATCAGCGCATGCTATTAATAGTGCGTGCTATGGTAAAACACCCCACGTTACTTATTTTAGATGAACCTTGTTTGGGGCTTGATGAAGCAAATAGACAGCGAGTACTAATATTAATAGAGAAAATTTGTGCCGCAAATACCAGCACCGTTATTTATGTAAATCACCATGCGGCAGACAAAATTAAAGGGATTGAGCATTACTTAAAAATGGAAGATTTTAATTAAAGGCTGGGCTGAATATGCCCAACCTTTAACGCCACGTTATAGGCGAGTAATGGTAAAGCCTGCATCAGTTAACTGTTTAATTAAACCGTGTTGCTCTGGTAAGTGCAGCGCGCCTACAGCAATAAACAGCTTTTCGTTAGTTAAGCGAGGCACTAATTGCTCCACCCATTTATTATTACGATTAACTAGCATAACTTGCTCGCTTATTTCACCGTAGTTACTCTCGTCAAAACTCATGTTGTAGTATTCAGTCAGCGTATCCATATCACCATTTTTCCAGGCGTTTACTAACTTAATAAAATAAGTATTAATATCGGCAAGCTGTTCAAACGTTTCTTCAATCATTTCATTACTGAGCAAAGCCATGCCATCAAACATTTGCAGTTGCTGCTCTAGCGTTTCTAACTCTCCAATCGTGATATTTTGCTTTTTAGCGTAAGCAAGTACTTGCTTGTCTATACCTGTTTGGTCAGAAAACCCTGCATTTTGAAATTCAATTTGCATCATGGTTACCATTACAGCCCAAGGTTTGAGGCCATTAAACATAGCTATATCAATCGATTTTTTAGCAAAGTAGTCTTTAAGCTTATTGTAGTTTTGTTTTGAGAGTTCTGTTTGTAATGTTTTGCCATCTTTAAGCATCATAAAGGGCATTGAACGCTGCTGCATTTGCAAAGGCGTGAGTTTACTAATATCTACTTCAACAACAACTTGCTCGCTTTGATCTATAGCCTTAGTTACTTTTTCTGGTAAGCCTTTCATGCTGGCGTCGCCTACGTGAACCGTGCCAAACAAGTAAGAGCTAGTACCGTTTTTTTCTACTTTAAATAATGCCGGCGCTGCGACACTATTAAAACTAGTTGCTATAAAAAGTGCCAGTATAAAGAACTGACTAATTCGAGAGAGGGCTTGCATGGTTTGTCCTTAAATCTAATTGAGTTGCCTAAATACTAGCTTAAATTAAAGCGCTTTAATAAACCTATTTGGTTATATTAAACACTTTTAAATGCGCTTATGAATTTAGTTGCACTAGGGCACTTTATTTAAATAGGGTGAATGTAATTGAGTGGTGCGTAATAGGGCTTGCGGAGTAAACCTGCCTAATTAGCAAAGTTTTAAGTTATTTACCGTGCTGCGCTGTTATTTGTACTACAATGTATCAAAAATTAATCAAGCCCTATATGGCTATTATGTGGCTAGTGAATTTACTTGATGCAAATTAACGTATAGATTTTTCATTTAAGCCTTTTTTTGTGAATTTAAAATCCGTTTAAAGTCGCTTTTTGCTCTTTTGTTGAATTAAGTTTGGTGTTGACTTACTCGCCTCAGCGCGGTACAAATACATATACAGAGCGAAGAGTAATACTTCGTAACAAATGAACACATTTTGGTATTAATTACATGCTTACAAATGCACTTAACCTAGTCCTGATTATTATCGTGGTGATTATTCCCGCGAGGGCTTCGTAGTGCTATAAACTTAAGCATTAAAAAGCCCTCCGCACCTAACCGTTCGGAGGGCTTTTTAGTTTTAAGCACAAAGTTTTAAAGATTTTATACCAATTCGCTTAATTAAGTGATCTATTTTGAGGATAGATAAACGTGTTGATAGCTAGGCAAAAAATTCGCTATTTAGTTGTTCTAAATGAGAATTTTTTAACGCAGATAGCGACACTTTTAGCCCCCTAAAAATAATTAAGTATTATTGCGGATTGGTATTAGCTATAAGTTTTTTAAGTAAGTATGTAATTGGGTTGTCACTGAGGAATGAGGATTAATTAATGACAGGCGCAGAACTAACAATCGATTTATTAGCCAAGCACGGCGTAAATGAAGTATTTGGCTACCCTGGCGGAGCTATTATGCCCATTTACGATGCGCTGTATGGCGCGCCTGTAAAGCATTACCTTACTCGCCATGAGCAAGGCGCTGGTTTTGCCGCAGTGGGTTATGCTCGCAGCACAGGCAAATTAGGCGTTTGTTTTGCTACCTCAGGCCCAGGCGCTACTAACTTAATAACAGCACTTGCCGATGCAATGATGGACTCAGTGCCATTATTAGCAATTACAGGTCAAGTACCGACTGCCGCTATTGGCTCAGATGCATTTCAAGAAGTCGATGTACTAGGTATGTCACTGTCGTGTACTAAACATAGCTACATGGTAGAGCGCCCAGAAGACTTAGCTGAAATATTACAAGAAGCCATGCACTTAGCTCAAAGTGGTCGCCCAGGCCCAGTGCTTGTAGATATTCCAAAAGATATTCAAATGGCGCAAGTACCTTTTAAACCTTGGTTAGCTGCTGATGAATATTTACCACAACTTGATTTAAACCAAGTAGCCATTGCAAACCAGTTATTAACTGAAGCAAAGCAGCCAGTAGCG
Organism: Pseudoalteromonas sp. CuT4-3; assembly: GCF_035666335.1. Classification (NCBI taxonomy): domain Bacteria; kingdom Pseudomonadati; phylum Pseudomonadota; class Gammaproteobacteria; order Alteromonadales; family Pseudoalteromonadaceae; genus Pseudoalteromonas; species Pseudoalteromonas sp. CuT4-3. The sequence goes on from NZ_CP142030.1 coordinate 338,890, forward strand.
TATGTAGGTGGTGGCGTACAAGCCGCCGATGCGCAAAATGAGTTAATGCAGTTTTTAAACAAAACACAAATGCCAGCGGTATCAACATTAAAAGCGCTAGGCAGTGTGTTACCAGATTACGAGCACTACTTAGGAATGTTAGGCATGCACGGCACACAAGCGGCTAACATAGCAGTACAAGAGTGTGATGTACTTGTATGTATAGGCGCGCGCTTTGATGACCGCGTAACGGGCAACTTAGCCAAATTTGCAGCCAAAGCAAAAGTAATACACTTAGACATTGACGCGGCCGAAGTAGGTAAACGCAAACCTGCTAAAGCGTCCTTAATTGCTGATCTAAAAACCTCATTACCCGCACTTGAGTGTGTTGTAACACCTAAAGCATGGTGCGATACAAATAAGCTCATGAGCGAAAAACACGCATGGCGTTACGACTACCCAGGCGAAAAAGTATTTGCCCCGTATTTATTGAACCAGTTAAGCCAGCGTATGCCAAAAACAGGCGTAGTGTGCTGCGATGTAGGCCAGCACCAAATGTGGGTGGCGCAACATATGAAATTTAACCACCCAAGTAATCACTTAAGTAGTGGTGGCGCAGGCACTATGGGCTTTGGTTTACCAGCGGCTATTGGCGCACAAGTAGCACGCCCAGACGATTTTGTAATAACGGTGTCGGGCGATGGCTCAATCATGATGAACATTCAAGAGCTTGCCACTATACGTCGTAACAATTTACCAGTAAAAATACTAATATTAGATAACCAACGCTTAGGTATGGTTCGTCAATGGCAGGAACTGTTTTTTGAAGGGCGTTACTCTGAAACCAATCTTTCAGATAACCCTGATTTTGTTCAGTTAGCGGCGGTATTTGGTATTCCTGGGCAAACAATTACTAAAGCCAACGAAGTAGACGATGCAATCACTGCACTGGTAAACAGCGAAGGGCCGTATATTTTACATGCCTGTATAGATGATAAAGAAAACGTATGGCCGCTTGTACCACCAGGGGCTGCAAATGACGAAATGATTACGGAGAAAGCACAATGAAACACAGCTTAACTATTGCATTGAAAAACCAAAGTATTGCGGTGGAGCGCTTTTTACGTGTTGTGCGTCACCGTGGTTTTGACCTTACGCATTTTCAGCTTAATACAGATGAAGCTCAATATACGATAGCAATGACGGTCGATAGCGATAAGCCTATTCATCTATTAACCAGCCAGCTAAATAAGTTGGTAGACGTGAAAGAAATCAGCTTAGAAAATTTACAGCAACAAGCAGTGTAACTGCTAACGAAACACATTTACGCGTTACTGAATATAACCATCAGTAACTCAACAATTTTTAGAATGAGGAATGCCCGCTTACACAGCGGCAAAACAGAGGTAACTATGGCTAAATTAAGAAGTGCAACAACAACTGAAGGACGTAAACGCGCAGGCGCACGTGCATTATGGCGCGCAACAGGCATGACCGACACCGACTTTGGTAAACCCATTATTGCTGTAGTTAACTCGTTTACGCAATTTGTACCAGGGCACGTACACCTTAATCAGCTTAGTGAGCTAATGGCTGAAACAATCACGCAAGCGGGCGGCGTACCAAAAGAATTTAACACCATCGCAATTGATGACGGTATCGCAATGGGCCACGGTGGTATGCTTTACTCACTGCCTTCTCGTGACTTAATTGCAGACTCTGTTGAATACATGGTTAACGGCCACTGCGCCGATGCGATGATCTGTATTTCTAACTGTGACAAAATCACCCCAGGGATGATGCTTGCAGCGCTACGTTTAAATATACCGGTTATTTTTGTATCGGGCGGGCCAATGGAAGCGGGTAAAACCAAACTTGCTAACATCGATATTAAACTAGATTTAGTTGATGCCATGGTAAAAGGCGCTGATGAAACAGTAAGTGATGCTGATTCAGAGCAAGTAGAGCGCTCTGCGTGTCCTACCTGTGGCTCGTGTTCGGGTATGTTTACTGCCAACTCAATGAACTGTTTATTAGAGGCTATTGGCCTTGCACTACCGGGTAACGGCACAACGCTTGCAACGCATAAAGATCGTAAGCAACTGTATGTAGAAGCCGGCGCTCGCATTGTTGACTTGTGTCGCGAGTACTACCAAAAAGACAACCACGACGTGTTACCGCGTGCAATTGCAAACAAAACAGCCTTTATGAACTCTATGGTGGTTGATATTGCCATGGGTGGTTCATCTAATACCGTATTGCATTTATTAGCAGCAGCACAAGAAGCCGGTGTAGATTTTGATATGTCGCACATTGATGAGCTATCTCGCAAAACCCCATTTTTATGTAAAGTAGCCCCAGCTACACCTGAGTACCACATAGAAGATGTGCATCGCGCTGGTGGCATGATGGCAATTGTACGTGAGCTAGGTAAAGCGGGTTTAGTTGATTTATCGGTAAACCACGTAGCGGGTATGACGATGGGAGAGCTTGTTAAAAAGTGGGATGCGACTGATCCTACAAACGAAGCAGCACAAAAGTTTTACCGTGCGGGCCCTGCCGGTATTCGTACTACAAAAGCAATGAGCCAAGAGTGCCGTTGGGATGAAGGCGATAACGACCGAGAGCATGGTTGTATCCGTAGTGTTGAGCATGCCTTTAGACAAGATGGTGGCTTAGCTGTGCTTTCAGGAAACTTAGCGGTTGATGGCTGTATTGTTAAAAGTGCAGGTGTAGTTGACGAAATGCTGCATTTTGAAGGCACCGCCGTGGTGTACGAATCACAAGATGATTCAGTAGAAGGTATTTTAAACGACGAAGTAAAAGCCGGTGATGTTGTGGTTATTCGCTACGAAGGCCCTAAAGGCGGCCCAGGTATGCAAGAAATGCTTTACCCAACGAGCTACTTAAAATCAAAAGGCCTTGCTGAAAAATGTGCCTTGATCACCGATGGACGCTTTTCGGGCGGCACCTCTGGTTTATCAATCGGCCACGTATCGCCAGAGGCGGCAAGCGGTGGTGCTATTGCGTACGTTGAAAATGGCGACAAAATTATTATTGATATTGCAACGCGTGAGATCACGCTTGCATTAAGCGAGGAAGAGTTTGAAGCGCGTAAACAAAAGCAATTAGCGCGTGGTAAACAGGCGTATAAGCCCCTTGACCGTGAGCGTTATGTTTCGTCGGCATTAAAAGCCTATGCACTACTTGCAACCAGTGCCGATAAGGGCGCAGTACGTGATTTAGCCAAACTGGAGGAGCTTAGCTAATTATGGTTTCTCAAGAGCTCGATTATTTTCGCGCTATTATTCAGGCCAATATGGAACCGCTAGCTAAAGTGACTGAGGTCAGCGAAATGCGCGACCTCAGTGATAAATTAGGCAACCATGTTTGGTTAAAGCGTGAAGATCAACAGCCCGTGTATTCGTTTAAGTTACGCGGTGCTTATAATAAATTAAACAAGTTACCAAAAGGGTCTGTTGTTATTACGGCATCTGCGGGTAACCATGCACAAGGTGTGGCGCTTAGTGCTTCACATCTTGGCCATAAAGCCACTATTGTTATGCCAGTTACCACGCCTGAAATAAAAGTAAGTGCGGTACGTGCGCTGGGCGGTGAAGTGGTTTTACATGGCCATCATTTTGATGCTGCAAAAGCACATGCACTTGAACTAACAGAGCAACGCAATGGCGTATTTGTACCGCCTTTTGATGACCCTGATGTAATTGTGGGGCAAGGCACAGTGGCTCGCGAGCTTATGCAGCAACTCAACGAGCTTGATGCGGTATTTATCCCTGTTGGCGGTGGTGGTTTACTTGCTGGTATGGCGGTTTATATCAAATCATTACGCCCCGATATAAAAGTCATTGGCGTAGAAGCTGACGAAAGTGCATGTTTACAAGCCGCGCTTAAAGCGGGCGAGCCTGTTGAGCTTGACCGTGTTGGCAGTTTTGCCGATGGCGTAGCGGTTAAAATTATTGGCAGTGAAACATTTCGCTTAGCGCAAAAATTTTGCGATGAAGTTGTAACTGTTAGTGGCGATGAAATTTGTGCCGCTATGCAAGATATTTTTGTCTCTACGCGCGCAATTTCAGAGCCCTCAGGTGCACTTGCAACCGCAGGGCTTAAAAAGTGGAGCCAGCAATCGGGCTTAAAAGGGCTGCATTTAGCAGCGGTGCTTTCGGGTGCTAACTTAAATTTTGACCGCTTACGTTATGTGGCTGAGCGTACTGCGCTAGGTGAAAAAAACGAAGCACTACTTGCGGTGACCATTAAAGAAGAAAAAGGCAGCTTTAAGCAGTTTTGCACCTCTTTAGGTGGCCGGGCTATTACTGAGTTTAACTACCGTTATGCAGGCCCAGGTGAAGCGCAAATATTTGTAGGTATTGCCCTGCGCCAGGGTGAGCAAGAACTCAACGAGCTAAAACAAGACCTAACTAACAACGACTACCAATTTTGCGATTTATCAGATAACGAACTCGCTAAATTACACGTACGTTATATGGTAGGAGGTAAAGCACCGGAGCAGTTACACGAAAGGTTATTACGGTTTGAATTTCCGGAATACCCAGGAGCCCTTGCGCGCTTTTTAGATACCTTAGGTAGCAATTGGAATATTACTTTATTCCATTATCGCAATCATGGGGGGTCTATCGGAAATGTACTGGCGGGCTTTGCTATTGAGCCAAGCCAATTTGATATGTTTAACGAGCACTTAAACCGCTTAGGTTACAGTGTACAAGATGAAACACATAACCCGTGTTTTACGCAGTTTTTAACCTCTCAGCCACAAAGCCCAAACGTTGACAATTTAGCCTCAGCTTAGGGTTTTTATAAGCAAGTATGCACGTTTGCATGCTTGCTTTATCGTGTGTTTTAAATATAGTTACAGCTAATGACTACTATTTGGAACACCCAGTTGCTTATTAAAGGATTAATATTTGTAATTTTGCTTTTTTGCAGCCAACTAATGGCTCAAGAATCAGTCACTTTACAACTAAAATGGACCCACCAGTTTCAGTTCGCCGGCTATTATATGGCTCAGCAAAAAGGCTACTACAAAGACGCCGGACTTGATGTAACCATACGCGAAGCCAATCCTAAAATGCCTGACACTTTCACGCCTGTAGCAAGTGGAGAAGCCCAATTTGGCGTAGCGCATTCGGGTATTTTACAACAAAGAGTAAACGGCCAACCGTTTGTAGCAATGGCGGCTATTTTACAGTTTTCTCCTTACTGTTGGATGGTAAAAGACAGCTCTGATATTTTTCACCCCCGCGATTTTACCGCTAAACGTATTACCGAAGTGAGTAAAAAAGACAGTACCGAGCTGCTAGTTATGCTTAAACGCAGCGGTATTGATATTGCTACTTTAGAGGTATACGAAGGCGATGAGCCCGCGCTACAAGCGTGGCAAGAAAACAAACTTGATGCAATGCAAGTGTATGTCACCACTCAGCCTTACTTTATGACTCAGCAAGGGGTATCGCACCGCCTTATATGCCCACAGCGCTATGGTATGGATGTGTATGGTGATGTGCTATTTACCAGCGAATCAATGCTTAAAAAGCACCCGCAAACGGTCGAAAAGTTTTACCAAGCGAGCTTAAAAGGTTGGCGCTATGCGATGATGAATATGGATGAAGCCATAGCAATTACTCAGCAAGTGTATGCGCCAAACAAAAGTTTTCATCAGCTAGCTTATGAAGCCGAAGTATTGAAAGACTACATAATGCCGCCTACGACCCATTTAGGGAATATGTCGATGGCCAAGTGGCGCTTAATTGCAGATTATTATGGCATTAAGCAAACGCAATTTGACGAGCACAAAGCTGGGTTTGTTTATAAATACCAAGAGCCAGAGCGATTACAACTGTCGTGGATGCTAATAGCCGCCTTTATTGTGAGTATTATTTCGATCCCTCTTTATTTGCGTTTAATACTTGGAAAAAAATAACCGCTTAATGCTGCTCTGCGCAACTGGTATAATTAAACGTCTTTTTACTATTTTAAGTTGTTATGAACCTAGCTGAGCAGTTTGCAGCACTCGATGCAGTGCTAATGAATACCCGCGAATATTGGCAATGTACAGCATTTGATTTTGATGAATTACCGTGGCCTGAGCTACAAGCGGCGTTAAATAACTTATCAGATGAAGATGTCGCAAGGCTTGATAACGATCAGCAACAGCTTTATCAATTTTTTAGCCCGTTTATTGCTGGGGTAGAGCAGCTACCTGAGCTGTGTAATTTACCAAAAAGCCAGCAGCAACGTAGTGAATACCCGTTTTGGATAAGTAACGGTATTAAAGGGCGTAAGTTTGAGCAACTGCAAGACTTTGTTTCAGCATTAACGAGTAACACACAGCCTGTACTTGAATGGTGCGCAGGTAAAGGGCATTTAGGCCGAATGCTTGCTTATAACGGCGCGCAAAGCGTACACAGTGTTGAGCTACAAGGGCACCTTTGCGAGCAAGGAGAGAACAGTGCACGCAAGCAAGGTTTGGCGATGAAATTTAGCCAAGCTAATGTGCTTGAAGATGAAACACGCCATTTTTTTAATACCGACACACATGCGGTTGCACTGCATGCATGTGGCGCATTGCACCAAACATTTATGCAGCACGCCAGCGCCGCTAGGGTAAAACGTATTAGTTTTTCGCCGTGCTGTTATCACTTATTTACCGATAGTCGTTATCAGGCAATGAGTGAGCTTGCTCTTGCTAGTAAGCTTAATTTAACGCACCGCGATCTAAAACTGGCGCTGCAAGAAACAGTTACAGCCCCTTCACGTGTAGCTAAAATACGAAAAACTGAGGTGGAATGGCGCTTAGGGTTTGACGCACTTCGAAAGTCACTCACTCATGAACAATATTACGTGAGTGTGCCTTCCGTTAACAAAGCCGTGTTTTCTGATACGTTTGCACAGTTTTGTGCTTGGGCGGGGGATAAAAAGTCTATAAGTATCCCTCAAGATACTGATTACGATAAGTTTTTGTTAATTGGTAAGGCGCGTAAAAAAGTAACAGAGCGAATCGAACTGGTTCGACATGTGTTTAGAAGAGCAATAGAAGTTTGGCTTGTGCTCGATCGTGCTTTATATTTGCAACAGCAAGGTTATCACGTTTCAGTTACCACCTTTTGTGAGAAACAATTAACTCCTCGCAATATTTTAATTCTTGCAAACACCAACTAAAAAGGCGCTCATTATTTGTCTTTTCTGGGGTGTAATTTCTATCCCGTCCTAAATAAGAGATGCAATGAGAAAGCTAAAAAATTTATTCGAAAACAACAAACGTTGGGCTGCACGTACAACCGAAGCCAACCCTGAGTTTTTTAAAATATTATCAATGCAACAAAACCCAGAGTACTTGTGGATTGGCTGTTCAGACTCGCGTGTTCCTGCCAACCAAATTGTTGATTTACTGCCGGGTGAATTATTTGTACACCGTAATGTAGCTAATGTGGTAGTACATACTGACCATAACTGTTTATCGGTAATGCAATACGCGGTAGAGGTGCTTAAAGTAAAACATATTATGGTGGTTGGCCACTATGGCTGTGGTGGTGTTCAAGCGGTATTAAATAACGCCAAATTTGGTTTTATTGATAACTGGTTACGCCATGTTGGCGATGTAAAAGAAAAACACTTAGAGCAGCTTAATGCAATGGATGAACAACAGCGTTTAAGCCGCTTGATTGAGCTAAACGTTATTGAGCAAGTACGCAACGTGTGCAGAACAAACATAGTTCAAGATGCATGGGATAAAGGCCAAGAGCTAACGATTCATGGTTGGGTATATGGATTAGAGAACGGCCACTTGCACGACTTATCATCGGTTGTAACCTGCGCCGATGAAGAAGGCGATGTGTATAAAAAAGCCGTTGCACATGTACTCGCTAAAGACGGTTGCGAGTAATTTAAACAATGACTAAAACGGCAATAATCATAGGGGCAACAGGGGTTGTGGGGAGTGAGCTATTAACGCTTTTACTGCAAAGCCCTGCGTTTGGCCATGTGATTGCTATAACTCGCCGTAAGCTGGACGTTGAACATACTAAGCTCACTAATCAGGTTATTGATTTTGATTGTTTAACTAACTACTGCGCGTTATTTAAAGGGGATGTGTTTTTTTCGTGTTTGGGCACTACTAAAAAGCAGGCTGGCTCAACAGCGGCGCAGCGTAAAGTTGATTTTGATTATCAGTTTATTGCGGCGCAAATGGCGGCAAACAATGCAGTGAGCCATTACTGCTTAGTGTCATCAAGCGGCGCTAATGCGCACAGTATCAGCCCTTACTTAAAAATGAAAGGCGAGCTTGAGCAGCACATAAAAACGCTGGGCTTTGCAAAAGTAAGTATATTCCAGCCGTCTTTATTGATTGGTGAGCGAAACGATACACGAATAGCTGAGCAAATAGGCGCATTTGTGTTACCTGTTATTACTCAACTTCCTTTTTTAAAACGTTATAAACCCATTACGGGTAAGCAAGTGGCGCTAAAAATGTGCGCTGTAAGTTTAGCGCAGCAACAATCACTGCAATACTATGTATTAGAGGCACTTTTTGATACATAGTGGGCTTTTAGTTAAAACTAAAAGCAAAAAAAGCAGCCTTAGCTGCTTTTTTTGTGGCTGAGTATACATACGTAAATACGTGCTACTCGGCGTTATTTTTAGCATTTAGTTGTTGCTCTAGTAACACAACTTTTGCTTCAAGCTCAGTGAGTTTTTCACGAGTACGAATAAGTACTTGGCTTTGCACATCAAATTCTTCGCGGCTAACAAAGTCCATTTCAGCCAGCTTATTTTGTAAAACTTGTTTGGTTTTACCTTCCAGTGTATCTGCTAGGTTTTTTACACCTTGCGGCATGTTGTTGGTGATTTGCTTAGCAATTTCTTCAAGTTTTGCTGGATTGATCATAATCGTCCCTTGCTGTTGCCCTAAAATGATAATGACTAATATTACCTTATACCTAAGGTATTTAATACATGATCACCACAATGGAATTAATTAATCTAATGGCTATGCCTGTATCTGTGGTTACGGTAAAATTAGCTGCCTTTTAAAACTCCATGGTCGTTATGAAACTCAATCCAAAACAAGATGAAGCAGTAAAATATATTAGTGGTCCGTGTTTAGTACTCGCGGGTGCAGGCTCAGGTAAAACGCGCGTAATCACTAACAAAATTGCTTATTTGGTGCAAAAGTGCGAGTACAAAGCACGTAATATTGCTGCGGTAACGTTTACGAATAAAGCGGCCAAAGAGATGCGCGAGCGTGTATTACAAACGCTTAATAAGCAAGAAGCGAAAGGGCTGTGGGTATCAACCTTTCATACCCTAGGGCTTGAAATAATTAAAAAAGAGCTCAAAACGCTTGGCTTTAAAGAAGGTTTTTCGCTGTTTGATGACCAAGATACTAACCAGCTGTTAGGTGATTTAACCGAAGACGAACTTAAAAAAGACAAAGACCTACTTAATCTATTAAAAATGCAAATAGGCAGCTGGAAAAACGAATTAATCTTGCCAGAGCAAGCCATACGCGAAGCACGTGATGCGCAAAAGGCGTTATTTGCGCAGCTTTACGCGCGTTATCAAAATCAGCTGCGAGCATATAACGCACTGGATTTTGACGATTTAATAATGATCCCCACCTTATTACTGAGTAGTAATGCCACCTCACGAGAGCGTTGGCAGCAACGATTTAGGTATTTGCTGGTGGATGAATACCAAGATACCAATACCAGCCAGTACCAGCTTGTTAAGTTATTAGTAGGCGAGCGAGCGCGTTTTACTGTGGTAGGGGATGATGACCAATCTATTTATTCATGGCGCGGAGCCCGCCCCCAAAACTTGGTACTGTTAAGTAAAGATTACCCCGGCCTTAGGCTCATAAAGCTTGAGCAAAACTACCGCAGTGCCCAGCGCATTCTAAAAGCAGCAAATATTTTAATTGCCAATAACCCGCACGATATCGAAAAAAAGCTATTTAGTGAACTTGGTTACGGTGAGCCGATTAAAGTGATTGGCTGTAGGGATGAAGAGCATGAGTGCGAGCGAGTTGTTGCTGAAATAATTTCTCATAAATTTATGAAGCGCACCAGCTATAAAGATTACGCTATTTTGTATCGCGGTAATCACCAGGCGCGCGGTTTTGAAAAATCATTAATGAGTAACCGCATTCCCTATAAAATTAGTGGCGGAATGTCGTTTTTTTCGCGTTCAGAAATTAAAGATATTATGGCGTATTTACGCTTGTTGGTTAACCAAGACGACGATAATGCTTTTTTACGCATTGTTAATACGCCGCGCCGTGAAATAGGCACCGTTACACTTGAAAAGCTAGGCACACTTGCAAACGAAAAGCACCAAAGCTTATTTGCCACCTGTTTTGATAACGACCTAGGCTACCGCCTTAAAGGGCGTGGCTTAAATGCGCTTTCGGGGTTTGCACGTTGGGTTGTTGAGCTTTCAGATAATGCAGTGCGTAGCGATACGCTCGAAGCGGTAAAAGACTTGGTACGTAATATTAACTACGAAGCGTATTTATATGAGTCATCGCCAAGTGCCAAAGCGGCAGAAATGCGCATGAAAAACGTCTCTGAGCTGTATCGTTGGATCACCGATATGCTCACCGGAGATGCCGATAACGAACCGATGACCTTACCTGAAGTGGTCAGTAAATTAACGCTTCGCGATATGCTAGAGCGTAACGAGGAAGAAGATGAGTCTGATGCGGTACAGTTACTTACTTTGCATGCATCTAAAGGCTTAGAATACCCGTACGTATTTATGGTTGGGATGGAAGAGGGGTTATTGCCACACCAAGTAAGTATTGACGAAGAAAACGTAGATGAAGAGCGCCGTTTAGCATACGTAGGGATCACACGGGCCCAGCAAGAGCTGACACTAACGTATGCAAAAATACGTCGTCAGTTTGGCGAAACCTCACAAACAGAGCTAAGCCGCTTTGTGCAAGAGTTACCGCAAGATGACCTAGCGTTTGAAAACAAAAAAGCCCCAAGCTCGCAAGCTGAGCGCATGGAAAAAGGCCAAGCACGGGTCGCTAACTTAAGGGCGATGCTGAAAAAACCTAGTTAATAGACTGCGCGGCGTTGTTATTAGCCGCTACTGGCTCCGATAAGCCTTGCTGCTTAGCAACAAATAAGTTTAGTCCGTATTTATCTAGCAAGGCTCTAAAGTTGAGTATAGAAGGGCCTTTGGCAATAACTTTTATGCCTTTTAGCTGAGTGATTGCCAGTACACCTTGTAATTGCAAGTTAAAGCTTTCTTGTTGCAGTACGCGTTTACTAAAGGTTGAGCTAAGTAGTACATAATCGAAGGTAATGTCGGTCAGTGCATTTAGCTCACAGCGGTCTTTTGCAAAGTTATTTAAGCCAATGCTGTAGCCAAGCTGCGAGAGCTTTTTAAGATTTTCTAGCTGAGTTGCACAGGCGTAACGTATTTCTTGGTCGTCAAACAATAAACACAGTTGGCTTTGCCCTTGCAGCTTACTTAATACCTCAGTAAATAAATTAAATTCAAGCGCTTCTAAAAGTAGCCCTGAGCATGGCAATAACACCATGGCTACATTTGCCGCTAAGGCATGGGAATAGGCGTGTTGTAATAGTTCTAATTCAACTTGGAGGTGCTGCTCTTTATCGGTTGCAAACTTTTTCAGTACTTCAAAACTGGTATAGCCTAATACAGGGTGTTCACCAAAGGCTTCAAATAGTGATTCTGATTGCTGTTGTTCATCAAGGTTTATAATATCTGCACTTCTAAAGCTCATCGGGAGTGAATCAAGATGGTGCTGTGCTGGAGATTCTGCACTTGTTAGTGTTTGTGTTAATAGTGGGTGGAACAGCTCATAGCGGTCGCGCCCTGCATTTTTAGCGTAATACATAGCAGCATCGGCATCGCGAATAATTTCATCGGTATGCTGATAACTTGAATTTGAGTACGTTATACCAATACTTGCACCACTTTGAATGCAGGTACCTTTGCTGCAAAATGGCTTTTTCATTATATTAATAATGCGATCAGCTACATCTTCTGCTTGTTGTAGCTCTGTTAAGTGGGTAAGCAAAATTACAAATTCATCACCACCAAGGCGAGCGAGTAAATCGTGTTCGCGAATACAATGCGAAAATAAATCAGCCACACTTATTAAAAATTGATCGCCGGCATGGTGACCTAGTTGATCGTTTATATCTTTAAACTTATCTAAATCAATAAATAACACAGCAAAGTGATGATCAGGAAAACGATGGTAATGCTGCAGTGTTTTTTCTAGCTGGGTTAAAAACAAGCTGCGGTTAGGCAGGCCTGTTAATGAGTCGTGATGCGCATCATGATAAAGCTGTTGCTCTACTTTTTTACGCTCATCAATTTGCATTTGTAAATGTAGGTTAGCTTGCTGCAGCGCTTTTGTTTTTTCGTTAACTCGATACTCTAACTCTTGGTGGCTAGATTTAAGTGCTTGAGTGGCTAATTTTGTTTGTAAAACCGTGGCAATTTGGTGTGATACAAACGTAATAAGCTCGCAGTCATCGTTGCTAAAAATATGATTGTTATTATACGCTTGGCATACTATTAAGCCGATAACCCCTTGCGATGTTTTAAGCGGCGCACCTAGCCAGCTGGTGGCCATTTGCTCTTTAGGTACAGGTGTAGAGCGTTGTACTACACCCTTTTTTAGTAACTCTCTCGCTCTGCTTGGGTTAATAAGCTGAGTTCGCTCAGTACTAATTACTAATTCACTATACCCTTTTGCAAAACGCCTAGGCTTTGCCTCTGATCTAAATTCGTCGGCGTAATATGGGAAGTCTATCCACCCAGTTTTCTTATTATAAAGAGCGATATACAGATTATCAGCATATGTAATCGTTCTAATTATTTGATGAATTTTTAAATAAGCATCATTAAGATTTTTTGCCTGTGTGGCTATTTCTGAAATCTTAAATAGGATCTGCTGTCGTTGAGAAGCACGTTTACGCTGCTCAACTTCTATGTTGAGCGCTTCGTTGCTTTGAGTAAGTGCACGTGTACGAATTTTAACTTCAGATTCAAGAAGTTCACGTTTCTTTACTCGCTCTATAGCAGTGGCTAAATAAAGTGACATGACCTCTAAAAGCTGAATTTGCTGAGAGCTGTAGTATTTTTCAGTATCATAGCTTTGCGCAGCAAGTACACCAATAATATGCTCACCTTGGTAAACTGGTACGCCCACCCAATGCTCTGCTGGCGTGCCCAGCGCTTTGAATAAGCCTCGGTCTGCGGCGTCTCGCATTTGTTGCTTAGTAAAATACGTTGTTTTACCTTCCTTAAATACATAGCCCGTTGCACCTTCATCGAAACTATTTGCTTGATGAAGCGGTACCGAAATACCATCTTTCTCATCTGCAAAATAAGATAGTTCAAGTGAATTGCTATATTCGTTTAATAGTACAACATAGAAGCTTTTACTGGGTACGTACTTTTGTAAAATATCGTGGATGGCTGGGTATAAAAGTATTAATTCAGCCACAGTACTAGCTTGCTCTGATAGTTGTATCAGGGCATTTTGTAAGTGGTGGGATTGTCTGTACTTTTCAAGTAGTGCTCTAAGTTTCTTATTTTGGTGCTCTAATTTACTCGGTTCAGTTCGTTTATCTTCCAATGATAGTAGCCGATAGTTATTATTGTATGTTTATTAGCCATATGATTTCATTGTTCAGGTCTATCGTCAAGTGACTATCACACTAAAACTTGCTATTAAAACACTAAAAGTGGTACAGAAAGGCTTTCCTAATTAACTTAAGTCAGCCTTATCGGGTTTATGGTTATTTAGATGTCATGAAATCAATAGCTGCGCTAATCTCATCATCAGAACAATCCATACATGTTCCTTTTGGCGGCATCGCATTAAAACCGTTGATAGCGTGATCAAGCAGTACATCTTTACCTTTAGCGATACGCGGTGCCCAGTCATCAGCTGATTTAGGTGCACCTAGTGCGCCAGTACCGTGACAGGCAAAACATGCGCCTTGGTACACTTGCTCACCAGAGCGAGGGCCAGTAGGAGCTGCGGCTGCAGCAGCTTTCTCGCCTTCAAGATAAACAGCGCCAACTGGTGCTAAACGTTTTTTAATCGCATCTTCAGTCATAGAGTTATCATATGGCTGTGCGTATGCGGTGGTTGCTAGCACTAATAATGCTGCAGCTGATAGTTTTTTCATTTTGCCTTGCTCACTTCGATTTGAACGTGATCAATCACGATTATAGATGACGGAAATTAAACCGATTATACCTTTGTGTAACAATTTATAAAACGCCCACTGGTGTTTTTATCGATAAAACTGGCTAATTTTTGCGTTAACGCAATAAAATTGCATGTTTCAGTTAACAAACATTTATAATCGGTGGCTTAGTAAATCACTATTTAAGCTAATGCTAGTACGCTTTTAACCAATTTTTCGATCCCCGCATCGGCATCTAAAATAGACTGCGCCAGCATATAAGCAGGGGTGGTAACGAGTTTATTGTCCTCATCAATCACAATATCATCAACCGCACAGGCTGTGTGAGTAGAGCCTAGCTGGGTTAAAGCGCTTGCGGTCTGTTCATCATTACCTATGGTTAAAGTAGCCTTGGGATATATAAACGGAATTAAAGCCGGCGCAATACACATGTAGCCAGCGGCTTTTTGTGCATTAGCAAATTGTTTACAGGCCTCTAATACTAGGTCGTTTATCTGCGCATCAGCGCCTTTAACGGCAAAATCACATAAGTTTTTAGCGGCGCCAAATCCCCCTGGTACTATTAACGCATCAAATTCAGATGCCTTTAATTCGCTTAATGATTTTATATCACCACGGGCAATGCGTGCTGCCTCAGTGAGTACATTACGGTTGCTTGGCATTTCTTCACCGGTGAGGTGATTAATGGTGTGAAGTTGTTCTATATCAGGAGCAAAACATTGATATGCAGCACCGTTTTTAGCTATGTGCAGCAGTGTTAATACTGCTTCGTTTATTTCACTGCCATCGTACACACCACAGCCGGCTAATATTACAGCTATCTTTTTCATGCTTTTGTGCTCCTTAAGTATTTTAAATAAGTCGTTTGGATGAAGTTTAACACGGGCCAAAACACACACTAAAATAATTTTTTAGTTTAAAAAGTATTCGCAGTGCAAGTTGTATTGCGGTTTATGTCATTTTTGCCTGTGCGCTCATAAAAAAAATTATAAAGGATCGCTATGATCTTTGATCCATTATGCTAGAATACTCCTCCTGTTATTTAAATGGATACAAATAACTAAAGTGACTAACAGCGGATGTATCAGTTAGAAAACCTTTTTCCACATTGGTTTTAAAATAATAAAAAAAAGAACCTCGTATTATCTTTTTTAAACAAAACAAGCAGTTATTTATTTTTCTAAGCATTTTATTATGCATTGGAGGAATAGCTCGTGGCTGTTATCTACAAAGTTATCCACAGGTTGCTCCGCAATAATTATGGCTACTAAGCGTAATTCACTGTCGTTTTATTCACAACCTTATGGCATGCTTGTAATAATATTACTTTTTTGTATTTAGGATCCAAATTCACCATGGCTCAGATCCCCGAAAACCCGCTAATTTTAGTTGATGGCTCTTCATATTTATTTCGTGCTTATCATTCTCCACCGCATTTAACCAACTCTAAAGGTGAAGCAACTGGCGCTATTTATGGCGTGGTAAACATGCTTAAAAGTTTGATCAAACAATATGATCCGAGCCACATGGTGGTGGTGTTTGACGCCAAAGGCAAAACGTTCAGAAACGACATGTATAGCGAGTATAAAGCTAACCGTCCGCCTATGCCTGACAATTTACGAACGCAAATAGCGCCACTGCACAGTATTATTAAAGCGATGGGCTTTCCGCTAATTAGTATTGAAGGGGTTGAAGCCGACGATGTTATTGGTACGTTTTCGCGAATAGCAACTGAGCAAAAGCGCCATGTATTGGTTTCTACAGGCGATAAAGACATGGCTCAGCTAGTTAATGAGCATGTTACGCTAATCAATACCATGACCGACAGCATTTCAGATCCTCAAACCGTTGTTGAAAAATTTGGTGTGGGTCCAGAGCTAATCATCGACTATTTAGCGCTAATGGGTGATAAGGTTGACAACATCCCTGGTGTTGAAGGCTGTGGACCTAAAACAGCTGTTAAATGGTTACAAAAATATGGATCGCTTCAAGGTGTAATTGATAATGCCGGCGATATTAAAGGCAAGATTGGTGAGAAGCTTGCAAACGCCCTTGATCATTTACCACTTAGTTATGAGCTTGCCACCATTAAATGTGATGTTGAGGTAGAGTCAGACCTAGATACCTTTAAAGTACAAGAGCCAAATAAAGATGAGCTTATTGCACTGTATGGTGAGTGTGAGTTCCGCCGTTGGTTAGCTGAGCTGCTTGATAACCCAAAAGATGCAGAAAAAGCGCTCCCTACTGAGGCAAATGAACTGCCAAAAGTAGAAGATGCACATTACGAAACTATCTTAACCGAATCACAATTTGATACGCTTATTGAGCAGCTAAATAGCGCTGAGTTATTTGCCTTTGATACCGAAACAACCAGCCTTGATTACATGCAAGCGCAGTTAGTAGGTATGAGCTTTGCTGTAAAAGCAGGCGAAGCTGCTTACTTACCAATTGCACACGATTACCCGGGTGCACCAGAGCAATTAAGCCTTGAATATGTAATGCAAAAGCTTGGGCCAATCCTCGCCGATGCTAACAAAGCTAAAGTAGGGCAAAACCTAAAATACGACAAGAGCGTACTGGTTAATGCAGGCTATGAGCTCAATGGCATTAAGTTTGATACTATGCTTGAGTCGTACGTATTTAATAGCGTGGGCACTCGCCATGACATGGATTCATTAGCGCTTAAATACTTAGGCCATAAAAACATTAGCTTTGAAGATATAGCCGGCAAAGGGAAAAAGCAGCTTACCTTTAATCAAATTGAGCTTGAGCAAGCTGCGCCTTATGCAGCAGAAGATGCCGATATTACACTGCGTTTACACCAAGTACTTTGGCCAAAATTAGAAGCTGATGAGAAGTTAAAGTCAGTATTTGAAACAATAGAAATGCCATTAGTGAATGTTATTTCTGATATTGAACGCACCGGCGTAGCAATTGATAGCAACATGCTGGCGGCGCACAGCCAGCGTTTAGGCGAGCGTTTACTTGAACTTGAAAAAGAAGCGTTTGAGATAGCTGGCGAACCATTTAACCTAAGCTCGCCAAAGCAGCTGCAAGTACTTTTATTTGAAAAACTTGAGCTGCCAGTCATTAAAAAAACACCTAAAGGTGCACCTTCAACGGCTGAAGAAGTGCTACAAGAACTTGCCCATGACTACCCACTACCTAAGGTGATTATTGAGCACCGTGGTTTATCTAAGCTTAAATCAACCTATACCGATAAATTACCATTGATGGTTAATGAGAAAACACAGCGCGTGCATACTTCTTATCATCAAGCTGTTACGGCCACAGGGCGTTTGAGTTCTACCGATCCTAACTTACAAAATATCCCAATTCGTTCTGAAGAAGGACGCCGTATACGTGAGGCATTTGTAGCGGCACAAGGCTATAAAATTGTGGCTGCCGATTACAGTCAAATTGAGCTGCGTATTATGGCGCATTTATCGCAAGACAAAGGGCTACTAAATGCCTTTGCTAATGGGTTAGATGTACACAGTGCAACCGCTGCTGAGGTATTTGGAGTTGAGCTAGAGGATGTAACCACAGATATGCGTCGTAAAGCTAAAGCAGTAAACTTTGGATTAATTTACGGCATGTCAGCCTTTGGTTTAGCGCGTCAGCTTGATGTGCCACGCCACGAAGCGCAGCACTACATAGATAAATACTTTGAGCGTTTCCCTGGGGTACTTGAGTACATGGAAACAACCCGCGAAAAAGCGGCCGAGAACGGGTACGTAGAAACTATTTTTGGGCGTCGATTACACTTACCCGAAATTAATGCACGTAATGGAGCTCGCCGTAAAGGCGCCGAACGTGCAGCAATCAATGCACCAATGCAAGGCACAGCCGCTGATATTATTAAAAAAGCAATGCTGAGCGTGCATAGCTGGGTTAATCAACAAGCTCCCAATACCATTAAGTTACTAATGCAAGTACACGATGAATTGGTGTTTGAGATTAAAACCGATTGTGCGCAAGCATACACAAAGCAGATTTGTGAGCTAATGTCGCAAGCGGCTAGCTTAGATGTCCCTTTAATTGTAGAAGCTGACGAAGGTGAAAACTGGGAACAAGCCCACTAACCTAAAACATGCTTACATTTTAAAAGCGCCGCAAGGCGCTTTTTTATTGCCTCTAAATAACTCACTCAATTAAGCGAATCGATATAAGTATTTCTACGCGTAAACAAAGTTTAGTTAAAAGTAGGTTAATTTAAGCAACTATTTGTATTAAATAGTTATATGTTCGTCAATTCGAACTATTTTGGCGGAATACCATTGTATTTTTATGCGCGCTTTTGCTAAAGTGCGCGCGTCCTCATCCTGTAGGA
The DNA here is from genome assembly GCF_035666335.1 of Pseudoalteromonas sp. CuT4-3. NCBI lineage: Bacteria > Pseudomonadati > Pseudomonadota > Gammaproteobacteria > Alteromonadales > Pseudoalteromonadaceae > Pseudoalteromonas > Pseudoalteromonas sp. CuT4-3. The sequence goes on from NZ_CP142030.1 coordinate 357,442, forward strand.
CATCCTGTTGATGATGCATCTGAAAAGGTGCAACAAATTGATAGCTTCTCCCCAGTTTGCTATATCGGCCTGCTTGTTTTAAGCAGGCTGCTTTTTCTTCCTCATTAGATTGCCCTTTAAAGCTAAATGGCTCCTCTAAGCGCTTTTTTACTATTCACACTTTATGCTCATTTATGTTTATTATTTTTTTTGCCATACCTAGCGCGCCCTCAAACGGGTATATGTATAAAGCAGTTATAATGCAAACGTAGGCAAGTAAAGCTATCTCACGCAATTATTAGCGTGGATGTTGCGGTATGGCCCTAAAAAGCATCAGTTATAGGCTGTTATATCGTTATTAATTTTTTAATAACAGTACGGGCTAAGTAATTTAGCGCCGTCTTTAATTTGAGGTGGTTTGCCCCTATTTCAGGTGATAGTATCGAAAGCGCTATTATTCTCATTTTATTTTAGGAGTGCGTTATGTTTAAAACGTTAGCCATTATCGGTTTATCGTTATCAAGTGTTGCTTTGTCTAATGCCGCTCATGCAGATTGGCAGCTAGTCAATGACAAGAGCCAATTAAGTTTTGTTTCTATCAAAAAAGACTCGATTGCTGAGGCACATCATTTTACTAACCTAGAAGGAACACTTTCAGACAGTGGTGCTTTTAGTGTAAATATAGACTTAACCTCTGCAGAAACACAGATCCCTATTCGCAATGAACGTTTAACTCAATTTGTATTTGAAGCGGCTAAGTTTCCTCATGCAGTTTTAACTGCGGATTTAAAAAAGCAATTAAGTAATATTAAAAAACCGGGCCAGCATGTATTAAAAGAGGTTGATGCGCAGCTTGATTTTCATGGTAATAAAAAGCCATTAAAAATAAATGTACTTGTTAGCAGTGCCGAAAATGGCGATTTAAGCGTGTCGTCGTTTACGCCTGTGATTGTAAATAGCCAAGACTTTGGTGTGACCGAAGGCGTTAAAAAGCTACAGCAATTAGCTGGTTTACCTGCCGTTGCTACAGCCGTACCAGTTACTTTTGCGCTAACACTTAAAAAACAGTGATCTCGTTAACGGCGCTTAGTAAGCAATTAAGCGAGCCTAGCAAACCGTTTGGTAGTTGGCAGCCTACCGAGTGTGGTGAGCTGCCGATTATGATTAACGAGCATGGGCAGTGGTTTTACGATGGCAGCGAAATTACTCGCCCCGCGATGGTAAAACTGTTTGCCAGTGTTGTATGCAAAGAAGGTGAGCAGTTTTATTTAAAAACACCCATCGAAAAAATAGCGATAGAGGTGCAAGATGCGCCTTTCGTTATCGTAAGCTGGCATATTGAGAACACAGCGCAAGGGCAGGTTATGTGTTGTGTAGATAATTTAGCACGGCAATGGTTAATCAGTGCTGAGCAGCCTCTTTATATAAAAAACTATAAAAATGCAGCGGTGCCTTATTTGCAATTACCTTATGGGTGTAGCGCGCGGGTATCACGAAGTGTGTTTTATCAGTGGGCTGAAATAGCCGACGCTGATGAGCGCGGCTATTTTATAAAATCAGCAGGGGGAAAGTTTTATCTTTCGTAGGTGCTTATTTTTAAGCGTCTGAGCTGTCTTCATCACTTTGCGGCGGTGCAACAGCCACAATTGGCCCTAAATACCACTCATCTAGCTTTTTAGCGACTTCCGGTAAACCTGTTCCCTTAAGTGATGAAAAAGCGTGTACAGTAATATCACCGTCTAGTTCACTTAATTCACGGCGTACTTGCAGTACTTGTGCTTTACGCGCACCTTGCTTGAGCTTATCGGCTTTAGTTAAAAGCGCCAGTACCGGGATTTCGCTGCCAATAGCCCAGTTAATTAGATCTTTGTCTAAATCTTTTAATGGGTGGCGAATATCCATTAATATAACAATACCTTTTAAACTTTGACGTTTTTGTAGGTACTCACCCAGTGACTTTTGCCACTTCTTTTTCATTTCAATAGGCACTTTAGCAAACCCATAACCGGGTAAGTCGATTAAGCGCATATCATCTACTTCACCTAATTCAAAGGTGTTGATTAACTGCGTACGACCTGGCGTTTTACTGGTACGTGCAAGTTTTTGATCTGTCAGTGCATTAAGAGCACTTGATTTACCTGCATTAGAGCGACCTGCAAACGCGACTTCAATTCCCGTATCAGCAGGTAATTTAGTGATGTCTGGCGCGCTTGTTACAAAAGACGCAGTATTATATTTGATACGAGATTTGAGCACAGGCTCTCCTAAAAACGTAAAAGTTAATCTTATTGAGCTAAATTCACTCAGGGCGCGTATTTTATACTATAAAGGATGTATTAAAAAGCGTATTTAAACACCTAAAAACTCTATAAATGGCACTATTAAAGCTGCTTAAAGGTTAATCTAGGTCAAAACCCTATAAATTATAAGCTTAATATGAGTAGAAAACGTGCCAGAGAATTTTTTATCGTGTAGAATACATGAATTACAACATCCATATTGTAGATGATACAGGGTCGGAAACAGAGAATTCACCATGAAAAAAATAGCACTATCTTTAACAATATTGCTTGGTGCGTTGTCAGCAAGCAACGCAACAGCATTTGATGGCGATGTAAACGCAGGTAAAGAAAAATCAGCAACGTGTGCGGCTTGTCACGGCCCAGACGGTAATGCACCGGTTAATATTTACCCTAAACTTGCAGGCCAGCACCCAGATTACATCCTTAAACAACTTAAGGATTTAAAATTAGGTATGACTTCAGGCGGTAAAGAAGGCCGTATGGATCCTGTAATGAGCGCGATGGCTATGCCACTTAGCGAACAAGACATGAAAGACCTATCTGCTTATTTTTCTTCATTGAACATGACTGAAGGCGCCACCCCAAAAGACGTGGTTGAAGTTGGTCAGATGCTTTACAAAGCAGGCGATGCTGAACGTGGTATTCCGGCTTGTGCGGCGTGTCATGGTCCGCGAGGCAATGGTTCGTCTCTTGCTAAGTTTCCTAAAATTTCTTTTCAGCACCCAGAGTACATTAAAGCTCAGCTAGAGAAGTTTCGTGATGGAACCCGTAAAAACGACCATAACGGTATGATGCAAGATATAGCGAAAAAGCTAACTGATAAAGATATTGAAGTACTATCTCAATACTTAGGTGGCTTACACTAAAGTCGTATTTATCTAGTATAAGCTAGTGTAATACTATGTAATATGATTAAAAAGCAGCTTGAGCTGCTTTTTTTGTGTCCATATTTTAACGATATCACCCTTTAGTTTGTGAGACATTTGCCATGCTATTTTGTAAGAAATAACTTATTTTAAAAATATTTTTACAGTTAAACTTATGTTTATTATAAATTTTTTGTTTTTTATATATGCTCTATGTAAGAAAAATTATATAAACCAGTTGTAACAAAAATATTAACGGGTAAATTAACCACTGTCGCAAAACAACAATAACAACATGGATTATGCTAAAGGAAAATGGCGCTACACGACTGAATAGCACATTGAAGGTGCTACAAAAGGAAATAACAAGAAAGCGTCAGGATGACCGTAAATAATAAAATCTCAAGGAAGTTTAATAATAAAAACAAAATGGAATGTAACAAGGAAGGTTAAAATAATAACAATACGGATTGATAATAATAAAAATAATAAAGACTAAAAAAAGTCGAAGGGAGAAGTGTCCAGATAATGGCGCTCAGATTAGTAGGCGGTAGAGATGTTTTCTCTACCGCCTTTTTATTTGTCCTGTTACAATACCCACCGTTTAGCAATAAGCTAATGCGCTAATTCAACGAGCAACCCAAGCTTTAATGCGCAAATCGAATTCTTCTGGCTAGGCCAGCACTGCGATGCTCATGTTATGTGCCTCGCTCAAAACCTCTTAAGTGAGATGATCAAGATATGAGTAGAAAGAAAAAATCACGCAAAATTCCTTCAAACGGCCCTGTTCGTTTAAGCCAAGATAAGCTTAAAGAAATGCGTGCGTTAAAAGAGCAACGAGTTAAAAAACCAAAGGGTGCTAAGCCTGGTTCTCGTAATGCACCTGAGCTATTAGATAGCGATACTAAAAAAGCAAACTCAGCGCCAAAAGATAAGCGCGTCGGCAGTAAAAAAGCCGTGCCTTTAGTGGCTAGTGCACCACAGCCGCAAGTAGAAATGAAGCGTAACTTAAAGCCAACAGTTGAGCTTAAAAAGGTTACAGAGCCAGAGCTTACGCCTGAGCAAGAGCTAGAAGCGCTTGAAAACGATGAGCGTTTACTTAAGCTCGTTGAGCGCCATGAGCAAGGTGAAATGCTGACGGGTAAAGATGCGAAGTACTTTAATAGCCGTATTGCTCGCCACCAAGTACTTTGTAAGTTACTAGGTATCGAAGATGAAGACGAAGACGAGTTTGAAGATGATTTTGAAGATAACTTCGAAAGCGACGGTAACTCAGATTTCGATAAGTACCTTTCTGATGATTTAGCCAATGAGTGGCTAGATGATGATGACGACAAATAGTAAGGGCGCTTAATGAGTACCGCAGTGATTGTAGCCTTGTTTGTAGGTGCTGTTATTATTGCTGGCTTAGCATTTTATGCAGGTCAGTTGCTCTATAAGCTTAACGCGCAAAAAAAGTTAATTGCGCAAAAGCAAGCTGAGCAACAGCAAAAGCTTAAGCAGTCGCGCTTAAAGCGTAACGCTAAACTTGCAGATAGCATTCATCTAATTGCTCGTGCAATGGCTGAAGAGCAATGTGAGTACTCTGAAGGCTGTTTACGGATTTGGGTTTTAATGTCTCAGTACGCTTTTGAAGATGAGCGAGATTTAACGCTAGCGTACCCAGGCATTTATAAAATGTATAACGTTGTGAAAGAAATGCCGACCCACGATGCACGAAAAAAATACTCTAAAAAAGAGATTTTTAAGCAAGATACAGCACGTTGGCGAGCTGAAGAAAACTTTAGTGATGAGATTAAAGCCGATTGCGACAAAATCATTGTTGAGTTTAAAGCTGCGCCGGGCAGCGAAAACATCGTGTTTAATTAAACCCAATAGAAAATACAAAAAGCAGACTCAGGTCTGCTTTTTTTATGCCTGCTTATCAACACGTTTTTACCACCTCAAACGTGATAAGCGAATTGGTATATTAATTAAATCACTCGTGAGAAACGGGTTTTACTTATTTGCTTTTGTAAGTGAGCATCAAAGCACATACATATAATACGAATAAATAGATTTCCGCGAGGCGTGACGCGTATTACCTTATCGTTTATATGCACCATGTCATCGTCTATTAAAGGCTTTAGCGCTAACAGCGCATCCGCAAAATACTCATTAAAATGTATAGAATGCTTTTTCGCAAATGCGTGCGTGTCTAATTCAAACTGGCAAATAAGTGATTTAATAGCCTCCGCGCGTATTACATCATCGTGCGTTAAATGCATTCCTTTATGTATAGCACTGCCGGCTTGCGTTTCTATTTCGTGATAATAATGCTTAAGCACTTTTTGGTTTTGTAAAATGGCCGTGCCAATTTGCGAAATAGACGAGACCCCTAAACCTAATAAGTCGCAATTACCGTGAGTAGTATAGCCCTGAAAGTTGCGATGTAACTGCCCTTTATTTTGCGCGACTGCAAGTTCGTTGTCGGCTTTTGCAAAATGATCCATACCAATAAACTGATAGCCTGCAAAGGTCATTTGCGCCAAGGTGTTTTTAAACATGGTTAGCTTGTCGTGGGCACTGGGTAAGTCAGCCTCTTTTATTTTACGTTGCGCTGCAAAGCGCTCTGGTAAATGTGCGTAATTAAATACAGAGACTCTGTCTGGGCATAAGGCAATTAATTGCGCTATTGTTTTTTCAAAGCTTTGGGGTGTTTGTTTAGGTAGGCCATAAATCATATCTGCATTTATAGACTTAAAGCCAAGCTCGCGGGCTTGGGTTATCAGTGCTTTAACGGTATCTACTTGCTGCGTGCGGTTAACCGCTTGCTGTACCTCATCGTTAAAATCTTGAATACCAAAGGATACGCGGTTAAAGCCTAAAACCCGTAAGTGTATAAGCATATCTTTAGCAAGGGAACGTGGGTCTATTTCAATGCCTCGCTCAGTGTTGCGGGTAAAGTGAAAGTGCTGCTCTAATAAGTTAATTAAGCGCGTCATTTGCTTTACAGTCAAAAAGGTTGGCGTACCACCCCCTAAATGCAATTGCTCCACTGTGTAGTGTTTAAATAAAGGGGCATGTGCTGCTATTTCTTTTGTTAAATAATCTAAATATACATCGGCTTTAGACTGATGGCGTGTGATCACCTTGTTACATCCGCAGTAATAGCAAAGCTCACTGCAAAATGGGATATGAATATACAAAGAAAGTGAGCGACTAGATGATGATTTTATAGCGCTAACAAGGTCTTGTTGCTGATACCCCTCGCTTAAAGATAAAGCGGTAGGGTAGGAGGTATAGCGGGGCCCTGACACGTTATACTTATTTATAAGAGTTTGATCCCATTTTGGAAGCTTTATCATCACGCGCACCTTATGTATTAATGAGGTGTTGAGTATAAAAAGCTTTTAAGGGAGGGGTTTTGATCTACAACAAAAAAGGTGCCTAAGCACCTTTTTAAAAGAGTATTTTTTGTTAATACGTTATGTTGTGGGCATCTTTTAAGTATTGAAACAATTCTTTATAGCCTTTGCCTGGCTTTTCAGCTTTAACTTCTTTAGCGGCGTTGCGTACCAATTGGCGCATTTTTTGGCGCTCAAGGGTTGGGTATTGCTCAATAGTTTCGTTAATTAAATCATCGCCTTGCTCAATTAAGTCAGTACGTAATTGCTCAATTTTTTTAATTAAAACCTCAGCTTGGTTATTTTTATTAAGCATTACGTCAATAATGGCTTTAATTTCTTCAACGTTTTCTACTGTGCGTAGCGTTTTAGCAATGTAATTTAAGTGGCGGCGGTACGCATCGCTTTTATTACTGATTTTATCAGCAACTACCATGGCTGCTTTCAAATCGTCATTGAGTGGTAAGCGTTCGCGTTGCTTTTTCCCCATTTTAGCAATTTCAGAACCTAACTGATGAAACTCTTGCGCGTCGCGCTTTAGTTCACTTTTTGATACGTAAATAATTTCTTCTTCAATTTCAGCAGGCTTGCCTTTTTTCTTCGCCATGGGGTGCTCTTAAGTAAAAATAACTTTTGCCATTATACGCGATTCTTTTAGTGATTAATATTAGCTGATGTGGTGCAGTGAGTGTGTTAGCATTTAGAGATAAGAAATGCGTGCAATATTGCCTTAAGGCTCAGGACTTAATTTATGAAAAGCCAACAACACGATCCAATTTATTCTCAAATCTCTCAAGTAAAAGATGCCGTAGCTGAAGTGCTCGAGCATGCTAAAAAATTGGGTGCCACTGCCGCAGAAGCTGCTATGTCTAGTACATCGGGTTTATCGGTAAGCACACGCATGGGTGAAGTAGAAACCATAGAGTTTAATCAAGATGGTGGTTTAGGTATCAGTGTTTATGTAGGGAATAATAAGGGCTCGGCGTCTACTGCTGATCTAAACCCAAAAACACTGCGCACGGTAGTAGAAAAAGCCATTGATATTGCCAAATTTACCTCAGACGACCCTTTTAATGGTATTGCCGATAAAGAACTACTCGAGTTTGCCCCTAAGGACCTTGATTTATATCACCCGTGGGATGTAAGCCCTGAGCAAGGTATTGAGCTATGTCACGCTGCAGAGCAAGCCGCTTTAAATGCTGATGAGCGTATTGTTAATTCAGATGGTGCAAGTTTTTCATCGCACCAAGGCTTACGTGTGTATGGTAATAGCCATGGTTTAATTGCTGGTTTTCCACGTACGCGCCACAGCATTAGCACTATGGTAATAGGCAAAGAAGGCGAGCACATGCAGCGCGACTCTGCTTATACTGTTGCTCGCGATCAGGGCGGACTTAACGACGCTGCTGCGGTAGGCCTAGAAGCCGCCACCGAAACTCTGGCTAAACTAAATAGCCAAAAGCTGGGTACTATGAAAGTCCCTGTTATTTTTAGAGCCGATATTGCCAACTCATTGTTTGGCCATTTAGTGTCGGCAATTGGCGGCGGGGCGCTTTATCGTAAATCGAGCTTTTTACTCGACAGCTTAGGCACTCAAGTATTTAGTAAGAACGTTAATATTGCTGAGCGTCCTCATATATTAAAAGGATTAGCGTCGTCGCCTTTTGATAGCGAAGGGGTAAAAACGATTGACCGTGAAATTATTCAAGGCGGTGAGCTGCAAACGTACTTATTAGCAAGTTATGCAGCGCGTAAACTAAATATGGCTCCAACAGGCCATGCAGGCGGTATTCATAACTGGTTAGTTGAGCAAACGCACAACGATTTATCGGCTTTATTAAAAACCATGGGAACAGGCTTATTAGTTACCGAGCTGATGGGGCAAGGCGTAAACACCGTTACGGGTGACTACTCGCGTGGAGCAGCTGGTTTTTGGGTAGAAAACGGTGAAATTCAGTACCCTGTTAGTGAAATTACCATTGCCGGAAATTTAAAAGACATGTTTAAAGGTATTTCGGCCATAGGGGGCGATATTGAGCGCAGAGGCGGCATTCAAACCGGCTCAGTACTTATAGAGCAAATGCAAATAGCAGGCGCTTAATAGCAATTAGCAATAATACTTAATTAAGCGAATTGGTATAATATAAAAGCACATATTAAAGCCGAGCATTTAAACGCTTGGCTTAAACGTGCTTTATTTAAATTTTTGAGGTGTTGAATGGCTAAAGATAGGTACGCACCAAAACCCCTGACTGACATTATGGCAGGCCTTAATAATCGCTTATCGGCCTATGCAGGTAAAAGCCAAGCGCTTGATAAGCAACAGGTGTTGCTTAAAGAGTTTTTAGGCCCAAAGCTTGCTGAAAAATGCCGTGTGAGTAATTACCGCGATGGCACGTTGATGATTGAAGCTGTATCGGCGGCAATTGCCCTTAAACTTAATTATTTAAAAATGGATATGCAGTCGCATTTTAGAGCGGCAGGCATGGCAGAGCTCGGACAAATTAAAATTGTTGCAAACCCTCAAGCAACAGCGCGCTTAAGCCCAACTGCAGATAAACCCGGCCCCGCAGGTAAAGCACCTGGCAATTCAAGAAAAATGAGCCAGCAAACTTCAGATTACCTTAATGCCATTGCCGCATCAGCGCCACCTTCGCTGAAAGAAAAGCTAGAGCGCCTTGCTCGCCATGGTAAAAAATAACTCCCAAAAGCGCGATTATGTTTGTTGGTAGGGCTATTTTGTTACCTCGTCTCATAGAAAATACTTTGTTACATATTCTATTTTATTGTTTCTTTAATGGGGTTTATCATACAAATTCGGCGTGTTGTTTTAACCGCCTAAATATTAATTTCATTAAGTGAAAGCATCGCAGGGCGCTTTTATTTTTTCTCTGGCATGCAATAGTTTAATGAAATAGATATTTTATTCTTTACTAACAAACGGAATAATTATGAAAAAAGTAACTATTACCGCTGCAAGTATCGCACTTGCACTGGGCCTAGTAGGTTGCGGTGAAAAACAACAAGAAGCGCAAGTGGCCGACACCGCTGCCGTTACAGCACCGGCAGAAAAAACGCTTGAGCTAGGTGTAAACCTTGCCAATATGGATGAGTCGGTTCGTGCACAAGATGACTTTTATTACCATGTGAATGGACAGTGGCTTGCTAAAACAGAGATCCCTGGCGATAAGTCGAACTACGGCTCGTTTACACAGTTATACGACGAGTCGCAAAAAGCGATGAAAACAGCGCTTGAAAGTGCCGCTAATAATAGCAGTGCTAAAAAAGGCAGCGATGAGTACAAAATTGGCGCTTTTTACAAAAGCTACATGGATAAAGACACACGTGATGAGTTAGGTATTACACCTTTACAACCTTCACTTAATACCATTGATAGCCTAGATTCAAAAGCTGATCTTGCTCCTTTAATGGCTAAAATTCAACAGCAAGGTGCGAGCTTACCATTTGGCTGGTTTGTAAATAACGACGCTAAAAATTCAAGTGAATACGCGCTGTACTTATCGCAATCTGGACTTGGCTTACCTGATCGTGATTATTACTTAAAAGATGATGAAAAATTTACTAAAATTCGCGCATCTTACGAGCAATACATAACAGATATTTTAGCTAAATCTGGCGTTGAAAATGCCGCTGATGCTGCGAAAAGCGTTATCGCATTTGAAAGCGCTTTAGCTGAGGCGCAATGGAGCCGAGTACAAAGTCGTGATGCAACTAAGTCATACAATAAAATGACCGTAGCTGAGGCAAACAAGCTAACAGGCGACTTTGATTTAGCTGCATTTTTCAATAGTGCTGGGGTAGATACCTCAGACATTATTGTACGTCAGCCAAGCTACTTAGAAGGGTTTGCTGATGTGTACAAAGAAACAGATTTAGCAACGTGGAAAAACTATTTAAAGTTTCATTTTGTAAGTGGTTACGCGCAGTTACTGAGCACTGACTTGGTTGATCTTAAATTTGATTTTTACAGCACCACATTACGCGGCGTAAAAGAGCAAGCGCCACTTTGGAAAAAAGCGGTTGATGCATCTAACAGCGTACTTGGCGAAATTTTAGGTAAAGTATACGTAAAAGATAACTTCCCGCCTGAAGCAAAAGCACGTATGGAAGAGCTGGTAGATAACGTTATTAAAGGTTACGGCGTTGCTATTGAAAACCTTGAGTGGATGAGCCCTGAAACCAAGCTTGCAGCCCAAGAAAAGCTAAACAAATTTACCCCAAAAATTGGCTACCCAGATAAGTGGAAAGACTACTCACAGCTGAGCATTAACCCTGATGAATTAGTGGGTAACTACATACGTTACAGTCAGTGGGCTTATAGCGACATGATTGCTAAATTAGGCAAGCCAGTGGACCGCTCTGAGTGGCACATGACGCCACAAACAGTTAATGCTTACTACAATCCTGTAAATAACGAAATTGTATTCCCAGCTGCTATTTTACAGCCACCGTTCTTTAATTTAGAAGCCGATGACGCTGTAAACTACGGTGCAATTGGCGCAGTAATTGGCCACGAGCTAGGTCACGGTTTTGACGACCAAGGTGCTAAATACGATGGTGACGGTAACTTACGTAACTGGTGGAGTGAGTCTGACCTTAAACAGTTTGAAGAGCGTACCGGCGCGTTAGTAGCGCAATACAACGAATATAAACCATTTGAAGATGCGGGTGTTAACGGCGAGCTTACCCTTGGCGAAAACATTGGCGACCTAGGTGGTTTAACGGTGGCTTATAAGGCGTATCAATTATCGTTAGGTGAGAACAAAGCGCCCGTTATTGATGGCTACACCGGCGATCAGCGTTTCTTTATGGGTTGGTCACAAATTTGGCGTCGTAAGTACCGCGATGAAGAGCTACGTAACCGCTTAATGACAGACCCGCATTCACCAAGTCACTACCGTGTTATCGGTATCTTGTCGAACATGCCTGAGTTTTACCAAGCGTTTGACGTAAAAGAAGGCGACAAAATGTATATCAAACCAGAAGACCGCGTAAAAATTTGGTAATTGATAGCCTGTTAGTTAACCTGAATCTGGTTAAGAGATAAATTACCCCGCATTTAGGTTGATAAATAAAAGCCAGTAAGTGTTTAGCTTACTGGCTTTTTTATATTTAAATACTGAGTACTAATACCAATGCGCAATAATACTTAATTCAGGGCTACTGCATGAGTGTTTTATGCATCCAGCTTTGATTACTTAAAATATCTTTATACAAAGCAAGCTGGTTTTGCGCACGTTCTAAATTATGTTCTGCATGGGTGGTTTTAAAGTACACGTCGTTATTTAAGTAATCAGTTAAAAACCGCACACTGAGCATTAACGGCATAACTTTAGCGCCAAGCAGCAAACTTGCTTGCTCTTTGTTGCTAATAGCCGATTTAAGGGGGGCAAGGTAGCCTTTAACAAGCGCAGTAAATACCTCTTTGCGAATAACCACTTTATCAAGATTAATCGAATCTTCTGGCTCAGCGCAGCAAAATGTGCGCACCATGTCTCCAAAGTCATACAATAAAAAGCCTGCCATACACGTATCTAAATCGATAACTGCTTTTGCTTTATATGTATTGCTGCAATACAGCATATTATTTATTTTAGTGTCGTTGTGGCACACCCGGGTGGGCAAATCGGCTGTTACGTCAGCGAGTTCTTTTACTAAATGCTGTTGTGCAATGCAGTAGTCAATGTCGTTTTTACACTGCTGGAGCCGCTCTTTAGTGGCGGTGCTAATAGCTGTATTAAGCTGCTCAAAGCGCATAGCTAAGTTATGAAAGTCAGTAATAACAGGGTAGAGACTTGATGCGTCAAAATCGAGCAAGGCACGTGTAAAGGTGCCAAATGCAAATGCGGCTTGCTGTGCGTGATGGGGCTCTGTAACCACATCTTCGCTAATACTTTGGCTAATAAAATTAAGCACGCGATAGTACGCGTTGTTAATTGTAATAAGGTATTCACCTTGGCAAGTACTTATATGCTTAACAATGTCGAGCGGGTAAGTATTTGCTTGTTGTTTAGCGCTTAGGTGCTGCTCAATTAACTGGGCGTTATTGACCAGTTGTGCTGGCTTTTTAAATACATGAGTATTGAGCTTTTGAACAACAAATTGCTGCGCAGCATTAGTTAACAGCCACGTGGTGTTTATATGTCCGCTGCCTAAAGAGCTCACCTGAGTAAGCTCAGGGTTTAGCGCTAATAGCTCACTTAATTTATTTTGTATTGCTGTATTCATGTACTTTAGGCGTATCGCGCTTGTATTTTTTCGATAATCTCGGCGTTAGCAGCAGGGAACTCATAGTTACTAAGCTCATTAATAGCGACCCATTCACTTGGTTGCCCTTCGGCGCCATGTGCTTCACCGCTAAAGTTACTCACAACGTGAATATCAAGTTTTACACATTTATCGCCATAGTCATGTTCAATCACCATCAGTTGGCTAGAGCTGTGAATGGTAATGCCAACTTCTTCACTTAGCTCACGTTTAAGTGCAGCAAATACGCTCTCGCCAGCTTCTACTTTCCCGCCTGGAAATTCCCATAAGCCACCTTGATGTTGCTCATCAGCGCGCTTGCAGATAAAGATGGCGTTATTTTTTTTTATTACGCCTACCGCTACATTTACAATTTTTGTTGTCATGTTTTTTCTCCATAAAAAAAGCGACGCTAGCGTCGCTTTTTAATTACATACAATGCGTCGTTACTTTAATTTACCACAACATTGCTTAAACTTTTGTCCTGATCCACACGGACACGGATCGTTACGGCCAACTTTAGGCGCTGTTCTTGCCATTACAGTTGCGCTTTGAGGTGCTTCACCGCCTACATGTTCAGCTTCTTCGTGTTGGTACTCGCGAGGGGCATTTTCACTTTTACGGTGTTGCTCTTCTACTTTTTCAACATCTTCTTCGGCACGAACTTGTACTTTACTTAAAATGCCCACTACATCAACTTTTAAGTTTTCAAGCATTTCGGTGAATAGCTCAAACGACTCGCGCTTGTATTCTTGCTTAGGATTCTTTTGTGCATAGCCACGTAAGTGAATACCTTGGCGTAAATGATCCATTGCAGCAAGGTGATCTTTCCAGTGCTGATCAAGACTTTGAAGCATAATCGCTTTTTCAAACTGACGTAGTACAGAGTCGCCAACTTGCTCTTCTTTTTGCTTGTAAGCTTGCTCAACCGCTTGCTCAATACGCTCACGAAGTTTTTCTTCGTATAGTTTATTGTCATCTGCTAACCACTGCGTGATAGGCAGCTCAATCAGGAAGTCTTGTTTTAAGCGCTCTTCAAGGCCTGGTATATCCCACATTTCAGCAAGGCTTTGTGGTGCAATGTATTGATCAATAACACCGGCAAGTACATCACCACGGATTGCTGTAATGGTTTCTGAAATATCGCCTTCTTCAAGCAGCTCGTTACGTTGAGAGTAAACAACACGACGTTGATCGTTTGCTACATCATCGTACTCAAGTAATTGCTTACGTACATCAAAGTTACGTGCTTCTACTTTACGCTGAGCGTTTTCAATTGCGCGGTTAACCCAAGGGTGCTCAATGGCTTCGCCGCGTTGCATGCCTAGTTTACGCATCATGTTAGTCATGCGCTCGCCGGCAAATATACGCATTAACGCATCATCCATCGATAAGTAAAAACGGCTAGAGCCGGCATCACCCTGACGACCAGCACGGCCACGTAATTGGTTATCTATACGGCGCGATTCATGACGCTCAGTACCAATAATGTGTAAACCGCCAGCTTCAATTACTGCATCGTGGCGAATCTTCCACGCCGCTTTAATTTCAGCAATTTGCTCATCTGTTGGGTTTTCTAGTTTTTCAACTTCGCTGTTCCAGTTACCACCAAGCACAATATCGGTACCACGACCAGCCATGTTGGTTGCAATTGTTACAGTACCTGGTAAGCCTGCATCCGATACGATGTCAGCTTCTTGCGCGTGGAATTTAGCATTAAGTACGTTATGCTTAATTTTTTCTTTGCGTAAAAACTGCGATAAATACTCAGAGCTTTCAATCGAAATAGTACCTACAAGCACAGGCTGTCCGCGCTCTTGGCAATCTTTAATATCGGCTAAAATAGCTTCGTATTTTTCTTCTTGTGTTAGGTAAACTAAATCGGCGCGATCATCACGGATCATCGGCTTATTAGTTGGCATAACAACCGTGTCTAGGCCGTAAATAGATTGAAACTCAAATGCCTCAGTATCGGCTGTACCAGTCATACCGGCTAAGGTTTCGTATAAACGGAAGTAGTTTTGGAAAGTAATTGAAGCCAGTGTTTGGTTTTCGTTTTGAATTTTTACACCTTCTTTAGCTTCAACAGCTTGGTGTAAACCTTCAGACCAACGACGACCTTCCATTGAGCGCCCTGTGTGCTCATCGATAATAATGACTTCGTTTTCTTTAACAACGTAATCAACATCTTTTTGATAAAGCTTATGGGCACGAAGTGCTGCATACACGTGGCTCAGTAAGGTAATGCTTCCGGCAGAGTAAAGCGAGTCGCCTTCTTCAATTAAACCACGCTCAGTAAGTAGGTCTTCTACTTTAATTTGACCGCGCTCAGTTAAATGAACTTGCTTAGACTTTTCGTCAATTGTGTAATCGCCATCGCCTTCAATGCCTTCTTCGTCTTCTTTTTCTTGAAGCTCTAAAAGCGGCACAATTTTATTGATTTCGATGTATAGCTCAGAGCTATCTTCAGCTGGGCCTGAGATAATAAGTGGTGTACGCGCTTCATCAATTAAGATTGAATCCACTTCATCCACTACTGCATAAAACAATGGACGCTGTACGCGCTCATCAATGCTAAATGCCATGTTGTCACGAAGGTAGTCAAAACCAAATTCGTTATTTGTACCGTAGGTAATGTCAGCAGTATAAGCTTGCTTTTTCTGTTGTGGCATCATGCCTGGTACGTTACAGCCCACAGTTAGGCCTAAGAACTCAAATAACTCGCGGTTTGTTTCAGCATCACGTTTAGCAAGGTAGTCGTTCACGGTAATTACGTGCACGCCTTTGCCTGTTAAGCCATTTAAGTAGGCTGGAAGTGTGGCTGTTAGGGTTTTACCTTCACCGGTACGCATTTCTGCAATACGACCTTGATGTAAAACCATGCCGCCTAATAGCTGTACGTCAAAGTGACGCATGCCATTTACACGCTTTGACGCTTCGCGTACCACAGCAAATGCTTCTGGTAGAATGTCGTCAAGGCTTTGTCCGTTATCGTAACGTTCTCTAAACTCAGCTGTCTTAGCTCTTAAATCTTCATCAGAAAGCGCTTCTAATTGCGTTTCTAGCGCATTAATTAGCGCGACCGTCTTTCTTAGGTTTTTAATAGTGCGGTCATTGCGACTACCAAAAATCTTGGTAAATAAATTAGATATCATGATAAAACCGTTACAATGTATTCTTTGTTAACCGAGTGTCGGCTAACCCATTTTTTACAATTGGTAATTAATATGTACTTTTACATAACCTGTAGAACATATTAATTAGCAATTTTGTATTAAAGAGCCTCAAAGCACTGTTTAATACGTGTGCTACTATACCAGACTCTGCCAAACAACAAACTATCTCAACTAAAAGATGTGTATTAAAAACAGAAAAATTTGATCTGATGCGTAAAAACCACTTTAACTGATTTAATTACGCTAAAAAATAGCAGCAAGTTGTGAAGATATGGTGTTAAAAAATTTAAAAACAAGAGTGCTAGGGCATGCAGGCCTCGGGTGATTGAAATTCATTCAATCCACAAAGCTCAACACGCCCTAGATGGGTTAATTTTATACTTAGTTACCCACCTTATTACGCTGTGTATTTAAAGCTTAAACTGATTAACCGTTTTGTTTAAGGCAACAGCAAGGTCGCTTAAATCGCGCGCTTCATCTGCTAAAATGTGTGCGTGATCAGCGGTGCTGTTTACTAAGCCATTAATTGCTGCAAGGCTGGTATTAATATCCTCTGCGACAACGGTTTGTTGCTCAGTTGAAGTGGCAATTTGGTGGCTTTGGTCTTGCACTTTAGTTACCGACTGAGCAATGTTTTGTAATGAACTTAGCACTTCTTTTGTTTGCGATACTGAGCCTTCAGTTTGCTCTTGCCCTTGTAGCATCATTACCGACGCTTGTTGGGCAATTTGCTGTAAGCGAGAAATCATATTACGAATATCGTCTGTTGATTCTTGCGTACGGCTTGCCAGTGAACGTACTTCATCGGCAACTACCGCAAAACCACGGCCATGCTCACCTGCACGCGCAGCTTCAATGGCGGCATTTAGAGCAAGTAAGTTGGTTTGATCGGCAATGGAGTTAATTACATCCACCAATGCACCAATGTTATTACTTTCTTGCTCAAGTCCTGCTACCACTTTAGATGCTTCACCTATGTGTAGCGCAAGTTCGGTCATCACACGTTGTGCTTGAGTTGAGCGGTCAGCCCCTTCGGCAGTAATGGCTTGTACTTCTTCGGCGGCGCTGTTGGTATGCTGTGCGTTACGCGATATTTCAAGTACAGTGCTGGCCATTTCGGTTACGGCGGCACTTACGCTGTCTACTTGTTGTTTTTCTTGCTGTATTTCGGTGTTGGTTTGAGCAGACACGTTTTTAAGTTGCGCTGCGGCATTAGTCAACTGCTCAGCTTGTGCGGCTGTTTCTAGCATCATGGCGCGCAGCTTATCAATGAATGTATTCATGTGATTGGCAAGCTGGCCGACCTCATCCTGGCTGGTAATATTAATCTTTTGGGTTAAATCGCCTTCGCCCGATGCAATATCACGCATTATATTAGTTAAAGTGGTAATAGGCTGCGAGATCATGTGGGTTGCCCATAATATCATCGCTAAAATGATCACTAAAATAATCACCACTGCGGTGGTTGTGGTGGTAACCGCCTCATTAACGGGGGCTTCAATCATGCTGGTTGGGATCAGTATACCTACATACCAATCTAGATAAGGTTGCTCTAGTTGTAAGCGATGGTACACCACATAATACTCTTCTCCTTTTAAGGTCACCAATTGGCTGCCTTCGAGGTTATTACGCATTTGTGCGTTAAGCTCTGTAAAGCCTGAAGTATTATTAAACTGGCTTTCAAGGCCATCTAGCCCTTCTTTACCTTTAGGGCCTTCGTCGGTGTTAGACAGCTTATGGCCGGTAGCATTTGAAAAGTGTACAACCTTTTGATTGCCATCGAGTAAAAAGCCATAGCCTTGGCCGTTAAAGCGAATACCTTCAACCATATCGTTGATTTTATTAAGCTGTAAATCAACGCCGCCCATACCAATAAGTTTACGCTGTGCGTTGTATACCGGCTGTTGTACAACTGCTGAGGCAACCCCAGTGGTTAAATCGACCGATATAGGGCCTACGTAAAGTTTATTAATTTGCAGGGCTTCTTGCCACCAACCACGTTTATAGGCGTAGTAAGGTTGGCCATTGTAATGGCTGGTACGCTCGTTTTCTTTAAAGTATTCACCGGTGGTTGCTGATGCGAAAAACGCCGACAGTACATTTTCGTCATTTGAGCTAATGCGTACAAAGTCTTGATTAACTTCGTTGTAGCCGGGGGCATTTTTAATCGGCTGATCGCGAGTATCCCAATTTTCAAAAAAATTAACTAAATGCGGGTTATTAACAAACGTAGAAACCAGCTTGCCATACTTTGCAAAGTAGCTTTGCATTGAAAGTTGTTCGCTTTGTAGGTAGCTTTGAGCTTCGCGCTCAATGTTTACTCTGGAAAGGTTAGCGATGTGATTTACAAAAAATGTTGAAGCAATAATTAGCAAAATGGTGATGGTGCCACCAATCAATAATAATATTTTCTTCCGTAATGATAAATTATTTAGCATAAGTGCACGTATTATTGTTTTTTAGTAGGTTGTATCTAATCATATCTTACTTTAAATCTCTATGAAGTTAGATAAAAAGCACTAATTATGCGTTTAAAATGAAGGGTTATGCAAAAATGGAAACAAAAGCTAATAAATTAGTAGTATTAGGCGCAGGCTGGTTGGGTCATACTTTGTGCCTACAAGCTAAACAGGCGGGTTGGCAGGTACAAGGTACGCATAGAAGTGATGAGCACACAGACGATTTTCAGCGTCAATTTGTACTGATTGATGGGCAACTAATACACCAAATAGATTTACACGACGCTTACTGGGTGTGTGCAATCCCCCCACGAAGCAGACACAGTGAAAGTAACTACCCAGAAACACTAAGCGCTGCACTTTCACTTTCTAAACAATTAAATGCAAAGGGCTTTATTTTGTGCTCATCTACCGGTGTGTACGACCAAGAGCCAGGTGTTTACACTGAAAGCAGTGAAATAAGTTGTACCAATGAGCGACAAATAAAACTATACGATGGCGAAGAAAAGGTGCTTGAGCAAGATGGTAAAGTTCTGCGTTTAGCAGGGTTATTAGGACCTAACCGCGAGCCGGGGCGCTTTGTTGCTGGGAAAGAATTAAATTCATCGAGCCAGCAGGTGGTTAATATGGTGCATCAACAAGATGTGATAAACGCCATTTTTGCGGTAATAGAAAACTATAACTCGGGGCAAAATATTTACAACGTGGTAAATCCATCGCACCCAACTAAAGCGAATTATTATGCACAAAAGTGTGCAGAGCATGGCGGCGAAATGCCAACCTTTACCAGTAATGAAAGTGCTGAGCGCAAAGTACTTGGCTCAGCAATTGAAGCGTTAGGTTTTAGCTATCAGCATGGAATTTAAAATACGATGGTAGTGGGTTGTGGTGAATAAAGTCGCACAATGCCCCTTGTGCTAAAAGTGTATTGGTTGCGTCTATATCGGGGGCAAAGTAGCGGTCTTTATCGTAGTAACTTACATGCTCGCGCAGCAGAGCTTTTGCTTTTTCTACTTGTGGTGAAGGTTTAAGTGGGGCTCTAAACTCAAGCCCTTGAGCAGCTCCAAGCCATTCAATTGCTAATACCCCGCGGGTGTTATTGGCCATTTCCTTTAAGCGCCTTGCTGCAAAGGTTGCCATAGAGACATGATCTTCTTGATTTGCTGATGTTGGCAAGCTGTCTACCGAGGCGGGGTGCGCAAGCGATTTGTTCTCGGAGGCAAGCGCAGCTGCGGTTACTTGGGCAATCATAAAACCTGAGTTAACTCCGCCGTTTTCAACTAAAAAAGGTGGCAGTGTAGAGAGGTTTGAATCAATAAGTAGCGCGATTCTTCGCTCTGCCAGCGCGCCTATTTCGGCAATCGCAATAGCTAAGTTATCAGCTGCCATAGCAACGGGCTCTGCATGAAAGTTACCACCGGATATAATATCGCCCACATCGGCAAATACTAGTGGGTTGTCGGTAACGCCGTTTGATTCACATAACAACACATCTGCGGCGTGGCGAATTTGTGTTAAACACGCGCCGAGTACCTGAGGTTGGCAGCGAAGGCAGTAAGGGTCTTGTACTTTTTCGCAGTTTACGTGAGATTGGCTAATTTGTGATTCAGTACTAAGTAGCTCTCTAAATACACTGGCCGTATCAATTTGGCCGCGTTGCCCCCGTATTTCGTGAATGCGTGCATCAAAGGGCGCGCGGCTGCCCATTGCAGCTTCTATGCTAATAGAGCCTATAACACAGCTTTGTGCATATAAATCCTCTGCTTTGAAAAGCCCTTGTAACGCAAACGCGGTAGAGGCTTGTGTACCATTTAACAGTGCCAGTCCTTCTTTTGCGCCTAATGTAATAGGTGAAAGATTGGCAATTTTCAGCCCTTGCTCTGCACTTATAATTTCACCTTTGTGGCGCATTTTGCCTTCACCTAATAGTGGAAGGCACATATGAGCAAGAGGCGCTAAATCGCCCGAAGCACCCACAGACCCTTTTTGTGGTACGCACGGGTACACTTCACTGCACAGTAGTTGCATAAAAAATGCGATCACCTCTAGGCGTATCCCAGAGTAGCCCCGAGACAAAGAGTTTACTTTTAAGGTCATCATTAGTCTTACAGTGCTGTCGTCCATGAACTCCCCAATACCGGCAGCATGCGAAAGCACAATACTGCGCTGCAGTAGCTCAAGCTCGTCATCTGCTATTTTTGTATTGGCTAATAAGCCAAAGCCGGTGTTAATACCGTACACCGTTTGGCGTTTGTTTATTACGTTTTGAACAGTTTGTGCGCTGGCCGCTATTTGTGTACTGGCGCCATCGACTAAGTTAAGTGTGACAGCTGAGTCATTAATTTTTCTTAGGGTGCTTAAGTCTAACTGCCCTGGTGTGAGAGTGTGTGAAATCATGACTATTCCTTGTTTAGCATAGGGAGATCTAGGTGGTGCTCTTGCGCGCAATTTTTTGCAATATCGTAGCCTGCATCAGCATGGCGCATAACGCCGGTAGCAGGGTCGTTCCAAAGCACACGAGCTATGCGTTGCGCAGCTTGTTCACTACCATCTGCAACAATAACCACGCCTGCGTGCTGGCTAAAGCCCATGCCCACTCCGCCGCCATGGTGCAGCGACACCCACGTTGCGCCACCCGCAGTATTAAGCAAAGCATTAAGTAACGGCCAATCAGAAACGGCGTCAGAACCATCTTGCATACTTTCGGTTTCACGGTTGGGGCTTGCTACAGAGCCAGAGTCGAGATGATCGCGACCAATTACAACCGGCGCTTTAAGCTCGCCATTTTTAACCATGTCGTTAAAGGCCAGTGCAAGGCGGGCTCGGTTTTTTAAACCAACCCAGCATATACGCGCTGGCAAACCCTGAAATTGAATGCGCTCACGCGCCATATCAAGCCAGTTATGTAAGTGAGTATCTTCTGCGATAAGCTCTTTCACTTTTGCATCGGTTTTATAAATGTCTTCGGGGTCGCCTGAAAGCGCAACCCATCTAAATGGGCCAATTCCTTCACAAAATAACGGACGGATATAAGCAGGCACAAAGCCCGGAAAATCAAACGCGTTAGTAACGCCTTCTTCAAATGCCATTTGGCGAATGTTATTGCCATAGTCGGTAGTGGCAGTACCGGCTTTTTGAAGTGCTAGCATGGCGTTTACTTGCACTGCCATAGATTGTTTAGCGGCTTTAACCACTGCCTGTGGGTTTTGTTCACGCATTTTTGCTGCGTGTTGCATGCTCCAACCTTGCGGTAGGTAGCCGTTGAGTGGGTCGTGCGCTGAGGTTTGGTCGGTCACTATATCAGGGGTAATATTGCTGTTTGCCAGTGCAGTAAAAATATCGGCAGCATTACCTAATAAGCCTACCGATAATGCCTTACCTTTAATGCAAGCATCGGTAACTAGCTCAAGCGCGTGCTCAAGTGTCTTGGCTTTTACATCAACGTAGCCGGTTTTAATTCGAAAATCGATACGGGTTTCGTCGCATTCCACAACTAATGCGCTAAAACCTGCCATCGTCGCGGCGAGTGGTTGTGCGCCTCCCATACCGCCAAGGCCTGCTGTTAAAACCCATTTACCTTTTGCATTACCGCCAAAGTGTTGTTTTGCCATTGCTACAAAGGTTTCGTAAGTGCCTTGCACTATGCCTTGTGAGCCAATATAAATCCAAGAGCCCGCGGTCATTTGCCCATACATCATTAAGCCTTTTTTATCGAGCTCATTAAAGTGCTCCCAATTTGCCCAATGTGGCACCAGGTTAGAATTAGCAATGAGAACGCGCGGCGCGTTTTCGTGGGTTTTAAATACGCCCACGGGCTTACCCGATTGCACAAGCAGGGTTTCGTCGTTTTCGAGCCTATCAAGGGTTTCAATTATTTTATCAAAGCTTGGCCAGTCTCTTGCCGCACGGCCAATACCGCCATATACCACTAACGCGTGAGGGTGCTCTGCCACATCAGGGTCTAAATTGTTCATTAACATGCGTTTAGCGGCTTCTGTTTGCCAACTTTTAGCGCTAATTTTATCGCCATGAGGCGCGCGGATTTCTCGGTGTGTGTCTAGCCGGTTGTTCATGAATTTCTCCTGTTGTATATACAAGATGGTCAGCTACAAAAAAACGCCCTTGAGCGTTACGTTGTTATTATTTTTTAAATGTTAAGTGCCCGCCCAAACGGTATTTACTGCCCGGTGATACTAAGCGAGCAAAGCTCACTATGCCTTTTGTAGACCAAGTACGACGAATAACCTGTAAGCAGGGTTCTTCGTTATACAGGTTAAGCCATTGGCACATTTGCGAGTTGGGCATAACCGCTTCCACTGTGTGGCGCGCTTGTGTGAGCGGCGCTACGCTCGATAAGTATTCATGCGGGGTGAGGGCGCTAAAGTCTTGTTGTAAATAACCCGCGGCTAAAGCTGGGTTTACAAATCGCTCTTCTACTTGCAGTGGTTTGTCGTTCTCATTGTGTACAAGCACACTGCGATACACCACGCTATCTACTTCAACGCCAAGCGCAATGGCTATGGGTGCTACCGCATTGATTGATTCAAGCACTTGCACACTACAGCTGTATTGCCCGTTACGTTCTGTTACTTCATCGGCTATGTTTTTAATTTCAAGTAGTGAAGACTGCGATTTAAAACTGGCTACAAACGTACCTAACCCTTGGCTGCGCGTTAAAATACCGGCATCTGTTAATTCGCTCAGTGCACGTCGTGCGGTCATACGGCTTACAGAAAATTGGCTGCTAAGCTCGTTTTCTGAAGGGACACGTTGGTTTTCTTGCCATGCGCCATTTTTTATTTTATCGACAATAAATTGTTTAATTTGTGCAAATTTAGGTGTGGTCATTACTATTATTAGCTGTACTTAAAATAAACTATTTAATAAAGATGGCATAATTATCTTGTATATACAAGGTGTATTGTTAGACTGTATTTTAAGCACGTTAGGGAGCTAAGTATGCAAAATAAAACAACGGGTTACGCCTTGGAAGATCTCGACTTATTATTGACTGATGCCAACATAGCAACCATGGATAGCACAATTGATGCACCTTATGGGGCTATAAAAAATGCGGCACTGGCGATTAAAAACGGCGAAATTGTATGGTTAGGTGAGCAATCAAACTTACCCAGTTTTGATGCCTTTGCTACCCCTACATTAAGTATTAAAGGGCAATGGTTAACGCCTGGGCTTATTGATTGCCATACACATTTAATATTTGCAGGCTCCCGAGCTGAGGAATTTGAGCAGCGCTTACAAGGTGTAAGCTATGAACAAATAGCTGCACAAGGTGGCGGTATAGCCAGTACCGTTAAGGCCACTCGCGCGGCAGATCATGAGCAGTTATTTGTTGATGCAAAAGATCGCTTAAACACTTTACTTGCCGAGGGCGTAACGACTGCTGAGATAAAGTCGGGATACGGGCTTGATGTTGAAAACGAAATAAAAATTTTAGAAGTGGCGCGTTTGCTTAATGAGCATCATCCTATTGATATTAAAACCACGTTTTTAGGTGCACATGCGCTACCCCCTGAATACAAAGGCCGTGCAGATGAATTCATTGATTTAGTATGTACGCAGATGCTTGAGCAGGTAGTGGCTAATAACCTTGCCGATGCTGTGGATGTATTTTGTGAAAATGTAGGCTTTAGTCTTGTACAAACAAAACAAGTGTTTGATGCAGCTACAAAACATAACTTGCCGGTAAAATGCCATGCTGAGCAGCTTTCTAATCAGCAGGGCGCACAGCTGGTGGCTGAGTATAAAGGCCTTTCAGCTGATCATATTGAGTACCTTGATGAAAACGGCGTAAAAGCCATGGCAGAGGCTGGCACTGTGGCTGTTTTATTACCTGGGGCTTTTTATTTTTTACGAGAAACACAGCTCCCTCCCATCGATTTGCTGCAAAAATACAATGTGCCTATTGCTATTGCCAGTGACTTTAACCCAGGAACCTCGCCTTTATGTTCTGTGCAATTAATGATGAACATGGCATGTACTTTATTTAGGCTCACCCCTGAGCAGGCCCTTGCGGGAGTAACCCGCAATGCAGCGCAGGCACTAGGTTTAAAAGACAGAGGCGTGCTAAAGGTTGGAGCAAGGGCTGATATTGCGCACTGGCAAATAGGTCACCCTGCACAATTAAGTTACCAATTTGGCGTAAATAAACTGTTAAATCTATGGATTTTGGGTAGAATTAATTAGTTTGTATTATTTTTGTCCATATTTAACATGCTTTTATTAAATTTTATAGCTAGTGGAGTGGCGTAAGCTTGAGTATTTTGACTGACAGTAACTTTCCAATATTTTTTAGCGGCGCGCTGTTAATGGCGATGGTCGCTACGTTATTTGCGGTTAAAAATACCAGTATTAAATTTAGTTACTTATGTACAGGCGTTGTCGGTTTAGCCATTTTAAGTAGCGGGGCTGCTTGGTTAGCAATCTTGCTCGCTTTTGGTTTTTGCTTTCATTTATGGCAAGCGTTTGAGCGTAATAGTTGGAGCATGATTATCACAAGCGCCGTTTCAGGGTTGCTATTTGTGGTGTTGTTTTCAGCGCATTTACTCATGGACGTGCCCCTATTTTGGGTGGTGGTGGCTATTATTCTGCTAGCGGTTGTAGGACTAATGAGCGAGGAAGAAGAGCTCAAAGTTGAAGATTCGCATAACATTAATGAGCCTGAGCCGTACCAAGATGACTCTCCTCTTGCTGCATTTGCAGATAAACAGCAGTTACGCCAAGGTTATTACAGCTGGTGTAAAGAAAAACAGCTAGAAGCAGCACTGGTGATTGTTCGTCTAGAAGGGTTTGAGCAAGTTAATCAGCACATAGGCAGAGATTTTGGTGATTTGTTGTTGGCACAATCAGCCAACAGAATAAAAGACTTACTAAATAACGACAATGTGATTGATTTAGGTAGCCAAGAAAAATTGGCGCATTTAGGCGGTCTTAACTTTGCCTTTATTTGCAGCTTAGCTGTGCACAAACATAGCCATGAACACATCATTGAGCAAATTATTGGCGCAACACTTAAACCGTTTAACGTCGCTAATTGTACCGTAGAGGTAAAAGCAAGGGCGAGTTACGTTAATTGCGATGAGCAAGACGCTAACTTTGATAACTTAGTATCGTGTGCTTACTTAGCCCTTGACAGTCAGCCTAAAAAAGCAGTGGTTGTGTACCATCAACAAATGATGGTTGAGCAACTTGAGCAGCAAGCCCGTTTAAAAGAGCTGGCTAATATTGATTTTGTAAGCGAGCTTGAACTTTATTTTCAGCCTATTATCCGCAATGACGACGGCAAAATTGAGTTTTTAGAACTTCTGTTGCGTTGGCAGCACCCTCAACAAGGTATTTTATCTGCCCACCGATTTATTGATGATATTCATATTGCGGGTTTAGCTTACCCACTGGCTAAATTTGTTATAGAGCGGGCCGCAGAGCTTGCCATGGCGTTGCGTATAGAGGGAATTGCTATACCGCTGAGCATTAACTTATTTGGCCCCGAAATGCTTAACGAAGAGTTTGTTGAGTTTGTAGATAGTGTGGTGAGTGAGCACAACTTACAGCACGGAGATTTAATTGTTGAATGCCCGCTGCATATATTCACAGATTTAGATAATAAGGGCCGTGCGATGATTGCCCGATTAAATAATATAGGCTTAAAAATATGCGTTGATGGGTTAGGCGATAACCCCATTGTTCTTTCTAAGCTGCCAAATCTAGCTGTTGAATACATTAAGGTAGCGCCATCGCTTACTGCAGATTTTAGCAATCAAAATAATATACGCAGCCTAGTAGGCGGTATGGTTGAAATGCATAACCAACAAAATACCAAGGTTATTTTTGAGGGCGTTGAAACCTTAGACCAATTAAAGTTTGTAAAAAGTTTAAAAGCGCACGCAGCACAAGGTTATTATTTTGGCCACCCGTTAAGCAGCATTGGCTTAATGAGTTGGCTAAAGCAGTGGCAGGCCCACCAAACACAATAAGTTATGCCCAGCTGCAATAATTATTTTGTAAGGAAAATTCTGCAATTAGCTGCGATAAGATTACTCACTTATGAGCGTATAGCGTGCAAAAGTGAGTTATACACCTGCCAATAGTAAGCTCAATTAACTCACCATTATTAGCTAAGCCAGTAAGGCAATTTGGTGGCCTTAAAAAATGCAGCGATTAATTAAGCTAATTACAATTAACACTTTTTTGCATGTAAGTAGGCATTAACTAATGCACTAATAATTTGCCCACAGCTTTGCATACCTGCTGTTAACCCAGCAGGGTGATTTAGCGGTGCAGCTTCACACAAATGTAGGTAGCGGGCAGTGCTGTGTTTTGCTGTTAAATAAACATAATGCTCAGCATCACTAACGCTAAAGCCGCAGCATGTATACGCGCTGGCCGGTAAAAATGAAATACTGTCTAAGTCGAGTTCAATACCAAGTGGCGCATTATTAAACGCTGCTAAGGCGTGTTGTACGGCATTGGTTAGTGATATTTCTCGGCGTATATTAATAGCCTGATAGCTGTGAAAACTACATTGATTTTGCGCGATTAAGTCAAAAATGGCTTGGTTATTTTTTTGCTCATGCAGGCCAATAATATGATATTGCTGCAATGCATTGTTCCTCAAAGCATAGCTAAAACCATTGCCGCTGTGGCGACCTTCGCAAGGCCGTAAATCTGCATGGGGATCAAAATTTATAGCGTTAACTGAAGCCCCGCTATGTTTGCTTAAAGCACTGAGTATGCCAAAGCTATTATTGTGCCCACCGCCGATAATAATAGGCTCAAGGCCCGCATTAAATATAAGTGTTAATACTGCCTCTACTCGCTCATCTATTGTTGCGCATAGTTTACGTAGTTGAGCCAGCTCTTCAGCATGCTGGTTATTTAAGCCTTGGGCTTGCACCATTACATCATCAACGTCAATTTCGCCTAACAGCAATACCTGCTGGGTCGCGTTAAACTGGTTAACTGGTTGGTTCAAAAAGTATTGTAAAAAAGCGGGCCAAGCTTGATGTGAGCCGCCATTGCCTAAATTAGCGCGAGGGCCTATATCTTCACATATACCAATTAATACGTAGCGAATACCAAATTGCGCTGCATCGTTAAGGGCTTGTTGTACATTTACATGGGTGTCTAATAGGGCAACAGACTGCCAGGTTTTTGTTTCGTTAACGCGTGTGGAGCAGTAGGGTTTAACGGCGTTTTCATCATACACTTTTAAGGTAGGGTGCACTGTGTTGAATCCGTATTGAGCAGCAAAAATTATTCGTGGTGGCGTAAGCAGTGCTCTGTTGAGCACTGCTTGTTACTTTATTCTTCGATAACTTCTAGTTCAAGTTCTTCTGCTGATAATACAATGCCAGTACTATCTGCATAGATAAAATCGTCATCAAAAAACGACACACCGGCAAAGTTAACACCAATGCCATCTTCACCAGCGCCTTCGCTGTCGGCGGCAACAGGAATAGATGCAATCGCTTGGATACCTAAATCAATTTCTTCTAACTCATCTACATGACGCACAGCACCAAATACAATAATGCCGTTCCAGTTGTTATCAAGCGCAAGCTCTGCAAGTTCAATGTCGATAAGGGCGCGTCGTGTTGAGCCACCACCATCGATAAGTAGTACTTGATCAGTACCGTCTTGTGAGAGTATTTCACGGATCAGTTCATTATTTTCAAAACATTTAACCGTTTTAATTCGGCCGCCAAACGTGTGTCGACCACCAAAGTTGATGAACATCGGTTCAAGCACGTCAACCACATCGGCAAAAAAGTCACATAAGTCAGAAGTGCTGTAATCCATTATTTTATCCTCAAAGGGTACATAAGTTACCCTCAGTATACCCTCCTTATATGCAATAACAACGACTTAATAGCAGTAAATTTATTCAAAAAATGCCGAAATTAGAAATGGCAACAATAGTGTCTTAAAAGCGTCACTCAATTGTTATTTTCTGCCACTAAGCTTTAACTATGGTTATATATTGTGCAGCTAAGGGTAAATAATGAACGACAATAACGTGCTTAAAAAAATGGCTCAAATGGATGAACAACTCTTTTTAACGCTGTTTAATTATAATTCACCCAAATGGCTGAAAACGGCTGCGCTTGGTTTATCTAAAAGTGGTAATGGTGGTTTATATTTACTTATGTGTGGCGCCATTTGGTGGCTAAGTGCCAATGAGCAGCATCAGTTATTGCCAATATCGGTGTTACTGGGGTTTGCAATTGAAAGGCCTATTTATTTTTTAGCAAAACGTAGCTTCGGCCGAATCCGCCCCTGTGATTGCTTAGTCAGTAATGCGTATATAGTGCCTAGTGACAAATTTAGTTTGCCTTCGGGACACAGTGCAGCAGCATTTTTAGTTGCGGTAATATTGAGTCACTTTTTTGCAGAGTATACGTGGCTTTGGTTTAGTTGGGCATCGGGGGTGGCGGTTTCTCGCGTAGTATTAGGCGTACATTTTCCGGCAGATATAATAATAGGCGCCGTTATTGGCAGTTCATGCGGTTTATTTGCGCTAGCTTTGGTGGTGCCTGTATGAAGATATTATACGGCATACAAGGCACAGGTAATGGCCACATTACGCGCGCCCGTGTTATGGCAAGTTGTTTTAAAGAGTTAGGTATAGATGTAGATTACGTTTTTTCAGGACGCCCTGAAAAAGACTACTTTGATATGCAGGACTTTGCTGATTACAAAACCTTTCGGGGTTTATCGTTTAGCACTAAAAACGGCCAAGTAAAAAGCTATCAAACATTAAAAAATGCCCGAGTGTGTAAGTTAGTTAACGATATAAAATCATTTAATGTAAAAAAATACGATTTTGTCTTAAATGACTTTGAGCCTATTTCAGCTTGGGCAGCAAAGCGCGCAGGCGTGCCTGTAGTCGGTATTAGTCACCAGGCGGCTTTTTTATCTAATAGCGTGCCTATGTTTGGCCGTGGTTTATTTAGAAAATCTCTCATTAAGCACTACGCGCCAGCAAGCACCTATTTAGGCGTACATTGGCAGCCCTTTGCAGATAATATTATACCGCCCTTTATTGCAAACCATAACCATGGCAATCCTGTCGCCGTTATGAATAAAGTGCTGGTGTATTTACCCTTTGAGAACCTCGACAACATTATTGATTATTTAAAGGACTTCCCAGAAAAAGAGTTTTACTGTTACCACCCGCATGCGCAGGATAAATCCCTCGGGCATATTCATTTGCGCACTCCTTCACGAGCGGGGTTTTTAAACGACTTAGCAAATACCAGTGGCGTAATTGGTAATGCAGGCTTTGAGCTGGCAAGTGAGGCCTTAAAGCTTGGGAAAAAATTATTACTTAAACCTCTTGATGGTCAGTTTGAACAAGATGCAAATGCACAAACATTGCGGGCGATGAAAATGGCCCATGTAATGAATTATTTAAACCCGCAAGCGCTGGATGATTGGAATAGTGCCCCGCAAAACAAACAAATTAATTTTCCCAGTGATCCTGCCCCTTTGGTTAAATGGCTACTTAATAAACAGTGGCATGACACTCACTCATTGCATAAAGATTTATGGGGGAGTGTTAATCTAAAAGCATGAGTTATATGTATAAAAAGTTAATAAAAAATTCAATATAAAGCGCCAGAACGTACTACACTATTAGTGCATATTAAATATAGGTGTTTTCAATGAATTTTTTACAAAACTTAACCATTAAAAGGCGTTTGCAACTTAATGCAGTGGTAGTCGGTCTGGCAATGGTCATTTTGTTGTGTGTGATAATTTATGAGTCACGCGTAACACTCAATCTGAATAAAACAATTCAGCTTGCAGAAGAGCTCAACGTACATGCACTAGAGCTTAGAAAGCATGAAAAAAACTTTCTTTTTTACAAGCAGCAGGAAGCACTTACATCATTTGATAAGGATTTTAAACAGCTAAGCACTAAAATCAAAAAGCTGCAGGAGGTAATGCAACAGCAGGGCATTACCACAGCGCAAATTGAGCATTTTCATACGCTTATTACTAACTACAACAACAATTTTTCAGAGGTTGTTAGGTTACAGCAGCAGATAGGTTTAAACCCTAAAGATGGGTTGTATGGCAAGCTCAGAACTGCAGTGCACGAAGTTGAGGTGCTATTAAAAGAGCAAGATAACTTTGAGCTTTTATCGGCAATGCTACAGCTGCGACGCGCTGAGAAAGATTTTATGCTGCGCTTTGATGCAAAATACTTAACTCGCTTTAACGAACTTATTAGTACGTTTAAACAAAAAATTACCCAAGCTGATTTGCAAAGTAGTTATAAGTCGCAAATAAGCCCTTTAATAGATACGTATCAAAGTGCTTTTCAAAATCTTGTAAAGGCACAAACGCAGTTAGGGCTCGATTTAGACTCTGGTGCACTAGGCGTTATGCGTATTAACGTAGAAAAAAGCGATCAGGTTGTTGGTCAAATTGTTGAGTCAACCAAGCTGGAAGTTGAGAAAAGCGTTGACCAAGCGCAGTTTATTGCCATCGTTGTATTTGTTATTTCGGGCATTATAGTGTTGGCGCTGGTGTACTTTACTAGCCACTCGATTATTGTGCCTATTGAGCGGGTATATCACACCATAAACGACATACGCCGTAATAACGATTTAAGCGTAATGATAGAACAAACAGGTAATGATGAAGTTACCATTATGACCTCGGACTTTAATAGTTTAATAGGCGATTTTAAAAACCTCATAAACGAAGTGAATACCGCGCTTAATACGTTAAATGTTGCAACAGAGCACTTATCTGAAAGTACTTCTGCAACAAGTTCAGGCATGCAAGAGCAGTTACACGAAGCGGATATGGTTGCCACTGCGGCTACGCAAATGCAGGCAACGATTCAAGATATTTCTCATAATACCGAAGCTGCCGCTAAAAAAGCAGAGTCAACCAACTTAAGCGCGCAGCAAGGGCGCAATGAAGTAGACTCTACGGTTAAGCACATACGCGATTTATCTTCGTCGTTAGGTAACGCATCAAGTGTGGTATCGCAACTTGAAAAAGACGGTGAAACCATAGGCTCAGTGCTCGATGTAATCAGAGGCATTGCAGAGCAAACCAATTTACTCGCATTGAATGCCGCGATAGAAGCCGCTCGTGCTGGGGAGCAAGGGCGAGGATTTGCTGTTGTGGCGGATGAAGTACGCTCGCTTGCGCAACGTACACAAGAGTCTACCAGTGAAATTGAAGGCATTATTAATACGCTTCAGCAGCGCACGCAAGAGGTAGTAAGTATTATGCATCAATGTCGCTCGCAAGGTGATGAAAGTGCTTCACAAGCTATTAAAGCGGGTGATTTACTCGGCGCTATTACCGAAGATGTGCAAACCATAATGGAAATGAGCACTCAAATTGCCGTTGCTATTGATGAGCAAAGTCAGGTGGCATCAGAGGTGAACAAAAATGTAGTACGCATTAGAGACATTGCCCAAGATGCCTCTGAGCATGCAGTTAATAATGCGCAAACCAGTGAAGAAGTCTCTGAACAAGCGCGCGTATTATTTGCGGCTATTGATAAGTTTAAAGTGTAATACAGTGTAGCGTTTAAAAAGCCAATAAGGTTTAGGGAACAAACTTTATTGGTACGCTATCTTTGTTTTGTTCGTGCTCGGCAAGACGCGCTTGGTATTTATCCCACAAGGTTTCGTGCTGCGCTTGTAGTGTTTCAAAGTAGCTCCAGCTAAATAGCCCGCTGTTATGACCATCATCAAAGTCTAATCTCAGTGCGTAATGCCCCACCGGTACAATCTTTTTTATACCAACATGTTGTTTATTAAGTACCAACTTCATTGGCTCTGCACCATGCCCTTGCACTTCGGCCGAGGGAGAGTGAACGCGTAAAAACTCGCAGCTAAATACAGCCATACTGTCATCATCAAAGTAAACATCTAGGTTTTTACTCACGCTATGATAATGCACTTTTGTTACGTGTTTCATTTTATATGTCCCATTAAAAAGCCCCCAATATGGAGGCTTTTAGTATAGTATTTTTGCCTACCTTATAAAATAAAGCGGCTTAAATCTTCATCTTCAACTAATGCGCCTAAATGTTTTTCTACATAAGCGGCGTCAATAGTAAGGGTAGAGCCAGCTTGTTCAGATGCATCGTATGAAATTTCTTCCATTAGCTTTTCCATTACCGTATGTAAGCGACGAGCACCAATGTTTTCGGTTTTCTCGTTAACCTGCCAAGCGGCTTTAGCAATGCGCTCTATTGCATCATCGTTAAACTCAACATTTACTTGCTCAGTTTTAAGCAGTTCACGTTGCTGCTCAGTAAGTGAAGCATGTGGCTCGGTAAGAATTCGTTTAAAGTCATTAGCACTTAGTGCTTCAAGCTCTACACGAATAGGTAAACGACCTTGTAGCTCAGGGATCATGTCTGATGGTTTAGCCATTTGGAACGCACCCGATGCAATAAATAGCATGTGGTCGGTTTTCACCATGCCGTGCTTAGTATTAACGGTTGAGCCTTCAATTAGTGGAAGTAGGTCGCGTTGTACACCTTCACGGCTAACATCTGGGCCTGACGAATCGCCACGCTTACAAATTTTGTCTATTTCATCAATAAACACAATGCCGTTTTGCTCTACTGCAAAAATAGCCTGCTCTTTTAGCTCTTCAGGATTAACTAATTTAGCGGCTTCTTCTTCGGTTAATAACTTAAAAGCTTCTTTAATTTTTAACTTACGCTTAGTACGTTTGTCGCCACCCATGTTTTGGAACATGCTTTGCAGCTGGTTGGTCATATCTTCCATACCAGGAGGCGCCATAATCTCTACATTTGGCTGTGCTTGCGCTAGATCTATTTCTATTTCTTTATCATCAAGCTGGCCTTCGCGTAATTTTTTACGGAATGTTTGACGAGTAGATGAGTTGTCATCGCGCTGTGTTTCACCGTATTGAT
Source organism: Pseudoalteromonas sp. CuT4-3 (assembly GCF_035666335.1). Lineage (NCBI taxonomy): Bacteria > Pseudomonadati > Pseudomonadota > Gammaproteobacteria > Alteromonadales > Pseudoalteromonadaceae > Pseudoalteromonas > Pseudoalteromonas sp. CuT4-3. The sequence goes on from NZ_CP142030.1 coordinate 390,819, forward strand.
CTTTAGCTGGTGGTAAAAGTGCATCTAAAATACGCTCTTCTGCTGCTTCTTCTGCGCGGTGTTTAAACTTTTTAGTTTGTTGCTCGCGGGTCATTTTAATTGATACATCAACTAAATCGCGAATGATAGTCTCTACTTCTTTACCAACATAACCCACTTCAGTAAATTTAGTCGCCTCTACTTTAATAAAAGGCGCATTAGCGAGTTTAGCTAAACGGCGGGCAATTTCAGTTTTACCGACACCGGTTGGGCCAATCATTAAAATGTTTTTAGGGGTTACTTCGCTGCGTAAGTCATCGTTTAGTTGCATACGGCGCCAGCGATTACGCAGGGCAATAGCCACGGCTTTTTTAGCATTAGCTTGACCAATAATATGCTGATCTAACTCGTGTACAATTTCTCTTGGGGTCATAGCAGACATAATGGGTCCTATTATAATTCTTCGATTGTTTGGAAGTTGTTGGTAAATACACAGATGTTGCCAGCAATGGTCAGGCTTTTTTCTACGATATCGCGAGCGCTTAAATCGGTGTTTTCTAATAGGGCAGTGGCTGCTGATTGAGCAAAGTTACCACCGCTACCAATGGCAATTAAATCGTTTTCTGGCTGCACTACATCACCATTGCCGGTGATAATTAGTGAAGCAGTTTCATCTGCAACCGCAAGGAGTGCCTCAAGCTTGCGTAAGGCTCTGTCGCTACGCCAGTCTTTGGCCATTTCTACAGCGGCTTTAGTGAGGTTACCTTGGTGCATTTCTAGTTTGCTTTCAAAGCGTTCGAAAAGGGTAAAGGCATCAGCAGTACCGCCGGCAAAACCAGCAATTACTTTGCCATTATAAAGGCGTCGAACTTTACGGGCGTTGCCCTTCATTACGGTATTACCAAGTGAAACTTGGCCGTCGCCACCAATTACTACTTTATTGTCGCGGCGTACACTTACGATAGTGGTCATGTTATTCCTCATCATCAAGCTGCGGGGGCAGCTTGTAAAAAACGATTATGATGAGGTTATATGGGTGAATGGACTAATTTCAAGTCCAGCCCCAAATTCCGCAGCTAACAACATGCACTCGTTTGAGTTTGTTTTTGTCGCTTTCGGCTTGGCGCTTTGTTTTATAAGGACCTAAACGCACTTTATACCAAACACCATTAGTACCTGTGGTCTTTTTAATTTCAGAAATTAAGCCCGCAAAGGCAATTTTAGCTTTGAGGGTTTCGGCTTGTGCGTGTGTTCTAAACGACCCACACTGCATAACATAGGGGCCTTTTTGCTCAATTTCTCTTACTTCAACTTGGATCTCGTGCTCTTTAATTTCTTCAATGAACTTAGGAGCGCGAGGTTTAGCTATTTCTACTTTTTCAGCTGTTTTAGGGTGCGCCTGCTGCTCAACAAGCTCAGGGTCGGCGTTATTTTTAATAAACCATAAGCCGTAAGCAAAGCCGCCTACAAGCAAAACAGTAATAACAACCAAAAGTATAGGAAATGGTTTTTTAGCAGGGGCTTGCTTGGTGTTTTTTCTACCCGCTGGTTTTTTATTAATATAATCGTGCTGTGCCATTTGGCTTTAACCTAAATCATGTCTATAGGGTCAACATCAAGGCTCCAGCGCACTTTTTGTGCAAGTTTGCTGGTGCTTAAATAGTCGACCATTTGCGCAAGATACTGATGCAATACTTTGCGGTCTTGCGCTTGAATATGCAATTGAAACCGGTACATACCCGCCACTCTTTCTAGTGGGGCAGGAATTGGACCGAGCAATTGTATACCAGATACACCGTTAACAGGAACCAAATCCGTCAAAAAATCGACAACGAGCTTAATACTGTGCCCTTGTGCTCTAACTATAGCCATATTGGTAATGGGTGGAAGGTCGGCATCATCACGCTCACTTAAAGCAAAACGGGCAAAATCTTGGTAGCCATTATTTACTAAGTCTTGCAATAAAGGGTGTTCAGGAAAGTGGGTTTGCAGTAATACTTGGCCTGGCTCACCAGAGCGACCCGCGCGCCCAGCAACTTGAGTTACCAGCTGGGCTAAATGCTCTGTGGCTCTAAAATCGCACGAGTACAAGCCGCTATCTACATCTAATATAAGCACTAAGCTAACATCGGCAAAATGATGACCTTTAGCCAACATTTGTGTGCCCACTAAAATACGCGCCCCGCCTTGGTTTATCTCCTCTAAGGCTTTTTCTAAGCTCCCTTTACGGCGGGTTGAATCGCGGTCGATGCGGGTTACGGGTGTATCGGGGAATTCACTCGATAAAAATTCTTCAATTTGTTCGGTGCCTTTACCGTTAGGAAAAATTTGTGTGCTACCGCAATCAGGACACTGGTGAAGTACTGGGTGTTGCTCCCCACAGTGGTGGCAAATCATTTGGCCAATGGCTTTATGAAAGGTTGCGCTGGTGCTGCAGCGATTACACTCACTCAGCCACCCGCATTCGTGACAAATTAGCGTAGGAGAAAAGCCACGACGATTTAAAAACACCATAACTTGCTTACCACGGTTTAAATGTTGGCGCATAGTGGCAAGACTTGCGTGTGCAATACCGGCTTGGTCGGGCTGGCCTTTCATATCGAGCAACATAAACTGATTATCGGTCGCAGTTTGTGCGCGCTCTGTAAGGCTTAAAAGTTGGTATTTGTTGTTTATAGCTTTGTGCAGTGTTTCGAGCGCAGGGGTGGCACTGCCTAAAATAAGCGGTATTTTGTGCTGAAATGCCCGATAAGCGGCTAAATCGCGTGCGTGGTAGCGTAAGGTATCTTGCTGTTTAAACGATGAGTCATGCTCTTCATCAACCACTATCATTCCTAACTTTAAAAAAGGTAGAAAAATACTCGAACGGGTACCTATTACAATAGCGCAGCTGCCTTTTTCGCAAAAACGCCATGTTTGCAAGCGTTCGTTATCGGTTAGGGCAGAGTGCCATAGCATAATTGGCGTATCGGGAAAGCGACGACGAAATCGGTTAACAGTTTGTGGCGTTAAGCCTATTTCAGGCACCAATACTAAGGCTTGCTCGCCACGTTGAAGGACTTCTTCTAGGCATTGTAAATATACTTCGGTTTTACCACTGCCTGTCACACCTTCTAATAAAAAGCTTTTAAAGCCAACACTTTGATTTATTGTAGTGCACGCTACGGCTTGCTCTTTATTAAGTACTGGCTTAGTGCCAACTGTGGGGGCAACGCTTTGCCATTGATTATCATGCTCAATGCTTTGGGTTATAAGCTCTTTATCTATTAAGGCATCTATTGTTTTTTTACTAAAGCCGAGCGCTTTTAGCTCGGTTATCGACGACTTACCCGATTGTGCGAGTTGCTTTAATAAATTTAGCTGAGTTTTCGCTTTTAATGATGGAACCTTTGCGCCTTTTTCGGTAAGGCTAATCATGTTAATGCTGGTTTTATCTGGGTTTTCACCTTGGCGAAGCGCACCTGGCAGCGCAATGTGTATGGTTTCGCCGAGCGGATAGCAATAATAGCGTGCAGTAAAGCTAAGCAGTTCTAAATGCTGTGATGATAAAATAGGGGTTTGGTCAATAACCTCAGTAACCTCTTTAATTTTGTTCTCTGGCACGTCGGTATGCGTTTTAAGAGCAAGAACAACCGCTACTTTCTTTTGATTGCCAAAGGGTACTAAAACACGCATCCCTGGCATAATAGGCGCCGAGGGCGAGATGAGTTGTTCATCTATTTTATAATCAAAGGTGCGTGGTAACGGAACTTTAATAGCAACTTCAACAAAACGCATAACAACTCATGTGATAAAGGGTAATAGCTTAATGTACTAAAAATAAGACTAAAAACCTACATACAAATGGATGCGGTAGCGCTGGTTGGTTACTTTTTTGGCAAAAAGCGTAATTAAAGCTTGTGCGGGGCAAGCTAGTTGGATAAAATCCGCGGCCTATAAATTTGTTTTAACGACGTATGGTGCCAGACTTCGGGTTTGGAGAGCGATGCGGCCTTAACTAGAGGTTCCTATGAAAGAAGGTATTCACCCTAAGTACGAAGCAATTTCTGCAACATGTTCATGCGGAAACAAATTCGAAACTCGTTCTACTCTTTGTAAAGACATTCACCTAGACGTATGTTCTGCGTGTCACCCGTTTTACACTGGTAAGCAAAAGATTTTAGACACTGGCGGCCGTGTTGATCGCTTCAACAAGCGCTTCGGTGCACTTAGCAGCAAGAAGTAATTATTGCTGTTTAGTAAAAAAAGCACCTTCGGGTGCTTTTTTTGTGCCTAAAATTCATCATTTTTACTAAAAAATCACCGATTGTTGCCGTACTACGTGTGCATAACTATTTCCTGTTCTTATTCTGAATATGCATAAACCTTTGCAGACAAACTCACAATTCTTCTCTATATTTTTTATACGTTAATTTTTAACCAAGCTGCTAAAAGTGCTTATCGTGGCGATATTTGTTTTTAACGGTGATAAACGCGCCATATTGGTGCATTTTACTCTTTTAATATTCTGCTATTTTACAAAAATACTGGCAGGGCAAAATGAACCTCAAAAAGCACTTTTTGAATGAATTTTTATTTGTTTAATATTGATAACTTTTAGCGAAGTTGCTGATAAGTCACTTAAAATTAACGGATATAGCATATAACAGGATAGACCTGATATTGCTTGGAATTTAAAAATAATAAGAGTATCTTAGCCCCATACTCCCTCTCACTTAACTTAAATTGCAGGATACCATCGCGTTATGTCAGATTTTCGTGAACAAGCATTACACTACCACTCTCACCCCGTTCCAGGCAAAATCAGCATTGAGCTAACAAAACCAGCCGAAACGGTGCAAGATTTAGCATTAGCATACAGCCCTGGTGTTGCAGAGCCTGTGCGCGAAATTGCAGCAGACCCAGCCAATGCATATAAATATACCGGTAAAGGTAATATGGTTGCGGTGATCAGTAATGGTACGGCAATTTTAGGTTTGGGTAATTTAGGGCCATTAGCCTCTAAACCTGTTATGGAAGGTAAAGCGCTTTTATTTAAACGTTTTGCTGGCCTAGATTCTATTGATATTGAAGTTAAGCATCGCACCACCGAAGACTTTATAAATACAGTGACTAATATTGCCGATACGTTTGGTGGCATTAACTTAGAAGATATTAAAGCGCCAGAGTGTTTTGAAATTGAAAAAGCACTTATTGAGCGTTGCAGTATTCCGGTTTTTCATGATGACCAACACGGTACCGCTATTGTAACTGCGGCAGGTATGCTTAACGCCTTAGAAGTGCAGGGCAAATCAATAGAAGATGCCATTATTGTATGTTTAGGTGCAGGCGCTGCAGCGGTTGCTTGTATGGAGCTGTTAATTAAGTGTGGTGCACTGCGCGAACATATTTATATGTTAGACCGCAAAGGGGTTATTCATACTCGCCGCGATGACTTAAACGAATACAAACAGCTTTTTGCTAACAATACAGATAAACGTACTCTACAAGATGTAATTGCTGATGCTGATGTGTTTGTAGGTGTATCGGGTCCTAACTTACTTGCACCTGAAGATCTAAAACTAATGGCTGATAAGCCAGTGGTGTTTGCATGTTCAAACCCAGATCCTGAAATTGCACCTGAGCTTGCGCACAGTGCACGTAAAGACTTAATTATGGCAACGGGGCGTTCTGATTTCCCTAACCAAGTTAATAATGTTTTATGTTTCCCGTTTATTTTCCGTGGTGCACTTGATGTACGTGCAAGCGCAATTAACGATGAAATGAAAATAGCGGCTGTTGAAGCTATTCGTAGTATTGCTAAAGAGCCAGTGCCTGAGCAAGTATTAAAAGCAGCGGGTGTAGAAAAGCTCGAATTTGGTGCAGACTACATTATTCCTAAACCGATGGACCCGCGTTTATTACCACGTATAGCCAAGGCGGTTGCTATTGCTGCTGTTGAGTCGGGCGTGGCACAAATTGACTTACCGGAAAATTATATGGCGTAATATATAGCGCTGAAACAAAAAAACCTCAGCATGCTGAGGTTTTTTTGTTTAAAAAGACGTTTTATTCTTCGTCTAAAATAGGCACTTCTAAACCCATTTCTTGCATTATTTTTTTAACCTCTTCAGGTACTTTTTCTGCGTTATCTTTACGTAGGTCATCATCATTAGGTAATGGCTGGCCTGTAAAGGCATGCAAAAATGCTTCGCATAGTAACTCGCTGTTTGTTGCATGACGCAGGTTGTTTATTTGACGACGTGTACGCTCATCAGTTAATACTTTTAATACATTTAGCGGGATCGAAACGGTGATCTTTTTAACTTGCTCTGATTTTTTCCCGTGTTCTGCGTATGGGTGAATATACTCACCATTCCATTTAGCCATAAGATGTATCGTTGCCTCAGATTATTAATTTCTCACACGGCGTAAAAAGCGTGTAAATATGCGTGAAATTCTATCGTTTTAAAAAAGATAGTCAAATAATAGATAGCAATCTATCTTAATAAGCTGGCTGTAATAGTAAATACAGCCTCCTTGAAGTTTTACACATCTGTTATTTTTAGCCATCTAGAGCTTTAAAAGCTTTGACTTATTATAATGGATAACTTACTCTTTTAGACGTCTAAACATCCAAATTGATCAGGTGACGAATATGAGCGAAAAAAACAAAGCAACCATTGCTGTACGAAATGGGGTTGATGCCGATAAACATCATGGCGCCGTTGTACCGCCAATTTATTTATCGACGACTTATTCGTTTGCCGATTTTGATACTAAGCGCGCATACGACTATGGACGCAGTGGTAATCCTAATCGCGATATTTTAGCTGACACTCTAGCAGAGCTTGAAGGTGGCGCACGCGGAATTATTACTGCTACGGGCATGGCAGCAGTGCACTTAGCCACACAGTTATTAAATAACGATGATACATTGGTTATTCCTCACGATTGTTATGGCGGCAGCTACCGTTTATTTACGTCGTTAGAAAAGCGCGGCTTGCTTAAACTTAAAGTGCTTGATTTAACTAAACCAGAAAGCCTAGAACAAATTTCAACCATTAAACCTAAATTAATTTGGATAGAAACACCAAGTAACCCTGTGCTGCGCCTAACGGACATTAAAGCCGTGACGGATATAGCTAAACAGTGCGGTGCATTAGTGGCCGCCGATAACACCTTTTTATCACCGGCATTACAAAACCCAATTAAGTTTGGCGTAGATATTGTTGTGCACTCAACCACTAAATATATAAACGGCCATTCTGATGTTGTAGGCGGTTCAGTTGTTGCTGCAACACAAGAGCTAGGTGATGAGCTTGCTTGGTGGGCCAATAACATTGGTATTACCGGCGCACCATTTGATAGCTATTTAACATTACGTGGTTTACGTACTTTAAATGTGCGTTTAAAACAGCACCAAGAAAATGCCCTGGCAATTGCTAAATACCTAGAAAGCTCTGAGTATGTTAGCCAAGTTTACTACCCAGGCCTTGAATCGCATCCTCAACATGCGCTTGCTAAAGCCCAACAGCTTGGGTTTGGTGGTATGGTTAGTTTTGATATTAAAGGCGATGTGAATGATGCCGCGGCGTTTTTAACAAGCCTTAAAGAATTTAGCTTAGCAGAATCGTTAGGTGGAGTTGAGAGTTTAATTTGTCATCCTGCGACCATGACTCACGCAGGTATGGAAGCTCAAGCACGTTTAGAGGCGGGTGTGGGCGATACGCTAATTCGTATTTCGGTCGGTATTGAAGATATAGAAGACCTACTGGCTGATTTTGAACGTGTATTTAACTTAGTTAAACCTGGTCAAAATAAAAATGTAGGGCGTGTTGGTAAAGCTGCAGGCAATGCCAATGGTGATGTAAAGCAGCAGGCTGCTCATCCAGCGTTGTGGTGATTGAGTATGGTAAAAAGTGTACATAAATTTGGCGGCTCGAGCTTAAGCTCGGGCGAGCGCTATCAAAGTGTGGCAAAAATAATTATTGGCCACACACAGCCTGGCGATTGCGTGGTTGTATCTGCTGCGGGTAAAACTACCGATACATTGGTTTCGCTGTGGCAAAGTTATCAACAACAAGATAAGCAAGCTGTCGCTGATATTTTGCTGCAATTGAGTAATCACCAAACGGCATTAATTGAAGAGTTATTAAAAGCCGATGCTAAACACACGGCTTTAGCTGTGTTAGCGCAAGAGCTAAGTGATGTAGCAGAGCAAGCCAGCAAGCAGCAGTTGCAAGAGGCGGCTTTACTGGCGCATGGTGAGCTGTGGTCTGCGCGATTATTAGCAGCCTATTTAACGCAATTAAACATTCAAGCGTGTGCTCATGATGCTAGAGCGCTGTTTAGTGTAACAAGCGGGGAGCTTTTGCATGCGCAAAACAAACAGCAATGCAGCCAAGTTATTGATGCAAATAAAATTAACGTAGTAACAGGGTTTATCGCAGCAAGTGCTGATGGTAAAACAGTTACGCTTGGGCGCAATGGCAGTGATTACAGCGCCACCTTATTAGCCAATTATTGCGACGCACAAAATGTATGTATTTGGACTGATACGCCAGGGGTATTTAGTGCCGACCCACGTAAAGTTGAAAAGGCGATTAAGTACAACAAGGTGTGCCGTGAACAAGCTAACTTATTAGCTCGATTGGGTAACCCTGTGTTACATGCTAAAACGCTTTCGCCTTTAAAAAACAGTAATATTAAACTGGCTGTACGTAGTAGTTTTGATGTGCAAACTGCTCCTACCGATATTGTAAAACAAGGCAAAGCTAAGCAAAAACGTTTTATTACTACATTACAAAACGTTGATTTACTGCTCGTTGAAGGCCTTAACGCGGGAGAAGTGGCGCATGTTAGCCAGCTTATTCAGCACAGCCTTCATCATTTTATACACAACGGCGATACATACTTAGTTGTGCCCGCGGGTGCAACGCATCAAGTAGTGAGTTTTTTCGCTGGGCGAGCAAATATAAGCGAGTCTAATTTAAATGGCTGCGCGGTGGTTGCGCCTACGCAAGATGTTTATACGCTAAGTACATTAGCGGCTGAGGTTTTAAATCAGCAAAGTATTCACCCTCGTTTTATCCATCAAGATACAGGCTATACATTGCTATTAACGGATCAGTTAATAGAAAGCGATGTACTTAGTTTATTGCACGAAAAATTAATTAATAAAGGCCAAGAAGTTGCTCTGGTTGTGGCTGGCTTAGGTAATGTAGGCGATGAATTTTTAAGCCAGCTAGATGCTCAATTTAAGCGTTTGTCGGGCGATTATAGTATTAAGCTAGTTGGGTTAATTCGCTCGCAACATATGCTATTTAATGCCTCGGGTATTACACTCGGACAGTGGAAAAAACAATGGCAGCATAATGCCGTTGCTTATGAGCAGGCGGATTTATTAAGTGCATTAAACGAACTTGATTACGAGCACAAAGTTGTTGTTGATATAACGGCAAGCGAGCAATTTAGCCAATTATACACCGACTTTGTAGAGCGAGACTGCCATTTAATAAGTGCTAACAAGTATGCGGGCACTGCTGCATCTAGTTGGTATAACGCGCTGCGCCAAAGTATTAGCGAGCGTAATTTGCATTGGCGCTACAACACCAGTGTAGGGGCAGGGTTGCCGATTAACTTTGCGTTGGCCGATTTACAAAATAGTGGCGATAAAATTACGCGTATTGAAGGTGTTTTCTCGGGGACACTCTCGTGGCTATGCAGTAAGTACGATGGCAGTGTGGCATTTTCTGACCTTGTTCTTGAAGCGCAAAAAATGGGCTTTACAGAGCCTGATCCTCGCGAGGATTTATCGGGCCGGGATATGCAACGTAAATTGCTGATACTTGCGCGCGAGCTTGGCATTGAATTAGATTTAGATGATATAAGCTTACAAGCATTAATGCCTGATGAGTTAGCCCAAGGTTCATGGGGTGACTTTTTAGCGAATAAAGATAAGCTAAATGCCTTTATTAAACACCATGCCGATGCGGCAAATGCTCAAGCTGCTGTACTTAGGTATACCGGTTTATTGGCATTAGAGCAGGGTAAAGTATCGGCGAAGGTAGGTATAACTTACGCGCCTAAAGGGGACGCCTTAGCTAACTTAACACCTGGCGATAATATCTTTGTTATTAATAGCCAGTGGTACAACGAAAACGCCTTAGTAATACAAGGCCCAGGGGCGGGCAAAGAAGTGACCGCCGCGGGCGTGCACTCTGATTTATATTGGTTAGTTAAAAACTTAAAATAGCGCAGCAAATATTAATAGTAAAACGGCAGCTTGTGTAAGCTGCCGTTTTTGTTTTTAGAATAACTCTTCTTCTGTTTTTGTATCTTCTTCAAAAATATCAGTTGGCTGAGACAGCACATATTTTGTAGGCGCAGTGCCTTTTTCAAAATATTCAAAGCGACTGGTGTAGTCGTTTTTATGACTTAACAAACCTGTTTTTAAATCGATACGAATTGAAACTAGCCCTTCAGGAGGCTCTATTGGCGCCTCTGGTGTGCCCTCAAGCGCCACTTTCATAAAATCAACCCAAGCAGGTTGTGCCGTTTTGGCGCCCGATTCAGCGCCAGAGATTTGGCTGCTATCTAGGTTGTTATTATAGGTGGAGCGCCCTAACGAGTTACCTGGGTTGTCAAAACCAACCCATACAGACGTTACTACATTGCGGTTAAAGCCGCTAAACCAAGTATCAACAGAGTCATTGGTTGTGCCTGTTTTACCCGATAGATCGCGTCTATCTAATGCTTGCGCACGCCAACCTGTCCCGCTCCAGCCTGTTTTATGGGTCCAGCTACCGCCACCCCATACTGCGCTGTGCATTGCTTCAGCAATTAAAAAAGCATTTTGCTTTGAAATAACACGTGGTGCACAACGTGGTTGCGTGGCTGTATCATCTGTTATGTCGGTATCTAGGTTATTGTTGGCAAAGCTATCCACTGCTTGAGAGACGGGTAATAGCTCGTCTTCATCGCAAGCAAGAGCCGGGTTTGCTTTAAATAGTACATTGCCATAAGCATCTTGAATTTCAGATATAAAGTAAGGTTCAATTAAGTGACCGCCATTAGCAAATGCGCTCATGCCGCGAGCAAGTTCTAATGGCGTGATTGATGCACTGCCTAATGCTAACGATTCACTGCGGTTAATATCAGCATCTTTAAAACCAAACTTAAGCAAGTGATCGGCGGTGCGTTGTAACCCTACACCGCGAAGTAAGCGCACAGAAATAACGTTTTTAGATTGCGCAAGTGCACGGCGAATACGTATAGGGCCATTATAAACTGCTGGGCTGTTTTTTGGTCGCCACGCTACACCTAAACTTTTATCCCACTGGTTTATTGGCGCGTCGTTTAAAATAGAGGCTAATGTATAGCCATTTTCGAGCGCAGCAGAATATATAAAGGGTTTAATATTAGAGCCAACTTGGCGTTTAGCTTGTACCGCTCGGTTGTATTGGCTTTGCTCAAAACTGTAACCGCCTACTATAGCTTTAATACGGCCATCTTGTGGGTCGAGTGAAACAAGTGCACTGGCAGCTTCTGGTATTTGGCTTAGTAGGTAACTGTCGTCGTTATTTTTACGCAGCCATATTTGCATGCCAGGGGTAAGAATGTCAGTAGCGGCTTTAGGGGCAAAACTTTGGCGGTAGCGAGTAATGTATTTGCGCGCCCATTTTAAATTATCCCAATCAAGTGTGGTGCGCTGGCCATTCTTTAAAATAACGTCAGCGGTTTTCTCTGTCACATTTAACACCACGCCAGCATGCAAATCAGCTATTTCTTTAACAGGTTTTAGCCTTTCTATAATTTGCTGCTCACTTAAGGCGGGCTGTGTTTCTGGATCCCATAACACGTCTACAGGCCCACGAAAGCCATGACGCATATCATAGTTATGTAAATTATTAACTAAAGCTGTTTGCGCAGCCTTTTGAACTTTAGACTCCACAGAGGTAAATATTTTAAAGCCAGAGTTATATGCTTTTTCTACACCGTAGCGCTCAACCATCTCAGCACGAACCATCTCAGAGATATAAGGGGCGTAAAGGTCTATCTCAGCACCGTGAAAATAAGCTGTGATAGGCTGGTTAGCCGCATCGTTGTATTGCTGTTGCGTAATATAGTTTTCAGTAAGTAAGCGACCAAGCACTACATTACGACGTGCTTTAGCTCTAATTGGGTTACGAATTGGGTTAAGCGCCGAAGGGGCTTTAGGTAAACCGGCAATCATTGCCATTTGTGCAAGAGTGAGGTCTTTTAGCTCTTTACCATAGTAAACTTGAGCAGCAGCCCCAATACCAAATGCACGATTACCTAGTTCTATTTTATTAAGATACAGCTCAAGAATTTCGTCTTTTGTTAATACACTTTCAATATGTAGAGCTATAAAAATCTCTTTAACTTTACGAATATACGCTTTTTCTCGTGTTAAAAAGAAGTTACGAGCAAGCTGCATAGTAATGGTACTCGCGCCCTGTTTTTTCTCACCTGTTGAAATTAACACAATAGCAGAGCGGACAATACCAATAGGGTCTATACCAATATGGTCATAAAAACGGTTGTCTTCTGTTGCTAAAAAAGCATCAATTAAAGGCTGGGGGATTTCGTCTATAGTGACGGGGATGCGGCGTTTTTCACCAAATTGATTAATTAAGAGTCCATCTTTGGTAAAGACTTGCATAGGGGTTTGTAATTGCACGTCTTTTAAAACTTGCACACTGGGGATATCAGGTTTAACGTAATAATAAAGGCTGATTAAAGTGATCAGACCAAATAACGTGCAAATGATAAAAAATTGTAATGTTCGTTTTAATAAAATCACTTATATTTCCCTAAATGGACTCCCAATTGCGAGTTTAGACTGCTAGTATATATTGATTAAAAAATGAATAATATTTTTTACTAAAAAAATTATAACTTGTTTATTATTAAAACAAAGGTCAAGTTGCAAACATGCTAAGTCAACTATTTCAAAAGCCATCCACTGCGATGGTCGGAATTGATATCGGATCGCACTCTATCAAAGCAGTGCTTTTAAGTGAAATTGAAACGGGATTTCGACTAGAAGCACTTGCAATTGAACCTATGCCAAAAGGCGCAATGAGCGAGCGCTCTATTCAGGATATTGAAGCAATTGGTAACATAATTACAAAATTAAAAAGAAAACTACCAAAATCTTTAAAATCAGCGGCAGTGGCTGTATCAGGGCAAACCGTTATCACTAAAGTTATTTTTATGGATGTTTCATTAAGCGACGCTGAATTAGAGTCACAAATTGAAATAGAAGCTGACAGCTTAATACCTTACCCCCTTGATGAAGTGAGTTTAGATTTTGAAAAGCTCTCTACCAACGAAGCCGATCCGAGTAAAATGAATGTGCTGTTATCTGCTGCGCGTACAGAAAGTGTTGAAGCCCGTGTGGGCGCACTAGAGGCGGCAAACTTAACCGCTAAAGTGGTTGATGTTGAAAGCTATGCGTTAAGTAGAGCAATGGATGTGTATTATCAGCAATTACCAAGTGACGCCTTTAATAAGTGTGTTGCGGTGGTAGATATTGGCGCTGTTTTAATGTTGGTGAGTGTTGTTCAAGCAGGTGAAACAATTTATACCCGTGACCAAGTGTTTGGTGGCGACCAATACACTAACAGCATTGTGTCTTACTATAACAAAGGCTTTGATGAGGCTGAAATAGGCAAAACAACGGGTGACTTACCCCCTAATTATACCTTTGAAGTGCTGGCACCGTTTCAAACATCATTATTGCAACAAGTGCGCCGTGCGGTACAAATGTTTTTAACAACCACAGGTAAAGATCAAGTAGATTATATTGTGCTAACCGGCGGTACATCGATGATTGACGGTTTAGATAGGTTGTTAATTGAAGAGCTCGGTATTCATGCTGTGGTTGCTGAACCATTTGCAAATATGGAAGTTTCGCCAAAAGTAGACAGAAATGTAATGCAGCGAAATAGAACGCAGTTTGCAATTGCTACTGGTTTGGCATTAAGGAGCTTTTCATCATGCCACATATAAATCTATTGCCGTGGCGAGAGCTACAGCGTGAAGAATCAAAAAAGAAATTTATAACAATTTTAGTGGCCGTTGCAGTATTCTGTTTTTTAAGTATGTATTTACTTAGCTCTTTTTATGCGGGTTTAAAAGATGGTCAAAATTTAAAAAATAATTATTTAAGCTCAGAAATCAGCATGCTTGATAAAAAAATCAGTGAAATAAGAGGTTTAGATAGAAAAAAAGAAAACTTACAACAACGTATGCATTTGATTGAAGAGCTACAAAGCAGCCGTAATTTAGGTACTCAAATTATGGATGAAGTAGCTAAAATTGTTCCTCAAGGCGTGTATTTAACTAAGCTTGAGCGCCGTGGTAGTCAAATTGATGTAGTAGGGCGCAGTGAATCAAACAATCGTTTATCTACTATGCTGCGTCAGGTGCAAGGCTCATATTTATTAGAAAGACCTACCATGCAAGGCATTGTGGCAGGCGATCAAACATCACGGTTACTCAGTGATTTTAATATGGAGTTTTACGTAAAACCATTTGATGAAATCGGTGAGGTAAGTGATGAACCTTGATTTAAAAGCCTTAAATGAAATAGATTGGAATGAAATTGAGCTCGACAACATTGGCGAGTGGCCCGTTGCAGTAAAAGCAATTTGTTGCTTATTTATAGCCGGTTTAGTGTTGTTTTTTAGTTACAGCCTATTGGTATCTGATGAAATAGACAGCTATCACAGCGCGGTAGCTAAAGAAGTAGAGCTACGCAGTACCTACAGAACAAAGTATGCCGTAGCCAGTAAGCTTGATATATACCGCCAGCAAATGGTTGAAATGGAAGATAAGTTTTCACAACTACTAAAGCGATTACCTACCTCAAATGAAACCCCAGGCCTGTTAGACGATTTATCTTATGTAGGTACTACTAGCGGTTTAACATTTTTGAAAATTGGCTGGTTACCTGAAGTCGAAAAAGAGTTTTATACTGAGCTGCCAATTAAAATTGAAGTAATAGGCACTTACCATGAATTTGGTGAATTTGTAGGAAAAGTAGCCCAATTACCACGAATTGTAAGTTTACACGACTTTTCGATTGTATCATCTGGCGAAAAGCAACTAACATTCAGTGTGGTAGCAAAAACATATCGTTATGAAGAAGGGGTTAAAAAGTGAGATTAGTCCCTTTATTATCATTGTCAGTTTTATTGTTGGCAGGTTGTAACGACGATACGTCTGAGCAAAAAGAATTTATTGACCAAGTTAAGGCAAGCACTACTGCTAAAGTAGAGGAAATACCTGAATTAACGCAGTTTGAACATTTTGAATATAATGCATCGCAGTTACGCAGCCCTTTTGTGGCTCCGCAGCCTGAAATTATTCAAAATAAACTAACGCAAGTTAAAAATTGTTTACACCCTGACCCTGATAGAGTGAGAGAGCCACTAGAAAAGTACCCGCTCGATAACTTATCAATGAAAGGTACATTAGGCTCTAACGGGCAAATGTGGGCACTGATCACCGCAGCGGATGAAACGCTGCATAGGGTAACGGTAAATAATTACTTAGGGACGTATGACGGTAAAGTTAAGTCTGTAAGTAGTGATTATGTAGAACTAGTTGAATTAATCCCTGATGGGTCGGGTTGTTGGAAAGAGCGGCTGACTAAATTGGAAATGTTAGAGGCGGCAAATAATGGCGCAAATTAATAATAAAAAAGGTAAAACACACATGCATAAGGATGTACTTTGGCATCATCGTTTTCAAACGATGTTATTTGTCATATTGGCTCTTTTTGTTGTAAAAACAGCCAGTGCAGCGCCGCTACTTTATGATGTACGTTATAACCCCTTGCTAAAAGGCGAGACAGAGTTACAACTTGTATTTGACGAAGAGCTAACACAACAACCTAAAATTCAAGTACACAACACACCAGCGCGCATAGAAATGCTATTTGATGGTGCAGAACTAGAACAGGGTCTTGAAAATGTGCCGGTCGATCACGCAGGTATTAACAGTGTAAGCAGCGTACTGACAGAGCAAGGCTTAAAAGTTACGGTAAATTTAGAGCGTTTAAAAATATACGAAACACAAGTTAATAATAACTTAGTGTCGTTGCGCGTATCTGATAACCCGCTTACTGAGCAAGCTTCTGATGAAAGCAGCAATAGTTATGATGCCTCAAGCGCTTATATTAATCGGATTCAATCTATTGATTTTCGCCGTGGTGAAAAAGGCGAAGCAAAAGTTTTAGTATTTTTACAAGACACGCAAGCTGCAATAGAAGTACATGAAAGTGGTGGAAAAATAATTGCAGAGTTTCATCACACAGATATTTTAGACGACTTACTGTATGAATTAGATGTGCTAGATTTTGGTACTGTAGTAAGTAGCATTGAAACCTTTAAAGAAGATAGCTTAAGCCGTGTAGTTATTGAGCCTAATGCTGCTTTTACCTTTACCTACCAGCAAATAGATAACATTTTAACGTTAACCATTGAAAAAGATGAAACGCAAAATGCCTATTTAGATGGCGGCAAGGAATATCAAGGTCGTCCAATGACCTTAAACTTCCAAGATATTTCGGTTAGAGCTGTACTGCAAATCATAGCGGGTTATAACGAGTTTAACTTAGTAACGAGTGACTCAGTAACCGGCAATATTACGCTTCGTTTAGATGGCGTTCCATGGGATCAAGCTTTAGATGTTGTACTACGTATTAAAGGCCTTGATAAGCGTATGGATGGCTCTATATTGATGGTTGCGCCAGCTGAAGAGCTCGCCGCTCGTGAAGCTAAAGATTTACTAGCAAAACAAAAGGTCGAGGATTTAGAGCCGCTTTACAGTGAGTATATTCGTTTAAACTACGCTAAAGCTGAAGATTTTGCGGATTTACTGAAAACCGACACTAACAGCATCATTTCTGCCCGAGGCAGTGTATCGGTTGACCAGCGTACCAATACATTACTTATCAAAGATTCAGCGAAGAGCATTGAGAGTATTCGCCGTATGATTGAAACACTCGATATTCCAGTGCAACAGGTTGTTATTGAATCACGTATGGTAACAGTGCGCGATAACGTCACAGAAGATTTAGGCGTGCGTTGGGGATTTAGTGATCAACAAGATAGCGATGGTATCTCTGGCTCGCTTGAAGGAGCTGAGTCTATCTCAAATGGCACTATTCCTGATTTATCAGACCGTCTTAATGTAAACCTACCCATTACTAACCCTGCGGCAAGTATTGGTTTACACATAGCTAAGTTGGCTAATGGCACTTTAATTGATTTAGAGCTAAGTGCTTTAGAAGAAGAAAATAAAGGTGAGATTATTGCGAGCCCGCGCATTACTGCAGCTAATCAGCAAAAAGCACGTATTGAGCAAGGTACTGAAATCCCCTATACCGAATCAGCCTCAAGTGGTGCTACTACTGTAAGCTTTAAAAAAGCGGTATTGAGCCTTGAGGTTACACCGCATATAACGCCTGATAACAAAGTTATTTTAGACTTAGTTATTACACAAGATACTCGTGGCGAAACGGTTCAAACCGGAACAGGTGAAGCGGTTTCGATAGACACTCAACAAATTGAAACACAAGTGCTGGTTGATAACGGCCAAACCGTTGTGCTGGGTGGTATTTTTCAGCAGCAAATAATTAATACCACAAATAAAGTACCTGTACTTGGTGATATTCCATATGTTGGACGCTTATTTAAGAGCACCAGCGAGTTTAATGAGAAACGTGAATTACTTATTTTCGTGACACCGAAAATACAAATAGACTAAAATTTAGTGGTTTTATGTTCGTCAACGAGTGTTTATTGATAATAATTGCTCGTTATATGGCTTTTTATTGTAATAGACTTGAAATACCCGGCCAATTACTGAGATAATCCCCTCCTTAATTTTGGGGCCAGGTCGTTAGGCGGGGTTTTATTTCAAATTTTAGAGTTCGTTTGTACTAAAAGATATGGCTGAGAAACGTAATATATTTCTAGTTGGCCCCATGGGGGCTGGCAAAAGCACGATTGGTCGTCACATCGCTGACCAATTACACCTTGAATTTGTCGATTCTGATCAAGAAATCGAACGCCGTACCGGTGCAGATATTGCCTGGGTGTTTGATCTTGAGGGTGAAGAAGGCTTTAGACTTCGTGAAGAATCTGTTATTGGCGACTTAACCGAAATGCAAGGTATTGTACTTGCAACCGGTGGTGGTTCAGTAATGAGTAAAGAAGTTCGAAACAAGCTTTCGGCTCGTGGTATCGTTGTATACCTAGAGACACCTATAGAAAAGCAAGTTGCACGCACGCAACGCGACAAGCGTCGCCCATTACTGCAAACTGAAGAAGCACCTCGTAATGTACTAGAGCGCTTAGCAGAAGAACGCGAGCCACTATACAAAGAAGTTGCCGATTTTGTTGTACGCACCGATGAGCAAAGCGCTAAAGTTGTTGCTAACCAAATCATCGAGAAATTAGATTTTTAAAAACCAATAATAAAGGAAATAACAAAGCATGCTTGAATTAACTGTTAATTTGGACGAGCGAAGTTATCCTATTTTTATTGGTCAATCTGCACTTCAAGATAATGGCCGCCTTGTTCACCACATTGGTGATTGTCGGCCTATCATTATCACTAACGACACAGTTGCGCCTTTATATTTACAAGGACTGCTTGATTCGTTAGCTGATCTAGACCCTCTTTCTTTTGTCATTCCCGATGGTGAGCAATACAAGTCGCTTGAATGGTTTGAGAAAATATCTGCTTTTTTATTGCAAAATAATTGCGGCCGAGACACATGCTTAATTGCACTAGGTGGCGGCGTTATTGGCGATTTAACAGGTTTCGTTGCTGCATGTTATCAGCGCGGTGTACCGTTTATTCAAATTCCGACCACGGTACTATCACAAGTTGACTCCTCTGTAGGGGGCAAAACAGCGGTAAATCACCCACTGGGTAAAAACATGATTGGGGCGTTTTATCAGCCGCAAGCGGTTTTTATTGATACTAATTCACTTCACACTTTACCGGCGCGCGAATTTGCAGCGGGTATGGCCGAAGTTATTAAGTATGGTTTAATTTACGATACCGAGCTATTTGCTTTTATTGAGCAAAATGTAGAAAAGCTACAGCAACTAGATGAAGCAAGTTTGCAGCATATTATTTATAGATGTTGTGAAATTAAAGCGCTTATCGTGGCGCAAGATGAAAAAGAAAATGGCCTTCGTGCATTACTCAACTTAGGGCATACCTTTGCGCATGCAATTGAAGCGCAAATGGGATACGGTGTATGGCTACATGGCGAGGCTGTTGCTACCGGAATGGTACTTGCTGCTAAATTAGCGCATACACGCGGTGACTTATCGCAAACTGAGGTAGATAGAATTGTAACGCTACTCAAGCTTTATAATTTACCGACTGAGATCCCAAGTGAAATGACTGCTGAGCAGTTTTTAATGCATATGCGTAAAGACAAAAAAAATAAAAAAGGCACTATCCGCTTTATTTTACCTACTCAATTTGGTCAATGCGCATTGGTAGATGACGTATCAGACGACCAAGTTAGAGCGTTAATCGAGCAATAATGCAGGCGCAAATTTTACCAAGCCGTGCGGCGTTGGTGGATAGAATCGCTCTGCAATTTGAATACGGGCAAAACTTAATTGTATTACTAGGCACCTCTGGCCTAGGCAAAAGTTATATGCTCGAAACCTTCATCACCGACAAATACAACAGTTTTAATAAAGCATTTGTACAAGTAAGTGCCAGTGTAAATGATGTATCACTGATGAGTGATATATTAGAGCAAAGCTTTAACTCTCCGCTGATTGACCACGATTTATCGTTAAGTGAAAACTTTTACCAATTGTTGCAGCAGCAGCCGTGTGAGGCTTGTTTGTGGGTGCTCGATAATGCAAGGCACCTATCTGAAGAGCTATTACAGGAGTTAGAGTTACTTGCCAAAAACAGCCCTGTAACGCTTTATATCATGCTAGCTTCGCAATCAAAGCTAGCTATTAATAATGCCGTTGAAATTTACTTAGAGCCTTTATCTGCACATGAATCTAAACAGCTGATGAGCTGGTATTTTCCTAATTTACCGTACGATGAAGACCCTGTATTTAGTGCATTTTTAAATGAAGCGAAAGGCAACCCCAGCTTATTATTAGCGTGGCAACCAACGGAGCATGTGGCTGATATTGTAAAAAAAGATAAAGTGTCGTGGCGAGTACACTTAATCTCGTTGTTAATTATAATTATGCTACTTATCATTGGGTTGCTGTATAAAAATGACATGACCCAGTGGTGGCAAACGTACTATCAAAATCAACAAAGCCAGGACATAGATACCGCTATTCCTGCTTCTAAAATTACCGCTATCCCAAGCGCGGATAAAGAAGTCAGTAATGACAATTCTGATATATCAAAAGCGGATTTGCCTTTAGAGGCGGTCAGCAATAAATCACAAGTGAATGTAGCGCCCCATAAAAACGATGTGCCGGCGATAATGCAAAGCCTAACGCGTGAGGCTCAACAAAGCGCTCAGAGTGAGCAAAGTGAACAAAGCGAGGGGTTACCACAAAGCTCAAACACTCCTGAAACTATTGAGCCAATTGAAAGTGACGATAAAGAAAGCCCGCAGCCTAAAACCTCAAATAACGTATCAGATAACGCTTGGTATTTAGCTCAGCCAGATAATAATACAACTGTGCAGCTGCTAGCTGTTACACAGGAAAAAATCACCCGTGAGTTTATTATTCAACATAATTTAAGCCAGCGCGCTAAGGTTTACCAAACTAAGCGAAATAATAAAGTGTGGTGGGTGGTTACCATTGGCAGTTATGCATCACTCGCTGATGCTAAAAGTGCGTTGTCTGCCTTGTCGAGTGCGCTTAGAAAGAACAAGCCTTTTTATAAAAAAATCAGCAAAATAAAACAAGAAATTGCACGACTTGATCAGTAAACTGACTCACTTTAGTGTAAAATCGCGCTACAGCAGATTGAAGTTAAGAACCAATGCAACAAAAGAGTAGAGCCTTCCTAAAATGGGCTGGTGGTAAATACAGCCTAGTTGAAGATATTAATGCACGTTTATCTCAAGCCAGCAAACACGCTGAAACCTTGGTAGAACCTTTTGTAGGTGCAGGCTCGGTATTTTTAAATAGTAATTTTAAACACTATTTACTCAACGACATCAATGCTGATTTAATTAACTTATACAAAGAGCTCAAGCGCTCGCCTGATGAGTTTATAAGTGACTCTAAAAAACTATTTGTTGATTTAAATAACCACCCAGACGCTTACTACGAATACCGTGTACAGTTTAATAAAAGCAATGATGTATATGAGCGCGCAATGCTCTTTTTATACATGAATCGCCATGGTTACAATGGGCTGTGTAGGTATAATCTCAAAGGCATTTTTAACGTGCCATTTGGTAAATATAAAAAGCCTTATTTTCCTGAAAAAGAAATGTACTTTTTTGCCGAAAAAGCACAAAAAGCCACATTTACCTGCCTAAGCTACGATGATGTGTTTAAGCTTGTGCCAAACAATGCGGTTATTTATTGCGATCCGCCTTATGTGCCGCTAAGTAAAACAGCGTCGTTTACCTCTTATGCTAAAGGCGGGTTTAATTTAGACGATCAAGCAAACTTGGCAAACTTAGCCGAGCAAGCCGCGTTTGAAAACAATACGCCAGTGCTTATATCTAACCACGATACCGTGTGGACGCGAAAAATTTATAGTCAAGCTACACTTGGTAAAATTCAGGTAAAACGTACTATCAGCCCTAAAGGTGGATCACGCAACAAGGTCGACGAGTTAATGGCTATGTATTTAGCACCCAAGCAACCACTGCGTAAATTGTCACTACAAAAATAACAAAAAACAGCACAGCTAAAGCAATAATAAAAAGAGGGGAGTGTTGTTGGAAGTCGGCTTGGCGTTTGTGCTCTGATTGCACACCAAAAAATGCTGCTAGCACACTTTGCAACGCGCTAATAAAGTGCAGCATTATTTAAAATAGAGGTTTTATTGAAGGCGTATTCTTAGCGTCTTCTGAGCTAGTTAATAGCTCTAATAAATCTAAATAATGAAACTGCGCACTGCGGCTATCGCCTGTTAGCCACGAAAACCACGATGAGTCTTCTTCTACTTTCGCACACGTTAAGGTATTTGAAGCGTTTTTACTACTTGCCTGATGCTGACAATTGCTAACTAAGCTTAAATCTTGCTCAGAACTTGGCGCAAAACTAAATGCCCCAATAAATAATAATGCCGACGCAATTAAGATCCCTGTTTTAAATGCACGCATAATATTAGCCTAAAATTAAGTTACTCCTTTAATAATAACAAAAGCTGTATAAATAACAAACTAATATTTATCTGTAATAGCTAAGGCCTGTTGAAACTTACGAGTTAAAGTGTGTTCTCAAGCTAAGAGTTTTTAAATCGCGCCCCGAAGTTTGTAATCGAGTGGGCACAATAACTGCTCTTGCGTTAATCTAATAGCTTACATCATGTAAGCAAAGCTTGTGTGTCCTACTCACGGCCTTGCCAAAAATTAAACACGCTGCCCAAAACTCAAGCATTAAAGCTCAACACGCCCTAAAGCTTTTTATAAATAAATACTTATATATTTAAATCGATATTTTTAGTTATGCCTAATTTACAGTGTATTACTTGGGAAACCTTAGCATTTACGGTACATTAAGGCATACTTTACTGATTGACGGATTACTATGTTAAACCCTGAACAAAAATACTTAATTGCGCCTTCTATTTTGTCAGCCGATTTTGCAAAATTAGGCGAAGATGTGGATAAAGTACTCGCTGCAGGCGCTGATGTAGTACATTTTGATGTCATGGACAATCACTACGTGCCTAACCTCACTATTGGGCCTATGGTGTGTAAAGCGCTTAGAGATTACGGTGTAACAGCCCCTATAGATGTGCACCTAATGGTAAAACCAGTCGACAGTATAATTCCTTTGTTTGCAGAGGCCGGCGCATCAATAATTACTTTTCACCCTGAGGCCAGCGAGCATATAGACCGCACCATACAGCTCATTAAAGACCATGGTTGTAAAGCAGGCTTAGTATTTAACCCTGCCACTAGCCTTAGCTACCTCGATCACGTTATTGATAAGCTAGATACTATTTTATTAATGTCGGTAAACCCAGGCTTTGGCGGCCAAAGCTTTATTCCCCACACCCTTGAAAAACTAGCTCAAGCTAAGCAGCGTATAGTTGCGTCGGGTCGTGATATTCGCCTAGAAGTAGATGGTGGTATTAAGGTTGATAACATAGCGGCAGCAGCGCAAGCAGGTGCCGATATGTTTGTAGCAGGGTCTGCTATTTTTAATGAGCCTGATTACAAGGTTGTTATTGATCAAATGCGTGAGCAGTTAGGAAACGTAAAGTAATGAAATATGATGTAGCTTTGTTCGACCTTGACGGCACACTTGTTGATAGCGTTTACGATTTATACCTAGCAGTAAACTTAACACTGAGTGATTTAGCGTTTCCTATTGTTAGCCAAAGCTTGGTTGAAAGCTGGATAGGCAACGGTATTGAAATCCTAGTCAAGCGTGCACTCAGCGGCGATATGCAAATTAGCGAACATTTAGATGAAGCGCTTAGTGCAAAAGCCATTGCCTTATTTTACCAACATTATGAGCAGCTAGTGGGCAAGTATAGTGTGTTGTATCAGCATGTAGAAACAGGGCTCAGTGCTTTGCGGGGCATGCCAAAAGCACTTGTTACTAATAAGGCGCGTCTATTTACCGAGCTACTGCTTGATAAGCTTTCCCTTACCAGTCACTTTGAAGTGATAGTGTGTGGAGACGATATGGCTAAAAAGCCTTCACCAGTGCCTTTACTGTATGCATGTAAAAAGCTGAATGTTGAGCCGAGTAAGGCTATTATGATTGGCGATTCAAAAAGCGATATATTGGCAGCACATGCCGCTAAAATTGATGTAATAGCGGTGGATTATGGTTATAACCAAGGCGAAAATCTTGAGGATTATAATCCACAGTACCTATGCGATAACTTCTTAGATATAATATCAACACTAACACAGCGTTAAAATTTTTAATTAACTAAACAGTAAAGGAAAATCATGAGTAAACCAGTAGTTTTAAGTGGCATTCAGCCAACCGGTGGTATGACAATAGGCAACTATGTTGGCGCTATTAACCAGTGGCTAAAGCTACAGGAAGACCACGAAAGTTTCTTTATGCTTGTTGATTTACACGCGATTACTGTTCGCCAAGAGCCTGAACTTCTTCGCTCTCGCGTATTAGATGGTATAGCGTTATACGCGGCATGTGGCATAGACCCTGAAAAATCGGCCTTATTTGTACAGTCGCAAGTGCCAGAACACGCGCAGTTAGCATGGGTGCTAAATTGTTATGCGCAAATGGGCGAGCTTAACCGCATGACCCAGTTTAAAGACAAGTCATCTAAGCATGCTAACAATGTAAACGTCGGTTTATTTTCGTACCCAGTATTGCAAGCAGCGGATATTTTATTATACCAAGCTGACCAAGTACCGGTAGGGGATGACCAAAAGCAGCACTTAGAGCTAACGCGTGATATAGCTACACGCTTTAATAATTTATACGGTGACGTATTTAAGTTACCTGAGCCATATATTCCCGAATTTGGCGCACGTGTAATGAGCCTTCAGGATCCGCTCAAAAAAATGTCTAAGTCTGACGAAAACCCTAATGGCTACATCATGCTATTAGATGAGCCTAAAAAGATTGAGAAGAAGCTTAAAAAAGCAGTAACCGATTCAGACGAGCAAGCGCGTATTTACTTTGACCGTACTGAAAAGCCAGGCGTTTCTAATTTACTTACTTTATTAAGCGTAGCCACTAAGCGCTCAATTGAAGACTTAGTGCCAGAGTATGAAGATAAAATGTATGGCCACCTGAAAAAAGACACAGCCGATGCAGTTGTTAGCATGATTGAGCCAATCCAAGCACGTTTTAAAGAGATCAGAGAAGATCAAAACCTACTTGATAGCATCATGAAATCAGGCGCAGAAAAAGCCAGTGTACGTGCAGAAAAAACACTTAAATCGGTTTACGATGCACTAGGGTTTATTCCTCGTACATAAATTAGTATAAGCAAATAAAAATGCCGCTAAATTTAGCGGCATTTTTTATAACTTCTAATACTTCATTCATCACTTAAAAAAGCTATAATTTATTAGCTAGTGGACTTAAACGCAGGCGATTCGCAGGCTTTTACAATAAAAGAATAGCCATAAGGCATAGTTTCATTTGGCGTAATCTCTACTATTTCGTAATCGTTCAACTCTACCACTTTGCTATTTTTGGCTTTTTTACACCTTGAGTATTCATCCGCTTCGTAATTAAATGCAAACATCGCTATAAGGTGTTTACTACGCCCAAAATAACCTTCAGTAGCAACAAATGAACTTGCAGATTCGGCGAATTCATTTATTTCTTCTGCTTTTGGCGAGCTGGGTTGAGTTTTTGTTTCCTGTTTAGCCAGCCTTTCATTTAGGTTGACCATAGCATGCCCCTTCACTTCAGGAGAGTCACTAGCCAGCTCTCTTCCAAAATAGAAACCGTTTTCTATATCTGATAGAAATGTTGCTTCATCCCTATCGTCCAATAAAGGATAGAGGGTACTTAAAGTTATGAAGGCTAATATTAATCTAATAGATGCGGTAAGTAAGGGAGAGTAGCTTTGACTTATATATTTAATGCTTTGCGATCCAAATGGCTTTATAAGTAACAGCATTATGATATAAAAGGGTAAAATAAATTGAAATATTAGTAATGTACAGAGTGTAATTCCTAATGCCCAAATGGGTAAATATATCAAAGTTGCAAAATTGTGTGTGTAGCTCATGTTTGCAGCTGATACGTGAGTTACATCGTTAACAATACTGCTTGCATTTGCCAAAACAAAATTAGCAATGGTTGCATAAAAAACCAAAATTAAAGCTTTGCCTGCTAAAGAGTGCCATAGTTTATTAAACTTTGGCCAAAATTCAATTACCAAGGCAGTCATTGTCAAAAGCGCGCAAAATGACCAGGATTTAAAGAAAATCACAGATATAAGCGCTGCTAAGTAAAGCTTTTGCGCGGTGCTAAGGCTAAACCATATGGGTTTAATATGCTTATCAATATCAGCTTTAAGAGGCTGCAATTTTTTTTGCAGCTGTTTAAATAGCCTACTTGCTCGCCATTTTATAATTTTATAACGCCTTAACACCGACTTTCCTTATCGTATGAGGTAATAAACCCCAGTTAGTTTAATAGGGGTTTTAGGTAATGCCCAGTATGCGAGCGTTCACATTCGGCTACTTCTTCGGGCGTACCTGCAATGAGTATTTCACCGCCGCCAGCGCCCCCTTCAGGGCCTAAATCAACCACCCAGTCTGCGGTTTTAACCACATCTAAGTTATGCTCAATTACCACAATGGTATTACCATGATCGCGCAGGCGATGTAATACCACAAGTAGCTGTTCAATATCGGCAAAGTGAAGGCCGGTTGTTGGCTCATCAAGTATATACAGTGTTTTACCTGTATCGCGTTTAGAAAGCTCACGAGCCAGTTTTACACGTTGTGCTTCACCACCAGAGAGCGTGGTAGCAGCTTGCCCTAGGCGAATATACGATAAACCAACGTCCATTAGCGTTTTAAGTTTACGCGCTATTGCAGGTATTTTGTCAAAGTAGTCGTGCGCGTCTTCAACGGTCATTTCGAGCACTTGGTGAATGTTTTTACCTTTGTATTGTACTTCTAAGGTTTCGCGGTTATAGCGCGCGCCCTTACATACATCACACGGTACATATACATCAGGTAAAAAGTGCATTTCTACTTTAATTACACCATCCCCTTGGCATGCTTCACAGCGCCCGCCTTTCACGTTAAAGCTAAAGCGACCTACTTTATAGCCGCGAGAGCGGGCTTCTTGTGTCCCTGCAAATAACTCACGAATACCGGTAAAAATACCTGTGTAGGTTGCAGGGTTTGAGCGCGGTGTGCGACCAATTGGGCTTTGGTCAATATCAATCACTTTGTCAAAATGATCAAGGCCACTAATTGATTTGTAAGGCGCGGCTTCTGCTGTGGTCGCGCCATTAAGCTCAGTATGCGCAAGCTTAAAGAGTGTATCGTTAATGAGCGTTGATTTACCTGAGCCCGATACCCCTGTAATACAGGTTAATAAGCCAAATGGAATTTTTAAATCTACATTTTTTAGGTTATTCCCTGTTGCGCCAAATAGCTCAAGCCATTTTTCGCTGGTTGGGTTACGCTCTTGTGGCACTTCTATTTTGCGCACGCCTGATAAAAACTGGCCAGTTACCGAGTCTTTAGTGGCTAAAATATCGTCACGTGTACCTTGTGCAATAATATGTCCGCCGTGCACTCCCGCGCCTGGGCCAATATCAATAATGTGATCGGCTGCGCGAATCGCATCTTCATCATGCTCAACTACAATCACGGTGTTACCTAAGTCGCGTAAATGCACCAATGTTTGTAATAAACGGTCGTTATCGCGCTGGTGTAAACCAATTGATGGTTCATCCAGTACGTACATTACACCTACAAGGCCTGCACCTATTTGGCTGGCTAAACGAATACGCTGGGCTTCACCACCTGAGAGGGTATCGGCACTGCGCTCAAGCGATAAGTAATTAAGGCCTACATTAATTAAAAACGATAAGCGGTCACGAATTTCTTTCAGGATTTTTTCAGCTATTTGGGCTTTTTGGCCTGTTAGTGATAGCCCTTCAAAAAAGTCCATCGCTTCGCCAATACTCATAGTCGTAATAGCAGGTAGGTTTGTTTGACCTATAAATACGTGGCGTGCTTCTTGGCGCAAACGCGAGCCATGACAACTAGGGCACGCTTGGCTAGTTTGATATTTAGCGAGCTCTTCACGCACCGAGTTTGACTCAGTTTCGCGATAGCGACGGTTCATGTTGTTTAACACGCCTTCAAACTCGTGGTTGCGTGTTATTAAATCGCCTCTGTCGTTACGGTAGTTAAAGGCTATTTTTGTTTGCCCTGAGCCTTCTAAAATAATTTTTTGCGATTCTTTAGCCAGCTTTTCAAATGGCACATCTAAATCAAAGTTATAGTGCTCGGCGACCGCCTGTAGCATTTGAAAATAATAAAAGCTGCGTTTATCCCAGCCTTTAATAGCACCACCGGCAAGGCTGAGCTCTGGGTTATGTACCACACGGTTAGGATCAAAGTATTGGCGTACGCCTAAACCATCACAGCTTTGACACGCACCGGCAGGGTTATTAAACGAAAATAAGCGCGGTTCTAATTCGGTCATTGCGTAGCCACAGGTAGGGCAGGCAAAATTTGCTGAAAACAGCATTTCTTCTATCGTGCTGTCGTCCATGTAGGCTACATTTGCCACACCGCCAGACATCTCAAGTGCGGTTTCGAACGACTCTGCTAAACGCTGCTGTTGGCCATCTTTTACTTTAAAGCGGTCAACAACCACTTCAATAGTGTGTTTTTTATGAAGCTCAAGTGTTGGCGGATCTGATAAGTCGCATACTTCACCATCTATACGAGCGCGAATGTAGCCTTGGCTTGCAAGTTGCTCAAGTAATTTAACGTGCTCACCTTTACGATCTTTAACCACTGGCGCTAAAAGCATCAGCTTAGTGCCCTCTGGCAGTGCTAAAACGGTATCAACCATTTGGCTAATTGTTTGTGCTGCAAGTGGTAAGTCGTGGGTTGGGCATCGTGGTTCGCCCACGCGGGCAAACATTAAACGCAAGTAATCGTATATTTCGGTAATGGTACCCACTGTTGAGCGAGGATTGTGCGATGTAGATTTTTGCTCAATAGAAATGGCGGGAGAGAGGCCTTCAATATGATCAACGTCGGGCTTTTCCATTAACGATAAAAATTGCCTTGCGTAGGCAGAAAGTGACTCAACATAACGACGCTGTCCTTCTGCATATAAAGTATCAAATGCCAGTGATGACTTTCCCGAACCAGATAGGCCTGTGATAACAATTAATTTATCACGTGGGATGGTTAGGCTGATGTCTTTTAAATTGTGCGTACGGGCGCCTCGGACTTCAATGTTTTCCATGCTATCTCGTTTATTACCAAAATTATTTGTCCAGTATCGCATAATACGAAACATTATTAATCAATGATCAACGAAAAAATCCTTACTTATAGGCGATTAATTATTGCCAAGCTTGTGGTAGAATCCCAGCCTAAATTTTTAATATCGTAAGAATACGCAGATAATGACCGCATCTTCACTTAATTCACGAGAAAAGCGCGCCGCTGTATCGCTGGCGAGTGTGTTTGCATTTAGAATGCTCGGCTTGTTTATGCTGATGCCTGTATTGGCTATTTATGGCCAATCGCTTGATGGTTTTTCGCCTATGTGGATAGGATTTGCTATTGGCGCGTATGGCTTAACGCAAGCGGTACTGCAAATTCCTATGGGGCGTTTGTCAGATAAAATAGGCCGTAAAAAAGTAATTGTTGGTGGCTTAGTTGTGTTTGCGTTGGGCTCTGTTATTGCAGCCTTTGCTGAATCTATTCAAATGGTTACAGTGGGCCGTGCACTACAAGGTATGGGCGCTATAGCCAGTGCGCTGCTTGCTTTTGCCAGCGACTTAAGCCGCGACGAACAGCGCCCTAAAGTAATGGCGGTGATTGGTATGAGCATAGGGATGAGCTTTGCTTTTGCTATGTTACTTGGGCCTATTGTTGCCGCGTCGTGGGGTGTAGCGGGAGTATTTTGGTTAACTGCAATCCTTGCCGTGTTCGGTATTGGTATTATTTTATTTTTAGTGCCCAACGCAGTAAACAAAGCGCCAAAAGGCGATACCTTGGCAAGCTTTAGTGATATTAAAAAGCTTATTAAGCATCCGCAATTATCGCGCTTAAATGCAGGTGTATTACTGCTACATTTAACGCTAACCACTATTTTTGTGGTACTACCTAGCCAACTAATAAAAGATGGCTTAGTGGCAAACCACCATTGGTATTTATATATTCCGGTATTGCTGTTAGCGTTTATTTTAATGGTCCCTATTATGATTGTTGCCATTAAAAAAGAAAAAGAAAAACAGGCGTTTATTGGCTCAGTAGCACTGCTTTCTATTAGTATGCTTGCTATGTCTATTTGGGTGAATAGCGTGGTTGGCATTGCCATTTGTATGCTGCTTTATTTTGTAGCATTTAATTTTTTAGAAGCCACTATGCCTGCGCTTGTATCGCGTATTGCGCCCGCTAGCCAAAAAGGTTCTGCTATGGGTGGGTATTCGTCTAGCCAGTTTTTGGGGGCTTTTTTAGGTGGTATTTTAGGGGGTTATGTTGCCCAAACTACAAGTACGCAAGCTGTGTTTGCGGCAGCAGCACTTGTTGGGTTAATATGGCTTATTATTGCGTGGAAAATGCAAGTCCCACCGAAAAGTAAAGTTATTAGTTTAATGACCAATTTAAGTTCTGAAGAGCAAGCTCAAGCACTTGCTTCTCAGCTAGTTGCTTTACCTGGCGTAATAGAAGCAACAGTAGTACGCGACGAAAGCCGCAGCTATTTAAAGATTAATGATAAAGAATTTGACCTAGACCAAGCACGTAAAGTAGCTGGTTTAATCTAACGTTTATAGGAGATGGTTCCATGGCACGCGGTGTGAACAAAGTAATTTTGGTTGGTAATTTAGGACAAGATCCTGAAGTTCGTTACATGCCTAATGGCAATGGTGTAGCAAATATTACCTTAGCAACGTCAGACAGCTATAAAGACAAAAACACTGGCCAAATGGTTGATAAAACTGAATGGCACCGTGTAGTATTTTTTGGCAAGCTAGCTGAAATTGTTGGTGAGTACTGCCGTAAAGGCTCGCAAATTTACGTTGAAGGTAAACTTCAAACACGTAAATGGACCGACCAACAAGGCCAAGAAAAATACACAACAGAAATCGTTGTTGATGGCTTTACGGGTCAAATGCAAATGCTAGGTGCTCGCGGTGGCGATCACCAAGGTGGTGGTTATCAAGGTAATCAAGGCGGCCAACAAGGTGGCGGTTACCAAAATAATCAACAAGGCGGTGGCTATGGTCAAAACAACCAAGCTCAAAACAGCCAGCAAGGTGGCTATGCACCACAACAACAAGCTGCACCAGCACAACGCCCAGCTGCAGCACCTGCTCCACAGCAAAATAACCAATACCAACAATCAAACAACAGTGGCTTTGCTCCTGGGCAAAGTAATGCGCCACAGCAGCAAGGTGGTTTTGCACCTAAGCCGCAAAACGCCCCTCAGGGCGGTGCATCAAATCCTATGGAACCAACAATAGATTTTGATGACGACATTCCGTTTTAACCAAAGACAAAAAAACAAATGTTGAAAAATAATATTAAAAGCCGCTATTTAGCGGCTTTTTTGTAACTACACGTTGTCTTGTCCTGAAATGTGTTTACACATTTAGGACTTATTTTATGAAAACCACTAAAACTAAAGACGTTAAGCGTACTCAGCGAGATTATACATTAGGCTTTAAATTATCTATTGTTGAGCAAGTAGAAAAAGGCGACTTCACCTATAAACAAGCGCAAAGTCATTACGGCATTCAAGGCCGCAGTACCGTTCTGGTATGGCTGCGAAAACATGGTAAATTAGATTGGTCTAAACCAACTTATATAGCCAACATGCCTAAATCGAAAGAAACCCCAGCACAAAAAATTAAACGTTTAGAGCGCGAGATAGAAGAGTTACGCCTAAAGGATTTAATCAAAGATGAAATGATTAATATTATGGATGAAGAATATGGAGCGGGCTTGCGAAAAAAGTACATATCCGAGCTATCACGCGCGCAAAAGAAAACCATCAAATAAAGCTTACTCCGTTATGCCGTGCATATGGCATAACGCGACAAGGTTACTATCAAGCTATGCGCAGAATAGATGCTCGGAATAAAGAATTGGAGCCAGTCAAAGAATTAGTGATGTACTGGCGGCAATTCATGCCTCGTATTGGTGGGAAGAAACTTTATCTGATGATAAAGCCAGACCTGCAAGAGCGTGGCATTAAACTAGGTCGTGATTGTTTTTTTGATTATTTGAGAGAGCATGACTTTCTTGTAAAACCAAAGAAAAATTACACTAAAACAACAAACAGTAACCATTGGATGCGCAAGCATCCCAATTTACTAAAGGAATACATGCCTACTGCGGCCGAGGAAGTCTTCGTTAGTAACATTACATACGTAAAGTCAGCGCAAGGCGTGCATTACCTATCGTTAGTCACTGATGCTTACAGTCGAAAAATAATGGGTTATGAGCTGAGTGATGAAATGAAAGCAACCGATGTAGCCAAAGCATTAGAAATGACAATTAAGCAACGCGTATATAAATGTGATGCCATTCATCATTCAGATAGAGGTTTACAATATTGCTCTGAAGTATATCAAAATGCGCTATTAAAAGAGGGCATTAGACCATCGATGACCGATGGGTATGACTGTTATCAAAACGCATTAGCAGAGCGTATTAACGGGATATTAAAGCAAGAGTTTTTACTGTATAAATGTCGCAATATGGCAGAGTTAAAACAGCTCGTTGAAGAATCGATATTTATATACAATGAAATGCGACCGCACTTAAGTTTGGATATGAAAACACCAAATCAAGTGCATAAAAAAGACCTGGCGCTTTCGCACCAAGTCTTTCATTAAAACCGTCAACCTATTTCAGGACGGGACACGTTTTAGCACAAAAGGCGCTGTTTCTACCTACCTTTTAATACTTTAAGGTCACTCAAAACGCGCTATTAGCGCCTTTTTATAGGCTAAAAATTAAATGGCACATATAACTAAAAAGCAGCCTGAGTAAGTGACTAACTGAGCAACTGGATCGGGGCGAACAAAATATTCATGTAACAGCGCCCCAATTAACGTACCCGCCAATAAAACATACGCAACATAGGTAAACAGTGCTTTTTGCTTTTCATTTTTAATAAACAAAAGAGCAAGCATCATTAAACCCACTACCAACTCCAGTAAACCCACGCTATACATATAAATTTTAGCGTTAACGGGCAGTACCTGCGCAAAGTAGCTAAAGGTTTTAACGCTTACTTGCGCTGCTAATAATTTTGGCAGGGCAAACTGAAACATAAAAAGCGCGCTGGCTAAATTTAAAAGGTTACTAAATAAGTTTTTCATGAAAGCTTATTGCCTTAATAAAGCAGCCGTAAGGTAATAAACGCCACGGCTGCAATTTAAATGGTTACACAACAGTGCCGCGAATAGGGTAGTTATTTTGCTCTTTAATAAACTTTAGGCCTCTTACAACCACGTCTAACTCAGGGCGTAAATACGGGGCATTAGAAATATTTACTGCTTGCAATATCCCTTGCTCATTTACGACAAAAATAGCGGGCTCTGCAAAGTTGTGGTCGGTTTCTTGCTCAGAGCGAGGTGAGGAAATATACAGCCCAAGTTGTTTCATTTGCTGCTGTGTTAAACCATAAGCTATAGGAAAGCTAACCGAGAGCGTGTCCATGCATTGTGTTAGCTGTGCGCGGTTATCTGCAGAAACAGCACAAACGCTTACGCCAAGTTCCTTTAATGCGGGTAATTGCGCTTCTAGTAAATTTAAGTAACGCATACAAAGCGGGCAGTGCTTGCCTCTGTATACCACGAGAATTTGCCACTCGGCGCCACCGTGCGGCTTACTTAGATCTGCGGTTGTCCCATCGAGCAAGTGTGCAGTAACTGTTGGAAATGAATTACCGGCTATTAATTTAAATGACTCTGACATAAAAACCTCTTTTATACTGATTGTGAATGATTTTTTTTAACAAATAAGTACAGCGCAGTGAGTGCACATAAGCTGATACAGCTAATAAAAATATTGCGAGTGCCTCCGGGGATATATTCAACAAACGATGTTAAAAATTGCCCAGAAAAAACAGCCATTGTGAAATAAGAGAGGTTACGACCGCGAACAGAGGCTGCGCTACGCTCTACGGTCATATGGTTTAATAGTGGGATGCTAAAACCAAAGCCAATACCGCTAAACACAGCGCCTATTACCAATAACGCTGTACCCGTTTGTAAAAAGAAAGCAAATGATGCCCCATAGCCTATAAATGCCAACGCAGGTACTTTTTGCTCGCCCATTTTTTTAGTTAACTGAGGCATAAAATGTGCCCCCACAACAGCCACTAACGAGATGAAAGAGAGTAAAAACCCTACTTGTTCTTCATTATAATTTTGCGCATGCATTGTGCTGGGTAGTAAAACAATTGCGCTAAAAAACGTGACCATTGCAAGCACAGCCAGCGAATACACATGCTTAAGAGATAAGCCTTTATTTGATATTATGTGCTCTTGTGTTGCTTGTACCTCTTGTGCCTCTTGTGCTTGAGGGTGATTACGCGGCACAAAAAGTAGTAACATGGCTAAAAATACCCAAGAAATAAGGTACAACGATAATGGTAAAGCCCAATGCTGCACAGCAAGTAGGCCACCTATAAATAGAAATATAACGCCACCTAGCTCTATTGCCATGCCTTGCTTAGCAAGCATGCCTAGGCGCGCTTTACCAAAGTACCACTGTGATATTAAAACGGTACATCCGGCCATAACAATTGAGGTAACACCGCCAAGTAAAATACGGTTAGCAAAAACCAACAGCGGCCCTTGTAACTAATACACGCTTGCACCTAAAAAGCCGTATAAAAATAAGCCAATAATTAATGAACGGTAAGCGCCATATTTATCAATTAATTTACCTGCAATAGGCGCAAATATAACAGCCCCTAAAGCCGGTAAGGTCACTAAAAATACCGCACTGTCAGCAACATTTAGGGCTGTTGATATACTGATTAAACCAGGTGCAACCAATGCACCCACCATGATTGTTAAGCAAGCTATACACAGCAAAGTGTAGCTTCCTGCGTTATTGAGTTTATTCATAAGTATTCTCTGTTTTTAAATGGGGCAACTAAGGGGTACTTATGCTTAGTTGCAAGGAGTTAATGGCGGTTATTTTTTTGCGAGAGAGTTAAAAGCAGCGCTGATGGTAATTAACACTACACTAAGGACGACTACGCCAGGCCACTGGTACAAAGCAAAGGCTTTCACACCAATAATTGAGCCAAAGGCGCCGCCTAAGTAGTAGCCGAGCATGTAAACACCATTAATACGGCTTTGTGCGCTTGGGTCTATGCTAAATACGCGGACTTGATTGGCTACTTGTGCGCTAAAAATAGCGAAGTCGATTAAAATAATACCGATAATTAGGGCTATTAGGTTTCCTAAAAAAACGCCTGTAATAGCAAAACCAATTGCGGCAAGTGTGAGTACTATCATGACTAATTTTTTAGAGCCCAGCGCATTGACCCACTTACCCGAAGACTTAGCCCCTATTATGCCAGCTAATGCGATGATGCCAAATAATCCGGCCTCTTGGGCACTGTAGTTAAAAGGTGCATCACTGACATAAATAGCTAAAGTAGCCCATAGTACATTAAAAGCAGCAAACCAAAGCGCGCCAGTTAAAGTAAACACTTGTAGTGGTTTGTGCAGTTTAAATAACGCCACTGTACTTTTAAGTAGCGGCCAGTAACGTAAGCTAGTTTGTGGTTTATTTAGGGGTAAAAAGAGCCTAAGTAGTACACCAAATAGCGCAGCTAATATTGCAGACATAACAAATACGCCACGCCAACCAAAGTGTTCTCCTACAAAACCGCTTAACGTGCGTGAAAGTAAAATACCAATGGTTAGACCCATCATTAAGGTGCCCAATGGCGCCCCTTTATTTTCAGCAGATACAAGTGATGCCGCAAAAGGGATTAATTGCTGGGTAATGTTGGCACTTACCCCTATTAAAAATACCGACATTAATAACAGCGGTAAGTTAGGTGTAAATACGGCAAAACTACATGCAATAACCAGTAAGCCCGATAAAATGCTTATTAAGCGACGACGCGCAATAGAATCCCCCAGCGGCGAAATAAACAATAGGGCAAAAGCGTAACCAAATTGAGTAAATGCGGGAATGCTACCAAGTTGTGAATCCGTTAAATTAAACTCGTTACCAATCAGGGGTAAAATTGGCTGGCTGTAATATAGGTTTGCAGCGGTTGCTGCAATGGCGGTTGTCATCAACAATAAAATAAAGCGACTTAACGAGGCGCTTTGCGTTACCCGGGTCATTTTGCTCTCCAACATTAAAAGGTAGGCGAATGATAGAGGGAGATGCTTGATGTTAGAAATGTTTAAATTTGATGGAATCTATACAAATAACGTATAGTTGCTGTTATACCTCTCATACAGAGCAAATTTGAGTAGTACATGGATATAAAAATATTAAAAAGTTTTATTGCAGTGGCTAAGCACTTGAGCTTTTCCGAAGCGGCTCAAGAGCTACATACTGTTCAGCCCGCTATAAGTTGCCATATTTCTTCGTTAGAAGAGCAGCTAGGTGTTAGCTTGTTTATCCGTAACTCTCGGGAAGTGTCGATCACGCAAGCGGGAGAGCAGTTAGTTAAAGATGCCACGGCAATTTTAGCGCTTACAGAGCGGGCTAAAAATAAGGTTAAACTGGTCGATAGCGGGCAGTTAGGCTCGCTGAGTATTGCGTATTTAAGCTCTGCATGTTTAACATTTTTGGCCAAATTAATCCGAACGTATAAGTCGCAGTTTCCTAATGTTCACGTTACCTTGCTAGAAATGACCGCGACCGAGCAAATAGAGGCCCTTAAAAACGAACGGGTAGATGTCGCGTTTTCTCGGCCGTTACCAAGCACCATAGCCGATGAGTTTATAAGTGAAACTATGTATGTTGACCGACTCGTAGCGGTGGTCAACAAAAATCATCCCTTTGCATCGGTGCAAACTATTGATATGAAAACCCTTAAAAATGAGCCGTTTATTCTTTTTAATCGCGACGAAGCCTTAGGGTTGTTTGATGAAATTATTACTCGTTGCAAGCGCGCTGGCTTTTCACCTAACATTATTAGTCAGCCAAGGCATATGCAAACCTTAGTAACAGAGGTTGCCGCTGGTTTAGGGTTAGCTATAGCGCCTTATTGTGTAAGTAAATTATATAGCGAGGGTTGCCATTTTATAGAGTTAGAAAAGGTCGACACACAAATTTATTTGCAGCTGCAATACAAGCAAATTAACAGCAGTGCTACCACGCAAGCGTTTGTAGAAATGGCACTTAATGCCCAAGCAGAAATTCAGCTTAGCATGCGTAATTGAGTTGGCTTTATAAAAGCGCTTTTAGCTAACTTATGCGCCGCAATAATTAGCGAGGCGTAAATGCGAAAAAACGCAAATACACCTTTGTAATTTACATCTCATTTAATTGATTTGTAACTAATTAACATCTACTCTAGTGGTACTAATCACTTCAAGCAACTATGAGAAACATGAAAGCCATTATTTTATTTTTATTTCTTGTTTTTCAATTTGCCAGTTTGCCGGTAAGCGCTCAACCGGATTCTAAAATTACCAATGTCTTATTTATCAATTCTACCAACCAACATATGCCTTGGCATAAAAGTGTTGAAGAGGGCTTAAATAGCGAGCTATCAACACGAACTTTTGACTATGAGCTTTTTGTTGAAAACATTGATGTAGGGCGCTTTGATGAGGCCACTCAAACGCAATTAATGAGCGACTACCTTAAGCAAAAATATAAAAATAAGCACATAGATATAATTGTCACGCAATCCCCCTCAGCTGCCACGTTAATATCGCAATTGAATGATTTTTTTACTAGCACACCAAAAATTTATTTAGAACCTGGCGAACAGTTTAGGCTACCGGCAAACACTAATAATGCCTCAATGCAGGCTAAGTTAGACTACAAGCAAGCAACCGCCAGCGCGGTTAATTTAATGAAACCTAAAAAGCTCATAGTCATCTTAGATACTAAAAATGAAATAGGTATAAACTTTTATACGGGGCTGTTTAATATTATCAGCCAAGATTTCTCGTATTTAGAAGTTGAGCAATGGTTTGATCTTCCTGCTGCAGAACTGATGACAAAAGTAAAAAATGCGCCTTCAGACGCCATTATTTTATTTACCCCTATATTTAGAAATTACGAAAATAAGTCGATTAGCCCGTATCAGCTCGTCAACTTGCTCGCTCAGCACAGTAACGCCCCCATTTTTAGCTACTGGGAAGTTTTATTGGGCTCAGGTGTCGTGGGTGGTTATGTTTTATCAGGTGAGAAAATAGGTAAACGCGTGGGTGAAGCTATTATTTCTTACAGTGAAAATAACGTGTTACCTACTATAAGCGATGAAAATTTAAGTGTTCATAAATACGATTGGCGACAGCTAAAAAAATATAATGTTGCCCCGCAAAGCCTGCCAGAAAAATCGATTATTGCTTATTACAAGCCGAGTTACTTTGAACAAAATAAAGTGTTAATTTACAGCGCCGCCATTACTATTTTTGTATTGAGCGCTTTTTTAGTGTTTGTATTACGATTAAACCGCCGCCGCATTCAGCTTGTAAACGCGCTTGATGAAGAAAAACTACGACTTGAATCGCGTGTAGAACAACGCACTAAAGAGCTATTACAAGCTAAAGATGAAGCAGAGCAACTTACCTCGTCAAAATCTGAATTTTTAGCCAATATGAGTCACGAGATCAGAACCCCAATGAGTGGCATTATAGGGCTGACAAATATTTTATTGGGCAAAAACTTACCTGAAGAAGACAAACAATATTTAGAAAAAATATAGTACTCGTCAGATCAATTACTTGTGGTTATTAATGACATTTTAGATTTTTCAAAAATCGAGTCAGGAAATATCAAACTCGAGGCCTTTGCATTTTCGTTAAACGCGGTTGTCGATTATATAACGACCACATTTGAAAATAAGGCGCGGAGTAAAGGTATTGCGTTTGAGATTAATATTAGCGATAACGTGAAACATAACTTAGTTGGCGATGTGGTGCGTATAAACCAAGTATTAATTAACTTGTGCTCTAACGCGATTAAGTTTACCTCTAATGGAGCTGTTTCGGTGCAAATAGACGCAGAAGAAGCCCCCCATGACACCAAAAGTACTGTTTTACGCTTTAGTGTTAAAGATACCGGCATAGGTATTGATGAAAAAAGCTTACCTAACTTGTTTGAATCATTTACTCAGGCCGACAGCTCTACAACCCGAAAATACGGGGGAACTGGGTTAGGCTTAGCCATTAGTAAACGTTTATGCCAAGCAATGGGTGGCGATATTTCTGTAAGCAGTACGCAAGGTGAAGGCAGTGAGTTTATTGCTACCATAAACGTTGAGGTAAACACCCAAGCATTAATAGAAGACAGCCCACAGTTATCATTTGCTGAACCATTTGATGTATTACTAATAGATGATAACGAAGATGATTTAAGCTTAATTAAAAGTCAGCTTAGTGCAATGGGACTGCGTTGTACGCCTTGCACGCAGGCAAGTGATGCAATAGAGATAATTAAAGAAAATATAAACACTTATAAAATTATTATTGTTGATTGTGAAATGCCGACCATGAGCAGTGAAACGTTTTTTACCCGCATTTACAAAGTGAACCCACAGCTTTGCAACAATATTATTGTACTTACAGCAAGCAAAAACGACGCAATTTACGACATAGCTAAAAAAATAAACATTAAGACTATTTTGCATAAGCCTGTGCTTACCAGCGTGTTATTTGAAGCGATGAAAAGCAAAGTGGTTAGCCCTTCTACAAGTAATACCCATAAACCTGCCACCGAAAAGCCACTGCAAGGGGTAAAAATACTCGTTGTGGAAGATAACGCCATAAACAGGTTAATTGTATCCGATATATTAGCCGCCAGTGGGGCGCAAGTGCACGTAGTAGAAAATGGCTTAGAATGCATACAAACCGTAAAATTAGAAACGTTTGATATTATTTTAATGGATATTCATATGCCCATTATGGACGGTGTAGAAGCGACTAAAGTAATACGCAGTGATAGCAATACTGCGCTTGCCTCTATGCCTATCATTGCGTTAACTGCAAACGTAATGAAAGATGATATTACTCACTACCTATCTATTGGTATGAATGCACATGTTGCTAAACCAATAAAAGCTAAAACATTACGCGATACAATAATTAGCTGCTTAAATAAATAAACTTATCAATTACCTACCTTTAATAGCAGGCTTTAACGCCTGCAACGTTAAAAAACCAAACGCAAAATTTATATAAATAGGGTTTGACTCACACCTTTTAATATGTGAAATTTCATATATTCGTTTTTTCATATATATTTAGTTCGCTATAGAACTACAAGGTTAAGGATTATGAGTAAATCAATTGAACACGAGCTACCTAATTTAGAACTTTCACAAAGCACTCCTCCTACCGTTAAGGATTTCACGCTAACGTTTTCATCTCATAAACCTAAAATCTTATTGTTATACGGATCGCTAAGAGCCCGCTCATATAGCAAGTTAGTTATAGAAGAAAGTGCACGCTTGCTAACCCACTTTGGTGCTGAGGTTAAAATATTTAACCCTGAAGGTTTACCCATAACAGATAGTGAAGATGAGATGCACCCTAAGGTGCAAGAGTTGCGTGATTTAATGCTCTGGTCTGAAGGGCAAGTATGGTGCTCGCCGGAGCGACACGGTGCTATGACGAGTGTATTTAAAAACCAAATTGATTGGGTTCCATTAAACCTGGGTGGGGTAAGGCCTACACAAGGTAAAACGCTGGCTGTGCTGCAGGTTTGTGGTGGTTCGCAGTCATTTAATGTGGTTAATCAGTTACGCGTATTAGGGCGGTGGATGCGCATGGTAACTATACCTAATCAGTCATCGGTGCCTAAAGCGTTTTTAGAATTTGAAGAAAATGGCCGAATGAAGCCTTCCGCTTTTTACAATCGAATTGTGGATGTAATGGAAGAGCTCGTAAAATTTACCTTATCAATGCGCGACCAAAAAGAACACTTTGTTGATCGATACTCTGAGCGAGTAGAAACAGCAGAGCAGCTCAGTAAACGCGTAAATCAAAAAGACATTTAGGAGGTTACTGTGGGGTTATTTGAGCGCTTTTTATCGGTGTGGGT
This sequence comes from Pseudoalteromonas sp. CuT4-3, assembly GCF_035666335.1. Lineage (NCBI taxonomy): Bacteria > Pseudomonadati > Pseudomonadota > Gammaproteobacteria > Alteromonadales > Pseudoalteromonadaceae > Pseudoalteromonas > Pseudoalteromonas sp. CuT4-3. The sequence goes on from NZ_CP142030.1 coordinate 431,899, forward strand.
TGCGCTGGCAATCGCGGTAGGGATTGTCGCCGGTTACACCGTACCCGATGTATTTAGTGTTGTTGCAAGCTTAGAATATGCACATGTAAATATTGTTATCGCTGTACTCATTTGGTTTATGATTTACCCAATGATGGTGCAAATTGACTTCTCTTCTATTAAAGATGTAGGCAAAAAGCCTAAAGGCTTAGTACTGACAGTCGTTATCAACTGGCTCATAAAGCCCTTTACCATGGCCTTACTAGGGTGGTTATTTTTTAAAGGCATTTTTGCAGACTTTGTTGATCCACAAACGGCAACAGAATACATAGCCGGTATGATTTTATTAGGAGTAGCACCATGTACTGCAATGGTGTTTGTGTGGTGTCAATTAACAAAAGGCGATGCTAATTACACGTTAGTGCAGGTATCTATAAACGATATTATTATGATATTTGCCTTTGCGCCCATCGCAGGTTTATTACTAGGGGTAACAGACATAACGGTACCGTGGGACACGTTATTACTCTCGGTGGTTTTGTATGTACTTATTCCATTAATAGCAGGCGCTATTACCCGCAAAAAGTTAGATAAAGGTGAAGATCACACACGGTTAAATCACTTTTTAAAGGTAATGAAACCGTATTCTATAATTGGCTTACTGGCAACGGTGGCACTTTTATTTGGTTTTCAGTCTCAAACATTAATAGATAACCCAGAAGCCATTGTATTGATTGCTATTCCGTTACTTTTTCAAACGTACGGTATTTTTGCAATAGCCTATATAGCCGCAAAAAAAATGGGCCTAGGTCATAATATTGCAGCTCCAGCTTGCATGATTGCAACTTCTAACTTTTTTGAACTCGCTGTTGCCGTAGCCATTTCATTATTTGGTTTACACTCTGGTGCTGCGCTTGCCACCGTTGTAGGCGTTCTTGTTGAAGTACCTGTTATGCTTAGCTTAGTTTATTTTGCTAATAAAACGCGTCATTGGTTTAACTAGGAGAGTGTCATGGTCGTTATTCATCATAACCCTGATTGTGGTACATCGCGCAATGTATTGCAGATTATTAAAGCCGCTGGCTATACCCCCACGGTTATTGAATACCTTAAAGAGGGCTGGACAAAACCTCAATTGTTAGCGTTATTTGCCGCAGCAAACTTAACACCAAAAACAGCGTTGAGAGTGAGTAAATCGCCTGCTGAAGAGCTAGGCTTGTTAAATGAAAACGTAACAGATAAAGCTATTTTAGAGGCCATGCTTGAGCACCCTATATTGGTTAATAGACCTATAGTGTGCACCGAAAAAGGGGTTAAACTGTGCCGCCCGAGTGAGCAAGTTTTAACGCTATTAGCACAATGGCCTAAAGGTGAGCTATACAAAGAAGACGGAGAAATGATATTAAACGGGCAGGGCGAGCAACCCTAAAAGTAATAAGCTATTTGCCAAAACCCCGTTTACACGGGGTTTTTTTGTTTAGCAAGATTATAAACATTTAAACTTGCTTTGCCTGCTTGTGCTAATGACTATTTTGAACAACACTTTAAATAGTCGCGTTGCCACAGAGAGCACTATGCATAAAGCCTTAATAAAAATTGCTGAGCAAAAAAAAATAATTTACTTAACCAGTTTCACGCTGGTGGTAATTATTTTTAATATGCTTTTAAATGATACGCTCCATAAAAAAATTCATAAAAATGGTCAGCAGTTAACACAGCAAATTTTTGAGCTGCAAATTAATGCCAATGCCGATAAAGAAATAGTGCAGGCATTGGTGCAAAGTAAAGGCTTTATGCTGGCTGCACACTCCAATGCCGAACACTTCAAATACTTAGTTGATATACAGCACGATGTATTTAGCTATAAAACGCTCAGCATAAGTTTATACCACTGGCCTGCCTGGGTGGAGCAAGCCTACTTATTTTTATTATTAAATATCATTATATTAGGTGCCACTAGCTGGTGGGTTAGATGGTGGAAAGTATTAGTAAAAAAACCGGCAGCGAACCTGCCATTGCCTTACAGCAAAACTAAAGCAGCAAAAAAACTTTCTACGCAAATCACCACATTAAACTGCGAAGTAAAGTCTATGTACGGTGTTAGTGCAGCACGGCATAGCTTATTTGCCATAGTGAAATGTGATTGTGTGTTTGATGAAAATACCGATACCCAAGCAAGCTTTAAGGTATTGATAGCAAAATATTTTAAAGAGCTTCCTGCAGTATCAGTTAATGTATTTGATGCTAACAACCTTGCTATTACTTTAAATAATATCCCTGTAGCAAAGCTAGATACATACAGTGAAAGCCTACACGAATGCGTTTATCAAATTTGTAAGCGTTATCTAAGCACAGTAACGCGTAAAAACATAAAGGTTGGTCTGTGCGATTATCGATATGCTGCTGAGCAACCCGTTATTTTTAAACTCGCTAAGTCGGCCTTAGTATTTTCAGAAAAAAGCTTAATTCAGCACTGGCATAGGCTCGCGTTACAGCACGAGCAAGGGAACTTAATTTCAAGTAAGCAGGTTATTGAAAATATTAAAAAGAATAAATTTATTTTGTTCTTTCAACCGTTATTTATGATCACCAGCGGCGATATTGTACAACATGAAGTGCTAATAAGAATTAGGCAGCAACCGCATGGTTTATTAGCTGCACGCTACTTTATTAATCAAGACTTTAACAATCACCAAGCATTTGAGTTAGATAAAGCGGTGCTACTTCAAGTTAAAAAGCTTATTTTAGCTGAGCCCAGTGCTCTAACGGTGAGCGTTAATTTGCATATAAGTAATTGGTTTAACGAGCAGTTTTGGAGCTGGTTTGTCACCAATATGAAAGATTTTACGCCAAAGCGAAAATTACAGTTTGAAATTAGCGAAGCAGACTTTATTAAGTACCAAGCGCAACTAGCAGGTGCCTTTGAAAAACTGACGGCCCTACAAAGTTTGCTGGTGATTGATAATGTACAGAATGTGGAGCACATTAACCAAATTGCTTCTCAAAAATTAGTTAGCGGTATAAAACTGGGTTATCCGCTTGTTCATAATGTGGATGAAAAAACACAACAGCAAAAACAAGTTAAAAACATTGTGGCGCAAAGCAAGTTGCTCAATATACCTGTATACGCGGTGGGTGTAGAAACCCAAAAAGAGCTACTTATGTTGGCTAAACTAGGCGTAGTTGCCGCACAAGGTTTTTACTTTTCTGAGCCCTTGCAGGAATACACGCATGCCACGTTTTACTAAGGCCAGTTAATCCTTTTAAGCTAAGTACAGCCAAAAGGGCCACTCTAGCAGCGGTTGTAGAGCTCACTCGGTTACACATTGCACCGTGGTTAAACTGGCCTTAAGTAAGCATGTTTTAATGCCCAGAGGTTAATAGCCCTAGATCAGGCCACGATATTTTAGCCCATTGAGCCCCTGTAAACCGCCTGTATGAATTGCCATTATATGACTACCAGCAGCAAAGTAATCTTGCTCGATAAGTTGCCATAGTGCATACATCATTTTACCGCTGTATATAGGCTCAAGAGGTAAGTCATGTTGCTGCTGCATGCGTTGGCAAAACTGCCATAAGTCATTACTAAATTTGCCATAACCGCCATCATGAAACTCAGTAAGTAGCTGCCAATTGGATTGCTGAGCTGCTTTTTTACTGAGCGCTGTAATTTCATTGTTCAAGTACTCGGCTTGTTTTAATACCGCAATTCCTAACAGCTGTGTGGCCTCATAGCTACCTTCAATTAAGCCTGCAAGTGTTCCTCCACTTCCAGTGGGACATACTAAGTAATCATGCTTTGGTAAGCTTTTAGCAAGCTCAGCACACCCAGGCAGGGCGTATGTATTACTTCCACCTTCAGGGATTATATAGGCTTGTGTAAAGCGTGCTTGCAACTGGGCTAAATAATCAGGGTCATGGCGCTGCTTATATTCAATACGAGTTACCGCATGTAAATCCATTGCACACTGTTTAGCAAATTGTAGGGTGGGGTTTTGAGTATCTAAGTGTGGCCCTCTAATTATGGCGTGGGTTTTTATATTAAATAGTTTACCCGCCCCTGCACAGGCGTGAACATGATTAGAAAAAGCCCCCCCAAAGGTGAGTAGTTGTGTTTTATTAAGAGCTTGCATTTGCTGTAAATTATATTTTAGCTTACGCCATTTATTACCACTTATTAGCGGGTGAAGTAAGTCATCTCTTTTTATACTTAACCGTATGTTTCTCTTTTTTAGACAGTCGCTATCTATTTGTTGTATTGGACTTTCTTTTTCAATATTAAATAAGTTAAGCATTATTTCTCGCGTTTAAACTTGCAAACTAACAATCTTGTACGACACTTAATTAATCTCTTATTAACAATAGTAGCTATATGAAAAAAAAGCTGTTTTCGTTGTTATCTTGGTTAAATCGCAGTTTAGACTCAAGCACAGCGATTGGTATTGCTACTTATGCAGATACAGTAAACGCGGTGTGTTTAAAAAAAAATCAAGGGCAGTGGTACGTACATAACTCACACAGTGTGAATGTAGAGGACCGAACGGATTATACAGTCGCTATTGCAACTTGCGCAAATGAAGTTTGCGCTGAGGTGTGCCCTGTAAATTTAGTGGTTCCTCATTATTTTTATCAAATAGTGCAAATGGATAAACCCATGCTGAGTGACGAAGAGATCATTCAATCCTTACCTTGGACAACAAAAGACTTAGTTGATATTCCACCAGAGAACATTGTTGCCGACTTTATCGATTACCCAATTATTCAGCCTATGCAAAGCAGTAACTGTAGTTTATTACTAATAAACTACAGTTACTGCCTTTTATTGATAGCTTTTCAAAAATAAAGCCTGTGCTCAGAGCAATGACCTCGGAAGAAATGATTTTAGTGACCTTGTTTGGCGAAGATAAAAGCGCGCACATGCTTATAGTGCAACATGCAGGGCATGAGCCGCGTATTTTAATTATTCGTGATGGTCAGCTTTTATTAGCTAGGCGTTTAAACGGGTTTTTAGGCATTTCAGATAAAGAGCGCACACACGGTTTGGTTGAAGCCTTAGGGCTTGAGATCCAACGATCAATGGATTTTTTTGAAAGCCAACTAAAACAGCCTCCTATCAGAAGCATTCAGCTGCATTGCGATGATTTATCGTCTTTGACGTTAAGGGCAGGTCTTGCAGAATTTTTGCAAGTAAAGGTTGTTGATTTTAAACCTAATATAGATTTAGCACAGGATCTCGAACCCAGCTTTTATTACGCATTAGGCGCAGCGTACCAATTAACTGATCCGGACTCAGTGCTATGAAAACACGGATTAATTTTTACCAAAAAGCCATTAGGGTTAGGCGCGACCCCGTGCCCTTTAAAGGAATGCTGTTGCTGTGGCTAGGTACATTGCTAGTGGTTGCATTAACTTGGTTGTTTTATTTATACGAAGAGCACAATAGCCAGCAATTACTTACACAAAGCCAAGCTTATCTAAAGCAAACGCAGCAGCAATTAAACGTGGTAAAGCAGCGATTAGCTGATAAACAAAATAAATCGCATTTGATAGATGAGCTAAAAGTACTGCAACAAGACATTTTGCATAAACAGCAGGTGTTTGATTATTTAGAAAACACATCCATGCACACGAAAACGGATTATGCCGATGTGATGCGCGATTTGGCAGCGTACCACGAACCGCAAATTTGGCTTGATCGGATAAAATTTGAAGGCCAAAAAGTAATGCTCAAAGGGCGTACTCAGCAAGTTAAATTTTTACCTATTTGGCTTGCTAATCTCAAGCAATCGAGCTTTTTTAAAGGGAAGGAGTTTTCAGTGCTGGAGCTGTCGAGCAGTGATGGTGTGAGCGAGTTTAATGTGGCTACAGAGCTTAGTTCAAGTGAGGTAACACAATGAATGAGCAAAATGAAAATAAAGGCTGGCCATTATTCGTTAAATACCAAGCACAATTTGCGGCGTTACAGCAGCGGGAAAAGTATTCTGTACTGTTTGGTGGCTTATTTCTTATTGTTTATTTAGGTTTATGGTTTGTGGTGTTTCCACAGCAAGATGCAGTAAATAGTTTACGCGTGGAACAAAATATATTGTGGCAAAAACTTAATCAAAATGAAGCACAGCTCTCTATGCTTACTCAGGCATTAGAGCATGACTACACTAAAGTACTCAGAAATCAGGTAGGGCAAACCCAGCGCGAGCTAGAAGATATAAATAATAAGTTAAGCACGTTTAGCCAAGGCTTTATTTCAGCAAACAAAGTACCTGCTGTATTAAAGGATTTATTAGTAAATACTCCCGATGTGCAAGTGGTTGGCTTTAGAGTAAACCCAGCAAAAGCAATTGATGTAGAAAAACTCGGTGAGCACGATACGCAAACCTTGTTTTTCGAACATCAAATGGTGGTTACTTTGCAGGGGCGTTATTTTAGCTTACAGCAGTATTTAGAAGGCCTTAAAGCTAGCCAACAAAAGTTGTTGATACAGCAGTTTAACTATCAGGTGCAAACATACCCAAATGCAGAGTTAACATTACAAATAGCAACGGTGAGTGCCAATGAAAAATTTATCGCTTTATAGTTTGAGTGTGTGTTGCGTGTGTTTTTTTTCTGTTAGTTCAGCTGAAATACTGCGCGACCCCACTCAGCCAAGCAATGCACCAATACTAAAAGGCGCTGCAGTTAGCAATACAGCGCTGTCGTTACAGTCAATTATTAAAACCGAAAAGCAATACAAAGCGATTATTTCTAAGCAGGTGTATAAGCCAGGAGATGTAATAGGTGAATTTCGGGTGCTAACAATAAACGCCAATTCAGTGTTGTTAGCAAATGATGATAAGCAAATAAAATTAGAATTATACGACTATGAAATTAAAAAATAATATAACAAAGCCATGGCTTGCGCTTATTTTAATACCGCCTTTTTTAACGGCTTGCCATAGTTTTAAGCCCGGAAAAGAGATTCAGCCACACATAGCACAAGAGCTTGCTCCTATAAGCAATAATGCTAAAAGTGTTGCCCCGGTAAAGGTGAGTAGCGCGCTTACACAAAGCTTACTTTCATCACTTAATAGCGAGCAAAGTTTAAAAAATGAGTTAGCTGTAAAGCGTTTTGATGTAGCCGCAAAAGAGGTCGAAATAAGCTCATTTTTTAATGGATTAACTGCTGATACTCCATACAGCGTGGCAGTACACCCAAAGGTGAGCGGAGTTATTTCTTTAAATTTAAAAAACGTCACGTTTGAAGAAGTTATAGCTGTTATTAAACGCATGTCCCCGTTAGATATTGTCCAAGAAGGTCGTATTGTGCAGGTGTTACCTGCGGTCATGCGCACAGAAACTATACCGGTTAATTATTTAATGATGCAGCTCCATGGGCAATCAACGGTAAGTGTAGTTGCTGGTGGAGTGAGCCAGTTTTCACAAAACAACTCAAGTTCAAATTCAAGCTCAAACAGTAGTAATAATTCGAGCCAAAATAATCAGTTTGGCAGCGATAATCAAAATACCGAGCTAAATGGCTCTCGCATCCAAACAATTAACCAAAACGACTTTTGGAAGGAGCTTGAAGTTGCTCTTAAATCGCTTATTGGTTCAAACGATGGTCGTTATGTGGTTGCCAGCCCACAGGCAAGCTTGGTTACGGTTAATGCATTACCAAGTGAAATAAACCAGTTAAAAGACTTTTTACGTCAAAGCCAAGAAAACCTTCAGCGACAAGTTATTCTTGAGGCTAAAATTGTCGAAATAACCTTAAAAGATGAATACCAACAAGGGGTTAACTGGGAGCGGATTTCTAGAGGGTTAGAAGGTGGGGTGTCGTTTGCAACAACAGCAGGCAGCATAGGTAATTCTATTTCAGCTACTTTAGGAGGGGGCTCCTCGTTAACGATTGAAAAAGGCGACTTTAGTGGCGTAATTAGTTTGCTTGAAACGCAGGGCGACCTGCAAATGCTTTCTAACCCGCGTGTAACTGCAACAAACAATCAAAAAGCCGTGATTAAAGTGGGGCAAGATGAGTACTTTGTTACTAACGTTTCGAGCACAACAGTAACGGGCACTTCAACGACTACGTCACCAGAAATAGATTTAACTCCGTTTTTTTCGGGAATTGCCTTAGATGTCACACCACAAATCGATAAATATGGCTCAGTTATTTTGCACGTTCACCCATCGGTAACTGAAACAGAAGAGCAGCTCAAGGTGATTACATTAGATGATCAGCGTTTTGAGTTGCCGCTTGCACAAAGCAATATTCGTGAATCTGATACGGTGATCCGCGCTCAAAGTGGTGAAATAGTCGTAATTGGTGGGTTAATGCAAACCACCACAGAAGATGAAGAATCGAAAACACCTATTTTGGGCGATGTGCCAATATTAGGTAATTTGTTTAAAAGTATTAGTAAGCGTCAAGAGAAAAAAGAGCTCGTTATTTTAATCAAGCCAACGGTGGTGATGCCCGACATGTGGAAAAAGCAACAAGCTCACAGCCGCGCGCTGTTAAATACATGGTATGAGAACTAACTATGTATTTGAGCTTTTTTAATTTAAGTGAAATGCCTTTCACCTTAACCCCAAACACCGAGTTTTTTTGTGTACTTGAGCCGCACCACGAAGCGATGCAAGTACTTACCACAGCGCTAGAAATGGGGGAGGGATTTATAAAAGTAACAGGAGAAGTAGGGACAGGCAAAACCTTACTATGCAGAAAACTTTTAAATCAAATTGAAGAAGACTACTTTGTGGCTTATTTACCTAATTCTTATTTAAGCCCTGAAGAATTACGTTGGGCTATTGCTGTAGAACTTGGCATGGAGGTAGATAAAAGCCTAGATCAACAATCGTTAAGTCAGCAAATAAACCATTACTTACTAGAGCTGCAAGAAGATAACGAACGGGTTGTACTACTGATAGATGAAGCGCAGTGCCTGAGTTGGGATACTCTTGAAGCGCTTCGGTTATTTACAAACCTAGAAACCGAAACCGAAAAGCTTATTCAGGTGGTGCTATTTGGCCAACCTGAATTAGATGAAAAACTTGCTAATAGTAAAGTGAGGCAACTACGCCAGCGGATCAGCTTTTCCTACTCATTGCGTGCAATGACCGCCGGTGAAGTTATTTATTATATTAATCACCGTTTACAGGTGGCAGGCTTTAATCAGCCACCACTATTTACGAATCGTTTAGGGTTAAAAATAGCGCGTGCGAGTCGAGGAATTCCCCGTTTGGTCAATATTTTATGCCATAAAGTTTTACTGCAGGCATACGGTGAAGGCCTTAATAAAGTAACACCGCGCCATATACATCTTGCCATTGCAGACACCGAAGATTGCAAAAAGCACCATGCTAACCATTACTGGGCTTACAGCTTATTAGCTATTAGTGTTTTTGTTATTGCAATTATGTGGGTATGGAGGCAATGGTTATGAGTGTTATTAATAACATGCTAAAAAATATCGACCAGCGCCAAACTGCACAGCGTAATCAGCAAAGTGGCGGGGTCGCTATTCCCCCTGTACGCGACTACCACGATGTATTATTTAAAGTGCTGAGTGTTTTATTAGCGATTGTACTAATTTTTACAGCCTACCTTTATTTACCTTTTGCACAGGCACCACAAGCGAGTAGCGACACGGCTGAAAAAGCATATGCGGTTAATAATAACAGCCAGCCGATTGAAATTGCCCAAGCTAAAATTACCCCCGTAATTAAGCCCTTAAAACAATTAAGCGAAGAAAACACTGGCGCTAAAGCAGCTCATATTAATGCAGATACGCAAAAAGAGCTGGGGCAGGTACAAAGCAATAACGCATTGCCTGATCAGGCAAAAGACGAAATAATACAGCAACACGCTGCAGACAAAGCCGCGCTACTGAGCAAAAAAGCAAGCCCCACAGAAGCAAACGCTAAAGTAGCCACTAGCACAGAAATAAATGCCCCAGTTGAAGCAAAAAGCAGTGCACCAGTAAAAAGCATTACACAGGCTGAGCAGCCGCCCGCTGAAAATAAATTAGTAAAAACTGCCAGTGTTAAGCAAACCAAAGCCCAGCGTATAGCACTGCAATTAAAGCGTGCTAAACAAGCGTTGGAATTTGCTTTATATGATGATGCGATTAACGATTTAACCGCTATTTTACAAACACAACCTGAGCATATAGAAGCGCGTAATTTACTCGCGGCAACGTATTTTCAGCAACAAGATGTACTTATGGCTCAGCAGTTATTAGTTGCTGGCATAAAAATAAACCCTGAGGTTGTGCAGTGGCGTGTAATGCTCAGTAAAATTTTAATTATGCAACAAGAGTACGAAGGCGTGCTTAAACTGCTTATAGCCGAACTTGAGCCGCAAGCAAACTTGGAGTTTTGGGTATTAAAAGGCACTGCAGCACAAAATGCGCAGCAACATCAAATAGCGCTTGCGAGTTTTACACAGCTTACACAGCTTCAGCCTCAGCAGGCTAAATGGTGGCTGGCGTTAGCTACTTCAAAAGATGCGTTAGGGGAGTTTGCTGATGCAAAGCACCTTTATAAAGTTGCCCTAGATTTAGGCGGTTTAAATGCCGCAATGACGCAACATGCACTACAGCGCTTAGTCGCATTGAAGGAGGCTGTATGAGACCCAGTTTAAAAATGCGTTTAGGGTACTTACTCGTTCATGAGCAAATGATCACCGAAGCACAGCTAAGTGAAGCACTTAATGTGCAAGCTGCGTCAGGGCGAAAGTTAGGGGCTACATTAATTGCGCTTGAGTTTATAAGTGAGCCGCAATTATTGCGCTTTTTAGCCCAACAATTACAAATACCGTTTTTAGATATTTCGCAGCGCAAAATATCTTCAGATGTATCTAAATTACTTTCAGAGGTTTATGCCAGACGCTACCGAGCATTAGTAATAGAAGATAACGGGATTCTGTGTTAGTCGGAATGAGTGACCCCGCTGATTTGAGAGCGTTGGATCAGTTAGCGCCAATGCTAGCCCCTAAGCGAATTGAGCTTGCTGTTGTGCAAGAAAGCCAGCTTATGGCAGCGTTTGATAATGTGTACCGCCGAACAGAAGAGATTACTAACTTTGCTGAAAAGCTACACGAAGAATACGAAGACGTAGAAGAGTTTGACCTTAATTCCTTAGCAGATGAAACCTCTGACGCCACCGTAGTAAAACTACTGCAATCTATATTTGAAGATGCAGTACAAGTACGTGCCTCAGATATCCACATAGAACCCGATGAAAGGCTATTACGCATTCGCCAACGTGTTGATGGTGTATTGCAAGAGCACACATTAAACCAAGTAAAAATAGCCTCTGCTTTAGTACTTAGGCTAAAGCTTATGTCGGGGTTAGATATATCGGAGAAGCGTTTACCGCAAGACGGCCGTTTTAATATAAAAGTGCACGCGCACAGCATTGATGTACGTTTATCGACAATGCCAGTGCAATATGGCGAGTCAGTTGTGATGCGGTTGCTCGACCAATCTGCAGGGCTTTTATCGTTAGATGAAACGGGCATGCCGGTGCATATTTTAAAACGCCTGCGCAGCATTATAAAACGCCCTCATGGCATGGTGTTAGTGACTGGGCCTACCGGTTCAGGAAAAACGACCACCTTGTATGGCGCTTTAAGTGAGCTTAATCAACAAGATAGTAAAATTATTACCGTAGAAGATCCGGTTGAATACCGCATTGGACGGGTAAACCAGGTGCAAATAAACAACAAAATAGGCTTAAGTTTTGCCAGTGTATTAAGAACCACGTTACGCCAAGACCCCGATATTATTATGGTTGGCGAAATGCGTGACCAAGAAACCGTTGATATAGGCCTAAGGGCTGCATTAACAGGCCATTTAGTACTTTCTACCTTACATACCAACGATGCCATATCAAGCGCAATGCGCTTAATTGATATGGGAGCACCCGCTTATCTAGTTGCAAGCTCACTACGCGCTATTATTGCTCAGCGCTTAGTTAGGCGTATTTGCAATGAATGTAAAACACCGTATCACCCAGATAAACAAGAACAAAGCTGGCTTACCTATTTAGGCGAAGATATTAGCAGCACACAGTTTTGGCGAGGCCAAGGCTGCACAGCATGTAGCCATAGCGGCTACAAAGGCAGGGTGGGGATTTTTGAGCTGTTAGAAATGAACGACGCTATGATGGATGCCCTGCGTATTAACGACACGCAGCGTTTTGCCGAAGCGGCTAAAAATAGCGCTAATTTTGCACCGCTTTCTTATATGGCTTTAACGTATGCAAAGCAAGGCATTACCTCGTTAGATGAGGTATTTAAAATGGCTGAATATGTACCTGAAGTGGTAGGTGATGACGATGCAGCTTTATAGTTACAAAGCCAAAGACGCAAAAGGTGCGCTGGTTAAAGGGCGTGTTGAGGCAAAATAATGAGGCCGGTGTTGCCGATAGCTTATTAAAGCGCCAGTACATACCTATTTCAATTTCGTTAGTTGAAACAAAAAACAATATAAAGTTATTCGATAACTTATTTAGCGAAAAAATAACCCTTGATGACATGATCATGTTTTCACGGCAAATGTACTCTTTACTTAAAGCCGGGATCCCCATTATTAGGGCAATGATAGGGCTTGCTGATACCACGCAAAATAAAGAGTTTAAAAGTGTGTTGCTTGAAGTAACACGCCAGCTCGAACAAGGCCGTGAATTATCTAGTGCGTTAGCTATACACAACAAGGTGTTTAGCCGCTTAACTATTTCTATGGTTAAAGTCGGAGAAGGCTCGGGACGATTAGAAGATGCATTTTATCAGCTGGCTATTTACTTTGAAAAAGAGCAAGAGACTCGTAAGCGCATAAAAGCCGCTATGCGTTACCCCACTTTTGTTATTTTGGCGCTTTTAGTTGCGATGATCATATTAAATATTTTTGTGATCCCAACCTTTGCCAGCATGTTCGAAAAGTTTGATGCAGAGCTGCCTTTAATGACCCAGATCCTCATTGGCACCAGTAATTTTTTTGTCAATTATTGGTGGCTGCTAGCGCTAATGTTAGTGGGGGGAGTCGTTGCATGGCGTCGGTATTTAAATACGGCGGCTGGGCGCTTTAAGTGGGATCACCACAAACTCAAAATTCCATTTGTAGGCGATATTTTAAAACGCACCTTACTTGGCCGTTATAGCCAAAGTTTAGCCATGGTGCTGCGCTCGGGCGTCCCAATGACGACAGGGCTGTCGTTAACGGCCCATGCAGTTGATAACAGCTACATGGAAAAAGCCATTATCACCATGCGTCAAGATATCGAAAAAGGCGACAGTTTGTTGCGGGCTTCGCGAAGTAGCCAGCTATTTTCACAGTTGGTACTGCAAATGGTGGCAGTGGGTGAAGAAACCGGTCGCGTAGATGAGTTATTACAAGAAGCGGCTGATTTTTATGAACGAGAAGTCGATTACGATTTACGCAGTTTAACCGCAAAAATAGAGCCCATTTTGACGGTGTTTGTTGCCATTATGGTGCTTATTTTAGCACTCGGTATTTTTATGCCAATGTGGAACATGATGTCGGCTATTAAAGGGTAGCTATTGTGACTAACGGTCGTGTTCGTGCAACAGGTTTTTCGTTATTTGAGCTTGTTTTAGTAGTTGTTTTACTGGCAGTTATTATGGTTTTTGCTATACCTCAATACATAGGCATTAAAAATCAGGCACACAATGCGAGTGTGGATGTGGTTGCTGGTGGGTTTGCCTCTGCGGTGTTGATGGTCAAAGGTCAATGGGAATTATCGGGGCGTCCAAAGGGCGTTAATAATACAACACATATTAATTACGGAGGTGTGATTGTTGGTGTCGATGGAGAGAGAGGCACACCAACGGGTGATAAAACGACTAATACTGATACGCGGGCCAGCGCAATGACTGCACTGCAATGCCAAAAAGTATTAAGTGTAATTTTACAAGATGCGCCTACAAGCACATTAAGTACCGAGGTTTCTATAATAACCAAGGTGAGTTATTTAGTGCGTTATAACACTAAAAACAACCAGTGTATTTATTATTTAACTCATAATTTAAACACCAATAACCTACCTACCGATGGCGCCGTTATGGCTAAAAAAGTAGGGTTTTCGTACTTTCCAACAACTGGCAAAGTGCAAATTTTTAAAAACTAAGTAATTATAAAGAGGCTTACTTATGAAAACGCAGTCATTAAAACAACCAATGAATAAGCAAGCAGGTTTTACGCTTGTCGAACTAATAATTGTAATTGTAATTTTAGGTATTTTAGCGGTGACCGCTGCCCCTCGTTTTTTAAACCTGCAGGGTGATGCTAACGCTTCTACACTCGAAGGTCTACAAGGCTCAATTCGCAGTGGTATGAATATCGTAAATGGTAAATCTATTATCGCAAGTACCCATAAAAAAGATGGTGCTTCGGTTTCTGTAGATAGTGGTGCAGACGTCCCCACAGTTTATGGCTATCCCGCAGCGACAGAAGTAGCTTTTGAAGCTTTTTTAGATGTTGAATTTGCAGCTGATGATACAGCTGATTTTAACCTTGTAGAAACGTCTAATGGTACTAATGGTACTACTGATGCTGGTGCCGTACCAAAAGTTACTATTTACCCAAACAGCTATACTGCAACAGGGGATGCAACTACAGATGACAAATGTCGTATTGAGTACACTCAAGCAACGGCGACTACTGAGCCAGTGAACGTGACGCCGCCTAAAGTTGAGCTTTTTATAGAAGGCTGTTAATTACATAAATGAATAGCAGTAGTAATCAACGATTGCGTGGCTTCACACTGGTTGAATTAATTATTACTTTAGTTATTTTGGGCATACTGTCGGTAACGGCAGTGCCCAAGTTGCTAGGAAGTTCAACAGAGCAAGCATACTCATACAGAGATAGGGTATTAAACGCCCTACGCACAGTACAATTACGCGCGATGCAAAATACTGTAACAAGCAGCTGCCATAAACTGTATATTTCACCTACCTTGGTTGCGGGGCCGGAGCCAGAAACCTGTACTGGCGGCCCAAGTACCAATAATAGCGAGTATTTAGTTGTTGCTATCAATACCGAGCGCAGCGACGTACGATTTAATGCCTTAGATAGCAATGCTAATGTGTTTACGCAAATTAACTTTGACCCACTTGGGCGAGTAGATCAAAATTGCTCAGTACAATGTAAAATTGACCTGGGTCTAGCCGCGGTGTGCATTAGCGGTGAAGGGCTTATTTATGCCTGCCCCTAAAATACAATCAGGTTTTACCTTAATTGAGCTGATTATTGGCATTGTAATGTTTGCTATTGCGCTAAGTATTATTACAGCGCTTATAGCACCTCAAGCAAAACAAAGTGCCAAGCCTATTGTCGCACTCAGGGCCTCAGAGCTTGGGCAAGCATTAATGAACGAAATATTAGCTAAATCATTTGATGAACATAGCGAGCGCACGCCACCATTTAGGCGCTGTTCCGAAACAAGCTTAGGAGCCCAGCCTTGTAGTACTCATTCTGAGCTTGGTGCTGATAGCGGTGAAGCACGGGCTGATTTTAACGATGTTGATGATTATATTGCGCTCACAGGGCAGCCTATTAGTGATAGTTTAGGGAATACATTAGCGCAATATAGCGACTTTTCACTGGCTGTAAACGTGCAATACGACAGCGACCTAAACGAGGCAACCAATAACGATGGCGTTGCCTTTAAACGAATTACCATTGAAGTAACCTCACCCTTGGGGCAAGTGTACGGCTTTAGTGCATATAAAGGTAATTACTAATGAATAGAGCAAAGCAAAAGCGTGGCTTTACCTTAGTTGAGCTATTACTTGTTATGGTAATTATTGGCATTTTAGCCGTAGCGTCATTTTCGTTTATTAGCGCTGGATTTAATATTTACAGCCAAGGTGTGAAACGCCAAGAAGCGGTGGCGCAAAGTCGCTTTGTTTTAACCCGATTAAGTAAAGAGCTTCGCCATGCAACCCCTAACTCACTGCGCTTAAATTGTGATAACGCCAGCAATGGAGCGTGTAGCACGCAGCAATGTTTAGAATTTACGCCGTTTTTATCTGCCACTCACTATACCGATTACTTACCCACTAGCGCCCCTTTTGAGATTACCGCCGTGAATTTTGCGCTTAATAATTTAACTGAGCCACAAATAAACGATTGGGCAAGTATTTATCCATTAAATAGCAGCGATATATACGATGAAAGTCAAAATAAGCGCCTACAAGTTAGCGGCTACAGCGCCGTTACAAGTGAGCTAGATACATGGCAATTTAGCAAAGCATTTGCTCAAGAGTCACCGAGTAAGCGCCTTTATTTATTAGATCAGCCAATTAGCTTTTGTGTAGAAGGTAATTCACTGTACCGCTATAGCAACTACGGCTTTACTACAAACCAATTAAACGCCGCCAGCTTACAGGTTAGCTCGGGCGTTAAACGCGATTTAATGAGTAATTATATTGCCAATAACTTAACGAGCAGAGCCTTTTTTACGTTAAGTGAGATTTCGCTACAGCGCAGCGCGGTTGTTAATGTGTTTGCGCAAATGGGGTTTAACGACACCGAACAAATAAGTATTAGCCATGAGGTGCATGTGCCTAATGTCCCCTAATATAAAAAACATCAGTTTTGCTAAAAAGCAGCAGGGTAATTTGCTCATAATTACGTTGGTGATCATTGTCACTTTGCTGGCACTAGGGCTGGCGCTTTCTAAAGTGTTATCGGGTGCGGCGCAGCAAAATACCATTGAGTATTACGGCGCGCGCTTACATGGCAGCCCAAAGCGGATTAGAAACCGGCTTAAGCGAAATTTTTGCACTAAGTAGCACTGCGCAAACATGCAGTGCAGTAACCACCAGTACGAGTTTTAGCACCCTCTATCTAGCCAATTGTAAAGTTGAACTGAGCTGTAGTGAATACATAGCCTTACCCGATAGCAGCACCCGCTCTGGCACCGTTAATATTTACTACTTACAAAGCTCTGCAACGTGCGCCGCCAATGATTGTGCTGCCGGTGCAGCATGTCAAAAGGAATATTGGCAAACCCAACGTACTCTAAGTGTGGAGGCTAAAACATTACCATGAGCAAATATACCCTCTGTATTTTATGTTTAATAAGTTTGCTACTAAGCCGATGCGCTATGGCTGTACCGCCTAAAATTGAAGGGCGATTTATAGAGCTACAAGACACGTACACTTCACCCATATGGACAAAAATAAATTTTCAGCAGCAATACATAACCCCTCCTGCGGTATTTATGTTGTCCACTAATCAAGGCGGTAACCCCGCTATAGTGAGAATACGCAATGTAACAACCACAGGGTTTGAAGCATTGCCACTTGAGCCCTCAGGAGAAGATGGTGAGCATATAACCATGGGCGCGCACTATTTAGCGGTAGAATATGGAGTGCATGAATTTCCTGATGGGGCCATTATGGAAGTCGGGAACACCGACTTACGCCTTGAGCTACAATACGGTGATAAGTCGGGGTTTGCCCCCATCACACCTAAAGGTTACAAATCACTGACTTTTAATAAACCATTTGCCTTAAGGCCTAACTTTTTCCATTCGTTACAAACACTAAATAGTTTAGATAGTAACCCGCCGTCTCAAGCGCTTGTGCCTTTTTTAACCGTTGCAGTGCAAAGTGGTTCTTTATCTACAAGCGGGGTAAATATAGCGTTAGAGGCCTCAGAAACCGCATTAGGTGTTATTCAAACTGAAACGGTGGCCTACATGGCCGTAGAGCCTGGCAGTAATCGCACCTTTACCGATGACAATGGGGTAGAAGTGTCCTGAGAGACCTTTTTTACAGGGTTCGAAGTTGATGGTTGGAATGATGGATGTAACTACTTTAATTTTAACAATAACTTTAGTGAAGCACCGCTGGTGGTGGCAAGTAAAAATTCCCGACTTGAAGAAGACGGTGGGTGGCTGCGCAGCTGTAATTTAAGAGCGGATCGGTTAGGGCTGGTGGTTGATGAAGACCGTGATGGCGACAGAGAGCGTAACCACGTAAAAGAAGAAGTCTCTATATTGGCCATGACCAGTACGTTTGTATTTAATGGCGATATTTTAGATTGCGATACTTTATTTCCTGGCGCTATTTCTACCTACAATGATGGACAAGTACAGCTTGTTCAAGGTGTGGAAATAACCGATAGCAATGCACAATTTATTACCACCACTAATTTAATATCAACTGCACTCACCAACCCACCTTTGTGTAATGGCCAAGGCTGTGTAGCCACTGGGTATAACTCCCTTGAGCCAAATCAAGCTGCGCAAGTACCCACGGTCACAAACGATGGAAGCTCCACCGGAGATGTGCCTGTATCGTTAGCTGGCGATTATTTTTATGACGAACTAGCACTTAACTTATTGGAAGATGAGTATAAGGTAACAGCGCCCACCCGTATTTTTTTAAAAGATACATCGTCGCTAATTTCTAGCGCATTTTTGA
Organism: Pseudoalteromonas sp. CuT4-3; assembly: GCF_035666335.1. Taxonomy (NCBI): domain Bacteria; kingdom Pseudomonadati; phylum Pseudomonadota; class Gammaproteobacteria; order Alteromonadales; family Pseudoalteromonadaceae; genus Pseudoalteromonas; species Pseudoalteromonas sp. CuT4-3. Next base: position 450,315 of record NZ_CP142030.1, read on the forward strand.
ACATAGGCAAAACGAATATTGCGGTTGAGGAAGGAGCGTATTTAGCTATATACGTCGATGGTGATGTTGCCATTGCGGCCGATGCAAATATTGCTGCATACATTGTCGCAACGGGGGAGGTAAGAATTGCTCAAAATGTCACATACCAGGGCTCTATAACCGCTGCAACACAAGTAATAACCGAGGGCAGCTCTACGTTTGATGCGTTAACAGTGCCAGAGAGTATTCCTGGATTTTGCGGTATTTTTACGCCGGTTTTGCTTGATCACTACCGCATATCATTAAGTGATAACCAAGGCTTAACCTGCCAAGCAAAAGAAATGACATTAACCGCCTGTGCAAACGATGCATGTGATTTACTGTACGATGAGCCCTCCGCACTTGACCTGTCTCCAGATAACAGTGGCCAGCAAAGCTGGGTAAACGGTGAAAATATTACCTTTACAGGCTCTGCCACCGTAGCGCTTGCAAAGCGTACCACAGGCACCGTTACACTTGGTTATAATACCGCCGACCCATCTGCACCGCTGCGTTGTTATATTAATGGTAATAACGTAGGGCTGGGAGGGTGCAAAGTGGTTTTTTCTGATGCAGGGTTTATTTTTAATAACGACACAGCCAATAAAGCGAGTATCCCCACTCAATTATCTGGTAAACCCTCTAGCGAAGGTTTTAATGCCGCCGAGCTATCCATTCAAGCGGTTAAAACAAATACCACAACAGGCGTATGCGAAGCCGCATTCCCTGCCGGTGGTCAAGTTGATTTAGATTTAGCTTATACCTGCAGTACCGGCGCTGCGTGTTCAGATCCAATACAACTTAGTAATAATGCGAATACTTGTAGCGTGCAGCAAGCATATCAAACTTTTTCGCTCACCTTTGATCAAGACTCAAAAGCCCCTATTGCTATTAACTACCCTGATGCCGCTAAATTAAGTTTAAATGCACGGGCAACAATTGTATTAGACCCAGTAACTAATTTATCAGTAAGCTTAACCGGCAGCTCTAACGAATATGTAGTTAAGCCCTTTGGATTAGCGATGCAAGTTGCAAGTGACGGCTATGCCCAAACAGCAAACGATAGTTTATTTAGATTAACAGGTGAGTCATTTGATTTAAAAATGAATGCAGTACAGTGGCGCGCAGGGCAAGACAATAACAACGATGGGATACCTGATAACTATAGCGCTATTCATAGTAATCCCATTGCAAAACACTTCATTAGCGAGTCTCCTTTAGTAACACATAGCTTAGTATTACCCAGCTCTGGTAATGAGGGGCAAATTGAAGCGCTAAGTACCCTTGCCTTTACAGATACGGGAAGCTTGAGTGAATCCATATCGCAGTACGCTTATGACCAAGTGGGTATTATAAACGTATTTGCGGGTTTACAAGATGGCGATTATTTTGGTGTGGGCGATGTAAAAGGGCAGCTAAACAACGTAGGGCGGTTTGCTCCATCACACTATCAAGTATTAGGTGTTCAAGCTGCTGCGCAATGTACACAGTTAGGCAGTAATTTAACCTATTTAGATCAGCCATTTGAGCTTGGTTTTACGGTACAAGCGCTTAATCATAACAACCAGCTAATGGCTAATTACAAACAAGGCTTTGAAAAAGCCCAAGTACAAATAAATGCCGAAAACAATCAAGCTGGTAATTATGTACCAGCAACAACGTTAACCAGCAGGTTAGCCAATATAAGCAGTAATAGTTGGAGCACCCTAGCCGATGGACAGTGGCAAATGAGCGACAGCACTGCCATGTTAACGCGCTTGGCTATAAATAATCCCGACGGCCCATTTACTATGGTTAATCTTATGGCCACCGTCACTAATACAGAAGGCGCTACGTTAATTGATGCTAACGATGAGCCGAGTACGCAAGCAAGCTGCAGCACTGATTGCAATAGTGTGCGTTTAAATGATGTGCCAATAGACTTTCGCTTTGGACGCACAGTGCTAGGCAACAATGCCGGCTCAGATTTAGACTCATTACGTGTGCCTATGGAGGCTCAGTACTTTAATGGAACAGGCTTTGTATTAAATACCGAAGATAACTGCAGTGTATTTGAGCATCCGCAGTTATCCCAAATATCGCCATCAACGCCAATATTAAGCTATGAGTATGGTGCAGGTGCAGCGGGTTCATTAGAAGCAGGCAGCTACCCTACAAACAATGCTATTTATGCAACACCAAATGGCAGTGGTACATTTACATTAGAATATGAAACAGAAAATTGGTTAAAGTGGGATTGGCTTGGTGATAATTCACAGCAAGATCCCCATGCTATTTTGCAATTTGGTCGCTTTAGAGGAAATGATCGGGTTATTTACTGGCGTGAAACAAGAGAATAGTTGTAAACTAAGATAATAATTGAACAAAGCTTGTGTTTTGTGCTTCAAGTACATAGCATAAGGCATTGGGTGTATTGATTTTTGATGGTTGAAAAATGTTCAGCTTTCAAAAGTGAGTACACTCTAATAAACAATAATAACGACCAAATAATTGCCGCTTTTTGGGACTGGAATATATGCGAATTGCTCCTTTATCTCTGTTAATTTCCGCTAGTTTGTTAGCTAGTAGTGCATTTGCACAAGACACAGCAACAGTAACCGGAATTGAATCAGAGATTAGTATTAAACAAACAGAATACGATAACTCGACACAAATACTTGAAAAACACTTAAAAGAAGAAAGTCAGTTACAAAACCAACTTGAACTACTTCGTTCTCGCTCTACAGAGCTTGATAAAGAGAAAAACCAAGCACTTGATGCGATGAACGAAATGTATCGCCGCTTAATTGACGATCCTACGCTTGATATTAGTGCTGCCCAATCGCGCTATCAAAAAGCCGTGGTTGATCATAAGCAAAATAAAGACGACATCTCAATGCAGTTGGCGGCAATTGCATCTCATCGTAAAGATATAGAGCAAATTCGTGTTGCAAAACATACGCTTTTAAACACCTTAGAAAGCTTAAAAGAGCAATTAACTACAGCCCGAGTAGAGCGTTTACGTAATGAGTTTACCCGCGAAGGTACACTTGAAGTAAACCACACAATTAACTGTAAGCGTACCGAAACGCTCGCAGCTTGTGAGCAACGCGGCCAGCAAATGGGTTTACAAAAAGCCACTAAGCGCTTTGTTGATCAAATATTTGCTAATTTAACAGAAGAGCGAATTGTTGAACCAAAACGCAACATGGCAGGCGCACAAGTACAAATTTTAAGTAGCCATGTAGTTAACAGTGCATTTAGTGGACAAGGCAATTACAACGTTAACTTAAGCGTAACCATGCGCGGCGAAGTAAACAGCAGCCGCCTATGTAACTTATTAAACGTAGATAACCGTTATTGTTCTGAATATGGCTCGCCACTCGCGACAGCTTATCAGCCTGGTTACGGTACAACCTACTCTGATAGTCAGTTAACATTCAGCAACGCCGCGGATAATACCGACACTGTGTCTGTATCGCGAATGAACAATCAGCCAGTGCGCGATTATTCAGTGAAAGCTGCACCTACAAAAAAAAACTATCCATCAATTATAAATAAAGAGAAAAATCAGCAAGTTGAGTTGACTTTACGTTCAAATGTTTACGATGATGAAGTGTTTATTGATGGGGTGAGCTTTGGCTCTACGCGTTTAGTTACGCGTTTACCGCGTGGTGTGCATAACGTAGAAATACGTAAATTAGGTTATAAGCCTTACAAAGTAAGAGTTGATTTAACTAAAGCACAGACTATTCATGCTAATTTAGTAAAAAAGTCTGAGTCGATTGCTGCACCGGCTTACACTCGCGAGCAACCAAAACCTGTAAGTCGTACAGCAAGCACTAATCGCTCTGCTGATGTACAAAATAATGTTGTAGTTGTGCCCGCTGGTAAATTTAAGATGGGTGATATTAACGGCAATGGTTTAGCAAATGAACGCCCGGTTATTGAAAAAGTGATAGCCAGCTCATTTGCTATGCAAACCAAAGAGGTTACCGTAGGTGCCTATGAAGCGTTTGTAGCAAGTACTGGGTATAAAACACAAGCAGAGCAAAGCAAAGGGTGTGCTTATTATTTAAATGGCGAACCCGTATGGGAAGCTAATTTAAACTGGCGTAACCCAGGTTTTGAGCAAAGCAGCGATTTTCCTGCTGTGTGTTTAACATTTAACGACGCGAAAGCGTACGCCGAATGGCTCTCTGGCGAAACTGGGCAGCAGTACCGTTTACCTAATGAAGTTGAATGGGAATACGCCGCTCGCGCAGGTACAGAAACAGAATACCCTTGGGGTAACGAAATAGGTAAAAATTTAGCTAACTGTGGTTGGTGTGGTAGCGAATGGTCAAACAAACGTGCAGCACCGGTGGGTTCTTTTTCTCCTAACGCATTTGGATTATACGACACCGTAGGCAATGTGTGGGAATGGACAGCTAAAGAGTCAGGCGAATCTGATGTTGCAGTAAGAGGCGGAGCGTGGAACTTTGCACCAAGCCTTGCACGTGCTTCAACACGATTAATTTTAGCGCCAGATTTTAGATCTAACTACATTGGCTTTCGCTTAGTCCGCGAACGATAGCATTTAACCAAGGAAGCCTAGCTTCCTTTTTTCACAAATTAACAAAGGTAGTTGCGCTTTATATTGCTCATCTAATTAGGCATGTTAAAGTGAGTGCAGCTAACATAAGAACGTATTTCAAAGGTCATCCAGCCTCATGTTTAAAAAACTCCGTGGTATTTTTTCAAACGATCTATCGATCGACTTGGGTACAGCCAATACCCTTATCTATGTAAAAGAAGAAGGTATTGTACTTAACGAACCTTCAGTTGTAGCTATTCGTCAAGAACGCGCTGGTGGACCTAAAAGTGTTGCTTCTGTGGGTACAGAAGCAAAACAAATGCTAGGGCGTACACCGGGTAATATTAAAGCGATTCGCCCAATGAAAGATGGCGTAATAGCCGACTTTTATGTAACCGAAAAAATGTTACAACACTTTATAAAACAAGTGCACAACAATAACTTTATGCGCCCAAGCCCGCGTGTACTTATTTGTGTACCGTGTGGTGCAACCCAAGTAGAAAAGCGTGCAATCCGCGAATCAGCAATGGGTGCCGGCGCGCGCGAAGTGTACCTAATTGAAGAGCCAATGGCCGCAGCAATTGGTGCTGGGCTACCAGTATCAGAAGCAACTGGTTCTATGGTTGTTGATATTGGTGGTGGTACTACCGAAGTTGCTATTATTTCACTAAACGGTGTTGTTTACTCATCGTCTGTGCGTATTGGTGGCGATAAATTTGATGAAGCCATTATTAATTATGTACGCCGTAACTTTGGTAGCCTAATTGGTGAAGCAACGGCTGAAAATATTAAACATCAAATAGGCTCTGCTTTTAAAACTGACGAACCAATTGAAATTGAAGTACGCGGTCGTAACTTAGCCGAAGGTGTTCCTCGCTCATTTACACTTAACTCGCACGAAATTTTAGAAGCACTCCAAGAGCCGCTAATGGGCATTGTAAGTGCCGTAATGGTTGCACTTGAGCAGTCTCCACCTGAGCTTGCATCAGATATTTCAGCTCACGGTATGGTTCTGACTGGCGGTGGTGCGCTATTAAAAGATTTAGATCGTTTATTAATGGAAGAAACAGGCATTCCTGTGGTTGTTGCCGATGATCCACTTACGTGTGTAGCACGTGGCGGCGGTAAAGCCCTTGAAATGATTGATGTTCATGGTGGTGACGTTTTTAGTTACGATTAATGAAATTACTGTTTGGACAAACCATCTCTTTGCAACTGCGACTTTTTGTCGCAGTGCTTTTGAGCATAGTGCTCATTGCGGGCGATAAGTTTACACAAGGCGGCACGGTTGTACGTACAAGCCTTAATACACTTGTCAGCCCATTAATTTACGTTGCCAACCTACCTTACGAAATATTTAGCTTAGGTGCTAAAAGCCTGCATACCCGCGATCAGTTACTGAGTGAAAACGAAGCGCTGAAAAAAAAGCAAATGCTACAAAGCGAGCAATTGCAGCAATACCAATTTTTAGCCCGCGAAAACCAAAAGCTACGTGCTTTACTTGGCTCATCAGCTAAGCAATCTAATCGTAAAAAAATAGCCCAAGTACTTTCTGTACATTCAAACCCTTATAGTCATCAAGTGGTTATTAACCGCGGTACCACCGACGGCCTAAGCGAAGGCCAAGCCGTAATTGATGAAATGGGGGCTGTTGGTCAATTAACAAAAGTAGGCTCTACCACTTCACGCGTGCTACTAATGACCGACACAACCCATGCTACGCCGGTACGCATACTACGAAACGACGTACGCACGGTAGTCGAAGGCATAGGTAAAATTAACGTTGTTAAGCTTTCGCATGTACCTCATAGCCTTGATGTGCGCATTGGCGATGTACTCGTGACCTCGGGGCTTGGGGGGACGTTTCCTGAAGGTTATCCGGTGGCCGTTGTCACCGAAATAAACCGCGATGAAGGGCGCCCATTTGCTCAAGTATTTGCAGAGCCTATTGCACAGCTAGACCGTATTCGTTTGTTGGTTATTTTATGGCGCAATCAACAGGAGCAAATCAGCGATGATTAATCGTTATTCATTGTTAATTGCCCTAAGCATCTTTTTTGCTTTAATTATGGCATTAATGCCACTGCCTTTTTCGTTTGAGCCCTTCAGACCTGATTGGGTGTTACTGGTATTAATGTACTGGTCGCTGGCAGTGCCGCATAGATTAAATATTGGTACCGCGTGGGTTGTTGGCCTACTCATGGACTTAGCCTTAGGCTCGCCATTAGGAGTTAACTCACTCACGTATTCTATTTGTATATTTGTGACCGCAAGTAACTTTCAAAAAATACGTAACTTTTCGCTTTGGCAGCAAAGCTTATTAGTGGGCTTATTTTTAACCTTGTATCACCTAATGCAATTTTGGTTAAATCACTTTTTATTAGGTGTTTATTTTAATCCACAATACCTGTGGCCAGTGGCGACCGGTATGGTCAGCTGGTTTTGGGTCTTTTTACTTCTTCGCAAATACCGTAGACATTTTAGGATCAGGTAATGACAACCGCAGTATATTTGGCATCAGCCTCCCCGCGACGTAAAGAGTTGTTGAGTCAGTTAGGCATTGAGTTTGAACAATTTAGTGTAGATGCAGACGAAACCCCACTTGCAAACGAGCAGCCTCATGCATTGGTTGAGCGCTTAGCCCGCTTAAAAGCGCAAACAGGCGTAGCGCTTGGTTACACAGACCGCCCAGTGCTTGGTAGCGATACTGTGGTTGTTATTGATAACGAATCGTTGGGTAAACCACGCGATAAAAACGATTTCATAACAACACTTAAACGTTTATCTGGTAATACACATCAAGTACTTACTGCCGTTGCTTTTGCTACACAAACAGATGTACTAAGTTGTGTAGTGAGTACATCTGTGACCTTTAAAACCCTCAGCGATGAAGAAATAAATAGCTATTGGGAGTCAAACGAGCCACAAGATAAAGCCGGTGGTTATGGCATTCAAGGTTTAGGTGGTCGCTTTGTTACACACATTGCGGGTAGCTATTTTGCTGTTGTAGGCTTACCTTTATACGAGACCGAACAATTATTACAAGCATTCTTAAGAAGGTAACATGAGTACAGAATTACTAATAAATGTCACGCCAAGTGAAAGCCGTGTTGCCCTAATCGAAAACGGTGTATTACAAGAAATTCAACTAGAGCGTATAGGCAACCTAGGTATTGTAGGCAATATTTACTTAGGAAAAATAAGCCGCGTACTGCCAGGCATGCAAGCTGCTTTTGTTGATATAGGCCTAGAAAAAGCCGCTTTTTTACATGCATCAGACATAGTCAATAGCGCCTCAATAGTTGAGGGTGTAGACGACGAGCCGATTAAAAAAGTACAAGACATACGTGAGCTAGTACGCCAAGGCCAGTACATTATGGTGCAAGTGGTTAAAGACCCACTAGGCACTAAAGGAGCAAGGCTTACTACCGATATCACTATCCCTTCGCGCTATTTAGTGTTTATGCCAGACGCTACGCATGTAGGTGTTAGTCAGCGTATTGAAACCGAAGAAGAGCGTGCGCGACTTAAAAAAATAGTGGCAGAATACGGCGACGATAATGGCAGTTTTATTGTTCGTACAGCGGCAGAGGGCGCCAGTGAAGCGGAGCTAAGACACGATGCTGAATTTTTACGAAAACTATGGCAAAAAATTGTATCACGTCGTAAAAAAACCAATAAAGCCAGTATATTACACGAAGACTTAACGCTTGCATTTAGAACCCTGCGCGACTACGTAGGTGAAGATATGGAGCGCATTAGGGTTGACTCTAAGCTAACCTATCAAGAGCTAAAGCTGTTTACTGAAGAGTTTGTGCCTTTGCTTTCGCAAGCACTTGAGTATTACCCAGGTGAGCGCCCAATTTTTGACTTATTTGACGTTGAAACCGAAATTCAAAAAGCATTGCATCGTAAAGTCACGCTTAAGTCGGGCGGCTATTTAATTATCGACCAAACCGAAGCGATGACCACAGTTGATGTGAATACAGGTGCGTTTGTAGGGCATCGTAATTTAGAAGAAACCATTTTTAATACCAATGTGGAAGCCACATCAGCCATTGCTAGGCAGCTACGCCTGCGTAACCTAGGCGGTATTATTATTATCGATTTTATCGATATGATCAGCGAAGATCATAAACGCAGAGTATTACATTCTCTAGAGTCAGCACTATCTAAAGACCGTGCAAAAGCCAACATAAACGGCTTAAGCGCATTAGGCTTAGTAGAAATGACCCGTAAGCGCACCCGCGAAAGCCTTGAGCATATTTTGTGTGATGTGTGTCCGGCTTGCTCTGGACGTGGCTCACAAAAAACAGTCGAAACCGTATGCTATGAAATACTGCGCGAAATAGTGCGCGTTAATCGTGCCTACGATGCCGATAAATTCATGGTGTATGCGGCGCCTGCAGTAAGTGAAGCCTTACTCAATGATGAGTATCATAACCTTGCCGAACTTGAACTATTTATTGGTAAGCAGGTCAATATTCAAACAGAGAGCCTATACAGCCAAGAGCAGTTTGATGTGGTAATGATGTAATGAAAACGAAAGCGGTCTGTTTTTTTTGTTTTAGAAAGTTATGGCAAACCTGCGCCATAATTTTAGTATTACTGGCCGTGATTGTTTCTATTTTAAAGTACACCTTACCTTATGCAAACGACTACAAAGGCGATATAGAAACCTACCTGCACGATAAATTTGCCATTAGTCTTTCTATAGGCGCAATCTCTGCCAGTTGGCATGGCGCCGGCCCTGCCTTGGTATTAGAAGAGCTCTCCTTTAAGGATAACGAAACTGCGCCTATATCGCTCACTATTGCCAAAACAAGCTTAGAACTTAACCTATGGGAGAGCATTAAAGCCTTTCAGTTAAAGTCTAATTACTTTGTTATTAATGGCTTTCATACCAGTGTAAATATTCAAAATTTATTTAATAACACTAATAACGATGATGTTTCGTTTGAACAAAAAGAGCTAATTGAAGAGCTATTTTTAGGAGATGCAGGGCATTTTGCTATTGAAAATTCGAGTATTAATTTCATTTTAGAAGACGGTAGAGAGCGCAAGCTATTACTCGAAAACATAGTATGGCAAAACCAAGATGAACAACATTTAGGAAGCGGCAGCCTCGCCTTGCCCGGCATTAGTGTGGGTAGCTTTGACGCACGTATCGCGCTTAGTGGCAAAACTATAGAGCAAATTGCGGGTGATATTTACGTTCAAGCAAATAGCGTAGATGTGTCTAATTGGTTGGCGCAATATATTAATACTGAAAAACAACAGCTTTACACCGACATAAACTTAAAGTCTTGGCTTAAGCTCGAAAATGGTTTTATCAGCGATGTAAAAATGCAGTGGTTACCTAGCTTTGTGCACTGGCAAAACAACCAACAAGCTAAACAAGTAAGCTTAAGCGAAGGGGGGGTTCATTTATTTCCTGAGGCAAACGCTTGGCACTTAAAAAGCACGGGCCTAACATTTAGTAATAACGACACAACCTGGCCAAGTCTAGAATTTGAGGCAAACTTAGGTAAGCAAAATAAAGTGTGGCTGCAGCAGGTTGATCTTTCTTTACTGAGTAACTTGGCGTCGTTAACTAATTTTGAAGCATTACAGCCACTTTTAAACCGCAAACCAAGTGGTTTTATCGATCAAGCCTACCTAGAACTTAATCCAGATGAGCAATGGCAGTTATGGTTTTCAGCTAATAATATTGGCTGGCAAGAAGTGTCTGGTATTCCTGCAGCGCAGGCGCTTAGAGTCTCGGGGCTTATAAATCAGCAGCGCGGGCGAGTGCAGCTATTTGGCGAAAACGGGACTTTAATAACCGGCGACAGCTTCAGTAAAAATATTGATTACAACCAAATTAATATCGATCTGGATTTAGCAAAAACAGATAATTACTGGAATGTAAGCAGTAATAATATTTGGTTTGATAATAACGAAGTTACCTTAGCGGCTGAGTTAAATGTAAGCCTTAGCGACCATCCTCGCTTAGATCTATACGCAGAAGCCTATGCAGAGGATGCCACAGTAGCTGGGCACTACTTTCCGTTAAAGGCAATGAGCCCTCAACTTGTAAGCTACTTAAACGGTGCAATAAAAGGGGGCGAAGTAGCTAAGGCGCAAGTATTATTTGCAGGTCCGCTTTCGGGTTTTCCTTTCACCGATGGCAGCGGCCAATTTGATGTACTCGCGCAAATAGATAATGCAACGTACGCGTTTGACCCCAATTGGCCGGCAGTAACTAACGCCAATGTGCAGCTGCATTTTGCCAACGAGCGAATGGATATTTATAGCCAGCAAGGCCAGTTAGTTAATTTAGAAGTAGGCGATAGCGTGCAAGTGAGTATTGCCGATTTAATGCACGCTGATGAACTCATTGTACAAATAGATAAACGCGCGCAAATGGAAAAACTGCATGACTTTTTTGCAGCCACCCCGATTGCAAACCCACTGGCCAATATTTTTGAAGTGGTGCAAGGTAAAGGTCAAGCCGATGCAAGCGTAACTCTTTTAATTGGCTCTAAATTTAAAGGTGGAGCCAGTGTCAGCGGCAAAGTAAAACTAAACGATTTGCCTGTTTATATTGCGGCCCCAGGCATTGCGCTTGAAAAACTAAGCGGCGAGCTCAGCTTTGAAAACGATACAATTAGCATGCAAAACGCCAGCGCTACATGGTTGGGTATGCCGCTTAGCATTAACTATAATAGTGCAAGCGAAGCACAGCAGTACACCGCTAATATTGATATAACGGCGTTACTAAATGCAGATACACTAATAACCCAGGCGCAAGGTGTACTGAAAGGGTACCTGAGTGGGCAAAGTGAAGTTGATATAGGCCTTGCACTTAATTTTACTGAGCAAGGATTTAATTACCGCGCTCAGGTAAGCTCAGAGCTACTAGGGTTAACGAGCACGCTACCAGCGCCCTATGGCAAAACAAGTGAACAGGTTTGGCCGTTAACGGGCATAGTGCAAGGCGATGATATTTCAAATCTTATTACGGCTAATGCTAATCAGCAGCTATATTTTAATGCGATTTTAGAAAACGGTCAGCCGCAATTTAGTAATATGCATATTGTTCTTGGTGAGCAAGATTTAGGGCTAAATCAAAAAGATTTAAGCGTTAATATTAACCTTGAACAAACGCAACTAGAAGCATGGTTTGAATTAATAGACCAAATAATTAAAGCCGCTCAAGCTAAGCCAGACCAGCAGTCTGAGGGTATTATGCCGCCATTAAATGAAGTGGTTGCGCATATTGACAAGGTTAATGCTAGCGACATTATTTTTAACGATTTTGAAATGCGCTTAGCGCCCCAGCAAAACGACTTATATTTAAAGCTTAATGCCAAAGAGCTGCGTGCTGACGTGTTTATTCCCAACTCTCAGCCAAGCCAGCCGATACGTATAAATAGCGATTACTTAAGACTTAACTTTGCACCTAAAGTAGAAGAAGATCTTGAGATCACCGATGTACTGCCAGAGCAAAACCTAGCGTGGCTTAACACAGTACCTGCCATTGAATTTGAATGTGCAGATTGTAAAGTGGCAAGTTATCAGCTTGATAAAGTGAGCGCTTCGCTGGTCGGTGAAGGCGACAAGCTCACTATTTCTGAGCTTGTGGTTGATAAGGGCGACCATATTTTACGTACCAAAGGGCAATGGCAAGGTGGCTTTACGCAATTTAATGGTGAACTTAAAAGTGACGATATAGGCGCGCTATTTGATGAATTTGATATCACCACCGCAATAAAAGACTCAAAAGCCGATATTAACTACAACCTTGCTTGGCAAGGCGCCCCGTATAACTTTGATATACCAAGTTTGGGCGGTGAAGTTAAGTGGGATTTAGGCGAAGGCCACATTGCTGAAATAAGTGATGGTGGGGCACGTGTGTTTTCGTTACTTAGCCTTGACTCGCTAGTGCGTAAATTAAAACTCGATTTTAGAGATGTATTTTCAAAAGGCTTTTTTTACAACAGCTTAAAAGGCTCTATGCAGCTAGATAAAGGTATAGCCTACACAAAAGATACCAAAATGGATGGCGTGCCAGCCGATTTAACGATTAACGGCTATGCTAATTTAAACACCCTTGAAATAGATTACGATTTAGCAGTGGCACCGCAAGTAACATCTAGTATTCCGGTTATTGTGGCTTGGATGGTTAATCCCGTCACAGGGCTTGCCGCTTTAGCGCTTGATAAGGTTATTCACTCAGCAAGGGTGATCTCCGAAATTAACTTTAAAGTAACCGGCAAAATGAATGACCCTGTGGTACAAGAGCTTGAGCGTAAAAGTAAAGAAGTTACCTTACCGCAAGCTGCACAAAATCAGCCGCAAGCGGCCAGTACTCTCACACTTAAAGATGCCGCGGTAACAGCAACACAATGAGTACGCTAAACGCTAATATAATTGCTTTGCAAATGTGCTCAGGCACCAACCCCGACGAAAACATGGCAACCCTTGGCGAGGCGTTAAATAAACTCCCCGCAGCCAGGCCAATGCTTGTATGTTTACCCGAGGCGTTTTTAGTATTTAGTAAAAGTGGCCATGATACGCTAGCGGTTGCTAAACGTATTACACACTATAAGCAGCAATTAAGTGCATTGTGTAAAAAGCATAATATTTGGTTAAATGCGGGCACTATCCCTGAGCCACACAAAAATAATAAATACTTTGCGGCCTCGCACTTATTTAATAGCCAAGGTGAATGCGTAGCCACGTACAATAAAATGCATTTATTTGATGTTGATGTGGCCGATAAAACCGCCAGCTATCGAGAGTCAGACTTTACTCAAGCAGGCGATGATGTGGTGGTTGTTGCTACACCGTTTGGTAAAATTGGCTTAACAGTATGTTATGATTTGCGCTTTAGCGGATTATTTAGCGCACTTACGCGCCAAGGGGCTGAAATAATTTTAGTGCCCAGTGCTTTTACAGTCCCTACAGGGCAAGTACATTGGCAACCCTTATTAAAAGCACGCGCAATAGAAACGCAGTGTTACGTTATTGCAGCTGCGCAGTATGGAACACATCAAAATGGCCGCCAAACATACGGCCACAGTATTATTATTTCACCATGGGGCGAGCAAATAGCAACGCTTGAAAGTGGGGTAGGGTTTATAAGCGGTTACGCCGACCTAAACCAGTTAAATAAAATTAGAAGAGATATGCCCGTGCAATCTCATCAACGATTTAGAGAGCATTTATTATGAATTCGGTTGAACAGCATTTATTACACGACAGCCAGCTAAATCGAGAAGAACTCGAAAAAACGCTTGGGTATATTCATCAGCACAAAGTGGATTACGCCGATTTATACTTTCAATCAAGCCATCATGAGTCATGGGTGCTTGAAGACGGCTTAGTAAAAGAAGGCTCGTACAATGTTGAGCGCGGAGTAGGTGTGCGTGCCGTTTGTGGTGAAAAAACAGGATTTTCTTACTCTGATGCCATTAACCTTGAAGCGTTAAACAAAGCCGCAACGGCAGCTCGTAGCATTGCCGATGCAGGCGAAGATAAAACCATTAAAGTATTTAGCGATGTGAAAGCAAAAGAGCAATTTGCCCCGCATCAGCCAATATCAAGCATGAGTGACAGCGATAAAGTGAGTTTATTGCGTGAGCTTGAAAACTACATACGCGAACTCGCCCCTGATGCTGAGCAAGTAATTAGTTCAATGTCGGCTGTATACGAAGAAGTGTTAATTGCTGCCAGCGATGGCACGTTTGCTACCGATATACGCCCGCTTATTCGTTTAAACTGCTCCGTTTTACTTGAAAAAAATGGCCGCCGTGAGCGCGGTGGTGCAGGGGGCGGCGCACGCTTAGATTATGGTTACTTTAAAGAACTAGTTGAAGGCAAGCCACGTTGGATGGGCTTTGCCGAAGAAGCTGTACGCCAAGCTAAAGTAAACTTAGAGGCAATTGATGCACCAGCTGGCACAATGGAAGTTGTGTTAGGCAATGGCTGGCCTGGCGTGTTGCTACACGAAGCGGTAGGCCATGGCCTTGAAGGCGACTTTAACCGTAAAGGAGCTTCGGCATTTAGCGGTAAAGTGGGGCAAAAAGTAGCGTCTGAGCTGTGTACAGTCGTTGATGATGGCACCATAGCCGATCGCCGTGGTTCACTTAACGTTGACGATGAAGGCACACCTGCAGCTTATAACGTACTTATCGAAAACGGTATTTTAAAAGGTTACATGCAAGATAAGCTCAATGCGCGTTTAATGGGTGTAAACCCAACGGGTAATGCACGTCGTGAGTCGTATGCGCATTTACCTATGCCGCGTATGACCAACACCTACATGTTAGGGGGCGAGCATAGCCAAGTCGATATTATAAGCTCAGTTAAAAAAGGGGTATTTGCACCAAACTTTGGTGGCGGCCAAGTAGATATTACTTCAGGTAAGTTTGTATTTAGCGCATCAGAGGCGTATTTAATTGAAAACGGTAAAATTACCCAGCCAATTAAAGGTGCAACACTGATTGGCAATGGCCCAGAGGTGATGCAGCATATTTCTATGGTAGGCAACGATTTAGCCCTTGATAAAGGCGTAGGTGTCTGCGGTAAAGATGGCCAAAGCGTTCCTGTAGGGGTAGGTCAGCCAAGCCTTAAAATAGACCAACTTACAGTAGGTGGTACCGCATAAAACAATAAAGCGCGAAGCAATTCGCGCTTTATAGGTTACCAATGCGAGGTTTACGCCTCGCTTTGCTCTTCTTTGTTCTTCTTCGCCTGTTCGTACCACAAAGCCATAAAACACTCAGTTAATTTATGCTCTATTTCAAGCGCTTTGTTGGTTGGGCAAAATAGCGTAAAGCTTGCTTTAAACTCACCAAGCTCTGTAGTGCCAAAGTGAATAACCGGTGCCGGACCCGAAATTTTGGCATCGAGTTTACGCTCTATCATCGAATTATAACGTGTTGCTAGATCGTGAAACTCTTCGCAGTATAGTTTTGCCTGATTGACTAACTCGTCATGAATAACATAAGGGTTAAAGCTCTCTCTGCGTACAATAGTAAAATGATGAGTAACAAAGCGCTTTACATAATTAAGGTTTTTAATTGAGCTGGTGATCAGCTTATTATTTGGTATATAAATTGTTTTGCGCGAAAACTGATAAGTGTGCATGTCTATTTCATGCATGGTGGTTTTTACCCAGTCTGTTTCGGCTACTTCGCCAAAATAGTCACCCACTTGTATCCAATCACCTACTCTAAATGGGCGGGTGGTAACCAGGTAAAAAAAGCCTATAACGCATTGTATAAACTCGCGTGTTGCAAGCACTATAGCCACTGCAAACGCAGCAATAGACAGCGCAAAATTTTGTATTTCGGTCGACCATACAAATAGCAGCGACAGCACCATAACAAAATTAATAAAGTGCTTAATGTTATGAGTGATGTAACGAATGTCTTTTTCTTTTTTTTCTGCGCGGTTTCTTGCTAGTTTATCAACCAGTACTTTAAGCACAAATGCAATGGCAAGCACGAGCACAGAAACTAAAAAAGGGTGCATGAGTATGTCTTTAATCATAACTTCCAAATACGAGTAGCAATAGGCACGCTAAGTATATTGAGTAATCAAACCAATTAGCAAATTTAAGCTACATAAAATCACTTATACCAATTGTATTAAGTTATGAGCCATTTATAGCAATAGCTGAATAGCGTGATAACCCTATTAGCGCTTTATTTTGCACGCTAGAATGGCTAATACTTAATTAAACCGGTATTACTTAGCAGCTAGGCTGTTTGCTCTGTAATAGAGACCTGCGTGTGTTTAGCGTGTTTTTGGCAAAACAATACAAGCTCAATGGCAGCGATAAAAATAAGTGTGTAACCTAGGGTTTCTATGCCTTCCTCAATAATATTTTTAACGACCCGAACGTATTGTTCTCCCATAACTGAGTGCCAAAACTCGCCCTTGCCCATCATTCTCGAAAAAGCGAGTAAGGTCACTAAGCCAGATAGACAAATACCATAGCTCGGTGTTTGCGCATAGGCTTTTAACGAGCTGTAAATAAAGCCTCGTTGGGCTTTTAAGTAAAGTAGTACGCTCGCTAATAGCGTATATACAATTGCTTGCCATGCGCCATCAAATACATACATATCTAGGTAGGTGTCAAATTCTCTAACAAACATAGCAGCCGACAAAGCAGCCAGTAACAGCGCAGCTATTTTAAGATCAGAGTGAATACGTGAGGCGCAGAAAAACAGCATACAACTTAAAAACGTTAAAATATCTTGCATGTGTTCGGTTAGTGTTTCTTCACTGTAAAGTGCATTTTGCTGTAAATCAAAACCTTCAAGCTGAATTAAAAAAGCCACACCTGCTAAGCATAATAAGTAAATAAAAGATCGCAGTAAAAACATATAAAAGCTCAAATAGAAAACAATGCGCGGCAGTTTAATTATAAAAATAGCTAAAAGCCAAAACATTATAGAAACTTTTTATAAATTTATCGGTCTAAGTTTTTGCTGTTAAATTAATTGGTTATGTTTTTAATTTATGTATTTATGATGTGTTTTTTGTAATAAGTTGAGTTAATTAGTTGTGCTGCATAGGGTTAAATGCGTTAAGCATAAAAAACCCTTACTAAAACATAGTAAGGGTTTTTAACGTTATAAGCAGAATTTGCTTAGCGCATCGTCACAAACTCTTCTGAGCCTGTAGGGTGCAGAGCAACAACGGCATCAAAATCAGCTTTAGTTGCGCCCATTTTCATAGCAACAGCAAAGCCTTGAATCATTTCGTCAACGGCAAAACCAATACCGTGTAAGCCAACTACTTTTTCTTCAGGGCCTACGCATACAAGCTTCATTGCACACGGTTGGCGGTGTTGTGTAACTGCTGTGTACATAGCGGCAAAGCCAGACTTGTACACTTTTACATTTTCTTCACCGTGGCGAGCAATAGCTTCTTGCTCGGTTTCACCAATAGTACCAATAGGTGGGTGGCTAAATACCACAGTAGGTACAAGGCTGTAATCCATTTTTAAATCATCAGGTAGGTCTTTATTAAATAAACGCTCTGATAGGGTACGGCCGGCTTTAACAGCGACAGGCGTAAGTTCTATACCGTGCTCAATAATATCGCCCACAGCATAAATACCAGGTATGTTTGTATTTTGATATTCATCTACTTTTACATAACCAGAGCTATTTAGTTCAACCCCTGCTGCTGCAATGTTAATTACATCGGTGCTTGGCTCGCGGCCAATAGCCCAAATTACTTGGTCAACATTTTGGCTGTAACCATTTTCAAAATGAATGGTTAAGCTACCATCGCTTTCTTTAACAATTTCTTTAGGCGAGCATTCGGTATGCAGTGTTGGGCCTTCTTTTTTCATGATCTCTACTAGGGTTTCAACCAGTAGCGTATCAAAATTACGAAGCGGCGCGTGTCTGCGTACAAATAAATGAGTTTCTGTGCCTAAACCATGCAGTACACCGGCAAGTTCTACAGCAATGTAGCCTGCGCCAATTACCGCTACTCGCTTTGGCTGCTCTGTTAATTCAAAAAAGCCATTTGAGTCTATACCGTACTCAGCACCTGGGATATTAGGAGTATGCGGACGTCCACCTACTGCAATCAAAATATGATCGGCCGTGTAATGCTCGCCGTTTACTTCTACGGTTTTGCTATCAACAAATTTAGCAAAACCATTAATTACAGTTACGCCATTGTTCGCTAAACCGTTGTCGTATCCTTTATGAATGCGACCAATGTACGCTTCGCGGCTCTCAACGAGTTTGCTCCAGTTAAAGTCTTTTACTTCTACGTTAAAGCCGTAATCAGGTGCGTATAAGTTAATTGCTTCAGCAACTTGTGCGCCATGCCACATTACTTTTTTAGGCACACAGCCTACATTAACACAGGTGCCACCCATGTGTTTTGCTTCGATAAGCGCTACTTTAGCGCCACGCATTGCCGCACGGTTAGCAGAGGCAATACCGCCACTACCACCACCAATCGCAATGTAATCAAAATGCTGAGCCATGTTTTATCCTCAAAAAATATATTTAACTATAATGTGCCGATGATAGCATATGCTAAGTGCAAGTCACCCAGCGCGGCGCGCTAAAAAGCTGATAAATACAACAAACGAAATTGTTTATTATGCCGATCAGTTTCATCCTAAGCTATATTAGACCCATTAATGGAGGCTTGTATTTCACCGTTTTGCCCCAACTTCAAATTCATAGTCAATTAAATTGAGAAAATTCATGAGCGAAGCACAAACAAATCCACTCATTGGCCTAGAAGGCTTACCCCCGTTTTCAAAAATAAAGCCAGAGTACGTAGTACCGGCACTAAAGCACGGTATAGAGCAATGTCGTAAAGCCATAGATGACGTGTTAGCGAAAGGCTCGTTTACATGGAACGATTTAGTATTACCCCTTGAAGAAGCCGACGATAAACTCTCGCGTATGTTTTCACCAGTATCGCACCTTAATTCAGTCATGAATAACGACGAGCTGCGTGAAGCCTACGAGCAATGTTTACCACTTATATCTGAGTACTCAACATTTGTCGGGCAGCATCAAGGCCTGTACGAAGCGTATAATGCGCTTTATAACAGCGATGAATTTAAAACACTCAGCACTGCGCAGCAAAAAACCATCACCAACGCCCTACGTGATTTTAAACTTTCAGGCATTGCATTATCAGCAGAAGATCAAAAGCGCTACGGCGAAATTAGCACGCGTTTATCTGAACTTGCCTCTAAATTTGGCAACAACGTAATGGATGCAACGCTTGCATGGCATAAACACATTACCGATGAAAGCCAATTGGCAGGCTTGCCAGAGTCGGCATTAGCGCTTGCTAGCGAAACTGCTAAAAGCAAAGGTTTAGACGGCTGGGTATTTACGCTTGATTTTCCGTCTTACTTACCGGTAATGAGCTATGCAGATGACCGCGAACTGCGCAAAGAAACCTACACGGCATTTTGTACGCGCGCTTCAGATCAAGGCCCTAATGCGGGTGAGTTTGATAACTCAGCCATTATGAAAGAAGAGCTTGCACTACGCCATGAGCTATCGCAGCTGTTAGGGTTTAATAACTACGCTGAAAAATCATTAGCAACTAAAATGGCTGAGTCGCCAGCGCAAGTTTTCTCATTTTTAGAAGATTTAGCTGCTAAGTCTAAGCCTCAAGCAGAGCAAGAAGTGGCAGAACTAAAAGCCTATGCTGAGCAACACCATGGTATTACTGAGCTTCAAGCATGGGATTTTGGTTACTACAGCGAAAAGCTCAAGCAAGAAAAATACGCAATTTCAGATGAAGTACTGCGCCCTTACTTCCCTGCAGATAAAGTACTTAGCGGTTTATTTGAAACCGTTAACCGCCTTTTTGGTATTAAGGTAAAAGAAGTAAGCGACTTTGATAGCTACCACAGCGATGTTCGCTTTTTTGAAATTTTTGATAGCAGTAACACATTGCGCGGTCGTTTTTATCTTGATCTATATGCACGCGAGCGCAAACGTGGCGGTGCATGGATGGATGACTGTATGGGGCGTAAAGTGCGCGCCAGCGGCGAATTGCAAACACCCGTGGCATACTTAGTGTGTAACTTTAATAAAGCGGTAGGCGACAAACCAGCGCTATTTACACATGACGAAGTAACCACGCTTTTCCACGAATTTGGCCATGGTATACACCACATGCTTACCCAAGTTGATGCTGCTCCTGTTGCTGGTATTAACGGCGTTGCATGGGATGCCGTAGAACTACCAAGCCAATTTTTAGAAAACTGGTGTTACGATGAAGAAGCGCTGAGCTTTATTTCAGGCCACTTTGAAAGTGGTGAGCCATTACCAAAAGAGCTACTTGATAAGCTACTGGCCGCTAAAAACTATAATTCTGGCATGCAAATGCTGCGTCAGATTGAATTTTCATTGTTCGATTTTAGAATCCACCACGACTACCAGGCAAACCAAGAGTGCCAAATTCAAGCAATTTTAAACGACGTACGTAGCCGCACGTCGGTGGTTAACCCGCCTGAGTTTAATCGTTTTCAACATGGCTTTAGTCATATTTTTGCAGGTGGCTACAGCGCCGGTTACTACTCGTACAAATGGGCTGAGGTACTCTCTGCAGATGCATTTTCTAAATTTGAAGAAGACGGTATTTTTAACGCCGAAACAGGTAAAGCCTTCTTAGAAAATATTTTAGAAAAAGGCGGCAGTGAAGAACCTATGGAGTTATTTAAAAAGTTCCGAGGTCGCGAGCCAAATGTTGATGCGCTACTGCGTCACAGTGGTATAGCTGCATAAACAACTACTTAACCTTATAAAGCGCCTATATGGCGCTTTTTTTATGTTTTTTAATATATTGGCCAATTGTTTTTAGTAATTTTAACCTCCCGTACTATGCTTTGTGTATACGCAGCAAAATGGACTAGGGCATGGCAAAGTTGGTACTAACGATTGATGACGATTTGTATGTTCATCGAATTATTGAAGAGGCTTTAGCGGGCTTTTGTAAGCTTATTCACGCTAAAGATGGCGAACAAGGACTTAAGCTAGCCAAAAAGCACACGCCCGACATAATTTTACTTGATATAGAAATGCCCGGTAAATCCGGCTACCAAGTATGCCAAGCACTAAAAGAAGATGAGTCAACACACGATATACCCGTTATGTTTTTATCCTCTAAGGTGGAGCTTAACGATAGAGTAAAAGGCTACAGCGTAGGCGCGTCTGACTACATCATAAAACCCTTCAACACCGAAGAGCTAATGGCACGCATTAAAGTGCTTTATGAGTACCGGCAGCAGTGTGAAAAGCTAAAATTTGATGTAGCTAAAGCGCAAGATACCGCCGCAATGGCTTTGGCGGAGTCGGGAGATATGGGGCGTATTGTTAGGTTTGTGGGGCAAAGCTATCACTCTCATAACTTTCAGTCATTAAGCGAGCACTTGCTTGCCTTTTTTAGCCCGTTTAATTTAGACGTGGTTATTGTGTTTTGGTATCAGGGGGGGAGCTATTTTTATAGTCTAGAAAGTGGTGTATGCCCGCTTGAGCAGGAGCTTTTAGAGCAGCACCGTAATGCCAATCGATTTGTTGATATTGGTAACAGCACCATTATTAACTACCCCAAAATATCTTTATTAATTAAAAATATGCCGGCTGATAATCGTGCTTTATACGGCCGTTATAAAGACTTATTCCCGCACATACTCGAAGTGACAAACGAAAAGGTCGTTGCTATGGAAAGAAACGAAAATAGCTTTGAACAAGCCACCCAAATTAGCACTGCTTTGCAAGATATAGTAAAGCAGCTTACCAGCCAAAATGTTGTACAAAACGACTACACAAGGCAGTTTATAGAGCAGCTTCATGAACTTAACTGTGCAATTAAGCAAACACAAGCACACGCCAATCCTGCTGATTTAACTTTATACATGTCGCAATTAGACGAAACTATGCAGCTGCTAGTAACCGCAAATAGTGATTTAGCGTTTATAAAGTACCAGCTTAAACAAGTGACCGAGAGCCGCAACGAATTATTGTGCAACTTACGCTCTAAAGTAGAGGAGGCCAGCTCACATAGTCTTGCGCATCAAAGCGATATAGAGCTATTTTAGTGCTTTAACGCTTGTTATACTGCAGCTGAAATTTTTCGTCGGAGTGTGTAGTGGTTATTCAGTGTGCTTTTAAAGAGTGTCGCCCATATTTAAATGAGCTAGAAACGCGTTTTAACTTAGCCCAATGGGCGCAAAGTTGTAGCGGTTTTACTCTGCATTACGACGATAAAGGCCTTAGCCTTTTAAAAAGCGATGAGCCTAAACTTGGCGCAATAAACGTAGACTTTGTAACAGGTGCTGTTGCTCATAGGCGTAAGTTTGGCGGCGGCAAAGGCCAATCAATCGCAAAAGCGGTAGGGTTAAATAAAGGCGCAACCCCTGTTGTACTTGATGCTACTGCCGGGCTTGGCCGAGATGGCTTTGTGCTAGCGTCACTTGGCTGCAAGGTTATACTGCATGAGCGCCACCCCGTGGTAGCGGCTTTATTGTTTGATGGCTTAAAACGCGCTTACGAAGATGCAGAGATTGGCTCGTGGATGCAGCAAAATATGAGCTTAGTGTTTGGCTCAAGCCACACGTTGTTAGAGCAGTGCGAGAGCATGCCCGATGTAGTGTATTTAGATCCTATGTTTCCACACCGAGAAAAATCAGCGTTAGTTAAAAAAGAAATGCGCGTATTTCAGGCATTAGTAGGTGCAGACACCGACGCCGATGACTTACTTGAATTTGCCTATCCACTTGCCAGTAAGCGTGTGGTAGTTAAACGCCCCGATTACGCCCCATTTTTAAACAATCAAACCCCCAGCATGCAAATTAAAACAAAAAAGAACCGTTTTGATGTGTATGTAAAAGCGGCCATGGTTTAACGGCATTTAGCGTGTTGATCGGCTTTAAGGATCTAGGATCTTAGCGCGCTTTTATGTTAGAATTCGCACAATTTTTTGGCATAGTAAAGTAGCACAGCAATGATCTTAGATGATATTCGCATCGTTTTAGTTAATACCTCACACTCTGGCAACATTGGTTCGGCGGCTCGCGCCATGAAAACCATGGGTTTATCAAAACTGTATTTAGTGGACCCTGCTTGTGAAGTAGACAGCCATGCAAGCGCCTTAGCAGCCGGTGCAACTGATGTTTTAGGCAATGCGGTTATTGTTGATACCGTGGCTGATGCCATTGCGGACTGTGCATTAACTATTGGTACGAGTGCTCGTTCGCGCACGCTGTCTTGGCCTATGGTTGAGCCACGTGAGTGCGGTGAAAAGCTAGTTGCTGAGGCTGTAAACGGCCCTGTAGCGCTTGTATTTGGCCGTGAAAACAGCGGTTTAACTAACGAAGAACTACAGCTGTGTAATTACCATGTATGTATTCCTGCAAATCCACAGTACAGCTCGCTTAATTTAGCTATGGCGGTACAAACGCTAAGCTACGAAACACGTATGGCGTTTTTAAATCAGCAGCCAAAGGCTGAGCAAGCAGACGATGAGACTGCTTACCCAAGCTCAAAACAAACAGAGTTATTTTACGAACATTTAGAAGAGACGCTCGGTAACACCGGTTTTATTATTAAGCAGCATCCAGGTTTAGTAATGACCAAGCTACGCCGTTTGTTTAACCGTGCACGCCCAGAAGAGGCAGAGCT
Source organism: Pseudoalteromonas sp. CuT4-3 (assembly GCF_035666335.1). Taxonomy (NCBI): domain Bacteria; kingdom Pseudomonadati; phylum Pseudomonadota; class Gammaproteobacteria; order Alteromonadales; family Pseudoalteromonadaceae; genus Pseudoalteromonas; species Pseudoalteromonas sp. CuT4-3. Next base: position 474,069 of record NZ_CP142030.1, read on the forward strand.
AAACATATTGCGCGGTATTCTTACCTCAATTAATAAATCTATTCCTAAGTAAGGTATAGCGATTGGTTATAAAAACCTGCGGGTAAATAACGAGCTAATACTTGACTAAAACACTCAAGTAATTACAATACACCTAATACTTGACCAAAAAGGTCAGGTATTAAAAATTTGTTAATAGAACAGTGTTCTTTAATCAAATTTTTATCAAGTGATAATACTTGACTATTTTACTCTGGTAATTAAAATTTGCACTCTTTTGTGCGGGGGGCGTTATGAAGTTAACATCAAAAGGCAGATATGCCGTAACAGCTATGCTGGATGTTGCACTACATGCGAGTGTAGGTCCTGTTGCCCTTGCTGATATTTCACAAAGACAAGAAATTTCTTTGTCTTACCTTGAGCAATTATTTGCCCGTTTACGTAAAAATGGCTTAGTGAGCTCGGTTCGTGGTCCTGGTGGCGGTTATTTGCTAGGCCGAGAAGCCGCGGTTATCTCTGTTGGCGATGTAATTAGCGCCGTAGACGAATCGGTAGATGCAACACGTTGCCAAGGTGCCGATACCGGGTGTCAAAGCGGTATGCGTTGTTTAACTCACAACCTATGGTCTGATTTAAGCGCACGTATCGAAGAGTTTTTAAATAATATTACCTTAGCTGAATTGGTGGAAAAATCAGATGTGAAAGAAATCGCATCTCGCCAAGATAACAGCATCAATAATGCAATTAAGCAGTTGGAAAACATTCAAGTAAGCTGTCAACTATAAAAGTTGACCTGCAGCGGAGAGAGAAATGAAGTTACCGATTTATTTAGATTACGCAGCGACCACGCCTGTTGACGAGCGTGTTGCAAAAGAAATGATGCAATGCCTGACAATGGACGGTAATTTTGGTAATCCTGCGTCACGTTCGCACCGTTTTGGTTGGCAAGCTGAAGAAGTAGTTGACCAAGCGCGTACAGACATTGCCGATTTAATTAATGCCGACCCGCGTGAAATTGTTTTCACATCGGGCGCAACAGAATCAAATAACCTTGCAATTAAAGGTGCAGCGCAGTTTTACAAAAAGAAAGGTAAGCACGTTATTACCGCTAAAACTGAGCACAAAGCAGTAATCGATACATGTCGTGAACTTGAGCGCCAAGGCTTTGAAGTAACCTACATGGACGTTGAAGAAAACGGCCTGTTAGATCTTAAAAAGCTTGAAGAAACTATGCGTGACGACACTATTCTTGTCAGCATTATGCACGTTAATAACGAGCTAGGTGTAATTCAAGATATCAATACTATTGGCGAAATGTGTCGCGAACGTAAAATTATGTTCCACGTAGATGCAGCACAAAGCGCAGGTAAAGTATTAATCGACGTACAACAGCTTAAAGTTGACTTTATGTCGTTCTCAGGCCACAAAGTATATGGCCCTAAAGGTGTTGGCGCACTTTACGTTCGTCGTAAACCACGTGCTCGCCTAGAAGCGCAAATGCACGGTGGTGGCCATGAACGTGGTATGCGTTCAGGTACACTTGCAACTCATCAGCTAGTAGGTATGGGTGCAGCATTTAGGATTGCTAAGCAAGATTTTGAAAAAGATCACGCACACATCAGCGCATTACGTAAACGCCTAATTGACGGCATTATGGCTGATATGGACGAAGTATACTTTAACGGCGCACAAGACCAATCAGTACCAGGTATTGTAAACATCAGCTTTAACTTTGTTGAAGGTGAGTCGTTACTTATGGCAGTAAAAGACATAGCGGTATCATCAGGGTCTGCGTGTACATCAGCAAGCTTAGAGCCTTCATATGTACTACGCGCACTTGGCCGTAACGACGAACTAGCACACAGCTCAATTCGTTTTAGTATTGGCCGTTTTACTACCGAAGAAGAAATTGATTACACCGTTGAATTAATGAAAAACTCTATCGGTCGCCTACGCGAGATGTCTCCTTTATGGGAAATGCATCAAGAAGGTGTTGATTTAGATTCAGTTGAATGGGCTCACCACTAATACGAGTGAGCACCTACCGTAGCAGGTAATGAGGATAGAATTATGGCTTATAGTGATAAAGTAATCGACCACGTAGAAAACCCACGCAACGTTGGTGTTTTAGACAAAAATGATCCGTCAGTGGCAACGGGTATGGTTGGCGCACCAGCATGTGGTGACGTAATGAAATTGCAAATTAAAGTATCGTCTGAAGGCGTTATTGAAGATGCAAAATTTAAAACATACGGTTGCGGCAGTGCAATTGCTTCATCATCACTTGTAACAGAGTGGGTGAAAGGCAAAACACTAGACGAAGCATCAACTATTAAAAACACTGATATCAGTGCAGAGCTTGAATTACCACCAGTGAAAATTCACTGTTCAATTTTAGCTGAAGATGCAATTCAAGCAGCAATTGCTGATTACAAAAGCAAACAAGCGAAGTAAGAGAAATTCATGGCAGTGACATTGACAGATGCGGCAGCAAACCGCGTACAATCATTTTTAGCAAACCGCGGTAAAGGTTTAGGCCTGCGCGTTGGCATTAAAACGACGGGCTGTTCAGGTCTTGCTTATGTACTCGAGTTTGTTGATGAGCTTAACGAAGACGATGAAACCTTTAAAGCTAAAGGCGTTACCTTAATTGTTGACGCTAAAAGCTTGGTTTACATCGACGGCACTGAGCTTGACTACACCAAAGAAGGCTTAAATGAAGGGTTTAAATTTAATAACCCTAACCAAGCCGACGAGTGTGGTTGTGGCGAAAGCTTTACTGTTTAAGCTCAGCTACCTTTGTAGTATTTTTAAGCCCTGCCAGTAATTGTAGGGCTTTGTTATTTGTGAAATTTGTATTTCTAAATTTTATTGGTTGAAGCTATGCGTTACTTTGAGTTATTTGCAATACCAGTTGATTACAACATTGACTTGGCAACAATAAATAAGCATTACCTAGAGCTGCAGCGCGCAGTGCATCCCGATCGCCACGCTAATGCGAGCAGCCGTGATAAGTTAATGGCCGTACAAAGTACCGCTGAAATTAACGATGCGCTACAAACGCTAAAACACCCAGTAAAACGAGCAGAATATATGCTCAGCGAACTAGGTGTTGATATTCGAGCTGAGCAACAAACACTGCAAGATCCAATGTTCTTAATGCAGCAAATGGAACTGCGTGAAGAGCTTGAAGAGCTCGCTTCAGCAAGTAACCCTGAGGCCGCTATCGCCAATTTTGAATCACAAATAAAGCAATTAAAAATCCAATACAGTAATGAACTTGCCGAGCAACTTGCAAGTAACGACGAGGCGCAATATCAACAAGCTGCTGACAACATTCGCAAATTAAAGTTTGTATATAAATTAGAAGACGAACTTGAGCGCATTGAAGACAGTTTATTTGACGATTAATTACTTGCTGTAAAGCGAGCAACACGAGTTTAAAGAGCATTATGGCATTATTGCAAATTGCTGAGCCGGGGCAGAGCGCGGCACCACATGAATACAAATTAGCAATAGGTATTGACCTAGGTACCACTAATTCATTGGTTGCAACGGTACAAAGTGGCGAAGCCCGCACATTAACAGATGACCTTGGTGCAGCCATGTTGCCATCGGTTGTGCGTTACCAAGCTGGCGGCATCACGGTGGGCACCGATGCTGCACAAGCTGCAACACAAGACCCAGCCAATACCCTTATTTCAGTTAAGCGTTTTTTAGGTAAAACCCAAGCCGAAATAGAGCAAAGCTACGGCCAATTACCTTACCAATTTTGTGAAGATAACGGCTCGCTTGCCATTCAAACCGATGCCGGAAAAATCAGCCCTGTTAAAGCCTCTAGCCATATTTTAGCGGCTCTAAAAGCGCGTGCAGAGCAAAGCTTTGGTAATCAAGATATTTTAGGAGCAGTAATTACTGTGCCTGCGTACTTTGATGACGCACAGCGCCAAAGCACTAAAGATGCAGCCGAACTTGCTGGCATTAACGTATTACGTTTATTAAACGAGCCAACCGCTGCGGCAGTCGCTTACGGGTTAGACTCGGGCCAAGAAGGTATCATTGCTGTTTACGATTTAGGCGGCGGCACCTTTGATATTTCTATACTTCGCTTACACCAAGGTGTGTTTGAAGTAATGGCAACTGGCGGTGATTCAAGCTTAGGTGGCGATGATTTCGATTCGCTATTAGTTGATTACTTTAAGCAGCAAACCGGTATTTCGGCATTATCGCCTTCTGTGCTTCGCTTATTTATTAATAAAGCAAAAGCCTGTAAAGAAGCGCTAAGCCAGTATGCAAAAGTAAATGTAGTGCTTGAATTTGACGAGCAAAAACACACCGTAGAAGTGACACGCGAAACCTTTGACGAGCTGGCTATGCCACTTGTTAAAAAAACACTTCGTTCGTGTCGTCGTGCAGTAAAAGATGCTGGCATCGAAAACGAAGAAGTGCTGCAAGTTGTAATGGTAGGTGGTTCAACTCGCATGCCACTGGTTCGCAGCCAAGTTGAAGGCTTTTTTGAAAAAGAGCCGCTAACATCAATCGATCCGGATCGTGTTGTTGCACTAGGTGCTGCATTACAAGCTGATGTATTAGTAGGTAACAAGCCCGATTCTGACATGCTATTACTTGATGTATTGCCACTGTCACTTGGCCTTGAAACGATGGGTGGGTTAGTTGAAAAAATAATTCCGCGTAATACCACTATTCCTGTTGCTCGTGCACAAGAATTTACTACCTTTAAAGACGGCCAAACGGCAATGTCTTTACATGTGCTACAAGGTGAACGCGAACTAGTTGACGATTGCCGCTCGCTGGCTAAATTTAGCTTAAAAGGCATACCGGCTATGGCAGCAGGCGCTGCACATATTCGTGTTACCTTTAAAGTGGATGCCGATGGCTTGTTAAGTGTATCAGCAATGGAAAAATCAACGGGTGTGCAAGCTGAAATCCAAGTTAAACCATCGTTTGGCTTATCTGATGACCAAGTAGCTAACATGCTCAAAGAGTCAATGAGCAACGCTAAAGGTGACATGCAAGCACGTATGCTTAAAGAGCAACAAGTAGAAGCGCTACGTGTTATAGAAGCACTAGAGGCGTCACTTGCTAGCGACGGTGACTTGCTCGACGATATTCAACTTGCTAATTTAAAAGCTGAAATAAGCGAGCTTGCTAAAGTGCGCGAGACCGCACAGCAACCAGGTGAAATTAAAGCCGCAATTGAAAAAGTAGATAACGCTAGCAGCGATTTTGCCTCGCGCAGAATGGATGCATCAATTAAAAAGGCCCTTACAGGGCAGTCAGTAGACAACGTTTAAAGAGGTTAGAATGCCACAAATTATTTTTCTTCCCCATCCGGAATTATGTCCTGACGGTGCAGCACTTGAAGCGCCTGCGGGCGAAACAGTCCTTGATGTGGCCCTTAAAAACGGCATTAGCATTCCACACGCATGTGAAAAATCGTGTGCATGTACTACATGCCATTTAGTGATCCGCGAAGGCTTTGACTCACTAGATGAAAGCGATGAGCTAGAAGACGACATGCTAGATAAAGCATGGGGCTTAGAGTCAGAATCTCGCTTAGGATGCCAAGCAGTTATTAGAGATGAAGACTTAGTGGTTGAAATACCTAAGTACAATCTCAATATCGTTAATGAAGAGCACTAGTTTTTAATTAACGAGAATTTTTTAAAAGCCGCTGTTTTTTACAGCGGCTTTTTTGTTTAAGAGATTGTATAAGCACGTAGCAGCGACTTTATGTCGCGTTTTTAAATGAATGATCACGTAATCATAATCGCGGGGTAAACCCGCTGCTACATTTACACCGTAGCAGCGACTTTACGTCGCGTTTTTAAATGAATGATCACGTAATCATAAACGCCGGGTAAACCCGCTGCTACATTTACACCGTAGCAGCGACTTTACCTCGCGTTTTTAAATGAATGACCACGTAATCATAATCGCGGGGTAAACCCGCTGCTACATCTTACACCGTAGCAGCGACTTTATGTCGCGTTTTTTAAATAGGCCTAGATCTAAAATGATCACGTTTTTCAGGTCGAATTACAGTCAAGGAATTATCGCTTTTGGCTAAACCCGCTGCTACGCGTTTTACCTAACCCATAAAACTATTTCGGAGGTCTATTTTGAGTAATCTAATTTTCAGTGACTCGTTTATTAATGGTGAATTTTATAAAACCAATAAACATTTTAGCGTTGACGACCCCGCGACCGAAAAAAGTATTGTTGAAGTAAGTGATATAGACGAGCAAGGCGTTAATAGCGCAATAAAGGCAGCGCAAGGTGCGTTTGTTAAGTTAAAATCAACCAATGCGACTGAGCGAAGTGATACGCTAATGCGTTGGTATGAGCTGGTAATAAAACACAAGCAAACGCTTGCTGAGCTAATGACAAAAGAGCAAGGTAAACCGCTTAAAGAGTCGTTAGGTGAAATAGACTATGGCGCTGGATTTATAAAATGGTTTGCAGAAGAAGCTAAACGCAGTTACGGCGATGTGATTCCCCCAACCGACGATACACATAGATTAACGAGCTTTAAACAACCTGTAGGCGTTGTGGCTGGCATTACTCCTTGGAACTTTCCGGTTGCTATGGTGACACGTAAAGTGGCGCCAGCATACGCTGCAGGCTGTAGCTTTGTGCTAAAACCTTCTGAATACACACCTTTATGTGCTTTGGCATTGGCATACCTTGCCGATCAAGCCGGGTTTGTAAAAGGGGCTTTTAACGTACTGATTTCGCAAGACGCAAAAACAGTCGGGCAAATACTTACTGACTCAGAAGTGGTGCGCAAATTTACTTTTACAGGTTCAACAGGCGTAGGCAAGCAGTTACTTTCTCAGTGTGCGGGTACAATTAAACGTACCTCCATGGAACTTGGTGGAAACGCCCCCTTTATTATTTTTGATAACGCCGATATAGACGAAGCAATCGACGGCCTCATGGCGGCTAAGTTTAGAAACAGTGGCCAAGCATGTGTAGCCGCAAACCGCATTTTTATTCAGCGCAGTATTTTAGATGAAGTGCTGAGTAAAATTACGCCTAAAGTAGCCGCATTAAAAGTAGCCAATGGGTTTGAAGAGGACGTAGACATTGGCCCCCTTATTTACCCAAAAGCGAAAGAAAAAGTGCAGCAGCTTGTGCAAGATGCACTTGATAAAGGCGCAGACCTAATAGGGGATAACAGCGACTTAGGTGGCAGCTTTCAAAATCCGCTTATTGTTACTAACGTAACGACCGAAATGGATATATACCACGAAGAAGTATTTGGCCCGGTATTAACGGTTATTCCTTTTGATGAAGAAAGCGAAGTACTAGCTCTTGCTAACGATGTTCCATATGGCTTAGCGGCTTATTTTTACAGTCAAAATATCAAGCAGATTTATCGTATTAGCGAAGGGCTTGAGTTTGGCATGGTTGGTGTTAATGAAGGGGTTATATCTAACCCTGTGGCACCGTTTGGTGGAGTTAAGCAATCAGGCTTAGGCCGAGAAGGGGGCCATCAAGGGCTTGATGAATACCTTGAAGAAAAATACGTGTGTATCAAAGTTTAAAAACGATGACACCATAAGCCATGAAAAATTGATTACCCAGTAAGGTTTAGGTTACTAATACTAATTTGCTTAATTAAGTAATCAATTTGGGGATGGAAAAACGTGTTGATAGCTAGGCAAAAAATTCGCTATTTAGTTGTTCTTGGCAATTGCGCCTGCATTGCTCTACCTTGTGCATCCATGCAGTCGTAAATGAGCATTTTTTAACGCCGCTAGCGGCACGTTTAGCCCCACAAAATGATTAAATATTATTGAGGATTGGTATAGGTTTATAACTACAGTTTACCTTTTTATTGCTAGATATAGGCCTTAGTGCTACATTTACGGCATAATTTTTGTTTAAAAATAATCAAAAATAAAAAGAATTTCTACTTGTAGAAATAACCCGTGTGTAAATGCCACCGCAAGGTGGCATTTTTTATAGCTTGAGTAAGTTAAGCTGGCTTATTTTATAGGTGAATAGCCCGGTAGGGTGGTTAAATCGACAAAGTCTAATTGCTCTGCAATTGCGTACTCATTTATGTAGTGCTTATACACTTCACTCTCTACAAATACCGCGAATATATCGGCGTCTAAATGGTTGTTCTCTACCATTTTCCCTAAAATAGCTAAACACTCACTCACAGGCTTTGCTTTTTTATAAGGCCTATCTACTGCTGATAAGGCTTCAAAAATGTCTGCAATGGCCATTAGCCTTGCCGGAATCGACATTTGCTCTTTAGTTAATCCTTGCGGGTAGCCTGTACCATCTAGTTTTTCGTGGTGGCCCAATGCATATTCAGACACATTACTTAAATGTTTAGGGAATGGCAGTGTGTCTAAAATATTTTTAGTCACATCCATATGGCGCTTCATAACGTCGCGCTCGCCGAGCGTTAGTGTGCCCCTGCGTATTTGTAAATTCTCTACTTCATCTGCGTTTAGTAACGGGGTATCTTTGCCGTTTATAGTTAAATGATAGTGAGATGCTATGCGGTCAATATTCGCAACATCTTCATCTGATAAAAACTCGCCACCCACATTAACTCTTTGCAAAAACGCGCGATCTAAAGAAAGTTGTTTTAATTCGGTATCGAGTAAGCGCTCAAATTGTAAAACCTCAATTGGCCTATTGAGCTTCATTGCAGAGATAATTTGTTTTTGATAGCTTATTTCTAAATCACGTTTAATAACTTCAAATTTAGCTTCAATGTGTTCAATACGATCAAAAATAGTTTCTAACTTGGTCGACTTTTCCATGATGTGATCGGGAGTCGCTATTTTGCCGCAATCATGAAGCCAGCCCGCTATATCTAGCTCATGACGGTCTGCATCACTCATTAAAAAGTTAGCCAAGGGACCACGGTCAATTTTATGCACAGCATCAGCAAGCATTAAAGTAAGCGCAGGAACTCGCTTACAGTGTCCGCCGGTATGAGGCGACTTTTCGTCGATGGCCATAGCAATGGTTTCTACAAATTTAGAAAATAGCTCTCCCATTCCCTTAATAAGGGTAGAGTTTGTCAGTGATATAGCGCCTAACGATGCAAATGATCGTATCAATGTGACAAGTTCATCACTATAAGTGATTATATTGTCGTGTTGATCTTTTACGTTGATCAGTTGGATCACACCAATAATATCATCGGTATGATCTTTTAGCGGAATCGTTAACATAGACTGAGTACGATACCCTGTAAGCGCATCCATATTACGCGCAGCGCTCATATCAAAGGGCAGGGCTGCGTATACATCCGGTATGTTAATAATCTCACCAGAGTTAACCGCATGAGCGACAATAGCTGTTTCGTTTTCTTTTCCATCTATAAACAAATCTATATTAGGAAAGTCAACGGGCTTCCCTGAAGCTCCCCCTAAATAGAGGTCTAAAGATTTATTAATAACCGTTTCAAACTTTAGCTGCTTGTCATCTGTAATAGAGTAAATAGTCCCTGCGTCAGAGTTAGAAATAGACATAACAACTTGTAGAATTTCTTCAAGAAGTTTACTCGCATCCTTTTCTGTTGTTAGCCTAATACTAATATCAATAAAGTGATGAAGATTTGTTCTATCTTTAATGTACTCAGACATATTATTACTACTTTGTTTTGTGAATAAAGGCGCCATTCCAATCCTGTGCTAAAGTTTGCAAATCGGTATTTTTAATTCGGTTAATAAAAATGTGGTAAACGTGATCACTCAATAAGGCAGTTTCACTTAGCTCTTCAAATAACGATAGAGCCAGTTGCCAATTTTTATTATTGTAATGCTGCATAGCAGTGAACGACTTTTTAATTTCAAATAGCTGGCTTTCGCTTATATCAGCTATAAAGTTGACAGGTTCATATAGCTCAGTTGCATTTACTTTACCCACTACCTGTACTTTATCAATTAAGCGAAATGCAATATGTGGACAAGCAAGCATTGTCTCTTCTGTAACCAGAATAGCTACCCCGTAAAATTTGGTCAAGCTTTCTACTCTTGAGCCTAAATTAACTGCATCTCCTAGTACTGTATAGGCTTTTCTGTACACCGAGCCCATATCGCCAACATTCATTTCACCAGTGCTTATACCCACACCAATGCTAATGGGAGGAAGCTGTTGCTCAGCAAATGCTTTATTAAGGCTTGTAAGGCCTGCTACCATTGCTATTGCTGCTTCAACACCGTGTTTTGCGTGGTCGCTATCTTCAAGTGGGGCATTCCAAAAGGCCATAATCATATCGCCTACGTATTTGTCTATAGTGCCGCTGTGATCAAAAATAACTTTTGTAGTCGCCGATAAGTACTGATTTAAATAATCACTTAATTGATTTGCGCTCATTCCTTCCGACAGCGCAGTAAAACTTCTTATATCAGCAAATAATACGGTCATATTTCGTTTTATACTTTGCTGAGTAAGCTGTTTACGTTGGCGAATTAACTGCTCAATATGATCAGGCGGTACATACTGATTAAACATCGATTTAATTTTTCGGCTGTGCTTCATTTCTGCTATAGAGCCAATAAAAACAAAGTAGGCTGCTAATAGGGAAATAAGTAACAGCGGCATAAATAGCGGCAGACTAATTTTTTGTACTGACCATAAATAAAAATTAAGCAATATAACTAGTCCAGCCACACTCACTGAAAGTGTGACAATAAAGCGGGCGCTTTTACGAAAGCTTAAAAACGATAAGCAACAGCCCACAAAGGTAATTATTAATAATGTTGCCCCTAAAGCCCATGTGGGTTGAGAAGGTAAAATTTCTGGATGGAGTAGCCCTTCAAAAATATTGGCATGCACTTCTACCCCAGGGTATTGTAAACCCACTGGTGTTGCTCTTAAATCAGCTAAACCAATTGCGGATGTACCAATAAATGCTACGCTGCCTTCTAATTGCTGCTCGGTAACTTTTTTGGTTAATACATCTGTGGCAGAGTAATATTGAAAACTTTTAGCACGGCCTTTGTACGGGATAAAAATTTGGCCGTACTCATCTGTTTGAATCCAATGCTCATGAAATTTAACCCCTTCAAAAAAGGTCAGGTCGCCTTGGGCACTCGCGCGTGTTTCAATACTGTTCGCTAAGGTATATAAACGTGCTGCCTCAAGTGCTAAAGAAGGGTAGAGCTTATCACCTACTCTATTAACCAGTGCCGCTTTACGGATAAATCCGTCGTTTTCGCTGTGAGCATTGATAAATCCGTTGCCCGTGGCACTATTTTGCAGCATAGGTATATTAACAGTAGCGCCTAAAAACTGGGTTACTTGGGAGTTATTTTGCTCGCTCTTTGGCCATAGTACGCTTGTCTCTGGCAACGGGTTACGCTGTTTGTAGGTATCGTTGTTTAATAAAAAACCCAATACGGTATCGTTACTATTGAGTGTTTTAGCAAAGGTGGTATCAGCGTCTACCTGATGTTTAATATCATTTAACGCTACTTTGTATGCACTTAATAAATCAGGGGCTCTAGATTGAATTTGGTTAACAGGGTTTGTTTCCGGTTCAGAAAAAAATATATCAAATGCAATAACTACAACACCGGCCTCTGTGAGTTTATTTACCAGGTCTGCCATTTTTGCCCGGCTCCACGGGAAACGCCCTTGCTCTTGCATCGTTTTTTCATCTATGTCGATAATAACAACGGTTTCGTCGAGCTGACGGGGAGTATCGGGTAAAGTTAGCAATAGCCTAGAGTCGTAAATAATACCTTCGACCCTATTGAGCAGCTTGGCTAATGCGCCACTAGAGAATAATTCTACAGCAGCTATAAGCAGCGTAATGGCTAAGCCTACAAATAGGTGGCGGTAAATTTTAGGAATATAAACGCGAGAAATAACTATTAATCCTTACTTGGCGTAAACTCAAACGTTCGGCCTTCTCTGGCACATTCAATATTAATATGCTCGCCATAATTTGCCTGTAAATGTGTTTCTATTGCGAGTAGCTCGTCATCGGTTCTTGCTGGGTCGTGGCTTATAATCGCTAAATTTTTAATACACGCTTGCATTGCTAATTCAGCTACTTGCTTAAATGTACTATGCCCCCAACCGTGCTTAAGCGTGAGCTCTTCGGTAGTAAATTGTGCATCATGAATTAATAAGTCAGCATCTTTAATAAAATCAGCCCACTGGGTAACTGTGGTTTTTACAACACCGGGTGGGGCCAATTCGTTATCTGTTATATAAGCAATTTTTTTGCCTTCAGCATGCACACAATACGCTGTGCCCCCGCCTGGGTGATTTAACGGCGCGGTAAATACGTTAAAACTATTTAGAGTAAAGTTTTTTTGAGTAGCAAGCTGAGTGTTTAATGTAATGTTTGCAGGTAAGTGTTGGTAGCTAACCGGAAAAAAAGAGCCAGACATTTGCATTAAAATCGCATTTTTAGTTTGCTCGTCTTCAACATCACCTACAACAATGGTTATATCACGATCGGCTTGGTAAATAGGCTTAAAAAAAGGAAAGCCTTGAATATGATCCCAATGATTATGCGTTAATAAAATTGCAATGGGGGTCGTGTGCTCTATGAGCTTTTCACCTAACTGTGCAATGCCCGTACCTGAGTCGAGAATCAGGCTTTTGCCATTTGTTTGCTCAACATACACACATGAGGTGTTACCACCAAATAGGTGCGTATGCTCACCCGGAGATGGCATTGAGCCTCTTACGCCATAAAATTTAACTTTCATAATTTAGGGCTTAACTCTATCAGGGTAAAAGTTAAACTTAGATAAACTGACATTATTAGAGGCATTATCAAAGCATGTACTGCTAAGTACCACTTGGGTATCTGTTTGTAAAAGCATTGATGTAAACTGATGTGTGCCATCGCATTGATTAGCCTGATAATAACCAAGCGTATTTTCTCCAAATAAGGTGTCGATAGTGCCATTAGCTAATATGCGGGCAATCATCCCTTTAGAATCACTCATGCCTGATAAAATTATATTACCTGTAGTATCAATCACCGCATCGGTAACTTTAGTATCAGAACTTGATGCTAATTGATATTGCCCAACACCACTAGTGGCAAAGCTTGTATCTTCAGTTCCATCTGGTTGTAACTTGATAATCACCGCTTGGTTTGGCGTAGTGCCTTCATTAGCAACTAAATAGAGATTTGCCGCACTATCGGCGAGTATTTTTGCTGCTCTATTACTAATATCTGTCGAAGAGCGGCTATCTGTATAGCTAAATAGCGCGTTAGCATCATCGTCTATTTTCAACATTATTAATTGCGAGTCACTGCCAGATACTTGCTTGCCTGCAATATATATATCTTTATTTGTATCTATATAGAGTGTTTCAAAAAACTCATTTACGCTGCCGTAGTAAGCACCGCTTGTAGCAAAGCTATTTTCTAAATTACCATCGCTTTTTAACATCGTTGCAAACGATCTTGTTACGCTTAAAGCATTAGTCGAAGAGCCTACAGCAACAATATAGCCGCTGCTATCTACAGCAACATCTGCAAAGTTAATATTGATATTTAAAATATCTACAGTGGTATAAATACCTTCGTTGGCAAAGCTTTCATCTAGGTAACCGTCCTGGTCTACTTTTGCTATAAAGCCTTCTTCGTTTAAACCGTTTATGAGTGTACCCGCAATAATGATACTGCCATCGCTAAGCTCTTTTAAAGTAATGGTTTTAAAGGCAACATTAATATTTAGGGCTTTACTACCATCAAGGCTAAAGCTGGTATCAATAATGCCTGCACTGCTATAGCGAGTGAGCACTAGCTTATTATTAGTATTAAGTTGTGCAATAGAGGCGCTTAAAAACTTATTGGCTTGCACGCCGTTTTGTAGCTGCAATACATTCATCGATAAATCGTCTGAACTAACACTTAAGTCATTTATACTTGTATAACCATTTATTGCAAAGTCGGTGTTTAAATTTGCATCACTCGTTATTGACGTTACAAAAGGCTCATTAGATGAATCGTTAAATCTGCCTGATAGCCACAGAGTGTCATTTTCATCAATAGTTGATGCATTAGCAGATTGATGACTGATAACGTTAGAGACAATGTTTATGCCTGCATTGCCGTAGCTAGTGTCAAGCGCGCCATCAGATATAGATACTCGCGCCGAAAATAGTTGCTCGTTTTGGGTATCACCAGAGGCTTCCACACCTGTAGTACCTGAGAGAATGATTTGATTACTCATAGGGGCGTATTGCACACCCGTTATTTGTGCGCCGCCATTAGCAGAACCCGAGTTTTCATCAATATTGTATACGGCGATTCCTTCATCCCCTATATTCTCATCAATATTGCCATTGTTATCAATTGAGATCATTACAGCCTCTTTCTCACCTGAAGAGCGAGTAATATATCCCCCTAAAAAGGCATTAAAATTAGCTGCGTCTACTCCGCCAACTGCAAGTAGCTCATCGTCACCTTCTTCGTCCGATAAATCTAATATAAGCGCATCGCCAGAGTTAAAACTTCCATTATTGTTGCCATCCGGAATAAGGTATCTGATGGTTGCATCTAAATCACCTTCTTCACCTATGCTGCTGCCCACTACAAGTAAATCAGAGTTACCAAAGTTTTTAATAGCGTGCGATTCATCATCCAGGTTCTGGCCACTTACATCTACTATACCTGGGCTGCCTGATTCATAAGCGAGGGTCGATACATCAAATTTAAGAAATAAACTGTCTTTGTCTGAACCATTTACCGAGTAGCCAACGCCTTGTATTTTATTGTCGGTGAACTCAAGGTCGTTTATTACAGATTCACTAGCCAGTGTTGTACATTTAGTACCGCTGTTAGCGTCGCCAGAGTTAGTACTTATAACGCCTGCAGCACTCATTTTTAATAAACATGCTTCAGTTTCTGAGCCATTAAAGCTTGAATAACCTATAAATAATTCACCATTACCAGAGATAATAGCCGTGCCTGTTTCATCTTCACCAAAATCTATCGTTTTAAAGCCGCTGCTATTAAATGCAGTGTTTAAATCGCCCGTATTGGTATAAGAAACAACAACGATATCTGTATCTGTGTTGTTATTGTAACCTACAAAATAAAGGTTAGTGTTAAGCTCAATGCTATCGTTAAATTCACCATTTGAAAAAACGCTCGAAAGATCTAACTGTTCGCTAATCGCTCGTCCAAATGTATCATCTTCTACAGGAATTAACGGGTCTTCTTCATCCGTAATATTCACATTAATGGTTATTGTAGTGGTTTCATTTGGAGAGCCGTTATCGGTAATATCTATATTAACTGTGTGCTGTGTAGCTGTTTCAAAATTAAAGGCACTGTTGCCATTTACGGTTAACAACCCGCTATTGCTATCAATATTAAATAATGAGGTTTCGCCACCGCTTAGGCTAAATGTGAGGGTATCATTTTCAATATCAGACGCTGTTATAGTACCAATTGTTTCTCCATCAGTGGAATTTTCACCAATAGCAAAAGTTTGATTTACTGCCGTTGGAGCATCGTTAATTGCTACAATTGTAATGGTCAAATTACCTTGCACCTCATCAGTACCATCACTTAACGTGTAGGTGAGTGTTGCTGTGCTTTCGTTGTTTAAGGCGGGGGTATATTTAATCTCATTATTTTCAACGCTCGCTGTACCAATATCCGCTGTAACGGCCGTTAAAGCTAGGGTATCGGTTGCATCTGCATCGGTGTCGTTGCTTATAACGTCAATGGTTGTTTCGGGAGCATCTTCATTGATTGTTGCTGTATCAGGTTGCGCTACAGGCGCATCATTTACAGGGGTTACATTAATGGTTAGTGTTCCCGCAGCAGTGTCTGTACCATCGCTTAGGATATAATTTACGATTACTTGGCCATTAAAGTTAGCTTCTGGCGTGTAAACAACGTTAGCACCAGAGCTAGAAATGGCGCCAACATCAGCATTTACAGAAGTAATAGAAAGAGTATCGTTTTCTTCATCCGTATCGTTGCTCAATACATTTATACTAGTTGCTGAGGCATCTTCTAAAATGGTGGTAGTATCTGGGTTGGCAACTGGCGCATCGTTCACTGGGGTAACCGTAATAGTTAACACGCCATTGGCTGTATCGGTGCCATCACTGAGGGTGTAATTTATAGTAACTTGACCGCTAAAGTTTGCCTCTGGAGTATAAATTACATCATCTGCAGAGCTTGTTACTGTGCCCGATGTGGCAGTTACAGTACTAATCGAAAGTGTATCGTTTTCTACATCAGTGTCGTTGCCCAACACATTAATATTTGTTGCTGCGGCATCTTCTAAAATAGTGGCAGTATCTGGGTTGGCAACTGGCGCATCGTTCACTGGGGTAACCGTAATAGTTAACACGCCATTGGCTGTATCAGTGCCATCAGTTAGGGTGTAATTTATAGTGGCTTGACCATTAAAGTTTGCATCTGGAGTATAAATTACATCACTTGCAGAGCTTGTTACCGTGCCCGATGTGGCAGTTACAGCACTAATAGAAAGTGTATCGTTTTCTACATCAGTGTCGTTGCCCAACACATTAATATTTGTTGCTGCGGCATCTTCTAAAATAGTGGCTGTATCTGGGCTTGCTACCGGCGCATCGTTCACTGAATTTATTGTGATATTAAGTGTAGCTGATGTAGCCGCCTCGCCATCACTAACTGTATAGGTAACAACTGCAGTGCCGTTATAATCAGCTTGCGGTGTATATTGTATTTGATTCGCCACAATGGTTGCGCTTCCTGAGTCAGCAGAAACCGTGGTAATAGTGAGTGAGTCGCCCTCAGTGTCAGTATCATTAGCCACTACATTTACAGTAGTCGAGCTGTCTTCATTTATTGTGGCTGTATCAGGGTTGGCAACTGGCGAATCGTTCACAGGTGTAACCGTAATATTAAGTACCCCAGAGGCTGTATCAGTACCATCACTTAGGGTGTAATTTATAACTGCTTGGCCGTTAAAATCGGCCTCTGGAGTATAAGCAAGGTTGCTACCGGCTACCAAAACGCTACCAGTATTGGTACTTGCATCGCTTATCGTGAGCGAGTCATTTTCAGGGTCTGTGTCGTTACTTAATACATTAATGTTTGTTGTTACGGCATCTTCTAAAATTGTGGCAGAATCAGGGTTTGCAATTGGGGCATCGTTAACGGGCGTTACAGTTATTGTTAGTACGCCCATAGCCGTATCAGTACCATCACTTAGGGTATAATTTACCGTTACTTGGCCATTAAAATTAGCCTCAGACGTGAAGATTACATCATTACCTGTACTTGTAACTGCACCTGATGTGGTCGTTAGCGCACTAATAGAAAGAGCGTCGTTTTCTTCATCTGTATCATTGCCAAGTACGTTAATATTTGTTGCTGCAGCATCTTCTAAAATAGTCGCTGTGTCGGGGTTAGCAACAGGTGCATCGTTAACTGCTGTTACTGTTACCGTAAGCACACCTGCGGCGGTAGTCGTGCCGTCAGTAAGTGTGTAATTTACAACGGCTTGGCCGTTAAAGTTTGCCTCAGGTGTGTAAACTAGGTTACTGCCAGACACCGATACTGAGCCGGTGCTTGCACTTGCTGTGCTAATAGCAAGGGGGTCGTTGTCTACATCTGTGTCGTTAGCTATTACGTTAATACTCGTTGGCGCAGCATCTTCTAAAATGGTTGCGGTATCAGGGTTTGCTACCGGCGTATCATTAACAGAGGTGATTGTTACTGTAAGTATCCCCGAAGCACTTTGCGTACCATCGGTTATTGTATAGCTGACTGTTGCAGTGCCATTATTGTTTTCTGCGGGAGTGTATTGAATTTGAGAATTTACAATTGAGACACTGCCAATATCACTGCTAGCAGAGCTAAGAGTTAAGGTATCACCATCTATGTCTGTGTCGTTACTTAATACATTTATTAAGGTAGCAGTAGCGTCTTCTGTAATGGTAATGCTATCGGCATTTGCTATTGGTGCATCATTAATTGGCGAAATGGTTACTTGTAAATTAGCCGTTGCTTCTGCGCCGTTATTATCGGATACACTGTACGATACAATTGCCACGCCATGGGTATTAGGTGCAGAGCTATACTGAATTTTATTATCAACAATGCTGGCTGAACCAAATTCGGTGCCAACACTTGTTATAGTTAAATTGTTACTGTCTATATCAGTGTCATTGGCAAGCACATCAACTAAAATTGGCGATGCATCTTCTTGCATTGCGGCGCTATCAGCCACCGCAATGGGGGCATCGTTAACCGGTATAATAATGAGGGTGGCCATTGCGCTACTTTGAGCTGGCGTGCCATCTGCAATCGTATAGTTTAGGGTTACTTCACCAAAGTAATTGGGCTCAGGTGTATACTCAATTCTATTGTTTACAATGCGTGCGCTGCCGATTGTATTTGTAACATTAGTAAGGGTAAGTGTATCGCCGTTGGCATCGGTATCGTTTTCTAATACGTTTAACAAAGTAGCAGGGCTGTCTTCTAATAACGTATATTCATCATCATTAGCTTCAGCAGGGGAGTTAGACCCTGTTTTACTTAATACAACTTGTGCTGTGGATGTTAGCCCTTGTTCATTTGAAACTGAATAAGTAAAACTATCAACATCTAATGCATCTGAATCAGGTTGATAGGAAAATGACCCATCAACGTTAAGTGCCAAAGTACCGCTTTGTACGTTAACTACGGGAGTGGTGTTAACGGTGAGATTACCTGGCTCTATGTTTACATCGTTTTTAAGTAAGCCATTTTCAGCTGAAATAACCAGTGTTTGATTATACTGAAATTGGTATTCATCATTTTGAGCATTAGGGGTATCAGGCATGCTATTTATTGTGAGTGTTGCCGTTGCAGTGGCAGTGGCACCGAAAGTGTCGATCACTTGGTATTGAAATTCATCGATACCGTAGTAATTAGAATCAGGAATATATGAAAAACTACCATCGGTAGCTAATTGCAATTGCCCATGGGCAGGTGAAATAAGATAAGTATCATCAATGATGAAAGTATCATTATTAGGGTCTGTGTCGTTAGCAAGTAAACCCTGGCTTGCATCAACTACAAGTGTGGTATCTTCATCTACACTATAGCTATCGTTTGCAGCAGTAGGCGGGCTATTTTGATCCAGTGCATTAATTGTAACACTTGCAATAGCCTCAGCACCTTGAGCATCAAAAATACGGTACTGAAAACTATCAGTGCCTTGCATATTTGCACTACCTACATATTCAAAGCTGCCATCAGCAACAAGTGTGAGAGTACCCTTACTCGGTAGGCTAACAGGCGTTGTATCTAGAGTGAGTAGATCTTGGTCTATATCGCTGTCGTTATTTAATAAGCCGGGGGCGCCAACTAATAACGTTCCGTCAGCACTTATATTGTATGTGTTATTAAGGGCTATGGGGGCATCGTTTACAGCGTTAATCGTTATTTCTACAATACCGGTATCTGTCATCCCAAGTTCATTAATTACTTGGTAACTAAATGCATCAATGCCGTTAAAGTTAGCTCGTGGCGTATAAGTAAAATCACCGCTTTCGCTGAGTGAAATACTGCCATGCTGAGGGGTAACTAAAGGGGTTGTGTTTATATATAGCTCCCCTTGGTACTCATCAGTGTCGTTAGTTAAAACGTTGCCTTGCAAGGCTTGATCTTCATTAACTAAAAATTGATCGTTTACCGCTTTTGGCGCAAAGTTTAGCTCTCCTCCTTGCGGTGCTACGTTAATTAACTCAGCAAAGCCACTTTCACCACTGCCATCTACACCAGTTATTAAAACTTGATAGCTTTTATCAGCTAATAGGTTGTCTACACTAAAGCTAGAGCCAGATACACTTAAAAACTGCTGGCCATTTTCTAGCGTATTTATATTGCTGGTGGTAATGCCAGCTTCGGTTGCTAAGTAAATATTGTAGCGGTTTAAGTTTTCGTTTTCTTTCCACGCTAAATTAATCGTTTGTCCGTCTCGCTGTGCTGTTGTGCCTTCTATTTGGTAGGGTTGCCAATTAGCCGTCACTGCGTCTGCAAGTACCTGGTTGTTAAGGCTATCGGTGATCCATATCTCTAAGCGTAGATCACCAGGATCAACGCCATAAAAGTAAGGGCTCAATCCTATAACCGGCTGCTCAAAATCTGTTCCACATGCTTGTGTGCAAAGTGCTAGGCTTTTATTTACACTCGGCAGTACTAAATTTACTGCGCTAATGCCATCGGGATCAGACACGCTAAGTAAAAAAGTGATATTGCCTTGTATAACTTCATTAATTTGTGAAAGAGTTATTGTAGCCTGAGAGTTTGCAACCGTTGTGCCTACAACCCCTCTGCTAGAGGCCACGGCACCCGACACCTGTGTTTTAGTAACAACAGAGTTACCCGTTATACCTGTAAGGTTTATCGGTGTAGCAGAAGGGGTGGGTGTAACTTGTTCTACAGGTAGCTGTTCTGAGTCTTGTTGAGCTGTCTCATCGGAGCCTCCACACGCACTAAGCAAAAAAACCATTGAACCGAGCAAAAAAAGGTTCTTTGCTGTCATTCTACATACTCCAATAAAAAGCTTTATATTCAAGTTACTTAATCTGAATACTAGTTAAGAAAATTATTACCCAAAGTGCAGGTTACTTAAGGTTCTAATCTAAAGTCGCCACCGGCATTTACAGCAGGGTTATTAATTTCACTAAGGCTAAAATCACCCGTGATGGTATCTATGTCATTTAAAAACACAGCATCAATTTGGCCAGTTGCTTTATTGTTGTTATGAGAAGCAAATGTAACGGCTAAATCTAGTTTGGTTAAATCAATTAAGCCGCTGTAAGCTGCGTACCAGTTGCCGCCAGCATCATTAAAGCTAATTTCTCCATCGG
The DNA here is from genome assembly GCF_035666335.1 of Pseudoalteromonas sp. CuT4-3. NCBI lineage: Bacteria > Pseudomonadati > Pseudomonadota > Gammaproteobacteria > Alteromonadales > Pseudoalteromonadaceae > Pseudoalteromonas > Pseudoalteromonas sp. CuT4-3. The sequence continues at coordinate 494,889 of NZ_CP142030.1, forward strand.
GAACTGTGCCGTTATCAAAATCTACCGACATAGACATAGAAAAATCACTGACTTCTCCTAGGCTCGACGACACATCAAAGCTGGTTGCTTGGTAATTAAAAACACCTTGGCGCTGCGCGATTTGGTCAATTAAGGTTGCATCATTTACCGCCTGAAATTGCTGCTGAGCATAAACATCAGTTATTGATATATCGGCATCTGTCGTTTTTTCTGAAGTATTGTTTTGTACTATTGATTGCTGCTCTGTTGGTTGCTCAGCACTTGTGTCATCACTAATAGTCGCTATGGTTTGGGTAAAAACAGCAGGTGCCTGAGTTGTTTTAATCACGCGCCCTAATGAGGTAACCTGCGCAAAAGAAAAAGGCTCATTACTGCCAAGGGATACAACGCTTTGATCTTCTAGTGTTAAATCTATTGCGCCATCCCAAACAGCTACATACATATCACCATCTATAAGCTGTAGTTCAAAATGGGTACCGCGAATACCAATTGATCCAACCGGTGTTTTAACACTGTACGCGCCACCATTTTTTTTAATAACACCCGAAATAGAACGCAGCCCGCCTTTTATTAGCTCAATAGAGGCAGAGCCTTGCTGAGTCGTTGTATTAAATTCATAGTTAGCAATATTTAGCTCAGAGTTTTCTTTTAATGCAATTAAGCCGCCATCAGACATTGAAAATTGCGCTTTGCTTTTTTCGCCAGTCGTTATTTTATCAACGCCATATACCGTGTCGCGTCGCTTAAGTGTTCGTTGTTGGGCGGATTCGGCATCTGTAGCAAGTACAGCGCCCCGAGCTAAAATAGTTTTTCCTGCAACAGTTGTGCTCGCTTGAGAATAAAAACTCACACAAAGTAAGGTGGTTAATACCGGAATTAAATGTTTCATAAGTACCTTAATTAGAATGAGTAACTTGCGCTTATATTGGTATCAAAGCGATCGTATTCGAACAAAGAAATATCACTGGTTTTGTCTTGATAGTTCAATGCTAATTGCAACGCTAAACTTTTATTAACTAAGTAGCGTAACGAGCTAGAAAGTATCAATAGGTCATCGCTTCGCTCTTGAAGAAATAGCGGGTGCTCATCCTGATATTCAATCCATTGATACCCTGTTTGTGCAGAGACTTGCCATTGTTGGCTAAGTAATGCATTTATTTGGTAATAAATTCCGCTAATGCTTCTTGCATTAAACTCACCTTCGTCAATGTTAGCGCTTTCATTTTTAAAGTTTGCGCTAACGCTTTGGTACCATTTTTGAGATAGATAACTTGCACCTATATTAAGAGTGTAAAAGGAGTTATCTAGTTTCTCGTCAAATGTATTATTCATAAGGCCAATTGATAGCGCTCCAAATACACTTAATTGTTTATTAAATTGGTAACTAGCTCCACTTGTTAATGATGACTCGGTTCTGTATAGCTCGCCATCTAACAGTAAAGGCGTAATACCAGCTTGCAAATACCACAGGGTGTTATCATTTAACTTTTGTTGGTATCGACCTGATATATTGGTATTAATACGGTCATATTCAGATAGCTCATTAAATTTATACCAATCGGTATTTACACCTAAAGCAAAAGAGCTTCGCTGATCAATGGGGTGAAAGTACCGCCCTTTATAATTTAGCTTTATATAATTATCGTCAGTGCTTTTACTTTCGGGTGATAGTAAAAACTCACCCAAATTAGGGATTAAAATTGTATCCTCAGAGGTGCCTGCATTAACGTTACCATCTACACCATATGCAAGCTCAATGCTCTGATCATATGTACGCTCTGTTAAGCGCTGCTTGTGCTGTGATGTTGCTAATAAAGAACGAGCCGCTTTTTTTACACCCTCTGGTGAAGTATCAGTATTAATTAATACATTCGCTTGAGCGTTAGCTGCAGGTAAATTATTGGCAGCAATATAAGATTTTACTAAATATAAACGTGCCTCATACCACTGTGGTTTTGCTTCTATTACTCGCTCAAAAGCAAATACCGCCGGAGCAGAAAGACCAGAATTTAGTGCTGAAACCCCAAGCAAGTAGTCAAAATCAGGTTCGCCCAAATATTTATAGTGTTTTTGACTGCTTTTGTACGCTTCATCAAATTGCTTTTGCGAAATTAAATATTGCAGTTCACCAAGTAGCTTTACATAGGAAATATTATTTTGGGCTTTTGCATTCAAGCTAGCAAAAGAAAGGTAACCAAGTAATAAAATAAAAATAGCGTGTTTGATCATGCTCGTTAGAATATCCCAAGAAGAAGTGGTGGTTTGCTAATACTAAATGCTATTAAACGTTAATAAGGTAACACTTTCTGTTTATATGTAAAGTATATTGGTGCATTATTGTGCGATTGTAAACAGCAAACTAATTTAGTATCTGATCAAGTAAGGTATTAGGTAAAGTAGGATAGATGAGCAAATTTAAATTTAAAAACGAACTGGGGATAAAACAGGAACAAAAGGAAAAGAATGGGGCGATTGACGGGGCTTGAACCCGCGACAACCGGAATCACAATCCGGGGCTCTACCAACTGAGCTACAACCGCCACTACACACCTCGTTTGGTGTGGCGCGCATAATACATAATATTATAAATGTTGTGAAGCCTAAAATTAAAAAAAATCAAAAAAAATAAATATTTCATAAAATTGCCTACTATCAGTAAAGGTTCATAAAGAGTGTGTAGCGTAATAGCGCTGACAATAAAAACTATTTTGTAGTGATAATTTACTATTTGATGAGAATGAAATGTAAATTAATGTATACTCACTTGCGGGAAATTGCTTAATAAAAACTATTTGGAGTTACTATGGATTCAATACTTACTTGGCTAAACGAAAACTCAGGCCTAATTTTACACTACGGTATTCAAGCAGTTATTGCGCTTGTTATCTTTTTACTTGGTAGCCGTATTGCCAAGTTTTGTGCAGGTTTAACAGAAAAAACATTCGATAAAAAGAAAGTTGATAAAGCTGTAGGCTCATTTGTATCGAGTATAGTTTATGCCATCGTATTTGCTGCCACTATTTTAATGGCACTTTCGCAAATCGGTATAGAAACAACCTCGTTTATTGCTATTTTAGGTGCGGCTGGCCTAGCTGTTGGTTTAGCGCTGCAAGGTTCGCTGTCTAACTTTGCATCTGGCGTACTTATTATATTGCTTCGTCCATTTAAATCTGGTGAGTTTGTTGAAGCTGGCGGTAAAATGGGCACAGTTAAAAAAATTGATATATTCTCTACAGAGCTTCGCACTCCAGATAACAAAGTAATTATCGTACCAAATTCACAAATTATGTCTGGTGCAATTACTAACTTCTCGCGTGAGTCTACTCGCCGTATCGACTTAGTAATTGGTGTAGGCTACGATGCTGACTTACGTAAAACAAAAGAAGTATTACAGTCAGTACTTGACTCAGAGACTCGTTTACTTAAAGATCCAGCATATACTGTTGCAGTTTCTGAACTTGCAGACTCAAGCGTAAACTTTATTGTGCGTCCTTGGGTAAACTCTGGTGATTACTGGCCAACGTACTGGGCATTATTAGAGAACATTAAAATTGCATTAGATGATGCAGACATTACAATCCCATTTCCACAAATGGATGTACATTTACACAAGCAAGACTAATACAAATCCGCAATAATACTTAATCATTTTGCGGGGTTAAACGTGTCGCTATCTGCGTTAAAAATTCTCATTTAGAACAACTAAATAGCGAATTTTTTGCCTGGCTATCAACACGTTTTTCCAGCCTCGAAATAGATTACTTAATTAAGCGAATTAGTATAATTTTTAGGATTAAATAGGTTATTTTTAATGAAATTAAAGCTTTTAACACTGTTAGTTGCAGCGTCTGCTGCAACTAACGCATTCGCTGAAGACGCAGAGAAAAAAACGTGGGAAGTAACAAGCGAGCTAGGTGCTATTGTCACTAGTGGTAACACTGAAACTACAACATTAAAAGGCGGTTTAAAGGTATTACATCACCTAGAAAACTGGAATAATGAGTACAAAATCGACGGCATCTATAAAGAAGATGAAGTAGAGGATGACAACGGCGACAAAGACAAACAGCGTACGAACGAAAAGTACTCTGCATCTGCGCAAGGTAATTACAAATTAAATGAAAAGAACTCTCATTTATTCATTTATGGTTCACACGTTTCAGACTACTTTGGCGCGCATAGAACTGAATCTGTAATTTCTGCGGGTTACGGCTTACGTTTAATTGACCAACCGGATATGTGGTTGAATGCAGAGTTTGGTCCGGGTTACAAATTTTTTGAATACTCTGACGACAGCACGCAAGTTGATGACGACGGTAACCTACTTGCAGGCGAAAGCGACAGTGAAATAATTGCTTTAGGTAAACTTGATTACAACTGGCAGATTTCAGACAGTGCACGTTTTACTCAACTTGTATCGGTTGAGTACGGTGATTCAAACACCAAAACGCGTTCAGAAACTGCATTGCTAGCAAAAATAAATGGCTCGCTGCAAATGAAAGTCGCTTTTAATGTCACCAACAACTCAGATGTTGCTGATGACGAAGAAAGCACAGATACAGAGACGTCATTAACGTTAGTTTACAGTTTTTAACCAAAAAACGTATTTAATGACATTTAAGTGACATAAGGGACGAAAGTCCCTTTTTTATTTGTTTTGATTTAATGTATTATAGCCACCAATTTTGGTTGTAGACCTAGGGATATACCTACTCGTGAAAGTTTTTATACAATTTTTTAGTGCTTTTATTCTAGTTTGTAGTTTTAGTGCGATGGCTTTTACGCCAACAGCCTCTCAAATTGAGCAATTTAAAAAATTGCCAAAAGCCCAACAAGAAGCCCTAGCAAAACAATACGGTGTAGATATTGCTACGATTACCGGCGCTAATCAATCGAGTAATGAAAATACAAAAGAGCAGCAGCCTACAATCGGCGAACGTGAAAAACTAGAACAAGAACAAGAAGATTTAACTGACGAAGAGCGCTTTAAACCAAAAACAGAAGAATTAAAACCTTACGGCTACGAGCTTTTTGCCGGTGAACCCACCACATTTATGCCAAGTGAAAATGCAGCCGTACCTGACACTTATATAGTAGGTCCTGGGGATCAACTAAAAATTAACTTTTACGGAAAAGAAAGCGATAGTTTTGATGTAACTATTGACCGTGAAGGACGAATTAGCATTCCCGATTTAAGCCCTGTAGAAGTCGCAGGTTTAACTTTTTCCGAAATTAAAGAACTAATAAAAGTAAAAGTTGAGCAAGAAGTCATCGGTGTAAAAGCCTTTGTATCACTGGGCCAACTGCGTAGTATGCGCATACTTGTATTAGGTGAAGCTTACAAACCAGGCAGTTACAGCGTTTCGTCTTTAACAACCGTATCACATGCTTTGTTTGTAAGTGGTGGTGTGTCTGAAATAGCTTCACTGCGTAACATAGAAGTAAAACGCGCTGGTAAAACAGTAGCTAATTTCGATCTTTACGATTTACTAATCAATGGAGACAGCAGCAACGACATAGTATTAAAGCCTGGTGATGTTGTTTTTGTGCCACCAGTCGGTGCCCAAGTTGCTGTAGATGGCTTAGTTAAACGCCCTGCAATATTTGAACTTAAAAAAGGCGAAACAGCTAAGCAGTTACTCACTATGGCAGGGGGCCTAAAAGCCGGTGCTTATGCTAAAAATGCCGTGGTAGAGCGTTTCAATTTTGATCGTAAAGAAGTGCTATCAGTAGACTTTACTAAGCCACAAATTAACTACATCCCGCAAGATGGCGACCGTGTACGCTTTAATTCTGTTAGCTCACAATACCAAAACTCTATTAGCTTAATTGGTGCTGTAGCGCGCCCGGGTAATTATCAATGGTATCAAGGTAAGCGTATTTCTGATGTTTTAAAATCAGTACGTGGCGACTTACTGCCACAAGCAGATTTAAGCTACGGCCTAGTTATTCGCGAAATTAACATAAATGGTGATATAGAAGCGCACCAGTTTGATGTAGCACAAGCCATTATTAAAAACCCTGAAAACAATTTAGCATTAAAAGCTAATGACAAAATCATAGTATTTAGCCGTTTTGAAGAAAAAGAAGCTGAAAAATCAGCACTTGCTAATATGGCGTTGAGTCAAGAGCAGCAAGAGCAGCAGCTTAAAGCTGAGCAATGGCATACGTATCAGCAAAAAGAGTTTGAAAAATACATCGGCATAAACCAAGAAGAAGAGGAATTTCTTTTTGAAGAAAATAAAGCCATTACCATCGCCGAAATTTCAAAACGTAAAGCAAAAGAAGAAGCCGAGCTTGAGCTAAAACCTGAAGATTACGCCTTATTTAGCCGTCATAACCTTTTAGCCCCGATTATTGCCAAATTTAAGCAACAAGCCTCTGTTGATCAGGCTATGCAGCTAGTAGAAATTAGCGGCAATGTTACATTTCCAGGTGTTTACCCTTTAATGGTAGGCGGTGATGTACGTGATTTAGTAACCGCTGCAGGTGGCTTGCTAGAGTCTGCCTACGTAAAACAAGCCGAAATTACGCGTATTGTTGCAAGCGATGCGTCTAAAATAGAGCACTTGCGTTTAGACCTTGAAAGTGCGATGCGTGGAGATTTACAAAGCAACATTACATTGCAAAGTAAAGACAGCATTAACGTATTCGCTATCCCAAATTGGCAAGAAAACGTAAAAGTAGAGCTTAAAGGTGAGTTAAGGTTTCCTGGTACATACACAATTCGCCGCGGCGAAACACTAACAGAACTATTAGAGCGCGCTGGAGGCTTTTCTGAGTTTGCTGAACAAAAAGCCGCTGTATTCACCCGCGCTTCAATTAAAGAACAAGAGCAACAACAGCTAGCCCGCTTATCAACCGAGTTACGCCGTGACATTGCATCAAAAAGCTTTCAGAACTCTGTAAGTAGTAACACGCTTACATATGATGAAATGAATAAACTATTAAATGATTTAGCAAGTGTTGAAGCGGTGGGGCGTTTAGTTATCGATTTACCACTGATTGTTGAAAACAAGCAAAACCTAGTCCTTCAAGACGGAGATGTTTTATATGTACCCAGCAAGCGCGATTCAATTAGCGTAATAGGTGAAGTTAATTACTCTACCTCTCATTTATATAAAGCCGGTATAAGTGTTGATGAGTACATTGATTTAAGTGGTGGCTTAAAAGATCGCGCTGATGAAGACAGTATTTACATAATTAAAGCAAATGGCTCAGTAAAAATACCAAACACCGGTGGCTGGTTTGCTGCTAATAACTCAGAGCAGCTAGAACCTGGCGATACAATAGTAATACCTATGGATGCAAGTCATATGGACAAACTAACGCTTTGGAGTACTGCAACGCAAATTGTATACCAATTAGGTGTAGCTGTAGCAGCTATAAGCGGTATCTAATATTTATAGAGGCGTCAGGAAAGTAAGTGCTTTATTTACATTGCGTTTTCTTCCTAGCGCTTCGGTATACTCCCTAGTTTAAAGTGCACTTGTAGATGTAGTATTAAACCGCGTAAATGTAAAAGTAGGCGGTCTATTTGTAGTTATTGGTGGCAGGTAGCACGAGAAGCTCCTAGCTCTAGAAGAATAACTTGATGTGATATTCATGTTGTACAATTTTAATAGCTGATAGCTAAACTTATGAGATTTAAATGGAAAACAACTCAAATAACCTAAAGCAAGCAAATGGTTCAGTGACTGATGATATTGCCAATGATGAAATAGACCTTCGTGAACTATTTACCGTTATTTGGCAAGGCAAGTTGATAGTTATTGCTTTAACTATTTTATTTGCTGTGGCATCAGTTTTTTACGCTATTAGTCTTCCGAATGTTTATAAATCTGAAGCGTTATTGGCACCAGCAGAAGCTCAGCAGCAAGGTGGTTTAGGCGCATTAGCTGGCCAATTTGGTGGGCTTGCTAGTTTAGCAGGTGTTAACTTGGGTGCCGGTGGTGGGGTTGATAAAACGCAATTGGCGCTTGAAGTACTTAAGTCACGCAAGTTTAGCAGCGAATTTATTCAAAAGTATAATATTTTACCCAATTTAATGGCTGCTAAAGCTTGGAACCGTGAAACGAATACCATTGTTTATGATGAAGAGCTTTATATTGCAGAGCAAAATAAGTGGATACGTGAAGTTAAAGCACCTTTTAAGGCTGAGCCATCAATGCAAGAGGCTTATAAAGAGTTCAGAAAGATTGTTAATGCAAACTTAGACAAAGAAAGTGGAATGATAACGCTTGCAGTTGAGCATGTATCACCTTACGTAGCACAGCAGTGGGTAAAGTGGTTAATACAAGATATAAATAAAACCATGAAAGCACGTGATGTGTTAGAGGCTAATAAAAGCACTGAATTTTTAACTCAGCAATTAGATCAAACAAAAATTGCTGATATACGTGCCGTGCTATACAAATTAGTAGAAGAGCAAACAAAAACCATTATGTTCGCAAATGTTCGGGATGAGTATGTATTTAAAACAATAGATCCAGCATTAGTTTCAGAGGAAAAGTTTAAGCCCAAACGTGCACTTATTTGTATATTCGGTACTTTATTAGGGTGTTTTATAGGGGTAACAATCGTACTTATTAGGCTTTATTTCCCTAAAAGTAAGTAAATAGGTTAAATGTTACTGAATCTCTTTATTAAAGATTATTTTGAGTATTACTCTATAAATTTAAAACGATATATTAGAGAAAATAATATTGGTTAAAATTAAAGATCTATTACATTATACAACTGGTCCAGTAATGAGTGCATTTTTAGGCTTACTAATTACTCCTTTATTAGCATGGACCTTTGCTATGGAGGATGTAGGTCGGGTATCTATATACCATTTGATTTGTAATTTAGTTGTAATGGTTTTTACTCTTGGATTAGATCAGTATTACATGAGGGAGTATTACAAAGCTGAGAAGGTCAGCTTGATGATAACCTGTATTATGCCGGGGATCATTTCTCTTGGTATATTTAGTTATCTTTTTTATGCGTATAGAGTAAGTATTTTACAATATCTTTTTGAAATTAGTAATGATGCAACTGCAATTATTATAATTTCGTCATTTATTGTTACTCTAATTAATCGGTATCTTTCATTGAACCTTAGAATGGAAGGTAAGGCACTAAAGTTTTCTTTTTCTCAAATAATACCAAAGTTAGTCATTTCACTAGCTCTTATAAGTATACTGTACTTAGAGGATGTTATGTTTGATGGCCTTTTATATGTATATCTTTTATCTAATATTGTATTACTGGTTTATTTACTTATAGAAAATTTTAAAATTTATAATTTTCTAAATTTATTTGAAAAAAATAAATTTAACTTCAAAGATTTAAAAGATGGTTTTAGCTTCGGATTGCCCCTTATTTTAAGTGGCTTAGCATTTTGGGGGTTGACAAGTATTGATAAGTTAATGATTAAAGACTTATCTTCCTTAAATGAGCTGGCTTTATATAGTGTTGCTGTTAGTTTTGCATCGGCTGTAGTTATAATAAGATCTGTTTTTAGTACTATATGGGCACCGGCTATTTACAAAAACGAAGACCACCCAGATATAGAGAAAAACATTAGGTCGGTTGTTAGTTTAATGGGTGTGGTTATATTTTATCTATTTTGCATTGTAGGTATTTTCTCGCCATTAGTAGCAATTATACTTCCTGATAATTACGAACTGGTTTCAAGTATAATTATTTGCTGTGTTGGATATCCGCTTTTTTACACGATGTCAGAAGCTACATCTATGGGTATCAATGTAAAGAAAAAAACGTATTATTCTATGCTTGTGTCAATACTGACTTTAGGTGTTAATTTTGTTTTAAACTATCTTTTAATACCTTTTTTAGGTTCGGGTGGGGCTGCTGTAGCAACGTTGATCTCGTTTTATATTTATTATGTATTTAGATGCGAAATATCTTCAAGAATTTGGATCTCGTTCCCTAGATTTAGACAATATTTTGAATTTTTAATTGTAATTTTACTATGTACATTACAGGTGGTTTTTCATGACTTTCCACCACTTTCGAAAGCTCTAATTTGGTGTACAGTATTAGTTTTTTATACTTTCTTTTATCGCAGCTATTTATATTTACAATACTCTAAGCTAACTAAATTATTAAAGAAGAGGGTAAAAGTGTGAGTGTTTTTTTTAAACACCTTCGTGCATTGCTGAAAATGCCATTTTTAGTTAATAACATGAGCAATGTTATTAAACTCGAAGCCAAAAAGGTGCAACTAGATTTAGCTGACTTCAACGAGTATAAAAGGTTTGCAGACATAAGGGATAAAAGTGTAATTGTATCGTTCACTACATATGGAGAACAGATTCATGAAGTTCACTATATAATAAAGTCAATTCTATCACAGACTATTAGACCTAATAAGATTGTTCTGTGGTTGGATGAATCCGAATTTTCAGAAAGTGATATACCTTTAACGCTATCGAGCTTATATGAATTCGGGCTGGAAGTTGAGTTTGTTTCTAATATTAAATCTTATAAAAAGTATATTCCAACTGCAAAGAAATACCCAAATGACATTATTATAACTATAGATGATGACTTTATTTACCCACAAGACATGGTAGAGGGTCTTCTACGCGAGCATTTAGTGTTACCTAATGTAATACTGGGGACTAGAGCGCATAGAGTTAAGTACAATAAAAAAGGAAAAATACTTCCATATAACAAATGGGAGTATGAAGCTAATAGCTTTTCTTTGAAGGAGGATGTATTTTTAACTTCCGGTGCTGGCATGCTTTTCCCTCCTGGCCTGCTGAGCAACGAAGTTTTTAATGAAAAAGTATTTATGGAGTTGGCTGATAGCGCTGATGATATATGGTTTAAAGTAATAGCCCACATAAGTGGAGTAGACTGTAAAAAAATTAATGATAAGCGAGATTGGCCCACTAGATACCTTCAATTAAGCACTGGCTACAACCAATCACTAAGCTCTATGAATGTAGGGAAGGCTAGAAATGACACACAGTTGTCTGCTCTATTAAATTTCTACAATTTAAATTCTCTAAGACGATAAAGTCTATTGTATTAATCTTATATTGCTTTATATGTTTTCTCGATTGAGAAGTTAAGTCTTACCTCTTTTTATGTCTAGCTTATGTAAGAGATATAATGGTATTAGTTACCTTAAGTGTATTGCAATATGTTACTGAACATCAGTTTTATTTAAAAGGTAAAGAAAAAGTTCATTGGGTACATTATATAAACTTCAAGAAAATTGAGGTTATATATGTATCATGCTCGAATGATTAAAAGAGAGTTTCTGAATTTTTATATAAAAAATCACTATTATTATATTTATATATAAATAGTAGTATAGAAAAAATAGGTATTAAATGTTGGCAGAAATAAGATCGTTATGGATAGGTGGTGCTTTATCTAGATTAGAAAGAGTGTGTTTAACCTCTTTTTTACGTGCAGGGCATAAGGTGTATTTGTATACCTATGATGAAGTATCAAACATACCAGATGGTGTAGAAGTGCTAGATGCTAATGTTATACTGCCAAAAAATAAAGTTTTTACTTACGGGTCTGTGACAGGTAAAGGCAAAGGTAGTTATGCTGGATTTGCAAACCATTTTAGGTACGAAATGCTCCTAAAGTGCAGTAATACCTATTGGGTTGATATGGATGTTATTTGTTTGTCGCCTTTTTATATTAATGACGAATTAGACTTTGGCTTTGAAAACGAAACCTATATCAACAATGCTGTAATTGGTACTAAAAGCGCAGGTAACAAGCTTTTCTCTAACTTAAGTAAATATTGCGATAACCCTTTTCAATTTACACGCTGGGATACATTTAAATTCTTAATAAGAAAACTTATTGGTAGAACTTGGGGGCGAGGAGATTTTTCATATTTGCCATGGGGTATTACAGGGCCCAAAGCTCTTACTGGTTTTGTAAAGAAGGGGGGGCTATTAAACTATGCAGCTTCTGTGCAAAAATATTACCCAATTTCATCGGCGGACTGGAAGAAAATTTTCTTTGCCAGTGACGAGCACATCAATTTGGATGGGGCTCAGGCTGTCCACCTTTGGAACGAGCAACTCCGAAGAGATAATTTAGATAAAAATACAGTATTTGATAAAGAGTCTTTATATGAAAGGCTTATTTCAGATCTGAAGCTTGATGAATAGTGTTTTCCGATAAATGATTTATCTTATACTTGTTGTCGTACTTACACTTTTTTCGTACTCATCTATAGCAAAAAAAGATTACAGCCTTTTAGGCTATTTTTTAGTACTGATACTTGCTTTGTTTGCAGGGCTTAGGCATGAAGTGGGGGCTAAGCCAGATTGGGAAGTGTACCATCAAGTGTTTTACGACGCTCCAGAGTATATTTCTAACTTATTTATCTATTTTTCTGATAATAATCGCTTAGAAAAAGGTTACTTAACTTATAACTTTATCATTCACTCTATCTTTGATGATTTTAATTTTTTTCTCGTTGTTACAGCACTAATCACAATAGGTCTAACTTACAAGAGTGTATCTATTTACACTCCTATGACTATCTTCGCACTACTAATTTATATGCGTTATGGTTATTTTCAATTTAATATGATGTTCCTAAGGCAAGGTTTAGCTGTCGCGATATTTCTATATTCAATACAGTTTATAAAATCTAGAAATGCTTATGCTTACTTTTTATTAAATTTAATAGCTATTACTTTTCATGTGAGTTTGATTTTAGTTTTCCCTTTGTACTTTTTCATTAATAATAAATTTAAACCGCACGTTTTCATATCTATTTTAATTAGCGCGCTATTTTTGCAAGGCATTAATGTAATTAAATTGATAGCGGATGTTTTACCTAACTCTAATATCATATTTTACGCGTTTAAGTCTTATGTATCTGCTGGTGAGCCAAAGCCATTTTCTTTCTCATTTATAGAAAAGCCGTTAATGTTTTTTATTTTACTTTATTATTATGAGAGGTTAGCAAAAAGGTTTGAGTACTTTGAGCTATTCTTTAACCTTAGTTTTGTTGGGCTTATCTTAAGTATATTGTTTATGCAGTTTGAGGACTTAAGTGATAGGTTTGTGATTATTTTTAATATATCAAATATTGTGCTTTTAACCTATTTAATGCGGGTGTTCAAAGGTGAGGGTAAATTAGCTTACCTATTTATCATATCCTTAATAATTATGTTCTTTGTTTTTAAAATGACTAATTCAGAACAATACATACCCTATAATATTTTAGGACAAATTAATCTCTAATAGTAAGGCCTCCATGTTAACAATTGCCATATCAACAGTTGCAGCTTCTTTAAATAAGTTGACAGAATATCTTCAGACAAATATTGATAAAATAGATCATAGAGTCAATTTTTTAATATGTTCACAACGAGAGCCTACTAATACTGTAACTCAACTATCAGAAAGGGTTAAAGTAATAAAAACGACTGAATCTGGGTTAAGTCGCAGCCGAAATATGTTGCTTACGAATAGTCAGAGCAAATGGCTGTGGGTACAAGATGATGATATTGAGTTAGAATTTGATGCTCTTCAGCAGTTAGTAAATATTCTTCAAAACTCTAATGATGACCTTCACTTTATTAAAGTAAAGTCATTAGAGAATCACAACGATTTTTATAAGAATTATGCTTTTCATAGCTCACATAAGCTGACAAATTCTTTAAAGATATCATCTATTGAAATCATTGTAAGTCGAGAGTTCGTCAATGCTAAAAAAATTAAGTTCGATACTAACTTGGGTTTAGGCACAAAGCTTCCTTGCTGTGAAGAAAATAAATTTATATTAGATTTATTTAAGGCTAATGCAAAAGTAAGCTATTTAGATCTAGCCACTTGCTATCACACAACTAATATAGAAAGTCGAGATATAGATCATGCTGGTCGATTCTGTGCTAGAGGATACTTATTGCGCTTTTATCCTTTTTATATACGTTTTGCGCTAATGCTACGGTGGGCAATAAAAATCCCAGCGGAGTTATCTTTTTATGAAAAAATGAAACTGATGTTAAAAAACTACATTATAAAATGATTATTTCATTTCTAGAGCTTTAATCTAAGGTTTATCTCTATATACTATGCAGAATTTTTTACCGATAAATCTTAGTCAAATACACTATTAGAGTGTTTTGCAAACGAAGAGTTAAATATGCACCTTATTTCGATTATTACGGCGACTTATAATTCTAGTGCAGAATTGCTAAAAACTTATGAGTCCATATCATCGCAAACGCTTAATAATTGGGAATGGCTAGTAACTGATGACTGCTCATCTGACTCAACATATCAATTGTTGCTTGAAATATCCGAAAAAGATAAAAGGGTAAAAGTTTATAAAAATGCCGTTAATTCAGGTGCAGCCGTCGCTCGTAACAGCTCATTAAGCCATGCTAAAGGCGACTATATAGCGTTTATTGATAGTGATGACTGTTGGCTTCCTAATAAGCTTGAAAAGCAGGTTGCCTTTATGGGGGATAACATCGATTTTTCTTTTACTGCTTATACCTTAATTGATCATCGTGGGGAGTCAATAGGTAAAACTGTAGATGCAACGCAAGCTGGCTTTTTTACATATGAAGACATGCTAAGAAAAAAAGCAACCTTAGGTTGCTCTACTGTGATGTTAAGGCGTAATGCTTTTTCTGATATTACTATGCCATTATTAAGAACAGGGCAAGATTATGCAACATGGCTAAAGTTATTAAAATCAGGGAAAAATGCTTACCTTTTAAGTGAGGTGTTAACGTGTTACAGAATAATGCCTAACTCAATTTCGAGAAACAAAATAAAAAAGGCTAAGCGGCAGTGGCAAATTTATCGTGAAGTAGAAAGCCTTCCTTTCATAAAAGCTGTTACATGTTTTACCTTTTATGCATGGAGAGCTCTGTTTCGCAAGTCGTGATACCTCTAGAAGCCTAGGTAACTGAATTTCACTCTTAGAGTCGGTTTTTAAGCTTACATTTCTATTCAATGCGTGTTCAGAGTTCAGCTATACAATAGAGGAACAGTGTATTGCTAAACAAAGAAATGAATAATAAGATCTGCCTAGTGTGCATCCATGTTAAGGCACAATTATTTCATTTTTACTAATTATTGTTTAGAAAGGCTATAAATAATTTATAATGCTTAGATGCGTTACTAGCCGACTTTAAAAAAAATAAAAAACAATACTTTAAGTTCTTTTTTCACCAAGGTATGCGTAAGTGTATTTAGTAAAATTCTAACTTTAGCTGTAATTGTTAAAATAAATTCAGAAAGCACACTTTTAAGTTGGAAGGTGCTTTAATTAACTGAAATAACACAGATTAAGTTAACTATTAGCTAGTTAACACGGAAATTTATATGATTTTAGATCTTCTATTCACATTTGTTATTGCATTCGCAATGCTATTCTTAATGCGTAAGGTAGCACGCAATATTGGACTTGTGGACATTCCCTCTGGCAGAAAAGCCCATACAGGTAATATCCCCTTAGTTGGTGGAGTAGCAATATGCATAACAATTGTTCATTACATTTATTCTCACCCAGGCATGATCAATCACGAAAACCTCTTTATGCTTTGTATCACTGCACTTACAGCGATCGGTATGCTTGATGATAAATATGACTTAAGCGTTAAGTTTAGGATCATCGTACAGACGGCTATCTCTATCGTTATGATTTACTTTGCAGGTGCTCAGATGCAATCTTTGGGTAATATGTTTGGGATTGGAGATGTTATTCTTTCATGGCTTGGGCCTGTGATTACTGTATTCGCAGTGATTGGCTGTATTAATGCATTTAATATGGTCGATGGTATCGATGGACTTCTTGGTGGGTTATCAATTGTTACATTTGGCAGCATAGCTATATTACTATCTTGGTCGGGTGAGCAAAAGCTTAGCTATTTATGCATCTTACTCGTTGTGACAATGATCCCATATATTTTAATGAATTTAGGCTTGGTTGGTCGCAAACGCAAAGTGTTTATGGGGGATGCGGGCAGTATGATGATCGGTTTTACTGTCATTTGGTTACTGATTGGAGCAAGTCAAAACCCAGGTAGCCCAATGATACGCCCAGTTACAGCTTTATGGCTAATAGCTGTGCCACTTATGGATATGGTTGCGATCATGATACGCAGAATTAAGCAAAAAAAATCCCCGTTTAAGCCAGACCGGGAACATCTACATCATATTTGTCAGAGAATAGGCTGCTCTCCAATGCAAACATTGGCGCTAATTTGTTTAATTGCTTCAATATTTTCTGGAATTGGAATGCTGGGAGAGGTGTATAATATTCCAGAGTATTATATGTTTTATAGCTTTCTAGTCGTATTTAGCCTTTATCTATACGCCCTTGCAAATTACTGTAAAGTAATTAATTACATAAGGTGTAAGCTAGGGCTCTCTGAAATTACAATACAGCAATAACCCCCTTATAAAAGGCCTTTGAATATATAGCTCTATATGAATACCTTTAAGCCCAAGTGACACTTAAAATAAAGTGCTACTTGGGTTAGACCTTTATCAACAGTCATCATGGTTTTTTCACTGCAGAGCTTATATCTCCTTCCAACCCCAACCTCTTCCCCTAACAACTTTTTATACTTATTTGCTAAAAGTATGTACCTATGCGCTAATGATAATACGTGTACCATCTAGTCAAAAATAAACATAAATAGACTTTACTGGCAGCAGCAATAAAGTTGAGCTTGCTTCGCGGTATAAAGTTAATCTTATACAGGACAGTACTTCGTTATATAGGTTATTATTGAAGGCGCTGTACTTTCTATCGCTTACTTAACCGCTCTTAGTTTTATAGTGCACCTGTCACACATACAGTAGCATTAATATATACTAGCTTTTATATTTTTGTATGTGGGTGTGGGTGTGGGTGTGGGTGTGGGTGTCGGTGAGGCTTATAGTTCGTACAATTGTTAGGTAAATAATGGTGTGCAGTAATAAGGCCTTTAATTCAAAATCAAAGCTGCGAGAGATCATTCTCAGGTACGAAAATTATTATTCGAAGCGCTTATTGTGTTCCACTAATAGGCAATATATGCGACCTTAACTGAAAAGAAAACAAGGTAAGCAGAGTAACGCAACTGCTTTACCTAAAGTAAATTGCTTTTGAGCTAATCTAAAATTTAAATATCAGGGATTTCATGAAGTATTTAGTAACAGGGGCTGCGGGTTTTATCGGCGCAGTAACATGTCAAAAGTTATTAGCAGCCGGGCACATAGTTGTTGGTATTGATAATTTAAATGATTACTATGATGTAAGTTTAAAATTAGCCCGCTTAGACTTATTCAAAGAGCACGGTAACTTTAAATTTGTAAAGCTTGATATAAGCGAACGTACGCTTATGAGTGAGCTGTTTAAAGCTGAGCAATTCGATAAGGTAATACACTTAGCTGCACAGGCTGGCGTTCGTTACTCAATTGAGAATCCAGACGCATACGCCGACTCAAACCTAGTTGGGCACTTAAACGTGCTCGAAGGGTGCAGAAATAATAAAGTTAAGCACCTTGTTTACGCATCATCTAGTTCTGTATACGGGCTAAACGAAAAAACACCATTTGAAACAACAGACAGTGTTGATCATCCTGTGTCGTTTTATGCTGCTACCAAAAAAGCCAACGAATTAATGGCACATAGCTATTCACATTTATATAGCTTACCGACTACAGGGTTACGCTTTTTTACAGTTTATGGACCTTGGGGTCGCCCAGATATGGCTCCATACATATTTACTAAAAAAATCTTAAACAACGAAACTATCGACATTAATAATAATGGCGATATGTGGCGTGATTTTACCTACATTGACGATATTGTTGAAGGCGTTGTGCGTGCGGCAGATGTAGTACCAGTACCAAAAGCCGATTGGAAAGTAGAAACAGGTTCGCCTGCTACAAGCTCTGCTCCGTATGCCGTTTATAATATAGGCCATGGCAGCCCTATTAATTTAATGAAATTTATAGAAGCTATAGAAAGCGAATTAGGTATTGAAGCTAAAAAGAACTTCCGTGAAATGCAAGCTGGCGACGTTTATAAAACCTTTGCAGATACACAAGACCTGTTTGCTGTCACTGGCTACAAAGCAAAGGTAGGTGTTAAAGAAGGCGTAAGCGAATTAGCCAAATGGTATAAAACCTTCTACTCGTAAAATATCACCGCAAAAGCAAGCCTAAACCCTGCGCTTAATATAAGGTTTAACCTTGGCGTAGGCGTCTTGCTTGCTGGCGCACTAAAAGCGAAGCTTTTACGTATTTACCAATTTGCGTGAGCAAGCTTCACGCCTACAACAAAACCTTAAACCCACCTTTAATGTTAAGGTTTAACTCCCGTAGGCGTCTTGCTTGCTGGCGCATTAAAAGCGCAGCTTTTACGTATTTATCTATTTACCTATTTACCCAATTGCGCGAGTAAACTTCACGCCTACAACAAAACCTAAACCCACCTCTAATTTTAGGGCTTAATCACTCGTAGGCGTCTTGCTTGCTGGCGCATTAAAAGCGAAGCTTTTACATATTTGCGAAATTGCGTGAGTAAACTTCACGCCTACAATAAAATCCTAAACCCACCTTTATTTCTAATGTTTACCACCCGTAGGCGTCTTGCTTGCTGGCGCATTAAAAGCGAAGCTTTTACAAATACACACAATTCCAATACGGATATTTGCTTATGTTGTTTACTAATCCCGCGCGTAAAGGGTTTGCTACTATATACCTAGCTTGAGCTATTAAATCTTCATCATCTCTTATTTTGTGGTCATAATAATTTGATTGCCATATCTTTCCGTCAGTTTCGTTATATTTATTAAATCTATAAGTTGTAATGTTCTTAAACTTTCTAACTAGGTTTGATAGTTCTGGGCTACGATTTAATTGTAAAAGCCAATGTATATGATCAGGCATAATTACAAAGCAAATAGTGTTAAGCGAATTACTTTTGGAAAACACAGTAAGCTCTCTAGCTATCAACCGTGCATTTAAATAATTAGCAAATAATGGCTTACGAAAATCACAACATAAAGTTATGGAGTAAAAAGTATTAATGGTAGGGCACCTACCTTTTAAACGTTTTTGTGTGTTAACCATATAGTTTTATTCCCTTTTTAAGTGCTTTTTGCGTGAGCAAGCTTCACGCCTACGTGGATTATTATACTTGGTGTATATTGTGGTGTAGGCGCCTTGCTTGCTGGCGTACTAAAAGCAATGCTTTTACGTATTTACCAACATTGCGTGAGCAAGCTTCACGCCTACGTGGAATCTTATACTCGGTGTATATTTTATTGTAGGCGCCTTGCTTGCTGGCGCATTAAAAGCAACGCTTTTACGTATTTACCAACATTGCGTGAGCAAGCTTCACGCGTACAATAAAAGCCTAAACCCACCTTTATTTCTAATGTTTACCACCCGTAGGCGCCTTGCTTGCTGGCGCAATAAAAGCGTAGCTTTTACATATTTACCCCTTACCTATCTCAATTTTAACTTCACTACCTAACACCTCTTTATACTTACTTGCTAATACGTGCTTTGCCTCATCATCACCATGCACAATTTTTATATGGCTTGGCTTTTTACGCATGCCGGTTACAAATTTAACTAATCCGTTTTGATCGGCATGCGCACTATAGCCGCTAATTGTATGCACCTGTGCGTTAATTGTAATTCGCGTATCGTTTAAAAAAACATACCCATTGCGGGGGCCATATTTTTGTATATCGCGCCCTAACGTGCCTCGGCCTTGGTAACCTACAAACAATACATCGGTTGTTTTGTCAGGTAAAAAGCGCTCAAGGTAATTAACTATTCGCCCGCCAGTGCACATACCGCTAGCAGCTAAAATAATGGCGGGAGTTTGGCGCGACGCTAAATAATTAATAATAGCGATATGCTCGCTATGCGTATCAACCGTGGTTAGGTTTTCAAAGTTTAGCGGATGGCGGCCTTTGGCTACTTTGCGCTTAGCCTCTGCATCCCATAAGTGTTTAAACTTAATATATTGCTCTGTAAAATTGGCAGCCATGGGAGAGTCTAAAATCACATGAATACTTCGCCACGGCGATCCTTTAGCTGATTGATGTATTAGCTGCTCTAGCTCGTAAAGTAGCTCTTGTGTGCGGCCAATACTAAATGCCGGCACTAGCACCACGCCGTTACCTGTAACAGCACGTTCAATTACATTTTTTAGCGTTTGTGTGCGCTCTTTTCGGCCTTGATGGTTTTTATTACCGTAGGTTGACTCTATAACTAATGTGTCGGCCTTATGAGGAGGTTTTGGAGCCGGCAACAGCGGCGTGTAGGGCGCACCTAAATCGCCTGAAAACACAACTCTATGGCTTTTATTACTCTTTGCATTAATGGCAACGTCTATTTCTACATAGGCTGAACCTAATATATGCCCAGCACGCTGAAACCGCGCTTTAGCTATTTGCTGGTTGGCGCAAGGCAGCTCAAACCAAGTATTAAAATTAACCGCTATAACCTGCTTATTTAGCAAACTTAGGCACGCATTTATAATTTTTATATCGCGGGTAACCCCTACCTTTAACGCATCTTCAATCACTAATGGCAGCAAACTAGCCGAGGCAGGCGTAGTATAAATAGGCCCCTTAAAACCGGCTGCTAATAAATAAGGAATGCGCCCCACGTGGTCAATATGGCAGTGAGTAACAATAAGTGCGGTAATGTGCGCAATATCAAAGTCTATAGATAAATCATCTTTTGCGTCTTCTCCTTGAAAAAGCCCACAATCTATTAGCACGCTGGTTTTATTATTAATAACTAATTCGTGGCATGAGCCAGTCACGCCATTTATCGCTCCGTGGTGAAGTATTTTCATAGTGGTTCATTGTTTTGTTAATCTCATATTAATAATGTAGAACTAAAATGGCTGACTATAAAGTACTTAGCGGTTTGTTGTTGCTAAAGTCATAAAATGGTAACTTAACTCCTGTAAACATTATTGTATGAGCTAATTAGCTCTTAAACTACCAGTGGTTTAAGCGGTATAAACAAATTAAATTATAAATAAATCTGCCTAAACGCATGCTTAAAATGACTTTACATAGTTTATGGTCTATAAATTGTTTAGCCTTTTTATGTAGTTAATAAGTGAAGTAGTATCTATGAGTGCAAACCATAACCTTTATTCAAGAGGTAATTAATGGACTTTTGGTTCCCGTTGGTTATTACATTTATTGTTTCGCTTGTAGCAATAAAAGTAATAAATCCAATAGCAATAAAAGCAGGGTTAGTTGACTTTCCGTGCGATCGCAAAGTACACGACGGAAATATCCCCCTTGTAGGCGGCATAGCCATTTACCTATCAGTTTTAATCGCCTCTGCTTTATTTATTGAGCACAGTAGAAACCTTAATTTATACTTAGTTGCCTCAGCATTGGTGCTATTTTTGGGTGCGCTTGATGACCGTTATAGGCTATCTGTTAGAGTGCGTTTGGTTGCACAAGTACTTGTTGCATCACTAATTATATTTGGCACCGAAATATACCTAACAAGCCTAGGTTTTTTATTAGGTAATATAGAGCTTAAGCTAGGTGTGCTGGGCATAGTTGTAACCGTTATAGCCATAATTGCAGGGATCAACGCAATAAATATGATTGACGGAATGGACGGACTAGCCGGTTTGCTTAGTTTAATTGCTTTTACAGCGTTGGGTTTTTTATTAAGTAGAGTAACTAATGCATGGTACTTGTTGCCCGTGCTGTTTATTGCCTCATTATTAGGCTACTTAATCTTTAATTTAAAACTACACAGCTCAGTGTCAAAAATATTTATGGGCGACTCAGGTAACATGCTTATTGGTTTAACGCTAATTTGGCTTATGGTTATTGGCACGCAATTAAGCACACCCGCATTAAAGCCAGTTACGGCACTTTACATAATAGCTGTACCATTAATTGATATGGTAGCCGTTATAATTAGAAGGGTTAAAGCAAAAAAATCCCCCTTTTTAGCCGACAGACAACACTTACATCACCTTTTAGAAGTAAAGGGGTATAGTACCAAGCAAGCACTTATTGTTATTTCAATTGCTGCAAGTATACTAGCAATGGTAGGCTGCATAGCTGAGGTTTACTCAATAGCAGAATGGCTTATGTTACTGGCCTTTCTAGTTTTATTTTTTAGTTATGCTGCATTTACAGAGCATGAATGGAAAAAAATTAGCGCTAAAAGCCAGTAATATTAAAGGAATATTTACGTGTTATATAAAAGCAGACTAAAAAAATTATGAAAATAAACTTAGCTCTTACGTCACTAATGCCAATTTTATTTTTACTTGGTTGTACATCATCTCCCCCAGTTCTTCATGCTACCCGCGCACTTATAAACGAGCCTGTAGTGCAAACTAATCAAAATGTAATTCCATTAGAATTTACACAACTAATTCAAAGTAAACCTGTTGGTTACCAAGGTAGCTATAAAAATATTGAGTTTACCCTAGGAAAAAAATATACCTCTGCACTGGGTGAACAATGCCGCGAGTTATTTTTGAATCAGCAAGGGCAAAGCTCTGCTCAAACTCGCCAAGCCATGTGTAAAAACAGCCAAACTGATCAGTGGGTAATGGCTCCACAAGTCATTAAAAACAAAAATAATACTATAAGTTTTGGAGCCTGAGCCAATTTATGAATACCTTTAACCAAAGCTTTAAGCTAATCTTTAATTTAATTATTGGCGCAAGCATTATTGTATCGCTAAATTTAAGCGCTGCTGAGCAAATGTCGCTAACACAGCTCGAAAACGCAGGTACAACGCAAACGCAATTACCCAATGCAGAGCTACAAAATGGCACATTTAGCAAGCAAGGGCGTTCGGGCACATTGTTACCAGGCGAAATGTCAGCAGCAGAACTTTTACCTAGCTCAGAGCAAGGCTTACCCCCTCCGTATGGTGCTAATTTATTTGCCGGCGGATACGAAAGCGAGCGCCTAGATGGTTTAAACGACGACTACACAGTAGCCCCAGGCGACAAAGTATCAATATGGTTATGGGGCGCAATTAACCAATCTGAAGTAGTAACCGTAGATAACCAAGGTAACCTGTTTATAACCAATGTTGGCCCTGTTTATGTGGCCGATGTAAAAGCAAGCCAGTTAAATACTTACGTAAGCAATAAAATAAAAGAGGTATACAAAAAAAGCGTACAAATTTATGTAAACTTACTTACAGCAACTCCTGTAAGCGTATATATAAGCGGTAGCGTCATTCGCCCAGGCCAATATGCCGGTATCGCATCCGACAGTATTTTATACTATCTAAAGCGAGCGGGCGGCATCGATTCGGAGCGTGGTAGTTACCGTTCTATTAAAGTTTTACGTAACAATAAAGTCATTCAAAACATAGACCTTTATGACTTTATACTAACGGGTTACCTACCTAAGTTTAACTTTAAAGATAACGACGTAATATTAGTAGAGCGTCAAAAAGCCACCGTGGTTGTGTCGGGGAGTGTACGCGCGCCATTTAGGTTCGAATTTTTACAAAGCCACGCAACAGGCGAACAGCTTGCCAAGTTTGCATTACCACTGGCTAAAGTAAGCCATGTAGGCGTAGTTGGCGACAGAGCCGACGGCCCATTTTCGGTTTACTTACCCTATAACGAATTTAAAAACTTTGAGCTTAAAGATGGCGACCGCCTAATTTTTAACGACGACATGCGAGCCCAAGTTATCGATATACAAGTAGATGGCAGCTACTTAGGGCCTTCGTACTTTGCTGTTAATAAAAACACGCGTTTGCACGACCTACTTGCACACATTCAAATAGATAAATCGTTAGCCGACTACCAATCTATTTATATACAACGTAAAAGCGTAGCTAAAAAACAAAAAGAAATGATAGATCAATCGCTAGAGCGCTTAGAGCGTAGCGTATTTACTGCACCAGCCTCATCAGACGGCGAAGCAAAAATTCGCGCAGAAGAAGGTAAAATGATTTTAGAATTTACCGAGCGCGCACGCAAAATAATACCGTTAGGTAAAGTGGTAATTGCCGACCAAGGGCAAGTTGCGAATATTAGGTTAGAGCAAGGCGACATAATACACATACCCGCTAAAACAGACCTAATACACATTGGGGGCGAAGTACTCATGCCGCAGGCATTAGTTTATAACCCCAATGCCACAATAGACGACTACATAGCATGGGCGGGTGGCTACAGCGAGCGCGCCAATTACGACCAAATAATGGTTATACACCCTAACGGCATGATAGATCTTGACGCTTACGGCACCTTAAAGCCTGGCGACCAAATATTAGTACTACCAAAAGTAGACACCAAATTTTTGCAATCGGTTAAAGACATAACGCAAATAATTTATCAAATTGCTATTGCGGCAAATGTGGCCACCTAAATGACCACCGTACTAAAACGAAATAACTGGGCAATATGGCGCGACGTAATATTTGCCCTATTTGTACGCGAAATCCGCACTGGCTTTAACGATAAGTTTGGGCTTGCTTGGGCTGTTCTTCAGCCGTTAAGTTTTATTTTTTTACTATCGTACTTACGTGGGTTAATTGCAGGTAGCGAGTCACACACTGTACCCACATTCGATTTTATGATGTATGGCATGCTGTTAATTCAGCTGTTTTTAGACACTTTTACTAACTCTAGTAACTCGATAAAAAAAAATAAGGCCTTATTTGCTTTTAGGCAAGTGCAGCCTATTAGTAGCGTGCTTGCGAGCAGCTGTTTTTATTTACTTGTTAAGCTATTTGTTTTTGTACTTATTTTATTACTAATGTTTTTACTTAAAATGGACATTAAAATAGACGATCCATTATTTGTAATCACTAACGTTATAGCCGTATGGGTTATAGCTACATCTTTAGGGTTACTATTTGCTATTGGGCAATGCTATGTGCCTGAAATAACCAAAATGCAGAGCATTTTAACACGGCCTTTATTTTTTATATCGGGCGTGTTCTTTTCGATGCAAGATATACCAAAAGAATATTGGCCATACCTTGATTGGAACCCTATTTTGCATGCCATAGAGTTAACGCGCCACGCGGCTTATAACACTTACCCAACAGAGGCCGTAAGTGAGTTTTATTTATTAACTTGCACAATTGTACTGCTATTTTTTGCTTTAGCTGTTTACCACATATCGTGGAAACAGGCACTAAGTAGGTAGTGCTATGCAATATGGAGTATCAAGTTGATAAAACTGCAAAACATTACTAAATATTATCCATCAGCAATAGGTAAGCAGTACATTTTTAAAAATGTCAGCTTTGAAATACCCAGTGGCCATAATATTGCTATATTAGGCTCAAACGGGGCAGGTAAATCTACTTTATTTAAAATGTTAGCCGGCAGTGAGTACCCTAACAAAGGTGAAATTATTACCGACCTACATTTATCGTGGCCTGTAGCCCTAGCTACGGGGATTCACCCACAAATGAGTGGCGCCGAAAACGCCCGCTTTATAGGCATGATAAACGGCGTAGCCGACCTAGATTTATATGTGCGCCGTGTACGCCAATTTGCAGAGCTAGGTCCAAAGTTTGATTTGCCAGTAAATACCTACTCAAGCGGTATGAAACCCCGCCTAGCGTTTGCGTGCTCAATAGGTATAGACTTTGACGTATACCTAATAGATGAGGTTACCTCGGTGGGCGATGCAAACTTTAGAAAAAAAACCCGCCAAGCACTTACACAAAAAAGTAAAAATGCCAATGTTATTATGGTTAGCCACGAAATGGACGAACTGCGCCATTTTTGCGATAGTGCTATTGTATTGCATAAAGGCGAACTCACTTTTTACAACGATTTAGAGCAAGGAATTGCTCATTACCAGGCATTATAACTATGAGTCAACAAGCGGTAGAAAAAATAGAACAACGCTTTACAGAGCTAGGGCTAAAAACCGATAAAGCTATTTGGGATAATGGCGAAAAGCTTATTGGGCTTGCGCAACAGCTTGAGCAAAACGATGTATACCTAGCAAGGCGTGTTATGCAACGCGCACGTAATTTAAACCCTAAAAATGAGCAAATAAATAAAGAGCTAGCTAGGCTTACTAATAAAGTAAATAGTAAAGCAAAGCAAACTCAAACAAGTACATCTACCGAACAAAATGTAAAACCAAATATAAAGCAATCTGCTATTGCTAAATTAAACAACAAACGTGGGCTTCATTTATTAACCAAACCGTGGTTTGTGCTGTTGGTTGTGCCTTTTGTATTATTTGCTTTTTACCAACTTGTTTTAGCAGCCCCAAGATATGAAAGCCGAGCACAGTTAATAATTCAGCAACCCGATGGCATGAGCACAATGGACCCATCTATGGCGCTTTTAAGCGGTTTAGGAGTGGGCGGTAGCTCAACAGCCGATAGCGAAATAGCAAAAGCTTATATTCATTCGCAAGACATGCTTAATTACCTGCAACAGCACAGTAATTTAAAGGCACATTACCAACAGCATGGTGATATTTTTACAGGGCTAAGTAGCGATGCCAGCAGCGAAGAGCTGCTAAATTACTACATTGACCACACCACTATTGAAATAGACGAAGACTCAGGTGTATTAAAAATATTAGCCCAAGGCTTTACCCCAGAGTTTGCTAATAACTTAACCAAAATAATAGTGAGCAGAGCAGAGTGGTATATAAATTCTATTGGCCATCAGTTAGCTGAGGCGCAATTACAATTTATACGCTTAGAGCACGCTAAGGTAGAGCAACGCCTGCGCGATGCGCAAAAAAACATACTTGCCTTTCAGCAAAAAAACAACCTACTAGACCCAGAAGCCGAAGGCCTAGCACTACAGCAAATAACTTACGGGTTAGAGGGGCAAATAGCCACTAAAAGTGCGCAGCTAAAAGGTCTGCGCTCAACCATGACCGACAGAGCCCCGCAAGTAGTAATGCTTGAAGCCGAGCTAAATGCATTAAAAACTCAGCTAGAGCTTGAGCGCGAAAGGCTTTCGCAGCAAGGGTCTGAGCCCAGCAATACAACAGCTAATAACAGAGCAGTAAGCCAAGTGTTAGCGCAGTTTTCTGATTTAAAAATAGAGCTAGAGCTTGCCTTAAAAGGGTATACCGCATCGGAGGTATCGCTAGATAAAGCCAGAATAGAGGCCTATAGGCAGCTTAAATATTTAGTAGTGGTGGAGACGGCAACGCTACCGCAAGACCACCAATACCCAAACACGCTTTACAATATTTTGCTATTTGCAGTGCTGCAATTAATGCTATTTGGCATAGGTAGAATAATTTTAGCAACAGTAAAAGAGCTCAGGTAGAATATGCTACGTGAGAAAATAAATAAAATTGAAAGATAGGACTCTACATGTATTCATTAACAAAGCCACAGCACAAGTCGGCCCGTAAGGGCATTATATTAGCGGGCGGCTCGGGCACACGTTTATACCCGCTTACAAAAGTGGTAAGTAAGCAATTAATGCCTGTGTACGACAAACCCATGATTTTTTACCCCGTGTCGACATTAATGATGGCGGGAATAACCGAAATTTTAATTATATCTACCCCAACAGAGCTACCGCGTTTTAAAGAGTTACTTGGCGATGGCAGCGCGTGGGGCATTAGCTTTGAATACAAAGAGCAACCCAGCCCAGACGGCCTGGCACAAGCTTTTTTACTAGCCGAAGACTTTTTACAAGGGCAGTGTGCAGCCTTGGTATTGGGCGATAACCTTTTTTATGGCCACGACTTATCAATATCGCTACAAAATGCAACTACATGCGAGCAAGGTGCAACGGTATTTGGCTACCACGTTGCTAACCCTAAATCTTACGGAGTGGTAGAGTTTGACCAAAACGGCAAAGCCATATCAATAGAAGAAAAACCCGACAAACCTAAGTCTAACTACGCTGTACCAGGTTTATACTTTTTTGATAGCCGAGTGGTTGAATTTGCAAAAAATGTTAAGCCATCAGCGCGTGGCGAGCTGGAAATAACCGACGTGATAGACCAATACCTTGCTAATAAAGAGCTCAACGTAGAAATAATGGGCCGCGGTACCGCATGGTTAGATACCGGCACATTAGATGACCTGCTTGATGCTGCTAATTTTATTCGTGCAATAGAAAAACGCCAAGGTTTAAAAATTAACTGCCCAGAAGAAATAGCCTACCGTATGGGTTACATAAACGCAGAGCAACTTAAACAATTAGCCAAACCGCTTAAAAAGTCAGGCTATGGTAAATACTTACTTGGGCTATTAGATCAAACCGTATTTTAAAAGGCATTAATAATGAAGTTTACACAAACAAAAATACCCGATGTAAAAATAATAGAGCCACAAGTTTTTGGCGACGAGCGCGGTTTTTTTATGGAAACCTTTCGCACAGAGCTATTTAACCAACACTGTGGCGAGCGCACCTTTGTACAAGAAAACCATAGTAAGTCGGCGCATGGCATACTACGAGGCTTACATTACCAAACACAAAATACGCAAGGTAAATTAGTACGTGTTACCCAAGGCGAAGTGTTTGACGTAGCCGTAGATATGCGTAAAAGCTCGCCTACTTACGGGCAATGGGTTGGGGTGTTATTGTCGGCCGAAAACAAACGCCAATTATGGGTACCAGAAGGGTTTGCCCATGGGTTTTATGTAACCACCGATAGCGCCGAGTTTGTTTATAAATGTACCGATATATATAACCCAAATGCTGAGGTATCAATTAAGTGGGATGACCCTACACTTAATATAGAGTGGCCGTTAGTTGAGGGCAAACTACCGCAGCTTTCGGCAAAAGACGAAGCTGGCCTTGCATTTACAAATGCACCAACGTTTTAAGTTAACTAGTTAAAGTAGTCATTATGAAAGTATTAGTAACAGGTAAAAACGGCCAGTTAGGCTCTGAGCTACAAAAAAGCTGCCCACGTAATATAGAGCTAATATGCTTTGGTAGCCAAGAACTTGATATAGCCAATGCAGAGCAAGTAAACGAGCTTTTAATTAGCCACTCCCCCGATATAGTTATTAACGCAGCAGCGTATACCGCAGTAGATAAAGCTGAAACTGATACTAAGCAAGCTTATGCCGTAAATGAGCAAGGCCCAGCTAATTTAGCTACTGTATGCAAGCACATAAATGCTAAGTTAATACATGTATCGACCGACTTTGTGTTTGATGGCACAAGTACCATGCCCTATACCGCCAGCGATGCCACTAACCCATTAGGGGTGTATGGCGCATCAAAACTTGCTGGCGAGCAGCAAATTAGCAATATATTAGGGGGGCATGCAACCATAGTACGAACCGCTTGGGTGTACTCGGTATTTGGTAATAATTTTGTAAAAACTATGTTGCGCCTAATGAACGATAAAGAACAATTAGGTATAGTAGGCGACCAAGTAGGCACGCCTACGTGGGCCGCAGGCCTTGCCAATATGCTATGGGCATTAGTGAACAAAAATAATAATGAGCTACAGGTTAATAATGCAAATACAGCCACTATTTTAAATTGGACCGACGCAGGGGTGGCATCGTGGTACGACTTTGCAGTAGCAATACAAGAGCTAGCAATAGAACAAGGCCTATTAAGTAAAGCAATACCTATTAGTGCAATACCGGCAGCGAGTTACCCAACGCCAGCTAAACGCCCTGCGTTTAGTGTGTTAAATAAAGCACAGGCTGAAGAGCTAACTGGCGTTAAAACAATACATTGGCGCACACAATTAAAAACAATGCTAAAAGAGTTGCCTAATAACTAGCAGCTCGTAGCTCTTAGCTCGCAGCCCATAGCTCGCAGCTCATAGCTCATAGCTCATAGCTCACAGCTCATAGCTCTTAGCTCTTAGCTCATAGCTCGTAGCTCATAGCTCATAGCTTGCAGCTCATAGCTTGCAGCTCATAGCTCGCATAGCTCGAAGCTCACAGCTCGAAGCTCATAGCTCGCAGCTCATAGCTCGCAGCTCATAGCTCGTAGCTCGTAGCTCACAGCTCGAAGCTCGAAGCTCATAGCTCGCAGCTCTTAGCTTTAACTAAATTTGTAAATGGAATAAAATAATGACAGTAAAAAATCTATTAGTAACCGGTGGCGCAGGGTTTATAGGTGCCAATTTTGTACACTATTGGTTAGCTCAAAACCCACAAGACAAAGTAATCGTGCTAGACGCACTTACTTACGCGGGTAATAAAGCAAATTTAGACCTAGTAGCAAACAACCCAAACATGACTTTTGTGCACGGTGATATTTGCGATACTGCATTAATAGAGCAGCTAATAGACACGCACCAGTTAAACACCATAGTGCATTTTGCTGCCGAGTCACATGTTGACCGCTCAATAACAGGGCCAGATGCTTTTATAGAAACAAATATACTTGGCACTTATAGCTTATTAAAAGCAGCTAAAAAAAAGTGGATAGATGAGCCAAAAGCTAATGGTAACGAGCCTTTAGCGCATCGTTTTCATCATGTAAGTACCGACGAGGTATATGGCACGCTTAGCGCGACAGACCCCGCTTTTACCGAAGACACCGCCTATGCGCCAAACTCACCATATTCTGCATCAAAAGCGGCGAGCGATCATTTAGTACGTGCGTATCACCATACTTATGGGCTTGAGGTAACTACTTCAAACTGTTCAAACAACTATGGGCCGTACCACTTTCCTGAAAAGTTAATTCCTTTAATCATTACTAATATTTTAAACGATAAACCACTGCCTGTGTATGGCGATGGCCAGCAAATTCGTGACTGGTTATACGTAGAAGATCACGCCCGTGGTATAGAGCTAGTACTTAAAAAAGGCCGCATTGGTGAAAACTACAACATTGGTGGCAATAACGAATGGGCCAACATAGATATAGTTAAATTAGTATGTAAAGTAATGGGCGAAAAATTTGCAAACAACCCCGAACTTGCAAAGCGCTTCCCAAATTCAAAATCGGCTATAGAAAATAACGTTGAGCAACTAATTACCTATGTTGAAGACCGTGCAGGGCACGACCGACGCTATGCGATTGATGCTACAAAAACAAACGAAGAATTAGGTTATGTACCAGCAGAAAGCTTTGAAACAGGCTTTGCTAAAACATTAGACTGGTATTTAGACAACGAAGCCTGGTGGGCTCAATTACTAGGAGCTAAGTAGTGTTTAAGCGTAATAAAACAGTAAAGCCAACCTTCAACGTAGATTTACCCGCAGTGTTCGTTGATGGCTTAGTGGATGGCCAGCTAAAAGGCTGGGCACAGAGAGCTGATACAGTTGCTATTTCTTTAGCAGGAGAGAAGTTAGCAGAGGTGCCTTGTCAGGATTTTAGAGAAGATTTAGAAGGCGTTTTAGCCAACCCAAACGCAAGCTTCAATTACGCTTTAACTAAAGCTGAAATAAAAAAAGAATGGCGCCACCTTACAACACTTGTTATGAAAGCCGAATTTATAGTAAATGGGCATATTGATGAGGTAGCTGAGTGCATACTAAGTGTTGAGCAGTTAGCTGAGCAACTAAATTTTAAAATTCCGTCTACTGTTACCCAATATAGTTTCGACGGGCTAATTGAAGGTACTATAGCCGGTTGGTGTGATGAAGCCGACTATGTTGACCTTTATATTGAACACGAGCATATAACTAGTAGCCCCTGCAATATTGAGCGTGCTGACCTTGCTGAGTTAATAGAAAATACTCAATGTGGTTTTATCCATATTGTAAATGGTAGCTATATTAAGCCTCATTGGTTTTTAAAAGATAGCTTATTATTAAAAGCTGTATTTAAAAAAGAAGGCAGCGACGCGGTTTTAGAGCAAAAAACAATTGCAATTAAAAGCTTAGAGTTGCTTGCTGCGGTAAAAGTAATTGGTGAGTTTCCTGTTACAGATATAGCAAAAATAATAGAAGAGTCGCACTTGTGGGATGAGGGATATTACTTTAGCCAGTTAGATGCAAGCGAAATATGCCACGAAAACAAACTTCATGACTTTATAATTAAAGGTGCTATAAGTGGTAAAAACCCTAATCCTCACTTTAATACCTATTACTACTTAGCTACTAACCCTGATGTTGCAGAAAATGGTATTAATCCCTTCTATCATTACATTGCGATTGGTGAAAAAGAAGGTAGACGACCTGTACCTTATTTTAGCCCTAAACTGTATTTAGAGTTAAACCCAGATTTGGAGAGCTGGGATGCACCTCTACTTGCTCACTTAATAATGGCGGGTTTAAATGAAGGGCGTATTTACAACGAGTACGTGCAGCCTAAAGCAGATCAATCTAATGCTGACCCTTATCAAGCCTGGCGCTTAAACAACGAAAGCGATAATTTTTTAGAAATTCAAAGTAACTTAGCGCAGTTTAAACATCAGCCAACTATTTCTATAGTAGTACCTGTTTATAACCCTGATAAAGAGTTACTTATTGAATGTATAGAGTCAGTACGTAAGCAGTCGTATACAAATTGGCAACTATGTTTAGCTGATGACTGCTCACCGCATGAGCATGTTAGAGAGGTTTTAGAATATTACCAAAGCTTAGACTCAAAAATTAGTGTGGTGTTTAGAGAGCAAAATGGCCATATTTCTCAGGCGAGTAACAGCGCACTTGAAGTAGCAACCGGTGAATGGGTTGCATTACTCGATCACGATGACGAGTTAAGCCAGCATGCATTGTATGAAGTTATAAAGGTACTTAACGAAAACCCTGAAACATTATTTATCTACAGCGATGAAGATAAAATTAATGAACAGGGCAATCGATGCGACCCTCACTTTAAATCAAGCTGGAATCTAGATTTACTATATAGCCAAAATTATGTATCGCACTTAGGTGTCTATAAAACAGATATAGTAAATAAAATTGGTGGTTTTAGAAAAGGCTACGAAGGCAGCCAAGATTATGACTTACTATTACGTTACTCGCGTGAAATAGACCATAAAAAAATTGTGCATATACCTAAAGTACTTTACCACTGGCGAATGGTAGAAGGCTCAACTGCTTTAGGGCATGGTGAAAAATCATATACCACAGAGGCCGGCATAAAGGCACTTTATGATCACTTTAAAGTGCTAGGGAAGGAAGTTGTTGTGGAAGAGGGCGCAGGACCTAATATGTACAAGGTTAACTGGCTAGTCACAGACTCACAGGGAGATGAACCATTAGTTTCACTAATAATCCCAACTTACAATGGTTACGAAATTACCAAACAAGCAATAGACTCAATTTTGGACAAAACTACCTACCAAAATTATGAAATTTTATTGGTTGATAACAACTCAAATGACCCTACAGCCTTAGAATACTTTGAAGAGCTTGATAAGCACGAAAAAGTAACTGTTTTACGCTACCCTTACCCATTTAATTATTCAGCTATTAATAACTTTGCTGCCAAGCACGCAAAAGGTGAGGTAATTGGCTTAGTAAATAATGATGTAGAAGTCATAAACCCAGAATGGTTAACTGAAATGACCTCCCATGCGCTGCGTGAAGATGTTGGCTGTGTAGGAGCTAAGTTGTATTTTCATAACGACACCATCCAACATGCTGGCGTTATAATTGGCTTAGGTGGTGTTGCAGGTCACTCACACAAGCACTTTCCTAAAGAGCATCCGGGCTATTTCTTTCGGTTGAAATTAGTACAAAACTTATCGGCAGTGACAGCTGCATGTTTACTAGTACGTAAAACGGTGTTTGATGAGGTTAATGGCTTAAACGAAGAAGACCTAACTGTAGCTTTTAACGATGTAGACTTTTGTTTAAAAGTACAAGCAGCAGGCTACCGCAATTTATGGACTCCTTATGCAGAGCTATACCATTATGAATCAATAAGCCGTGGAGCTGAAGATAACCCTGAAAAAGTAGCGCGCTTTAATAAAGAAGTAGAATATATGAAATGTACTTGGAGTACAGATAAAAAAGCTGATCCTTGCTATAGCCTTAACCTGACTAGAGATAGAGAGGATTTCACATATAATGCATAAAATATCTCATTTTAAAGATAACTGGTTAACCAGTAGCTATAACTTACATATAGATGAGCAAGCCCCCAACGAGAATGTATACGGTTGGGTTGTCAACCTAAATGCAGAAAAAATTTATCAAGTCGAATTAATAGATGAGCAAGGTATAAGTGTAGATGCTATTAATTTTGGTAAAGCTAGGCCTAAATTGGCTGAAATGTATAATAATATAGCAAGTGCGGGCAATTCTGGTTTTGAAATTAACCTTACCAAATTATTGAGCTGTAATAGGTATTATTTAGTCGTTAAAGGCCCTGAAGGTTATCGAAGTAAAGTAGCTAGTATTATATTAAACGCCCCTTTATTATACGTACATATAGCAAAAACGGCTGGCTCGACTGTAAATAAAGTTGTTTCAAACTGGTTTTCCCCTGAAAACTCTTTAGTTCATGCTGAGTCTTGTGCAGACTGGTCTGAGAGAATTAATGATGAAAATTTAAAGTATCTATCTGGTCATATACCATATGTTAAATTTATTCAATCAGATATAGTTAAATCATTCTTTAACAAAGCTATTACTTTTAGAGAGCCTCACGCCCATGTTATTTCTCATTTGGCTTGGATTCGCGCGTTAGCGCTTGATGAAAATAAAGCTAAATATAATGCTCACCCAGATTATATACAAAAGCTCAGTGATAAATTAGCAGAGTATGATCTATCAAACCCTGCGGAAATAACTAACGTAATTGAAAGTTTGAATGGTAGTGAATTTCAGCTATTGGACAATACTCAGACTCGTTATATTCGTAGCGATATTAATAAAGTTTCCGTAGAGGAAAGTGATTTAGCTTCCGCTGTAGCAAACCTAAATCACTTTGATTTTATTGGTACTGATAACGATATTAGCGAATTTTTAGCTCATATTGCTAATAGTTATGGCTTTGAACATCAAGCGGAGGACAGAAGGGAAAATGTACTGACGAATAAGTTTGGGCTTGATATTAATAATCCTGATACTAAAGATGCCCTTCTACCTTTAATTAAGTATGATCTTGAGTTATACAAACTAATAAAAAGTTAAACATTCCGGATGTGAAAACATTTAAAGATCCAAGTTTGACTTAATATTTATAGAGCTTGAAAGTGTCTATTATTAGTTTTACGTTTGATGTTTAGTGAAGCAATAATAATTTCGATTAACTTTTAGATGCTGACTAGAATATGGAGGATGTTAAAACCTCCATCTTCTCCGTTGAACATTTCGAAAGGTAAGTAACTATGTTCACCTTTAGCGCAAACAACTTTAATAACCTGAACCAAAATGGTCAACACCAGTTTTGCATGAACTACGCTATGCAGGTGTTTAATAGTAACGCTGTATATAGTTTTATACCTAAAAATGGCTGCTCTACATTGCGTTTATCGGCTGCTATTGCTAATGGCTGTATTAGTGGTATTGAGGAAGGTAACTGGATACATGCTAATAACCAAACATTTAAACCTACTTTAAAAGAGGCGGCGACTGCACAATATAAGTTTGTTGTACTGCGCTGCCCATTTAGGCGTTTAGCGAGTGTGTTTTTAGATAAATTTGTAGCGAAAGAGCCCGATGCATGGCAATACCGCGATTTACTAAAGCGAGAGGTTAACCTTGATGATTTAACTTTTGCGCAATTTGTTAAATCACTTGCTGTGCCGCCTATGAAAGGGGCCAATATACACTGGAAGCCGCAAAATCAATTTTTACTTTATAAAGAGTACGATGACTACTTTGCACTTGAACATTTTGAAAAAGCGGTAGGTACACTAAAAGATAAAATTGATTTGAATGTGGTTGATGCCCGTAATTTAACAGGGCATGGCACTGATAAATTTGAAATGCTTAATGATGTTAACCACAGCCAAGTAAAAGCTTTTGATATTGCTATTTTAAAACGGCAAGGAAAATGCCCTAGTCATAAATCGCTTTATACTGATGAATTAATCCAGCTTGTAAAAAATCTCTACGCAGAAGATATTTCTCTGTATACAGAGCGCTGTAATAAAAGCGACCTTTTATTTACGTAATTATAAATGAATTGGTGTGTTTTGATTCCTTTTTAGAGTAATTGGTAATGGCTTTCGTTTTGCTTAATGAATTTAGCTTTAAGACTTATACATTAGGCATGCTCAATTGGTTTTATTCATCAATAGGATGGTATTAGTAAAATGGAAGGTATTTTACACCCCGCCAAAACTGCAGCACGCTTTACTGCGTTTGGCACAACTTTTATAGGGCCTGTACTAAGTTTTTTTTCTCAACGGTTAGTTGAGAATAATACTGAAAATACATCTCTCTTTTTTTTAGCCAGGGAAGGTTACTGGCTAGAAAAAGCATTTAAACAGTACCTTTCGGGTAGTGATAAAAAACAATCTAGTTGTTATTTACTTGCCTCGCGCGCATTTTTATTTAAGTTACTTTTAGGCAACAGCCAAAGCTATGCATATTCACTCAAGGGCGATTTTAAAGGCTCCTTTTATGATTTAATGCGAACGCGTTTTTTACTAAGTAACAGTGAAATAGAAGATATTTTTAGTGATGAAATTAGCGGCCGCCATGTTGAATTAGCAGCCGATAAAAAAAGTATTATAGAAATATTAGCCAACCATAAAAAAGCGATTGATAAAGTAATAGCACCTACAAAGTGTGCTTATCTTTCTTATTTAGAGGCTATGGGAGTAAATAAACAGTCAACCCTTCACTTAGTTGATTTAGGTTACTCAGGTACTATTCAAAGTTTGCTAAGTATACTCCTTAATAAAAATACATATGGGCATTATTTGATAGCGTCTAACCCTGGGGTTCATTCCATTGAAGGTTGTACAGCTACAATGAAAGGTTACTTGAAAGAAGGGGTGAAAATAGGCGAAGGTTACTTACCGCTCGATCGCTCTATGTTTTTAGAGTCGCTGTTAACTGCGCCTAATGGCCAGTTTAGAGATATACGCTTTAACACCTTTAATAAGAGTGCTAAAAATTTAAAGCAATTTGATTTTTATTACGGGCGTAAGGTGGCATCTCAAAAGTATTTTTATATTTTAGAGCAAGTAATGGCAGGAGCCCTTGATTATGTTGAGCACGCAGCAAAGCACAATATTACGTTTACAAAAAGCGAGCTCGAAATGCTATTAAATAGCTATTTAAGCAAACCCCACATGATACCGCACTCCCTAGCACATATTTTTGATATTGATGACGATGTAACCAGCAACGGTACGGTTAACGCATTACAGTTTTTTGGTTTAGCATAATGATTAATAAAAATACAATAAAAACACATATGCCAGCACTGTTTAACTTTGTAAAAAATCAGCCGCAACTCTTTAAACTCGCTCAGCGCATTAATGCAAAATTGCAGCTTCGAGAATATAAAAAGCTAAATACTAGCAATAAGAGTTACAGCCCTAAAGAAACACTTAACCTGCTTGCGCGGGCAAAAGCCGCAAATCTCTTTGACTATACATGGTATAGCAAGCAGCAGCTTAGAGCGTTTAGCTGTGAGCTTGAAGCGTTTGAAGATTACTTACAAAAAGGTAGTTTTAGTAATATAAACCCAAGCCCTAACTTTGATACAGAGCTATATTATAAGTGTAATACTGACATTTACTTGCAGGGCGAGCATGCGTTAGTGCATTACTTAAATCATGGTCAGCATGAAGGGCGCTTATCACTTCCGGCTAATCAAAAATGGTACCCAAAAGCAATAAATAGCAGCGCTGATGGTGAGCTAACATCACTTAAATTAGCGATGTGTTTTCATGTGTTTTATGGTGAATTTATAGATTATTACTGCAAAGCGTTAGCTAAGTTTTCGCAATCGGTTGATGTATTTGTAAGTGTTGCTAGTGACGAGCTTGCTAAAAAAGCAATACACGATTTTAAAGCGTGTTCAAAGGTAAACAAGGTTGTAGTAAAGGTAGTGCCTAATCATGGTCGGAACTTTGGCCCTATGCTTGTTGAGTTTGCAAGTGACTTGCAAAGCTATGATTTATTTTGCCATATGCACTCTAAAAAATCGCTTTATTCGGGACGTGCGCAAACCCAGTGGGCTGATTACTTGGGTGAGTACTTATTAAACGACCAGCACGTTATTAAGCAAGTGCTTAATCATTTTAACGATAACCCCAAAAGCGGTATTTACTACCCTACTTCGTTTTGGATGATGCCTGATTGGGTAAACCATTGGCTTAAAAATAAACCCGCTGCACAAAAGTTTACTAAAGAGTGGAATATTGAATTAAAAGATGATTTTTTAGCTTACCCTGCTGGTGGTATGTTTTGGGCAAGGCCTGAGGCGCTAAAGCAGCTTTTAAATAAAGAATATCATTACGATGAGTTCCCCGGTGAGCCTTTGCCTAACGATGGCTCTGAACTACATGCCCTTGAGCGTATGCTTGGGCTACTTGTTGAAAAAAATGGCTACAAGCAGCTTTTTTACTACCCTAAAACGGGCCAATTTACACACGATACAAGCTATATTTTGGCGCAGTATGTTAATACAGCCGAAGGGCTTAAAAATCAGCTGAATAATTTTGAGCATATCAGCTTTGATGTATTTGATACTTTAGTAAGGCGTGAATACTATGTGCCCGATTATGCTAAATTACTTTTAGGTAAATCGTTAGTGCAAAAAGGGCTGGTAAGTAATGCCCATGAATTTGTTAAATCCCGTAATATCGCAGAGTTTGAGGTACGCAAAGCTAATAACTTTGTTGGTGATGTAACTATTTTTGAAACCTACGACTATTTAGCTAAGCAACTGGGTTGGTGCAATGAGCAAGCCCATAGCTATGCAGAGCAAGAGTTTGCTTACGACCTACAAATGATTTTACCAAAAGATGAAATGGTCGATATTTTTAACGAGCTTATTTTAGCCGGTAAACAAGTAACGGTTGCATCAGACACGTATTACACAAAAGATCAGGTTACACTAATGCTGGCTAAAGTGGGTATTAGTGTGGGGTTTGACTTACTTGTATCAAGCGATTTAGGTAAACGCAAAGACAGTGGCACGCTATGGCAACATATAAAAGAGAGCCTTCCTGAAGGGCGAAGCTTTATACATGTTGGCGATAATGCTGTGGCCGATGCGCAAATACCCGGTGATTTTGGGTTACAGAATTTGCATATTTTAAACCCGCTTGATAAATGGCAGGCCGGTGGCTTTGTTAACCCATTTGTAGGTGAACAAGGTTTAAATGAGGCACAAATATTAAAATGGGGCCCGCTGATAAGCGACTTTGGCCGATTTGGATTTTTAGGTGAGTAGTATTTAATGTTTGAAACTTTATATTTGCATATTGGCTGGTCTAAAACGGGTACGTCTGCAATTCAATACCAGCTTGATTTACAGCAAAGCGAACTAAAAGCGCAAGGGGTTTTATATTCTAAAACACTGCAAATGAACGACCAAGCGCATCATCATTTTGCGTTAGCATTTGCGCCAATACACGGTTACCCTGCTAAATACAAAATACCAGAAGTGCTTGATATGCTTGAACAGGAAATGCTAAGTGAAGGTTGCCATTCTGCACTGGTTTCGAGCGAGCTTTCGCCTTTTTATTTTAATAACCCCCGTTTTCAGGAATGGGTTAAAAAGTTTAAAAAAGTGGTGGTGATTGGCACTGTAAGGCGCCAGTCTGATTTACTACTCTCACTATTTAACCAGCTAGTAAAAGATCCTAACGTTAGGTTTAAAGGGCGCTTTTTTCAAATGGCGTTAAATAATTTTCCTAAGTTAAATTACTTTCAGCAACTTAACAGGTGGGTGCCTAAAGTAGGTAAGGAGAATATTTTAGTTGTGCCTTATAGCGATACTGTTGTTGATGACTTTTTAGCGCTATTTAATTTAAGCCTTAAAAGTACACATGATAACGTTGTTGTTAATCCCTCACTGCCAACAAGCGCATTAATGCTAATGCAAGAGCGAACTGTACAGATAAACGACGTACCTCAGTATACTCATATACGCGATAAACTTATAAGTGAAGTAAGCAACAAGGCTGTTGATGATAAACCAAAGCGAGTGTTTTTAACTGCAGGTGAGCTTAGGGCAATTGATAATAACTTTAATGGGCCAAACAAGCGTGTTGCAAGGGAATTTTTATCTCAAGATGAATTGTTTACTGATAAAGTATACAAAGATATTCCTGCTTACTAGGGCTTTTAAATTAATATGCACCATAAAGTTAAGCTAGTTGCGGTAGCAAAAGATGAGTCTGCATATTTAGCCGATTGGATTCAGCATCACTTGTTTTTTGGCTTTGCTGCAATACACGTTTATATAAACCGAACAAGTGATGACTCTGCTAAGGTTTTAAATAGCATTAGTCAATTACATGATAATGTTACTTTTAGCCATGCTGATTGGATTGATCAGCTCCCACCGCCATCAAAAAAAAACCTGCAGCATATATGTTATATGCAAGCACTTAGCTCTATTGAGCCTGATATAACGCATGTACTATTTTTAGATGTTGACGAGTATTGGGTGTCGCAGCGTTACACTTGTATAAATGACTTTTTAATTAGCTGCG
Source organism: Pseudoalteromonas sp. CuT4-3 (assembly GCF_035666335.1). Taxonomy (NCBI): domain Bacteria; kingdom Pseudomonadati; phylum Pseudomonadota; class Gammaproteobacteria; order Alteromonadales; family Pseudoalteromonadaceae; genus Pseudoalteromonas; species Pseudoalteromonas sp. CuT4-3. The sequence continues at coordinate 535,349 of NZ_CP142030.1, forward strand.
ATAAAGGCCAAGATTTAATTGTATTTGAATGGCTTAACGAAGGAGCTGTAACTACACCATTTTTAGCATTGTCACAAAGATTAACGGGTAAGGTACATGCTTTAGGTAAAAGTATTATTAACGTTTCTGCGATTAAAAATATAAAACAAATACGTTTACATGTGCCGATAATGAATGAGTTAAGTGATGTTACGTTAGTAGATGGGGAGGTGTTTAAGTGCCAGCCAAATTTGCCTCAGCATGTAGCGGTTAATATTAATTCATTTAAGCATACGTTTATTTTTCATAGAATGTTTAGATCTGAGGTGGAGTACTTAGCTGCGTTGTATCGTGGTAACCCAGAGGAGGGTTTTCCTATTAAATTAAACCGAAATGGGTATGGCTACATTAATAATGAAAATCTTCAAAGCTATAGTTTTGAACAGCAACTTTACGCAGAATATATTGAAAATAAAAAGCAGTTTTTAAAAGAATGTAATATTGATAAATATATTTTGGACGCACAGAATACAATTGAAAAAAACTCAGGGCAATTAAAGTTAATGCTGCCTAATTTACTTGCTAAAAAACCACAGGCTGTGGCAAAAGTGCTAGGTAACTTAAAAGACGAAAAAATAAATAAAATTTTAAGTGTTTATTACAAACAAAGTCAGGCAAGTAAAGCTACTCACGCTGCTAAACCTAGGGGCTTGAAAAACCGCATTTTAAAGTGCTTTAAGTTTTAAAATTGCGGTGTACATTAGGCTTAGTTATTTAAGATTTGGCTAGAGTTGGCTGCTGCGGTAATGAATTTATAGGTTTAAGTTAAGTTATAGACTTAAAATATAAAAGCTTCGTATATTGCGCTACTCTTGCAACTATGTGTTTGGAGGTCTTTATAAACACGGTTAATTTAATTATACATATTGGCCCGCCAAAAACAGGTACATCGGCTATACAAAAGTGGTTAAAAGATAATACTGACTTTTTAAGAGCGCATGGAATTTTTTACCCGCAGCACAAAGAAGATAGCAACGGTATTAGTTCTGGCAATTTTTTATCTGTATTTGACCCTCTTAAAGGTGATTACAAGTTAAACCTAAAGCGTATAGAAGAGCTTAAAAATAAAACGGCTGCAAATAACTGTCATACATTATTATTGAGCTCGGAGTTTTTTTTCCATCGATTATTGCCTTTAGTAAATAATCTGCCCAATGTGCGCTGTATTGCTTATGTAAGAAACCCTGCAGAATTGCATGAATCTCATTACAACCAGTCCGTTAAAAGACATGGTAATGTGGCCACCATAAGACGAGCAGATTCGTTACCTATGAACGCTTTAAAAGTACTAGGTGATTATGCTAGCAAACTTGGTGATAGGCTTATTTTACGCGCTTACCATGAAGATTTATTTTTAAATAATAGTATTGTTAATGATTTTTTAACGGCTATAAATTTGCCGGCAGAAGAAGTGGCTAATATAAGCTGTACTAAACGTATTAATACTAGTTATACGCTTGAGGCTTTAGAGGTTAAACGTTGGTTTAATAGATATGAGTTAGGGAGTAATTCAAACCTTTTAGACCGTATTTTGCAGTCATATAGTAATGGCGTTACGCGTTTTTCTTTTGTTGGTAAGCACCAGTTTAATGATTATAAAAGGCAATCTTTAAAGTGGTTAAGGCAGTTAAATGAACAAGCTCCTTTTGCAAATGGCGATAAATTAATAAAAGCTGTACATGATCAAGCACATCAAAATTTTTATAAACAAGAAATAAGTATGCAGCAATGCGACTCTGTACTTAGGTATATTGCTAAAGAGAATATTGCTTTGCTAACTAATTTGGCGCTTTGCGTTTATGCTCAGCCCAACGTTGAAGATAAACCTCCTTTTACGGATGTTTTATTTCAGCTTGTGCCCCCAAGTGCTGCAGTGCCAAACTTATTGCAATACACTAAGCGTGCGTTTGTAAATAGCTATAGTTACAAAATAGAGAGCTTTGATGATTTAAATTACACGCAGGGCAACCGTAAATTTAGAGTTAGTGTTAATAGGCTTCTTAGAAAGCGATTTAGCTTAGTTGCTTATTTAAAGGTACGCTTGTTACTACTTAGCTTAAAGGCGTGAAGTAATTGAAGTTATTTAGAAAAATATCAGTAAAAATAGTCAAAGCGCTTTTAAGTATATTGCCTCAGAGCCTTGTGGAAAAAGTAAAGCAAAACCCTAGGCTGGTTGCTGCGTATAGTCGTAATTTGCATAAAAGTGGTTTGCTATATCAACTACAAACGCTTGATGAGCTTAAGCGCTCTTACGCTGATTATATTAACAATCATAACGGCTACCTTGCTGAGCAAGCTACACACTTTGGCGAGACGTGCAAAACTGATTGCTCGTTAATTGTATGCGTTACTGATTACAACGCTAATAGTTTGCTGGCTACGCTTAAAAGTATTAAAGAGCAACATGCTGCTTTTTCAAATGTAGTTATTTATTGCTCGGCAAACAATACAGTTAAAATAAATGAATTTTTATCGTTATACAGTGCTTTAAGTTTTAAGGTAGTTACTAGCTTAAATACAGAATACTTACCCCCTAAGGTATTTAATAGCCCGAGTTTTTTTGTATTTGCTGGTGATGTATTGCACCCGTATTTGGGGTTTGTGTTAGCTACTGAGTTATCAAACTCATCTAAGCTTGCCTATGTTGATACCGATTTTTTAAACGAAAAAAGCCAACAAAGAGAGTTCGCCGACTTTAAACCCGATTGGAACCCCGATTTACAGCTAACAAATGGCTATATTAGCTCAGGTATTTGGGTTAAAAGCATAAGTGACTTTAGCGCTGCAAAGCTCCCTCTTAACACATTTATGTTAAGTGTATTTATGTGTACGCGTTATATTAGTAACCTTAAGGTAAGAGTTGAGCATATATCTCAAGTATTACTTTCTCGCCCATCTAACTTACCCAAGCTTAGTAATGCTAAAAAGCAATTAAGCGCTTTATATGCTCCGTTTGCTAGTATTATGGAGTCGGCATTACCTAGTGTTTACTTACGTTGGCATTTAAATACACAGCCATTAGTTTCAATTATTATTCCTACCCGAAATGGTTTGGCGTTAGTAAAAGGCTGTATTGAATCTATTTTAAATAAAACAACTTACAGTAACTATGAAATATTACTCATTGATAATGGCTCTGATGACCCTGAATGCCTTAAATACTTTAACCAATTAAGCAAGCATTCAAAAATAAAGGTGCTAAATTACGCGGGCGAATTTAATTATTCAGCTATAAATAATTTTGCAGCTAAAAGTGCCACCGGCGAAGTGCTGGCACTTGTAAATAACGATATTGAAGTTATTGAACCTAACTGGCTTACAAATATGGTTAGCCATGTTATGCGAAACGATATAGGTTGCGTAGGAGCTAAGCTTTTATATTCTGATAATCGTATTCAGCATGCAGGTGTGGTTATGGGCTATGGTGGCGGTGCAGGGCATGGCCATAAGTATTTTCCTAGTGATCACTTTGGTTATATGAATCGCCTAATTGCTACACAAAATTACAGTGCGGTTACGGCAGCTTGTTTGCTCATTAAAGCCAAAGATTTTTGGGCTGTTGGTGGCCTTAACGCAAAAAAGCTGGCTATTGCGTTTAATGACGTAGATTTATGTTTAAAAGTAAGAGAGCTGGGTAAGCGTAATTTATATTGCGCAGAGGCGGTATTGTATCACCATGAGTCGGTTTCACGCGGGCATGAGGATACCCCCGAAAAAGTTAAGCGCTTTAACGCTGAACTTGCCTATTTGCAAACTACATGGGCGGATGTAATAGCGGCCGATCCAGCGTATAACCCTAACTTAACGCTAAAAAGAGAAAATTTTGCAATTAAGTCTTTTAGGTAGTTAATAAAAGTGTAAACCAGCGCTATTATTAAATATGCGCTTTTGAATCAATTATTAAATTACGCTACACTGTATATACTATGTAGATAACTGTTTTTTGGTTGTTTTATCTTTTAATAGAGAGAGTATGATCCCAATATCGGCAACTAATAATCAGTTTGTATTGCAATCTACTTACCCTATTGCAAGTAGTGTAAGCATAGTATGTGGTATGTCTGTCTATATTAACGACCGACTAGAATGGGTAAAGCAAGCGGTTGAAAGTGTTTTAAATCAGACCTTACCAGCAGATTTGTTTATGATTGTACTTGATGGTGAAGTAGCTGACGATATAGCTATTTATTTAACTCAGGTAGAAAAAGAAAACCTTAACTTGGCACTTGTACATGGCACCACAAACAAAGGGTTAAGCGCATGTATGAACTATATTATTGACTCTACTCTACCATTAAAACCTCGGTACTTTTTTAGAATGGATGCCGACGATATTTGTGTGCCTCACCGTTTTGAAAAACAAGCGACGTTACTTGATAAGCATGATGATGTTGATGTGCTTGGCTCTGCCCTTTGGGAGGTAGATGAGCAAGGTAATAGGGCGGGAATTCGCAGGTTGCCCCTTACTCATTCTAAATTGCTGTATGCGTTTTCGCGACGTTGCCCTATTAATCATCCTACGGTGGCAATTAGGTATAGTGTATTTGCACGTGGCCATAGGTATTTGCCTAACATGCGTAATACGCAAGATTACTTTTTATGGATTGCACTGGCTGAAGATGGCTGTAAGTTTGCTAACGTAAAAGAGCCATTACTTCACTTTAGGCGCATTAATGGTTTTTATAAGCGCCGGGGTAGGGGGAAATCGGTAAATGAATTTAAAGCGAGACTTTTAGCTATGGATTCGCTTAAACAAAAGTCTTTACAAAATTATTGTTATGCGTTGTTTGTATTAATTTTACGAATGATGCCTTCATGGATTATAAAAGTTGCATATAAAGCCGACCGTTTTATATTAGGCTTAAATAAACACAATTAATTATGATTGGTGCAGTTTTAGTTGTTTATAAGCCCGATTTAGCGTTAACAGAACGCCTACTCACTCGTTTATACGGGCAAACCGAAGAAGTGGTTATTGTTGACAATAGCCCAACCCCGCATGATTTTACTAAGGTAATTAAGCATTACCATTATATTCACCTTGCTGATAACTCTGGCATAGCGCATGCGCATAATGCCGGCTTATTGTATTTATTAAAAGCAGGGTGCGAGTATGCGATTTTATTCGACCAAGACAGCTTAATACCCAGCGATATGGTGTTTAATTTAAGTAGTTTGCTTAAAGCATCTAACAAAATTAAACAAAACGTTGTAGCCATTGGCCCACGTATTAGGTGTAGTTTTTCAGATAAAAAAGTTAACTCTAAAATACAAAAAGAGGTATTTGAGTACGACGACCTAGTGGGAGTTACACAAATTATAGCCTCGGGCATGATGATAGATTTAAGTGCACTTGACCAAATAGGTTTAAAAGACGAGTCGTTGTTTATTGATGGAGTAGACCATGAGTGGTGCTGGCGGGCTCGCAGTATGGGGTTTGATATAGCCAAAGCTAAAAATGTAGAAATGGTGCATAGGCTTGGCGACTCACGTAGTAAATTTATTGGCGTAACTTATAAAGTAGGCGCACCAATTAGGCTTTATTATCAATTTAGAAATATTTTACTTTTAAGCCGCAGGCCATATGTTCCAACCTATTGGAAAGTTAGGTGTTTGTTTTTTATGCCTATAAGGCTTTTTTTAAACTCGGTAATGCAAAAAAACAGGCTTAAGCGCTTAGGGTTTATGCTTAAAGGAATTATTGATGGCGTACTTGGCCGCAAAGGGCCGTATAAGTCACATTGGAAGTGAGTGAAAGATTATAGGTTTAGATAGCAAGTGAATTTGTATTTGTAGACGCGCAGCTTGCTGCTCGGTGTTAAATTACTTGTACGCGCCTTGCTTGCTGGCGCGTTGGTTTAAAAGTGTAGATGTTTAATTTCTTGCGTGAGCAAGCTTCACGCCTACGGGTGACAACTTTGGGCAACGGGCGGCTCGGTGTTAAATTACTTGTAGGCGCCTTGCTTGCTGGCGCGTTGGTATAAAAGTGTAGATGTTTTAATTTTTTGCGTGAGCAAGCTTCACGCCTACGGGTGACAGCTTTGGGCAACGAGCAAGTCGGTGTTAAGTTTTTTGTAGGCGCCTTGCTTGCTGGCGCGTTGGTATAAAAGTATAGATGTTTTAATTTCTTGAGTGAGCAAGCTTCACGCCTACGGGTGACAGCTTTGGGCAACGGGCGGCTCGGTGTTAAATTACTTGTAGGCATCTTGCTTGCTGGCGCGTTGGTTTAAAAGTGTAGATGTTTAATTTCTTGCGTGCGCAAGCTCTACGCCTACGTTGAAAATCTGTAAACGCGAAATTTGTGGGCGTAACACGAGTAAGTAACGTTAATTGTAGTTTTGTGAGTTACATGAAATGTATACATATTGCATGCGTTGGTAATTAAACATAGACTATCTGCGCATAAGAGTTTTAAGTCGGTCATTAAAATTGACTAGCATGGATTTTGATAAATTAGGATATAAACAAACATTATGAATGAAGAAAAGTTAACTCATCTAAAGGCGCTTGAAGCCGAGTCGATTCATATTATGCGGGAAGTTGCTGCTGAGTTTGATAACCCAGTAATGCTTTACTCTGTAGGTAAAGACTCGTCGGTTTTATTGCACTTAGCACGTAAAGCGTTTTACCCAGGTAAAATTCCTTTTCCGCTAATGCATGTTGATACTAACTGGAAATTTAAAGAAATGATCCAGTTTAGAGATCAAATGGCTAAAAAGTATGGCTTTGACTTAATTGTTCATAAAAATCCTGAAGGTATTGCTATGGGTATGAGCCCATTTGTACATGGCAGTGCTAAGCATACTGATGTTATGAAAACTCAAGGCCTTAAGCAGGCGCTTGATATGAATAACTTTGATGCTGCATTTGGTGGTGCTCGCCGCGATGAAGAGAAGTCGCGTGCTAAAGAACGTGTTTATTCTTTCCGTGATAAAAACCACCGCTGGGATCCTAAGAACCAACGCCCAGAGCTGTGGAACGTTTATAATAGTAAAGTAGATAAGGGTGAGAGCATTCGTGTGTTCCCGCTTAGTAACTGGACCGAGCTAGACATTTGGCAGTACATTTACCTTGAAGGTATTGAAATTCCATCATTATATTTTGCTAAAGAGCGCCCTGTAGTTGAGCGCGATGGCACGCTTATTATGGTTGATGATGAGCGTATGGAGCTTGAAGAGGGCGAACAAGTACAAAATAAAATGGTTCGTTTTAGAACGCTTGGTTGCTACCCGCTAACGGGTGCTGTTGAGTCTGTAGCACAAACCCTTCCTGAGATAATCCAAGAGATGCTGCTTTGTACTACGTCTGAGCGTCAAGGGCGAGTAATTGATAATGACTCTGCGGGTTCTATGGAGAAGAAAAAAATGGAAGGCTACTTCTAAAGCGCTTCGGGCCTCTAGCTATGAGCTGCGAGCTGCGAGCTTAAATATGCAACTATTAGCTCTCAGTAAGTAGCCAAAAGTAATAAACAAGGATGCTTATGAGATACGAAAATTTAGAGGTTTGGCAGCGTAGTTTTCGCCTAAGTATAAAAATTTATAAAACATTTGAGCAGCTAAAAGACTTTGGCTTAAAAGATCAAATGTGTAGAGCCGGCGTTTCTGTTCCTAGCAATATTGCAGAAGGCTTTGAAAGAGAGTCCGATAAAGAAAAAGCTCGCTTTTTAGTTATAGCAAAGGGCTCTTTAGGCGAATTAAAAACGCAGTTAATGATTGCAACTGAACTAGCTTATATTTCAAAAGAAAATAGCTTGTCGATTATTAGTGAATGTGAATTAATTGGGAAAATGCTAGGTAGTCTGATTAGAACAATTAAAAGTTGCTCGTAGCTCGTAGCTCGCAACATAAACAAATTTAAGCACGTAGCTCGACGCCAGCAGCTCGTCGCTTACAGCTTATAAAGGACTTAAAATGACCGAACAAACACAACCAAACTTACTTGCTACAGATATTGAAGCTTATTTAAAAGTACACGAAAACAAAGATATGCTGCGTATTTTAACCTGCGGCAGTGTAGACGACGGTAAATCAACGTTAATTGGCAGATTACTTTACGATAGCAAAATGATCTTTGAAGATCAGATGGCTGCAATTGAAAAAGATTCAAAACGTTTTAACACTACAGATAACGATTTTGATTTATCTCTTTTAGTAGATGGTCTGCAATCTGAGCGTGAGCAAGGTATTACTATTGATGTAGCGTACCGCTATTTTGCAACGGATCAGCGTAAATTTATTATTGCCGATACACCAGGACATGAGCAATACACTCGTAATATGGCAACGGGTGCATCTACGTGTGACTTGGCGATTATTTTGATTGATGCTCGCCATGGTGTGCAGGTTCAAACTCGTCGTCATAGCTATATTTGTTCATTATTAGGTATTAAAAATGTTGTTGTAGCCATTAATAAAATGGATGCAGTAGGCTACGAGCAATCTGTTTACCAAAATATTAAAAAAGATTACCGTGAGTTTGCACAAGACCTTACATTTGATGATGTACGCTTTGTACCAATTTCGGCATTACGTGGCGATAACGTAGTAAACGAAAGCGAAGCTATGAGCTGGTATCCTGGTTCTACTTTAATGAAGCTGTTAAATACTGTACAAGTAAACCATGCTAAAAATGATGAGTTTAGATTACAGGTTCAGTACGTTAACCGTCCTAACTTAAACTTTAGAGGCTTCAGTGGTACTGTTGCTGCGGGTGACATTCGAGTAGGAGATACTGTAGCCTCTTTACCTTCAGGCAAAGAAAGTAAAGTTAAGTCTATAGTTACTTTTGATGGCGATCTTGAAAAAGCATCTGCGGGTATGGCAATTACATTAACGCTTGAAGATGAAATTGATGTAAGTCGAGGCGATATGTTGGTTCGCCCTCATCAAAAACCACACTCAGCAGATAGCTTTGAAGCAGATGTTGTATGGATGACTGAAGAAGCTTTGCATGTAGACCGTGAATACGAAATTAAAGTAGGTAGTAAGTCGGTTTATGGCTATGCTGAAACGATTAACTATAAGGTTGATGTAAATACTTTAGAGCAGCAAGAAGCATCGCAATTAAACTTGAATGAGATTGGTAATTGCCAATTTGCATTAACAGCACCTGTACAATTTGATGCTTACGATGTAAATAAACATACCGGTGCGTTTATTGTTATTGACCGTTTAACAAACGTAACTGTTGGTGCTGGTATGATACGTAAACCATTGGATGGTAAAGCTAGCAAACCTAAAAGCGAGCACTCAGCGTTTGAAGTAGAGTTTAATGCGCTAGTTCGTAAGCACTTTCCGCATTGGGATGCAAAAGTAATCCGTTAGATTACTCAGGATATAGCGGGCTTTTTACTGGCCCGCTGTTTATTTTATTAACTAAGGATAGCTAATTTAATCATGCCATTAGATGCATATCTAACGCTTTGTATTTTTGCTTTAACAATTTTAGGCTTAATTGTTTTACAAACAAGACCAGTTGCTGTTTTTGGTGCAACACTTATTGCTTTAATAGCTTGCGATTTGGTTAGTAAAGATCAGTTTTTAACGAGTATTGCTAATCCTGGGCTTGTAACGCTAATATTGCTGGTGCTTTGTTCATTAGCGCTTGAAAAAACACGTTTGTTAAGGGTTATTGCTTCTAAAACTATTGTAAATAGTTACTTTTCAACATGGTTTAGGCTATTTGGCGTAACTACGTTTTTTTCTTCTATATTAAACAATACAGCGGTAGTGGCTACGCTGCTTTCACCTATTAGAAATAATCCCCATCATTTTGCAAGTAAATTACTATTGCCTTTGTCATATGCCTCTATTTTAGGCGGAACGCTCACACTTATTGGTACCTCGACTAATTTAATAGTTAACTCTATGTATATCGAGGCGTCGGGTAAGTCGTTATCGTTTTTCTCATTTACTGCTGTGGGTGCTATTTTGGTTCTTTGCTGTGGTTTAGCTATGTTTTTATGCACCCGAATGTTACCGAGTATAGAACAAAACAAAGTGACATCTGAGGGCTACTTTATAGACGCGAAGGTATCTGCAGATTCTGAGCTTGTAGGGCGCTCTGTTGAAGTTAATGGGCTTAGGCATTTAGAGTCTTTATTTTTAGTTGAAATAGTCCGGGAGGGGAGGCTAATTAGCCCTGTTTCTCCGTCGGAGGTAATACATCCAGCTGATAGGTTAATATTTTGCGGAGACATAACTAAATTATTGCAGCTTGGGCAGTTTTCAGGATTAGAAATTTTTGCTGAAAAAAATGGCACTTTAAATAGTAATCTCACTGAGGTGGTAGTTAGGCCTGAAAGCGTTATTGTTGGACGTACGTTAAAAACTACTGGATTTAGGGCTTTATTTGACGCAGCAGTGGTTGCCATTAGACGAGACGGCGAGCAAGTATCGGGTAAGCTGGGTGATGTAGTAATTCGTTCAGGTGACTTTTTAGTTTTAGCTGTAGGTGATGACTATAAATCGAGAACAAATATAAACAAAAACTTTTTAACACTTTCGGGTGTTGAGCCCGAAAGTAGAATTAATGGCTGGCGTGCTTGGCTTTCTATTGGTGGATTTATAACTACCATTGCATTGGCTGCGGTTGACGTTTTAGATTTGTTAGAAGGTTTGGTGTTACTTCTTGGTGGCCTTTTATTTACGCGCAGTTTAACTACAAACGAAATTGTTAGACGTTTTCCTATAGATATTTGGTTGGTGGTTTCTTCAGCTATTTTGCTGTCGAACGCGCTGGTTAACTCTGGCGTGGTTGAATCGCTAGGTGGATTTATAGGTCAATTTGACGACCCTAGGTATGTATACACTGCATTTGTATTAGTTTATGTAGTAACTTGGTTAATGACTGAGTTTATAACTAATAACGCAGCAGCTGCTTTAATGTTTCCTATAGGATATACCGTTGCATTAGGTTTTGGCGTTGATGTATTACCTTTTGTTATGGCGGTAGCATTTGCCGCAAGTGGCAGCTTTATTAGCCCGTATGGATATCAAACAAATTTAATGGTGTTTAATGCAGGCAATTATAGGTTAAATGACTTTGTAAAGCTGGGGTTACCCATTAGCATTGTGTATGCACTTGTTGTATTGGTGTTTGTACCTGTGTTTTTTCCTTTTAGTGTTAGCTGAAAAAAAACATCGAGTTAATAGCTTAGCGCCTACGTTAAAAGTCGGCGTGGTGGTTAAATTTTTGTAGGCGCCTTGCTTGCTGGCGCGTTGATATAAAAGTATAGATGTTTAATTTCTTGCGTGAGCAAGCTTCACGCCTACGTTGAAAGTCGGCGTGGTGGTTAAATTTTTTGTAGGCGCCTTGCTTGCTGGCGCGTTGGTATAAAAGTGTAGATGTTTCAATTTCTTGCGTGAGCAAGCTTCACGCCTACGTTGAAAATTGGCGCGGTGGTTAAATTTACTTGTAGGCGCCTTGCTTGCTAGCGTGTTGGTATAAAAGTGTAGATTTTTCAATTTATTGCGTGAGCAAGCTCTACGTCTACACCGAAAATTACGCGGTGTTTAAATTTTTTGTAGGCGCCTTGCTTGCTGGCGCGTTGGTATAAAAGTGTAGATGTTTCAATTTCTTGCGTGAGCAAGCTTCACGCCTACGTTGAAAATTGGCGCGGTGGTTAAATTTTTTTGTAGGCGCCTTGCTTGCTGGCGCGTTGGTATAAAAGTGTAGATGTTTCAATTTCTTGCGTGAGCAAGCTTCACGCCTACGTTGAAATTGGCGCGGTGATTAAATTTTTTGTAGGCGCCTTGCTTGCTAGCGTGTTGGTATAAAAGTGTAGATGTTTCAATTTCTTGCGTGAGCAAGCTTCGCGCCTACGTTGAAAATTGGCGCGGTGATTAAATTTTTTTGTAGGCGCCTTGCTTGCTGGTGCGTTGGTATAAAAGTGTAGATTTTTCAATTTATTGCGTGAGCAAGCTTCACGCCTACGTTGAAAATTGGCGTGGTGGTTAAATTTACTTGTAGGCGCGTAGCTTACTGGCATTTAAAAGCAGCGCTTTTACATTGGTTATTACATTCTAAACCATGAGAAGCTTCGCTTCTAACGTGAGCAAACTCTAAACAATATAATATAGAGCGTTATAAGTTTCAGGCTTTAAATAATTTAAAATAAAGGTGCTTTAATGAGCCAAGATGAAAACATAGTATGGCACACACAAACTGTGTCGAGAGATCAGAAGCAACAGCACAAAGGCCATAAACCAGCACTACTTTGGTATACTGGATTAAGTGGCTCAGGGAAATCAACAGTTGCAAATGCTGTAGAGGCGAAACTATTTTCGCTAGGGTGTCATACATACTTACTTGACGGCGATAATGTCCGTATGGGTTTAAACAAAGGGCTCACTTTTAGTGATGAAGACCGCGTTGAAAATATTCGTCGTATAAGTGAAGTTGCTAAGCTGTTTGTGGACGCAGGACTTATTGTGTCTACTGCGTTTATTTCGCCATTTAAAGCTGATCGCGCTCAGGCTCGAAGTATAGTGAATGAAGGTGAATTCATAGAAGTGTTCATCGACACGCCACTAGCTATTTGTGAAAGTCGAGACCCTAAGGGACTATACAAAAAAGCGCGTGCGGGTGAGATTCCAAATTTTACAGGGATTAGCTCTTCTTTTGATGTGCCTGAAAACCCGGACATACATGTCCATACAGCAGAGCAGACCATTGAACAATGCGCAGATCAAATTGTTGATTATTTGATAAAAAATAAAATTGTAGGAACTAACAGTTAACTACTTTTGATTAGTAAATTTACCAATGGCTTTACTTTGTGTGGTAGTACTTGGCTGCTTTGTTGATAAAATAAACACGCTTTTTGTGATAGTAGACCCTATGCTTACTATCCTTAGGTTAAGAGCTGCCTTTAATTATATTGGTATACTTTTTCTATTTTGGTACTTGAGAGTATTATGAAATATGACATTTTTAACGGTGATGCCGACGGCATTATTGCTTTATTACAGCTGCAATTAGCTAACCCCACCGAGACAGTAAAGGTAACGGGTGTTAAACGCGATATTCAATTAATGCAAAAAATCACTCCTCAAGAAGGGGACTGTATTAGGGTATTGGATATTTCTATGGAAAAGAATATGCCAGCGCTTCACGATGCCTTAAGTGCTGGGGCTCGTGTTATGTATGTTGATCACCACAAAGCTGGGGATATACCTAACCATGCAAATTTATTTGCCCATATAGATTTAGATGCAAATATGTGTACAAGTTTAATTGTCAGTGATTTGCTAGATAAACAATTTCACTTATGGGCTATTACTGCCGCTTATGGTGATAACTTATTTGCTAAGGCTGATAGCGAGGCCGATAAGCTTGGATTAACTGAACTTCAAAAGTCACAGTTAAAAGCATTTGGTACTTACATAAACTATAACGGCTACGGAAGTGAAGTGGCAGATTTACATTTTGCACCTGCCGATTTATTTGAGCTGCTTATGCAGTATAAGTCACCTTTTGATGCAATAAACGATAAAAGCTCGGTTTATTATACTCTTGAGCAAGCTTATAAAGCTGATATGGAGAAAGCCGCTAATGCGCAAATACTCCATGATTGCGATACAGCTAAAGTAATATTATTAGAGGATGCTGCTTGGGCTCGTCGAGTAAGCGGCGTTTTAGGTAATGACCTTGCTAATCAGTCTCCAAATAAAGCTCACGCGGTATTTACGTTTAATAACAAAGGTAGTTACTTAGTGAGCGTTAGAGCCCCTCTTACCAATAAGCAAGGCGCTGTAGATATATGTAGTAAGTTTGATACGGGCGGTGGTCGTGCTGCCGCTGCTGGCATTAATGAGTTACCTAAAATGCAAGTTGAACGCTTTATTAAAGAGTTAGTAGAATATTACAAATAGTTAGGTCAAGAGCTGAACGATGTTGAGTTTAATTGTAGACGCGAAGCTTTTACTTTGGTTATTATATTTTAAAAAAATTTGAAGCTTCGCTTCTAACGTGAGCAAGCTTTAGTCACGCGAAATAATAGTGTTTAGCTGGAGTCAGCGTTATTATTTGCAGAACAATTAATCCACATATTATAAAGCACGTTATTAAATATATTCAGGTTGTATCTACTTTAAGGTTGCTAAGTTAAGATCAACGTATAAATTTTTATTTCAAATTAAAGGACTACCCATGAAAGCTGTTATTCCTGTTGCCGGTCTTGGCACACGCATGTTACCTATGACCAAAGCAATTCCTAAAGAAATGCTACCGATTGTAGATAAACCACTTATTCAATACATAGTGAGTGAGTGTGTAGCTGCCGGTATTAAAGACATTGTACTTGTAACGCATAGCTCTAAAAACGCCATAGAAAACCACTTTGATACCAGCTACGAGCTTGAAGCAACTTTAGAAAAGCGTGTTAAGCGTGCGCTGCTTGAAGAAGTGCGTTCTATTTGCCCTGCAGATGTAACAGTAATGAGCGTTCGCCAAGGCGAAGCTAAAGGCCTAGGACACGCTATTTTATGTGCAAAACCTATTGTTGGCGATGACGACTTTATTGTATTACTGCCAGATGTAATACTTGATGCTTATACGGCCGATCAAAAAACTGAAAACTTAGCAGCTATGATTAAGCGTTTTAATGAGACCAAAGCTAGCCAAATTATGCTAGAGCCAGTGGCACAAGAAGACGTAAGCAAATATGGTATTGCTGACATTAATGGCGTGCAATTAACACCTGGTAACAGCGCTGCAATTAAAACGATGGTAGAAAAACCTGATGCAGATGAAGCACCTTCAAACCTTGCGGTAGTTGGCCGTTATGTATTAAGTAAAAATATCTGGCCATTATTAGCTAAAACCCCCGTTGGTGCTGGTGGCGAAATACAGCTAACCGATTCTATTGATGCATTAATGACTCAAGAAACCGTTGAAGCGTTTCATATGAGCGGTCGCTCACATGACTGTGGCGATAAGCTAGGTTACTTAAAAGCAATTGTTGAATACGGCATGCGCGATACTAAGCTTGGCGACGATTTTGGCCAGTACTTAACTACACTGGTTAACGATGAGTCGACCTTGCAATCTGACAATGTTGTAAACTTATAAGTAATAATGCTTATTGGTTTAGCTTGAATTAATTACATTGTAAAAATTAAACAAACGCGGCTTTATGCCGCGTTTTTATTTGTTATACAAATGAAGTACATGAAAATGCGTTTATTGTAAATTTGTTTATTAGCTACAAACGTATGATGCTTTACTTTTGATGCTAACCTTGTATCGTTTCAATAGCTGATGTTGTGCAATTCTGATAAAATTATATTTATTAATTACCAATGAAAACATTAAGGGAATAGCATGAAAATTGCCGTGGTAGGTACAGGTTATGTAGGCCTTTCAAACGCGATGCTTTTGTCGCAACATAATGAAGTGGTTGCACTTGATATAGACGAGAAGAAGATAGCTCTTTTAAATGATAAGCAGTCACCAATTGTTGATACAGAAATTAGTGAGTTTTTGACGCGTGATGACTTAAATTTTACAGCAACTACCGACAAAGTAGCTGCTTATAAAGGTGCTGATTACGTAATTATAGCTACACCCACTGACTACGATGTTGAAAACAACTACTTTAATACCAGCTCTGTTGAAGCCGTAATTAAAGAAACAATGGCACATAACCCGGATGCGGTTATGGTGATTAAGTCGACTATTCCGGTAGGCTTTACGGCTGATATTAAGCAGCAACTTAACGCTGACAACTTAATATTTTCTCCTGAGTTTTTACGTGAAGGCAAAGCGCTTTACGATAACTTACACCCATCACGTATTGTTGTAGGTGAGCAAAGTGAGCGCGCAACTATTTTTGCAAACTTACTTAAGCAAGGTGCAATTAAGCAAGATGTTGAAGTGCTATTCACTGACTCAACGGAAGCTGAAGCTATTAAGTTATTTTCTAACACTTACCTTGCTATGCGAGTTGCTTATTTTAATGAGCTAGATAGCTACGCAGAAGCACATGGCTTAAACTCTAAGCAAATTATACAAGGTGTAGGCCTAGACCCTCGTATTGGTAACCATTACAACAACCCATCGTTTGGTTACGGTGGCTACTGTTTACCAAAAGATACCAAGCAGCTACGTGCTAATTACCAAAATGTGCCAAACAATATTATTGGCGCAATTGTAGATGCCAATACAACACGTAAAGACTTTATTGCCGACTCAATTATTAAACGTAGCCCTAAAATTGTAGGTGTTTACCGTTTAGTAATGAAAACAGGGTCTGATAACTTTAGAGCCTCTGCTATTCAAGGCATTATGAAGCGTATTAAAGCCAAAGGTATTGAGGTTGTTGTATTTGAACCTGTGCTTGAAGAAAATGAGTTTTACCACTCACGCGTAATAAAAGACTTAAGTGAGTTTAAGCAGATATCTGATGTAGTCGTTTCTAATCGTATGGTTGAGGAGCTTAGCGACATTGCAGATAAAGTGTATACACGTGACTTATTTGGTAGTGATTAATAAGTAGCGTTTAAAAAGCGTCGCCTACAGCGTTTAAAAACGGTGTAGGCTTTTTAATTAGTTAAAGCTAGCCGTAAATGCTAATTTTGAAAATGCGTCCCCATATATATCTTTACCAGTATATAATTCAACACCCCAGCTTTTAGCGCCCCACATAGGCCTGCTTAGCTTACTATTATAAGAAATTTGCATTTCATAACTTGTTTTGTAGTTGTCGCCTGCGTTTTTTAAGCCGCGAAAGGTAGTTTGTAAATACTCTTTTCGATTTAATTGCCAATTCCAATCTAAGCTTATTGCTTTTGCTGCTACGTAATCTTCGTATTCATGTTCATCTCCAGCCCAATGGCCTATTACATTGCCATGATTTCTATTGCCATCTAGGTATATACCATTTGCGTACCAAAGCGCTTGCCAATTACTATGCTCAAATCGAATGCTATGATTTTTATTAATAAATGGAATAAATAGGCCGAAGCTGTAAGCGTTATTTCTACCGCCGCCACCACCTAAAGTATCCTCAAGGGCTACCTCTGCATAAAGTTCATAGGCTAGGTTATTTAATGTATTTGAATAGCTAAAAGCGACTGCACCCAATTGGTCACCTAATTCAAAGTTAGCGTCGTCAGTATCGTCTTCGCCTACATTATCTTTACTACCAGGACTGAAAAAACCCTCGGCGAAATCTTTTAAAGTTACGCTACGCGGGCCTCCGCCAAACTGCATTAGGCGGCTTAAACTTATCGTTAAATTGTCAGTGACAGAAAAGCTGGTGTGTAAGCCAAATAAGTAAGGTTTACCAGGCTCGTACTCTCGGTCCTCTGGATTTTCGACCCTTTGGTTTTTTAAAATCCCTCTTTGCTCTGTCATTTGGCTAATGAACATGTCGTAGCGTATCTTAAAATCTGTAATTGGTTCGACATTACTTAAAGTTATAGATGGAGTTGTTTCGGCTTGGGTGCTTAGTAACATAGCGCTACTGTTAAAAGGAGAGTACCAGTGTTCGCGATAGCCAATATCTAGCTGAGCGTATTTAAACCCCATATAAACGATGCTTTGGGTTGGGATAATTCCATCTTCATTTATAATCCCTACGGCGCTTGCACCGAAGTAGTCGCCCAAACTTAAATTAGCGCCACCTTCGATAATTAAATTTGTTTTTGTGGTCTGCCCTCGTTGATTAGGCAAGTTTTTATTGTTTGTTCCTACAGATGCTGTGCCTTTAACAAAAGTAAGCGCCCCTGCTTGAATGTACGGATTTATTTGGTAAGTAAGTGTGTGGTATAGATTAGGGTGTGTGAATCTAATTTTTTGCAGTACGTTGTAAATATCGTGAGCTTTATAGGGCTTACTCATTAAGTGGGTGTTTTTACTTACAGCTAAAAGGCGTTGAATATTATGCTCAAGTTCGGGAACTTGATTTAAAGGTAAATAAGGTGAAACTCCGCCTTTAGCCATTACGTTTGCACTGATTGCCATCCCGACAAGTAGCGATATTTTTTTTAGCATAATTATTCCGTTAGCAAAAAATTGTTTAAGTAAAAACGTTAATGCGAGGTTAGCAATTAATTCAGAAGTAAGGAAGGAAGGGAGCAAATAAAGGTATAAAAATTACATTAAGCCTCTACTACCAAGCAATAGAAGTAGTATAAGAGGCTATATGAAAGTTAAGCAAAAATTATTTATGTAAATGAGAACACTTACAGATATTGAGTTAGGTGTATTTCATCAAGTATAATAAGTAAGTAGTTTGTCATGACCTATTGCTTGTAGTCTTATATAATAAACCTTTGGTGCTGTTAAATGATCTATTGATAAGCTTGAATGAACTTTACAAGTGAATGAGTATATAATTTTTCAATAAATCACAAAAAGATAGTAATTGGGTCATAAAGTATAAACTGCAGGTAAGGTAGAGGAATTAATGGCAGAAGTAGCTAGACAGACAAGTAAATTTTCGAGACGTTTCTCGGTTGCACCCATGCTTGATTGGACTGATCGTCATTGTCGCACTTTTCATCGTAAGATGAGTAAGCACGCTGTTTTATACACTGAGATGATCACCACGGGGGCGATTTTATTTGGTCGCGGCGATTACCTACACTTTAATCAGCACGAGGGGCCGGTTGCTTTGCAGCTGGGGGGTTCTGATCCCGAGGCGCTAGCAAAGTGTGCAAAGCTTGCGGGTGAGCGCGGTTACGATGAGATTAATTTAAATGTAGGCTGCCCTTCAGATAGAGTACAAAACGGGCGCTTTGGTGCATGCCTAATGGCCGAGCCTGAGCTGGTTGCACAGTGTGTTGCGGCAATGAAAAGCGAAGTTAGTATTCCTGTTACGGTAAAAACACGCATCGGTATTGATGAGCAAGACTCGTATGAGTTTTTATGCGCATTAATTGAAGCCAGCCATAAAGTTGGCTGTGATGACTTTATTATTCATGCCCGTAAAGCGTGGTTAAATGGTTTAAGCCCTAAAGAAAATCGTGAAGTACCGCCTCTTGATTACCCACGCGTTTACCAACTAAAAAAAGACTACCCACAGCTCGACTTAAGCATTAATGGCGGCGTTAAAACAATTGAAGAAAGCCTAGCGCACCTAGCGCATATAGACGGCGTTATGATTGGTCGCGAAGCATATAGTAATCCATTTATACTTAATGAGGTGGATGAAAAGATTTACGGTGAGGTGGCAAATACTCAGACTCGTCACGATGTGGTGCGCGCTATGTATGATTACATAGAAGAAGAAATGCGTTTAGGTGCTAACTTTTGGCATATAGCACGCCATATGCTGGGCATTTTTCAGGGGCAGCCAGGGGCGCGCGGATTTAGACGTCACCTTTCAGAAAACGGTCACGGTAAACAGGCTGATTTGTCGGTAATGGATAAAGCATTAAGTTTTGTGCCTGAGTAATACTAAAGCGCTGAATAGTTATAAAAAACCACTTTATAAAGTGGTTTTTTTATAACTAAAATTTAGTCAAAATATAAATAAATTAGTGATTTTAGCTTATTAGTATTCAGTTTTTAGTCAGTTTTAAATAACGTGTTAGTTATCTAACTAATTGAATTTAAATGTTTATAAATAACTTTTTGTTACTTGGCATAACTCTTGGAGTCATGTTGTTGTTATCAATTAAAAACAACAGGACAAAACAATGAGTATATTTAATCGTGTAAATGATGTTATCCAATCCAATATTGCTGCCATGCTGGATAAAGCAGAAGAGCCAGAAAAACTCCTCAACCTTATGCTAAGTGAAATGCAAGAAGCGCTTAACGAATGTAGAAGCACGGCCGCAGCCTTGCTGTGCGAAGAAAAAACGCTTAAACGCCAAATTGCACAAAAACAAAAAGACTTAACTTTGTGGCAAACAAAAGCTGAGCTGGCAGTTGCTAAAAACCGTGACGATTTAGCCAAGTCTGCGTTAGTAGAAAAACAGCGAGTAGATGAGCAAATTGCAGCAAAAAACACTCAGCTAAATACTCTAAAAGAGTCGATAGAGAAAATTACGGCAGATTGTGAGCGTTTACAGCAAAAAATGGCGCAAGCTAAAAGCAAACAAGCTCAATTAATAAAACGCCACGATATTGTTGCTGCACGTGAAAAAGTGAACATGCAATTACACAGTGACAAGGTCGTAAATGCTTTGTCTCGCTTTGAAATGATAGAGCAAAAAGTGGAAGGCATAGAAGCACAGGTTGATGCTTATGAACTTACAAATACAGCGCAATCAACTGCTGAGCAAATTGAGTCTTTAGTAAAAAATGAAAAAATAGATGCAGAGCTGGCTCGTTTAAAAGCCAGTGTTAAGCAAAGTAATACCAATACAACTGCGCCAAGCGCTTGAGGAGTAGAGTATGAATAACTTTAAAACACAGCGTGGTTGGTACAAAGATTCACTGAATAAAAAAATATCGGGCGTATGCAGTGGGTTAGCGCGTCGCCTTGATTTTCCAGTGTGGTCAACACGCTTAGTAACTATTTTATTATTTATAAGTTTTCCGTTTGCAGTAGCGCTTGGTTATTTGATTGCTCACTGCCGCCTTGAAGAGCGTGCGTATTAGGAGAGGGATATGAAAACCTTAGCAATATGTGTTGTCGTATATGTGTTACTTTTTACTGATACTGTGCCGCTAATACATTTTGATTCATGGCAGTTCCCACTGTGGATTGCAGATATGAGCTGGGTAGGGCTCGATCTGGCTGGTGTATTAGTCGCTATTATTGCAGTGGTAGCCGTAATGGCTTTAGTGACCATGGGGTTAATAGGCGCAGGGATTGTCGCGCTGGTTGGCACCATTTTGGCACTGTTATTTGGTTCAGTGATGATAGCCTGGCCATTATTATTTGTAGCTGTACTGTGCTGGTTGGTGCTCGATAACAAAAAAGTAACCTCTTAAGCCTTAATTTAACTGACTATTATTAGTTAACTATGTTAAATTTAAAGTGAAATTTTATGCTTTCACAAGGAATAAAGCGATGATGAAGCAGTGCTTTTTTATGGCCTCGGCGTTAATGATTAATGTGTTTTCGTCATCGGTTGCTGCACACGCTGGGCACAGCCACGATACAGACGAAGCTAAGCTTGAAGTAAGCCATGCACAAGTAAGGGCGTTTTTGCCTGGTAGTAAGTCGAGTGTTGGCTATTTAACAATTTCTAACCACGGTGGTGGTGTTGCTAAATTAACTAAAGCAACCATCGAAGGTTTAGGCCGTGTAGAAATACATGAGCACAAACATGTCAATGGCAAGATGAAAATGCAACAGGTTAAAGCCGTTACTATTAAGGGCCATGAAAGCCTAAGCTTTGAGCCTGGTGGTTACCATTTAATGGTATTTGATCCACAAGAGCCACTAAAAGTAGGGCAAGAACGTAAACTCACGCTATATTTTAGTGACGGTAACCGCTTGTTTACTAATGCTCAAGTGGTTTCGCTTGAAGCGCAAGCTGCGCATTCAAAGCCATCTAAAAAACAACACGCTCATCACTAGGAGGATAAATGTCGCAACATAAAGGAAAAATAGCTGGTGCCTTAGTGGTACTACTTATTATTTTTTACGCTATTGCAGTTTATTGGAGCATTGAGCCGGCACGTTTTAACGTAGTAACTAATGCAAAAGAAACGGCGCAAGCACGCAACGAAAAAATGGTAACAGGCTATACAACCACCTCAACGCTTATTACCGTTGCTAGCACATTACTTGATAAGCAAGGTGGGTATTTATCAAACGATGTGATGCCGCCAAGTGTGATAATGGATGACATGCCAGCGTGGGAATATGGCGCGCTTGAAATGGTGCGTGATTTAGCGTTATCAATGCGTAAAGATTTTAGCCGTTCACAGTCGCAATCTACCGAACATGAAGCCCTTAAAAAAGCGCAGCCACAATTTAATATTAGCTCTGAGGCATGGGCGTGGCCAAGTGCCGAGGGAGAGTACCAAAAGGGAATAGACTACCTTCTTGTGTACCGCTCACAAATTGCTAACGAGCATGAGCGCGATAGCCAATTTTATTCACGTGCAGATAATCTACGCAGCTGGTTAAAAGAAGCCGAAAAGCGTTTAGGCAGTTTAAGTCAGCGTTTAAGTGCAAGTGTTGGCCAAGACAAAGTAAATACCGATTTAGCCGGTAATTCTTCAAACACGCAAGCGACCTACACACCACTTCAGCAACAAGTAAGAACATCGTGGTGGGAAATAGACGACGTGTTTTACGAGTCGCGCGGTGCAACGTGGGCGTTATTACACTTTTTACAAGCGGTTGAGTATGACTTTGCTGATGTATTAGAAAAGAAAAATGCACGTGTAAGCTTACAGCAAATTATACGTGAGCTTGAGGCAACACAAGAAACCGTGTGGAGCCCAATTATATTAAACGGGAATGGCTTTGGCTTTGTGGCAAATCATTCTTTAGTTATGGCAAATTATATTTCAAGAGCCAATGCGGCTTTAATCGAACTTAGCGAACTACTAGCTCAAGGATAAAAAATGAAAAAGTATTGTTTAGCAGCTGCCCTATCAATGGCATGTTTAGCACCAGCAGCGCAAGCTGACACTCTATTAGGTTTATATGTAGGTGTTGATGGCTGGCAGTCAGATAACGACGGTCAGTTTTCTTACAAAGATAACGCACCACAAGATTTTAATTTTGAAGACGAAACCTTTATTAGCTACTACGCGGCACTAGAGCACCCAGTGCCATTAGTTCCTAACCTAAAGCTTAAATACACTGAGCTTGAACTTAATGGCTCAGCAACCCTTACTGATACGTTTAGCTTTAATGGCTCAGATTACGTGGTTGGTACAACTGCAAATACATTAAGTGATTTAACTCACATTGATTACATTCTTTATTACGAAATTTTTGATAACGATTTAATTTCAATTGATTTAGGTTTAAACGCAAAGCAGTTTGACGGTGACATTGTTGTAACTGGTACCACTCAACAAGGTGGCACTAACTTCTCTGAGACTAAAGATTTTTCGGGCTTTGTGCCACTTGCGTATGGCCGTGCTGAAGCAGGCTTACCATTTACGGGTTTAAGCGTGTTTTTTGAAGGCAGCTTTTTGGCTATCGACGATAGTAAAGTACAAGACTACCAAGTAGGTGTAGCGTATGAACTTATTGATAACCTAGCGGTAGATGTAGCTATTAAAGCGGGTTACCGCTCAATGACGTTAGAGCTAGATGATGTTGATGATATTAATACCGATATTGACGCATCAGGCCCATTTGCGGGTATTCAAGTTCACTTTTAATTAGTGAACCTACTACGTGGTGTGTTATTTATTAACATGCCACGTTAAATTAAATTCTCCCTCCAGTGCATTATTAATTAATTGCTTATACACCTTATTTACAGGGTAATTTATAAGCTTAGAAAGCTCATCGCCAGTTTGAGTAAACTTGTAATAGCTTAATACTAAGTCACTACTTTTAGCTTTTAACGTCACTTTTTGCGATAAAAACGACAGGGTGAGTTCTTGGCCTGCTTTTAATACCGCCGATTCTATTTCTTTTCTGTAGAGTAAATTAAGATCCATAAGCGTTAAAATATCAGGAAAGCTGATCCCCGTTTTTCCTAAATTAAGCGATACCTTATTGCCTTTTCGTAGTAAGTCGAAAAGCGAAGGCTTTTTATAAAACCCCAATAAAATAAAGTGGCTGTCGTCTTTTGCGTTGTAGCTGCTCAGCGATACACACTTTTGTAATGCATCTGCTTCGCGTTGGGTCATATGCTTGAGTGTTTGTAAGCTTTTTATAGAAAATGTACCGGGGTTGAGGGTCTCGCCAGTTAAAATTTTAGCCCACAGTGTTTGCATCGATTCATTTGAGGTGTCTTCACATAGGGCAATAAAGCGCTCTATCCAGTCGGCATCTGGTTGCTTATTGCTTGCCACATCGGGGCAAAATCCCATTGCTTTAGCTAAAATGGTTTCTATATTTTGCTGCTGTTTTATAAGCAGTAAATCTTGGCGCTTTTGGGCGCGCGCTAAAATAGGGTTATCGCTATTTATGTGATAAAGCGGGTTTAGATCGCCTTTAGAGCCGTAACTTTGATCTGTACTTGGTTGCCCTGTATTTGTGGTTATTTTTTTTACGGGGTAGCCAAGTAAAGACTCAATTATATTGGCGAGGTTAATTCTCGCTTGGGCTGATTTTACTGTCATCGTTATCCAGCTGTGTTTTTTGGTCGCGTAATTGCGCCACTGTTTGTAAGTTATTTAAGCCAAGTGACACTGTATTGCTTAATACATACTCGCTAAAAATTGATAGATAACCCGAAATTAGCGGGGTATTGGTTTGGCCATTAATATTACACGTTACATTTACCACACCTTCTACTTCGGTAAATGTAATTTCACCTTCAATAATATGCTCATTTTTTAAAAGTGCATTAAAGGTCATTTTATTTTGCGAAAGCGACGTAATGGTCATTTCTCCATACCCCCAGTCGCTTTGCCACGATTGATGCGCGCCTATACCGCGACTAGGTTCGCCTAAAGTAAAAGTGATAGACGGATC
The DNA here is from genome assembly GCF_035666335.1 of Pseudoalteromonas sp. CuT4-3. Lineage (NCBI taxonomy): Bacteria > Pseudomonadati > Pseudomonadota > Gammaproteobacteria > Alteromonadales > Pseudoalteromonadaceae > Pseudoalteromonas > Pseudoalteromonas sp. CuT4-3. Next base: position 559,908 of record NZ_CP142030.1, read on the forward strand.
TACTTTGCCCCAAGGTGACCATGTATGCCAAAGGCTAAAGTCAGAGACCAGCGATTTAACGGTCGCTACATTGGCATTTATTTGTATGTTTTTATTTACGCTGTAATTTTGCGGCAGGGTTAAACCAATCAAAATAGCCACTAAAACTAACAATAAGAGCGTTTTTATAAGGATTTTAAAAAATTTAATAGGCACACCTTTTACGAGTTTTTTAGTTTGAAATATAACAACTTTTTATTAATCGACTATAGTATGAATTAGCCTATAAACCAAAAATATATTTTTAGCACATAGGTATGAGCTTATATAAGTATTAAAACTGATAAAGGGTAGATAATGTCGTCAGAGCAAAGCGATTTTTTATTTTTAGCGCCAGACAGCGAAGAGGAAATAACCCAAGAATTATCTGATTTTTGGGATGTTTTGATCGTTGATGACGATCCTGAAATACATTCAGTGACTAAGCTTGCATTGTCGGGCGTAGAGTTTTGGGGGGCAGGGCTGCGTTTTCACGATGCGTACTCTGGCAGCGAAGCCATCGAAATACTCAAAAACAATAATACAATATCCGTTATTTTTTTAGATGTAGTGATGGAATCTGATGATGCGGGTTTGCAAGTTGTAAAACGCGTACGCGAAGAGCTTAACAATCAGCATGTGCGAATTATTTTACGAACCGGCCAAGCGGGCAACACCCCAGAAGAAAAAGTAATTCGCGAATATGACATTAACGACTATAAAACAAAAACAGAGTTAACTCGTTCTAAATTAGTAACTTCTTTAATCACCGCTATTCGTTCGTACGAGCAAGTATGCCAGCTTGAGTATCAAAGTGATGCGATGAACACCATTGTTTCGGCTTCAAAGTCTATTTTAGGGCTTACCGATATTAAAGTGTTGTGCAAAGAGGTTATTAAACACTTGGGCATTATTTTAGAGTGTCAACAAGTTGGGTTGGTATGCAGTAAGCTAGATGGCGATAACTTTATTCAAGTATTGGGTGGTAGTGGCCATTATGAGAGCTACTTTGGTGAAAAGCTTGCTAATGTTGATAGCGTTGCGCTTGAACAAGTAGATCAGTGTTTTGAGTCGGCTCAGCATTGCCAAACTGATTCGAGCGTAACTTTTATTGTTAAAAGTAAGCACCGCCAGGCTGCTATTTATTTAGAGTGCGAGCATAAACCGAGTGATGCGCAGCTGCAATTTGCAGAGATTTTTCTTACTAATGTGAGTGTAGCCCTTGATAACGTAAGGCTGTTTGTAAAGCTAAGAGATGCGGCCTACAAAGATGTACTAACCGGTATTTCTAATCGTACTAATTTTATTGAGCGGGTAGTGCGTTATCAAAAGCCACACGTTAATGACTACGTTTTTGTATTAATTGATGTGATTGGTTTTGCAGATATTAACAATGGCTTAGGACAAGAAATTGGCAATCATTTGTTAATCGAGATTGTAAAGCGGCTTAAAGATGCTTATCCAGACGCAAAGTTATTGTCGCGTATTGGCGCAGATGTATTTGGCTTTATTATTCGCCAAACGGAGTTTGACCTTGAACAATTTAACGATGTGCTAAGTGTGCCTTTTAGTGCTGGCGAGCATATTTTGCCTGTCGATTTTAGAATTGGTTTATGTCAGCAGCAAGACTTTCAAAGTACTGGGTTAGATACACTCAAAGTTGCCTATATTGCATTAAACCAAGCTAAAAAGCTTAAATGCAAAGAGGGTATTTACTACGATATTGATATGCAAGACAAAATGGCTTGGCGCTTAGGTATTATTAGGCAGTTACGTCATGACTTTGCTCGGCAAAAACTCCAAGTGTGGTATCAGCCTCAGCTTTCACTTGATAATTTATCTTTGATTGGCTGTGAAGCATTACTGCGCTGGCCATCAGAAGATGGCTCGTTTATATCTCCTGCGGTGTTTGTGCCTTTAGCAGAGGATGCCGGTTTAATTGTTGATATTGGCCAATGGGTTTTAGAACAAGCTTGCCAACAGCAAAAACGCTTAGAGGCACTCGGTGAAGAAATTTGCATTGCTGTAAATGTATCTGTGCCGCAATTTAAGGTTAAAGGCTACGCTACAACAGTAAAAAACACCTTACAAAAGTACGACGTTAAACCCTGCAATATAGAGTTAGAAGTGACTGAAAGCGTGGTAATGGATGAATTAGAAACCGTGATCAATACCCTAAAAGAGTTAAAAGAATTAGGCGTAGAAGTGGCGATAGATGATTTTGGAACGGGCTTTTCTTCGTTAAGTTACTTACAAAGTTTACCGCTTGACAGGCTTAAAATAGACCGCGCATTTGTAAAAGATTTACCCGATAACGATACCGGGGCTATTGCTGCTTTGGTGGTGTCGCTTGGTGCTAAACTAGGACTAAAAACAATTGCTGAAGGTGTAGAAACACAGCAGCAGGCAGAGTTTTTGAAAAACTTAGGGTGTGATGAAGTACAAGGTTTTATGTACGCTAAGCCGATGCCTGAACACGAACTTTTAGAGTTTATTAAAGAGCGAAATAAAAAACTTAATATCAACAGACTTTACAGTAGGCGCGATATCTCTAGGTAATGTTGTATAAATAAGCAATGTATTAGGATATAATTCGCGCCTTTTGTTATTTTACGGCCAAAACTATGAGCTCCCTTAAAGCTGAACGCGCGCTATTTTCATACCCCAAATATTGGGCAGAATGTTATGGCACCGCCCCATTTTTACCTACCACTCGCGAAGAAATGGACGCTCTTGGCTGGGATAGCTGCGACATTATAATTATTAGCGGCGATGCCTATGTTGATCACCCTAGTTTTGGTATGGCGGTTATTGGCCGTGTACTTGAAGCGCAAGGCTTTAGAGTAGGTATAATTGCTCAGCCAGATTGGCAATCAAAAGATGCCTTTATGGGGCTTGGTAAACCAAACTTATTTTTTGGTGTAACAGCCGGCAACATGGATTCGATGATCAACCGCTACACGGCAGAAAAACGAATGCGCCATGACGATGCCTATACACCAGGTAATGTGGGCGGCAAGCGCCCTGACCGTGCGGTGATGATTTACTCTCAGCGCTTACGCGAAGCCTACAAAGGTGTCCCTATTGTTATTGGTGGTATTGAAGCAAGCTTGCGCCGTATTGCTCATTACGACTACTGGCAAGAAAAAGTACGCCGTAGTATTTTATTTGATGCCAAAGCCGACATCCTTATTTATGGTAATGCAGAGCGCCCGCTGGTGGAAGTAGCCCACCGTATAGCCGCTGGCGAAACTATGGATACAATTCAGGATATTCGTGGTACAGCGGTTATTCGTAAAGAGCCAATACCGGGCTGGCACGGAAGTGATTCAACAGCGATTGATAAAATAGGCAAAATTGATCCTATCCCAAACCCCTATGGGGCTGATGATGTTGGGTGTAGTAAATCAGAGTTTAAGCAAGCCGGTATTGATTTAAAAGCCGAGGCCGCTAAACCCATTACCATTCAGCCTGCGCGCCCTAAACCGTGGGAAAAAACATACGTTAAACTGCCTGCATTTGAGCAAGTAAGCGTTAATAAACCGCTTTATGCTCATGCCTCGCGCATTTTGCACCAAGAGACCAATCCAGGTTGTGCTCGTGCGTTATTTCAGCGCCATGGCGAACGCTCTATTTGGGTTAACCCGCCGGCATTTCCGCTCGAAACCCATGAGATGGATGATGTATTTGGTTTGCCTTATCAGCGTATACCGCACCCAAGTTATGGTGATGCAAAAATACCAGCCTACGATATGATTAAAACGTCGGTTAATATTATGCGTGGCTGTTTTGGTGGCTGTTCGTTCTGTTCTATTACCGAGCATGAAGGACGTATTATTCAAAGTCGCTCGCAAGAGTCGATTATTGATGAAATAGAACAAATTAGAGATAAAGTACCTGGTTTTACCGGTGTTATTTCTGATTTAGGTGGCCCAACGGCCAACATGTATAAATTACGCTGTACGAGCAAAAAAGCAGAAAGTACCTGTAGACGACTTTCATGTGTTTACCCTGATATATGTAAGCACATGGACACAGACCATACACCTACTATCGATTTATACAAAAAAGCCCGTGAAGTGAAAGGCATTAAAAAGATTTTGATCGCCTCAGGCGTTCGTTACGATCTAGCCGTACAAGACCCTCGCTATGTAAAAGAGTTGGTGACGCATCATGTGGGTGGCTATTTAAAAATTGCCCCTGAGCACACAGAAGATGGCCCTTTGTCTAAAATGATGAAGCCGGGCATGGGAGCCTACGATCAATTTAAAGAGCTATTTGATAAGTACTCAAAAGAAGCGGGTAAAAAGCAGTATTTAATACCGTACTTTATTTCAGCGCACCCAGGTACCAAAGACGAAGACATGGTTAACATGGCATTGTGGCTTAAATCTAACGACTTTAAGTTAGACCAAGTACAAAATTTTTACCCGTCGCCTATGGCCAACGCAACCACCATTTACCATACAGAAATGAACTCGTTGCGTAATATTAAAAACAACAAAGAGCAAGTACCTGTGCCAAAAGGAGCGCGCCAACGTCGCTTACACAAAGCCATATTGCGTTATCACGATCCATCGGGTTGGCCAATGATCCGCGATGCACTGCGTAGTATGGGGAAAGCCAATTTAATTGGTAAAGGCCCAAATTGCTTAGTGCCAGAAGAAGGCCGCGATGAAAAAGCACATAAAGGCGCTGGTAAAGGTAAAGGAGGGCGCCCAGCCTTAACGCGCCATACTGGGTTTAGCCAATTTAAAAAGGCTAACACTAAACCTAAAGTGGGCGGCAATCGCCAGCGTGCTTCTCGCTAAGTGTTAAAACAAGTAAATAAAAAACCCGATACTGAGTAACAGTATCGGGTTTTTTTATTGCGTTAATTTACTGCTGTTAGGTGTACATTACACCTTAAAGTTTTCTACCGATATTCTTAGCTCTTCAGCAAGTTTGGCTACTTCTGAGCTTGAAATGTTTGTTTGATTTGCCCCCTCAGCTGTTTGCTCGGCTATGGCTACAATAGATTCTAAACGTTCACTAATTTCTTGTGATACTTGTTGTTGCTCTTGAGCTGCGGTAGAGATTTCTTCACTTACATCGTGTGCTTGCGATACGGCAAGTGTAATTGAGTCTAATGCGCTGCTTGCTAAGTCGCTTTGTTCAACACATGATTCTGCTTGCTGTTTACCTTTATCCATTGCTGTTACAGCCGCTTCTGCGCCACTTTGAAGCGATTCAATCATAGATTGTATCTCTTGGGTCGACTCTTGCGTTTTGCTTGCCAGTGAGCGTACTTCATCCGCTACTACCGCAAAACCTCGGCCATATTCACCGGCACGCGCTGCTTCAATTGCAGCGTTAAGTGCTAATAGGTTGGTTTGCTCTGCAATGCCGCGTATTACATCTAAAATACTGCCTATAGATGCGCTGTCTTGATGAAGCTTATTAATAACACCTGATGCATCGTCCACCTCGCGAGCAAGTTGCTCAATAGTGGCTTTGTTTTGATGAGATATACCTTTTACACGTTCAGCTTCTTTATCGGCATTTTTTATTTCGTTAAGTGCCTGCTGTGCGCTGTTGCTTACTGTTTGCGACGTGCTGCTCATTTCGGTTGTGGCGGTTGCCGCTTGCTCTACTTGTGCTTGTTGGTTACGAATAGCTTGGCTTGACTCACCGGTAATGGCCGATGTTTGCTCAGACGCCGCTGCTAATTGAGTTGAGCGTGAAATAATGCCTTTAATTAAGCTACGTAAGCTATCTATAAGGGTGTTACAGCTTTTTGATAGCTCGCCAAATTCATCTTTTGCAGAGTCATCTAAGCGTTGGGTCATATCACCGCTGGCAACAATATCTAAAATCCGATTAACCTCAGCCAGTGGCTTAGTGATTCTATTAACGGTAAGAATCGCAATTGCAATTGCAATTAACGTTGCGATGATCATGCCTGCCCATGTCCAGAGCGTCGCTGAGTCTACATCCTCGCGAACACCTTCTTGTAATTTGTAAGCTACAGTACTTGCTTGTGTTACTAAATCATCAATTTGCGACAGTGCCATAGTGGTTGCTTGCTCTGATTGGGCAAGTTCTTTTTCGGTAAGTGCGATAGCGTCAATAAGGCGCTGCTTATTGGCCGCTAAGCTATTATTACCGCTGATATTTTCTATCAGCGTATCAACGTATGCTTGTAAATCACTGTATAGGTCGTTGTTATCTTGCTCTATAGCTGGCTTTATTAACGTTAAAGTACGAATTACTTCGTCAAGGTAATAAGCTTGCTCATTTTTTACAATATCTAAGGTGTTTGTCGTCTTAACCGTGAGCATATCGGTACTGTTACTCACCACAGACATAAAGTTGTTTTCTAAGTTATTGGCGGCTTGGTAAGCGCGTGGGTGATTTTGCTCAAAGTTAGTAATATCTGTGATATCAAGCACGACTGAATTGGCATCTTCAGCTGCAATCTCAATTGTTTCAAGCTGTGCTGTGAGGGTTTTATTAAGTGCCAGTTGTTTATCTTTATCAGCTAATAGGTTTTCGACCGTACCTAAAAAGCTTAAGTAGGTTTTTTCTACTGCTTGGCTTTTTTGACTCAGTGATGCATCGTTTTTTACTACACGTTGAAGGTCGGCGTGCAGCGAGTTGAATTTGTCTTTTTGCTCAAGTACTTTTTGTTTTATAGGGGTGAGCTGTGCGCTTGAGGTGGTATAAAAACTAGCTTGGGCTGCTTTACTCATTAAAATAAATTCAGCTTGTAGTTCTGAGCTTTTATTAAGCGCGGGCAGTGATAACTGGTTTACCTGCTGGGTAGAGCGGTCAATGCTCGCAATTTTTATTAAAGAGTTACCACCAATGATTATGAGTAATAAGGTGATAAATATAAAACCACACCAAATTCGTTGGCTTACTGTCAGATTCATATGGATTTCCAATTAAAGTACTTCAATCACATCTTATCGGCTTTTTAACCAATAAGTTAAGCAATTAATATCTATTAATTTAAATTTAACATATGTGCTGGGGTTTTACAGTTTATTTAGATAAAAGCGTCGGCTTTTCTACTATTTTTTGCTTAGTTTGCAAATCCATCATCGTTAAAGCACCGCCCCATACGCATCCGGTATCGAGCGCATGTATGTGATTGAGCTGAGTAACCCCTTCAAGAGCGGCCCAATGGCCAAATATAAGGTTGTTTTCTAATGCTTTTATATTAGGGTGAGTGAACCAGGCTGTTAACGTTTTATTATCGCTAATTGCGCCTTTCGCACTAAGCTCTAACGTGTTGTTGCTGGTTAAAAAGCGCATGCGGGTAAAGTAGTTAACAATGTACCTAAACTTATCAAATTCGTTTAAATCGTCATGCCATATAGCGGGATGAGGCTGATACATTTTTTCAAAAAAGTGCTTAGCATTTGCCGATTGATAACAACGCTGAGCAAACTGTGCGTGTTCAAGTGCGCTTTCTATAGACCAATTAGGGTTAAGCCCTGCATGCGATATAAAGCTGCGGTGCTGTGCTAAATAAATAGCAAGCGGCTGAGTTTGCAAATAGGCGATATAGTGAGGAAGCTTTTTACTATCAAAAATAGCACCGAGTTTATCTTTGGGGTTTATTGGCTTATTAAGATAATGACAGGCAACCATGTGTAAATCATGATTGCCTAAAGTAACAGTCATGCTGTCTTGATGGCGATAAATATAATCTAGGCAGGCCAGAGAGTCCGGCCCACGTGCGACGATATCGCCCACTAAATAAAGGTGATCTTTGCTTGGGTTAAAGTCAACCCGTTTGAGCAAGCGGCTAAACTCTTTAAAGCAGCCTTGTAAATCACCAATTGCGTAATCAGCCATGGCGCTTTTTACTAATGTAAAATGTTAGGGCACGCTAAACGAAATACGCTTATAGGTGCTTCAAACTCAGAGCCAAACTCATTGCGCAGTGTGTAGTGTCCCTGCATGGTGCCAACAGGGGTGTCCAATATTGCGCCACTGGTGTATTTATAAGTTTCGCCTGGGCCTATAACGGGGGTTTCGCCCACAACGCCTTCGCCTTCTACTTCAACTTCTTTACCATTGGCATCGGTGATCAACCAATAACGGCTCAAAAGTGTAGCGCTGCAAAGACTGTGGTTTTTAATTGTCACTGAGTAGGCAAAAACGTACTTTTCTAGCTCAGGCTGAGATTGCCCTTCAACATAAAAAGTCTCTACAGAGACTTTTACAGGAGAGCCAATATTACTGCTTGTTGTCATAAATCCAATTAGCTATATCAATAAATTGTTGTAACGTTAGGCTTTCAGCACGCAAAGTAATATCAATACCAATGCTGGTAAGCTCATCTGCGGTGAGTAAGTTGCCTAAGCTGTTACGCAATGTTTTACGGCGTTGATTAAAGGCTTCTAAACACACGGTGTTTAAAATTTTCACGCTTTTAGCGGTACGTTGCTCGGCTTTTTTAGGGATCAGACGAATAACCGCAGAGTCTACTTTAGGTGCTGGTTTAAAACACTCTGGCGGTACTTCAACCACGGGCATTGCGTGGCAGTAGTATTGCGTCATCACACTTAAGCGGCCAAAGGTTTTGCTGCCTGGGCCTGCAACCATACGTTTTACTACTTCTTTTTGCAGCATAAAGTGCATGTGCTCAATATGATCAGCAAACTCAAAAAGATGAAACAGTAATGGCGTAGAAATATTGTAAGGCAGGTTACCAAACACTTTTAATTTTTTGTCATCGCGTACTAGGCTTGCAAAGTCAAACTTCATTGCATCGCCTTGGTTTACGTTTAATTTAGGACCTAAAAAAGGGTGCTCAATTAAACGCTGAGCTAAGTCTTTATCTAGCTCAACAACAGTAAGTTGGCCGCTTAAATCGGCAACAGGTTCGGTAATTGCGCCTAAACCTGGGCCAATCTCTACTAGGTTGTCTTGTGGTTTAGGATCGATTGCAGTCACTATTTTATCAATGATAGATTCATCAAATAAAAAGTTTTGCCCAAAACGTTTACGGGCGCGGTGTCCTAAATGTACTTTATCGGTCATTGATTCTGTGCTTTTTCATGGGCGAGCTTAATTGCTTCGCGGATCGCTAATTCAAAACTGCCAACTTCAGCGTCACCGGTGCCTGCTAAATCAAGCGCAGTACCGTGATCGACCGAAGTGCGGATAAATGGTAAACCTAAGGTTATATTTACCGAGTTACCAAATCCCTTGTATTTTAGCACAGGTAAACCCTGATCGTGATACATAGCAAGCACGGCATCGGCTTGAGAGAGGTATTTATCCTGAAATAGGGTATCGGCAGGAAGCGGACCAATTAAATTCATGCCTTGGCTGTTTAAAAGCTCAAGCGTAGGTGAAATTGTTTCTATTTCTTCTGTGCCTAAATGACCGTCTTCGCCGGCATGGGGGTTTAATCCACACACTAAAATTTTTGGTTGCTCAATACCAAACTTAGTTTGTAAGTCGTGGTTTAAAATACTAATAACTTTAGTTAAGCGCTCTTGTGTAATTGCACGCGATACATAAGCCAGTGGTATATGCGTTGTTACTAGGGCAACACGCAAGCCTTCAGTTGCTAGCATCATTACTACATCAGAGGTGCCCGATTGCTGAGCAAAGTACTCCGTGTGGCCACTAAAGGAAATACCGGCTTTATTAATAATCCCTTTGTGAACAGGGCCCGTGACAACGGCATCAAAGGTACCGTCCATATTTTTTTCGCTGGCAATACGTAAGGTATCAAGCACGTATTGGCCATTTAAGTCGTCTAGTTCACCTAGCTTAACGTCAGTGCCTAAATCTACTTGGTGAATATACATGCTACCTGCAGGCGCTATAGCTGCAGGGGTATTTTCATCAAAATCAATTAGCTCAATATTAAGGCCCAAGTGTTGAGCGCGTTCTTTTAATAACTGTTTGTCGGCGATAGCGACCAGTTGAGCTTGCCATGGTTGCTGCGCTAATTGCAGCAGCAAGTCAGGGCCAATCCCCGCAGGTTCACCCGGGGTAATTGCAATTCGTAATGTCATAATTACTCGTCTATAGGGAAAATTTCAACATGGGCTTGTTCGCGCATTTCTTGCTGCCAGTTAAAACTTTCTTCTTTAAATTTACGATTAAACAACATGCCGTGCGCACGGTTACGTTTAGCTAGCTCGGTTTTATCTGCTACACGTTTATCTAAAAGTTGTACTATGTGCCAACCAAATTGTGTTCTAAATGGTTCACTAATTTGGTTTTTATCAAGTGATAACAAAGTATCTTTAAACGCCGGTACATACGTTGTAGGGTCAGTCCAATCATACTCACCGCCTTTAAGGGCTGAGCCTGGATCTTCTGAGTATTCTTTAGCAAGCTCAGCAAAGTCTGCTTTTCCTGCGCGTAAATCTTTGGCAAATCCTGCTAGCATGCTACGTGCTTTTTCTTCACTTAAAATAATTGAAGGCTTAATAAGAATATGGCGTGAGCGTACTTCTGTAGTTTCTACTAATTGGCGACCACGTACATCTTGAACCTTAATTATATGAAAGCCAGCACCCGAGCGAAGCGGGCCAACAATAGCGCCTTTCTTTTGACCTTTTACAGCTTCGGCAAATAACGAAGGCATTTCGTTGATACCCATATAACCGAGTTGTCCGCCTTCAAGCGCTTTTGAACCACCTGATGATGAAATAGCGATGCGTTTAAACTCTTGGCCATCGTTTAATAGCTCAATAACTTTGTCAGCACGTGTTTTAGCACTGGTGATTTCATCTGCTGTTGCATCGTTAGGAATATCAATAAGGATGTGGCCAATATCATACTCTTCAGAGTTTTGACCTTGGCTTTCCATTATTTTTAACAGGTTATCTACTTCTTGTTGGCTAATATAGATTCGGCGATCTACATTGGCACGGGTAACCTGTTGGGTGGTGATCTCTTTACGAATTTCTTCGCGGTAGGCTTGAAAGCTCTCGCCAGCGGCTTCAATGGTACGACGAAGATCGGCAATGCTGCCGCCTTGATCTTTTGCCATATTCGCGAGTGTTTGGTCTAACTGGCTGTCTGAAATTTCAAGGCCCATACGTTCAGCCATTTGCATCATAAGCGTTTGGTTAACTAAACGCTCAACGGCTTGTACGCGAAGCGTTTCGTCTTTAGGAAGTTGTTGGCCTTGCTCTGCGGCTTGCTTTTTAACACGATTAATTATGGTGTCTACTTCACTTTTTAAAATTACGCCTTGGTTTACAACACCAATTACTTTGTCGATTTCCTGTGGGGCGGCAAATGCGCCATGGCATAAGCTTAAGCTTAAAATAGCTGTTGATAATAGTTTTTTTAAATTCATATTCTTTTTACTACTCTTCTAATAGTACTGCTTTAAAACAGGGCGTACTGCATTTTAGGGCTTTAAAGTATCACCTTAATTGCTCGTTTGCCTTAATTATTAAGAAAATACGGTCTACGGTAGCCAAAAATACCTTGTTGTAATAATTTTTGTGCATCGTAACGGCTCTTACTGCCAAGTCCTTTTAATACAAAGTTTAAACTAATACCTGAATCAAAAGTGGCTTGTTGCTGCCCGATAGACTGATTTAAATCGGTTTCAATCTGACGGTGACCAGTAATTTGGATTGCCCAACAGCATGATTCATACTGTAATCCGCTTAAAAATTCGATGCTTCGATTATTTTCAAGGTCCCGGTGGTAGCTTGCAATAAATTGCCACTGTTCACTAATTGGGATACTTGTAAATACACCCGTTTGCTCGATTGTATTTCCTGAGACATCATTTGCATAGCGATGGTTCAATTGAACTAGCTCATTATTGTCACCTTTGTAATCGAGGGTGACATTTGACTGGATCATTTGCTTACCATCCGTGTCGTATTGCATACCCGCTGAGAGGTACCAACGGCGGTGCCAATGTAGCATTGTTTGCGCTGCAAAAAGGGCGTTGTAGTTTGTCTCTGAGTCTAAATCTTGCTCGGTAGGTTTAGCCGAGTCGTTTAGGTAAAAAATTTGACCCGCGCTAAAGTTAAACACTTCTTCGTGTTTATTATCAAATAAGCGTGTTGTTGCACCTAACGTAAATTGGTTAGCTGCGGCTATACGGTCTACACCCGAAAAGCGCGTATCTCTAAATAGGCCAAAAAAGTCATCCTGTAAGCGGGTGGTGTCAAATAGACCTATCTCAGATTGATCCTTATTAGGGGTATATAAATACTGTATTTGTGGCTCAAGAGTTTGAATGCCATCTTCAAAAAAGGTCGAGGTGTCACGTTCAAAGTTAAGCTGCGAGTACAAACGTACTTTTGGCAAGGTACGCGAAACGCTATCGCTATATTGAGTGCCCGTTAAATTACCACTTTGTTTGTAGTTAGTTTGCAATAAGCTCACTTCTGAGAGAAACGACCACGCATGTGTTGCGTAGTTAAAGCGCGCTTTTGGCTCTACGTGTACACGGGTAGCACTGTCTATGGCAATTTCTGAAGATTCGTTGGTAAAGTGGCTTACTTCACCCGACAAACTAAAGTCAAAGTTATCAAAACGCCATGGGGCGGTTTGTGTAAAGCTAATTTGTGGAACCGCGGCATACGACTCTAAGTGATCGCCCAGTACTTCAAAGTTTTGAAATTTAATATCGGTACGCCATGTGTCACCAAGGTGAGTCACAGAGCCGGTACGATAAAGTTGGGTATCGGTTTTATTTGCGTAATTAGAGCTTAAATCGGTGATGTAGTTGTCATCACTGACGTTAGTTATATCAATATTGGCGCGCCAGTCTTCACTTAAATAGCTTTGTTGCTGCCAATGAAACATATAGCGCTCATCAAGGCTTGGCTCCGAATCATCGCTATCTAAATATTCAATACCGACTAAGCCTTCATGTTGCTCCGTGAGGTATCTAAACTCGGTTTGCAATTGTAAGCCTTTGCGCGACATATAACGTGGTGTAATAGTGGCGTCAAAATTAGGCGCAATATTCCAATAATAGGGCGTAACAGTTTCAAGGCCGTAACGGTCAGAGCTCGAAATACTTGGTGTTAATAAGCCCGACTTGCGTCGCTCATCCAGCGGAAACGTGAAATAAGGTAAATATAAAACGGGGGTATCAAGAATACGTAAAACGGCGTTATAGGTTTCGCCCCAGCCTTCTTCACGAGAGAGGTTAATTTCGTCGGCTTCTATTTCCCACACGGGTGTATCGCTTGGGCAAGTAGTAAAGCTTGCATTCATTAACAATAAGCCAGACTCGTTGACAGTGAGTTTTTCGGCGCCACCTTTACCTTGTTGCGCTGTTAAGCTGTAATCGGCACCTAGTAGGCTTATTTCTGAATTATTTAAATCGGCATTTAAACCTGAGCTGTTTACTTGGCTTACACGGTCTTGATAAGTAATAGGGCCTGTTGCATTAAGTAAACCGCGCTGTTTATCTATAAGCGCAGTTTGTGCGGACAAACTCATATCAAGGGTGTTAATATCAACATTGCCGGTAAATTCAGCGCTTTGTGTGCCTAGGAGCTCTACATCGTCAGCTTGTATATCAACCGATCCTACCGCTAAATTTGGTAGAGGTTGCCAAGCTCTGGTTTGCATTGAAATGCCACATAAATTGTGTGCCAGTTCAGTTTCGGCAAGCGATGGTGCGCTAATTACGCCTAGCATCAATATGCCCCAGGTTTTGCTCATTTATCGACCTTAATGCTCTTTGGTTTATTATAAGCTAGACATAATAAAGGAAAACAATGGCAAATACAGTAATTGACCTATAAAAATAGACATCTTATATAATGACACGCTTTGATAATTTACAACTATTTATAAATACGCACTTTGATGCTAAACCACACTCCTTGGTAGCCATTACTGGGGATGCCAGCTTTCGCCGTTATTACCGTTTAAGCTGTGCCGGAAAAGCGTTTATTGTGATGGACTCCGACCCACAAAAAGTAAATAACGCTCCGTATATCTCTCTTAATAAAGTATTCACCGACAACGGCTTTTTATTGCCTGAAATAATTGCAAGCGATGAAGAACAAGGCTTTTTTGTGTTAAGTGACTTAGGAAATACACACTTAGCCGATAAGCTCGATGAATCAAATAGAGATGAATATTACAAGCAATTAATCCGTTTAGCGGCAAGCTGGGCCAAAACCCCTGAATCAGCAGCTATGCAAAATTATAATAAAGAATTTATTCATCTTGAGCTGAATATTTTTAGTCAATGGCTGGTTACTGATTTTATTGGCTTAACATTGAGTAATGAGCAACAAACGCTTTGGCAGCAAAGCTGTGAGCTATTAACGAACGCTATGCTAGCGCAGCCTACGGTCACGGTTCATCGTGATTATCACAGCCGTAATATTATGTATAGCAATGAGCAGTGGGCAATTATAGATTACCAAGATGCCGTGCGCGGGCCGCTGTGCTATGACTTAGTGTCGCTGCTACGTGATTGCTACTTTAAGTTGCCACAAGCACAGCTTAATCAGCTGCTTGAGTACGGGTATGAAGAATTTACAGCGCAAAAATTAATAACAGATACTTCTTTTGAGCAGTTTAAACAGTGGTTTGATTTAACGGGTATTCAGCGCCATTTAAAGGCAGCGGGAATATTTTGCCGGCTCTATTTACGCGATGGCAAAACCGGTTACCTTGATAATATTTTATCGACGTTGGATTACATTGTTGATGTTGCTAAAACCTATCCAGAGCTTGCAGCGTTAAGTGAGTGGGTAGGCAGCATTGTAATACCGCAGGTAACACTAAAATTAGCTAAGGAGCGCACATGAAAGCCATGATTTTAGCTGCCGGGCGCGGCCAGCGAATGATGCCGCTTACACAAGCTATGCCTAAACCTATGCTAAAAGTGGCGGGTAAACCGCTGATTGAGCACCATATTAATAACCTTAAAGCCGCTGGCATTACTAACATTGTTATAAACCTAGCTTGGCAAGGGGATAAAATAAAAAGCTATTTTAAAAATGGTGCTGAGTTTGGTGTGCGCATTGAATATAGCCAAGAGGCTGAGGGCGGCCTTGAAACCGCAGGCGGAATTATTCAGGCGCTGCCATTACTAGGTGAGCAATTTATTGTAATTAATGGCGATGTATTTACAGATTACGATGTGAGTGCGCTTACACAGTTGCACCTGCAAGACGGCGAGGCTCACATAGTGTTAGTAGAAAACCCACCTCATAACGAAAAAGGGGATTTTGCGTTAAGTCACTTATCGGCTGAGAGTCAAAAGTATACATTTTCGGGGATTAGCCGTTACCACGCTAATTTTTTTAAAGGTTTAGAGCCTGGCATACGCCCGCTTGGGCCAATACTGCGAGAAAAACTCGCCCAACAAGTTATCTCAACTGAGCTTTATATTGGTCAGTGGGACGATATAGGCACACCACAGCGACTCGCACAGCTCAACGAGCGCATACAAAACACACTTTAATAGAGGCAGTTAATTAGATGTGGGGAAAAATACTCGGTTTTTGTTTTGGCTTTATGTTTGGCAAAATTTTTGGCGCCATTTTAGGTTTATACCTCGGCCATTTATTTGATAAAAGCTTAAAAAACGATTTTGATAAAGCCGGCGGCTTTTCAGGTTTGTTTAAAGGTGATGATGTAAACGAGCGCCAAGCGTTGTTTTTTTCGAGCTGCTTTGCGGTTATGGGGCATATTGCAAAGTCGAACGGTCGCGTAAGCGAGGTGCATATAAAAGCGGCAAGTATGTTTATGGATGAAATGGGGCTAAAGGGCGATGAGCGCCGCGAAGCTCAGCATGCATTTCAATCAGGTAAAGACAGCGACTTTTCGATTAAAGAAACAGTACACGACTTTAAAGAACGCTTTGCAAAACGTTACGACTTACTGCAACTGTTTTTAGAAATTCAAATTCAAATGGCGTTTTCTGATGGCGTGCTCGCAGAGCAAGAAAAACAGCTGTTACAAGAGGTAAGTAAGCAATTAGGGATTTCTAAAACCCATTTTGCTTTTATTCTTAAGCGCTACCAAGCTGAATTTAGTTTTAGACAGCAGCAACAACAGTATAGGCAACAGCAGCAAGGTCAAAGTAGCAGTTACCGTGAAGGCTCTGGTCATCATGTGCCCCCTAATAACAGCATGAACCGCTCACAGGCCTTGGCTTTATTAGGGTTAAGTAATGACGCGACGCAACGAGATATTAAAGTAGCGTATCGTAAATTAATGGCGCAGCATCACCCTGATAAATTAGTATCTCAAGGGCTGCCTAAACACATGATGGAAGTAGCAGTTAAAAAAAGCCAAGATATTCAAGCGGCTTACGAGTATTTAAAAAAGGCGGCGTAAAAAACCGTCTATCACTTTAGTTAACCGTGCATGCTGTTCTGGCGCATCGCGCAGGCCAAAGAGTTGGCGCTGGCGGTAATCAAATTTAGCATTTCGATTTACCCAGCGCTGGCGGTTTTTAAGGCTCATAAGTATATCGGTATTGTCATTTGCATAGTAAATATCAAGCAAGGCGGGAGTTACCAGCGATGTGGTTTGCGCTAAACCTTTATTGCGCTGTGTATTAGGTAAATAACTACTTAAGCTTATAAACGCATCTATTCGCGAGTCAGGAAAATCGGCATAGTATTCTAGCAATACTCCCGCACTGGTACCTTGTGCTATGACGACAATATTATTTGGCTCGCTCATCGCGTTTTGATAGAGCGCCTCATAACGCATTATTAAATTAGTTTTATAATTACTTAGTACCTCATTACTCACCAAATCAATGGCATTAACAAAGTCTGGCTCTTGAGCCGTTGTAACAGCACCGTTGCTGTTACTTTGCGCCGTTTTTGTTGGCTCTTCATTTTGCGCTTGCGTACTTGATTGCGTGCTTGATTGGGTATCTGCTTGTGAAGCCATGTTACTTGCTTGCCAATCTATATCGGGTACTGTCATGGCGTAGGTTGTGTAACCTAAATTAGTAAGCTCTTTTCGCAGGTAACTCATGCCAGCATTGCTAGTGGGGGTAGAATTCCAATCAGGGATGAGTAATACAATACCTCTAAAATCTCGGCTCATGTATTCGCTATACAAACTTAAAAACTCTGTATCACCAGCAAGTATGGGTTTAACTTCATCATTGGGTAGTAGACGTTTTATATCGCTATTTTCGATACTTGATAAAGAAGGTGGGGCTATATGCTCTGCAGCACTGGCATATGCGCTTAAGCATAACGCAGAGCAACAACATACACTTTGTAGCGTTTTTTTGATTAGCTGCGCAAATATCATAGTAAGCCCAAAACGTGAGTAATAACTAAGTATCGGCGCGCTAAGGTAAAAGTTTAGTACTAACTTTGTGGGCTTTACCTATTAAAAGTCGGGCTCTACCTCAAAGGTCAGTACTTGCTCGGTCACGGGGTGTTTTAGTTGCAACATTTGCGCATGTAGTTGTAAACGTGGCGCCGCGGCTAGGGCCTCTTTATGGGCATAAAGTCTATCGCCCAGTATTGGGTGGCCAAGGCTTAGCATGTGCACGCGTAATTGGTGCGAGCGCCCCGTAATTGGCGTGAGCTCTACACGTGTTGCGCCCGCTTCTCGTGCAAGTATTTTAAAGTGGGTTAGCGAGGGTTTACCGTTTTCATAATCAACCATTTGCTTAGGGCGATTAGGCCAATCACAGATAAGTGGCAAATCAACCGATCCGGTATCTTGCTCAAGTTGGCCGTAAACACGTGCAATATAGCGTTTTGCAGTTTCACGTTCTTGAAACTGCATACTTAAATGCCTATGAGCTGCCTTATTCATAGCAAGGCAAAGTATGCCTGACGTTGCCATATCTAGGCGGTGCACTATTTTAGCTGTAGGAAAAACACGGTTAACGCGATTAATTAAGCTATCGGCATGTTTTGGATCTTTACCTGGGACGGTTAAAAGTTCGCTGGGTTTATTAACGATGAGCAAGTCGTCATCTTGGTGCAGTATTGTTAAATACGGACTCATTGGGGGATTGTAATTAACTAACACGGCCGACCTCAGTAATTTTGCAGGGCGCTATTTTAGGGGAGCGAGAGCAAAGGCTCAAGGAAAAGATAAAAGTTTAATTGCGTATTTTTCATGCTGGAGTAAAACTGCACCAGCTTTAAGTTATAGGAACACATTATGGCAAGGCAAAGTATTTCACTTACTGAACAGAATGATTTATGGCTTCGTAATTACGTTGAAAACGTGGGGGGATTACACAAATAAAAGTGAATTGGTGAATGATTTAATTCGCCGTGCAAGAAGAGCAGAAGCAATAAATGGCAAGCTTGCTAACTCAGAAAAAAAGCGGTTTTAGTGATCAATCGGCGTGCCGTTTGTGGCTCAGACAGCATTTATTATAGAGTTACAGGAATAGGTATTGAAATAATGGCTTTATTAGGTGGCCAAGATACTGATGAGTAATTGTAGAGGTGAATGTAAAAAGCACGGCCTGTAAACCGTGCTTTTTGAAATGTAGTTTAGTTATATCTTGATCTAACTAACGGCTGATAGCTATAAACTAAACGCTCAAAAACCTTAGTGTGAAACTACGATTAAGCGTATCGCATCAAGTTTTAATTGGGCTTTTTCTATATGCGTTGTCAGCTCGCTGCGCTGCTTATCGAAGAAGGTAATTTCTTCTTGGCGAATATTAGGGTTAATTTGCTTAAGCGCTTCAAGGCGAGCTTGTTCTTCACCTAAGGTGCTTTGCATTTTTTCAAGTGACGCACTGCGTATAACCTCAAGCTGTTGCTGAGCCATCTCTTTTGCGGTGTTGATCATTGGGTGAACCGCACCTTGTAAAGCACCTGCTAATTTACTTGCAGTTTGACGCCCAACGGCTGAAAGCTGTTGGTTAAAGCTATCAAATGCCACGTTTTCGCCGAGGTTATTACTGGCTTTATCAAGTAATATGCGAATAGGCGTTGGCGGTAAAAAGCGACCTACTTGCAGGGCTTTTGGTGCCATAGCTTCGGCTACAAATATTAGCTCAACAAAAAAGGTACCTGGTGGTAATTTTTTGTTTTTAAGCAAAGCTACAGAGGCACTACCAAAGTCATCATCACAAATCATGTCCATCGTGCCTTGCACCATAGGATGATCCCAGCTAATAAAATGTACGTCTTCTTGCGAAAGGGCGGTATCGCGGTCAAATGTAACCGTCATGCCATCTTCTTTTAAGCTTGGGAACGATGCACTTAGCATATGCTCTGTTGGCTTTAAAATAATGGTGTTTTCGCCTTTGTCTTCTTGGCTTACTCCAAACGTGTCGAATACGTTGATCATGTAACTTGGTAACTCAAATTGGTTATCAAGTGCTTCAATTTGTTCAACCAATGAATCGGCAGCGCCTTGGCCAGATGAATGCAGCTCTAATAAACGGTCACGGCCACTTTCCATTTGTTTGCGTAGCACGGCATTTTGCTTGGCTGCTTGCTCAAGTAGAGGGTCGAGCTCTTCTTCATCACAATTATGGGCAGCAATGTAATCAAGTAGGTCTTCACTAAATTCTTTATACAATAGCTGGCCAGTGGTTGATGTGCTTTCAAATGCATCAAGGCCTTCGTTGTACCAACGCAGTAATACTTCTTGCGCTGTATTTTCAAAATACGGCACATGAATATTAACATCTTTTATTTGCCCAATACGGTCTAATCGGCCGATACGTTGTTCAAGTAAGTCAGGGTTTAGTGGTAAATCAAATAACACTAAGTGATGCGAGAACTGGAAGTTACGTCCTTCTGAGCCAATCTCTGAACACAGCAGTATTTGTGCATTGTCGTATTCATCGGCAAAAAAGGCTGCTGCGCGGTCGCGCTCTATAATCGACATGCCCTCGTGGAACACAGATGCTTTTATTGCTTCACGCTCACGCAAAATTTGCTCAAGGCTAATAGCGGTTTCGGCTTTGGCACAAATAAGCAGTACTTTTTCGTGCTTTAGGGTTTTAAGTGTTTCGATTAACCAATCTACACGCGGATCAAATGCGCCCCAGCTGGCACTTTCACCTTCAAACTCTTGAAAGATTTTCTCTGGAAACAGAGCGCGTTGTGCGCTTAGCTCTGCACTTTGTATACCGCTCATGCTGCCAAGTACCGACATTGCTGTTTTATATTGCTTTGGCAGTGCCATTGGGTAAGCATGTAATTTACGGCTTGGGTAGCCATCAATTCCGCTGCGGCTGTTTCTAAACAAAATACGACCTGTGCCGTGGCGATCAAGCAGCATGTTAAGTATTTCTTTACGCGCCGGTAGATCACCTTGCTGAGCTTTTTCAAGCACATCGGTAATATCGGTTTCTTTTAATAGCTCAATGAGTGTGGCTTTGGCTGTATCATCAAGGGCTTGCGCTTGCAGTAGCTGATTTGCCGCTTCGGCAACGTCTTTGTAATTAGCTTCTTCTTCTTTGAATACGTCGTAGTCGTAAAATCTATCTGGGTCGAGCAATTGCAAGCGGGCAAAGTGGCTACGGTGACCAAGTTGATCAGGCGTTGCTGTTAATAGAATAAGACCCGGAATATCTTGGCTAAGCTCAGTCATGCGCTGATATTCGGTGCTCGGCTTACCATTGTTAATGCTTAGGTGGTGCGCTTCATCAACAACTAATAAATCCCAATCAGCAAGTGTTGCTTGTTCAAACCAGCGTTTTTTCTTGGTTAAAAACTCAAGGCTGGTAAGCACTAGCTGCTCGGTATCAAATACGTTTGGCGAGTCTGCAAAGGCTTCGTCGCAGCGCTCTTCATCAAAAATAGAAAAACGTAAATTAAAGCGGCGTAGCATTTCTACTAACCATTGGTGCTGCAGGTTTTCTGGCACCACAATGAGTACACGGCTAGCACGGCCACTAATGATTTGTTGGTGTAAAATCATGCCGGCTTCAATGGTTTTACCAAGGCCTACTTCATCTGAGAGCAATACACGTGGGGCAAAACGTTTACCTACTTCTTGTGCAATATAAAGCTGATGCGGAATAAGGTTAGCGCGCTGGCCAATTAAGCCTTTAATAGGCGATTGTTGGCGCTCAAATTGGTGCTGCCATGTTTGGTAACGTAAGGTGTAGCAATCAAAGCGATCTACTTGGCCTGCAAATAAACGATCTTGCGGTTTATTAAACTTAATAAAATGATCTAAAAAGGTTTCTTTTAGCTTTGCTTCTTCGCCGGTATCAACGCGAGTACCTACGTAGCAAAGTAGTTCACCTTGCACTTCAATAGACTCCACTTCTAATTCCCATTCTTCAACGCTTTTGATCACATCACCTGGATTAAATGCCACACGGGTAACCGGTGCTTCTGCACTAGAATAAACACGGTTTTCACCACTGGCAGGAAATAAAATGCTGACCTGGCGGCCTTCAATGGCAACTACGGTGCCTAATCCTAAATCTGACTCTGTATCACTGATCCAACGCTGACCTAAGGAAAAATTCATGTATGTCTCGTCTATGAAGAAAAAGGCGGCTATGTTACCTGTTACATAACACCACTGCAAGGCGCTATTTGACTCACTTTTAATTAATTTTATAAGTGCGAATTAATCCCATTAACAGTGCTAACAAATAGCTCTTTTTTAGGTAAATAAAAACTATATCGTGTTTGTAATAAAACGGACTTTTATGACAAATAGACTAAACTTAGATTATGCCTTAGCAATTAAGTATTGCAGGTTTGAATTTAGGCCCGTTTTACTTAGTTATTTTGGTATAGCATAAAAATCATAAAACGTAAGGAAAGTGCTATGGAAAAAGCTTCGAACCTTGAAAGTAAAATGTATGTGCTAGACACCAATGTATTACTCCACGAACCCCTCGCTTATTTGTCTTTCCAAGAACATAACGTTGTCATTCCCATGACTGTTTTAGAAGAGCTTGACCACATTAAAGATAGAAAACACGACGTAAGCCGTGATGCACGAGTGGCTATTCGCGGCTTAGATGAGGTACTAAAAGACGCAACTCCAGAGCAAATGTTGCAGGGTGTTGCACTGCCTAGCAATAAAAAGGCAAATGCCAATTCCACTGGCACGCTCATTATTGTTAATGACCATCTTTTTGCAGATTCTATTTCTGGTTTACCGGGGGATGAAAACGACCACCGCATTATTAACTGCGCCGTGTATTTACAAAAACAGCACAGCGATTCAAAAATTGTATTAGTGACAAAAGAT
This sequence comes from Pseudoalteromonas sp. CuT4-3, assembly GCF_035666335.1. Taxonomy (NCBI): domain Bacteria; kingdom Pseudomonadati; phylum Pseudomonadota; class Gammaproteobacteria; order Alteromonadales; family Pseudoalteromonadaceae; genus Pseudoalteromonas; species Pseudoalteromonas sp. CuT4-3. The sequence goes on from NZ_CP142030.1 coordinate 582,072, forward strand.
ATAAACATGCGCCTTAAAGCAAAAGGTGCAGGCCTTAAATATGTTGAAGATTACCGTACCGACCAATTAATCGATGATATTGCTTTATTAACTAGCGGCTATAAAAAAATAGAGGGCGATTTTTGGCAGCACGTAGGGCAATGCGAAACACAGCAGCATGGCCGTGATACGTTTCATTATGTGGCTAAAAACTTAATTCCAGATGTGTTTTGCAATGAGTACATACTTGATGGCAGCGAGCACTTTGCTGCGCGGGTCAAATCTTACGATAACGAGCGTATTAAATTAAAAGATATTAGTGTTGAGCGTTTAATGCACCAGCAAGCGTGGGGCGTAAAACCTAAAAATATTTACCAAGGTATGGCTCTCGACGCTTTGCTTGACCCTAGTATTGAGCTGGTTATTTTAACCGGTCCAGCTGGGTGCGGTAAAACATTACTGGCACTGGCCAGTGCGCTTGAAATGGTGATTGAGCGCGGTATTTACGACAAGGTCATTGTAACGCGTAATACCCCCGAAATAGCTGAGTCTATCGGTTTTTTACCCGGTACCGAAGAAGAAAAAATGGCGCCGTGGTTAGCTGCAATTACCGACACCTTAGAGGTACTACACAAAGGAGACGAGAACCCAATTTCGAGTCGCAATTACATAATGGAAAAAGCCAATGTACAGTTTAAGTCGGTGAACTTTATGCGTGGGCGTAGTATTCAAAATGCAGTGGTAATTTTGGATGAGAGCCAAAACTTAACGGCATCTCAGCTTAAAACTATTATTACCCGTTGTGGCGAGGGAACAAAACTAATTTGTAGCGGTAATTTAGCGCAAATAGATAGTAACTACTTAACCCCCGTTACCTCCGGCCTTACTTATATTGTTGAGCGTTTTAAAGACTTTGAAGGTAGTGCAACAGTTAATTTAAACGGGGTAGTGCGCAGCCGTTTAGCCTCCTTTGCAGAAGAAAATTTATAACTTGCGCAGAACAATTTGGCTCGATAGTCTAGTGGCTGACTATCGGGCCAAAACTTAGGCAAAACGTTGAAATTTTTACCTCTAAAAGACTATTACCGCTCTTTATTTGTAGCATTATTTGTTCCCTTATTTGTGGCATTTTTACTGTGTTTGCACTTGTATAATATAAAAGTTGAGCGTGCCATAGAAAAACGTCAAGCCGATTTTGAGCAAGTGTCGGCTCAAGTTAGCCATATAATGAGCTCGGTAAATGACTTTTTTGACAATGCCTTTATATCGTATCAGCAGCCTAGTGTTGAGCAGTTCAATCGCAACTTATTAGAAGGTATTAATCAATACGACAATTACTACTACCGCCACTTTAGCGAGCGCCAAGGCGAAATAGTCGGTAAAGGGCAGTTTGCTTTTTCTAACCGGGCGTTGATCCAATGGCAGCAAGCTACAACCCTAAGCCCAACGTTTAATACCGCGTTATCGCTTATGCAATCGTTGTCGGCTGTTGCCTATGTTGATGATTCGGGGTTTGCCTATGTGGTAAGGCGTAATAAAAGCCAAAGCACTATGCTTAATAAAATTTTGAATGGTAATTTTAAGCCCACATTTATACCTGGCCAGCTTACCTCAAGCGCCATTGTTAAAATACGCGATAGCGCTTATTTTGCTATTGGCCGTAAAAAACAACCTAATTCGTCAGACTACATCATTTTAATATACGATTTAGAGGCCATGTCTAGCTGGCTTAAAAAGGTGGCACCAAGCGAAGGCGAATATGTGTTTATGAACCAGTCGCATCAAGTGATAGCCAGCTCTGTTAAGCAGTTAAATGAAGCAACAGCCTTAAAAGATTATTGGCCTGAATTAGCCCATGACAATGAAAAAATAAACTTAGTCAATAACACAAATGCGCAGTTTTTTATGCAAGCAATGGGGAACCTGCCCATTCATGCCGCCTTTTATGAGCCGCAAATAAAAGTGATCACGCCAATTAGGTATGAAGTTCTTTTGGAGTTTGCGTTTTTAACGTTATTTTTAAGCTTAATGTTTGCGGTATTTTTTTGGTTAAGCCAACGTATTTTTGTTAGACCAATGACTCATTTAATGCAATATTTTGAACAAAATGATGCCCCTAAAGCCGCGCTTTCTAATTACCCCATTCCTTTAAATTGGCAGCCTTGGTTTTCTCGCGTTAAATATGTATTTGATAAAAATGCACAGTTAGTTGAGTCGCTCCAAGAGGCTAATAAAGAACTCGATGAACAGTTACAGCTGCAATCTCAAAAGCTAAAACGCAGCTACGAAGCAAAAGAGCGACACCTAGCGCTATTAAATACTATGCTAAATAGTGTGCCTGATCTTATTTACTTTAAAAATATTGATGGCTCTTTTTTAGGCTGTAATAAAGCATTTGAAGCCTATGTAGGCAAAGAGCAAGCCATCCTAGTCGGTAAGCGTATTGAAGATTTAGACAGCGACGATTTACAGTTAAGCCTACTAGAAAAGCAAGTTTTACAAACCAAAAGTAGCATTGAGCAACGCATAGATAGCACCGACAAATCGTATCAATTAACGATTGCCCCATTTTATAACGAGCACCAGCACTTATTAGGCACTATGGGAATTGGGCGAGACATTACTGAGCAGCAGCAAACTCTATCGGCATTAAAAGCGTCAGAATCTAAATTTAGAAGTGCAATAGAGTTTGCAGCAAACAGTGTGGTGTTACTTTCGCTTGAGCACACCATATTGCAAGTTAACAAAGCGGCTCGTAAGTTATTTTCACAGCAAGATATTTTAACTGGTGAGCCACTAAAAATGCTGTTTGATGAGGCGCAGTGGCAAGAAATAAAAAATGCGCTTTGTCACTTATTAGATGATAAAAAACGGGTTTATCATTTAACGCTCTCACAAGGAAAACTAACAAGTTGGCTGCAGCTGAGTGTGTCGCTGGTGTGGGATGAAAACCGTGATCCCTCTTATTATGTTATTCATATTCAAGATGTAAGTGCGCTGACTAAAGCTAAGCATGACGCAGAACGCGCAACAATAGCTAAAAGCCGCTTTATTGCTAATCTAAGCCATGAGATCCGCACCCCTCTTAACGCTGTGTTAGGGCTGTTAGATATGATAGTAGAGCAAGGCTTAAAAAATAAGCAGCTGCAACAAACTAAGCTGGCTAAAAACGCAGCTCAAAGCTTATTGCTGATGCTAAACAGAATGCTCGATTTTGCCCGAGTAGAAAGTTCGCAAGCGCAAATTAAACCGGTGCCTTTTTGCTTAGTTGAACTGATTGATATTTGCGAGAGCTTAACAGCGCCATTGTGTCAAAACAAAGGGTTAAGCTTTAATATTGAAATAGATCCACTCATTAACCCCGCGCTGGTGGGGGATTCAATACGTTTGCAACAAATATTAGGTAACTTACTCACCAATGCCGTTAAGTTTACTAATAAAGGCAGTATTACTTTAAAAATGGTGCTTGAAGAAAATGACGTTTTAGATCAGCAACGTATTTGTTTTCACGTAATAGACAGTGGTGTAGGTATTGCTAAGGCTGACCAACGACGACTGTTTGATGCTTTTACTCAAGGCGATGAATCTTCTACGCGTATTCACCAAGGGGTCGGGCTTGGACTTGCTATAGTTAAACATGGTGTAGCCTTAATGGGAGGCGAAATTGCAATTAATAGTGACAAAGGCCGTGGATGTGAGTTTTTCTTTACTCTAGCGCTTGCGGTAGATACGGCTAAAAATAGTGTATTTATACCTAATACATTAGCCATTGTGAGCGATGACACTGTACAGCTAAACGAAGTGGTTAATGCCTACTCACAAGTGGCGGCCATTGATTTAGAAGAGGCGCTTCGCTACCCAATAAAGCTTGCTGATGCACAGCAACTGATTATTGATGAAACCACATTGAACGATTTATTAAAGGTTGAATCTATACACGAAACGCTCAGTGGCAACTCATACCCTGTGGTTGTGGTTAATCACGAGCACACTTTAGCATTGCCTTGTACTACGCAAATTAACGCACAACATGTTAAAGCTACGGCGTTAGCTCAGCGCTTGATTAGCTTAACTGCTAATGCGGGGGCGGAGCCACCTAAAGCCGCTGAAAATAATGAAGAAGTAAAAAAAGATATATCGGGTCTACTTATTATGGCGGTTGATGATAACCCGCTTAATTTAGACATTATTAGCAGTGTGCTAAAACAGGCCCATATAAATGTAATAACGGTTACCAATGCGCCAGATGCAATAGAGCTGCTACAAATATTAAAACCAGATTTAATTTTGATGGACGTGCAAATGCCGCATATTGATGGTTGCCAAGCAACGCAATTAATTCGCCAACAGTTTGACGCGCGCCAGCTGCCTATTTTTGCTTTAACAGCACATTGTGAACCTGCAGATGTTGAGCGCTCACTTAGTAGCGGCATGAATAAGCATTTAACTAAACCTGTGGTTGCAGCTGTGCTGTTAGATGCAATTAGAGATGTAGACTTTATAAAACCTAAGTTTTATGACCAAAGCTTTGCGCTCACCCAGTTTAATTTTGATGAAAATTTACTGGCAACCATGGTCGGAAAGTTTGCGAAGCTGTGTGAAACGCAGTTAGAACAAATTGAAGAAAACACCCAGCGAGATGAAGTGGTACGCTTAGTGCATAGCATTAAAGGCGTGGCGGGTAACTTAGGTTTTATTAGGCTTTCATTGTGTGCAAAAAAATGTGAAACGCACCTTAAAACAACTAACGAGCCGCTTCAGCACACTTTAAAAGAGCTAATCATTCAGCTAAAGCAAGTGATTATATTTATTGAAACCTTAGGGGGACGGGATGCCAAAAAGAGCTAAAATACTAATTGTGGATGACGATCCCCTTAACCGGCTGGTGCTTGAAAAAACACTGGGCTCGGAGCATGACGTATTTTTAGTCGAAAGCGGCGAAAAAGCGCTCACCTTTATTAAATCTAATCAGGTCGATTTAATTATTTTAGATGTGGTGATGCCAGGCATTGATGGTTATGAAGTGCTTGTACAGCTTAAAGAAAACCCTATTACTCAGTCTATTCCTATTGTGTTTATATCTGCTAATAATAGCCACACCGATGAAGCAAAAGGCCTTGAATTAGGTGCAATGGATTACATCACTAAACCCTTTAATGCGTCTATAGTCAAAGTGCGGGTACGCAACCAATTACTGATCAAGCAAAAAAATGATTTGCTAGAAATGCTTGCCTCAATAGACGGTTTAACGGAAATACCCAACAGGCGTTATTTAGATGAAAACCTCTCTCGTGAATGGCGCAGAAGTAAACGTAATGGCTCGTGTTTGTCTGTTTTATTAGTAGATATAGATCACTTTAAGCGTTACAACGATTGCTATGGCCACCGAGCGGGGGTGAGTGTTTAAAGCAGGTTGCCCAGGCGTTAGCAGCGCAATGTGAGCGTAGTACTGACTTTATTGCCCGCTACGGGGGGGAAGAATTTGCAGCGGTATTACCCGATGTTAATAAACAACAGGCATTAGCATTTGCCCAAAAGTTAAGAAAAGCAGTAAACAGCCTCAATATAGAGCACAAAGCTTCGTTAAATGCAGATCACATAACAATCAGTATTGGCATTGCCAGTATGGAAAACGGCAATGCAAGTGCCGAACAAGCCTTACTCGAACAAGCTGATCTAGGGCTATATGCCGCAAAAGATGCAGGGCGAGATCAGGTGGTTGCGCTTAACTTATAATGTGGCTGTGTTTATATTAAAGCGTTATTAAAATCGGCCCCACACGTTAATGTTATTACCAAGTGGGGCTGCTTTACGCTACTAGCGATTATTTTGTGATCATGCCCAGTGCGCTTTCACCAATACCCACCAATTTATCATTTTTAAATACCAATGGCGTGCATTCATCTTTTGTTGTTTTGCCATCAGAGTGAATGCTGTTAGTCACGTAAAACAGTACCTGATACACATCATCGTCTTTTTTCAATAGCTCGGTAAAGTTTGGCGTTTTTAATTGCGCTAAAACAGATTGATAGCTGCTATCCATTGTTAAATCTGCAATCGCTTCACGGTTTTTTTTATGCTGATGTTGCCAGCTTGATGAGTCGTTACCTGCCCAGTGCGTTTCTGCTTCGCCATCTGATACGGCAATAACACAGCCTGTTAAAAACGGAGCAATAAGTGCAGCAGCTAAAAGTGATTTTTTCATTGTTATAGTCCTTGATGAGTTTTAATTTAATTATTTACTTATAAGGAGCAAGTAATAGGCCAATATAACAAAGTTATAAAATTCATGGGGTTAGGTTGTGATGGCTGTTTTTAAGTGATTAATTATAAAAATCATTAGCAAAAACAGCCACTTTTTAGGTTTTTTAACGATTGAGCTAGCCTGCGTTTATTTAGCCTAGCGAAAACACGTTACAGCTATTTACTAAATAGAATAAGGCACTTTGAGGCAGGTAAAACCTAGCCTCAATGCGGCTAATTATTATTGCAAATTGTTATTATACCAAGCGGTTACGAGACTCACCGTTAGTAAAGGCTGCAATATTTAGGCTTACCTCATTAATTAAGCGCACGATTGACTCTGTGCTGGCCCATGCAATGTGAGGTGTAAGAAGCAAGTTTTCGCCTGTGTAATTAGCCAGCGGGTTAGAAGGCTCTGCCGGCTCTTTAGTAAGTACATCAACTCCCGCACCGGCAATTAAATTTTGCTCTAGGGCTGTGGTTAAGTCGGCTTCATTTATAATGCCACCACGGGCGGTATTGATAATAATACTGCTGGGTTTCATCATTTTTAGCTCATCTAACGAAATTAAATCGCGTGTTTCATCAGTAAGCGGGCAGTGCACGCTAATTATATCAGCGGTTTTTAATACTTCTTCAAAAGGTGTACGGCCTTCTCTACAAGAGGCGCCTTTACGCTCTGCAACCACTACATTGGCTCCAAAAGCTTGCGCTACTGTCGCCACACCTTTACCTAGCGTTCCACCACCTATAATGGCAAATGTTTTACCTTGTAAATCATTAAAGCTGTAATCTAATCGGCAAAACATCTCGCTTTTTTGCCAAGCGCCTTGCTGGCAGTCGCGCTGGTAGCGGTGTGTATTACCTAATAAATTAGTCACTAACGAAAACGTGTGCTGTACAACCGAAGGGGTTGAGTAGCCTGCTACGTTGGTAACGGCAATACCAAATTCTTCAGCGGCGTTTAAATCAACATTATTAGTGCCTGTTGCACTTACGCAAATAAGCTTAAGCGTTTTAAGTTGGCTTATCGTATCGCGATTTAGCACAACCTTGTTGGTAATAAGGACGTCCGCGCCTTGGCTGTGAGCAACAACTTGCTCAGGTGACGTAAGTTCGTAAGTAGTTAGCTCACCTAGTTCTTCAATGCAAGTTAACGAGGTTTTAGCTAAAGTAGCGTTATCGAGAATGGTGATTTTCATTGTGTGTCCTATCTAAATGCGTACCGTAAAATGGCAAGAGCGTTTAAGGTACTACGAATACACACCTTTGTTAATGCTATTACTACCAAATGCTTAGTACAAAAAGTCAGGTTGCTGTTAAAAGTTTAAATTGGCTGGTCTGCCCACTCAAATATAAATAACATGATATTTTAGCGGGCTATATCGCTGGGGCCTGTTTATCAATTGAGGTTGAACTCACTTTCCTGTGAAAGGTCAACAAGCCTTATTAACGTTGATAAAACTAAAAAACAATGCACCAACCCCTTTTTGTGTGGTCATAGACTGAAATGGCTCGCAAATAAGCATAACCAAATGGCTATTTCTTATTTAAGAGTGGCTGAGTTATAATCAAAATTATATATAAACGGTACGTTTTGCGTGCCGTTTTTTTAACATTGTAGATGCAGTAATGAGTGAATTAGAAGATAAGTACGCAGACATAAGACCTTACAACGACGATGAAGTTGCGGCCTCGCTAGCGCGTTTAATTAACGATAATGCGTTTATAGATGTAATAGCAAAGTACAACTTACCGCGCTTTATATCCGCTATGCCTTTTATTGCTCGCACACTGGTGAGAAGCCAGTTACGAAAAAAATGGGGTAAATTTACGAGCGTTGAAGATGTACAAAACGAAGTTGCAAAGTATTTAGATAAACTTATAAAACGCACTACCTCAAAAGTTACCTTTTCGGGTTTAGACAAATTAGACCCGCAGCAGGCGTATTTATTTATATCAAACCACCGCGACATAGTGCTGGACCCTGCACTTGTTAATTGGGGTTTGTATCAACATAAAATGAAGACGGTGCGTATAGCAATTGGTGATAACTTATTGCAAATACCGTATATAACCGAGCTGATGCGCTTAAATAAAAGCTTTATCGTTAAGCGCTCAGCCAAAGCACCTAAAGAGATGCTTAAGGCGCTTACGCAGTTGTCGTCGTATATTTATGACTCGTTAACAGCAGGAAATTCTATTTGGATTGCGCAAAAAGAAGGGCGTGCAAAAGACGGCTTTGATCAAACAGATCCGGCGCTTTTAAAAATGCTGCAACTTAATGGTCGTAAACAAAAGAAAGGATTTGGCGAGTACATTAAAGAGTTAAAAATTGTTCCTGTGTCTATTTCTTACCAGTATGAGCCTTGTGCAATTTCTAAAGCAAAAGAGCTTTATCATAAACAGCAGCACGGTGAATACGTAAAATCAGAGGGCGAAGACATAGCAAGTATTGTTGAAGGGTTTAGCTCTGCTAAAGGGCATGTGCACTTAGCATTTGGACAACCGGTTGAAAGCGGTTGCGATGATGCTGATGAGCTGGCGCAAACAATTGATAAGCACATTGTTGAGTCTTTTTACTTACATCCAGGAAATTACATTGCCGGTGGGTGCAAGCAAGCAGTTATTGATGAGCCCGATACCGCCACTTTTGAACAGCGTTTAGCCTTAGTGCCAGAAGAGCTAAAGCCACTTGTTTTAGCTATGTATGCCAAGCCATTTCAACGCAAAACTGAAATCACAAACAAAGTATGTGAGCAAAGCCATTAGGCATCTGCGTTGGCTGTCCCGTCCTGAAATAGGTTGACGGTTTTAATGAAAGACTTGGTGCGAAAGCGCCAGGTCTTTTTTATGCACTTGATTTGGTGTTTTCATATCCAAACTTAAGTGCGGTCGCATTTCATTGTATATAAATATCGATTCTTCAACGAGCTGTTTTAACTCTGCCATATTGCGACATTTATACAGTAAAAACTCTTGCTTTAATATCCCGTTAATACGCTCTGCTAATGCGTTTTGATAACAGTCATACCCATCGGTCATCGATGGTCTAATGCCCTCTTTTAATAGCGCATTTTGATATACTTCAGAGCAATATTGTGAACCTCTATCTGAATGATGAATGGCATCACGTTTATATACGCGTTGCTTAATTGTCATTTCTAATGCTTTGGCTACATCGGTTGCTTTCATTTCATCACTCAGCTCATAACCCATTATTTTTCGACTGTAAGCATCAGTGACTAACGATAGGTAATGCACGCCTTGCGCCGACTTTACGTATGTAATGTCACTAACGAAGACTTCCTCGGCCGCAGTAGGCATGTATTCCTTTAGTAAATTGGGATGCTTGCGCATCCAATGGTTACTGTTTGTTGTTTTAGTGTAATTTTTCTTTGGTTTTACAAGAAAGTCATGCTCTCTCAAATAATCAAAAAAACAATCACGACCTAGTTTAATGCCACGCTCTTGCAGGTCTGGCTTTATCATCAGATAAAGTTTCTTCCCACCAATACGAGGCATGAATTGCCGCCAGTACATCACTAATTCTTTGACTGGCTCCAATTCTTTATTCCGAGCATCTATTCTGCGCATAGCTTGATAGTAACCTTGTCGCGTTATGCCATATGCACGGCATAACGGAGTAAGCTTTATTTGATGGTTTTCTTTTGCGCGCGTGATAGCTCGGATATGTACTTTTTTCGCAAGCCCGCTCCATATTCTTCATCCATAATATTAATCATTTCATCTTTGATTAAATCCTTTAGGCGTAACTCTTCTATCTCGCGCTCTAAACGTTTAATTTTTTGTGCTGGGGTTTCTTTCGATTTAGGCATGTTGGCTATATAAGTTGGTTTAGACCAATCTAATTTACCATGTTTTCGCAGCCATACCAGAACGGTACTGCGGCCTTGAATGCCGTAATGACTTTGCGCTTGTTTATAGGTGAAGTCGCCTTTTTCTACTTGCTCAACAATAGATAATTTAAAGCCTAATGTATAATCTCGCTGAGTACGCTTAACGTCTTTAGTTTTAGTGGTTTTCATAAAATAAGTCCTAAATGTGTAAACACATTTCAGGACAAGACAGGCAAATAGTGTAATAAAGCAGCGTAAACGCTGCTTTTTTTTTGTGCATAAATAACGCTATACTCATACAAAGCAATTAATCTACTTAGGGGGCGCAATGCAACAAATTGAAATATTTGATATTCCAAGCCCCTGTAAAAGTATTTGCCAAGTAAACAACCGAGGTTATTGCAAAGGCTGCTACCGAAGCCGGGATGAGCGCTTTAATTGGAATGCGTTAAGCAATGCGCAAAAAAAGAAAGTACTTAGCTTGTGCCAACAACGTTACAAACGGTATTTACAAAAGCGCCAAGCTGCGCAATCACAAGCCACTTTAGATAAGCAACAAGGCTTTGAATTTTAAACCTTGCTGTACATGCTAGAGTTTTAAATTGTATTTTGCGCGCAATGCGCGACTAGTGCCGTTATCGTGTAGCTTATTTAAAGCATTCAATAATTTACTTACCAAAGCCGCGTGCTTTTTATGTACATAATGATAGAGCGAAAACGTACTTAGCAGCTGGGTTTGCATACACGTCTCTGGCAGGGAAAAGTTATCGGCTTTAAGCACAAAGTCGAGCATAATTACCCCATCAACTTTATGCTGGGCTAGTAGGTTAAGTTGGGTCGTAATATTTTTTACTTCAATAATATTGCCGTTAAACTTATGCTCATTTAAGTAATGGTGTTGAACTGGATAGCCTGATAAAACCGCAATACTATCGAGCTTATCGAGTGTATTGGGTTGGCAGTTTTTAAACAGTAAAAGCTTATAGTCAAACAGTGGGTAGTTAATTCTGATCAGGTTTTTATTGTCCGCCTCTATACTTATATCGCGGCCAAGCTGGCCATCTAACACCCCATTATTGGCTGCTAATAAGGCATTTTGGCGATTAAAATCAATTATGTGTACTTCATAATTAAGTTCTTTATAGGCTAATGTGAGTAAAGCGAGCGCATAGCTTGCTTGAGCTGAGTCGGCCGGGCGGTTAAATATAACGCTATTGTGATTGGCGAGTGTAATTTTACTAAAAAATAAAACGACTAATAAAAACAAAGCATTGAGCTGTATCTGCAAGGTTACTTCCGTTTAAAATAAGGAGAGGGCAAATGAACGCAGCGAATAATACCAAAATAGTTTGGTTTTTGCCCATGTTTGTTGCTTTTTAAACAGTAAATGGGTTCAAATATACGTATAATAAATGCGGATAACTAACCGTACTTAGGAGTGGTTGTGAGTTTTAATTTATGTGCTTTACCTCGAGAGCAAAAATACCAGATTCAATTAGATTACGAAGCCTCATTTTGGGCTTATCAAATTAAACGTAATAAAAAAACACGTGAGCAAGTTTATAACACGATTCATAGCCGCCCAGTGGCAGAGCAAACGTTTTTAAAGCAACAGTTTGAGCAGTATTTGGCGTTAATGCTAAGCTAATATATGTACACAGTACAAAAGTTAGACACACTTAAGATTCCATTAGTTAATAAGTTTTATGCACTGTATAGCGTAAGAGGACGTGCTAATAAGCAAGATCAGGTTTGGGTTGTTTACAGTGAAATGCAGATAGTTGCGGCGTGTCGGATACAAAATAAACACGACTTTTTATTTTTATCGACCGTATTTGTTGCCCCGCAGCACCGTGCAAAAGGGCTGGCAAAGCAACTTGTATGCGCCGCTATAAAACAGCAAAGCATGCCGCTTTACACCTTTGCTTATAAAAATATTACAGCTTTATATACGAGTCTTGGTTTTAACCAAGTATTAACATATACTCCTGGTTTAAAAGCACTTTTTGATATTTATACGCATCGAAATATAGTCGCACTCGAATACCTATAACAAAAACAACGGATCAAGCCATGAGTAAAGGCGTTCATTGGATCATTAGTTGCTGTATAGCTTTAATCGCTATATTTAGTTGCCATGTTGGCGCACAGGTTAAACGTTTATCCCCCAGTGAAGGCCTGTCGCAAAGCTATGTGAACACTATGCTGCTTGATGATAACGGTTACCTATGGCTCTCTACCGAAGGGGGGTTAAACCGCTATGATGGTTACCAAGTTGTTTCAATTAATGGCCCTAATGGCGAGCTTGAAGAAGCCATAATTGATTGTATTTACCAAGACCCCGCAGGCAATATTTGGATAGCCTCGTTACTTGCCGGCTTATTTAAATACGACCCAAGTACCGACACCTACCAGCAATTTATTTCTCAACCTACCAGCGAAAAACAAATTTTAAGCCAGTCGGTATTTAGTATGGTAGCGGTTGATGACAAAACCTTATGGATTGGGCGTGGTCGCGACTTTGCTAAATTAGATATTGAAACAGGTAAAATAACCAGCCTATTTGAGCTGCCTAAAGAATACGAAAACACCTTAGTCAGAGAGCTTTTTCATTACAATGGGTATATTTTTATAGGCACAAGCCATGGGGCGTTTGTATTTGATATCGCCTCTGAGCAAATTAGGCCGCTGCAGCATTTAAAAAGCAAAGCTGAGCATATTTATCAAAACAACGTTAAATCGTTTTCGGTTATTGAAAATAATCAGTTGTTAGTAGGCACCGTTAAAGGCTTGTATCAAGTTGATATTAGCGACTTGCCAGGCATGTTTGAACGCCCCGACATAGCATTTAAAAACCAAGCCGTTATTGCCGATTTAAATGTATGGCGCATCATCAACGAAGGCGAAAAGCTAGATCTGGCGACTAATAAAGGGCTCTTTAAATTTGATTTAAATAGTAAAGAGTTGGTAAAAAACACACGGATTACGCAAAGTAAATACAGCCTATCTGATACCAGTATGATAGACATGGTAAAAGATAAATCGGGAGGGTATTGGCTCGCTACTAAAACCGATGGTGCATTTTATCTGTCTAATAATACCTATCACTTTAGCAATATAGATGGTAGTAAACTGGGTGGCGATGGCCTTTCTCATCCTTCGGTTTGGGGCATTACGGAGTATGGCAACAGCCTATGGCTGGCAACGCATAATGGCTTAACCGAAATTGATTTAGCCACTAACATTAGCCAAGTTTACTTAAAAAACCACAAAGTAGACTTACTGACTACCGAATTTAGCGTGTATGAAATTATTCCTTATAAGCAAAAGCTTTGGTTACATACAAACCGTGGGCTGTTTGAGTTTGACCCCATAACGCATCAAATTAACGAGCCAACAATAACAAACCCCAACAATAGAGCCTACATAGAAGGCTTGGTACACGGCGTAACCTTAATGCCTAACGGTGATTTGTACTATGTGCACTCAGATCACGGTATGTTTGTATATAATATTGATACTCAGCAGATCACCCGGTTAGAAGGGGCTTTTAGCAAAATAGAGCCGTTTTTGGCGCATGGTTTTTCGCCAGCGCTGGCAACCAAGCCTGATATGCCCCTGTTTTTTAATGCGGGTATTTTATATCAGGTAAACCCAACCACATTAGCATTAAACACCATTTATAAAGTGCCAAAACAGCACGATAACGTGGCTATTAATGTGCTTTCTTACGTGGTCGATAACAACAATATTTTATGGATTTCGCTATCTAATTTTGGCCTGATTGGGCTTGATGCAGCCAGTTACAAATTGGTACACACGATTGACTTAGAAAAAAATAAGTTAGGTACCTTACTTTATGACATGGTGCTTGATGATAATGGCATGATTTGGATGAGTAGCCATAAAGGCATATGGCGACTAAACCCAGAAACACTTCATTTTCAGCAGTTTACTACATCTGAGGGGCTGCTTTCTGCTGAATTTAACAGCAGTGCCATGGCGCATTTAAGCGATGGGCGCATTGCCTATGGCAGCTTAAAGGGCATTACATATTTTCATCCGATGGAAAATCAAAATTACCACTCTTTAATTGATCATGTAAATATAACGCGAGTTGATTTAATGTCGCGCGACTTATCTATCGATTTAAAACAGCCATTAAATGAAATAGTCCTCAACCATGATGATATCGGTTTAGAGGTGGCGTTTTCGGCGATGGCGTTTAGCTATCAAGAGCGCATAATTTATGAGTACCAGCTCGATAACGGCCAAAAAACCTACACCCGTAATAATAATCGGGTGTTATTTCCTAAATTAAATCCAGGTAATTACCAGCTCAAAGTATGGGCTAAAGATCCATTAACCGGCGAGTACACGCCGCCTGCAGTGCTAAAAATTCGTGTTAAGTATCCCCTGTGGCGAGCGCCATATTTTATGGTGCTTTATGGCGTTTTGTTTATCGCATTTATTGCTTTTTGGGTAATGCGCCGCAACAAAATTCAGCGCATATTACTGGCCGCTAATAAGGAAAGTAAAGAAAGTGAAGCGCGATTAAAACTAGCCTTAGAGGGCAGCGAGTCGGGCATGTGGGATTGGCAGTCTACATCGAGTAGTATTTACCAGCCGCGCTTATGTAATGAACTGGGGTATGATCAAGAAAGCGTGAGCCTAGATGACTACCTAGCTAAAATTCACCCGCAAGATAAAGCGCTTTTCAGATTAGAATGGTTAGAATTTTTATCAACCGATAAAGGCTACTTTAATTGCACTTATCGGTTACGCCACGCTAAAGGCTATTGGCGTTGGTATAAAGACTTTGGCAAAGTGGTGGAATGGAGCGGGCAACTTCCTAAAAAAGTAGCGGGTACTTACACCAATATGACCCGCGAAATGGTGTTTGAAGAGCATGCCCGTTTATTTACCGCTGCGTTTGAGCAAACCCGCGATTGGGTATTTATTCTTGATAAAAACTTTACGGTTCGCGCCTCTAACAAGTCGTTGCAAACGGCCTTTAACTTTCCTAGTGAGCCACGCTCTAGCCGTGCCCTTAATTTAGGCATATCGCGAAGTAATCGTTTTGACTACTTACGGATAATGCAAAAGCTGAATGTGGGTGAGCATTTTTCCTGTGAAGACTTAGTCACCCTAGCCAGTGGTGAGCAGCGCCATGTGTTAGTAAAAATAAGTGCAGTGGCCGACACTGAACACCGTTTAAGCAGCTACGTTATTATTTTAACCGACATTCATGCGCAAAAATTGGCTGAAAATGAGCTTCATATTTTAGCCAACTATGACTCATTAACCGGTTTGCCTAACCGTATGCTGTTTAACGACAGGGTTGAGCATGCGATTGAGCAAGCGCAAAATCATCAATGTAAAGTAGCTATGCTGCACATAAACATTAAGCGGTTTAAATACTTTAACGACTCATTTGGACGTGAAGCGGCTGATGAGCTAATAAAGCAAGTGGCTAAGCGTATTAAGCGCTCCTTGCGTCCTTCTGCAAGTGTTGCGCGCTTTGGTGGCGATGAATTTGTGGTGCTGGTGGAAGATGTGCAGCAAATTGAAGAAGTATTGCTTATTTGCTCTAAATTAATAGATTCTGTAAGCCAAAATATGGAATTTAATGGCCAGGTGGTAAACGTTAATTTAAGTATTGGTGTAGCAATAGCGCCTGATGACGCCGCAGATCATGCTGCGCTGTTAAAAGCTGCCAGTATAGCTTTGTACCATGCAAAAGAGTCGCTCGAAAGCAGTTATAAGTTTTACAAGCAGGAGATGAATCAGCATGTACAAAAAGCCCTGCATTTAGAGTCTTTGCTAACTAAAGCGTATCAAGAGCAAGAGTTTTGCAATTACTACCAGCCTATAGTGAATGCGCACACTCAAAAAACCGAAGGTTTTGAAGTGTTGTTACGCTGGCCAGAAAACACTTTAGTGCCCACGCAAGAGTTTTCTTTAGCGGCTGAGAGCATAGGGTTAATAACAAAAATTATGCTGCAAACCTTTGCCCGTGCGTTGCAAGCCCTTAAACAATGGCGTGAGATTTCACCTCAGCTGTACTTGTCGATAAACCTCTCAGCACTTGATTTTGAATACGAAGAGCTTGTAACCGACATTCATAAAGCGTTGAGCCACGCTAATGTGCCCTCAGAAGCCATAGTGTTTGAAATTACCGAGTCTATTTTAATGCGTGACTCTAAACATGCGCTGCACAGTATGGAAATGCTGAAAAAGCTTGGCTGTAAGCTCTACATGGATGACTTTGGAACAGGCTATGCGTCATTAACGTATTTAAAGCGTTTTCCTATCGATGTACTAAAAATAGATAGAAGCTTTGTGCAAGATATTGGCGTGGACTCGGATGATGAAGCCATTATTCAATCAACGCTTACCTTAGCTCATAGCTTAGGTAAAGAGTGTGTGGCTGAGGGCATTGAAAACAAACAACAGCTGCAGTTTTTAAAGCAGTTAGGGTGTAAGCATTTTCAGGGCTATTTATTTAGTAAGCCAGTACCTAAAGAAGCTGTTCCCGCACTGATCAAACAAGATTGGGGCAACATATTTAACCAGTAAAGATAAGCTTATTGGCGTTTACCACAGTGGCGGCAAAATAAATGGCTGTTGCGTTGATTAAGCTGCGTTTTAATTGCTTTATTGGCCTCAAGCTTACTTAAACCTAGTTTGTAGCGCAGCTCCTCTAAGTGCAAACGCTGTGAGTCATCTAAACTGCCTTGGTGAATTTGCTCATGTACGGCATCTTCAAAAAATTGCCGGCGTTTACGTATTTGCTCCGAAAAACTAGAGGCAAGCAAGCCTGTAGGAATTGCCACCATTCCCATGCTCACCAAAGTGACTACGCCACCAAATAGTTTACCAAGTGGCGTTAGCGGTACAACATCACCATACCCAACCGTAGTGAGGGTCGCCATAGCCCACCACATAGCCGCAGGAATAGAGCCAAATTTATCTGGCTGAATATCGTGCTCCAATAAATAAATACCGCAGGAGGCAAGTATTAGCAGTACCGACATAATAAAAAACGCGGCCAGTAACGAGCTCGCTTCGTCTTTAAATGCTTGTAATAACAACTGCATTGCACGTGAATAACGAGTAAGTTTAAATACTCTTAACAGCCTTAATACACGTAAAAAACGCAAATCCAGAGGAAACACAAACATTAGCAAGCTGGGTAAAATGGCTATTAAATCGATAAGAGCCAAAGGTGATAAAAAATAATGCAGCCGGCGTTTTGCGTTTGAACCTTTTATAGCCGCGTATTTGCTTTTATCAACACAGGCCCAAAGCCTTGCAAGGTATTCAAGGCTAAAAATAGCCACCGAAATAACCTCTAATAGTAAAAACTGCGGGTAATATACTTTGTTTATACTCGGTACTGATTCCAACACAATGGCAATAACGTTAAGCATAATTAAAGCAATCAGCGCGGTATCGAGTATATGCCCCGCTTTGCGGTAATCGCCAGTCCCTTCAAATACCTGCGCTAACGTTTGTCTTGCTGTACTGCTCATGTGTTTAGCTTTAACAGCATATTAATACTGCCTTCTTCAAAATCGCGGCTAATTGTGAAACCTAACTTACGGGCAAGCTCAATCATGCCGGTGTTCTCAGGCAGTGTTATGCCTTCAATTACTTCTACGCCTTGGCGCTTACAATGATTTATTGCAGCGCTCATAAGCAGCCTGCCAAGACCTAAGCCTTGGTAGTCAGAGCGAACCACGGTTGCAAACTCAGCATGTAAATTATCAGGGTCCATAATAACGCGTGCTACACCTAGGGTGCGGCTTTTACCTTCAAAGCGCTGGCATACAATAAAGGCCATTTCTCGGTCGTAATCTATTTGCGTCATTTTTGCGAGTTGATCGTGGTTAAACTGGGGCAGCTCACCAAAAAAGCGTTTGTAACGATCTTCTTTATTGAGTGATTGATCAAACTCTTGGTGGGCTTTTTCATCCTCTGGACGAATAGGCCTTAATGTAGCTCGCGTATTATTTTTAAGGGTTACTTCTTCTACAAGATCAATAGGGTAAGGGCGAATACACAAACGTTTACGATCGCTGCGTGCCTGATAGCGATTAACACTAATAGTGGCATCAAGCACTAAAAATTGCCCGTTGCTGGCTAAAATAGGATTAAGTTCCATGGCACTTATATCGGGCTGATCGACAACAAGTTGAGATATACGTGTGAGCAGGGCGCACAACCGATATTTATCGACTTTTTCTGGCAAAATGCGATCTTTTAATACGCCTTTATCGTTTGCTGCTGCAATGAGGTATTTAGCTAAGTTCATATTAAGCGGCGGCAAAGCAACGGCTGCTAGGGCATACTCTAACCCATTACCCGCTTCACCAAGTAATATAACAGGGCCAAAATTAGGCTCAGTTTTAATGGCGATTCGCAGTTCATTAGCGCCGGCGCGCGGCGCCATTTTTTGCAATGAAAACCCTTCAATAACAGCATCTGGATAGGTGTTTTTAATTCGTATCAGCATGGCAAAGGCGGTTTGTTCAACCTCGTTTGCATCGTTTAAGTTAAGAACCACGCCCCCTACTTCTGATTTTGAGGCAATACTTGGGCTAATCAACTTTAACGCTACCGGAAAACCTAGTTCAATTGCTTGCTCACGCGCCTCTGTGGGCGTGTAGGCTACTTCTGTTTGAATACACTCAACACCATAATGACTAAGAATTTGGCTTGCTTGATGAGTGGGTAAGTAGCTTTGCTCTTCTTCTAAAAATTCGTTAATGAGCGTAGTGGCCGCTGATTTATTTATTTTTGCATCATCGGTATTTGATTCGGGTGTTTGCGTTAAATGTTTTTGGTTACGACGATAGCTAACTAAATGCATAAATGCGCCAACCGCACCCTCAGGCGTGCGATAGGTTGGAATAGTGTGGTTAGAGCAAACACGCCTCGCAGCATAAGCCGCATCTTCACCCATAAAGTTGGTCATTACATAAGGGCGCGCCATCTTTGGTATTTTTTGTAAGGTTTGCACTATCATATCGGCGTAGTCTTCACTTGGTGCCAGTGCCGAAGGGGTATGAATAATAAGTAAGTTTTTAACTTCTTCGGCGCGAAGTAAAATTTCTAATGCTTGCTTGTAACGCGCCGGAGCAGAGTCGCCAAAAATATCGACAGGGTTAGATGTAGTATCCGACTGCGGAATAACTTTATTGAGTGCGGATCGTGTTTGCTCACTAAGCTGGGTAAGTTTGCCCGAATTTAAAATAAGCTCATCGACCGCCATAACCCCCGGGCCGCCGCCGTTGGTTAAAATGGTTAACTGCTCAACTTTTAGTAATTTAGGGTGGATGGCAAGTGTTTGCGTGGCTGCAAAAAGTTCGCGCAGATCACTAACACGCAGCATACCGGCGCGTTGAAAAAGCGCATCGTACACTGCATCTGAACTTTGCTTGCCACCGGTATGAATTTCAGCAGCCAGTGCACCTGCTCCGGTTTTTCCCGTTTTAATGGCAATAACTGGCTTACTAAAGGCCGCTGCCCGTGCTGCCGATATAAACCCGCGAATATCTTCAATATTATCTATGTAGAGCAAAATCGCTTTGGTTTTAGCATCGCGGCCTAAAAAATCGAGCAGCTCATCAAAATCGATATCTAGGCAATCACCGACCGAAACAAAATACGAAAAGCCAATTTCTTTATTTTTAGCCCAATCTAAAATAGTGGAACACACCGCTGCGGATTGCGATATAAATGCCAGTTTCCCTGGTGCTGCAACTGTGTGGGAAAAGCTGGCATTAAGGCCAATATGCGGAATGAGCAGCCCTAAACAATTAGGCCCAAGCAAAGTAACGTGATGGGCATTTGCAGCGCGCTTTAAAGCTGTTTTTTGGCTCAATGAGAGCCCATCGGCAATCACAATTGCACTTTTACAGCCAAGCTCACCTAGCTGCTCGATAATACTCAGTAAGGTATTTTTATTAGTACAAATAACGGCTAAGTCGGGCACTTTGGGCAGCGCGGCAATATCAGGGTAGGCAAGCACGCCGTGTACCGCACTATGGGTAGGGGTTACGGGCATAATTGGCCCTTTAAACCCACCTTGCAATAAATTGCGCATAACCACAAACCCCGCGCGTGTGGGGGTATTCGAGGCGCCAATAACGGCTACCGAGGCCGGATTAAAAAATTGGCTGATGCGCTTTAAGCTCATGGCATATCCTTGGCTGATTATATTTTGCGTTATTTATAGTCTCAATGTACCCTGTTTGCTGTGTTATTTCGAGCGCATAGATACTTATTATTGATATCAATCAAGGAGTTTTTTGTGAATAAAACACCCGGTTTTTACACCGTTATAGCCGCAATTTGCCTAAGTATAGGCTTAATTTTATTAGGCTTTATTATTAAAAGTGCCGCAGTAGATGTAAAAAGCATGGAACGTAGTGTGCAGGTTAAAGGGTTAGCAGAGCGTGAAGTTAGCGCCGATACGGTAAT
Source organism: Pseudoalteromonas sp. CuT4-3 (assembly GCF_035666335.1). NCBI lineage: Bacteria > Pseudomonadati > Pseudomonadota > Gammaproteobacteria > Alteromonadales > Pseudoalteromonadaceae > Pseudoalteromonas > Pseudoalteromonas sp. CuT4-3. Next base: position 602,642 of record NZ_CP142030.1, read on the forward strand.
TTGGCCGCTGCAATACAGCGATGCAGACAACGACTTAGAAAAACTGGTTAGTCGGGTTGAGCAAAAAAACGATGCTGTTATTGCATTTTTAAAGCTACATGGCTTTGATGATGACGAAATAAGCACGGGTAGCCAGTCGATTATTGATAAGCAAGCCCGTGAATACGCTAACGATAATCAAAAATTTCGTTACTTGGTACGCGCTAATATTATTGTTTATTCGAACGCGCCCGACAAAGTACAAAATGCGCTGAGTAAAGTGAGTCAATTAGCTAAACAGGGCATTGCCATTGTGCAAAATAGTTACGAAACCAAAGTTGAGTATTTATTTACCGGCCTTAACGATATAAAACCAGCCATGGTGCAAGAGGCTACAGAAAAAGCCCGTGAAGTTGCCAACAAATTTGCTAAAGATTCGAACTCAACGCTGGGTAAAATAAAATCCGCTCGCCAAGGGCAATTTAGCATTAGCAATCGCGATTCAAACACGCCACATATCAAAAAGGTGAGGGTGGTCACCAGTGTTGAATATTACTTAAGTGACTAAATTGCTCTAACTAAGTGGGCAATTTGCGCGGTTGAGCGCTGTAGGTAAGCAGCGCTAAGTAAAATACTGGTTTCGTTTATATCAGCGCCTTTTAATATATTTGCCAGTTGCTGTTTAGCGGTTGGATTTTGTTTTTGCTCTATTTCCATAAGCGCTAATAATGCTGAAAATTCATGCTTTATTGGTGTGCTAGGTTTATCAGCATAGGCGATATAACAGGCAACAGGGGTAAGGCCGCGAGCATTTGTTTGTGCAAGGGCTTTTACTAAATTATCGTTAGATTCAAATAGCATTAATGAGCGCACATAGTTAAACGCCAGCTTTTGAGCATTGGCGTGTTTAAATACATTGTGCAGTACATTATTTCCTTGGCTGTCTTGTGCTAAAAAGCCGTTATTTTCTTTTAATGCAGGTGTAAAAAACGTTAATGCATCAGTTGTTGTTAATTGGTTTATAAAAGGTGCTGGTGGGGTGTTGGTTGTTAAAATACGTGTTGCCACATTTTGCATAAAGTCGTATTTAATACTCATCCGCAAAGCACTTTCGTAAAGGTGGTTTAGCTGTAATGTTTGCTGAGCCGGGCTTAACTGTTTAAAGTCGTTATCGAGCTCGTCTAGCTGATGCTTAGCAATGCGCGCATTAAGTAATTGTATGCTTAAATCCATTCTTAACCCTACCTCTGAGCGTTTTTATTACTATAAAACAAAAAAGGCCGCATCAGCGACCTTTTTCTATTTATAACCAAGTATTAAGCTTTTTTACTTGCTACCCACTCGTTTACAAAGTTCTCTAGTACGTTAAGTGGTACAGGGCCATTTTTAAGTATAACGTCGTGGAACTGACGAATATCAAACTTATCGCCTAGTTGCTTTTTAGCATCTTCACGCAGCTCTAAAATTTTAAGCATACCCACTTTATAAGCTGTCGCTTGCGATGGCATTACAATGTGACGCTCAACCATTTTAACACCGTCAGATGTGGCGTTAGGCGTATTATTTACGTAGTAATCAATACCTTCTTGGCGAGTCCATTTCATTGCATGAATACCGGTATCAACGACTAAGCGACACGCACGCCATAATTCCATAGAAAGGCGGCCAAAGTCTGAGTATGGGTCTGAGTAAAGGCCCATTTCTTTAGGAATGTACTCTGAGTATAAGCCCCAACCTTCAATGTAAGCGGTGTAGCCACCAAACTTACGAAACTTAGGTACACCTTCAAGCTCTTGTGAAATAGCAATTTGCATGTGGTGACCCGGAATACCCTCATGGTATGCTAATGCTTCCATTTGGTACGTTGGCATTGCTTCCATGTCGTAAAGGTTTGCGTAGTAAATACCAGGGCGTGAGCCATCTGGCGCAGGTTGTTGGTAAAATGCTTTACCTGCTGCTTTTTCGCGGAATGCTTCAACGGCTTTAACTTTAAGATCAGCCTTTGGCTTAACAATAAATAACTCATCTAGACGAGTTTTCATAGTATCAATTAGGCCAGTGGCTTCATCTAAATAACGCTGTTTACCTTGCTCGTCATTGGCATAATAAAATTGTTTATCCGTTTTCATAAACTGCATAAACGCTTTTAAATCACCTTTAAAGCCTACTTTGTCTTTAATTTCACGCATTTCATCATGAATACGTTTTACTTCAGCAAGGCCAATGGCATGAATTTCTTTAGCGGTTAAGTCAGTTGTTGTGGTGCGCTTAAGTGCGTTATTGTAAAACGCTTTGCCGTCAGGCAGTTTCCATGCGCCATCGCGGTTATCTGCACGTTTTTCTAACTGTGCTAAGTAATTAATTAACTTAGAGTAAGAAGGCTTAACTGCTGATTTTAATGCATCAGTTGCCTCGCTAATTAAGGCATCTTTTTCATTTTGGTTAATTTCAAGAGCGCTTACTTTACGTTTAAAATCGGCTAATAGTGTTGAGTCTTCACCTTTTTCAAACGGCGCACCATGAATGATGTTTTTGCTCGAATCTATAACATGTGGGAACACAAATTTAGGCGCAATAATGCCTTTATCAGCACGGGTTTCTAAATCAGTAATTAGCTGATCAAATACAGTCGGTACACCGTTTAAACGCGCAATATAATCTTTAGCTTCTTTAACATTACTAATTGAATGTTGGTTTATTAAAAACGCAGGCATCATAGAGTGCGTACCAAACATTTGGTTAACCGGGTAGTTATGGTAACGCCATTTAAAATCAGCAATCGAGCTTTCTAGGTCTTGTTTTTTTAAGTCGTAACTTACTTTAGTGGCATCATCAAGCAGGTCGCGGTTAATAGCATTTAAAGTAACTAAGTCTTCTTTTGCTTGCGCAAGGTCTTTTAGTTTTTGCTCTTCGCTGCCGTCATCCCATTTATCGTAATCTTTTTTAATACCCATGTAAGTTTGATAAACCGGGCTGCTCATTACATCGCGGTTAAAGGTATCTTCAAAAAACGCATTCGCTTTGTCGATTTCGCTTTGCACAGGTTGCGCTTGCACTGCAGGCGCCGGGGTTGTTTGTTGTGGTGCCTGCTGGCAGCCGGCTAAAATAGCAACGCTCACGGCTGCTGCAATAAAGGTAAGTTTACGCATTGTTTTCCCTTTGTTGTTAGAAACCCATTAGGGTGTATTATATTTATTTGCTTGTATTTTATGTTTATCGCGCGTGGTTAAAACCACTACACGAACAATTCTAGCAGGTCATTTAAAAAACGATGCCCTTTGAGGCTAACTTGCCAATGGCCGCTTTCTTGTATTAACAAACCTGCATTTATTGCTTTAGCTAACGCTGTTTGTTGGCTTTGCAATGGCTGATTAGTCAGCGCACTGTAATCATCAATAGGGCAAGGCTCGACTAAGCGAAAGCGATTCATAAAAAATTCAAAGGCTAAATCTTCTTGCTCTACTTGCCAGCTTTTATACAAGTACGGCTTAAGCATATCCATGTAACCGCGCGGATGCTTAATTTTTTCAGTACGGGTAATAATGCCGATTTTTGCATCAGTCACCTTACCATGAGCGCCACAGCCAATACCGAGATAATCGCCAAAACGCCAATAATTCAAGTTATGTTGGCATTGAAAGCCTGGCTTTGCATAGCCCGATATTTCGTATTGTATGTAACCGGCTTGAGCAAGTAGTGCTTGGCCTTGCTCTTGAATATCCCATAGGGTTTCATCTTGTGGCAAAGTTGGCGGCTTGGATGCAAATTGTGTATTAGGTTCAATAGTGAGCTGATACCAAGATATATGTGGCGGATTTAAAGCAATTATTTTTTTTAAATCGCTCAGTGCATCGTCAAGGCTTTGCCCCGGTAAGCCATGCATTAAATCAAGGTTAAAGCTATTTAACCCGGCTTGCTTAGCTTGCTCTGCAGCGTAGTGCGCTTCATCGGCACCATGAATACGGCCAAGTGCTTTTAACTTGTCGTTTTGCATGCTTTGCACGCCAATAGAAATACGGTTAATACCCGCTTTAACGTACTCTTTAAAGCGTCCGGTTTCTACGGTACCAGGATTAGCCTCAAGGGTTATTTCGCAGTTGTCGCTTAGGCCAATTAGGTTATCGACTTCGTTTAACAAGCGGGTATATGCATCGCCAGTTAATAAGCTTGGTGTACCGCCGCCAATAAATATACTGTGAATTTTACGCCCTTGCACCAAGTGTAAATCGGCTTTTAAGTCGTCAATTAAATGCTGAACATATTCAGCTTCAGGAATGTCGCCTTTTTGCCCATGGCTATTAAAATCGCAATAGGGGCATTTTTGCACGCACCAAGGTACGTGCACATATAAGCTCAGTGGTGGAAGGTTCACAGGCCGCCTTTGCTTTGTAGCTCTAGTAATAACTTTTTAAGTGCTTGGCCGCGATGACTCACTGCATTTTTTTGCGCTTTGGTGAGCTCGGCGCTGGTACAGTTTTGCTCTTTAACAAAAAATACTGGGTCGTAACCAAAGCCGCCTTCGCCATTTTGGGTTTGTGTAATTTCGCCTTCCCAGCTTGCGCTGCAAATAAGTGGGGTAGGGTCATCGGCGTGGCGCATTAATACAAGCACACACCAAAAGCGGGCTTTACGATTTGGGTTATCGGCTAATTCGTTAAGTAGTTTATCTATGTTGTCTTGATCGCTGGCGCTTTCACCGGCAAAACGAGCTGAGTACACACCCGGCGCACCATTTAAGCCATCTACCTCTAAGCCTGAGTCATCTGCAATGGCTGGCATGCCGGTAATTTTAGCAGCATGGCGGGCTTTAATTATCGCGTTCTCTACAAAGGTGGTGCCGGTTTCGGCCACTTCGCCTACGTTAAAATCGCTTTGCGGAAGCACATTTATATTAAGCGGGCTAAGCATATTGGCCAGCTCGTTAACTTTGCCAGGGTTGCCTGTGGCAAGCACTAATGTTTTGGTCATGTTTTTAATCTACGTAAAATTTTTGCTGAAACGTGAGTTTTTGAGACTGACTACCTTGCTGGATGTTTATCTCAAAACGTAAAATCTCTTCGTTGGTGTAGTCTACTTGCGCAAGGTAATAAATTGATTCACCTTCTTTTACTTCTTTAAAAGTAAGGGCTTGCTTATTGCCGAGTAGGTTTTTTGCGGTGCCGCTGAGCTGAGCGGTTTGCGCGGTTTTATCGCTATTGTTTTTCAGTACTGAAATATTAACAATGCCTTTATAACCACTACGCTCAAGGCCATATGTTTTAGCTATTTGCGGCTGAATAAAGGTAGATGGAAAAGCAATGTAATGCACTTGCCAAGGGCCCAGCTCTTTGTACTGTGCGCCTTGCATGTCTTCACTGTGGGCATTAAAAGCAAAGGCTAAAAAACTAATAAAGCAAAACTTAATTAAACGGTTCATTATGATGTCCTATATAAAAAAGAGGCCAAAGGGCCTCTTTTGCTTATAACAAAAAATTTAGGCTAAAAAGTCCATTAGCAGCATTTGTAAAAACTGAATACCAATAATTAGTACAAGCACCGATAAATCTAAGCCACCCATTGGTGGAATAATTTTACGAAGTGGCTTGAGCATTGGCTCAGTAAGCTGATGGAAAACCGCTTCTATTGGGTTATAACCTTGACTTACCCAGCTTAAAATAGCGCGAATAATCAATACCCAAAATACAAGGTTTAAGCCTTCTTTAAGTACGGTAATAAGTGCTTGTATAAACACAGGTTGCGCAGCCCATGCGCCGTATATCACCAGCATTAAAGTACTAATTTTGGCAACGGCTACAATAAATGCCAGCAATAGAGAGGCTAAATCAAGCCCACCTAACCCGGGTATAATTTTACGTAACGGGTTAACTGCAAACGACGTTGCTTTAACCACAAATTGGCTCATTGGGTTGTAAAAGTCGGCTTTTGCCCACTGTAGCCAAAAACGCAGTAGTACCACCATTAAAAACAAATCAAACAGGGTACTGATCAAAAATTGCATGGCATTCATAGTGTAACCTTCAATAAAAAGTAATTTTAAAGTTCTTTTTCCATTTGCATTGCACGCGCAATACACGCATCCATTGCATCGCTAACTGTTTGCACTAGGCCTTCGCCTTTTAAATGCTCAACCGCAGCATGGGTGGTGCCGCCTTTAGAAGTTACATTAGCGCGTAATTGCGAAATGCTTATCTCTGGTTGGCTCAATGCCATTTCGGCTGCACCCAGCGCAGTTTGCTGTACTAAGCGGCGCGCATCTTCATCGTTAAAGCCAAGTGCTTTCGCTTTTTCTTCAATGGCTTCCATAAATAAGAAAAAGTAAGCGGGCGATGAGCCTGTCACAGCAATGACATCGTTAATTTGCGACTCTTGCTCTACCCACACAACAATACCTGTGCACTCAAACACTTGTTGTACAAAGTCGTGCTCTTCGGCTGTTTCATCTGCGCCAAATAAACCCGATACACCACGCCCTAGTAGCGATGGCGTGTTTGGCATACAACGTACCATTTTAACGTTTTGGCCAAGCATTTCGCGTAAACGCTTAACGGTTAAGCCAGCCGCTACCGAAATAAACAGTTTATCACTAAAGTCGATACCCGATTCTTGAAACGATTTACATAAATCGCCCATCATTTGTGGTTTAACAGACAATACAATGACATCAGCATCGCGTAAGGCTTCGTTATTGTCGCTGGTGGTTTTCACCTTGAAATCGTCTGCTACCTTGGCAAGCTTTTCTTGGTTGCGGTTTGTAGCAATGATGTTGTTTGCATTAAAACCGTTTTTTACCATGCCACCAATAATGGCGTAGCTCATGTTACCTGTGCCTATAAATGCGATTGTTTTATCTGACATATGTCTGTTATCACCTTTTAAGTTCGAGTTCCAAAAATATCTGTGCCGATCCTCACCATGGTTGAACCTGCGCTAACGGCGGCTTCAACATCATTGCTCATCCCCATCGACAACGTATCTATATGAGGATATTGGGCCTTTAGTTTATCAAAGCAAGTTTGTAATTGCTCAAAAGATTGACTTTGCTCACTCGGATCGTCGCTTTTAGCCGGAATAGCCATTAAACCACGCAAAGTGAGTTGCTCACATTGGTCAATAAACTCAGCTAGTTCGGGGATTTGCTCTACGCTGCAGCCCGACTTTGCCTCCTCGGCGCTTATATTTACTTGAATAAGCACATTTAAAGGCGCTAGGTTTTCTGGACGTTGACTGTTTAAACGCTTAGCTATTTTTATTCTATCTACGCTTTGTACCCAATCAAAATGTGCAGCAACAAGGGCGCTTTTATTTGATTGAATAGGGCCAATGAAATGCCAAATGATGTCGCTAAATGTGTGTAGTTGAGCTATTTTATCTACAGCCTCTTGAACATAAGACTCACCAAATTGGCGCTGGCCATGCTCGTAGGCAGCAATAATATCGTCGCTTGGTTTTGTTTTTGATACAGCTAGCAGCGTAATAGCGTCGCTACTACGTTTAGCATTTTTAGCCGCGCTGGCAATTCTAGCGTAGGCGGATGTGAGTCGTTCTGCTATTGTAACCATATATTTATCAGTTAGTTGTGGAGTCATAAATGGATATTACCGAATTATTAGCGTTTAGTGTGCAACACAAAGCATCTGATTTACACTTATCGTCAGGTGTTTCACCTATGATACGCGTAGATGGTGATGTTCGCCGCATTAATATACCTGCACTTGCAGACAAAGACGTAAACAGCCTTGTTTACGACATTATGAACGATAATCAGCGCAAGGACTACGAACAAAATCTAGAAGTGGATTTTTCGTTTGAAGTGCCTAACCTTGCACGATTTCGTGTTAACGCATTTAACTCAAACCGCGGCCCTGCAGCGGTGTTTCGTACCATCCCTAGCGATGTACTGACGCTTGAGGATTTAGGTGCGCCAGATATTTTTAAAACAATATCAGATAACCCGCGTGGTTTAGTATTGGTTACCGGCCCAACTGGTTCGGGTAAATCAACAACGCTTGCGGCTATGGTCGATTATATAAATCAAACAAAACATCACCATATCCTCACCATTGAAGATCCTATCGAATTTGTACACGATAATAAACTCAGTCTTATTAACCAACGTGAAGTACACCGAGATACGCACAGCTTCTCTAATGCACTGCGCAGCGCGCTGCGTGAAGACCCGGATGTAATACTCGTTGGTGAGCTACGTGACTTAGAAACCATTCGCCTTGCGATGACCGCCGCAGAAACCGGCCACTTAGTGTTTGGTACGCTACATACCACCTCGGCACCAAAAACGATTGACCGTATTATTGATGTATTCCCAGGTGAAGAAAAAGATATGGTGCGTTCAATGCTTTCTGAGTCACTGCGTGCCGTTATTTCGCAAACACTACTTAAAAAAATTGGCGGTGGACGCGTGGCCGCGCACGAAATTATGATTGGTGTACCGGCGATTCGTAACTAAATTCGTGAAGATAAAATTGCACAAATGTATTCGTCTATTCAAACGGGTGCATCACACGGCATGCAAACCATGGATCAATGTTTAAATAATTTAGTTAATCACGGCATTGTGACAACCGCAGCCGCAAAAGAAAAAGCCCAAGATAAAACCCAGTTTGGTGGCTAAGGACATATTATGAATTTATCTTTAAATCACTTTTTACACATAATGATTGATAAAAAAGGCTCGGATTTATTTGTCTCTAGCCAATTACCAGTCAGTGCAAAAATTAATGGTGAGCTTATCGCTCTTAGCGACGATAAGTTAAGTGATGAGCAATCGCTTGCGCTTGTAGAGTCAGCGATGAGCGTTAAACAAAAAAACGAATTTCATACTACTAAAGAGTGTAACTTTGCGATAGCCACAGACGAAGGGCGTTTTCGTATATCGGCTTTTTGGCAGCGCGATAGAGCGGGTATGGTTATTCGCCGCATTGTAACGCAAATACCTGATATAAGTGATTTAGGGCTGCCCTCTACACTTACCGATGTGATTATGTCAAAGCGCGGGTTAGTGCTGTTTGTTGGTGGTACTGGCACGGGTAAATCAACTTCACTGGCTGCCTTAATCGGCTACAGAAACCGCAACCAGCGCGGCCATATACTCACCATTGAAGATCCGATTGAGTTTGTGCACGAGCACCGTAAAAGTATTATTACTCAGCGCGAAGTAGGGCTTGATACCGACAGCTTTGAGTCGGCACTTAAAAGCTCTTTACGCCAAGCTCCCGATGTTATTTTAATTGGTGAAATACGCTCGCAAGAAACCATGGAATACGCACTGAGCTTTGCCGAAACGGGTCACTTATGTGTGGCTACATTGCATGCTAATAATGCCAACCAAGCCATTGACCGTATTATGCACTTAGTGCCTAAAGAAAAACACGACAAGCTTAAGTACGACTTAGCGCTAAATTTACGCGCCATTGTTGCCCAGCAACTTATTCCCACTTCTGATGGGGAAGGGCGTGTAGCCGCGATTGAAATATTATTAAACTCACCCATGGTGGCAGAGCTAATTAAAAATGGGGATATTGGTGGCATAAAAGAGGCCATGTCTAAGTCTAAAGAAATGGGTATGCAAACCTTTGACCAAGCCTTATTTGAGCTATACAAACAGCAGCGTATTAATTACGCCGATGCACTACATCATGCTGATTCGCCAAACGATTTACGCTTAATGATTAAGCTGCGCAATAATGAGCAACAAGGTGCAGGATTTTTACAAGGTGTAACTATTGATGGACTAGATGATAAAAACAGCAATTAACACTGCATTTTATCCATAAAAAAAGCGCCGCTGGGCGCTTTTTTTATGGATAATATTACTTATAACGTTTTATACCACTGCGGTGTTTTTCTACCTTTAAAATAGACTACGTAATTAAAGGAGTCGGCATTACTTATTCACCATAACTGGCTTCAAAAAAACTCTCTAAAATAATCACTGCCGACATATTATCGACATTTCCTTTCCCTAAATTTTTATAGCCACCGTGCTCAAATAAACGCGCTTTTGCATCGGCGGTTGTGAGTCGCTCATCTTGTGTTTGCACCGGTATGCCGTAATGGTTGTGCAAGCGATTAGCAAACTTTTTAGCCTTAAAGGTTACCTCTTGCGAAGTACCATCCATATTAAGGGGTAACCCGACGACCATTAAGTCGGGTTGCCACTCTTTAACTTGAACCGCAATATGATCCCAATTAGGAATACCATCTTGGGCTTTTACCGCTTTTAAGCTAGACGCACTGCCTGTGAGCTCTTGTCCTATGGCAATACCAATGCTTTTGGTGCCAAAGTCAAAGCCCATTACGGTGCGCTGGCCTTGCGGCTTAAGGTTTTTTTTCGTCATTATCGTTCTTTAAGCGTGTCCAGCTTCGCTGCAAAGTTGGCTAACATCAAAGCCTAGCATTGAAACTGCTTTTTCCCAGCGTTTTTCTACCGGCGTATCAAAAATGATCTTCGGATCGGCTTTAATGATCAACCAACTGTTATCTAAAAGCTCTTTCTCAAGTTGTCCTTGCTCCCAGCCCGAATAACCAAGCGTAATAATAAATTGCTCAGGTGCGTGGGCGGTGGTCAGGTTGGCAAGTACGTCTTTTGATGTGGTGATCATTATATCACTGCTAAGCTTTTGGCTTGCAGAGTAGCCTGGCTGAGGTGAATGAAGTACAAAACCTCGGTCGGTTTTAACCGGACCACCTGCAAACACAGAGACTTGCGCGGCTTGTTGGGTTTTGTCGTTGTCTATTTCTATTTTATCTAAAAGCTCACCAACGGTCACATCAATAGGCTGGTTGATCACCAATCCCATAGCCCCATCTTCATTGTGCTCACAAATATAGGTAACGGCACGTTTAAAAAAAGGGTCTTGCATCGACGGCATAGCGATTAAAAAATGATTTTCTAATGATTGCATAGATTTCACCCTTTTAGTTTATGAATACTTATTGAACTTTGAGTATGGCATAGATATATACGTAGCGTATAAAAAGTCCATTAATTGTATGAAATACTTAAATTAATGGACTTTTAAATGGTGTTTATTTAGCGAGCTTACGCTCAATTGCGTCAAACAAAATACCGGTAATAGATATATCGTAAGCGGCTTCAATTTCACGTACGCAGGTTGGTGCTGTTACGTTAATTTCGGTGAGCTTGTCGCCAATAATATCTAACCCTACAAACACTAACCCTTTTTCTTTAAGCGTAGGGGCAACTGCTTGAGCTATTTTAAGGTCTGACTCGCTAAGGGGGCGGGCTTCACCACGGCCGCCCGCAGCTAAGTTACCGCGGTTTTCACCATTTTGTGGAATACGTGCTAAACAATACGGAATAACTTCACCATCAACAACCAATACGCGTTTATCACCTTGTTTGATCTCTGGAATGTAATTTTGCACCATGGCAAAGCAACTACCATGCTCAGTTAAGGTTTCACAAATAACGCCAATGTTTGCATCATCTTCTTTAATACGAAAAATAGATGCGCCGCCCATGCCATCGAGTGGTTTTAAAATAATGTCTTTATGCTCAGCTAAAAACGCGCGTATTTGAGCTTGGCTGCGCGTTACTAGCGTATCTGGCGTATGCTCGCTAAACCACGCTGTAAATAGCTTTTCGTTAGCATCGCGCAGGCTTTGTGGTTTATTAATAATTAACGTACCTTCTTGCTCTGCACGCTCTAAGATATAAGTTGCGTAGATGTACTCCGTATCGAACGGTGGATCTTTTCGCATTAAAATAACGTCTAGGTCGGCAAGCGCGATTGTGGTTTTTTCTTCAAGTTCGTACCACTTTTCGGTGTTATTAAATACCTGCGCTTTTGCTGCGGTTGCATACGATTTACCTTGGCGAAGCGATAAGTCACCCATCTCCATGTAGTAAATTTCGTAGCCACGTTTTTGCGCTTGCATCATCATTGCAAAACCGGTGTCTTTTTTGATGTTAAATCCACTAATAGGATCAGAAATAATACCTAACTTTATCGCCATGCGCTGTGCCTTAATCTAATTATAATGACTACTAGAGTGTTAATAGTTTTAATATGAGGGTGCCATTGAGCTATTTCAATTAGCTAAATCGCCAAATTGTAATTGTAATGCACTTAAGACCGTTAAAGCGGCCGTTTCTGTTCGTAAAACGCGCGGCCCTAAGCGAATATCAACAAAGTGCTGATCTTTAGTTTGCAGCATTTCTTCATCGGTAAAGCCGCCTTCAGGGCCTACTAAAAAGCGTACACCGGCGCTTGGAACGGTTATTGTTTTAATGCTGTGCTCGGCACGAGGGTGCAAAGTGAGCTTAATGGCGTCTGTTTGTTGTTCAAGCCACAGCTTTAAATCAACCGGTGTGTGAACAACTGGCACAAAGTTACGCCCCGATTGTTCGGCGGCTGAAATTGCAATTTTTTGCCATTGTTGGTGTTTTTTTTCTAACCGGTCGCCACTGAGTTTAACGCCACAGCGCTGACTAAAAATAGGGGTGATTTCGCTAATGCCAAGCTCAACAGATTTTTGGATGGTAAAGTCCATTTTGTCGCCACGCGATACGCATTGCCCTAAATGAATTTTAAGCGGCGATTCGACATCATGCTCATCAAAACGTTGTGGCATAACAACAACTGATTTTTTAGTTACCTCAATAATTTCACTGAAGTATTCACCGCCTTCGCCATTAAAAATAGACACATGTTCGCCTACTTTCATGCGCAATACGCGGCCAATATGGCCCGCTGCATCGTCGTTTAAAGAAACCGGGGTGTTTAAGGCAATACTCGATGCCTGATAAATATGAGGTACTCGCATGGGGGTCACTTATTTTATAGCGTAAAGGTGTATAGCGCTATGGTAAGTAAGCAGGGCGTTGTACGCAATTATTTATTTTTGTTTAAGTGACTTGGCAAGTGCGATTAAATCTTTAGGTGTTTCGGCAATATCGGTATCGCACGATAAGTGATTTTTAAAGCCTTCGTCAGTAATACGATTAAATGTATAGCCGTTGTCGTCAAAGCTAACTACGTAGCGTTTTTCATGCAGGGAGTTATATATAAAGCGTTGTTTGTCGTCGGCAAGTAGATAGTCGGTATTATTAAATAGCACGCCCTGAATATCGTGGTGCTCGTGCAGGTAAGTGGCTAGTTCAGATACGCTAATTTCGTTTTCTAGGTCGCAATAGCAATAGTCTTTAATGAGTTCGTCAAACATCATTTTTACCAGCTTACGGGTGTTACTGCCTGCAACTATTAAGGTGCTGGGTGTATTGGGTGCCGCGTGCTTAAAATAATACTCGGCAAATGTACGACTAAATTCGTTATCTATATCAATTAACAAATAGTTAGTTACTTCAAATGACATAGGGCCCCGTTGCTTTATGCAAATGTGTTATGCCAGTTAACTAAATACGGGGCGCTTGGCGACTTATTTAATAGCGTGGCGTTAAAGTGAAAACATGCTAATAAGTAAATAGCCTATAGCACAAAAAACAGCAAACTCAATGCATGCTATGCCTATATTGTCCTGATGGTCGACCTCTAAAGCGGCATCAATATTGGGTAATGAAATTGCTTTTATTACAAAACTTAAACAATATAATAACACCCACATTACACCGCAATGCATTACCAGTGTAAATATATTTTCGACCATTTTTCCATTTTGAAAGGCCGCACTAGATAATCCAGCATACACGGCTAGGGCTAAACCTATTGATTTTCCTGCATATCTAATGCCGATAGAGGTGTTTTCTAGGTTAAAGTTACTTTGCAGTGACGCACCTTGGTTTGCTTTAGCGAAGCGGTATTCACGGATTTTGCTATCTAGCGCAAACATCCCTTGTAGCGTAAAAAAGCTAACAAAAGCAATAAGTAAGTTACTAAACCCTTGTGCATGAGTCCAGGTATACAAGCCAAGTGCAATAATACAGTTGGCTAATAACATACCAGAATCAACCAATGCAGCGCATACATTTTGCTTTAATATAGCAGCTTCTTCATTAAATCTATGTAATATCCATTTTCTATGAATTAAATGCCCGACTTTTATAAATGTAAATAATAGAACAATTAAAATAACCACTTTTAATGGATTATGTTGTGCCGTACTCATACTTATTTCATCAAATAAAAACGCCATAGTGGCAATAACCACGGTAATTTCTGAGGCGAAACTAATCCCCATTGCAAAATTATCATGCTGCGCTAGTTCGTCTTTAAGTGCCTGTTTTGCTTTTATTTGAGCAACAATTCTAAGACTAAAAATAGTAATGCATATAACCGCAAAACTAATGGCAATCGCAACTAAACTAGTGTTAGATAATGATAAATATGACATGCTGATCCTAAGTAGAGATAACCTTTCTTGGTTTTAGTTATTCTAGTATGGTTAGCGCATATATAAAAGAGAGGATTGATGAGTAACAAAATGCAACTTCCTATTCAATTACAAAAACTTGGCTCAACACGCTTTGCACAGCTGTATCCGCAGCAACCTATACAAGAAGAAGTTGTAAAATTATGTGCTTTGAGCGACTTTGCTTTTCGCAGTTTAGAGTCGCAACCTCAACTAAAAGACTGGTTAATAAACCCCGATGAGCAATTTAGCCGAGATGTTCCCGCGCCATTCGACGGCCTTGACTTGCAGCAGGTAGATGAAAACCAGTGCAACAAAATTTTAAGACAGTACCGAGAAAAATACTGGCTAAAAGTAGCGTACCTCGATTTGTGTTGCGATAACCCAATCAGTGACAGCATTAAATACATAAGCCTATTAGCTGATATGCTTATTAATAGCGCAAATAGATGGGCCCATGCGCAAACGGCAAAAACAGCAGGGGAGCCTTTAGATGAGCAAGGTAACTCTTTGCCTTTAATGGTTTTAGGCATGGGTAAATTGGGCGGCCACGAGCTTAATTATTCATCAGATATAGATTTGATTTTTGCTTACCCGCGCAATGTACCGACCCAAGGTGGGCGTAAACGTATTGAAGCCCAAGTGTTTTACACCAAAGTAGCACAAAAACTGATTAATGCACTTAATCAAGTAACCGGTGATGGCCAAGTATTTAGGGTTGATATGCGCTTGCGTCCATTTGGTGAAAGTGGGCCTTTAGTGATGAGCTTTCACGCCATAGAAGATTACTACCAAGAGCAAGGGCGCGATTGGGAACGTTACGCCATGTTAAAAGGGCGGTTAATTGGCACACCCAATCAATATTGGGATGAATTTATACAGCTTTTAAAGCCCTTTGTTTATCGTCGATATATTGATTTTTCGGTGATCGAATCGCTGAGAAAAATGAAGCTTATGATAGCCCAAGAGGTTCGCCGAAAACGCCTGACCAACAATATAAAACTAGGTGCTGGTGGCATTCGCGAGGTTGAATTTATTGTACAAGCTTTACAAATGGTGCGTGGTGGGCGAGAAGCTAACTTACAAACCCAATCACTACTGTACGCCTTAGAGCAGTTAACGTTAAACCAAGCGATGGATGAGCAAGAAGCGAATGAGCTAAAGCGCAATTACCTACACTTACGTAAAGTAGAGCAATATTTGCAAATGTTTGACGATCAACAAACACAAACCCTGCCCGATGATGAGCTTAATCAAGAGCGCTTAAATTACTTACTCGAGTCTGAAAGCTTTGACCATACCATGAGCGAGATTGAGCAGGTCATGGCCAAAATTCACGATGAATTTTTATTGGTGATAGGGGAGGAAACTGTTCCCCTTGATACCTGCGAAGGTGCGTTTATAAGTACTTGGGATCATGGTGATGTTAGCTTTTTAAACGATATAAAAGAGCAATGGCAAGTACCACTTCATGATTTTAAACAACGTTTGAGTAAGGTAAATATAGGTAATCGTGGGCGAGATATTCTCGACAAACTAATGCCTTTATTGCTCAAACAGCTCAGTGACTTTAATGCCAGTGGTGAAACATTTACCTTGGTATGCCAAATTTTAAATAAAATTGTATCGCGTACTGCTTACCTTGAATTACTGTACGAAAACCAAGGTGCGCTAAAGCAGCTTGTTTTATTATGTTGCCATAGTAAATGGATAGGGGAGCATATTTCCCGTTATCCTATTTTGCTTGATGAGCTAATAGACCCTGCTGCGCTTTACAAACCTACGCCGTTGAGCGCCTATAAAGATGAAATACGACAATATTTTTTGCGTATAGAACACGACGACCTAGAGCTACAAATGGAAGCGCTTAGGCAATTTAAGCAAACACATCAATTACGTATTGCGGCTGCCGATGCAACTGGTGTGATTGATGTTATGAAAGTAAGCGATCACTTAACGGCTCTTGCCGAAGCTGTGGTAGACCAAGCCGTTAATATAGCGTGGTATAACACGGTTAAGCGCTTTGGCATGCCACCAAACACAGATGATGAGCACAAAGGCTTTGCCGTTATTGCGTACGGTAAAACAGGCGGCTTTGAAGTAGGCTATGACTCCGACTTAGACCTTGTGTTTGTGCATAATCACGACGGTAATAGCAGTACCAATGGCGATAAATCGATTACCTCACGACAGTTTTATTTAAAACTTGCACAGCGCTTAATGCATTTATTTAATACCCGTACCGCCTCGGGCATATTGTATGAGCTTGATACACGCCTGCGCCCTGAAGGCGCCTCTGGTTTATTGGCTATTAACTTAGAGAGCTTTAATCATTATCAGCAAACCCAAGCTTGGACTTGGGAGCACCAAGCGCTTGTGCGCGCCCGCGTTATATTAGGCCAAGATGAGCTAAGAGCGCGTTTTGCACAAATTCGTAAAGAGATATTATGTGCCCAACGCGATATAGATACACTTAAGCAGGATGTGCTTAAAATGCGCGAAAAAATGCGCACGCACTTAGCTAAGGGAAACTCTGAGCAATTTGATTTAAAACAAGATGTGGGCGCCATGACCGACATTGAATTTATAACTCAATACCTAGTGCTCAAAAACGCAAATCAGTTTAGCCAGCTAACGGTGTTTTCCGATAATGTAAGAATACTCACAGATGCTGCCGCGATTGGTTGTATCACTAAAACCCAAAAGCAGCAGTTAATCCAGGCGTATATTGATTATCGCTCACGTTACCACGTATTAAACCTAAATCAGCAAGGTCGCTTGGTGTCGCGTAAGGAGTATCAAACCGATATAGAAAGTGTAACGGCATGCTGGAATGCAATATTTGAACTAGGGCGTGTTGATCTTTGCGGATTGAAATTTGTTCAATCTAGGGACGATTAAATCGCGGCGCGAGGTTTGTAACCTAGTGGGCTAAGTAAAAACCGAGCAAAGCTTCCGCGTCCTGCTCACGCCCCTTACCTACATCCATGTAGGCAACAAAGAGTTTATCGCCCCTAGGCAGAACCCGAAGGGCAGCGCATGTTTGGCATTTATGCTGCGTTATCGCCTATTTATGTGGAATAACCACACTTCATAGGCTCTGTCTTGCCTAAAAACCAGACATGCTGCTGCAAATTCAACCATCAAAGTTCAACACGCCCTCGAAACATAAACACTAAAAACCCAAGCACAGGCTTGGGTTTTTATTATGTATGGTTTGGTTTATTTACGCTGCTAAGTATTAAGCTTTAAACAATTGCTGCGCACAAATTCAGAAGGTAATTCAGTGATCACCGCTGCGCGCTGTTTGTGGCAAAGGTAGGTATACACTTCGTATTCAAAGTCATCATTAATTGCGCGGCCAACTTGATAAAGCGCTGAGGTAAAACTGCTATCAACCCTAAAATGATCTTTTACAACGTAGTCTTTACTCAAATACCAATATAATTGAATACCTTCGCTTTTAGCGTATTGGTTAAGTACGTCTTTTAACGTTGAGCCGTTTTCAAAGCGTCTTGGTGCACTTGTTCCTGTCCAGCTAGCAGGCATCGGGTCAACGGCTCTGCCGCGCTCAGCTAAAACACGATCAAGTGTTTGCTCGGGCTTTTTAAGTTGTAATACAAACTTATCGCGCTCCCTATCGGATTTAACTTGGTTACGGATAGACGAATAAAAGCGTGAAAGTCCCTCGGCGGCTGCGTTTTTACTCTCTTTTATGTCAAACAATGGACCCGTACCAACTAACACATAGGTAGCTAGTAAGATTAATGCAACTGCTAGTATTAAATGCTTAACCCAAAACCACATAACTCATGCTCATTTATTATCATTATTTATTTATACCACTACTTTTTATAAAAAGAAGGGGTATTTTTATCTGGGCGTGTTTTAAAACGGCGGTGCAGCCACATGTATTGCTCAGGTGCAGCGTTAATTGATTGCTCAACGCGCTGATTTACACGTGTTACATCTGCTTTATCATCGCCGCTTGGGAAATTTTCAAGCTCAGGTACTATTTCTAAATGGTATTTACCGTGCTCATCACGACGACTAATTAGGCTCATGGTTTCGCAGTGTTTACTTGCTGCAAAAAGTAATGTACCTGTGGTTGTGGCTGTATCTGGCACTGCGTAAAAAGGCACAAATTCACAGCGGTTACGGCCGTAGTCTTGGTCGGGTAGGTAATAACACACCTTTTTATTTTTTAGTGACTTTAACAAGCCTTTTACGTCTTTTCGTCCAATTAAATACTCGTTAGAACGAAGGCGGCCATTGGTTGTAAAGTATTCCATGAGTGCATTGTTGTGTGGGCGGTAAAACCCCAGCCCTTGGCATTTGGTGCCCATAACACGACTCGCCATTTCTAAATGCAAAATATGCGGCACCAATAGCAGTACGCCTTTACCTTGAGCCTGCACGCGCTCAAAGTGCTCTAATCCTTTAATAGAGCCATACGCTTTTTTAACGCGCCACTGCGGCCACCACCAGGCCATGCCAGTTTCAACCATGGCAATTCCGGTGTTTTCCATGTTTTTTAGCACAAGCTGTTGTTGCTCGGCTTCGCTCATATCAGGAAAACACAGCTTTATATTAACCTCGGCAATATGGCGACGACGTTTCATAAATTTATGTACTAAGCGCCCCAATAACTTACCTAAGCTAAGCTGAATTTTTTGTGGCAACCACGAAATCAAATACAAAAAGAAAACGCCAATCCACGTTAGCCAATAACGAGGGCCTAAAAACGAGGCTTTAAAAGGAGATGAGGTGACCACAAAATACTCTCTAAAATAAAAACGCTAGTTTAACGCTTAGTGTTATAAAATACAAAAAGCCAGCAATGGCTGGCTTTAAACGCTACTTTTTAACTTATTAGGCTTTTTTTAAGCCTTGGTTAATACCCAGTAAATCGGCACTTGTTAGTGTACCTGCAGCTTGCTTTAAGCGAAGCGTAGATAACACGTAACGATAGCGTACATCAGCTAGGTTACGTTTTGCATCGTACAGGTTTTGCGTGCTTACAAGCACATCAACAATAGTACGCGTGCCTACTTCAAAGCCAGCTTCTGTTGCTTTAAGCGCACTTTGCGCTGATACCACAGCTTGCTCTAGAGCTTTGTAAGTCGCGATGTCTGATACAACTTGGTTGTATGAGGTAATAACGGTACGCGTTACGGCGCGGTAATTTGTTTCGTAATCTTGGCTGGCTGAAACATAAAACGCACGGGCTTGTTTAGTTGCAGCTACGGTTGCGCCGCCTGTGTACAGAGGAACACTTAAATTAACGGCAACCGATGTTGAGTCGGCACGTGGTTGGTCGTTAAAGCTTAAACCATTTATATTTTGGTCAGTTAAAGAATCACCGTAGCTGGCATCAAGTGTTAGCTTTGGGTAGTGGCCAGCTTTAGCAAGCGTGATCTGATCTTTAGCAATATCAACCGTGACTTTAGAGACTTGTAAGCTGATATTATTGTTCTCAGCAACTTTTACAAAGTCAGTCGATTTTTTAACCGGTTTTACTGTTGAAAATGTTTCGGTGTTTAAAAAATCAAGTTTTGCGTGGTACTTACCGGTTATTTCGCGCAGTTGCTCGCGTGCGGTTTCAACGGCATTACTGGCAATAATTTCTTGTGCTACTGAGTTATCGTATTGTGCTTGCGCTTCGTGAACATCTGTAATTGCTGTAAGGCCAACTGCGTAACGCTGTTTGGTTTGCTCTAACTGGCGTTCAATGGCACGCTTTTCGGCTTGCACAAATTCAAGGTTATCAATGGCGCTTAATACGTTAAAATAGCCTTCAGCAACGCGCACAATTAAGTTTTGTTTTGCGTTATCGTATTGCGCATTGGCTTGCAGCGCTTGTTTTTCGGCAATATCAAGTGTATTCCATGCGCCTAAGTCGAATAAGGTTTGGCTTAAACTAACACCACGCGTGAATTGGTCGGTATCGCTGTTTATTTTAACTTGGTCAGCTAAATCACCAACGCTCTGAAAAGAGGTAGAATCGCTTTTTTCATAGCCCATGCTTACGCCAATTTGCGGCAGTAATGCACTCATTGCTAAATCGCTTTCGTAAGATTGCGCATCTGCTTGGGCTTTTGCTTTTAAAACAGTGGGATCGTTAGCAGTAGCAATTTCAAAAACTTGCATTAAATCTTCAGCACTTGCTGTGGTTGTGCCTAATGCGCACGACAAACTAACGAGCGCTGCAAGGATGTTCTTTTTCATGTTAGGTTCAGTCCTTAGACAAATTTTGTACTAAAAGCATGGTAACGTGTTTTGCTTAATAACTAAAAAAGAAATTAGTAAAACTGTATGTTCAAATGTAACAGAATATATTAACAAACTTTAATCGTTTAAATAAGCGGGATGTATAATATGGCAGATAAAAGCTTGGTTCAATTTACACATAAAGATGTGAGCTTAAAAGCAGTTAAAAGTCTGTATAATGGCTTTTTTAAGGTGGATATGTATGAGTTTGAGCATAGCCTGTTTAATGGTGGTACATCGCAACTTATAAAGCGCGAAATACTAGAGCGGGGCGATGCAATCGCTGTTCTACCTTATGATGTAACTACGCAAAGTGTACTTTTAATAGAGCAAATACGTATTGGCGCTATTAACAGCAAACACTCGCCCTGGCTGCTAGAATGTATTGCCGGTATGACCGATGGCAGTACCGATTACGAAGGGGTGGTAAAAAAAGAAGCCTATGAAGAGGCTGGGCTTGAGCTTACTGATCTCGAATTTATGCTCTCTTACCTTTCAAGTCCGGGTGGTACCACTGAGCGCTTACATTTATACCTAGCACGTGCAGATTTAAGCCAAGTACAAAGTGGTGTATATGGCCTTGAAAGCGAAGGTGAAGACATTAAAACCCATATTTTAAGCCTTGATGATGCGCTTTCGCGCCTCAATAACGGTGAAATAGATAATGCGGCAACGGTAATCTGTTTACAGTGGTTGGCGTTAAATCGTGAAAAAATAAGCAGTAAGTGGACATAATTTTAACTTTTTAATACGGCGGTACTTTGACAGCACTTTTAGCAACCCAACGATATATTCAGAGCCTCCCAAAGTACATGACGCTTTGCGAGCATAATTACGTACGTCTTTCAAAACTACTACCTAAAGAGCGCAGCGCTAATAGTGTGCGTAAAGTTAAATTAGGTCATAGTGAATTTGCCATTATCATTGACGATAGTGCTAAGTACACACTGGATATTTCTATCAAACAGCTAACAGGGGTGGTTAAAGGCGTTTCTCCTTTGTATTTAACAGTAAGGCTTTATCAAGATGCAAAAGTGGCTGAAATTATTCACCACGATTACCATCAACGGATAAAGCCATCTTATGGTTATCCAAATCCTAAAATTCACCAAAAAGATGAAAAGTATCAACTTAATGCATTTTTATATGACTGGTTAGTAGCCTGTGTAGAGCATGGCCGAGCAGTACTAAACTGGGATATAAACAATGGCTTGGTTTGATGAGCATTATCACTTTAACCGCTCATCGCTGCGTGTTGCGCATATAACCGATAGCCATTTATTTGCCGACCCTAACGCAGAGTACTTTAACGTAAACACCGCCGCGCATTTTGCACAAGCATTAGCGCACATGGCCACGCAGTCATTAGATGCGGTTATATTTGGTGGTGATTTAACACAAGATCATAGTTTTGAATCTTATTTATTATTTGCTGAGCTTATTAATAACGCAGATTTGACCTGCCCAGTATTTTGGGTACCAGGCAATCATGATGAAATTGCCATGCTTAATCGCATCAGTGGTGGGCAAATAGTGTCAGCTAAACGCATTATCGCACAAGGATTTGAGCTGTTACTTATAAACTCAAAAGGCCCTACACCTGCAGGGTGGGTGTCTAGTGAGCACTTAAATGAAATCGCGGATTGTTTAGCAAGTTCGCAATCGCAGCATGTGGTGTTTTGTCATCACAACCCGCTTGCTATTAATGGCTACCTTGATAAACACATGCTTGAAAACGGCCCGCAATTATTAAACGTGTTAGTTAATAGCGCTAATGTAGCGGCGTTGCTGCACGGTCATGTGCATAATCACTATACGCAAACTTTTAGAGAGCTGAGTATTTATGCAACGCCCGCCAGTTCGGTGCAATTTACAAAAAATTGCCCGCAATGGCAGCAAGAAAGCCACGGCCCCGCTTATCGAATGTTGCATTTAACGACACAGGACAATGCTTTAACAGTTAAAACGGATGTTGTATGGTTAAACGCGTAATTTATATTCATGGCTTTAATAGTTCTGAAAAATCATATAAAGCTGTGCGCTTTGGCGAGCTTATGGCAAACTATGACGTTGACTATTGCGTACCGCGTTTAAATCACGAGCCCTTACAAGCTATTTTACAGCTTGAGCATTTATTAACGCCAGATACCGCGTTACTTGGGAGCTCACTAGGTGGGTTTTATGCCACCTACTTGTCGCAGCGTTATAACCTGCGAGCAGCATTAATAAACCCAGCAGTAGCACCGTTTAACTTATTAGCGCCGCTTATTGGCCACAATTATAATCCGTATCAAGATTATCATTATGAGTTAAATACCAGCCACATGGATGCTTTAAAAGCATTGTATGTGCCTAAATTAACATCCCCCGAATTGCTCTATTTGTTGCAGCAAACGGGAGATGAAGTGTTAAATTATCAACACGCAGTAAATTATTTTTCACAATGCAAACAGTTAGTTGAGTTTGGTGGCGATCACAGCTTTGTTGGTTTTGAACGCACCTTAGATAGTATTGTAGAGTTTCTTAAATTACCTAAAACAAATTAGCCTAAGCGCATATAAAGATAAAAATTATGAGTCAGCAAAATTATAACGCCGAAGCCATTGAGGTTCTCAATGGATTAGAGCCGGTAAAACGCCGCCCTGGTATGTATACCGACACGGTACGTCCAAACCATTTAGGCCAAGAGGTTATCGATAACAGTGTCGATGAAGCCATGGCGGGCCATGCCACTAAAATTGATGTGATCTTACACGAAGATAACTCTCTTGAAGTTATAGACGATGGCCGTGGTATGCCTATAGATATTCACCCTGAGGAAGGTATTCCTGGGGTGGAGCTGATTTTTACCAAGCTGCATGCAGGTGGTAAATTCTCTAACAAAAACTATCAGTTTTCGGGCGGTTTACACGGGGTAGGTATTTCGGTTGTAAATGCGTTATCGCACCGTGTTGAAGTAACGGTAAGGCGCGACGCTCAACAATTTAGAATGGCCTTTGAAAACGGCGATAAAGTTGAAGACTTAAATGTCATTGGCACTGTTGGTAAGCGCAACACCGGTACAACCGTTCGATTTTGGCCCGATGCGAGTTACTTTGACTCAGCTAACTTTTCAATTACTAAATTAAACCACCTATTAAAAGCTAAAGCGGTTTTATGCCCAGGCTTGCGCATTAAGTTTGTTAATAAGCAAACTAAAGAAACTCAAGAATGGTTTTACGAAACAGGCTTAAAGGATTACTTAATTGAAGCTGTTAAAGGCTTTGAAGTACTGCCAAAAGACCCATTTGTAGGCGAGTTTTCAAGCTCGATTGAAGGGGCTGATTGGGCTGTTGTATGGCAACCTGAAGGCGGCGAGTCGATTGCTGAGAGCTATGTAAACCTTATTCCTACCGCACAAGGTGGTACTCACGTAAATGGTTTGCGCCAAGGCTTACTTGAAGCAATGCGCGAATTTTGTGAATTTAGAAACTTATTACCGCGTGGCGTAAAGCTTACCCCAGATGATATTTGGGAGCGCTGTTGCTATGTGTTATCGGTAAAAATGCAAGACCCACAATTTGCCGGCCAAACCAAAGAAAAGCTTTCTTCTCGCTCATGTGCAGCGTTTGTATCGGGTGTGGTTAAAGACTCATTTAGCTTATGGTTAAACGAGCACACAGACACTGCAGAATTGCTTGCTGAACTGTGTATTTCAAATGCACAGCGCCGATTGCGAGCGGCTAAAAAAGTAGTGCGTAAACGCGTTACCTCAGGCCCTGCGTTACCCGGTAAACTAACCGACTGTAGTGCCGCCGATAACGACCGTACCGAACTATTTTTGGTAGAGGGTGACTCAGCAGGTGGCTCGGCTAAGCAGGCACGCGATCGTGAGTTTCAGGCAATAATGCCACTGCGCGGTAAAATTTTGAATACGTGGGAAGTTGAATCAGGGCAAATATTAGCCTCGCAAGAGGTGCATGATATTTCGGTGGCGCTGGGTATTGACCCAGACTCAACTGATTTAACCGGCCTGCGTTATAATAAAATTTGTATATTGGCCGATGCTGACTCGGATGGACTACACATTGCCACCTTATTGTGTGCTTTGTTTGTGCGTCATTTTCCGCAACTGGTTAAAACAGGACATGTATACGTAGCTATGCCACCGCTGTTTAGAATCGACATTGGTAAAGAGGTGTATTACGCCCTCGATGAAGATGAAAAAACAGGTATTTTGGCCCGTATAGAAGCAGAGAAAAAACGCGGTAAAGTAAACGTGCAACGATTTAAAGGGCTGGGCGAAATGAACCCGCTGCAGCTGCGCGAAACGACAATGGACCCAAATACTCGCCGCTTAGTGCAACTTACGTTAGATGAAGAAGAGCAAACATTAGAAATGATGGATATGCTACTTGCTAAAAAACGCTCGTCAGACAGACGCCAGTGGCTAGAAGATCACGGTAATAAAGCACAGGTATAATAAGCTTGTGTTTAACACTTGGAGAGGCAAATGAATAAAATACTAGGAAGTTTATTATTGCTTGGCTTAACAACAGCCCCAGCAATGGCAAAAGACATACTAGACAAACTCACCGTAGCACCTGGGTTTGAGGTAAGCTTATTTGCTGATGATGTGGAAAATGCACGCCAGATAGCAGTATCAAAAAAAGGCATTGTTTACGCAGGTTCGCGTAAAGCAGGAAATGTGTATGCGTTAATCGATCATAACAGTGATGGCGTAGCAGATAAAAAAATGGTGATTGCTGAGGGGCTAAATATGCCCTCTGGTTTAGCAATTAAAGATGGCGACCTATACGTAGGTGAAGTACACCGTATTATTCGCTTTAAAAACGTAGACACGCAGTTAAAAGACCCTAAATTTGACGTGGTTTACAACGCGTTGCCATCGGATCGTCACCACGGGTGGAAGTTTTTACGCTTTGCACCCACTGGCGAGCTTATTATTCCGGTTGGTGTTCCGTGTAATATATGCGCCGAAGATGAGCGTTACGGGCGTATTTTTGCACTTGATGTAGAAACCAAGCAAATTAAAACAATAGCCCAAGGGGTACGCAACTCAGTGGGGTTTGACTTTCATCCAAGCACGCAAGCATTATGGTTTAGCGATAACGGCCGCGACATGATGGGTGATGATATTCCACCTGATGAAATTAACCGCGTAAGTAAAGAAAACGAGCATTTTGGTTTTCCTTATGTTCACGCCGGTGCCATTGTAGATCCTGAGTTTGGTAAAGGTAAAAACATTAGCGACTACAGCCCGCCAGCGCTTGCGCTAGGAGCTCACGTTGCGCCACTTGGCATTCATTTTTATACCGGTAAACAGTTCCCGGGCTCTTACAAAGAGCAGCTATTTGTTGCTGAACATGGCTCGTGGAATCGTACTAAAAAGTCAGGTTATAAAGTGGCTGTAGCCAATGTAGAGCAAGGGCGTATTACTAAATACACGCCATTTATTACCGGCTTTATGCATAACGAAACAACCTTTGGACGCCCAGTTGCATTTGCACAATTAAATGACGGCAGTCTGCTAATAAGCGACGATTACGCAAACGTGATCTACCGCGTAAGCTATAAGAAAAACTAGGTAAGCTTTAATGAGTGATACAGATACCTTGCTAATGCAAGGAATTGAACAACAAACAATGGGGCGTTTTACCGAAGACGCCTACTTAAATTACTCTATGTACGTAATTATGGACCGTGCATTACCGCATGTTGGTGATGGTTTAAAACCGGTTCAACGTCGTATTATTTATGCTATGAGCGAGCTGGGTTTATCGGCCGCTGCTAAATATAAAAAATCGGCTCGTACGGTAGGTGATGTATTAGGTAAATACCACCCGCATGGCGACAGTGCCTGTTACGAGGCTATGGTATTAATGGCGCAGCCGTTTTCTTACCGTTACCCATTAGTCGATGGGCAAGGTAACTGGGGGGCAGCAGATGACCCTAAATCGTTTGCAGCAATGCGTTATACCGAAGCACGCTTATCAAAGTTCTCTGAGGTATTACTTAAAGAGCTAGGGCAAGGCACCGTTGATTGGACGCCAAACTTTGACGGCACTATGGACGAGCCATTAGTGTTACCGGCGCGCTTACCGCATATTTTGTTAAATGGCGTAACGGGTATTGCAGTAGGTATGGCAACCGATATTCCACCACATAATGTGCGTGAAGTAGCCAGTGCCTGTTGTTTATTACTTGATAAGCCTAAAACCGAGCTTGATGAGTTACTTGAGCTTGTGCACGCACCTGATTATCCAACCGACGCTGAAATAATTACCCCAAAAGCCGATATTCATAAAATATACAAAACCGGCCGAGGCTCAATTAAAATGCGCGCGGTGTATACTGAAGAGCATGGCGATATTGTTATTACGGCGCTACCGCATCAGTGTTCAGGGGCTAAAGTGCTTGAGCAAATAGCAGCGCAAATGAATGCTAAAAAGCTGCCAATGGTCGCTGATTTACGAGATGAGTCTGATCACGAAAATCCAACCCGTATTGTGATTGTACCGCGTTCAAACCGCATTAAAGCTGAGCCGTTAATGGCGCACCTATTTGCCACCACCGACCTTGAAAAAAACTACCGTGTAAACTTAAACATGCTAGGCCTTGATGGCCGCCCGCAAGTAAAAGACCTACGCAGTATTTTATCTGAGTGGCTAACGTTTAGACGCGAAACAGTACGCAGGCGCTTACAGCACCGTTTAGATAAAGTACTGGCACGATTGCATATTTTAGAAGGTTTACTTGCTGCCTTTTTAAATATTGATGAAGTAATTGAAATTATTCGCACAGAAGATAAACCAAAACCTGTGTTGATGGAGCGCTTTGATTTAACCGATACTCAAGCCGAAGCCATTTTAGAGTTAAAACTTCGTCATTTAGCAAAACTAGAAGAATTTAAAATACGTGGCGAGCAAGATGAGTTGGCCAAAGAACGTGACAAGTTAGAGCTAACGCTTGGCTCAGACCGTCGTATGTCAACGCTTCTTAAAAAAGAAATTCAAGAAGCGGCCGACATGTATGGCGACGATCGCCGCTCACCTGTTATTGAGCGCGTAGAAGCTAAAGCACTGAGTGAAAAAGATTTAATTCCTTCAGAGTCGGTAACAGTCGTGCTTTCTGATAAAGGCTGGGCACGTGTTGGTAAAGGCCATGACATTGACGTAGAAGGACTTAATTACCGTGCTGGCGATGAATACAAAGCCTCCGCTAAGGGTAAGAGTAATCAGCCTGCGGTATTTTTAGACTCAGCAGGGCGTGCATTTGCAACCGATGCGCACAGCTTGCCATCAGCACGTAGCCAAGGCGAGCCAATGACTGGGCGCTTTAACCTCACCACAGGGGCTAATTTTGAGCACGTGGTAATGGGTGAAGATAATCAAGTGCTACTTATGGCCTCTGACGCGGGTTATGGTTTTATTACTGACTTTAAAGACCTAGTAAGTAAAAATAAAAACGGTAAAGCCTTGGTGAGCGTGCCTAAGGGCGGAATTTTACTCTCACCAATCAGAGTAAACGATGTAGCAACCGATTACTGCATGGCCATTTCGAACGAAGGACGCATGCTGTTGTTCCCACTGCGCGACTTACCAAAACTGGGTAAAGGTAAAGGCAATAAAATTATCTCTATACCAGGGGCTAAAGTGCAAGCACGTGAAGAGTTTGTCAAAGTGCTGGCGGTGGTACCACAAGGCAGTAGCGTTACCCTTCATGCTGGTAAACGAAAGCTAACGCTTAAACCGAGCGATTTGGAGCATTATCATGGTGAGCGCGGGCGTAGAGGTAATAAGTTACCGCGAGGCTTACAGCGTGTTGATGAAGCAGTGGTGGAGTTTACGCCGGCAGATGAGCAAAATGATGACACATTAGTCGAAGAATAAACCCGAAATATACACCTCTAACGGCCTGCTTTTGCAGGCCGTTTTTGTTTATCCTGTATTTTTCAGCTTACAGCTGTTCGCTATTGTCTCGTGATCGTCATAAAATCACGTTATAATAGTGAAATATGCGTGGCTTATAGCGCATTGCACACACATTTTGGAGAGAAGTTTGTTAGCTGTTATACGTATTTTAATTATGGTGCTGTTTATATTTTTCAGCTGCGTGTTTGGGTTGTTATTGTCGATTGTGAGACCGTTTCACCCTAATAATGTGCATGTGATAGCCGGCTGGTTTGGCTCAATGGCTAAAATGTTAGGGGTTAAACTTGTCCTTAAACGCCACCCTGATGCGCTCAATACTGGCCCTGCGGTTTATCTATCAAACCATCAAAACAATTACGATTTATTTACTGTATCGGCTATGGTGCCTGAAAACTGCGTTAGCTTAGGCAAAAAAAGCTTAAAGTGGATCCCATTTTTTGGACAACTTTACTGGTTGTCGGGCAACATATTGATTGATAGAGCTAATCGCTCAAAAGCGGCAGGTACAATTTCAAAAGCCGCTGAAAAAATTAAACAAAAAGGCCTATCTATTTGGGTATTTCCCGAAGGCACAAGAAGCTATGGCCGAGGTTTACTGCCATTTAAAACCGGCGCATTTCACACCGCTTTAAGCGCAGATGTACCCATAGTGCCGGTATGTATGAGCACAACTGATAAAACTATTAAGCTAAACCGCTGGGATAATGGTACAATTTACATTGAAATGTTAGCGCCTATATCACTTGATAAAAAAGTGAGTGCCCGTGAACAGGCCACCCAAGTGAATAGTATTATGGCTGCTAAAATAACTGAATTAGATGCTCAAGCGAGAGATAAATAATGGAAAACTGGCGTGAAATAAGTGAAGACATCGTAAGTTCACTACTTGAAGATGGCTCTGATCCTGAAATACTTTATGAAGTTGAGCATCATTTTGTATGCGAAGATTTTAGCAAATTAGAGCAAGCGGCACTGGCTGCCTTTAAATTAGGCTACGATGTTGAAGAACCGGCAGAGCTTGAGCTAGAAGATGGCAGCAAAATTTGGAGCTTTGATATTGTAGTCGAAGCTGAGCTAGACGTTGAAGTTATAATGGAAGACGTTGATAAACTTGCAGCGCTAGCTGTTGAGTGTGACGTTGAATACGACGGTTGGGGCACTTACTTTCAAGAGTAAGGCGTTAGCTAGTTGATAAAGGCGAGCATTTATATATGCTCGCTTTTTTTGTGCACAGAGTAAACATGACTCTTTAAACCGCAGCCTATTTTCAGATATTAATTCATTTTTAGTGTAATGGCGCATTAATACCCCCCTTTATTTTGCCTTATTTAACGGCAAAAATTTAATACTTTTCGTGTTACCAATTTTATTTTTGTTATAACCAATTATTATCTTTCATATAAAAACTTAATTCTCCTTAATTTATTCATTAAAAGTTAAGCTTGTTCATATTCCTATTGGTAATAGGGCTTATTTCGACGTACTACTTATTCATTAAATTGAAAAAATATTTTTATTTATTGCTAACCTGTCCCTAATATATAACCTGTTGAATAGTTATAACTATTTACAAGTTATAAATGCAATATTTAATAAAACTAATACTTATTTGCTATTACATCCTCTGTTGACATATTGGTAACAAAAAATATAGCCTTTAGCTCGCCATATGGCATTAATATTGGTAAGGCCAATTTAAGGGTTTTAGATTGTTTTTTGTAACCCGAGTGTTCTTGCCAAATCTATTCATACACAAAAATAGAAACCTGTTTACACAGGGTGATCTAAGTTTTAGTGACTGACACAAAACTAGGTAGTTAGGTTATTTTTATATTCAGGTTTAAAGGAATAAAGATAATGATTAACCATAAAAAACTGTTTTTTTACAGCGCAATTGCGACAAGTTCAGCGCTATCTCATGCTGCAACAATTAATAATGCAGGCTTTGAAAGTGGCTTTAGTAATTGGAACGAAACCGACCCAGCAGCTATTTCTTCAGATGCTTACAGTGGCTCAAAATCGTTAAAGATTCAGGGCAGTCCAGCACGGGTTTATCAAGTGGTAGATATACAGCCTAACACTGAATACACCCTAAGTGCTTATGTGCTGGGTAAAGGGCAAATTGGTGTAAACGATTTAAATGGTTTATTTAAAAACCAAACCTTTAATGTTTCTTCGTGGACTAAAGTAACAAAAACATTTACCTCAGCAAACACCAATTCACTTCAGGTTTTTGCTAAACATTACAACAACACCAGCGATGTAAGGTTTGATAATTTTGCCTTGGTTGAGGGCAGCGGCAGTAATGATGGTGGCTCAGATGGCGGCAGCGATAACTCAAATGGTTCAACAATTCCTAGCAGCATAACCAGTGGTAGCATTTTTGATTTAGAAGGGGATAACCCAAATCCTCTCGTTGACGATAGCACCTTAGTGTTTGTGCCGTTAGAGGCACAACATATTACGCCTAATGGTAATGGCTGGCGTCATGAGTATAAGGTTAAAGAAAGTTTACGCGTTGCTATGACTCAAACCTATGAAGTGTTCGAAGCTACGGTAAAAGTTGAGATGTCTGATGGCGGAAAAACAATTATATCGCAGCACCATGCTAGCGATACCGGCACTATATCTAAAGTGTATGTGTCGGATACTGATGAATCGGGCTTTAATGATAGCGTAGCGAACAACGGAATTTTTGATGTGTACGTACGTTTACGTAATACCAGCGGTAATGAAGAAAAATTTGCTTTGGGTACAATGACCAGCGGTGAGACATTTAACTTGCGGGTAGTTAATAACTACGGCGATGTAGAGGTTACGGCATTCGGTAACTCGTTCGGTATACCAGTAGAGGATGATTCGCAGTCATACTTTAAGTTTGGTAACTACCTGCAATCGCAAGACCCATACACATTAGATAAATGTGGTGAGGCCGGAAACTCTAACTCGTTTAAAAACTGTTTTGAGGATTTAGGCATTACAGAGTCAAAAGTGACGATGACCAATGTGAGTTATACGCGCGAAACTAATTAATTAGTGACTTATTATGGCCACTCAATTGAGTGGCCATAATAAAAAACTTTATTTTATAACCATTTTTTATTTTTAAAGTACACGCCAATACCGCCAGTAAGCACAATTAAAAAAATCACAAATGCACTAAATGCATAAGGGTTTTCGGTGCCAGGTATGCCACCTACATTTACCCCTAAAAGGCCCGTTAAAAAGCCCAGTGGTAAAAAAAGTGCAGCCACAACCGACATTACATACATGCGTTGATTTAATTGCTCAGACACCTGGTTAGTAATGGTTTGCTGAATAATTTGCGCACGCTCTATGGCGCTATCTAGCTCTTCTAAATAACGAATAAGTAAGTTAGTGGTTTCGTTTAGCTTTGCTTTATCTTCATCTAAAAGCCAAGGGTAATGGTTATTTACCATTAAACTCAACGCTTCTTTTTGCGGTTTTAAGTAACGTTTTAAGGCAATAGTTTGACGGCGTAGTTGAGATAAACCTTGGTTATCAAACTTTTTACTTGGCTCGTCTATTTCTTCTTCAAATTCATCCAGGGTTTCATCAAGCGTATCAATGACACTTTGCATGCGTGATGTCAGTTTTTGCGTAATAGAGCCGACCAACTCTGATATTGAGCATGGGCCGTGGCCAACATTAAGCTCTGCTAATATATCTTGAATCGAAAGTAAGCGACGTTTGCGCGTTGTGATAACCACAGATTCGCTAATAAATAAACGAATTGACACCATGTCCTCAGGGCTTTGCGCTGGGTTTAAATTTACACCACGCAAAAACAGCATATGGCCATTAGTACTAGGTGTTAAGCGAGGGCGAGTTTCATCAGCAATAAGCGAATCAAGCTCAAAGTCGGTAAGGTGAGCCTGGCTTTTAAGCCACGTTACTGCCTCGCTTTGGCTGTAGTCCATATGTATCCACAGTTTACCTTGGCTAGGGTGCCAGTTATTTAAATCGCGGGTGTTTTCTATGGCGTGCGCGCCGCCTTTTTCATCAAGCACCAGTGCATGCAGTAAACCATTAATCATATTTTAAACTCATATAATAGTGTATTTTTAATATAGTTAACTATAGTGTATCTGCATAGTGCTTTACAAACTTACCTTAACTTTTAATAAGTTAGCCTTAAGGTAAAACCTATATGCAGGCTTTAATTGCTAAATAAGGCACTAAACAGCAAGGCGCGCATTGTGTGATTAGTTCCTATAAAAGATCAATTTAATTTACTCATCGACTAGATAAATTTATTTCGCTGGTGTTTTTTGCGCCGTAGCGTATAAGTCACTTTTTTATTAAGGGCACATTTATGACAGCAAAGTTAACTGTTGGTTGGCGTGAGTGGTTAAGTTTACCCGAGCTTGGCATCGAAAAGATAAAAGCAAAAGTTGATACTGGCGCCCGCACTTCATGTATTCATGCAATTAACATTGAAGAGTACAAAGAAGGCGAAGAAAAGTGGGTAAAATTTATAGTCCAACCATTGCAAGATGACGAACACACTCAGGTTGCTTGCACTGCAAAGGTTAAAAAAATTAAGGCGGTAACCAGCTCAAGTGGGCAAAAAGAGTTACGGTACTTTATAGAAACAAGGTTGTCTGCAGGGCCCCATAGTTGGCCTATAGAAGTTACTTTAACGAGTCGGGCAACCATGAAGTTTAGAATGTTATTAGGGCGTACAGCCATGGAAAATCGTATAGTCGTTGATCCGGCTTTATCTCATTTATTAGATAGTTAAGGTTTTAACTATGAAAATTGGTATTTTATCTCGCAACAGAAATTTGTATTCAACGCGTCGCTTAATTGAAGCGGCAGAGGCACGCGGTCATGAGGTAAAGGTGATTGATGCGCTTCGTTGCTATATGAATATAAACTCAGAGCAGCCAGAAATTCACTACCGTGGTGAAAATTTAAAAGATTTTGACGCCATTGTTCCACGCATTGGTGCTTCGGTGACGTTTTATGGTTGCTCTGTTTTACGTCAGTTCGAAATGATGGGGGTTTATCCTGTTAACGAATCGGTGGCTATTTCTCGTTCGCGCGATAAATTACGCTCACTTCAGCTGTTATCACGTAAAGGCGTAGGCATGCCGGTAACCGGTTTTGCCAGCAAACCAGATGACGTTAAAGACTTACTAGAAATGGTAGGCGGTGCTCCGGTGGTTATTAAATTACTTGAAGGCACACAAGGCATTGGTGTTGTACTTGCTGAAACACGTAAAGCGGCTGAAAGTGTTATTGAAGCGTTTATGGGTTTAAAAGCCAATATTATGGTTCAAGAATACATTAAAGAAGCCGGCGGAGCCGATATTCGTTGTTTTGTACTTGGTGATAAAGTAATAGCGGCCATGAAGCGCCAAGCGCAAGAAGGCGAGTTCCGCTCAAACCTTCACCGTGGTGGTAGCGCTACATTAGTACGCATTACCCCAGAAGAGCGTAAAACCGCCGTTGCTGCAGCAAAAGCAATGGGCTTAAATGTAGCGGGCGTTGATTTACTTCGCTCATCTCGTGGGCCGTTGGTAATGGAAGTAAACTCTTCTCCAGGCCTTGAAGGGATTGAAGTGGCAACAGGCAAAGATATTGCCGGTATGGTGATTGATTTCATCGAAAAAAATGCTGCTATTAAAGGAACCGCAACCCGTGGCAAAGGTTAAAATTAATCGTCCTTTTACCTTATTAGGTGAAAGTGTTGGCGTGGGCGAGCGTAAAACCCTTGCCTTAGAGGCTGCTAAACTTTACACCCATTCACCGCTTAATATTCCTATTGAAGTGGTTAATGGTGTAATGGAAGGCCCAGTGCTGATGGTGTGTGCCGCTATTCATGGTGATGAGCTAAATGGTGTAGAAGTTGTACGTCAGCTGCTCTCTAAAATAGATGCAAGCCAACTGCGCGGAACCATAATTGCTGTGCCAATTGTTAATGTGTTTGGCTTTATTCATAAATCACGTTATTTACCCGATAGACGTGATATGAACCGCAGCTTTCCGGGCTCTGAGCGTGGATCGCTTGCGGGGCGTATGGCACATATGTTTTTTAATCAGGTGGCGGTACATTGTACCCACATTATTGATTTACATACGGGGGCGATTCACCGTACTAACTTACCGCAAATACGCGCTAACTTAGATGATGAAGCAACCGCTGATATGGCCAAAGCATTCGGCACACCAGCGGTTATAAATGCATCCCTTCGTAATGGCTCATTACGTAGTGAAGCCGCTAATTTAGGTATACCGGTTATTACTTACGAAGCCGGTGAAGCCTTACGCTTTGACCCTATTGCTATTGCAGCAGGTGTGCAGGGTGTGGATTATGTGATGCGGCATTTAAAAATGATCCGCGGCAAGCGTCCTAAAAAACTGCCCGATCCTATTATTGCAGGGTCTACAAGTTGGATACGCGCTGAGGTAGATGGCATTGTACGTGCGCAAGTATCGCTAGGTGAACACGTAGAAAAAGGCCAAGTGCTGGCGTACATAAGTAGCCCATTAGGTGATGCCGAGCTTGAGCTTTTAGCGCCTAAGGGCGGTATTGTGATAGGCCAGCAAACTATGCCACTAGTAAACGAAGGGGATGCGGTATTCCACCTTGCTTACTTTGCAAATGATAACAGCTTAGTAGAGCAGCAATTAGAGCATTTTATTGATGAAATAAATGATTTAGATGAAGAGCTTAAAACAGCTGAGCTAAATAATTAGCACTATGTTAGCTAGTAAAAAGCCGCAGTGAGGTTTGCCTTACTGCGGCTTTTTTACGGATATGACTTTTAAAACTATGTCTTTTTAGGGCCAATAATCCGTTTTATTACCGGTGCCTTTGTAGGCTTAGGTTCTTTATTTAATACCATAACCGGGCGTGTCACAAACAGGTTATTAGGGTAAACAACTCGGTGCCCATCCACATGCTCAAGTAGCACGTTCATTAAACCTAATTCGACAATGCGCCCTTCTATATGGTTTGCGCCATCAACAATACGCACCCAATTTCCCACATGAAAACCATTTTGAATAAACATGAGTAAAAAAGCGGTAAGGTTACTAAGCAGCGACCAAGCGGCAAATAAAGCGACCCCGAGCATAGCAAATAAGGATGAGCCCAAAACTAATAGCCCGCGCAGCTCTATACCCCAAAATATAAGCACTAAGCACAGTACTACAAACGCGAGTATTATTTTTAATAACAGCTCCGCTCTAAATTTACGATGAACATCTACTTTTCCTTTTATGGCTTTTTCGAGCAACTTTTTAGTGACTTTTAATAAAAGAGGAAAAAGTAAAATGGCGATAAGGGTAACAATCAATTTATATTGCGTACCCATTAGCTCTAAAAGTGCAAACAATTCCAAAGTGTGATCCCGTACTTTTTTTAGGAAAATTTAAAGCGCTAGTGTAACGCTTTCGTTTATTGCTCGCTATTTAAAAGGTGTTTTTAACACTTACGAGCCACTGCACCGAATCAACATCGTCGTAGCTATCAAGCGGGGCGGCAATATCAAGGTGGATCATGGTGCCAGAGTTTGCTCTGCTAGGTGCTAAACGTAAACCCACACCAACATTTTTTAAAACATGATCGTTCTCGCCGTTGTCTTCATCGTTAAACCAAGCGCGGCCAACGTCAACAAAGCCCGCTGCACCGACTTTAAATAGCTGCAGTAAATCGTACTCCCAGTAATAGCGTTTTTCTAAGCTGACTAAAAAGCTTCGGTCGCCATGCTGGTAATCCATAGGATAGCCACGAAGGCCCGTTTCGCCGCCAAGTGTTAGCTGCTTATCGGCGGTTAGGTTTTTAGCATACTGGGCACGGGCTTTAACAAACCAGGATTGGTTTTCGCTGGTATTTAAGTAGTACTGCACTTCGCTGGTGGCTAAAAAATTTTCTAGTTGTTTTTGCTCTTTATTCCAATAACCATCCACTTGAGCACTAAAACGCCACAGCGTTCTGTCGGTAGTAAAGTGCGCTTTTTTAGCTTTTAACGAATACACGGCTCTGCTGTCATCATTACTTAGTGATTCATCTGAGTAGCCTAATAGGGCTTTAATATTCCACCCTAAATTTAAATCTTCGGTGCGCGAAATACTGTCAAAATTACGCACTTTTATATAACTGTCTTCAAACCAATGACCACTCACATAGGGATAACTTAGTTGCCTGTTTTTGGCCAAGGGAGCAAAGGTTGTTTCTATTTCTGCAAAGCTGTCTTCTTGGTTTACATAGCCAAGCGTTAAGCGCTGTGTCCAGCTATCAGATAATGCTTTAGAGTGGCCTAAAAAAGCGCTAAAAAAATCGGTTGTTTGATCAAACTCGCTGTATTCATCACCACGGCGATACAACGACTCTTCTCGCTGTTCAGAAAAGCTTTTAATACCATAGCTATAAGGTGTATCTATGGCGTAAAACGGATAGGTTAGCTCTAATAAGTGGC
The DNA here is from genome assembly GCF_035666335.1 of Pseudoalteromonas sp. CuT4-3. NCBI lineage: Bacteria > Pseudomonadati > Pseudomonadota > Gammaproteobacteria > Alteromonadales > Pseudoalteromonadaceae > Pseudoalteromonas > Pseudoalteromonas sp. CuT4-3. The sequence continues at coordinate 639,624 of NZ_CP142030.1, forward strand.
GTTTTCCGTCACTGTTGTCGGCATACTCTAAGCGCCCGCGATACCGGCTAGATAATATATTAGGATCGTCATAAACAAATAAATAACCATTACGATCGCTGTCGGTAGTGCGTGAAAACGACAAGCGCTTGCCCCAACCCAGTAAATTGGACTCGCGAAAGCCAATACTCGATTTATTTTCGCCACCGCTGCGACTAAAGCTTATTTCGGGTAGTAAAGTCCATAAATCGCGAGTTACCACCGTTACATCTACGTTGCCGTCGCAGTTTTCAACCGCGCTTATTTGCGCATCATATAAATAGTTTTGTTGGCGTAATAAACGCTCTGACTCAGCGAGTTTTCTGGCATTGTAATTATCGCCTTGTTTAAATAACAAAATATTACTAATAACGCCTGGCTCGGTTTGAATATGCGCGCGGTTGGCAAAACGAAAAAGCGCGTTATTTTCCTCCTCCAGCTCGGTATTAAAAACGTTAAGTTGTTTAAGGGTAATTGAGGTTATTTGGGCGTCGCTGCGACTATTAATCAGTGTGGTTTTATCTTCAACCTCACGGCGTAAATTATTGCTTTTGTCTGAGTGAGTTTGCACAGCGGAGCAGGTGTTAGTTTTATTGGGTGGTTGTTGTGCAAAGGCCTTAGGCGCACTAAAGCTTACAAGGGCTAAGCTTATACAACAGTGTGCAATCCATTTTCTATTCACCATTCAACCTCTTCAATACTACAGCAAATATGAGTCGTAATATCAGCTTACATCATTGTTATTACAATGTAAGTAAAAGGTATGGATTTTGAAACTAATTAATTGTTACCGTTATGCACCTTTGTTAATTAGCGCATATGCGAGGCGTTTTAGCTTAAGTAAAAAGCAAGGGCTGCTAATAAGTGCTCGGCTTCTAGGCCTTCGCCATTAATCCAAATACTTTCGCTGTAGTGTTCAAAATTTAAATTAAAGGTTTGCTGTTGATAGCTAAAGCGCAATTGATGACGGTCAGCACCCCCTGCGTAGTCAATAATTGTTATTTCATCTGCGTGTAAAAACAGCGTGCTCCACAGCTCAAAGTCTTCATCGTGTGGGGCTTCTATAGGGCTTATAACAATGCATTTATGGGCGTGATTGTATTCAATTTGGGTCATAGTTTACTTAATTGCTAGCAAGGTAATTACGAATGGCCGTTAAAAATTCGCCGCCATATTTATTGAGTTTGGTAAAGCCAACGCCCGACACCTTTAAAAATTCGCTGTCGTTGGTGGGCATTAATTGCGCCATTTCGGCTAAGGTTTTATCGTTAAATACAACGTACGGCGGTACATCGTCGGCATCAGCGAGTTCTTTACGCAGAGCCCGTAAGCGGGCAAATAGTTTTTTGTCGTAGTTAAACTGCGCCAGTTTATCTTGGTATACGTGTTTAGCTTGTAAGCGCGGCTCGGCAAGCTGTAGGGCGTATTCACTTTTAAGTACAGCGCGTGCTGCTTCGGTTAAGCGCAGCGAGGCACCTTGGGTAATATCTTGGCTTAACAAGCCTTGGTGTATAAGTTGGCGTAATATACTGAGCCAAAATTCACTGCTTTTGTCTTTGCCTATGCCATAGGTGCTGAGTTCGTGGTGGTTGTTGTCGCGTATGCGGCTGGTATTAGCCCCGCGTAATAATTCTACAATATAGCCTAAGCCAAAACGCTGCCCAGCTCGATACACACACGAAAGCGCTTGTTGCGCTACTAATGTGCCATCAAAGCTTTTTGGTGGGTTAATGCAAATATCGCAGTTACCACATTGCTCGCGTTTATACTCGCTAAAGTAGTTTAATAGTATTTGCCGGCGGCATGTTTGCGCCTCGGCAAAACTGGCCATGGCATTAAAGCGTTGTTCTTCTACGCGGCGGCGTTGTTCATCGTCTATGTCTTCAAAAAAGCGCCTAACGCGGCCTATATCGGCGGGATCAAAATACATAATGGCTTCTGCGGCTAAGCCATCACGCCCAGCGCGGCCGGTTTCTTGATAGTAGGCTTCAATACTTTTTGGAATATCGTAATGCAGAACAAAACGCACATTTGGTTTATTTATGCCCATACCAAAGGCAACGGTCGCAACGACTATTTGAATATCATCGCGGGCAAATCCGGTTTGCACAAATTGGCGTTGCTCGTTGCTCATGCCTGCATGGTACGCGGCGGCATTTAAACCTGCATCAGCGAGTTTTTCGGCAATGTCATCAACGCGTTTACGGCTAGTGCAGTAAATAATGCCACTTTGATTTTTTTGCTCTTTTAAATAGCGCAGTAGTTGCGCCATTGGCTTGAACTTTTCTTCGATGGTGTAACGAATATTCGGTCTGTCGAAGCTGCCGGTATGTATATAGGGCTGTTGTAATTTTAATTGCTCAACTATATCAAAACGGGTCGCTTTATCGGCCGTGGCGGTCAGTGCCATCATAGGTACATGGGGAAAGCGCTGCTTAAGCTCATTTAATCTAAAGTAATGAGGTCTAAAGTCATGCCCCCAATGCGATACACAATGTGCTTCGTCAATTGCAAATAAGCTGATATTTAAGTGGCTGAGTCGCTCGGTAAATTCATGCTGAAGCACTTTTTCAGGGGCAACATACAGTAATTTTATTAGCCCTTGGTGCAATTGTTGGTACACTAATTGTTGCTCTTCGCGAGCCAGGCTATTATTAATGTAAGCGGCTTTAACACCTAATGCTTGCAGTTGCGTTACTTGGTCTTGCATGAGCGAGATAAGCGGTGAGATTACCACAGTAACCCCTTCGAGCACTAACGCTGGTACTTGGTAACACACTGATTTACCGCCGCCTGTAGGCAGTAGTACCAAAGAGTCTTGGCCATTAATGGCCGCGTCGATCACCGCTTTTTGGCCATCACGAAACTCGCTGTAGCCAAACACTTGTTTAAGAACCGTGTCGGGCTTGCGGACCAATGTGCTAGGTGTAGGGGTTAGAGTATTCATCGGCGGCTATTTTAGTGGTTTTTTTATAGGATGTCTTTAGCTTAGAGGTAAATGATTTAATTAGTGTCTCGTGGTTTTGCTTCAGGTATGCTTAACTCATCGTACCAGTGTTAATTTAAACATAGAGAATAATAATGAATAAAGAAATGTTAATTGAACAAGTTGGCGCACTGTTTGTAAATGGCATGCCATTTAATCAGTTTTTAAATATCTCGGTAGAGTCGCTCAGCCCTGAGCAAGCTAAAATTACCTTTCCCTGGCAGGATGTATTTATAGGCAATCCTGCGCAAAAAATTCTTCACGGCGGTATTATATCGGCGGTGCTCGATAATGTGGGCGGCATGCTTGCAGCAGCCAGTGTTATTGATAAACTAACCGAGCTCGATATCCCTAGCGTACAGCAAAAGCTGGCTACCTTAGGCACTATTGATTTGCGCACAGATTATTTGCGCCCTGGCAAAGGGGAGACATTTACAGCCAGTGCTACTTTGATCCGCTCTGGTAATAAAGTGTGTGTATGTAGAATGGAGCTACACAATGAAAAGGCAATCCAAATCGCCTTTGGTACAGGTACGTATTTAGTAGGTTAAAGCTGCTAATTACGTACGGCTAAAATAAAAAGCTTTGCCTTGCGCTGAGCTTTAGTTACCGCAAAATAAATCACTTAATAGCACAAATTGGTATAAACTGTCGGCCTTTTAGTATGAATAAGTAGTATGTATGTCGATTGCAAACGAGCAGCGTAAAGGCGGTATTTTTGCCTGTTTAGCTTTTTTAATGTGGGGCTTAGCGCCTATTTATTTCAAACAAATACAGCATGTTTCTGCTTTTGAAATTTTAACTCACCGTGTTGTCTGGTCTGTGGTTTTTTTAGTGCTTGTGGTCAGTGTGCTTAAATACTGGGATAAGGTTAAGCGCATAGTTGCCCAGCCAAAAATTATTTTAATGTTAGTACTTACCTCTTCTATATTGGGCTTTAATTGGGGGCTGTTTATTTGGGCGGTTAATAATAACCATATGCTCGATGCCAGTTTAGGGTATTACATAAACCCATTACTTAATGTGCTGTTGGGCATGCTATTTTTAGGCGAGCGGCTGCGAAAGTTACAAGGGTTTGCAGTGTTTTTAGCCTTTGCGGGCGTAGTATTGCAATTGGTCAGTTTTGGCTCGTTTCCGGTGGTGGCGTTTTCGCTTGCCACGTCTTTTGCTATTTATGGCTTACTGCGTAAAAAGTTACCAGTCGAAGCGCTGCCAGGCATTTTACTCGAAGCCCTAATTTTACTGCCGGTTGCATTAATTTACTGGTGGGTAATGGCACCAACGCCTACTTCCGACTTGGCCCTAAACGATTGGCATACCAATGCGCTATTAATTAGTGCCGGTATTATTACTACGTTGCCGCTGCTTTGCTTTACCGGAGCGGCCAAACGTTTGCAGTACACAACATTGGGCTTTTTTCAGTACATAGGACCAAGTTTAATGTTTATGCTTGCTGTGGTGTTTTACGATGAAGTATTTGATGCAGAGCGGGTGATTACGTTTGCCTGTATTTGGAGTGCACTGGCTATATTTACTTGGGACTCTTATCATCAATCGCGTAAGCGTAAAAAAGCGGCTGTAACCGCCGCCGAAGTTTAATACCTATGCGCAATAATAGTTTAAGCAAGTTGCTATAAAGCAGCGTTAAGGTTTAGCTTATTACTTTATTACGGCCGGTTTCTTTTGCATCATATAGCTTTAAATCGGCCTGTTTAAGTAACTCATCTATTTGGTAAATAGGGCCGCTTGCAAAGCCAATAGAAATTGTAAATTTAATTTTTTCTTGGCTAAACTCTTGGCTATTAAGCTCTATAAATTGCCTAAACCCTTCAAGGCGTTTTAGCGCTTGCGCTGTGGTTGCATCAGTAAAGTAAACGGCAAATTCTTCACCGCCTAAGCGAGCGACTAGCTGCTTTTCAAAGTACTTTTTAAAACACACCGCCAACCCTTTGAGAACCTCATCGCCTGAATCGTGACCGTATGTATCGTTAATCGATTTAAAGTGGTCTATATCAAGCATGGCGAGTGCGCCATCTTGATTCGATTTTTTTAAATACTTGAGAGACTTGCTCGACTCTTCAAAAAAGTAGCGACGATTAGGCAGGTTTGTTAAGTAGTCAGTATTTGCTTGGCGTTTAATTGTTGCTATTTGCTCAAGCATGTCGACGTTTTGACTTAGTCGGCAGTAAAACTCTTCGCTGTTAAAGGGTTTATGGAGGTAGTCGTTGGCACCATTTTTTAAAAATAGGCTCGATAATGCTGACGAGTCAGCACCCGAAATACCGATAATGGCTTTTTCATCATTACTGTAAAGCCGGCGAATTTCGGCGCATAGCTCATCACCATTCATGTTTGGCATTTCGTTATCGGTAATGATAACAGACACGTCTTTTTGGCTTTCAAGTACCTCTAGCGCGTCTTTGCCGTCCTTTGCTTCGAGTATTTGATACTTATGGCGCTTTAGTAAACTGCAAATGTATCTACGGGTAGAGGTTGAGTCGTCGACGACCAACACTTTTACGTTCTCGTTACGTGGTAAACGGCTTAGTTGTTTTTCTAGGTATTGGTAAGCTTGTTTGTTTTCTTTGATTATGTAATCAATTATTGGGTATTTTTCTACCGTGTCGCGAGTTTGTTTATCTATGTTGCCTGTCATTACGATGGTGGGAATGTCGGCATTAATAGTATACGGAATGGCCTCACCCGCAGGAGCATCGGGAAGGATAAAATCAACAACAGCGCAAAAGTAGCTATTGTGTTTTATTAGCTCTTTTGTTGCCGCTAAAGACTCGGCTATATCTACTTCGTAACCTGCTTTAAGCGCGATATGCTTTTGCACACGCGCTATAGTAGGCGTATCTTCAACTATGAGTATTTTTCGCGTCACGTAACAACCTTGTTTGATATTTTGCAAAAGTATTTGCTTATACAAGTTGTAACTGTTAAAACGCAAAAAAGCAAATATCTTAGGGGCTTATACGCTATCTGATTCGCTATAATCGTCTTGGCTTATTGGTACCGGCCCTGACATTTTTGAACGGCCAAAAAGTGTATGAAACTTGGTTTTACAGGTTGTTAGTTTTAAATATTTAACCCAGGCTTTTTCGATTGGGTTTGTAGGTTCTTTACTGCCACAAACTACGTCAACAAATTGCTCTTGTAGCGTATTTTGAGGTGCTAAAGTTTTATTATAAAGCCCTTTTAGTACAACGCCGTGTTGCTCTAATATGCTGGCTTCTAATAAGGTGAAGTTTCCGCTGCGGCTAAACCCGCGAGGAAAGTTTTGATCATCATAAAATTGACGTTGGCTAACAAACGCTTGGCGAAGTAGTGAAATATCGTTGCTCATAACTGTATCCTCATACCCTGTTTATTGCTGGAGTATGATGCAAGTTTGACAATTTATTAAACAAGTTATTTTTATCGTGAGGATAAAAAATTGGATATAGATTTATTAAAAACATTTGTAGAGGTTGTGCGCACGCGTCACTTTGGTAAAGCGGCTGAAAACCTGTATATCACTCAATCGGCAGTAAGCTTTCGAATTCGCCAATTAGAACAGGGGTTGGGTGTAAACTTGTTTATTCGCCAGCGTAACAATATTCAATTAACGGCGCCAGGAGAGCGATTGCTTCCGCACGCTAAAATGATCATCACCGGCATGCAGCGTGCCAAAGTCGATGTGGCACTTGCCGATAACATGCACAAGCAAATAAGTTTAGCGGGTACGCCTAATATATGGGATGCGTTTTTACAATTTGGCATTACTAATATTGTGTCGGCTATGCCTGGGGTGTCGTTGGTCGCAGAGGTTAAAGCTCAACAAGAAAGCACGCGGTTATTATTAGAGCGTACGCTTGATTTGGCCATTTTATTTGACCCCCCTAAAGTAGACGAGCTTGTGGTTGAGCGAATTTGCGAGCTGCCAATTATTCCGGTTAGTGGCTATGACACGGCCACTAACGAGAACTTTTTTGATAACCAATATGTATACGTTGATTGGGGTACTACGTTTTCACTATGGCATGCGCGCCAATTTACCGGTAAAACGCCGCCTTATTTTAGAACCAGTACGGGGCGTATTGCCCTTGATTTAATTCTTCAGTGTGGCGGCAGTGCGTTTATTCCCGAGGTACTTGTTGAGTCCCACCTAGAAAAGGGTGAGCTGTTTCATGTAAAAGATGTAGAACATACTTCGCGTGATATTTTTGTGGCCTACCACAGAGACAACGAACAAAAAGAGTTAATAGAAACCCTGATTAACTTACTGCCTAAAATAAATGCTTACCAGCCTGTTGATGAACACTAAATACCGACTATGATTTTTAATGAGGTTGAATAGGTACAATTTTGTTTATTAAATATTCATGTCGTTTTGTTTTCAGAATTTAGACACTTTTATTAAAATAAAAAGACAAAAATGTTTCCTTTGTAATATATCTGTCATTTAACGGTGACAAACTGCAGCTGTTTTAAAAATTAGTCTTGTGATTATCGAGGAAATAACATGAATTTTGTAAAATCGAGCTTATGTGTTGCTCTAGTAAGTGGTTTATCTTTTAGCGCGTTTGCAGACGTTGATGTATACGGTAAAGCGAATGTTACTGTGCAATCGTCTGATGATGGCGAAGGGTCTTTCACTGAAATTAAAAGTAATGCATCTCGCTTTGGACTAAAAGGGTCTGAAAAGATTACTGATGGATTAGAAGCGGTTTATAAGTTTGAGTTTCAAGTTGATGTATCTGATGCTGACTCTAAAGGTGATAACGACGACAATATTTCTGCACGTAACCAGTATGTAGGTTTAAAAGGTGCATATGGTCAAGTTGTTGTGGGTCGTAACGATACAGCGCTTAAACAATCGCAAGGTAAGTTAGATTTATTTAATGACCTTGAAGGCGATATTAAAAATGTCTTTAAAGGTGAAAACCGCTTAGGTGATTCAATCACTTATACATCTAAAAGCTACGAAGGCTTTAAAGTACTTGCTACATTTGTTGCCGAAGATGACGTAGATGCAGATAACGGTTATTCAATGGCGGTTACCTACGGTGACTCTACACTTAAAAAGAGTGCGGTATACGCCTCGGTTGCAGCCGATAGCGAAGTAAATGGCTACGATGTAGTGCGTGCGTCAATTCAAGGTAAAGTAGAGAGCTTTAAATTAGGCGCTATGTACCAAACTCAAGAAAAAGTAGACGGTAGCGCAGAAGCTGACGGCTATTTATTAAACGCAGCCTACAGCATGGGTAAAAACACGTTCAAAGTGCAATACCAAGCAATGGACTTTGATGACAGCGACGACAAAACGGCAGTTTCTGTAGGTGTTGATCATAAGTTTAATAAAAACATTAAAGTATTTGGTTTTTACTCAAGCTTTGATATGGACAACAATGTTGACCAAGACTACGTTGGCCTAGGTATGGAATACAAGTTTTAAGCGTTGCTTAAACACTCCCTTTATTAACCGCGCTCTAATGAGCGCGGTTTTTTTTGCTTTAAATTATTTACTTACCCGCCCATAATAGACCCTCATTTGGAATGGGGTGAAATTCCTCAACTATTCCCGTAACTGTAATTAGCACCAGGCTTTAAGTCAGATACAAATGAGACATATCAATCAGCATGAGAAGTTCTAGATTGGTATACTTTTTTAACGAGCGGGTAAACTCATTTTTATTGATGCACTAGTCTTTTAGCTGTGTGTTAGTGAGTGCACGCTTTCCAAGGACTCACTTTTGCAAACTACATTAGCGCCAAATACACCCTTATTAAACGTTCAAAATGTGTCGTGGGAAGTCGATGAACACGCCATTTTAAACAATATTAATTTACACATAGCTAAGGGTAAGTTTATTGGGTTAATTGGCCCAAATGGGGCGGGTAAGTCGAGCTTACTGCGCTGTTTGTATCGCTTTAATAAACCGACCGCTGGTAACGTTACCTTTAATCAGCAGGATATTTGGCAGCTTAAAAGTGAAGACTACGCAAAATATGTTGCTGTAGTTCTACAAGAAACGCCCGCGCAATTTAACCTAACATTATTTGATGTGGTTGCCCTTGGGCTTACACCTCATAAATCATTATTTAGCGCCACCACCCACAGCGACAAACAAAAAATTACACAGGCAATAAAAACCGTAGGGCTTGAGCAACAGTGTAAGCAAAATTTTGAATCGCTTTCGGGGGGCGAAAAGCAACGTGCATTGATTGCCCGCGCTATAGTGCAGCAACCGCAATTACTCATCATGGATGAGCCAACCAGCCATTTAGATGTTAAATACCAAATACAAGTGATGGAACTGGCAAAATCGCTAGGGGTTACTGTGTTTGCCTCATTCCATGATTTAAATTTAGCAGCCGCTATATGCGATGAGCTGGTGGTTATTAATAAAGGTAAAATAACACATGCAGGCTCGCCTGCGCAGGTACTTAGTGAGGACATGCTAGCGGATGTTTTTGGGGTATGTGCGCGCGTAACTAGCCACCCTCAACGCACAGAAAATGGTCAAACTATTCCTCATATTACTTACTTTTATGGCTATTAATTAAATGGATATAACAAAAATAAACCAGTGGACAATATTTATAGCAGCCGTGTTAATTGCACTGGGTAGCCTTTTTAGCGCACTGAGTTTTGGCGCCGCAGATACGCCGTTAAGTGATGTGCTCACAGGGATTTTATCAGCAGGGGAGGGCTCGTTTAACGCGCGTATTATTTATGAGCTTAGGTTACCTCGTACCTTACTTGCCTTTATGGCGGGTGCAGGTTTGGCTATTGCAGGGCTTATTTTACAAACGGTTACTCGTAACCCGCTCGCTGATCCGTATTTATTTGGCATATCGTCAGGCGCGTCGTTTGGGGTCGTACTGCTTATGGCCGTTGCGGGTATTAGTGCAGGGTTTATGTTATCGGCTGCTGCCTTATTAGGGAGCTTTTTAGCAATGGGCTTATTGATACTTATTGCTGGGCGGCAAAAAAGCACGCAAGTAGAGTCTATGTTGCTAGCGGGGGTGGCGCTGTCATTTTTATTTAGCGCATTTACAAGTTTATTGCTGTATTGGAGTGACCCGCAAGCAGTGGCTGGTATTTTGTTTTGGACGTTAGGCAGCTTTGCCCGCGCACAATGGGCCACGTTATGGTTGCCATGCGTGGTTATAGTGGTGTGTATTAGCTTTATGCTGAGCTTTAAAAGGCAGTTAAATGCGCTGCTTCTTGGTGATGAAAGCGCGATAACGCTTGGGGTCCGTGTGCACCGTTTTAGAATTTTAATGTTGGTATTGAGCTCGTTAATAACGGCCGTGCTGGTGGCCTTATGTGGCGGTATTGGTTTTGTAGGTTTAATGGTGCCGCACATAGTGCGCTTTTTTATATCTCAGGGCAGTACTGCTGGCTTACTAATTACCAGCTTAGTGGGCGGCACGTTTATGGTGTGGGTTGACGTGCTTTCGCGCTCATTACTTAAAAACCAAGAGCTCCCTGTAGGGGTGATCACAGCAGCTATGGGTAGCGTATTTTTTTTAAGCTTACTCTTTTTTAGAAAAACAAAGGCATAGTGCTGATGAAAACCTTAATGATTCAAGGCACTACCTCAGATGCCGGAAAAAGCACCTTAGTTGCTGCGCTTTGTAGAGTGTTTGCAAAGCGAGGTGTAAAGGTCGCGCCTTTTAAACCGCAAAATATGGCGCTTAATAGCGCGGTTACAAAAGAGGGGGGCGAAATAGGCCGTGCGCAAGCTTTGCAAGCTATAGCCGCTAAAGTAGAGCCTCAAAACGACTTTAACCCCATATTGCTCAAACCCAATAGTGATACGGGGGCACAAGTCATTGTACATGGAAAAGCCATTAGGAATATGGAGGCAGGGGCTTATCATAACTATAAACAGGTTGCGATGGATGCAGTGCTTGCCTCGCATCAACGCCTAGCAAAGCAGTTCGATTTATTATTGGTTGAGGGCGCAGGCAGCCCCGCAGAAATAAACCTACGCGAGAACGACATTGCCAATATGGGTTACGCAGAAGCGGTAGATTGCCCTGTCATTATTATTGCCGATATAGACAAAGGCGGTGTGTTTGCGCATTTAGTGGGCACACTTGCCTTACTAAGCGAATCCGAGCAAGCGCGCGTAAAAGGCTTTGTGATCAACCGTTTTAGAGGCGATATAAGCTTGCTACAAAGTGGGCTAGATTGGCTTGAGCGCTACACAAAAAAACCAGTGCTTGGAGTGCTGCCTTATTTGCATGATTTAGCACTTGATGCCGAAGATGCTGTAGCAATAGATAACACGGTGACGACTGCCACCATTAATATAGCCGTGCTTTTATTGCCGCATATTAGTAACCATACCGATTTTGATGCATTGCGGCTGCACCCAAATATTAATATAAATTATGTACGCCACACACACGCGATCCCACCGGTTGATCTGATTATTATTCCTGGCAGTAAAAACGTGCTGGGTGATTTAAGTTTTGTAAAAAATGAAGGCTGGGGTACGCAAATAAAGCGCCACATACGTTATGGCGGTAAAGTATTGGGTGTGTGTGGCGGTATGCAAATGTTAGGAAATAGCATTGCTGATCCGATGGGGGTTGAATCGTCATTAAAACGTGTTAAAGGCCTTGCATTAAGTGACTTTGATACCACTCTAAGCACCCAAAAAGTACTCACTAAAGTAACGGCGGCTATGCAGTTAAATGATTTGCAAACACCGTGTAGCGGCTACGAAATTCATGCCGGCATTAGTGAAGGCGCAGCACTTGATAAGCCATTTTTAACGTTTAACGCGCACCCTCATGGGTTTGAAAACGATGGCTTTATTAGTGACGACAATGCCATTGCTGGTACTTATTTACACGGCATGTTTGATGAACCCGCTGCCACACTGCAAATTTTAAAGTGGGTAAAAAGTGATGCAGCCATACAACCTGTGAGTATTGTAGCGCACCGCGAGCAACAACTTGAGCGCTTGGCCACTACGTGCGAGGCGCATTTGAACATGCAACAGATTATATCGATTTATGAAGGAGATAATAATGACGGATACAAATAACGATAAGCACCAGCAGCGCCAACAAAAAGTAAAAGAGCAGGTAGATGCACGCGTGGCTGCTGCGCAAGATGTTAAAGGGATATTTCAGGTAATTACGGGTAATGGTAAAGGTAAATCTACCTCAGGCTTTGGTGTGGTTGCTCGCTGCGTAGGGCATGGTAAAAAAGCCGCTGTTTGTCAGTTCATTAAAGGCACATGGGAGTGTGGAGAGCGTAACTTATTACAAGGCGCAGGGGTTGAATTTGCCGTTATGAATACCGGTTTTACATGGGATACGCAAAATAAAGAAGCCGACACCGCAGCCGCGCAAGCAACGTGGCAAGAGTCAAAGCGTATGCTTGCAGATAGCAGTATTGATTTAGTATTACTTGATGAGCTTACCTACATGGTGACTTACGGTTATATTGATTTAGATGAGGTAGTAAACGCGCTAAATAATCGCCCTCCCATGCAATCGGTTATTATTACAGGTCGCGCAGCACACCGCACGTTAACAGACCTTGCCGATACAGTAAGCGAAGTGCGCAATGTTAAACACGCCTTCGACTCGGGTATAAAAGCACTAGAAGGGTTTGATTACTAATGTATAAAGCGTTTTTTGCTGCACTGCTGTTATTGAGTTCAGGGGGCAGTGCCGTGGCCCGTGATACAGCTGCGCCAGATAAACTGCGCGTTGTAGCACTTGCACCGCATATAGTAGAAAACCTATTTGCTATAGGTGCGGGAAGTAATATTGTTGGCACTGTTGATTACGCCGATTACCCAAATGAAGCTAAAAGTATTGAGCGCATTGGTGGTTACTATGGTATTTCTCTTGAAAAATTATTAGCGCTAAAACCCGATTTAGTGATTGGTTGGAAAAGCGGTAATCAAAGTGAAGATTTAGAACAAATTAAACGCCTTGGTATAAAAGTACATTTAAGTGATCCCAAAAAAATAGAAGAAGTTGCAAACGAGCTGATTGCTTTTGGAAAATTTACAGGGCGTATTGAGCAAAGTAAGCAAGTAGCAAACGCATTTATTACAAAGCTCAAAAATATTAAAAAGCAGCAGCAAAGCAAAAAAATATTAACTGGTTTTTATCAATTATGGCTAGAGCCAATGATGACGGTAAGTGAAAATACATGGATAAACCAGCTTATAGAAACATGTCATGTAAGCAATGTATTTGCACATAGCCCAACCGACTACCCGCAAATAAGTATTGAAAACGTGGTGATTAAAAAACCACAGATTATTATTATTCCTGATGAACAAGCCGATAAGCCACAACCTAAAATTAATTGGCAAAAATGGCCAGAAGTCCCCGCTGTAAAACATAATCAATTTATACGTGTAAATGCCGATTTATTACATCGTTTTACACCGCGCATGCTAGATGGACTGGCAAATATGTGTGATAAAATAGACGCATCACGCAAACAAATTAAGAGTATACAATGAGCGATTGGCCAGCCTTTTTAGAATATGAATTACAGCAACCTTATATGCAGCAAACATTAGATTATGTAGCAAAACGCCGTGTCGAAGGTGTTGCTGTGTACCCACCCAAAGAGCAAGTATTTAGCGCCTTTGAAGCGACAGCCCTTAACAATATTCGCGTGGTTATTTTAGGCCAAGACCCATATCACGGAGAAGGCCAAGCCCATGGCTTATGTTTTTCTGTGTTGCCAGAGGTTAAAAAGTTACCGCCGTCGTTAAAAAATATGTACAAAGAATTGGCAACGGATATTCCCGGTTTTGAAATACCAGACCATGGCTACTTACAAAGCTGGGCAGAGCAGGGCGTGTTTTTACTCAATACAGTACTCACGGTTGAGCAAGGCCAAGCGCACTCGCATAAGCATTTAGGGTGGGAGCAATTTACCGATAACGTGATAGCCCATATAAATGCACACTGCAAAGGTGTCGTGTTTATCTTATGGGGCGCTCATGCGCAAAAAAAAGGTAAAAATATTAACAGCACTCGCCATCATATTTTAAAAGGGCCGCACCCATCGCCGCTTTCTGCGCATCGTGGTTTTTTTGGCTGTAAGCACTTTTCACAAACAAATGAATTGTTACAAGCCCAAGGCGATACGACCATTAACTGGCAGGTTTAATTGATATATTAAAAAAGGCTTTCGTATCATGAAAGCCTTTTGCTTAGTTATTGTGTACTAATGCCCATGCGCAATAATTATCAATTACTTTGAAGGGGTAAAACCTGGCGTTAGCTTTACTATCGATACGGTTTTCCTGCCACAAAATAAATTGCCTAATTGAGCGCAATTTGTTTGAAATTAAAAATCTAGCTCATCAATTTCAATGCTGTCTGTAAAAAAGTCTAACTCCTGTAGTTCTTTACGTAACCGTTGTTTGTCTTTTATGGCCTCAATCTCGCGCCACTTTCTTTTTTTATTCTTTTGAGAGGTTTTTCTTGTTGTATCAGGACCTTCTAATATCTCTAATATATCGTTTAGGCTATCCATGACTATCTCCTATTGATTTTAGTGAACCTCGAGAATACCTATACCACAGGCCTAGCTAAAATAGAATAAAAAAGTGACGAATTTGTTACAGGTATGTGATGCATTGATGAAGTTTAATACTAACTAGCTTTATTGAGCGCGCTATTTTTAGATAGAAAAAATAAATAAAAAAATACTAAAAGTGAGCTATTTAGCTGTGTAGGCAATGTTACCTGCTGTGGCAGGTTAGTATAAAGCAGTGCGGATTATATTAAGGGCATAAAAAAACGCCGCAGGTGCGGCGTTTAATACATAATTAGCGCGTATTACATTGCTTTAAAACGTGCTTCTAGCTGCTCTTGTGCATCTGCGAATGAGCGGATACCTTCAGCTAGTTTTTCAGTTGCCATTGCATCTTGGTTATGTAACCAACGGAACTGCGACTCAGTAAGTGGAGCAGGCTTCGGCTCTTTAGGAATATCACTTTGTAGTAAGTATTCTTCTGCGCCTTCTAAATTGCCTAAGTCTTCTAGTAGGTTAGGGCTAATTGTTAGCTTGTCACAACCTGTAAGCGCAATAATTTCGCCAGTGTTACGGAAGCTTGCGCCCATAACAACGGTTTTGTAATCATGGCGTTTATAAAACTCAAAAATGCTACGTACAGATTGAACACCTGGATCTTGTAGCGGATCGGTTGGTTTTTCCATACCATTTGCTACGTGCCAATCTAAAATACGGCCAACAAATGGCGAGATTAAAAATACGTTTGCATCAGCACACGCACGTGCTTGAGCATCGCTAAATAATAAAGTTAGGTTACATTTAGTCCCTTCTTTTTCTAGCTGTTCGGCCGCTTTAATGCCTTCCCATGTAGACGCAACTTTAATTAAAATTTTGTCTTTGCTTACACCTTCTTTTTCATAAAGGCTAAGCAGGGTATGTGCTTTATCAATAGTTGCTTGGGTGTCGAATGATAAACGAGCATCTACTTCAGTAGAAATATAACCAGGTACAATTTCGCTAATTTCTTTACCAAGTAATACGGCAAAGTAGTCACATGCAAGTTCAAGCTGTTTAGCTGCATCTTGCTCTGTTTCTTTTGCATAGCTCCAAGCTTTATCTAAATAAGGCTTGTAAGCTTCAATCTCGCTCGCTTTTAATAAAAGCGACGGGTTTGTGGTTGCATCTTCTGGTTGATGCTTTTTGATCGCTTCAATATCGCCAGTGTCGGCTACGATAGATGAATGTTGTTTTAGCCTTTGTAGAGCGCTAGTCATTTGCCTTCCTCATTCCAAGCAAGTTAAAAGAAAATCTAAACTACCTTAATATAAGTATTCAATACTGCAACAGTGTGACAATGCTTGATAGGTCTTATGTCCTTATCAATAGAAAAACGACGATGCATGATTTATTAAGGTAGGATTTAGGCCATTGCGATTAATTTTCAATGGTATTTTATAAACAAAACGTGCTTTTCGTCTCATTTAATGTTGAAATTGACATTAAATAAATTACAAGTCAATAGCTAACTATGATCACTGTTATTTCACCAGCAAAAAATCTTGATTACGAAACGCCACCCGCAACAGATAAGTTCACTCAACCTGAATTACTAGAGCACAGCGAAGAGCTCATGAAAGTATGCCGTGAACTAACTCCAGCGCAAATTGGCAGCCTAATGAAAATTAGCGATAAGCTTGCAGGGCTTAACGCTGCGCGCTTTAGCGAATGGTCGCAACCATTTACACAAAGTAATGCTAAACAAGCGGTACTAGCCTTTAACGGCGATGTGTACGGTGGTTTAGATGCCGCAACACTCACTGCCGCTAACCTCGATTATGCGCAAAGCCATTTACGTATACTTTCGGGTTTATACGGCTTATTAAAGCCGCTTGATTTAATGCAAGCTTACCGCCTAGAAATGGGCACCAAGCTTGATAACCCTCGCGGGAAAAATTTGTATGAATTTTGGGGTAGCATTATTGCTAATAAATTAAACGAGGAATTAAAAGCGCAAGACGCACAATATCTCGTTAATCTTGCTTCAAACGAGTACTTTAAAGCAGTAGATAAAAAAGCACTCAATGCGCAAATTATTACCCCGCATTTTAAAGACTGCAAAAATGGTCAATATAAGGTAATTAGCTTTTACGCTAAAAAAGCGCGCGGCATGATGGCCCGTTACATTATAGAAAACCAGGTAACACAGCTTAGCCAATTAAAAGAGTTTACTGTGGCGGGTTATTACTTTAGCCCTGAAGCAACCACTAAAGATCTTGAGCCTGTATTTATGCGCGACGAGCAAAACTAAGCGTTTATACTCAGCAAACAATGAGTTAAAAAGCCATGCATTGCATGGCTTTTTTTATGCTGGCGCTAAACTTGCTAACTTCACCTACTATTAATGAGATAAAAAATAGATAGGTGTAAAAATATGATCAGCATACCTTCAGTAGCCGAAGCCGAAAAACTCATCGAAGAAAAACTCGGAGGGTGGTTTGATGTAGTAATAAGCCACATCCCAAACTTTATTGTGGCAGTGGTGATAGCCATTGTATTTTCAATAATAGCGCGCTTTGCCGGCCAGCTAATGAAAAACCTATTAAGGCGCTCACTCGACTCTAAGCAAATTGCTGATTTGATGGCGTCTATTTTCAAGGTCATTGTGTTATGTGTGGGCCTATTTATCGCTTTAGATTTTATGGGGTTAAAAGGCACAGTCACATCGTTACTAGCGGGTGCGGGTATTGTGGGTTTAGCCATAGGCTTTGCTTTTCAAGACATGACCGAGAATTTAATTGCCGGTATTGCTATGGGAATACGCAAGCCATTTAAAGCGGGTGATGTAATTGAAACCGACGACGTATTTGGCTCGGTACATTCTATAAACCTGCGTAACACGCTAATAGAGAGCTTTTACGGGCAGTTAATACTGGTACCTAACAAAGTATTATTTAGAAATGTGTTAAAAAATTACACCACGTTAGGCGTTAGGCGAATAGAGGTACCGGTGGGTATTTCATACGGCGACGACATTGAAAAAGCCAAAGAAGTTATCGTTGATAAAATTAACGAGTTTGACTTTGTAATACGTAAAGATGAAACCGCTGTGTACGCAGAAGGTTTTGGCGACAGTAGTATTAATTTACTGGTGTGGTTTTGGATAAAATACCCAGGCGAGCCAGACTTTATGACAGTACGCCATAAAGGCGTAGTCGCTGTTAAACAAGCGCTTGATGCTGCAGGTATAAGTATTCCATTCCCAATACGTACGTTAGATTTTGGCATTAAAGGCGGTGAAAAGCTCGATGCCATGATAAGCGATAAAATAAACCAACAGTCACCCAAACAACAAGGCGGGAGTAATACGGGTTCAAATCAAAGCGAATGAGCGACTAGTACTGGTTTAAACTAGCCCAGTAATAGTTACCCACTAGCAGCGCATTTTTACATAAAAAGTGCGCTGCTAGTAATTTCAAAGCGCTAAGTCGGGTTAAATTTAACTATACTTTTAATCAATTTATTTTAAGTTAATACTTATTTGCTTTTCGCTGCCATCGAGTTTTTTTGATTAGTAGTAAAAGCGTTTCACCACTGTTTTTTGTCATCGATTTTTTTGTAACCTCAGCAGAGCAGGCTGGAATAGTGCAGCTATCTAACTCTATTACCTTGTCGCCTACTTTTAATCCTGCCAAATCAGCAAAGACTTTTATAATATCTATTTCACTATTTTCTGGGCTAAAAAGCCGGATACAGACACATCTGCAGCAAAGCCAAATATAGCTTCCTCTGCATGGCCAATAAGAGGGATTAGCAGTAGTTAATAAACCATTTCATGTATTAGCTTCCTTGTGTAAGTTATGGGGCATTTGCATGCATTAAGTCATATATTATCTGTTATTTATGGTGTGGTTAATTAGTGAGTAGTAATAGGTTGCCAACGGTATTAAAAATGCGCTGATCATATGAACTTTACAGCCTTGTTATAGCATTCTTTTATCAAAGCTGTAGTAAGTCACTAATTTAAAAGAGTGGGAAAGGACGGCTAAGTGTTTGCTCTATTTTTTAATAGGGGAGCTAAAGCTAGAAGTTTAGATACTAAAGTGTGCTGTTAAGCATAAAAAAGCGCGGCTTGTGTTGGAGAAACAAGCCACGCAGAGGAATAAGTTATATAAACAAAAATTGTAATGCGGTATCAGATAACACTAATTTTATTACGGATAATTTTAACGCCATCCATATTTTCTAAAAACTTTTGCGCAAGTGCACGCTGAAAACCTGTTTGCGCTTCACCGTATAGGTCAACTTCACCGTCTTCAACCTGCACGCGAATATCGCTTAATGCTAAGTTTGGGTTAGTGCGTAACGTATTGGTGATTGTTTGTTGTAAGTTAGGTTGAGTAGCCACACTGCTTACTACGGCTAAGTTAGTTGCTGCACTTACTTTTGTAGCGCAAGCTAATAAAAATAAACAACAAAATGATACTAAAGCGATAGTTAACTTAAAGCGGTTCATAACTTCATCCTTACATTACGGTTAATCGTGCAGCTATTCTTAGCTGAGTTACTTTCTCAGTTACAATTTCGATGCCAGTTTTAATTTGTTGAAATATAAGGTTATTTTATTAAGTGGGAATTCAGGTGGGCAATAATTACATTTTAATGGGAATGAGTTACATGCTTGGGTTACATTTGTAACGGGTACAAAAAAGCCGGCAACTGCCGGCTTGTTTATTTATGGTGTGCTATTTCTTTTTAATTTTAGCTTTGGCTTTTTTCTTAGCTTTCATTTTTACTGGATCTTTACGCTTTTTAGCGGGTGGCTTAGCTTCTTTATGCTGTGGCTCAAGCCCTTTAATTATACGGCGCTTAAGCTTTTGCTCTGTGTATCGCTCAACCTTGTATAAAATGCCAATGTCGTGTGCTTCAACTAATGATATAGCAATCCCTTTTTTACCTGCACGGCCAGTACGGCCAATACGGTGTACATAGACATCGGCAGTGCGCGGCATATCAAAGTTAATTACGTGGCTAATGTCAGAAACATCAATACCGCGGGCCGCAACATCGGTTGCTATTAATATGCGCGTTTTGCCACTGTGGAAATTTTCCATCGCTTTCATGCGCTTATCTTGCGGCATTTCGCCACGCAGCCACGCGGCTTTTACGCCATTGTTAGTTAGCTCACCAATTAGCGTTTCTAGGCGCTCACGGGTTTTTACAAACACAATGGCTTTACTTACATCTGGTCCGTTTAGGGTATTAACCAACAGCTCAAGCTTGTGGTGGTAGTCATCAGCAAGGTGAACCCATTGATGAATTTTTGCTTTTTCTTTGCGTGACGATTCGGCTTCAAGTAAAGCTGGGTCGTTTAAAATACGCTCAGCAAATAACTCAACGCTATCGCCTTCTAGAGTCGCAGAGAATAAAAAGCACTGACGACGGTTTTTAGCTTCGTCACATATGCGCAGCATTTCTTTTCTAAAGCCCATGTCTAGCATGCGGTCGGCTTCATCAAGAATAAGCATTTCTACGTTTTCAGCATGGAAATTTTCGGTTTCAAGATATTCCATTAAACGCCCTGGTGTGGCGATTAAAATATCGTTATTGTTTTCAAAAATTTCTTTATGGGTGCCGTAGTTTATACCACCTGTTACTACACCAATTTTAAGGTGAGTGCCTTTAGCAAGCAGTTCACACTGCTCATGAATTTGATAAGCCAGTTCACGGGTTGGGGTCATTATTAACACACGTGCAAAACCTGGGTCGCGACGCGGAAAATCCATTAAGTATTGAATAGCCGGAATTAAAAATGCCGCCGTTTTACCTGTGCCAGTAGGTGCTGATGCTAAAATATCGCGACCTTGCAGCGCTTCAGGAATAGCTTGTTGTTGAATGCTGGTTGGTGTCTCGTAGCCCATTTTATCAATGGCGTTGAGTAGTTTAGTATCAAGATCAAATTCAGAAAATTGCATAGAGTGTCTAAAATAAGGGACAATTACCTGCAATTATACGCGCTATACGCCAGTTGGTGAATGAAAAGGTGAAAAAATGTCAGGGTTTACGTTTAAACAATTTAAGGTTGAGCACGATAGCTGTGCTATGAAGGTCTCAACCGATGGCATTTTACTTGGCGCATGGGCGTATTTAAAAGGTGCCAATACATTACTCGATATAGGCACAGGCACCGGTTTACTTGCGCTTATGTGTAAACAGCGCCAACCAGCACTTAGTATAACCGCTGTTGAAATTGATGAAGCTGCTTACAAGCAAGCACAGCAAAATATAGCCTCTAGCCCGTGGCCAAATATCACAGTAAAGCACACCACTATACAAGCGTTTAAACAGGCGGCGCCCTTTGATGTTGTGATATCTAACCCCCCTTATTTTAACCGCAGTTTAAAAGGGCTAAGCGATGCCCGTAACACCGCACGCCATACCGATGGTTTAAGTTTTGACGAACTAATACATGCCTATATGCGTTTAAGTCATGAGCATTCGTGCTTTAACGTAATTTTACCCACCACAGAGGCGGGCTTATTCATTGACTTGGCAACACAAAGCGGGCTTTATTTAAACGCGCATTGCCAAGTAAAAACCACACCAAGTAAAGCATTTAGCCGCAGTTTAATGCGCTTTAGCTTAGTAAACACTTTGCCTGAGCTTACCTCCCTATGCATAAAAAATGACAACAACCGCTACAGCGATGATTATATTGCGTTATGTAAAGCGTTTTACTTGAAGATGTAATGTTAAAACTACTCTTGCTATGATAATAAAAATTTTGTAGGAATTTAAAAATGAAAGGAATAAACAAGGTAGGGTTTCTAACTACACTCGCTGCGGCTTTATTTATAAGCCAAGGTGCGCTTGCAAACATGAGTCCAGTTGGGCTTTGGAAAACCATAGATGAAGACACCAACGAGGCTAAATCGTATGTACGCATTACTCAAAACGATAAGGTGCTCAGTGGTAAAGTTGAGACTATTTTAGACCCAGCTAAACAAACCGGTATTTGTAAAGAGTGTGATGGTGCATTAAAAAATCAGCCTATTTTAGGGATGACCATAATCACTGATGTAAAACCAGAAGATGATGGCGTGTGGGGCGATGGTGAAATACTTGACCCTACAAATGGTAAAACCTATACCGTGCAACTAACGCCACAAAACGACGGTAAAACATTAGAAGTACGTGGCTATATAGGCTTTTTTTACCGTAACCAATATTGGCAACGTGTGGAGTAGCACTACTCGTTTGCTGTTTTTAAAAATTCGCGTTTTAGCCACGCTCGTAATGCGCTTACCTGTGGGTGATTAAGCATGGCGTGGCTCGTTGCAAAATAAAACTGCTGATGCGGATTTACAATGCTTTGGCCAATTTGCGTGAGCATGCCGTGCTTTATATCGTCGCGTACAAACTGTTTGTGGGTGACCAAAACGCCAAGCTGGCGCATCGCGGCTTGCGTTGCTTGCACTGAAATATTAAAGGTTAAGTTATTATGCTGCTTAGGCTGCGCTAAATTATTAGCCTCGCACCACGTTTGCCAATCGTTTTGCCTACGTGGGTTGGTAACGTAGATTGCTTTAAAGCGTTGCAGCAAATTTTGCGCGGTTAACTCATCTTTATTTAAGCCAACTAAAAGCTGTGGGTTACAGACTAAAATTAACTGATCGTCGGCTAGTTTTTCACAGTGATATTTTTGCCACTTATCGGGCTGGCCATGAATAATCGCTGCATCAATCCCTTCGCGTTCTAAATCAAATTCTCCCACCAAGTTAGAAATACGAATGTCACTATTTGGCGAAATGCGCTGAAAATCAGCCACCCTAGGGATCCACCAGTGCAGTGCTAGTGAGTTAACCATATTGAGTGTTAAATAAGTTGGCTCATTCGCTGTGTTACTAGCCTCTTGACTGGCTGCTAAAATTTCAGCCATGGCCGGGGCTATGCGTTTGTAATAGCGCTCACCCACAGGATTGAGCTCAACGCGGCGACCAATGCGATTAAAAAGCGGTGTATTAAGTTGTAACTCTAACGCTTTAATAGACTGACTTACCGCCGAGTGACTAATACTTAGCTGCTCAGCCGCGTGCACCATGCTGCCAGTTTCGGCAACAGCTATAAACGTATAGAGAGATTTTAACGGCGCTGATTTGATCATAGAGTACTTATTAACAGTTAAGTTTTACTTACAGGTTAGTTTAATATTATTCGCTTTTAAATTTATAAAGTACACGTAAAATTAGCGCCATAAAAGCCAATGCCAATTTTTTGAAAAATAATAAATAGATTAAAAAAATTAAGCCTTTAATTTTGCTTTTTACATTCATTTTTTATTCAAAGGATAACTGCGGTGACGTTAAATTCTCGTGCTAGTGTGTTTATGCTGCTCTCTACATTTACCTTGGCGTTAAATAGCTTTATAGCCAAGTTACTTACCAATTACTTTAGCACCAGCGAAGTGGTTTTTTTACGGGTGTTTTTACCCGCGATTATTATGCTGGCTTTGGCGGCAGGTATTAAATGGCAACTGCCTAATAAATCAGCATGGCGAACCTTTGCTATTCGCGCAATTTTTATAGTGCTGTGCCAAAACTGCTTTTTAGTGGCGCTAAATACTTTAACGCTGGTGGAAGCGGTTATTTTATTTAGCACTGGGCCGTTATTTATACCGCTAATAGAACGGGTGCTTTTTAAAACTAAATTAAATTGGTTATTGCTACCTACAATGGCGCTGATGTTTGCGGGTGTGATTATTCAAAATATTCATAGCGATGGCATACAATGGCGCTGGAGCTTATTAATTGGTTTAGGGGCTGGTATTTTTAATGCCTGCTCGCAAATCACCTTGTTTAGAGCCAGTAAAATTAACCTTCCGATGATGGTTATTAACGGTTGGAGTTTTACACTGGCTGCCATTTTTATGGTGCCAGTATTAATGTTTACCAGCGAAGGTGAGCGCTTTTACCAAGGTTTTGCAATCGATATAAGCAATTACAGTTTATTACTGATGGTGGCGTTAATTGGGTTTACGACTGCTGCAACGCAATTTTTTAGAGGAAAGGCGTACCGATTAGCCAGTTCTAACTCGCAGCTAGCGCCGCTTATTTATTCTAACTTATTATTTGCGTTGTTATTTCAGCTAATTTTTTACGATACAACATTAAGTCTATCGCAAGTAATAGGCTCAGCGCTTATTGTACTGGCATGTATTATTAATACCTTTGCGCCTAATTGGCTATTGCAAAGGCAAGCAAAAATACGTGAAAAAAAGTGCGCTAAAAAACTTAGTTATTTGTAATGTATTGGCCTAAACATGGTTTAGGCCAAACTCGTTATAGCGTTTCGCTATACTCTGTCATTATTTGTTCAACCCAGCTGGCTATGCGCTCATCGCTTAGCTCGTATTGGCTGTCTTCATCAAGCGCTAGGCCAACAAAGTGTTTGCCATCGGGGGTAAGTGCTTTTGACGCTTCAAACTCGTAGTTTTCATCGTTTGGCCAAAAACCAAGTTGCGTAAACGACTGGGTATTTATTTCATCGTGAAGCATACCAAGGGCGTCTTGAAACCATTGTCCGTAACCTTGTTGGTCGCCCATGCCAAATAAAGCAATGGTTTTACCATTTAGGTTTACATCTTTAATGTCGTCCCACTTAGACTCCCAGTCTTCTTGTATTTCTCCAAAATCCCATGTTGAAATACCAAAGATGATAAAGTCGTACTGCTCTGCATTTTTAAGTGGTTCGTCTTTAATATTGTGTAAGGTCACTACATCGGCGCCAATAAGGTCGCGAATTTTTTCTGCTGCCATCTCTGTGTAGCATGTAGTAGAGCCAAAAAATAAACCAATCTGCATCGTATTTATCACTGTGTAATTGCCTGTTATGATAGGGCGCAGTTTACCGTAAGGTATTTTTAATTGATACCTTCTACCGTGGGTATTACCAACATGAGATCACAACGTGACAACGCTACCTGACGATTTACCTGAACCAAATACCGAGCTAAACAGCAACAGCGACTTTTTAGAAACCTTTTTAGATAGCTTGTACTTAGAGCAAGGTGTAAGCGAAAACACCCTTAGCGCGTATCGCAGTGACCTAGATAAGTTTTGTCAGTTTTTAAAAGGCGAAAGCTTAATGACGGTAACCAGCTTAGATATAGAAAGCTATCTAGCGTATCGCGTAGATTTAGGGTTAAAACCACGTAGCACGGCACGCAGCATAAGTGCGTTAAAGCGGTTTTATCAGTATTTTGTACGTGAAAAACGTATCGCAAGCTCACCGCTTGAAAACATTGCGCAACCAAAAGCGGGCCAATCGTTACCTAAAACGCTCTCAGAAGCCGAAGTAGAGGCATTATTAAGCGCACCCAATATTGAAGATCCAATGGGGCTGCGCGATAAAGCCATGCTAGAGCTACTTTATGCAACTGGTTTACGTGTAACTGAGTTGGTGGGGCTGCGTATGGAGCAAATTAACTTGCGCCAGTCGGTTGTGTTTGTAAAAGGTAAAGGCAACAAAGAGCGCTTAGTACCCTTAGGCGAAGAAGCCATGTACTGGCTTGAGCAGTTTTTAAAAGGGGGGCGTGCGCAAATGATAAAACACGCCACCGATTTTGTGTTTCCTTCAAAACGCGGTGTAGGTATGACCCGACAAACCTTTTGGCATCGTATTA
The DNA here is from genome assembly GCF_035666335.1 of Pseudoalteromonas sp. CuT4-3. Lineage (NCBI taxonomy): Bacteria > Pseudomonadati > Pseudomonadota > Gammaproteobacteria > Alteromonadales > Pseudoalteromonadaceae > Pseudoalteromonas > Pseudoalteromonas sp. CuT4-3. Next base: position 664,812 of record NZ_CP142030.1, read on the forward strand.
AACACTATGCTATTTTGGCGTCTATTGAGTCAGATTTATCGCCGCATACATTGCGTCACGCCTTTGCAACACATTTACTTAATCATGGTGCCGACTTAAGAGTGGTGCAGATGATGTTAGGGCACAGCGACTTATCGACTACACAAATTTATACCCATGTTGCCAATGAGCGATTAAAATCGGTACACTCAGAGCATCATCCGCGCGCGTAATATGAAATTTAATATCAGCTTAGCGGTCAATTTAGTACGTATTATTAGATAGAGAAAATTATGAAAAAATTAATGTTAGCAGGTGCAATGTTGTGCACAAGTATTAGTGCATTTGCAAATGGCGTAGCCACAACGCCAGATGCTAATGATCCTATTGTTACTAAATTTGCCACGTTAGGTGTAACAGTTAAGCAAATAAACCCAAGCCCCGTTGCCGGTTTAAAAGAGCTTATTACAAATAAAGGTGTACTTTACGCCAGCCCAGACGGCCAGTTTTTAATGCAAGGCACGCTAATTGATTTAAACAACCGCAGCAACTTAACCGAGCAAGCGTTAAATGGTGTCCGTGTTGAAGGTATTAAAGAATACCAAGATTCAATGATTGTTTATAAAGCGCCTAACGAAAAACACCAAATTACGGTATTTACCGATATTAGTTGTGGCTATTGTCGTAAATTACACCGCGAACTAGACGACTTGCTTGATGCAGGCATTACTGTTCGTTATTTAGCGTTTCCGCGTGGTGGACTGCAAGGTTCGGGCTACGCCGATTTAATGAACGTATGGTGTGCACGCGACCAACAAGAAGCACTAACAGAAGCTAAATCAGGCGAAGACACTAAAGTAGTTGCCGGTTGTAGCGCACCAGTAGCTGAGCATTACCAGCTAGGCCAAAGTTTTGGTATTAGCGGTACGCCAGCCATTATTTTAGAAGACGGTACAATGATCCCTGGCTACCAGCCAGCCGCCGCATTAAGTGCAGCGCTTGAGGCGAACAAAGCAGGTTAATTAAAAATCTGAGTACCTGTTTAATACCAATCCGCGATAATACTTAATCATTTTGCGGGGCTAAACATGCTGCTACAGGCGTTAAAAAATGCTTATTTACGACTGCATGGATGCAGAAGATAGAGCAATGCAGGAGCAATTGCCGAGAACAACTAAATAGCGAATTTTTTGCCTAGCTATCAACACGTTTTTTCAGCCTCAAAATAGATCACTTAATTAAGTGAATTGGTTTAAAAAGGCCTTTATGGCCTTTTTTTGTCTTTTTATTATGAACACCATAAGTTAAAAACCAGCATGAAAAAACTGATCATTGCGCGCGAAAATGTAGACGATTCTTACCTGCCAAGCGATCTGCACCCTGTTATTAAGCAAATTTATGCTACGCGTAACGTGCAAAATGCACACGAGCTAAATAATAGTGCAGCCACGCTAATCGATTTTAAACTGTTTAAAGACATCGACAAAGCCACCGAGCTATTAATTGATGCGCTGAATGCGCAAAGCCGCATTTTAATTGTTGGCGACTTCGATGCCGATGGCGCAACCAGTACAGCCACCTTAATGCAAGGCTTGGCAATGTTTGGCTTTAATAACTTAGACTACCTTGTACCGGATAGATTTAGCTTAGGTTATGGTTTAAGCCCAGCGCTTGCTGAGCAAATTGTTGATATAAAACCAGAGCTGGTCATTACGGTAGATAACGGTATTTCATGTATTGCAGGCATAGACATACTAAAAAAAGTGGGCATTAAAGTACTGGTTACTGATCACCACTTGCAAGGGGAGCAGCTCCCTAATGCCGATGCAATTGTTAACCCAAATCGCCATGATTGCCGTTTTCCTTCAAAATCAATTGCGGGTGTCGGCGTTGCCTTTTACTTGCTTATAGCTCTTAGAAGCACGTTACGAAAGCAAGGTTATTTTGAACGCCATGCTATGCCAAATTTAGCCGACTTGCTTGATATAGTTGCCCTAGGCACCGTGGCCGATGTAGTCGCGCTTGATGCAAATAACCGCACTTTAGTACATCAAGGGTTAGCGCGTATTCGCAGCGGTAAAACACGCCCAGGTATTACTGCGCTTATTGAAGTGGCTAATCGTAATGCTGCGCGTTTAAGCGCCAGTGACTTTGGTTTTTCGTTGGCCCCGCGTTTAAACGCAGCAGGGCGACTAGATGACATGAGTTTGGGCATAGCGTGCTTATTAAGTACCGATATAAACCAAGCAAGGCGTATTGCCAGCGAGTTAGATAGCTTAAACCATGCACGGCGCGAAATAGAGCAGGGCATGCAAGCCGAGGCGCAAGCAGTGCTTGATAGGCTCGCGTTTAGTAACGACAACATTCCCGATGCCATTTGTTTATACCAAGAAGATTGGCACCAAGGTGTTATTGGTATTTTGGCGGGTCGCTTAAAAGAAAAATACCACCGTCCAACCGTTATTTTTGCCGGTGGCGAAAACGGTGAAATAAAAGGCTCGTGCCGCTCTATTGAAGGGCTGCACATGCGCGATTTACTCGAAGGGCTAAATACCGCCGACCCGCACTTAATTAATAAATTTGGCGGCCATGCCATGGCGGCAGGGCTAAGTATTGATGAGCAAAATTTTAATGACTTTAAAAACGCGTTTGATGCAGCTGTAAGCGCGCAGTTAAGCGAAGAAAGTAAACGCTGCATTGTATTTACCGACGGCGAGCTGCCAAACGAGTGCTTTACAATGGACTTTGCTCAGCTATTAAAGCAATCAGGCCCATGGGGGCAGCAATTTCCTGAGCCGGTATTTGAGCACACCTTTGAGGTTATTCAGCAGCGTATAGTGGGCGAAAAACACTTAAAACTGGTGCTTAAACATCAATCTGGGCGCTTAGTTGACGCCATTGCATTTGGAATAGATGTAAAAGCATGGCCCGACACCGAGGCCCGTTATGTCAAAGTGGCTTATCAGCTCGACATAAACGAATTTAGAGGCAAGTTTAGCCTGCAATTAATTGTTCGCGAGCTTGAAAAAGTGCATTAAAAAATATGCACAATGCATGCATAAAAGGCTAATAAAGCGCGCGGTTTTTTGTTAAAATCGGGCGTTTTTATCATTTGACGATAATTTATTGCGTTTAGTGTTAATTTTAGCGCGCAATAATCTAGCCATTTTGGAGTAATGTACATGTTTGAAGTGAATCCTGTGATTAATCAAATCAAGGAAATTCGCGAACGTACTGAACTGCTTCGGGGGTACCTTTGACTACGCTCATAAACAAGAGCGCCTAGAAGAAGTAAACGCCGAACTTGAAGATTCAGCCGTATGGAATGAACCTGAGCGCGCACAAGCACTGGGCCGTGAAAAATCAGCTTTAGAAGCCGTTGTTGAAACAATCGACAACTTAGTAGCAGGTGCTGACGACGTAGAAGGTTTATTAGAGCTTGCAGTAGAAGCAGAAGACGAAGACACGTTTGTTGAAGCGAAAACTGAACTTGAAGGCTTAAATAAACAGCTTGAGGGTTTAGAGTTTCGCCGTATGTTTTCGGGCTCTCACGATGCAAACGATGCTTACCTTGATTTACAGTCTGGGTCTGGCGGTACTGAAGCACAAGACTGGTGTAACATGTTATTACGCATGTATTTACGCTGGGGCGAAGCGAAAGGCTTTAAAGTTGAGCTAGTAGAAGCAACCGATGGCGATGTAGCCGGTATTAAAGGTGCAACAGTGCGCTTTGTAGGCGAATACGCATATGGTTGGCTGCGCACAGAAACAGGTGTACACCGCTTAGTACGTAAAAGCCCATTTGATTCAAGTGGTCGTCGTCATACCTCGTTTGCCTCTGCGTTTGTTTACCCAGAAGTAGATGACAATATTGAAATTGATATTAATCCGGCTGACTTACGTATAGACGTTTACCGTGCATCAGGCGCGGGTGGTCAGCACGTTAATACCACCGAATCGGCAGTACGTATTACTCACGTACCTACTAACACGGTTGTTCAGTGTCAAAACGAGCGCTCACAACACAAAAATAAAGCCCAAGCAATGAAGCAGTTAAAAGCAAAATTATTTGAGCTTGAACTTCAGCAGCAAAATGCTGAAAAGCAATCGCAAGAAGACGCAAAGTCGGATATTGGCTGGGGAAGTCAAATTCGTTCTTACGTACTTGATGATGCACGTATTAAAGATTTACGAACTGGCGTTGAAAACCGTAATACGCAATCGGTACTTGACGGCAACCTAGACAAATTTATTGAAGCCAGCCTAAAATCTGGCCTATAACCACCAAGCTAAAAAAGAGCTAAAAAATGACTGATCAAATCCAAGACGAAAATAAGTTAATCGCTGAGCGTCGCGGCAAATTAGACGCTATTCGCGAAAATTGCCCAGCCAACGGTCATCCTAATCAGTTCCGTCGTGAACATTACACGGCTGATTTACAGGCTGAGTTTGGTGATAAGAGTAAAGAAGAATTAGTAGAGCTTAAGCACGTTGTATCAATTGCTGGCCGTATTTTAGCTAAGCGTGGTCCTTTTATGGCCATTCAAGACATGAAAGGCCGTGTACAAGCTTACGCATCTAAAGATGTGCAAAAAGACTTAAAAGCAAAATATGGCCAACTAGATATTGGCGATATTATTGGTGTTAAAGGTGCGCTTAATAAATCAGGTAAAGGCGATTTATACGTAGAAATGACCGAGTACGAACTACTTACTAAGTCACTACGCCCATTACCAGAGAAGTTTCATGGTTTATCAGATCAAGAAACCAAGTACCGTCAACGTTATGTTGATTTAATTACTAACGAAGCAACGCGCGAAACATTCCGCATTCGCTCACAAGTAGTTGAAGGTATTCGTCGCTTTTTAGCAGAGCGCGACTTTATGGAAGTAGAAACGCCAATGCTACAGGTTATTCCTGGCGGTGCGTCTGCGCGTCCATTTGTGACTCACCATAACGCACTTGATATAGACATGTACTTACGTATAGCACCTGAGCTTTACCTTAAGCGTTTAGTAGTAGGTGGTTTTGACCGCGTATTTGAAATTAACCGTAACTTCCGTAACGAAGGGTTATCAACGCGCCACAACCCAGAATTCACTATGATTGAATTTTACCAAGCCTACGCTGATTACATCGATCTGATGAACATTACCGAAGACATGCTACGTACAGTTGCAACTAACGTTTTAGGTAGCCCAATTGTAGTTAATACCACTAAAGATGAAAACGGCGAAGTTATCGACTCAGTAGAGTACGACTTTGGCCAACCGTTTGAGCGCCTAAGCATGGCTGATGCTATCTTAAAATATAACCCTGAGTTTGATGCTGCGGTATTTAATGACCCAGAAAACCACTTTGAAGAACTAAAAGCGTACGCTAAACAAGTGCACGTTAAAATTCCTGAAAATTGTGTATGGGGCCCTGGTAAGTTTTTATGTGAAATATTTGAAGAGACGGCTGAGCACATGCTTATCCAACCTACATTTATTACAGGCTACCCGTGGGAAGTATCGCCACTTGCGCGCCGTAACGACGAAAACCCATTTGTTACCGACCGCTTTGAGTTTTTTGTTGGCGGACGTGAGCTTGCAAATGGCTTCTCGGAGCTTAACGATGCACAAGATCAAGCAGAGCGCTTTACTCGCCAAGTTGAAGAAAAAGACGCCGGCGATGATGAAGCAATGCATTACGATGAAGACTACATACGCGCACTAGAGTACGGCTTACCGCCTACTGCCGGTGAAGGTATTGGTATTGACCGCTTAGTAATGTTATTTACTGATTCACCAACCATTAAAGATGTTATTTTGTTCCCGCATATGCGCCCACAAGCTGACTAAGCTTTAACAAAATAAATGCGATAAACGCCGCTAAATTTTAGCGGCGTTTTTGTGTGAGTATAAAAATAAGCGCCAATGCAGAAAAAGTTGGAGAGTAAATTGCTTTATAAAAACAGACGAAAGAGAGGATAAGATTGTTCGCTTTTTAATTAATTAGTACTAAACTAAATTTTAAAGCTAGTTATTAGTACTTATTAATAGTTAATTCAGATTGGGTTATTTAATGTAGCCTTGTTTTAAATAACCTTAATAACGGTGCTATAACGTAATTTTATGACTGTTTTTTAAACATTATGTTGTATTTATGTAAAAAACTTAGCTAAAATACGCCAAAATTTTGAGCTGGGTTAAAATAGCACTCTAAATATGAATTCTCAAATGGACTTAGAATATAATATGAAAGACAACCGAGTTGAAGAATCGCCAGAAACTGACACCACAGAGCAAAAGCGACAAGCTTATTACCGAGCCTGTATTGCTGAATTTCAGCAATTAGGTTACCAAGAGCAATATTTAGCGCAGCTCAAAGATGATTTAGTGCCTTTAATGGGCGTTAATCCACAAGACAAAAATATTTAAATCGTTTACTTTTCAAACCAATTATACAATTAAAGCTGACTTATGTGCGTTCTGTAACCAGATAGTCATTTTTGGCATAAAAGTGTTTGACATATTTTCTGAAATCTTTATTATACGCCCCACAAGACGGAGAGGTGTCCGAGTGGCCGAAGGAGCTCCCCTGCTAAGGGAGTATAGAGTTTGTAGCTCTATCGAGGGTTCGAATCCCTCCTTCTCCACCATTTCTTTTAATGGCAGTCTTGTAAAGTAAAGATTGGGCGCATAGCTCAGCTGGATAGAGTACCTGGCTACGAACCAGGCGGTCGGAGGTTCGAATCCTCCTGCGCCCACCACTCTTTACACACTCTGCTTAGAGTATAAATAAGTTAAAGTGTTTGGTTTAAAACCAAATCGGTCGGAGGTTCATTCTTACAAGATACGTCCTGCTTCCAGCACTTTTTACACACTCTGCTTAGAGTATAAATAAGCAAACAGTAAAAGTGGGCGCATAGCTCAGCTGGATAGAGTACCTGGCTACGAACCAGGCGGTCGGAGGTTCGAATCCTCCTGCGCCCACCACTTTTACAACACTCTGCTTAGAGTATAAACAAGTAGAAAGTGTTGGCTAAAGCCAAGCAGTCGGAGGTTCACTCTTAAAAGTTACGTCCTACGCCCACCACTTTTACACACTCTAACTTAGAGTATAAACAAGTAACTAATGAAAGTGGGCGCATAGCTCAGCTGGATAGAGTACCTGGCTACGAACCAGGCGGTCGGAGGTTCGAATCCTCCTGCGCCCACCACTTTCATAAATAAGCCGACAAAAGTCGGTTTTTTTGTGTCTGAAATAACATATAAGTTAAGCGCATATTTTACGATGTATACTTATATTTATTGTTTCAGAAACTCCGCTTAGAGTATAAATAAGAAAAAATGAAAGTGGGCGCATAGCTCAGCTGGATAGAGTACCTGGCTACGAACCAGGCGGTCGGAGGTTCGAATCCTCCTGCGCCCACCACTTTCATAGACTCTGCTTAGAGTATAAATAAGTAAAGTGTTGGCTTAAAGCCAAGCGGTCGGAGGTTCACTCTTAGAAGATACGTCCTGCGCCCACCACTTTCATACATATGCCGACATTAAGTCGGTTTTTTTGTGTCTGAAATTTGAGAAAGCTTTCAGCTATCAGGTATTAGTAAAATCCAATTTTACATAGTGCCAAATCTTCTATTCAGTCACTTCTCTAAAAGCGCAGCGCCTCTTAACCTCTTTGTGAATAATTTGTTTTAAGAAACATTACAAAGAGAAGTGAAAGAGGAATAAATGAGAAGCTCAAAACCAACATTAGTATTTAACCCATTTACAAGCTATGCTCGTCGCGCTAGCAAGCTTAGCGCCTTGTATCTCTCGTTGATAAATGATTAGCTATCATTTATCACATCGAAGTCAGTGAGCTTGCCTTTGCGCCTAGTATTTAATACTGCTCCGTAGATAAAGCCCTGACTTTCTATTCTCACAAACTGAATGGTATCCAAGCACACTTTTATTTAAGTAGATGCTGTATGTACAAGGGGAGTAAGTAGAGATGATGTTTATCGGCATTGATATTAGTAAAGAGAAAATTGATTTATCGTGGTTGAGAGACCAGCTTACAAACAAGATTAAAACAAAAGTCTTTAAAAACAAGCATCAAGACTTTGAGAAAATAGAAAAGTGGCTTTTAAATACAACTAAAAGCGTTGCTAGTGAGCTCGTTATCACCCTCGAACCAACGGGTGTTTATCATGAAGCACTGATGTATTTTTTACATGAGCAAGGCTTTAATATTATTTTAGCGAATACAGGCAAAGCGAAAAAGTATGCTGACGCGTTAAACATAATTCATAAAACAGACAAATCTGATGCAACGATGCTTGCCCACTACGGCTGTGCAAAGCACGCAGTCGTTGATTATTGGCAACCTGAAGCGTTAGAAGTTAGAGAGCTTAAAGCCCTTATCCGTCGTTTAGATGCGCTTGAGAGTAACCGGCAACGAGAAGCTAACCGATTAGAAGCAAGTGAATTCAGCAACGTTTCAGCACGTGTTCGCCAATCGATAAAAGTGACTATCGCATTTTTAGATGACGAAATTAAACAGCTTAAATCTGACATTGATGATCACATAGATAATGAGCCTGGTTTAAAAAGAAACAGGAAACTACTAGAGTCTATACCTGGCATTGGGCATGTATTATCGAGAGAGCTGACATATTTGTTTGCGGCTAAAAAGTTTAATAAAGCCAAAGAAGCAGCAGCTTATTGTGGATTAATCCCACGGCACAATGAATCGGGTAAATTAAAAGGGCGAACAACAATCAGTAAACTTGGGCCAGCCAGAATTCGCTGTAAACTCTACATGGCAGCCATTGTCGCTGGGCAATGGAATAAAAGAATAAAACGACACAAGTTAACATTAATAAATAACGGTAAAACACCGATGCAAGCTGTATGTGCGAATATGAGAAAGCTCATTCATATATGTTTTGGTGTAATAAAAAACCAAGAAGAGTTTAAGCTCCAAGAAAGTTAAGTACGACCTTGAAGCTTAAAATGAGAGATGGTATCTACGGGAAAACTTTAAACCCTGAGTTTAATTGTCGTGGACGTAGAGCGTGATCACGTTAGAAGCGCAGCTTCTAGTTACTTATGTACAGCTCAAAACCATTCACTGCTCTTTAACTTAAGCTGTGGTATTTTAAACACCTTGTTTAAAAGGAACTTGCTGTATGTTTAAAGCTGTATTCATCACCTTTGTTTTACTATTTATTATCACTATTTTTAATGTGGGCGCGCACGCTCACACAGCTCAAATAACGCCAATTGTTGGCGCTGCTCAATACAAACATTATTTGCCGCAGCTACAAAATAAGCGTGTTGGGCTTGTGGTAAATCAAACATCGCTTGTTGAAAATACTCATTTAGTAGATGCCTTACTCACTAAAAATATAACCATAACCAAAATTTTTGCACCTGAGCATGGCTTTAGAGGCGATCACGACGCTGGAGCCCATGTTAAAAATGCGGTTGATAGTAAAACCGGTATCCCGCTTATTTCTATTTATGGCAAAAACAAAAAACCAAGCGCTGAGGCTTTGAGCGAAGTAGATGTTATTATTTTTGATATTCAAGATGTAGGCGTGCGCTTTTATACCTACATAAGCTCTATGCATTACATGATGGAGGCCGCAGCCGAGCAGGGCATAGAATTTATTGTGCTTGATAGGCCAAACCCCAATATTGCCTACGTTGATGGGCCAATACTTGAGCGCCAATTTAAATCGTTTGTAGGCATGCACCCAATACCCGTGCTGCACGGCATGACGGTAGGCGAGCTTGCAAAAATGATCAAAGGCGAAAGCTGGATCAATAAAGCGGCTGATTTAAAGCTTACTGTGATCCCAGTTGATCATTACACGCGCTCAACATCCTACAATTTACCTGTAAAACCCAGCCCTAATTTACCGAACGATCAATCAATTGCGCTGTATCCGTCGCTTTGCTTTTTTGAGTCAACCCCTGTAAGTATTGGCAGAGGCACCGACTTTGCGTTTCAAGTAATTGGCTACTCGCCCGTTGCGCTTGGGGATTTTAGTTTTACACCGCGCTCTATTAAAGGGGCGGCAGCAAACCCTAAATTTAAAAATACTCCTGTAAAAGGGCTCGATCTACGCACAGCAAACACGCGTGGGCTTGATTTAAGTTATTTAATTACGGCTTATAATAAATTATCTAAAAACAATATTACCTTTTTTGAACGCGCTGATTTTATGGATAAATTGGCTGGTACCAACAAACTACGGTTAGCTATTGAAGCAGGGCAATCAGAGCGGCAAATAAAACAAAGTTGGCAGCAAGGGCTTGCAGCATTTAAAAAGCAACGAGCGCCGTATTTGCTGTACAAGTAAGGGGTGCAAATGGCTTTAGTAATAAATAAAAAATTAAGCAGCTGTTTTAAAACGGCTTTACTGGCGCTTGTTAGTGTTACTCTTGTAGCGTGCAGTACGGCAAATAAGCCAAATGAGTTTACAGCAAGTGAGCTTAAGCAAAGCAAATTAGTAACGCTTCCAAACGCCCAAGTTATTGTCACTTTTCCTGAGGCTAACCCAAGTAGCCGTGAGTACGTAAATAACCGTGGCACATTCAAAGCGTATAAAGGGCGAGGGCAGTTATTAATTCAAAATAATAACGCTATTAGTGCCGATATTTTTATAAATAACCAAAAGCTTAATATTACCAACCAATTAGCCGCTAATACTTTATATGAGTATTCGCTAGCAAGGCGCACCCACAACGGGGTAAATACGTTTAAGGTTGAAAATATTAAACCTAAAGGCGCAAGCCTTACCTTGCGCTTTGAGTTTCCGGCCTTAAATACCGCTGCGCAAAGTAATATAGACTTTAGCCAGGTCGATGCCCTTATTGAAAAAGACATACAAGCTGGTTTTCCCGGGGCAGTATTAGCCGTTATTAAAAGTGGCGAACTCATAAAGCTTAGTGCCTATGGCGATGCCAAACAGTACCAGCAAAGTGATTTAATGCTACTACGCCCAGAGCCAATGCAAACACATACTCTGTTTGATTTAGCCTCTAACACCAAAATATTTGCCACTAACTTTGCCCTAATGAAACTTGTAAGCGAAGGGCTTTTAAATATAAACAAGCCCGTACAAAGTTACTTACCCGAATACAAAGGTGATGGCCGCGAGCTGCGCACAGTTAAAGATTTACTCACGCATACAGCAGGTTACCCACCTGTGTTTGATTTTCATCGTAAAGGTGCTAAAACTGGCGATGCGTATTTTTCGCAAAATAGCCAAACCACAAAGCAGCTGTTACTTACGCAAGTACCGCTGAGCAATAAATACCCCGCACAAGCCGTTTACTCCGATATTGATTACATGATTTTAGGCGTACTAGTTGAGCGAATAACCGGGCAACCACTTGATGACTACCTAGAGCAACACATTTACGCCCCACTTAAACTGACCAATACGGTATTTAACCCACTTAAAAAGGGCTTTAAACGCGCTGAATTTGCAGCAACCGAGCTTAGCGGCAATACCCGTGATGGCCGTATTACCTTTGAAAATATTCGTACCAATGTTTTGCAAGGCGAAGTGCACGACGAGAGAGCATTTTATTCGTTTAATGGCGTAGCAGGGCATGCCGGTTTATTTAGTAATGCACCCGATTTAGCTGTGCTTTGCCAAGTACTATTAAACCAAGGTGGCTTTGGCAATACCCAATTATTTAGCGCATCAACCTTAGCGCAGTTTGTAACGCCACAATTAAACAACGAAACCTATGGCCTAGGCTTTAGGCTTGCAGGTAACAACCAAGCCAGGCGTTGGCATTTTGGCCCTTACGCAAGCGCACAAGCGTATGGGCACACCGGCTGGACGGGCACAGTAACGGTTATTGATCCAACCTACGACTTAGCCATTATTTTATTGACCAATGCGCGGCACACAAAAATAAAAGGAAGCCAAAAACATTACCAGTTTTTGGGCAAACAATACGAGACCGCGCAATATGGCTCGGTGGTATCGCTTATTTACGAAGCACTACTAAATCAATAAATTATCGTTTAGGCTAAAACGGCCTAAGTGCAGTGCCTTAAGTGATTTATTTGCAGGTGACTTAACTAAGCCAATCCATTAAGCTAAGCGGTTTACAAATTCAGGCCACATTTTTAAAACGGCCTGTAAAATAAGCGTTTCAACGTGAATAAAGCGAACGCACTTCGCTATTAATAAAGGTTAATTTATGTCTTGGTATTCTATATTACCGCCGCTCATTGCTATCGCTATCGTATTTTGGCGAAAAGAAGTAATAATGGCACTTTTGGTGGCCGTGGCTTCGTCAGAATTTTTACTCGCTATACAAGGCGAGGGTAATACCTTATTTGCTACATTTTTAAATACCATTGAGCGCATAATATCGGTAGCCAGCTCGCCGGGTAACACTCGCATTTTAATATTTAGTATTATGATTGGTGCCTTGCTTGCCTACATACGCGAATCTGGCGGCGTAGCAGCCACCGTTAATATGCTTATGAATAAAGGCATTGCAAAAAGTAAGCGCCAAGTTGGCTTTTTAACCATGTTTACCGGCATCGCAGTATTTATAGAGTCAAACCTCAGCGTATTAACCTCAGGTATTGTATCGCGCGGCTTGTTCGACAAGTTTAAAATGAGCCGAGCGCGTCTTGCTTATATTATTGATAGTACCAGTGCACCGGTGTGTATTTTAATATTACTTAACGGTTGGGGCGCATTTGTACTGGGTTTACTTGGCAATTACGAGCTAAGCGAATCGGCGGTTTCTATTTTATGGGGCAGCGTAGGGTACAACTTTTACGCCATTATCACGCTAGTCATTGTGTTTTACACTATCGCGTTTGATAAAGTACACGGCCCAATGAGAGAAGCCGAGCAAAAGCTAGAGCTGCAAAAAACCGACCTAAAAGAAGAAGTAAAAGGCTCTAAAGCGCGTTACATGCTCGTGCCATTACTTACCTTAATTGTGAGCATGGTAGGCTTTATGTTTTACACCGGCAACGGCGTACTTGCAGAAGGCAGCGGCTCTAAATCGGTTTTATACGCAACGGTATTAGCCATTGTGGTTGCATATGTTTTAATGATTAGCTCGCGCCAATTTACTCACCATCAATTAGTCGACACCGGCTTTAAAGGCATGGGCGAGTTATTACCGCTGGTGAGCATTGTATTGCTTTCACTTACACTGGGCGCAAGCTTAAAAGAGCTAGGCACGGGCGTATTTGTCGCATCACTAGTGGGCGATTACCTACCTATTTACTTAATTGTACCAGTGCTGTTTTTAACCGGCGCGGTTATGTCGTTTACTACAGGTACATCGTGGGGCACATTTGCCATACTTATTCCTATTGGCGTACCGCTTATTCAAGCGCTCGGTTTGCCACCTTCACTGGTGGTGGGCGCTATTTTAGGCGGCGGTATATTTGGCGATCACTGCTCCCCTATATCCGACACCAGCGCCGTATCGGCACTCGCCTCGGGGTGTGACTTACTCACCCACGTTAAAACGCAGCTACCGTATGCGTTATTTGGCGGCGCACTGACGTTTATAGCGTACTTAGTAACAAGCATAATAGTGTTATAAAATTTGCTCGTTTAAATACTCAAAAGCCTGCTTAATCGCAGGCTTTTTTGTTTTAAATATGCAGTTAAGTACCCGTATTTATATTTTTTAGGTTATTGTATAGCATGAGCTTTAAGCTTTTTAATAGCTATAAATTCTTACTTTTTAACTTATACAAGGCTGTAAACCCACACTATGTTTGTAATAGATAATATCATTCTTGTTAGTGCCATTTTAATTTTACTAGGGGTTATCTCGAGCAAGCTATCTGCGCGCGTTGGCTTACCCGTGCTGGTGCTATTTTTACTGGTGGGCATGCTTGCAGGTGAAGACGGTATTGCCGGCATATCATTCGATAACGCAGAGGCGGCGCATGCTCTGGGCACGCTAGCACTGGCTATTATTCTATTTGATGGTGGGCTACAAACGCCAACCAGTTCAATTAAACAAGTGTGGAAACCTGCTTCGGCTTTAGCAACGGTCGGGGTGCTTTTAACGGCTGTAATTACCGGCCTTGTCGCCACTTATATTTTAGACCTACCCGTATTACAAGGTGTTTTGCTGGGCGCTATTGTGGGCTCTACAGATGCCGCAGCCGTATTTGCACTTTTACGAAGCGCCGGTATTCACCTAAATAAAAAGCTTAAATCAACCCTTGAAATAGAAAGCGCCTCGAACGACCCAATGGCTATTTTTTTAACGGTTGGTTTGCTCGAAATGCTAGTGAACGACATGCCAATAGGGCTGGGTTTACTGCAGTTATTTGCCCAGCAAATGGGCGTAGGCGCCGTTTGTGGGTTTTTAATTGGTAAGGTGTCGGTGTGGTTTATTAATCGAATAAAATTAAACGCATCAGGTTTGTATTTAGTAATGGTAACCGCATTTGGGCTGCTTTCTTTTGGCCTTTCTGCAACGCTTGGCGGCAGTGGCTTTTTAGCTGTATTTATAACTGGCGTTATTTTAGGTAACAGTAAATTTGTATATAAACGCGGCATTTTTCTGTTTCACGATGGTTTAGCGTGGCTTGGGCAAATAACCATGTTTGTTGTGTTAGGGCTTTTAATTAATCCCTCGTCGTTGGTTGATGTATGGTTAGAAGGGTTGTTAATTGCACTGGCACTTATTTTTGTTGCTCGCCCACTAGCGGTAGCGCCAATTTTGAAATTATTTGGCTTTAATAATCGCGAAACTTTATTTGTATCTTGGGTGGGGCTAAGAGGCTCAGTGCCGATTATTTTAGCTATATTCCCACTGTTGTTTGGCCTTTCAGGGGCGGAGCTTATTTTTAATGTGGTTTTTTTCGTGGTGTTAATCTCGGCCACGTTGCAAGGCTCAACTATGCCTTGGATGGCTAAAAAGTTAAGTTTAATAGAGCCGCCACCCGATTTAGCAGCTGCAACGCTCGAAATTACCGCCCTAAACGATATTGATATAGAAATTGTAGAGTATACGTTAAGTGAGGTTTCTCGCGTTTCTGGGCGCAGTTTGTCACATGCTGCACTACCAGAAAGTGTAGTTGTAGCCATGATCACACGAGGGCCTTCAATCATACCGCCACGCGGCTCTACTAAATTAAAACCAAACGATCATTTATTTGTTGTTTTAAAACCCGCTAACAGACCTTTTGTTGATTTAGTTTTTACAGCAACCGATAAAACAAACCACCAAGACAGTCACTTAGCGCGCAACGAACTTAAAGTGAAAGGGGTTACGCTAGTAGGCGATATATTTTACTCATATCACATGAAAATAGACGCCCCAGAGGGCATAAGCTTGGAAGAGGTGATCAACCAAAAGCTCTCAGGAGAAATCAGTAAAGGCTCAATTGTGGTTATTGGTAATGTTCAACTACGCGTTATAACAATGGTACATACACGTATAGTGACCATCGGCTTAAAGTACTTACACAATCCAGAACAACGGCTTTTAAAGCAGTAACCATTACCGATAATTTACAAGATATTAGCGACGTAGGTTGGGTTGAGTGACACGAAACCCAACGTATCACCAATGTAATGAGCACACTAAAGTTAGTTATATGTAGTGTTTGTTGTAGGCGTAAAGCTTGCTGGCGCGTTGGGCGTTAGCTCGGAGAACTCAGCGGCGATCGTTTTATATCGCACTATGAAAAAAGACTACTTAAAAGGAATTAAATGAAAGAATTTAATTGGAGTGAAGCAACTAAGCCACCATTAGAGGAATATTTTCCTGCAGATAAATTAGATAGAGCTCGCTACGCCACTTTCTTATCAAGGCTATTGGCTCAAGAAGGTTATGACGAAAGTAGGCCTGATGATGAGCAAAAGAAAAACTATGTATTAAATCTTAATGCTGAATGGGGGGCAGGTAAAACCTATTTTCTTAAGCGTTGGTCACGAGAATTAATAGTAGATTTTCCTGTTGTATATATTGATGCATGGCAGCAAGACTATTCAGACGACCCATTTTTAACTGTAATTGCAGGTATCATCAAGCAGCTTCAACGTCAGGCTAAGTTTAATATAACCATACCTAAAAGTGCAGTTTCTATGTTTAAGGCCGTTGCACCTGCTATCGCACAAGGCCTAACTAAAAAAATATCAGGCATCGATTTAGATGAGTTACACACATTACTATTTTCTGATGATGAAACTGAAAATGACCAAAATCAAAACTCTAATAAGCCGACGGGCAGCGACTTTTCGCCTGCTGTAAAGGCGCTTGCACAAAACTTAATTAAAGATCATGAAGCTAAAAACAAAAGTATTGAAGTAATAAAATCTAAGTTAGCTGATTGGGTAAATAAGTTTGAAGAGCAGGAAGATAAGTCGTTACCTATATTTATTTTTATTGATGAATTAGACCGTTGTCGCCCAAGTTATGCAGTAGAAATGCTAGAGGCGATTAAACATATTTTTAATGTAAAAGGTATCGTATTTGTTGTGGCTACGGATACCGATCAGCTTCAACATACAATAAAATCAATATACGGTGAAGGGTTTGACGCTAAGGTTTATTTAGGCCGTTTTTTTAATAGTCGTTACAGTTTAAAGCGTCCTGCTTTGAAGGATTTTTTATCAGTACATAGTGATACAACTAAATTTGAAACTGCGTATTTAGAAAGTAAAAATATTGAGCTACTCCCTCGTACCAAAACGTCCGAAACCACTTTAGCTAATATCTCAGTTGTATTAGATGCCTTTCAGGTGTCAGCAAGAACAGCTATTCAAATTACTGAACGTATTACTGCCATTATTATTAATTTACCAAGTGGCAAAAAAGTAGATGTTCTTGTGCTCGCTATTTTGTTTTGTATCCATGAAAAAAACCACCCACTTTATGAGGAGATAATAAATGGTAGGTTCAAAAGAACAGAACGAGGTGATGAAAATAAGATCATAGATATTAGCCTAGCTGACTTCTTACAAGGGGATATATCAGAAGAGTATTTATTAGCCGAGATAATCTATTTTATTGATCCACAGTCATACACCTCTCAATTCCATAACGGCCGTTTCGTTCCAAAAGATAATAAGTACTTTGAGGGAAATTATCCTATTTCACTATCTAAATTTATTGAGAATATTTTTTGCAGTATTTTTATCTCAGAATCAAATCCTTATGATGTTTTGATTTTTGATAGCGATGACGGTTTAACTGAGTTGCAAAACGCAGAAAAGAACCTAGCACAGCATAAAATAGAAACTTCTCCAGAAGTTACTTTATTATGGCTTAACTATATCTATAACAAAGATGAATACAACAAAATATCTAAAGAGCAATATCGTGATTTTATAGAGCTTTCCTCACCACTAGACTACATGGGCGATAGTTAACTACCTCTGTGCAGCGCGAAGCGCCTCTGTGTTCTCGGTGGTAATATTTATCTAAATTACCACCAACCTTAACTGAGACAAACCACCTAAACCCCACACTGCCTAACTCCAGCACCCGCATGTTTAAGTGCAATAATCTGCCCTTTGCCGTTATGTGCCATAGCCAGCATATCACCGGTATTTATATTACTTTCCACTGCGTGCCTTCCCTTTAAATCACTGAGCAGTGACTGCTTAATTTGCACCAGTACCTCGTCATTACAGCTGGCTATGTACCAGTCGTTATCAACCTTTACGAGCGTGCCGTATTCTATGTGGCGTTGTTGGTGTAAGCGCAAGCTATTAGCGTGTTGAGTATCGAGTGCGTGTTTTTGCTCGGTAATGGCGCTTGTGTAACTGCCCGATGGGGTTATTTCGTGGGTTTTAATAATTGAGTAGTTGTGAATATCGATGGTATTAAGTACGGTTTTAGGTGCGTGGTTAATGCCCTCGTTACTATCAAACACAATAAAGGCGAATACGCCCAGTGCGCAGGCAAGGCTGGTTAACTGTAGCGTAAAACTAAGCCTTGAGGGCTTTTTATGGCTGGCATTATTAAGTAACGCTTTTTGCTGGGAAGCGCTGAGTGTAGTGCGTGCTTTTCGCTCTTTGTAGTGTTGAGTGAGCTTTTGATCAAACTGCTCATCAGGCTTGTTCATTGTTTGCTCCTAATAAACGTTTAAGGTTTTGCTTGGCATAGCGCAGCCTTGTTTTTACGCTCTCATGGTTGCTTTGCGTTATAAGCTCTATGTCGGCGAGGCTAAAGCCTTCTTGTTGTAAGGTAATGGCTTCGCGCTGTACAAAGCTCAGTTGCTTGAGTGCGCTATCGAACGCTTGGTAATTTATATTGCTAATACTGTTGTTATTACCTTGCTCATTTTGCTGCGCGGGTAGGTGGGTGTTTTCGTCAAGCTCTACAAAGCGCTGTTGTTTGCGGTATTCGTCTACTAATGTGTTGCGCGCGAGTTTAAATAACCACGCTTTTGGCGTGGTTTGCGCTTGGTAAAGGTGGCGTTTTTCGATTACTTTTAGCCAGGTTTGTTGGCTTACGTCGTATGCTAAATGCGTATTAGATTGCGTCACTAGGTAGTGATATAAATCGTTACTGTATAGGGAAATAAGCTGCTCTAAGTGGCGGTTGTCGCCACTTTTTGCGTAACTTGCCATGCAATCCTTGCTTGGCGTTTCAAATAACCATGACTTAATACTGAGTAGCATAGGCGTTTAGTCCGTTAAATAGAGTTATCTAATTTAAAATCGAGCTGTACGGTTTGATCTGTTTGTAATTGTGCCACACCTTCTATTACTTTGGGGCGATATTTCCAGCGTTTTATGGCTCTTATTGCTTCGCGGTCAAAGGTGCGTTTGGGCTCGGCGTTTATTACCACTGGGTTTATTACTTCGCCGGTGGGCGAAATACTAAAGCTGAGTTGTACCCAGCCTTCTATGCCATTGCGCGCAGCAGATGTTGGGTATTTTGGATTTATGCGCACTATGGGGGTTGCATCGCCTGTTGGGCGGTTAATCGTGCTATTTATATCATCTCCAAAATCATCAATAGTGATTGGTGTTAATTCGTTAATCGCTATTACAGGGTCGTTTGAGGTATCGATTGGTGGCGCTTTAGGCGGCGTTTTTGGCACAGGCGGTGGTGGCTGTATTTTTTGTATATGCCTTACTTGTGAATCCTCTGGTGCCTGAAAAATCTCTACAATAATATCCTCGCCGAGTTTTATAGGTGCGCGCTGCTCGCCACTAATTAAGTATTGCATAAATGCAAAGGCGGCAAAGGTCATTACTGCGCCGCCAATAACGGCGGTTGATGTTTTAATAAATGCTGAATTATTGGGTACTTCAAGTGTGTGCATAAGCCGCTCCGAGTAAACTTATTGGGTTGTTTAAAAGCTATAACGGGGGGCAAATCAAAAAGGGGTTAAATAATTTTATAAAAATTGCGGGGTTTAGTTACAATAGCGTTCGCTATATTTTTACTTATTAATTTTTTAGGCTGTTATGCAACTCATACAAATAGATAAAGCTCGTTACCGCAAACATTTAAATAGGGTAATTGCTGGGTGTGCGGCGGGTTTAGCTGTTGGCAGCTTAGCTATATCGCAAACGTTAATTGCGTTGTTTCCTGATGAAAGCGGGAGCCATTTTCATTGGAATTTAACCGGTGTTGTTATAACAAGTTTGGCCATTGGCTGGCTGTTAAATAAATACCGTACCCATAGTTTTATGACCGAGGTGGTATATGTGTGGGAGCTTAAACAAGCGCTTAATAAAATAACCCGCAAAATGCCAAAGCTAAAAGCGGCAGGGCGCGAGGGTAATGCCGATGCATTATTAGCGATTCATTATAGTTATGCGGGCTCACGGCTTTTATGGCAGCTTGACGATAACACCATTACTATGGACGAGTTAGCTATAAAACAAGCGGAGCTTGATAGTGTGGCGGCCAAGTATAACCTGACTTTAAATGCCGATGACTATAACGAGGCTATATTAAAACAGTTTTAAAGCCTAGGTGGTTAAATTAGCTAAAGGAGCCTTAATGAAAAAAGTACTGATAGTGTGTTTAGGTAATATTTGCCGCTCGCCCACAGCAGAGGCGGTGTTAAAAGCGCGCGCTAAAAAATTAGGTGTTGAGGTTAAGGTAGACTCGGCAGGGACTTTTGGCTACCACGAAGGTAAAACGCCAGATAGCCGCTCAATGGCTGCAGGCGAAAAACGCGGTTATAGCTTTAAAGGTATATTTTCGCGCCCAGTGCGCAGCAGCGATTTTACTGAGTTTGATTTAATTTTAGCGGCCGACACACAAAACTTAGCTGACTTAAAAGCGCAATGCCCCACCCATTTACATTACAAGCTGGCATTGTTTTTAGAATACGGCGAGCAAAGCCAAAGCGCCATACCCGACCCATACTACGGCGGCGATGATGGCTTTGAAAATGTGCTCGATTTAATTGAAGCCGCAAGCGATAAAATACTCGCAAAGCTTTGAGTAAAACTACCTGAACAAAAAGACGCTATAATATCTTGCGTGTTATCTGGCTATTTTAAAGTCGAGCTGTACTTGAGTGCTTGCAACAACGGGTTGGCCGTCTTCAAATTTTGGTGCATAACGCCACTTTTTAAGTGCTGTAAGTGCCGACCTTTCAAACTCTTTCCCCCCTTGTGAGCTAACTACCTCTGGGTTTTTAACAAAGCCTGCGGTATCTACGTCAAATTCAACAACGACAATACCGTCTCGCATTTGGCGCGCTTTGTTTGGTGGGTACTCAGGGTTTTTGCGGTATATAGGTGTTTGCTCTTGTGTTTTTTTCCACGGCACCATTTTAGCAATTGCTAAACAATGCTTAGTGGCTTGTTCGCTTTGGCCTGTTTTTTCATAAAGGTTAACAAGCTTTGAGTGCGCAGTAAGCTCAGCGCTGTGATCAAAGCTTAAGTTGTTATCAAATACCGATACAACATGGTTTAGTCGTTCAATGGCTTCATTGTATTTTTTCTTACCTTGAGCAAACGACGCCATTAAAAAGTCGGCTTTAATGCGCTCTACGGTGTTGTCGTCTAGGTTATTACGGTAGTAGTCATCGGCTTGGTTAAGCAGTGTTTTAGCTTTATGGTATTTTTTATGAGCAAATTTTTTGGCTAACAGCGAGGCTGCTTCAAACTGCATGTCGGCAACGAATTTAGGGTTGTTTTGTGTTTTAGCAATCTCAATTACACGCTCGTAATCGTTATCGGCTTGATAGGCCGAGCGGGTGTTTTCAGCCTTGCCTATTAGGGCATCGATTGTTTCTATTGCATTTTTACCGTGGTTATTTGCCAGTATTGTATAGGCTTGCGAGTAAAGTTCGAAGCGTTGCTCTGATACATTTTTTTTGTCGTTGGTAGAGCGCGGCGCTGTAATTGCTTTGGCGTAATTAATAGCAAGGCTTGCGGTGTTATCACTTTTATCACCATAAAGCGCAAGGCCTGTAAAATAGGCATGTTTAGCTGCTTGCTCTATGTTTTCGTCTTTTTTAACAGCCGTTAAATAACTTTGGTATGCATCAGAAAAGGCGGCTTTATCATCGCTTACTTGGCTTGCATTGGCCTGGCTTGCAAAAGCCGTAAAGGTTAATCCGATAACTAAGGCGAGGTGTTGTGCTTTCATAATAATCCCTATTAGTGTTCAATCTAGAAACAAAATACCACAAGTGATAATGGTTTTCATTACTCTTTGTGTGGGCGTTTACTTATAAAACTAACTAATTACCTAATACCCATGTGCACTAAGCTGTAACTAATTTTCGTCATTAAACTGTGCTAAAAGTGCCTGCTGAGATAACTAGGTAACACCGTTTTAGCTTTTTATAGGTGCGGTGTATTAACTTAATGTATAAGCAGCGTGGTAAAAGTAATAAAATTAAAATAGCAAATGCGTACAAGTTTGTCATTGTTTTGGGGAAATAGCCCTAGGTAGTGGGAGTTTATTGCATATTAAGATTGAAAATAGGCTGTGTAATCGCCATATATTTGCCATAAACCTAGTGTACTACGATCTAACTTTAAACATTTGTGATATTATCACCTTATGGTGTCGTAGTTATTTAATTATTTGGATTTGTCGTGGCGCAAGTAAGAGCAAGAGCCCAGCTTAATGTTGGCAAAAATAGTGATATTCCCGCAGAAATAGTGTCTTTTAGTGGCTTAAAAGACGGCCAAGAACACGTTGCGTTTGTATTTAACAATGCTGATGTAAATCAAAATGTGCCGCTTATTCGCATGCACTCTGAGTGTTTAACCGGTGATGTGTTTCATTCATCGCGCTGCGATTGTGGCGAGCAGTTAAATGAGTGTATTGAAATGATGCACGACCAAGGCGGGGTGTTATTGTATTTACGCCAAGAGGGCCGAGGTATTGGTTTATATAATAAAATTGATGCTTACGTGCTGCAATCTCAAGGTATGAACACTTACGAGGCTAATAACCACTTAGGCTTTGCTGACGACTTACGTGATTTTTCGGACGCGGTATTAATGCTCAACGCACTTAATTTAAGCCACGTTAAATTAATGACCAATAACCCTAAAAAGCTTAATGCATTAAAAGATGCCGGCATTGAAGTAGACACCGTTATTGGTACCCATGCGCATATTAAAGCAGGCCTTACAGGTAACAAAGCTTACCTAGAAACCAAAATAAAACACGGCGCACATATGTTAGATATTAAAAAAATTAAAAAACCTTAACTATTTAATCATGTAGTGTCTGTTAATCCCCCCTCACGCCAAGTTATACTTGGCGTGTTTTGTTTAATTTAAGAGCCTGTATGTCTAACGAATTACGAATTTTTAAAGCCGATGCCGGGCTAAAGTGGTTTAAAGCCGGTTGGCATATTTTTAAAACCCAGCCATTTACCTTTGTAGTTATGCACTTATTAATAGGCATAGTGGGCATACTGTCGTTATTTTTACCTTTGCTGCAAGTTGTTGCGGCACTTGCCACGCCTTTTTTAACCGCCGGTTTTTACCAAGCGGTACTTAGCAAGCAGCAAGGCGGTAAAATTATGCTGGCCGACATACTCAAACCCTTTAGCGCAAAAGGTAACCGTTTAGGGCTGCTACGTTTAGCGCTTTACCAAATGGGGGCGGGTATTTTAATGGCCTTGTTAGCTAATGGCCTATTTGCCGATGCAGTAGCTATTATGAGCCAAGAGGGGCTTGATCCTAACATTGCGCTTGAGCAAACCTTAAATAGTATTTCGGGCGCCAGTGTGGTGCTATTTTTAGTGGCAATGGCGGTGTATTTAATGGCGTTTGCTTACGCGGTACCGCTTATTTATTTTAGTAAAGAAAAACGCATTTTAACGGCGCTTAAAAATTCGCTATTGGTTTTTTATCATAACCTGTTCGCATTGAGTGTTTTTGGCATTATTTGTGTGTTATTTATGGCGCTTTCTATGTTCTTATCGTTCTTACCGCTGTTGATTTTAATGCCAATTTGCTACATTAGTTTCTTTGTATCTTATCAGGCTATTTTTATGCCAGTTGTACCGCCAAGTGACGATAGTAATGTTAAACCACTTAGCAGTGAACAAAGCGGGCGCTTTGACGCTTAATGGATGATAAGTTAAAACAAAAGCTTAAAAACTATGTACTGTGGTTACTTGGGCGCCAAGAATATTCGCGCCGCGAGTTAACCTTTAAGCTTCAGCAAAAAGAAGCCAGCGACGAGTTTATAGAAACCCTGCTTAATTGGTGCGAAGAGCACAATTTTATTAACGAGCAACGCTATTGCGAAGGGTTTGTCAGAAAACACATTTTTAAAGGCCATGGCTTAAAGCGCATTCAAAGCGAAGCCATAGGCAAAGGGATTGACCGTTCACTACTTGAAAGAGTGGTTGAAGAGCTTGAAATAGACTGGTTTGAGCTTGCGCAGGAAGCGTACAACAAAAAGTATTCAACTACACCGGCCAACCTCGAGTACAAAGATAAAGCTAAGCGCGTGCGCTACTTAATGTACCGAGGATTTAGCTACGAACAAATTGATTTTGCAATGCAAGCACAGTAAATACAGGTGAGATTTTCACATGCAGCACATGACTACGGCACAACTTAGGCAACAGTTTTTAGACTTTTTTGCCAGCAAACAGCACCAAATTGTCCAATCGGCTTCACTTATTCCGGGTAACGATGCCACGTTGTTATTTAACAATGCCGGTATGGTTCCTTTTAAGGATGTGTTTTTAGGCGCCGAAACTCGCCCTTACACGCGTGCTACAAGTGCACAGCGTTGTGTGCGTGCTGGTGGTAAACATAACGATTTAGAAAACGTAGGTTACACAGCGCGTCACCATACATTTTTTGAAATGCTAGGTAACTTTAGTTTTGGCGATTACTTTAAACAAGACGCAATTAAGTTTGCGTGGGAGTTTTTAACTGAGGTTGTTAAATTACCACAAGAAAAACTACTTGTTACTATTTACCACGACGATGAAGATGCATTTGGCTTTTGGCACAATGATATTGGCCTAAGCGAAGATCGTATTATTCGTATTGCTACCTCAGATAACTTTTGGTCAATGGGCGATACTGGCCCATGTGGTCCGTGTTCTGAAATATTTTACGATCACGGTGAGCACATTTGGGGTGGTCCTCCGGGCTCGCCTGAAGAAGATGGCGACCGCTTTATCGAAATTTGGAACCTTGTATTTATGCAGTACAACCGTCAAAGCGACGGTACTATGGAGCCGCTGCCTAAACAATCTGTTGATACAGGTATGGGCCTTGAGCGTATTGCTGCTATTTTACAAGGCGTGCATTCAAACTACGAAATCGACTTGTTCCAAGGCTTAATTGCAGCTGCGGCAAGTGTAACTAACGCACAAGATTTAAACGATAAATCGCTACGCGTTGTTGCGGATCATATTCGTTCGTGTGCGTTTTTAATTTCTGATGGTGTTATGCCATCAAACGAAGGCCGTGGTTATGTATTGCGTCGTATTATTCGTCGTGCAGTGCGCCATGGTAACAAGCTTGGTGCACAAGGTGCGTTTTTCTATAAACTGGTTGCAGCGCTTATTGAACAAATGGGCCAAGCCTACCCAGAGCTTGCAAAGCAGCAAGAAATTATCGAAAAAGTACTGCGCATTGAAGAAGAACAATTTGGTAAAACCCTTGAGCGTGGCTTAGCTATTTTAGAAGAAAGCCTAAGCGAGCTTAAAGGCGATGTTATTCCTGGTGACTTAGTATTTAAATTATACGACACCTATGGTTTCCCTGCTGATTTAACGGCCGATGTAGCCCGTGAGCGCCAAATGACAATAGACCATGCAGGCTTTGAAGAGTGCATGGCGGTACAGCGTAAAACAGCGCAGCAAGCTGGTAAATTTGGTGCCGATTACAACGAGCAATTAAAGTCAGAAAAACACACTGAGTTTAAAGGCTACGACAGCACACATTACAGCGCTACAGTAGTAGAAGTGTTTGCAAATGGTGAGTCGGTTTCTATTTTAGAAGACGGCCAACAAGGCATTGTTGTACTTAACCATACGCCATTTTATGCAGAATCTGGTGGCCAAACAGGCGATACCGGTACCATTACTGTTGCAGGTGGCGAGTTTACAGTGACTAACACTACTAAACTGGGTAATGCGTTTGCACACCACGGTAGCGTACAAGGGCGCATTGCGGTTAATGATAAAGTAGATGCAACTATTGATGATGAACGCCGTGAACGTATTAAGAAAAATCACACAGCTACGCATATTTTACACGAAGCTCTGCGCCAATTATTAGGTGAACACGTAAGCCAAAAAGGCTCGCTGGTTGAGCCTGAACGTTTACGTTTTGACTTCTCACACTTTGAAGCGGTTACTAAAGACGAGCTACGTGAAATTGAGCGTGTAGTTAACGATGAAATTCGTCGTAACTTTGCCCTAAACACTGAGCTTATGGCGATTGATGACGCTAAAGCAAAAGGGGCAATGGCGCTGTTTGGCGAAAAGTACGACGATGAAGTACGCGTAGTAACCATTGGCGATTACTCAATTGAACTGTGTGGCGGTACGCACGTAGAGCGCGCGGGTGATATTGGCTTATTTAAAATTGTATCTGAAAGCGGTATTGCTGCAGGCGTACGCCGTATTGAAGCAGTAACAGGCGCAGATGCAGTGGCGTATGTAAGCGAGCAAGAAAAACAGCTAAACGATGTAGCGGCGCTGGTAAAAGGTGATAGCGCATCGGTACTTGAAAAAGTAACTGCGCTTCTTGAAAAGTCTAAAGGCCTTGAAAAGCAAATTGCACAGCTTAACGATAAACTAGCCAGTGCAGCGGGCGCGTCTTTACTTGATTCGATTGTTGAAATTAATGGCGTTAAGCTATTAGTGGCAAACGTTGAAGGAACTGAATCTAAAGCGCTTCGAGGTATGGTTGACGATCTTAAAAACAAGATTGGCTCAGGTGTTATTGCACTGGGTGTTGCCAGCGGCGAAAAAGTAAGCCTAATTGCCGGTGTAACGAAAGATTTAACCGGTAAAGTTAAAGCCGGTGAGCTTGTAAACCACATGGCAGGCCAAGTAGGCGGCAAAGGGGGCGGTCGTCCTGATATGGCACAAGCGGGTGGTTCACAGCCTGAAAACCTAAACGCCGCGCTTGAAAGCGTGACTGCCTGGGTAAGTGAGAAAGTTTAAGCTTACGTGGCACTTATTGTCCAAAAGTTTGGCGGCACTTCGGTTGGCTCTATTGAGCGAATAGAAGCGGTCGCCGACCTTGTTGTTAAAACTAAGCAGCAAGGTCATCAAGTGGTTGTGGTTCTTTCGGCCATGTCGGGAGAAACCAACCGCTTAATTAACCTCGCCAAGCAAATAGATACTCGCCCGAGTAGCCGAGAATTAGACGTACTTATTAGCACTGGAGAACAGGTTTCTGTTTCGCTCCTTGCTATGGCTATTATAAAACGTGGCCATTCGGCTGTAAGCCTACTAGCCGATCAGGTTAATATTCAAACCGATAACATGTTTGGTAAAGCCCGTATTGAAGAGGTTGCTGCGACGCGTTTAAAGCATGAGCTTGAGCATAATCGGGTTGCGATTATTGCCGGTTTTCAGGGGCGCGATGTAGAGGGCAATATTACAACCCTTGGACGCGGCGGCACCGATACCTCTGCGGTAGAAATAGCCGCGGCAATAAAAGCCGATGAATGTCAGATCTATACCGACGTTGATGGCGTATACACTACTGATCCTCGTGTAGAACCAAACGCGCAGCGAATGCGCCATATAACGTTTGCGGAAATGCTAGAGCTGGCAAGCTTAGGCGCAAAAGTATTGCATATTCGTGCTGTTGAGTCTGCTGGTAATCATAAAATGCCGCTAAGGGTGCTTTCGAGTTTTGAGCCCGATGAAGGAACGCTAATAAGTTTTGAGGAGAGCGATATGCCAACTAAGGTTGTGTCGGGGATTGCGTTTAATCGTGACGAATGCTTGATAAAGGTACATGGCGTACCATACTGTGTTCATTCTCTTACAAAAATTTTGAAACTTTTTGCAGAAAATGGCATCGAAATAGATATGATTAGTCAAGTTAATCATAACTTTGAAAAAATAGACTATGCTTTTACTGTGCATTCAAATGACTATTTGCAAGCACACGATTTACTAACTCAACAACAGGTAAATCTGCAGGCTGATAGCATTTCTAGTGATACAACAGTTGCAAAAGTGTCGGCTGTTGGCATAGGAATGAAGTCTCACAGTAGTGTAGCGCATCAATTTTTTGATGCATTGGCGCAAGAAGGCATACACATAGTTTTAGTATCGACGTCTGAAATCAAGGTATCGGTTTTAATTGACGAGAAGTATTTAGAACTAGCAGTAAGAGCGTTACACTCAGAATTTTTAACAGAAAATGGATAGTTTGGGAGTTTTTACTTACTTTTCAATCAATTTTTCATTAAAATGGTCAAGCGGAATCTTATAATTTATTGGAACATGGGAGCAAGAGAATGCTAATA
This sequence comes from Pseudoalteromonas sp. CuT4-3, assembly GCF_035666335.1. Lineage (NCBI taxonomy): Bacteria > Pseudomonadati > Pseudomonadota > Gammaproteobacteria > Alteromonadales > Pseudoalteromonadaceae > Pseudoalteromonas > Pseudoalteromonas sp. CuT4-3. The sequence goes on from NZ_CP142030.1 coordinate 692,705, forward strand.
CTAACTCGTAGAGTAGGTGAAACCCTAATGATTGGTGACGAAGTAACTGTTACTGTATTAGGTGTTAAAGGAAATCAAGTTCGAATTGGTGTTAACGCACCTAAAGACGTTTCAGTGCATCGTGAAGAGATTTACATGCGTATACAAGCTGAAAAGTCTAACCCTAATCCGGGCAATGCTTAATCAACACGTATACTTAGCTGAGTAATGCACTTAGCTATACCAAAAGCCACTCACTGAGTGGCTTTTTTGTTTATAAAATCGCGCATTTCATCGGTTAATACACTGCTAGAAATATATTGCATACCTTTATTATGGTGCACTAAGTAGCCGTGGTTGGTTTTAATAATATGGGTTATTTCTGCCCACTTAAATGTATGGCTTTTATAGTGGTTTTCGGTGCTAATAGCGTCATCGGTAAACGAAAGAGTAACCGTTGAGCCCGAAGCACGACTAAACATTTGGCGCGTAACCCACCAAGGCCTGCGGTAATAAAAGGCAACGCATTCTAATACACCTAGCATTATTAAAAATGTACCTAGGTAATGATCGTCCATAGCGTAAATACTAATTAAACCTAAGCACACCAGTAATGCCAGCAAAAAATACTTTGGCTTGGCTGCTTTACTATAAGAGTGGGACTCGTCAAAGCATTCGTAGTAGTAGGGTTTATCGAGTGTGTAAGTGGTGGTCAGTGCCATAATTGCTAATAAGTAATAGTTTTCGCTATTTTAACAAGCTAGCGTAAAAATCACACCCGTTAATGTAGGCTATGCATTATAAGAGTTAGAAGCCGCTTTTTATTAGCGCACAAAAAAACGGCTTATTAAAAGCCGTTTTTTACGTTACCAAACAGATTAACAGTTAGTTTCTTCTGCGTTAACGCCTTCTTTTACATTTTCACATGCATCTTCAACAGAGTTTTGCACGTCAGTTACTGCTTCATCAATACGCTCACCTGCTTCTTCTGCGTGGTTGTCTTCACAACCCATCATAAAGAAACCTGCAAATACGGCGATTAGTGCTGCTTTTAAAGTTGTTGAGTTCATAATGTAATTCCTTGTATATGTTGATTGTTTAGTGTTTTAAGTATGTTAGTAGCTACCTGGGCGATTTACCGCGCAGCGCACCTGAAACTAAAGAAATCACTAAAAGTACTAAAAAGATAAAGAATATAATTTTTGCTATACCAGCTGCGGCACCTGCGATACCACCAAAACCTAACACTGCAGCGATTAAAGCAATAACTAAAAATGTAATTGTCCAGCGTAACATTGTTTTCTCCTTGGTTATCAAATTCGTTCGAAAGTAATAATGCCAGTTGCGTGCCAGAGTTTAATTTTATTAATTTTCAATATGTTATGTTTTTTGAGCGAGAGTTGTAAATTTAGGATTGGTAAGTTTTACGTTTAACGATGTAACTTATTCACACTATTGTAAAGAGAGTGAAAAAATAAATATTTTTTGCGCGCTTCTTTACTAGTCCTGGTAAGACCAATTTACATTTTAGCCCAAGCTGATTTTTTACCTGCCGTTTAACTTACTATTTTTTATAGTTTTTAAGTTTTTTTGGGTTTAACCATATAACCTTTGCCTATAACGGTTATTTTTATCATCTATATCTAAGCTAATTTAACCCTGTATTAGCTATGTTAACTATTGTGACTGTATGTTAGTTTAATTTTAATTGGTTTTACCAATTGACAGGTGGTGGACAAAGTTAAAAGTTTTGTTATCATTCGGTGAATAATTATTTAAATAAAGCGGTTTTTTATATCGCTATATAGTGCAGGGGGAGAAAAATGGATATAGGAGCTGTACTCACAACCGCAGGTAGCTTGATGCTGACGGGCATGGTGGGCGTGTTTGTATTTCTTTCAATATTGATTGGTGCTGTGTCACTCATGTCTAAATTGGTTGCTCGTTTTGACGAGGCTGAAGTTGCAATACCGGTTAAATCACCATCTTTAAAATCTCAAGGTGTGCCAAACGAGCACATCGCTGCTATTAGTGCTGCCATTGCTCAGTACAAATCAAATAATAAATAAGAGGCACACATGGCTAAATTAAAATTAACAGAACTTGTTTTACGCGATGCTCATCAGTCTTTACTTGCAACCCGTATGCGCTTAGATGACATGCTACCTATTGCTAGCAAACTTGATGATGCCGGTTATTGGTCTATTGAGTCGTGGGGCGGCGCTACGTTTGACTCGTGTATTCGTTATTTAGGTGAAGATCCGTGGGAGCGTATTCGTGCCCTTAAAAAAGCAATGCCGAATACTAAACAGCAAATGCTATTACGTGGGCAAAATTTATTGGGTTACCGCCACTATGCCGATGACGTGGTAGAAAAGTTTGTAGAGCGTGCCCACAAAAATGGTGTAGATGTATTTCGTATTTTTGACGCCATGAACGATGTGCGTAACTTAGAAACGGCAATTAAAGCGGCTGTAAAAGTAGGAGCACACGCACAAGGCACTATTTCTTATACTGTAAGCCCTGTGCATACCCTTGATATGTGGTTAACCCTTGCAAAACAGCTAGAGGATTTAGGTTGTCACTCTATTTGTATTAAAGATATGGCAGGCTTATTAAAACCATACGATGCAGAGCAACTTATTAAAGGGCTAAAAGAAACCGTTTCTATCCCTATTGCTATGCAGTGCCATGCAACCACAGGTTTAAGTACAGCTACGTATCAAAAAGCCATTGATGCAGGCATTGATATGCTTGATACCGCAATTTCTTCAATGAGTATGACTTACGGTCATTCAGCTACAGAAACCATTGTAGCGATTGTTGAAGGTACGCCCCGCGATACCGAATTAGATTTAAACCAGCTAGAAGAAATAGCGGCTTATTTTAGAGATGTACGTAAAAAGTACGCTGCCTTTGAGGGGAGCCTTAAAGGTGTTGATGGCCGTATTTTACTCGCACAAGTACCTGGTGGCATGTTAACCAACATGGAAAACCAACTCAAAGAGCAAGGCGCAGCAGATAAGCTAAATGAAGTATTACTTGAGATCCCACGCGTGCGTGAAGATTTAGGTTTTATTCCGCTAGTTACTCCTACATCGCAAATTGTAGGCACACAAGCAGTACTAAATGTGCTTACGGGTGAGCGTTATAAAACAATTACCAAAGAAACCGCCGGTGTTTTAAAAGGCGAGTATGGTTTAACACCTGCACCTATGAACAAAGAGCTGCAAGAGCGAGTGCTTGATGGCAGTGAGGTTATTACGTGTCGCCCTGCAGATAATATAGCCCCAGAGCTTGCATCGCTTGAAGCTGAGCTGCAAAAAGAAGCGCAAGAACAAGGTTTAACACTTGCTGATGAGCAAATAGATGACGTGCTTACCTATGCATTATTCCCACAGGTTGGCCTTAAATTTATTAAAAATCGCAACAACCCAGATGCCTTTGAAGCAGTGCCAAGTGCTGATGATGCAAACACTAAGCCTGCAGCAAAACCTGCAAGTAACAAAGGTGTTAGCGCTGAGCAATACAGCGTTAAAGTTGACGGTAAAGTTTACGATGTAGTGGTTGCGCAAGGTGGCGAGCTTAAAGAGGTAACGCTAAAAGATTCAGAGCACTTACCACAATCAGCATCGGTTGCATCAGGTGAAACACTGAATGCGCCACTGGCAGGTAATATTTTTAAAGTAAAAGTAAAAGCAGGCCAAGCCGTAAACGAAGGCGATGTGGTTGTTATTATGGAAGCGATGAAAATGGAAACCGAGGTTCGTGCAATGCACTCAGGTACTGTGGCTGAGGTCTTAGTGTCTGAAGGTGATGCTGTGACAACGAGCGATGCAATTATAGCGATGGTGTAGGGGTAGCTTTAATGGAAGGTCTTTTAAACCTTTGGCATGCTACCGGCATTGCTAACTTTACGTTTCCTGGCTTAATAATGATTGCGGTAGGGTGTTTGTTGTTGTTTTTAGCCATTGCTAAAAACTTTGAACCCCTATTACTGCTGCCGATTGGCTTTGGCGCAATACTGACTAATATTCCGGTTGCTGGGCTTTCTGACCCAGGTGGTTTGCTTTATTACGTGTATTACGTAGGTATTGATACGGGGATCTTCCCTTTATTAATTTTTATGGGAGTAGGGGCGCTGACTGATTTTAGTGCGCTTATTGCCAACCCGCGTATGTTATTACTGGGTGCAGCCGCGCAGTTTGGTATTTTTGCCACCTTGTTTGGGGCAATTTTATTAAACTATGTACCTGGCTTTGAATTTAGCTTACAAGATGCCTCAGCCATTGCCATTATTGGCGGTGCCGATGGCCCTACAGCCATATTCTTAGCATCTAAGCTTGCCCCTGATTTACTAGGTGCCATTGCGGTTGCTGCTTATTCTTACATGGCGTTAGTGCCAATTATTCAGCCGCCAATTATGCGCGCATTAACTACACCTGATGAGCGTGCTATTAAAATGCCAGAGCTGCGCAAAGTATCTAAAAAAGAGAAAATAGTATTTCCTTTAATGGTACTGAGCTTAACCGCTATGTTTTTACCAGCGGCTATTCCCTTAGTAGGCATGTTCTGTTTAGGTAATTTAATGCGTGAGTCTGGTGTTGTAGATAGGCTTAGTAACAGTGCCCAAAACGAAATTATTAATATAACCACGATATTTTTAGGTTTGGCAGTAGGCTCTAAACTAGCGGCCGATCAGTTTTTAACTGTAGAAACCATTGGTATTTTGGTGCTCGGTGCGCTGGCATTTGCTATTGGTACAGCGTCGGGTGTGTTTATGGCAAAAGGCCTTAACAAGCTTTCTAAAACACCTATTAACCCTTTAATTGGTGCTGCGGGTGTATCGGCAGTACCGATGGCGGCGCGTGTAGTTAATAAAGTTGGGCTTGAGAATAACCCACATAACTTTTTACTTATGCATGCTATGGGGCCAAACGTAGCTGGGGTGCTAGGAAGTGCCGTAGCCGCAGGTATATTACTGGCGCTTGTTGGCTAGTATTTAGGATTTAATCCAACCGATTAGCGCAGTTTACTGCGCTTTTTTTATGCCTATAAAACTGTACGTATTAAAGTTTGTTTGCAGACGTGTTTTTGTTTACAGTGAGGGCTATGCACACTAATAAGGATAGTCATCATGCTTCACACCCCTTTGGCAAAATATTTACCTCATGTTAGTAGACTCGTTTTTGGCTGTATGGGCCTAGGCGGCGGTTGGAATAAAGACGCCATTACTAAGGCTCACTTAAAGCAAACTCACGAGTGTATTGATGCAGCCATAGCTGGCGGCATTAACTTTTTTGATCACGCCGATATTTATACCTTTGGCAAAGCCGAGCAGGTATTTGGCCAAGCACTAGCTGAGCGACCAGAGCTTCGCGAGCACATGTATATTCAATCTAAATGCGGTATACGTTTTGAAGATGATAAAGGCCCTAAGCGTTACGATTTTTCGGCCAAGTGGATTGAAGAGTCAGTTGAAGGTTCACTTAAACGTTTAAACACCGATTACCTTGATGTGCTTATGCTTCATCGCCCTGATCCGTTAATGGAAGTAGAAGAAATTGCACAAGTATTTAGCTGTCTTCAAGAAAGCGGCAAAGTACGTAATTTTGCCGTATCGAACATGCAGCAGCACCAAATGAACTTTTTACAACACGCCCTAGATATGCCAATTGTTGCTAACCAAATTGAAGCAAGTTTACAAAAACACCAATTTGTTGATGAAGGCGTTTATGCAGGTAATGCAGATGGAAAAGATCTTAACTTTACACCGGGCAGTGTAGAGTATTGCCGCCACTTTGATATTCAAATACAAAGCTGGGGAAGTTTATGCCAAGGGCTATACACAGGGGGCGATTTAACAAATGCATCGCAAGCCGACATAAATACCAGCATACTCGTAAATAAGCTTGCTGCACTTTACGATACAACACCTGAGGCAATTGTTTTAGCTTGGTTATTACGCCACCCTGCATTAATACAGCCAATTATTGGCACAACGAACGTTGAGCGTATTGCAGCGTCATGCGGTGCGCTAAATGTTACGTTAAGTCGCGAACATTGGTATGCATTATATGTAAGTGCCAAAGGCCATGAATTACCATAATTAAGGTTTAGGAATGAATATATTTGTTATTTTAATTTGCTTGTTTGTCGCCTTAGCAGTGCTGATACCTTTGCTTGAAAAGTACCAAGGTAAAATGGGGTTGGATGGCGCAACTAAATACAGCAAATATATTTGGCCGCTGGTTATGGTTTCTTTAGTCGTACAGCTAATTTATGTATTAATGAACTAATTAATAAAAAACACAAAAAAGCCTTTGCAGGTTAACCCTGCAAAGGCTTTTTTAGTATCTATAACTTATACGTTACTTAAGTGCTAGCTGTAGTTCGCGATTGCGTTCAAGCTGTGCAATAAAGTTTTCGGCAATAGGTTTAAACTTAGCAAGTTCAGAGCGTGGTAATGGCTCAGACTTAGGTAACTTAACGGTTTTAGGATTACGGTGTACACCATTTACTAAAAATTCGTAGTGTAGGTGCGCGCCTGTTACACGGCCGGTAGAACCCACGGTACCAATTTTGTCACCTTGTTTAACCTTTTGGCCTGTTTTAACAAGCTTTTTGTTAAGGTGTAAGTACTTAGTTACGTACTGTGTGCCATGGCTTATAAATACGTAGTTACCATTGTACTTACTGTAACCTGCTTTAATTACTTTACCGTTACCCGAGGCTACAACCGGAGTGCCTGTACGTGCTGCGTAATCAATACCACGGTGCGCTCTTACTTGCCCTGTTACTGGGTGTAAGCGACGTGGGTTAAAGCTCGAGCTAATATACTTAAAGTTTACTGGCGCACGTAAAAATGCTTTTTTCATGCTTCGCCCTTCAGGCGTATAAAAGCTGCCGTCGGTATGGCGAATAGCCGCATAACGCTGGCCTTGGTTTATAAATTCTGCCGCAATAATTTTACCAGTGCCAATAAACTCGCCATCAACATAATGCGACTCGTAAATTAGCCCAAACTGATCGCCCTTACGAATATCGTTGGCAAAATCCACATCCCAACCAAATATATCAGCAAAGTTCATTATTTGGCGCTCGCTTAAGCCTGCAGCAATAGCTGAGGTCCAAAAGCTGCTAGAAATTTCGCCACCGGCTGTTTTGCTCAGTGTTTCTATTTCTTTGCTATCTATTGATGTGTCGTAATTACCTTCGTCATTTAAGGTAACAAACAAAGTATCTGTTTTTGAAATAACATAACGAAGTTGAGCTAAATCACCGTTTTCTGCTGTTGCAAAACTAAGTATTTCACCTGGGTGTATTTTAGTTAGTTTGCGTGTTTCAGCATTGGTGTTAATTAGCTTGTGAAGCGTTTGCGCTGAAAAGCCAGCACGCTTGAAGATAATTGCTAAATTATCGCCGTTTTTAACTTGATGATCGACTAAGTCGTATTCTGGCAGCTTTTCTGCTGCTTCTGGCGAATTTAATTCAGTTAATTTTTCGTTGTCTTCAACTTTAACTTGTAACTCGTAACGCTTACCAATTTCTAGTGCATTTGCACTATTGTCTTTGGATGCAGTCGCTTTTTCTGAAGGAAGAAAGGCTAAGCCAACAATAGCAGAAACCAAACCTAGAATAAGCAATTTGTGTTTTTTGGGAAGCGTGTTAACCACGTGAACCATAACGTGCCTTTTCTGCTGTCGTGAAAATAAAATATATATTAATGCAGGATATACGTAATAAGGTACGAATACTAGTAAATAAAGCTAAAAGCCCCGCAAATGTTAGTAAAATGACAATTTATAGTTGTTTAAGTTTATCGATTTAAACTGATTCTAAAGTGCGCTAAAATCGGCGTTTAAACACCATTTCTAATTGCCTAACACAGTGAGACTAAGCTTATTGAGTTTAGTTGCATTATTCGCATAAAAAATTGTTTTAATTAGGTAGAAATTTGTTATGTTAGCAACATAAGTGCTTTTGGTTTAAATCTGTTTTAAACCCTTATGTAGCAAGTCATCTAGTTGCCCCTTCGTTGGCAGAATTTTGGAGTAATACACAGTGGATTTACAAACCGCTCTAGCAGAGATAAAACGCGGTGCAGAAGAGATATTAATTGAAGACGAATTAGTTGAAAAACTAAAGTCGGGCAAAAAGTTAAAAATTAAAGCCGGTTTCGATCCTACCGCGCCAGACTTACATTTAGGTCACACTGTACTAATTAATAAAATGAAAACCTTTCAAGATTTAGGTCATGAGGTTATTTTCTTAATTGGTGACTTTACCGGCATGATTGGTGATCCAACAGGCAAAAATGTAACACGTAAACCACTGACCCGTGAAGATGTACTTGCCAATGCTGAGACTTATAAAGAGCAAGTTTTTAAGATTTTAGACCCAGCTAAAACCACCGTTGCGTTTAATTCTTCGTGGATGGAAAACCTGGGCGCAGCAGGTATGATCAAACTTGCAGCTAATCAAACTGTAGCGCGTATGCTAGAGCGTGACGACTTTAAAAAGCGTTACGGCAACGGACAACCCATTGCAATTCACGAATTTTTATACCCACTCGTACAAGGCTGGGATTCGGTTGCACTTGAGTCAGACGTAGAGCTTGGTGGTACTGATCAGCGCTTTAACCTTTTAATGGGCCGCGAGCTTCAAAAAGTAGAAGGCCAAAAGCCTCAAACAGTATTAATGATGCCATTACTTGAAGGTACTGACGGCGTTCAAAAAATGTCTAAGTCGCTTGGTAATTACATTGGTATTACTGATGCGCCAAACGATATGTTTGGTAAAGTAATGTCGATTAGCGACGTACTTATGTGGCGCTATTACGACTTACTAAGCAGCTTATCAATCGAAGAAATTGCAGCGCAAAAACAACGCGTAGAGCAGGGCACTAACCCGCGTGATATTAAGATTGAGCTGGCGAAAGAGTTAATTGCACGTTTTCACAGTGAAGAAGCTGCGCAAGCCGCACACGATGACTTTATCAAACGTTTTCAGAAAAAAGCGCTACCTGATGAAATCCCTGAGCTGACAATTACCATTGCAGAAGAAGGTATTTTAATTGCTAACTTACTTAAAGAAGCTAATTTAGTAGCCAGTACCTCTGAAGCAATGCGCATGATTAAGCAAGGTGCAGTAAAACTTAACGGTGAAGCTAAAATCACTGATACAAAACTTGAAGTAGCAAAAGGCACGACCGCTATTTACCAAGTAGGTAAACGTAAGTTTGCCAACATTACTGTAGCGTAAGCGCAGTTAAAACTAAAAAACCAGCTTAGGCTGGTTTTTTTGTGCGCGTATTTTGGCTGCTAAAAACCACTAAATCAGCTTTAATATCTCAATACTGATAATGACTAACAGCCAAAATGCACGCGCTTGATTTAATCTATTTATGATCACAGGGACGTCTTCGGCTTTTGGGAGTCGCTCGGTTCCAATTCGCATTTTATTAAAACGCTTACCAAAATAAACCGCAGGGCCGCCTAGCTGTACGCCAATAGAGGCGGAGCACACACTTAAAATCCACCCCGTATTTGTTTGATAAAAGTGTCTGCCATAGTGCTTTATATAATGCATACTTTGTTTACTGGCTTTGCTTGCGGCAATGGTTAATGCAAGTAAGCGTACGGGGATAAATTCGATTATAAACAAAAGTAGTTTAAGCGGTTTTAAAAAGTGGCTATTAGGTGATATATCGGCGCGCCAAGCATGCTGCATTAAAGTCAGTAGCCGATACGCTAAAGTGGCAATTGGCCCAAGTAATAAAAATATAAATATAACGGTAAAGTAATTACGGGCAGCTCGTAAAATTAAGCTTTCAATTAAAGCTTTAATAATACCTGTTGCTGAGAGCTTATTGACCTCTCGGGCAAGCAGTGGCTTTACTAATTCACGCGCGGTAGATTTTTGGTTTTGTTTTACTAACTTTGCAACACGCAGGGCTTTTTTTTCAATCGCTTTGCTTTCTAGGCACAAATATAAAATGAGGCCCGCGAGCAGCTCAGGATAAAAGGCAAATTCAAGCAGTAACACAATAATAATAAGAATAACGCTTAAAACTAGCGCACAGGCAAGAGTGGAGGCTAAATAAAGGTAACTTTTAGGCTCACTTGGTTTATAAACCCGTTTTCCTATAGCACTAAATATAGCGGTTAATACTGTATTAGGGTGATACCAGCTTTTTAACGGGAAAAAGCGCTCAGCAATGAGCGCCACAAAAAAGGCAATAAAGTCCAAATGGTTTTGAACGATATTGCTTAGCATTTACAGCGTAACTTTTGTTAGTTTTTCCAATAGTGCAACAACCATTTTTGATGAATTGATTGATGCAGTCTCTAGGTATTCTTCAAACGATTGCGGCGACTCTTTACCGGCAATGTCAGACATAGAGCGAATAACCACAAATGGCGTATTAAGCGCAAAACACGTTTGTGCAATAGATGCGCCTTCCATTTCTACTGCAAGCATTGTAGGAAAGTCGCTGCGTGCTTTATCAATTCGCACTGGGTCACACATAAATGAATCACCCGTACAAATTAAGCCGACTAAGGTTTTTACTTCGCTAATTTGCGCAATGGTTTGCTCGGCAGCTTCAACTAGTTTTGGGTGTGCGGCAAAGCCTGCTGGCATTTGTGGAACTTGGCCAATTTCGTAGCCAAAAGCGGTTACATCTACATCGTGATGGCGTACTTCTGAAGAGATAACAACATCGCCAACACTTAAAGAGGGATCAAAGCCACCGGCAGAACCTGTGTTAATAACACAGTCAGGATTAAAGTTATCAATTAATAACGTGGTTGCAATCGTTGATGCCACTTTACCAATACCCGATTGCACAAGTGTTACTGTATTACCTGCTAATTCGCCTGTGTAAAAGGTAAACCCTGCTTTAGTTAGCACTTGTGGGTTTTGCATTGCTTCACGTAAAATTTTAACTTCTGGCTCCATTGCGCCAATAATACCAACATTCATAGTGTTTGATTCCTGAGTTTGAATACGTAGATTATACGTGAAGTTAGCAATAAAAAACAAAAAAGCGAGCTGTTTTACGGCTCGCTTTAAATACTTTTAGGAGAGTATTTAATTCTATTTTAAATTTCGGCTAACGCAGTGGTTTGGGCTTTAGCCTGAGAAGGTGACAATACCGCAGGTTTAATTACACGATTACGTGTTGGACGAGCCGATTGCACCGCTGCAGGTTTGCCTAATTTAAACATAATTGCATCGCGCACCTCAGAAGGGCGGTAGCCTGATTTTACTTTCATACGAATATGTGGAATGCCAGCGGATTCTAAAGCGCCGTTTACAAACCAGTCGCGCTGCGCTTTATGGCCATCTTTATTGGCGTTGTTAACTAAATCGACCGCTGCCACTATCGTCATTTTTTCTTTATCTACCAGCACAAAATCGAGTTGCTTATTTTTAGCTTTAGCTAAAGCTGCACGTTTTGATTTAGCTGAGAGGCCTTGCTTGCAGTCGATTACATCGATGAGTTTGACGCGGCTCACAATTTTGTATTGATCGCCTACCGCACGCTCTAAAAGATTTAAAAATGCACCCTCAACCTGTGTAAACACGGTTTGTTTGCGGGTAAAAGGATAGGGATTGCCGCCATCATCACTAAATTTTGACGCAACCACAGAGGCCCCAACCACTAATACTAAAATTGATAATAAAGCGAATTCCATACGGTAACTCCATAACAACAAATTGACACTGCTCAAGTAAAGCAATTTACGTGCCTAAAAATTGGTTGTTATGGCTAATTACCGTATGTATTTATTATTAATGCAGCAGGGCTGTTAGGCTTTGTAACCGCCCTCAATTCCTTTAACGGCAATAGCGACTGCATCATGCGCATGGAGTGATTCGTAATGATTAATTTGCAGCCAGTAATCACTAAAATTATCGTTTTCAAGAACCGCTTTAATTTTACGTGCAGCGTCTTCACAAAACATTAAATTTTGACCGTTAAGGCGGGCAAATTCTTGCTCATCTTCACGTTTTACTGCCGCTTGTACGGGGGTTTTTAGTTCAGCTTCTAATGTATCAATTAAATTTACTACGTCAAATTCACTAATCGTGTTGTCTAGCTTTACTTTAACGTTTGCAATTGAACGCTGTGAGTGAGGCGTTGCCACAATACCCTGCGTTGTACCTAGCCATGCTAAAACATCTTTTTGATTAAGTGTTTCTTGATTAAACTTTTCGCTAAAAGCATTCTGAATAAGCTGGCGAGCAAGTGCTGCAGAGCATGGACAGGTTGATGAATAAGTAACATCCACGCTTAGCTCGTAGCTAATTACGCTATCTTCAATAGTGCTGGTTAGGGTAATTGGGTAGCTTTTCCAACCTGCTTTACCGCTTAATAACGATTTACGACGCAGCGGTAACTCAAATTTAAACTCTATTTGGGCTTTGTCACTTAATCCTTCGTGGCTGGTGATAAAAGTATCGAGTGCTTGAGCTAAAGTTTGTGGGTTAACTTGTTGCTCTGTTGAGAGTAAATCAAGCGCTAAAAATAAACGCGACATATGAATGCCTTTAGCGTCTTCTTTATGCAAATTAACAAAGGCACGCGCTTTTGCGTTAACGGTAACGGGTGCTAAATCTTTCGATTCAAAAATAAATGGCAGTTCTATTTCGCCCATACCAACCCAGTCTAACTTACCTGTTTGTAAGGCGGGAGCCGTATCAGCTATATCGGGCATGTTGGTTTGCATGTGCGCTACTCGTTATTGGTCATAATAAAGCGCAGCATTTTACACTAAATAATTTATTGCTGAAATGATGAGTTTAACAAGTAGGCAAAAGTAAACATGAAAATTTTCTGTTTTTGTCGCACAACATGAATATAGCTAATAGAAAAATGCTAAAATCTGCTGCAAAATGCGTTTGACTATTAATAGGCACTTTTTATTTATGCCTAGTAACGAGATACACTGACCTATGACCGATTCTTCTTTGAGCCCTTGGGCTCGAGTACTTTCTAGTTTAATAACTCGCTTTGGTGAGTTAAAAACCGCGGCAATGTGCTACGCGCTTTTATTAGGCGTGTCGCTTATATTGTCGAGTATGTTTTATTATGTGGCACTGGGTGAGGTTAATTTAGTTGATATTTTAGCTGTGGTATTTTTTACCGCGGTTGTATCTCCCTTTATGATCAGTATTTTACTCAACTCGATTAGACAATTAGATGCCTCATACGCTTATTTAGACAGCGCCACAAAACAAGAAAAGCTGTTAAATCAAACATTAAAAGATAATATCAACCGCCTCAACATTGAAATAGATGAGCGAAAAATGGCTTTTCATGCCAAGCATCGCGCCATTGAAGAGCTTCGCCGCGAAATAGCAGAGCGTAAAAAAACACAACAAGAACTTGCTCAGCAAGGCATGCTCCTTCGCTCTATTGTCGACTCTTCCCCCGATTTATTTTATTACCGAGATAACAACGGCGTGTTTGCCGGCTGTAATAAAATGTTTGAAGAGGTTATGGGCAAAACCAGCGCTGAACTAATTGGTAAAACAGTGGAGCAGATTTTCCCTAGCTACTTTTTAGCAGAAGTACTCAGAACCGATAAACAAGTAGAGCAAACGCATCAAGCGCTGACAATTGATGTTGAATACATGGTTAATGGCGAAAACCGTTGGTTTGAGCTGCGTAAATTACCGTTTATAAACGATCAAGGTGACTACATAGGTTTGCTTGCATTTGGCCGTGATATAACCAGCCGTAAAGAAGCAGCACAAGCGCTTGAAACAGCCTATAAGGATAAAGGTAAGTTTATAGCAACGCTTAGCCATGAACTGCGCACGCCATTAAATGGCATTGTAGGCTTAACCCGAATGCTACTTGATACAGAGCTTAATAAACAGCAACGCAGTTGGTGTAATACGGTGTTTTCGAGCGCTGAAACACTAGGTAATATTTTTAACGATATTATAGATTTAGATAAAATAGACCGAGAGCAGTTAGATATAGCAACCGACTCTATTAACGTTTCAGACTTTATTAACGATGTAGTGAACTTTGCCGGTTTAATTGCTGAACAAAAAGAGCTTGAATTTTCAATTGAGCGAAATGGCACATTAGATGTTTATGCACTCCTAGACCCAACGCGTTTACGCCAAGTGGTATGGAACTTAATTAATAATGCCGTTAAGTTTACCCAGCATGGCGAGGTAAAACTCACATGTAGCCGAGAAGAGCGTAACGACGGGCCGTGGCTTGAACTTAAAATATCAGACACAGGGCAGGGGATCCCAGAGGATCAACTCTCGCGCATATTTGATATGTACTACAAAGCCCCAGATTTAAGCGGTAAAAACGCGATTGGCTCAGGCATTGGTTTAGCCGTAACCAAAGCGTTGGTCAGTGCAATGAAAGGCACTATTTCGGTAACCAGTGCAGAAGGTGAAGGCAGCTGCTTTACAGTACACATACCGCTTAGCTTATGTGTAGCGCCTACCGAACAAAGCTATGCAGGTAGAGGTTTATATATTTTACTTGTAGAGGATGTGCCATTAAATGCTGAAATTGCGACTAACCTGTTAGAGCAGCGCGGCCATGAAGTGATTTGGGCCGAAACAGGTGAAGATGCACTCTCGTTTGTAGAAACCGAAGACGAGCTAGATTTAGTACTACTAGATATGCAACTGCCCGATATAAATGGTGATGAGGTGGCAAGACAAATACGTGCCGATAGCCATTTTGATAAATTACCTATCGTTGCGCTTACAGCGAATGTACGTAGCGCCGAAGAAGACTTAGATGGCATTTCGGTGCAAGGGGCGCTTGCTAAACCCATTAATACAATAAAGCTTGATAAAATGCTGGCTGATTTGTTTGATATTCAACAAAGTGAATCAGACAAACCGCTGCTAACGGTAAGTAAAGAAGCGCTTGAGGGCATTAATGCAGGTGTGCTTGATGTTGAAACCATTGAAGACTTTGTAAACTCTATGGGGCTTGAAGTATTTAAGCGCAGCAGTGGTTTATTTGAAAAACTAAACCCGCAATATCAGCAAGAGCTGCAAAGCGCGTTAAATGAAAACGACAGGGAAGAGTATAAATCGGTGGCGCATAAGCTTAAAGGTGCTGCGGGCTCTGTAGGATTAAACGACGTACAGTTACATGCTAAAAAGATGGAACACGGTGCGCTTGATGAATCAGATGAAGTACTAAAAGAATGGTTAGATACATTGGCAGATAAAATAAATGAAGGACAAATTGCCCTTCATTCGTTTTTACAATTATTAGAGTAAGTGGTTTACTCTAATTAAGCGTCGATTTTACCAATAAAGCGGTAACCTTCACCATGGATGGTGCTGATTAGCTCAGAAGTAGAATTATCACTTTCGAAGTGCTTACGAATACGACGAATCGTTACATCTACTGTACGGTCATTAGCGCGAAGCTCACGGCCAGTCATATGCTTAATAAGTTGCTCACGGCTAAAAATACGCCCTGGAGAATCAAGCATTAAACGCAACGCTCTGTATTCACCTTTAGGTAAACGCTTAGCATCACCATTTGGTGACGTTAAACAACGGCTGTTTTCGTCAAGTTCCCAACCGTTAAATGTAATTACACCGTTGGTTTCTAGCACTGACTCTTCGCCGCCTAGCGCTGTACGGGTAATTAAGTTGCGAGCGCGTATAGTCAATTCACGAGGGTTAAAAGGTTTAGTGATGTAATCATCAGCACCAATTTCTAAACCTAAAATACGGTCTACATCGTTATCACGGCCGGTTAAAAAGATTAAACCGACTTTACGTTTTTGGCGTAATTCACGTGCTAAAATTAGCCCGTTTTTACCCGGTAGGTTGATGTCCATAACTACAAGATTGACGTCATCATTATTTGTAAGCTTGTCATGCATATCATCGCCATCAATGGCTTCAATAACTTTGTAACCTTCAGCTTCAAATAAACTCACGAGGTTTAGTCGAGTTACGTCTTCATCCTCTACGATTAGAATGACTGGCGTTTGCATTATTAATTAACCTTTTTGGAATATTTTATTTACAAAAAATCGAATCTTAACTAAATAATTCGATTACTAGAGATTATAGGATTATACCCAAATGTTAACAAGAAAAAACAAGTTGGATAAAAATAAAACAGTAGGGGTGTTCCAAACTAACCAAAAGGCATTGTGCAAAAACTACTGTTTAATGATATATAACGGATGCAGCTTTTGAATTATGAAAACGAAGCCATTTCCTTTAATAATTGATACATCCACCAATCGCTTAAAGGTACTAAAAATAATCGCGCAAATTCAAAACGGAATTATATCATTTTATAACCTTTCATCAATGTATGTGATACTGCAAAAGCAATAAAGTTCAGAAATTGTATCGCTTAATTATTAGATCAAGTTAAATAATTAAACATGAAATATCACATGCTCTCTCTATAAGGTCATTAAATGGTAATTCAAGTAAAAAGCGTAAATAAATACTCTTTTTTTAAACACTTTTTATGGAATTGTAATAACAAAGCGTACACCGGGTTTTGCATCTAGGTCATACAGTATATGCCCACCTAGTGCTTGGGTTACCAAGTTGTACACTAAGTGCATGCCTAAACCACTTGCCCCTTGGCCTCGCTTAGAGGTTACAAATGGGTCAAATATCCTGTTTTTGACATTTTTATCAACGCCTTGGCCGTTATCTGTGTAGATTATTTTTATTTGTGGGCCTGTTATTTCTATATCAAACTTAATTTCGTTATTTTCGCTATTGCTAAAACCATGAATGGCAGAGTTTAAAATAAGCTGTTGGAATATTTGTTGTAGTGGCTCAGATTTACTCTCAATGGTTAAATCACTCGGACAATTGATCACAACGTTAGGCTTTGACTTTATTAACTCTGATTGAATCGACATTAACACATCAGATATTAACCTATGGATGTTTACATGGGTTTTAATCCCGTCATCTTGAATTACAGCTACCTTTTTAAAGTTAGAGATAAGGTCGGCCGCACGATTTAGGTTTCTATAAATTAAATCAAGGTTTTCGATACCTTCGTCAATAAAGCGTTTTAATTGGTTAGAAGTAAGAGACTTATTATCAAAACTAAGCTGAATATCGGCAAGTTTATCGCGCAGCAAGGTTGAGCCAGTAATACCTAGGCCAATTGGGGTGTTAACCTCATGGGCTACGCCGGCTACCATTTGCCCTAAAGAGGCCATTTTTTCGTTTTCTACTATTTGTTCTTGGTATTGGTGCATTCGCTCAAGGGTAGAAAGCAGTTCTTGGTTTGCTTCGCGCAGGGCTATTGTTCTTTGGCTTACCTTTTCTTCTAAGCTTTGGTTGAGTTGTTTTATCTCTAGTTTGTCTTTTTCATGACGTTCTATTTGCTTACGGGTGCGAGTAAGCATGATATTTAAGCTGTTTGATAAGGCTGTAACCTCTTTTACGCTGGTGCTGGGTGCGCGTACGTCATAGTTATGATTTTTTGATACGTCTTGTAGCAATACACTTAAGTGTTCAATAGGGTTAGCGATACTTTTTTGTGTTTTTATCGCTATAAAGTACACAAAAAACAAAATAAACAGGGTAAGGAAAATATCTATAATAATTTTTTGTTTTATAAATTCATCTAGGCTTTCTAAACTACCACGCATATAAACGTAACCCACCACCTGCTCGTTATTAAGTACAGGTGTAATTAGCTCAATGTAGTTGTTGGTCACTCTTGGCTTGTTAAGCTCTTTAATGCTGTCAACGCGCAGCGGAACAGGTGGGGTTTTTTTAGCATTAAAGCTAATAAAAAATACAGGTTTACTCGATGTTTTTTCTATTGCGTAAATATGAATGTTTTTAACAAGGGGGATTTTATCAAACGACTTTAGGCGTTTTTCTTCTGTTTTTCTGTCGTCTTTTACCAATGAACCTGCGGCATCAAAAGCAACAATATCGGAAAGGATCACGAGCTTGTTTATGATCAGTTCCTTTTGTTCTTTTACACTCATATAAGTGGAAATTGAAACCGATAAAGTTAAACAAATAGCAGTGATAAGCATGATGGTGTTGATCAGCGCTTTTCGAATACTTTTTTGATGTACTTTTTTTGGCATTATTGCTGCATCGCCTAAGCATGAATATTTATATTTAGAACTTTAGTTTAGCAAAAACCATAGAAAGTGAAGGGAAATAGTGAAATTAATTCTGATATTTATTCGAAAGTTAGGCTAAGTATTAATTACACTTAGCCTAATTAAGTATAATTAGTTAGCTACTGTAAACGGCAAATTTGTTATTTTTGTACACAGTGTGGAAGCTACCAAACTGCGCCTCTAAAATTGGCGGGTATTTTAAAAAGCTATTAGCCACTATGTTTAGCTTTCCTACCTTGGTTAAGTGCTGCTTAGCATTTGATAAAAATGCTTCTGCAATTGTGTAGTCGGTCGCTATGCCAGTATGAAAAGGCGGGTTACTAACTATTAAATCAAACTTGCCGCTAATATTTTTTAAGCCATCACTTAAAATAGTGCCGCCTTTAATATTATTAAGCTTTAATGTTTGCTCAGTAGCATAAGTTGCAAGTGCGCTCACATCGCTGCAAGTAAAAGTCAGTGCTGGGTTTTTAATACCTAAAAAAGTGGCGATTAAGCCCGCACCACAGCCAAAATCCAGTACATTACCTTGTTTAGTGGTCGGGGCATTTTCTAGCAACATTTTTGTGCCAGCGTCTAAAGCGCCGTGGTTAAATACACCCGGAACACTGATAGCATCAAACTCTACTCCTGCTACATTTACTCTAAACGTTTTATGGTAGCGGCTAATCTCAAAGGTTGGGTTGTTCTCTAGTTGCTCAAATGAAAACAAAATACAATGCTTAGCAGAGTCAATTTTATTACTGTACTGCGCTTTGCCCGCGAGCTGTTTTTCTATCGATTTAACGCCACTTTTATTTTCGCCTACCACAAGTAGCTGTGCTTTTTCGTTAATCACGGCGCGAATATTATCAAGTGCCATTAATACTTCAGGCTTTGATTTTGGGTAGTAAAGAATGACTAAATCGTAATCGTTGGCGGCCATTTCATGGTTAACACACACGTTTATGCCATTTATTTTTTTAGCAAATTCCCCATTAGCATGGTTATAACTAAATGCGGTGATGGCACTTTGAGGATTTAGCTGCTTTAGCTCTGCTAAAAAGCCATCTTGAACAAAGTTGACCACCAAGATAGATTTTCCCACTAGTTCTTCGCTATTACGAAGTAACAGTAAACTTGGGTTGGTTAATACGCTCATAAATGGCTTTGCCTTACAAATTATTGATTAGTAAATTGGTGTAATTATTTTGTGCGCTCAAACATTAAGTCCCATACGCCGTGACCTAAACGGTGGCCGCGCTGTTCAAATTTAGTTAGTGGGCGCGAATCAGGGCGAGGTACGTAGTCGTTGGTAGATGACTGATTTTTATAGCCTGGCGCTGCTTGCATAACTTCTACCATGTGCTCGGCGTAGTTTTCCCAGTCAGTAGCCATATGAAAAACACCGCCAATTTTTAATTTGCTACGCAGTTTTTCAGCAAATTCTGTTTGCACTATACGGCGTTTATGATGACGCTTTTTATGCCATGGATCAGGGAAGAATAACTGCAGCGTTGTTAAGCTTTCATCTGCAAGGCAGTCAGCGAGTACTTCTACCGCATCATGTTCAAATACACGTAAATTAGTAACACCGGCTTCATCTGCATCCATTAAACATGCACCAACGCCTGGGCGATGTACTTCAATACCAATAAAGTTTAGGTGCGGTGCATTTTTTGCCATTTCAACTAATGACTTGCCCATACCAAAACCAATTTCTAATACTACATCATTGTTATTGCCAAATACTTGAGCTAAGTCGAGTAGGCCGTTTTTATGCTCAAGCCCCATAGTTGGCCAGCATTTTTCAATTGCGGCAGCTTGGCCTTTAGTTAAGCGGCCTTCGCGTTTTACAAAACTGCGAATTGTGCGGATATACTTACCTTCTTGCTTAGCTTGCTCAAGGTTGTTGTTACTTGATTCACTCATATTATTGGCCTGACAAAAACAATGTGTTTAAAAATGGTTGCGTATTATCCCTGACCACGCAGCTAATCACAAGTATTAGCGTGTTATAGCGCCTTCATCGCTTGATCTTTTTATTAACTGCAATAGACTGAGCCGCTATTGAGCATGAGTAAAAGTAGTATATGTTGGATTTATATAAACAGCAGTCAGACAAATTTGCTAACCAAGTGGTTCAGTGGTATCACCTTCATGGGCGTAAAACATTGCCTTGGCAACTAGGTAAAACACCGTATAAAGTGTGGGTGTCAGAAGTAATGTTACAGCAAACGCAAGTTGTTACGGTTATTCCATACTTTGAAAAGTTTATGGCAAGCTTCCCAGATATCATTGCTTTAGCAAATGCAGATGAAGATTTAGTGCTGCATCATTGGACTGGCTTAGGTTACTACGCACGGGCACGCAACTTACATAAAACGGCCAAAATAGTGCGAGATAAATACCAAGGTAAATTTCCAATTACACTTGAAGAAGTCATGGCTTTACCCGGAATAGGGCGCTCTACCGCAGGTGCGGTATTATCGCTGTCGCTTGGCCAGCACCACCCTATTTTAGATGGTAATGTTAAGCGAGTGCTTGCCCGTTATTTTATGGTTGAAGGGTGGTATGGGGTAAAAAAAGTAGAAAACCAACTTTGGCATTTGTCTACCCAGTTAACCCCTAAAAACAATGTGACTGAGTTTAATCAAGCCATGATGGACTTGGGCGCCAGCCTTTGCTCTCGCAGTCGCTTTGATTGCCAAGCGTGCCCACTTAATAGCGATTGCGCTGCGTTTAATGCCGGTAAAGTAAAAGAGTTTCCTCATTCTAAACCTAAAAAAGCGGTGCCTAAAAAGAGTTGTCATCAATTAATTATTCAGCATGACGAGAAAGTTTTAATGGAAAAACGCCCAAGTAGCGGTATTTGGGGCGGTCTGTTTGGCTTTTTTGAGTTTAACGAATACAGCGAAATGGTGTTATTTTTAAATCAGCAAGGCTTAAAAACTGAGCTGGAAGAGTTAACGCCTTTTACTCATGTGTTTTCGCACTTTGAGCTGACAATAAACCCACATGTGCTTAATATTAATAACGTACCGGATGTAGTAAACGATAAACAACTTGTGTGGTACCCACTTGATCAATCTATAGAGGTGGGTTTAGCCGCACCGACTAAAAAGTTGGTTAAACAAATGAGCCCAATAGGTTAAACTATTAGCATTTAGCGCTTAAGAGAGTCAATTATGGCACGTACAGTATTTTGTCAAAAGTTACAAAAAGAAGCCGAAGGGCTTGGATTTCAGTTATACCCTGGTGAACTAGGCGAGAAAATTTTTAATAATATTTCTAAAGAGGCATGGGGCCAGTGGCAGCATAAGCAAACTATGCTAATTAACGAAAAGCATTTAAATATGATGGACCCAGAGCACCGTACGTTTTTAGAAGAGCAAATGGTTGGCTTTTTGTTTGAAGACAAAGATGTAGAAATTGAAGGTTATCGACCTCCTGAAAAGTAATTTTTAGGCATAAAAAAAAGGGCTATATAGCCCTTTTTTTATAGCTATATTTTATAGCGTTTCTTCATCAGTATTCGCTGAGCGCACTTGTTCTTTTAAAAACTGCGCAGCTTTAGAATATTCAATTTCAAGGGTATCTCTTTGCGCTATTAGCTCATCAGTATCAAGCTCGGCATTTCGACACTTCTCTTCAAACTCTTCTGAACATTGCGCAACGGCCTCAGCACCAATAGTTTTAGAGATTGCCTTGAGCTGATGACAAGCACTGCTTATCTCGTCTCTGTCATTAACCATAACGCCGGAATTAATACTTTTAATTAGGCTTTGGCTTTGCTCTAAAAACATTTTGAAAAAGCGTAATTGTTTGGCTTCGTCGCCGTTTACATAAGTCGATACCGCGTCCATATTAATAGGCATGGCAGGTTTTTGATGAATGACAACAGTTTGGTCTTTATTATGCTTATCATACCAACGCTTTAAGGTATCTTCTAAGGCATTAAGCTCTATAGGCTTAGTAATAAAGTCATTAATACCTACCGCCAGGCAACGCTCTTTTTCACCTTTGAGCGCATTGGCAGTAACCGCAATAATATAAGGCTGAGCGTCTATAGAATCTAACAACTCGGCGTCATCACGAATTTTTTCAACCATATCGTAACCTGACATTTTTGGCATATGTAAGTCGGTTAATATGAGCGAGTAATTGTTTTGACGCCACATATCTAAACCTTCTTCACCGTTATTTGCTACTTCAACGCCATAGCCTAGTATATGCAGCTGGTCGGTTAAAACTTGCTGGTTTAGTAGGTTATCTTCTACTAATAAAATGAGTTTATTTGCATCGCGTGCTTGTTCAACATTTAAATAATTGTTGAGTGTTTTTGTTTTTTTAATTTGTTTAGGTTGATGCAAGCCTGCTGCTACCAATATCGACATCATAAAGTTAGATTTACACAGCGGTGAGGCATTAATATAAAATACATTTTTATGGTTTATAGCGGCTTCATCAAGCTTACTTAATACCACCACTTGTTGATTATTATCTTCAAGTGAGTAAATAAGACGACGCAGTAAAGAGTTAACTTTTTCCATATCATCTATGCCATCTACAACCCATATGATGTCGTGCTGCTCTTGTTGAGCTTCTATTTCTTGCTGGTTGTGCTCGTAGGTAATTTTAGCGCCCATAAATGACAAATAGCGGTACATTGCTTTTTCGCGCTCTAAATGATTGCTCACTACCACTACATGTTTGCCATTGAGCGCATTTTTATGTGCGTACTTAATTTTTCCTGAGGTACCAAATGGAAGCTCAACGGTAAATTCGCTACCAATGCCTGCATGGCTAGTTACATTAATAGTACCGAGCATAAGCTCGGTTAAACTTTTACAAATAGAAAGCCCTAAACCAGTGCCGCCGTATTCACGGGTAATTGAGTTTTCGGCTTGCACAAACGGGTTAAATATTTCTCGCAGTTGCGCTTGGGTCATGCCCTTACCGTTATCGGTTACGCAAAAACGCAGCGTAAAATGATCCGCCGTATTATGGGCCACTTCTACCGATATTTTTACGTGCCCTTGGCGTTTATCATCAGTACTGGTGAACTTAATTGCATTACTGCAAAGGTTATACAGTACTTGGCGAACCCGTATTGTATCGCCAGTTAAATTAGTTGGAATATCTGGCGCAATAGAAAGCTCTAAATCTAATTTGCGCTTTTTAGCAACAGATGAAAGCACGCGAGCCACTTCTTCAATCGTATCAGTAACTGAAAAAGGCGTAGGGTCAATATTTAGCTTACCCGCTTCAATTTTAGAGAAGTCTAAAATATCATCCAAAATACTTAATAGTGAAAACGCTGACTCACGGATAATAGTACTTAAACGATGCTGCGCGCCATTAAGCTCTGTTTGTCTTAATAAATCTATAGTGCCGATAACGCCGTTCATAGGCGTGCGAATTTCATGGCTCATAGTGGCTAAAAAGGTCGTTTTAGTTTCGCTAGCACGTTGTGCTTTTAATGTCGCTTGCTCTAATGCAATTGTTCTTTGTTGTACTTCGCTCTCAAGGCCTGTTTGTAATTTTTGAAGCTCTTTTTGCGCAGCTTCTTTTTCAGACATTACTGAGTTAACTTTATCTAGCAGCAAGTTTATGTTTTTAGCCACGCCAGATAAGCCTAGGTCTAGTTTTTCACTTACTTTACTGTCGTAATTGCCATTTTCGGTAATCGCTTGAAGTTCTTCATTTAATAAATGGCTACTTTTACGCAAGCGAGTATTTATGTAGGTATTAAATAGTAGGGCTAATGCAAATAAGGCAAACACGCTTACAATTGCAATAATATAGGCTATTACTTGCGAGTCTTGCTGCGTTAAAGGCGGTGCTGGTAACTGCTGTTTTATTATTAGCTCACCAATAGGCTGGTCGTTCAAAAGCAATATATGGTGCAATACACCTTGCTCAGTTAAATGCTCATTTACTTTTTTAGACTCGATAGCGGGTTTAGTGCTGCTATATACAAGTTGGGTTTCTGAGGTGGCATTAAAGCGATAGAGCGTGTATTCAAACTCATCATCTAATACTGAGGTAAGCTCAAGTAGCTGGCGAACCTTGCCTTGCCCATACATAGTAAGTGCATCTACCATTGGTAAATCAAGTTGCTGTGCTAGCTGCGTAATACTTACTTTTTGTTTGGCTGCTGGTGCAGGTTGTGTGTTTTGCGAATAAAACGCAAAGGCAACAATAGCAAGCGCTGTTACTGCAATATTAATTATTAAAAAAAGCGGCAGTAAGCCTTTCACCGGCGAAGAGAATTTACTCTGCATTGATTGTTCCCATTGGTATTTGTTTGTACGATAAGCCCTTATCGTATTTTCACAGTAATCGTATCATTTACGTAAAATAATTCACTACGTTTTTAGTCTGGTTTAATTGATTAAATTAAGGTTTTTTGTGAGTTTTTGTTGGATAAATAAACATTAGTATATAAAAATACGCTTTGTTGTGTGAAAACCGTTCAAACAGTTATAAAGAGTAAAAAAAAAGTTGACTTGTAAGGGCAAAACTCGTTTAATACGCCGCACGCCCAGATGGCTCAGTCGATAGCGCTGAGTGGGAATTGCATTAAAAATCATTTATGATTTTTAATTAGCACTGTTAAAGTGCCTCGATAGCTCAGTTGGTAGAGCAGAGGATTGAAAATCCTCGTGTCCCTGGTTCGATTCCGGGTCGAGGCACCATTTATTAAAGTAGTGGTGTTTAATCAATAGTTTAAACGTTATTACGCGTGCCTTAGCACACAGTTTAGTGTGCCGACTTAGCTCAGCTGGTAGAGCAACTGACTTGTAATCAGTAGGTCAACCGTTCGACTCGGTTAGTCGGCACCATTTATTTTAGTAATTTGAAAAGTACATTGTAATCAGTAGTCTGTTCAAGTTACCCGTCGACTCGGTTAGTCGGCACCATTTAATTGCACAGTTTATGTGCCTCGATAGCTCAGTTGGTAGAGCAGAGGATTGAAAATCCTCGTGTCCCTGGTTCGATTCCGGGTCGAGGCACCATTTACTTTAAGTTCTCAATCTTTAAAATTGAACGTGCCTTAGCACACAGTTTAGTGTGCCGACTTAGCTCAGCTGGTAGAGCAACTGACTTGTAATCAGTAGGTCAACCGTTCGACTCGGTTAGTCGGCACCATTTATTTTAGTTAAAGGTTTGAATATATAGCCTTTAGCTGGCACTACTTAAGTGCCTCGATAGCTCAGTTGGTAGAGCAGAGGATTGAAAATCCTCGTGTCCCTGGTTCGATTCCGGGTCGAGGCACCATTTATATTAAAGCCCTGCATACACATGCAGGGCTTTTTTTTGCTTTAAATTTATTATGGACAAAACAGTCCATATTAATTGGGTATATCCTCTCTTTTTCTCCCTTGTTTGCATGCGCATAATTACCTCATCAAAAGGTTAGGTGCTGTTATTACTCACTCCATTTACTCACTCAATATGATTGATTTAAGTAATAAAGTGCAGGGTACCTTTAGCCTTAATAATGCCAATCCGCAGTAATACTTAATCATTTTGCGGGGCTAAACGTGTCGCTACCGGCGTTAAAATTCCTATTTAGAACTGAATAGCGATTTTTTCCTTGTTATCAACACGTTTTTTAAGCCTCAAAATAGATCACTTAATTAAGCGTATTGGTATAAGTCATTTAAAGCTGGAGCTAATTATGATCACGCAAATTGTTAAGTTTGATATTAAAGACGAGCACATCGCACAATTTAAAGCGCTACTAGAAGAAGACAAGCAAGGCGCTAAAGCCGAAACAGGTCTTATAGAGATGCGTTTATATCAGGATAAAAACGAGCCAGGCGTCTTTTTTGCTTATGAGCGTTTTGAAGATCAAAATGCAGTTGATTACCATGGCGCACAGGATTACACACAAACGTTATTAAATGCGCTGCCTGAAATCAGCCAATCGGCGCCACAGGTCATGTTATTAGAAAATACAGTGCCAGCTCCGCTGCATGAGCGTAATACAAAAGTTGTTAACCCTGAAGATGATATATGTATTGTGTTTTTTATTTTTAAGATTAAGCCAAGTTTTAAAAATAAAGTCATTGAGCGTTTCGAAACTCATGTAACGCAAACGCGCAGCCAGGAGCCTGGTAACTTAGTGTTTGATTTATATAGTATTGAAAATAACGACGATACATTAGTTGTTTATGAACATTGGCGCAGTGAATCTGCGTTGTGGGATATTCACTTTAAACAGCCGTACGCAGTAGAAACAAGCGAATTATTAGCGCAAGCAGTTGTTGGCGATATGCAGCAATATATGAGCTTCGTTAAAGAAATTTAAAGGCTTGTGTTTAACAGCATTACTTACCCCATTTAGCAAATAGTGTATTACACGCTATTTGCTTTTTTGAATAAATACCCTTCAAATTCCCTGCCTGTTTTTATAATAACTGACTATTATGTTAATTCATCGCAACGTATGTAATGTTATGTAAAGTAAGTTGAGCAAAATTTGCCAAAGTGCTTGAATTACATTCATAAATGGCAGTAATTTAGGTTAACTATGATTTGGCAAACTAAGCCAACTTTATTGGCTCTTAGCTTGGTATTGTTGAGCGGCTGTGCGGGTACGCTAAACCCTCAGCAGCGCGAGCAAGCACCCAGCGACATTGCAGCGACATGGCAACATGGTTTAGCACAAAATACACTTGCAGTAGATCAGCAATGGCTGCAAACGTTAGAAAACCCTTACATTGAAGACCTTGTTAATAAAGCACTTAATAATAATCAGGCTTTGCTGCAAAGTGCCTACGATGTACAAATACAAAAGCAGCAATTAATAATTTCAGGCTCTGCGCTTTGGCCCGATCTTGATTTATCTGCGCAAACTAGGCGCAGTAAAGACAATAGACCTGTAAGTTATGATAATGCCAGCTCTGTCACTTTAGAGCTAAGCTATGAAGTAGATGTGTGGGGTAAGTTGTCTGATGCTAAACGCCAAGCTAACCTAAACTACTTAGCGCAACAAGCTAGTTTTGAGCAAGCTAAGCAGCAATTGGTGGCCGATGTTGTCACCGGCTGGTTTGATTTAGTAACCGCCCAGCAGTTACTCGATTTATATAAACGCCGAGAAGAAAACGCACAGCAAAACTTAGATATTATTGAATCGGGCTACCGCCAAGGTATTAATGAAGCACTCGATGTATATTTAGCCCGTAATGAGCTTAATAACGAGCGTACGCGTATTGCTAATCAACAAGCCACGCTTGTAAGCGCGTCGCGTTCTTTAGAGCGCTTATTAGGCGGCTACCCCAAAGGCGATATATCAGCAGAGGTTGAACTGCCAGTTTTTCTTTCGCCAATTAATACCGGTATTCCCTCTGAGCTAATTACACGCAAGCCTCAATTGCGCGCAAGCTGGTACCAGCTATTAGCAAGCGATGCAGGCCTAGCCTATGCACATAAACAGCGTTTCCCTAGTTTAAACTTATCAGCAAGCGTGAGTGATAGCACCGATAGAGTGAGCGATTTATTCTCGCCATCAAGCTTAGCGTGGTCTTTATTAGGCAGTATTTCTGCGCCAATATTTAATGGTGGCCAGCTAAAAGCAAATGAAGAAGTAGCACGCTTAAATGCACAAAAACAAGAACAAGCATATTTAGATACCTTGTACGATGCATTCAGCGATGTTGAAAACGCAATTACTCAGCAGCAATCCTTGCAAGCCAGTTATAAAAGCACGCTAGAGGCGCAAGAAAACGCCCTTGCAGCAGAGCAACTGTCGTTTGAGCAGTACCAAAGCGGCTTAGTAACTTACACTACTGTGCTTGATGCCCAGTCGCGCTCTTTTGATGCGCAAAGCTCACTCATTGAAACAAAAAACCAGCTAATTGCTAACCGAATAAACCTATACGTTGCCCTTGGCGGCGATTTTAACGCCCCAACAAGCGAACCTAAGAGCAATAACGATGAAAACTAAATCAGCAAAACTTTTAATCCCAGCCGTAGTGGTGGTGGCCACCATTTTAATTGTTATGTTTATTAAGGGTAATCCACCTGAAGCAAAACGTTTTGGCTCACCTCCTAAAGCCACGGTGAGCGTATCGGTAAAAAAGATTAAGCCACAAGATTACTTAATTTTTATTGATAGCTATGGCACGGTAAAGCCGCGTACTCAAAGTTTGTTAGTGGCTCAAGCATCTGGGCAAATTAATAAAGTAAGTGATGATTTTAGAGAGGGCGGTTTTTTTGAAAAAGGCGATGTACTGCTACAGCTTGACGATAGAGATCATCAAGCTGAGGTCAAATCGGCGCAAGCAGCATTACTTACTGCAGAGCAAAGTTTGTTAGAAGAAAAAGCCCGCGGCCAACAAGCAATTACTGATTGGAAGCGTTTAGGCGGCTCATCGCAAGCGAGCAGCTTAGTACTTCGCGAGCCCCAACTAGCGGCTGCACAAGCACAAGTACTTTCAGCACAAGCCGCACTTGAAAAAGCACAGCTTGATTTAGAGCGTACCCAAATTACAGCGCCTTACGCTGGGCGTGTGCTTAGTCGTAATGTAGACCTTGGCCAAGTGGTAAGCGAAAACACAGAACTTGCAACTATTTATGCCATAGACAGCGTTGAAGTGCGCTTACCAATTAAAAATAAAGACCTCTCGTATATTAGTTTGCCAGAGCAATACAGAGATGGCAGTAAAAACCAAGCCGGCTCACTCGTTAAGTTTAAATCTGACTTAGTGGGCGAGCAAACATGGCAAGGGCAAATAATACGCACTGAAGGCGCTATCGATGAAGGTGCACAGCAATTGTATATTGTTGCGCAGATAAATGACCCTTACAAAGCCACGGCTAATAACCAATACCCAATTAAAATTGGGCAATACATTACTGCGCAAATTAGCGGTAATGTATTGCCTGATGCGTTAATAATCCCTAATAGTACTATTTACCAAGGCAGCTACGTGTATGTGGTTGAAGAGGGGCTGTTAAAGCGTAAAAACATTACGCTTGCATGGCAAAATGCTACACAAGCTATGGTAAAAACAGGCCTCAATGCAGGCGATAAGTTAGTAATTACACCGCTTGGGCAAGTAAGTTCAGGCACAGCAGTAAGCATTTTAGGCGAAACCGATACGCAAAATATGCGAGCAAAAGGCCCAGATGGCGCAGGTAAAGGTAAGCGTCCATCGCGTGAGCAGCTAGAAAAAAAAGCGCAAGAAATGGGAATTAGTGTTGAAGAGCTAATACAAAAACGCCGCGCTGCACAAGGAGATAAGCCATGATTGCTTGGTTTACAAAAAACCATGTAGCAGCCAATTTATTGCTTATTACGTTACTGCTATCGGGTTTATTTAGTTTATCGAGTCAAATACCGCTTGAGGTGTTTCCATCGTTTGAAACAGATCGCATAAGTGTAAGCGTTACTTTGCGCGGCTCAACCCCTGAGGATGTAGAGCAAGGGGTTACCATTCGAATAGAAGAAGCCGTTCAAGATTTAGAAGGTATAGAGCAAATATCTAGCCGCTCATCAGAGGGCTCTGCGTCGGTAACCATAGAAGTAGAAAGTGGCTACGACCCACGCGAATTATTAGCCGATATAAAAAGCCGTGTAGATGCTATAAACACTTTTCCGGCCGATGCTGAAAAGCCCATTGTGGCGCTTGCCGAGCGAAAACGCGAAGTAATAGCTGTTACCGTAGCGAGCGATTACGGTGAAAAAGAAACCTTAGAATACGCCGAGCAAGTACGCGACGATATTTTACGCCTTCCTAATGTTACGCAGGTTGAGCTAAGTGGTGTACGCGATTACGAGCTCGCCATAGAAGTAAGTCAAGATACACTTCGCCAATACAACTTAACCCTTGCGCAAATATCTACCGCTGTGGCTAAGTCGAGCTCTGATATTTCGGCTGGTAATTTAAAAACAGAAGGGGGCGATGTACTTATAAGCTCAAAAGGGCAAGCTTACCGAAAAGATGAATTTGCAAACATTGTAGTTAAAAATCAGAGCGACGGTACAGTAATACGCTTAGGTGATATAGCAAACATTAATGATGACTTTGAAGAAACCCCAGTACGCACACGCTTTAATGGTAAACAAGCCGCCTTTATAGATGTATACCGCATAGGGCCGCAAAGTGCGATAGATGTCGCAGATGATGTAAAAAACTACATAGAGTCTAAGCAAAGCTCGTTACCACAAGGTTTTGAATTAAGTTACTGGGATGACGACTCTCAAGTTGTAAAAAGCCGTATTGCTACGCTAACCAGCAGCGCCCTACAAGGGGGCATTTTAGTACTGGCTTTGCTAACTCTATTTTTACGCCCAGCCATCGCATTTTGGGTGTTTATTGGTATTCCTGTTTCGTTTATGGGCGCATTTATTGCAATGCCTATTTTTGGTGTAACCCTTAATATTATGAGCTTATTTGGCTTTATTTTAGTACTGGGTATTGTGGTGGATGACGCCATAGTAACGGGGGAGAACGTTTATACTCATTTAAAAACCGCAGAGTCGGGCGAACAAGCTGCCATTTTAGGCACGCAAGAAGTAGCAACACCAGTTACCTTTGGGGTACTAACAACCGTAGCGGCTTTTTTACCTTTAGCGTTTATTGAAGGCGCGCGGGGTGCCTTGTTTGCACAAATTCCGGTGGTGGTTATTCCGGTATTACTGTTCTCGTTAATTGAGTCTAAATTTGTGCTGCCAGCTCATTTAAAGTACATAAAACTACGTAATCAAAAAACAAAATCATCAAAGCTTGAAGTACTTCAGCAGCGTTTTGCAGACGGATTTGAAAGCGCTATTTTAAAATACTATCAGCCTATTTTAGCTAAAGCATTGCGCTATAAATTAGCGACGGTGAGTTTGTTTGTTGGCGTGTTTTTTATAATTTTAACTTTAATAACCAGTGGTTGGACTAAGTTTGTATTTTTTCCGCGTATCCCAAGCGAAACCGTACGAGTAACATTAACCTTGCCAACAGGCACGCCGTTTGAAGTTACCAATAAGTATGTAATGGATATGTCGCAAAAAGCGCAGTTATTGCAAGACAAATACCGCGATGAAGATACCGGCGAAAGCGTTATATTAAATATTTTAGCCTCAACCGGTGGGCGTGGTGGCGTGTCTAACTCAGGCAGTGTGCGCTTTGAAATAACCCCTGCAGAGAGCCGCGACTCAGACATTGGCTCACGCGAGCTGGTAAGTGAGTGGCGCGATTTAATAGGGATTATTCCTGGCGCCGAAAGCGTAACCTTTAGGGCTGAAATAGGACGCAGCTCAGACCCTATAGATGTGCAGCTAAGTGGTACATCGCTCGATACGTTACAAAAAATTGCCGAAAGCGTTAAAGCGCGCTTAAGTACTTACCCAACCGTATTTGATATTGCCGATAGTATGTCTGATGGTAAAGAAGAGTTGCAAATAGAGCTTACCGAGCAAGGCTTTGCTTTGGGCTTAAACCGAGTTGATGTAGCAAACCAAGTACGTAACTCGTTTTTTGGCTCGCAGGTGCAGCGTATTCAACGCGGGCGTGACGATGTACGCGTTATGGTACGCCTACCTATTGAAGAGCGCCGCTCTGTAGCCGACTTACAAAATATACTTATTACTACGCCCACGGGCGGCTCGGTGCCACTTTCGCATGTAGCCACATTAATTGCAGGGCAAAGCCCATCTACGATTAACCGAATAGACCGCTACCGCACACTTAACGTGACTGCCGACATAGAAAAAAGCAATACCAACATGACCGCGCTGCAAGCCGACCTAACTGAGTATTTAGATGAATTAATGCAGCAATACCCAGGTGTTGATTACAAGCTAGAAGGTGAAGCTAAAGAGCAAAGAGAGTCGTTTGGCTCGCTTGCTTGGGCATTGTTATTTGTATTTTTTATTATTTACTCACTATTAGCGATACCGCTTAAATCGTACATGCAGCCAATTATTGTAATGAGCGTAATACCGTTTGGCATGATAGGCGCTGTAATAGGGCACTGGGTTATGGGGATGGAGTTAACCATTATGAGCTTACTTGGTATGTTGGCACTTATTGGTGTGGTGGTTAACGACTCACTTGTGTTGGTTGACTTTATTAATAAAAAACGCAGTGAAGGCGGCAAAATTATTGATGCGGTTAAACTTGCAGGGGCTGCACGTTTTCGCCCAGTAATGCTCACAAGTTTAACCACCTTTATTGGTTTAATGCCGCTACTATTTGAAAAGGCGACACAAGCACAGTTTTTAATTCCAATGGCAGTAAGCCTTGGCTTTGGTATTGTGTTTGCTACGTTTATTACGCTTATATTAGTGCCAGTAAACTATATGCTGATGGAGCGTTTTCAAAGCTGGTTTAGATAAATAACGAAATGTGTTCTAGGACTAAGCTGTGGTTGATTAATATCAATTGCAGCTTTTTTTGCTAAAAATTTATAAAGGTAATAAAGGGTATTTAAAAACAGGGGAGTAGCAAAAAATGCAAAAACAGAAAAATAAGAAAAGTGTTCCCCAAGCGTGCGGTGTCCGGCGTCAGTCCTGAAACCAGAAGGTTTCAGGGCGGAAAGCTGCGGTCTACCGTAGGCTTCTCGGTACATGCCGAGCTTGCACAATAGTAGACGAACAGAAATCCTAGTATAAAATTTATCGGCTCAGGGACTTAACCAAACTCCGGCACCCCAGGGAACAAGTTCAGTATATAAGACATAATCCATTCCTTAAACCCCAAACGTAAAAAATTGAACCGTTCGAGCAGTTTTTGCCCGCTGGTAACTCGCTATTTACTTATCATGCTACTTTTTGAGCAGGATCATACAATTAATTGGAGTTGCTTTTTATCGAGTGGTAGCATTGCCTTAACTAGCAAAGCGAAGATACAAACATGAGCGACTTACCAGATTACCAAAAAGCCCAGCTGCTTTTAGAAAAAAACGAAATTTTTGTCTCACCGGCAGAAGCGCACGGCGTAATTAGTGGATTACTAGCGTGTGGTTTAAGTATTGATGACAAAGAATACTTAGGCCTATTAAGCGATGTATTTAATGATGGCCAAGCGTTTAGCAACGACCTAAAGCAGTTTTTTGGCACCATTTATAAGCAAGTGGTAGCAAGTTTTAACGATGAAGCTTTTGCGTTCGATTTATTTTTACCAAGCGATGATGAAACACTCATCGATCAAGCCAATGGCCTCGTATCATGGGTTGCAGGGTTTATGCTTGGATTTGGTTTAAAGCAAAAAGATTACGGTAAGTTATCGGCAGATGTAAAAGAAGTTATTAGCGATTTTAGCGAAATTACACGCCTAGATACCATGTTTGACGAAACCGAAGAAGACAGCCAAGCCCTGCATGAAGTGATTGAATATGTACGTGTATCGGCATTGCTTTGTTTTGCCGAGCTTGGCAAAGAAAAAGCACCTAAAAAAACACTACATTAATCTAAATAAAACGGGTTGTTAAAGCATGGTTGAAATACAAAAGTCAGAATTTAAAGCACGCCGTGAGCGTTTACTTGCGAAAATGGATGCAAATAGTGTAGCCATTATACCTGCGGCCAGTGAAGTAACTCGTAGCCGCGATACGGAATATGCATTTAGACAAGACAGCGACTTTTTTTACTTAACCGGCTTTAACGAACCCGATGCCGTTTTAGTGCTGTGTAATAATAGCGATACGCCAAGTACGTTATTTTGTCTTGATAAAGATAAACTGGCCGAAATTTGGCACGGCCGCAGAATTGGCTTCGAAAAAGCTAAAAATGAGTACTTATTCGACGAAACTTACGCATTAAGTGAGCTAACTGAACAATTATTAGATTTGGTTAACGGTCAGCAGATTTTATTTTATGCACAAGGCGCTTACCCAAGTTTTGATACCAAAGTATTTACCTTGTTAAACACACTTCGCAGCGCGCCTAAAAAAGGCTATCAGGCCCCGAGTACGATAAAAGATGTGCGTGGTCTTATTCACGAAATGCGCTTGTTTAAATCGCCAAGCGAAGTAAACATTATGCGTGAAGGCTGCGAAATAAGTGCCCGTGGGCATATGCGTGCAATGCGTTATTCGCACCCTGGTGCTACAGAATTTCAGCTAGAGGCAGAGCTGCATCATCATTATGCAATGAACGGAGCGCCGCATCCTGCGTACGGCACCATTGTTGGTAGTGGCGATAACGCTAATATTTTGCACTACACGCAAAATAGCGATGTGCTAAAAGATGGCGATCTAGTATTAATTGACTCAGGGTGTGAGTTACAAGGTTACGCTGCCGATATCACGCGTACTTTTCCGGTTAATGGCAAGTTTAGCGAACCTCAAGCTGCGCTTTATAACATTGTACTTAAAGCGCAGGAAGTGGCTTTTGAAGAAGTTAAACCCGGCGGGTTTATGTCGCATGCCAATAAACGTGCAATGGAAGTAATGACTCAAGGATTACTTGATTTAGGTATTTTAACCGGCGACTTTGATGAGCTAATGGCAAAAGGTGCCTGTAAAGAATATTACATGCACGGTCTTGGCCACTGGTTAGGCCTTGATGTTCACGATGTAGGCGATTACAAACAAAACAACGTTGAGCGCGCATTTGAGCCAGGCATGGTGTTAACCATAGAGCCTGGGCTTTATATTAGTGAAGATTCAAATGCACCGCAGCAATATAAAGGCATTGGTATTCGTATCGAAGATAATTTACTTATTACTGAGTCAGGGCATGAAAACCTCACCCTGAGCGTGCCTAAAACCATAAACGATATAGAAGCACTTATGCAAAGTGCAAAAAGCGCATAAGCTTGGAGAAATAAAGTGTCTAAGCAGTTTGATGTCGTTGTTATTGGGGGCGGGCTTGCAGGGGCAAGTTGTGCGCTAAGCATTGCTAAAACAAACCCTTCACTTACTATTGCGGTAGTAGAAGCAAACCAAGTAACGGGCGATTACCACCCAAGTTTTGACGACAGAAGCATTGCCCTTGCACAGCAATCGGTTGAGTATTTACAGCAGTTAAATTTATTTGAGCCACGTGCGCCATACACAGCAGCAATAAAAAAAGTAAGCGTGTCGGATCGTGGTCACTTTGGTAAAGCGCATATTAGTTGCGACGAGTTTGCTAAACCGTCATTAGGTTACGTGGTTGAGGTAAACCCGTTTGGCCGCGCACTGTATCAGCGTTTAACGCAAGCGAGTATTGCACTTTATTGCCCCGATAGCGTAAGCGCTATTAAGCAAAGCCTAAACAGTAATGAGGTTACTTTACAAAGCGGAGAGCAACTTAATACTAAGCTACTGGTTATTGCCGATGGTGCGCAATCTCCAACCCGTAACTTACTTGGTTTAGGCTTTAATACTCAGCCCTATGAGCAAGGCGCTATTATAGCCAATGTTGAAGTAGCAGGCGGGCATAACAACCATGCGTATGAGCGCTTTACCGAGCACGGCCCGATGGCACTTTTACCAATGAGCAATAGCCGTTATTCGTTAGTGTGGTGCATGAAGCAACAGCACGTTGAGCAGCATACAGCCTTAAACGAAAATGATTTTTTAAACGCACTGCAAAGTGCATTTGGTTACAGAGCAGGGCAATTTACAAAAGTGGGCACACGCACAAGCTACCCGCTAGTATATGGCCAAGCTGAATCATTAACGGCGCATCGTACGGTAGTCATTGGTAACGCTGCTCATGCTATTCATCCCATTGCAGGGCAGGGCTTTAATTTAGGCCTGCGTGATGTACAAGTACTTAGTAATTTAATTGCAACAAGTAAAAACGAGTTAGGCAGTTATGCGTTTACCCGTGAGTATTCACTAAAGCGTAGCAGCGATATAAATACCGTAATGAGTTTAACCGATGCACTGGTTAGGCTTTTTTCAAACTCGTCACGGGTATTAGCGCTTGGGCGCAGCATTGGGCTTTTCTCAATGGATTTATTTCCCGCATTAAAA
Source organism: Pseudoalteromonas sp. CuT4-3 (assembly GCF_035666335.1). Classification (NCBI taxonomy): domain Bacteria; kingdom Pseudomonadati; phylum Pseudomonadota; class Gammaproteobacteria; order Alteromonadales; family Pseudoalteromonadaceae; genus Pseudoalteromonas; species Pseudoalteromonas sp. CuT4-3. The sequence goes on from NZ_CP142030.1 coordinate 728,722, forward strand.
GCACCGTTGGCCAAGCAGCTAATGGGGCAAGTTAAACAAGGTACACGTTTATGAAGCAAGCACAGGTTTGTATAGTGGGTGGTGGCTGCGTAGGCTTAACCCTCGCGTTAGGACTCGCTAAAGCCAATGTAAGTGTTGTGGTGCTAGACGCCGCGCCAAAGCAATTACCGCCAAGTGATAAATACGCCTTGCGCGTAAGTGCGCTGAGTATTGCAAGCCAAAACCTGTTTGAGCAATTAAACGTATGGCCACACATAATGGCAGAGCGAGCGTGTGCATATACGCATATGGACGTACGCGATGCCGACAGCTTTGGTAAAATAGCCTTTAATAACGAGCAACTTGAGCTTGAACACTTAGGCCATATAGTTGAAAACGATATTATTCGTTTTGCACTTATAAAAGAGCTAGAGCAACACCCCACTGCCACACTGATGTTTGATACTGAGTATCAACAAATACACCAAAGTGAGTCTGATGTATTTATAACCCTTAAAAGCGGTGAGCCTATTATTGCTAAGCTGCTGGTGGCGGCCGATGGCGCAAATTCGGCTATTCGTAAACAATTTAATATGGCGCTAAGCTTTAAAGATTACGACCATCATGCATTGGTTGCTACGGTTAAAACCAAAGAGCCACACGCAAACACCGCACGCCAAGTGTTTTTACCAACTGGGCCACTGGCTTTTTTACCACTTAGCGATGACAACACCCATTCTATTGTGTGGTCTACCAGCCCTAATCATTGCGATGAATTGCTAGCAATGGACGACACTACTTTTAATAAAGCTGTAATGGCAGCCATAGATGGCCAATGCGGGCTGTGTGAAGTGCAAAGTAAACGCGCAGCATTTCCACTTAAAATGCGCTACGCCCAGCAATGGGTAAGCGGCAAAGTGGTATTAATGGGCGATGCAGCACACACCATTCACCCACTTGCAGGGCTTGGTATGAACCTAGGCCTAAAAGACGCCGCATATTTAATTGAGCTACTGACAAGTGATAGTAAAGAGTTTGCGAGTACCCGCACACTTCGCGATTACGAGCGCACCCGCAAGCTCGACGCGCAAAAGCACATAGCCATGATGCAAGGGCTTAAAGAGTTATTTGAAGGTGCCAACCCGGTTAAAAAGCTGATACGTGGAGTCGGGCTGTCACTCGTTGATAACCTAGGCCCAATAAAACACCTATTCGCCAAAGAAGCGATAGGCAAATAATGTAGGTTGGGTTGAGCGAAGCGAAACCCAACAGATAAAGTAAAGTAGTTAGTTTTTAGCTTTCAGCTGTTAACTTCCAGCAAAGAAAAACCGATGTTTAGGTTAAACATCGGTTTTTTATAACAGACATCAATACCTTATTTCACTTTTTAGTAGTACAAGCCTTTCTTTTAGGCTGGTTATATAGTCATCAAGCAACCCATATTTACCTTGTAAGATAATATCTCCTATATTTGTTTTATTATTATTTTTTAAGTTGAATAGAGACGAATCACGGTACGCGTGAATATCTGTATTGATATTTATACCACTTAAAGTATTTTTAATACCTTGCTCAATTTTTAATATGTCCTCAAAGTCATTCTTTAGACTAATAAGATTTTCTTCAAATTCATTTTTAAAACGAAAATTTTTGAACTTTAACTTATCAACTTGTGAGTTTAATTCATCGAATAAAATTCCCCTAGTAAGTAGCTCTTCACTTCTTTTTTTATTTAATTCATGGAGGTTATTTACGAATGAGACTTTATCTTCTCGCTCTTCATCATATAAACCCCATTTATCAATTTCTAAAACTGTAATAGGTAGTATTCTTAGGGTATCTAAGTTGTTTAGTAGTTTAGGGATCGTATGAAAAGCTAGCCTTTCTTTATCAGCTGTGATTAAAAGCTTTTGATAATGGTATATAGCAAATATTAAAGCAATGCAGGTTGTATAGCCTCCAGCCCAACCGCCAGTAGCGCTCCATTTATCAGCTATAGATACGTTTTGAATTGAAATAGAGTAAGTGCCAAATACAATCGGTATAGAAAATAAAACTGAGAGGAATATCCATTTTTTGCTAAAGAGGGGCATATAGTTAGTACCTAGGCTATTAAATATTTTATATTATAGAGTTTACTTTACAGCACTTTATTCGTAATACAGATATTTAAAAGCTGCGCTTTTCACGCGAGCAAGCTTTGCGTCTTGTATCTCTCGTTGATAAATGATTAGCTATCATTTATCACATCGAAGTCAGTGAGCTTGCCTTTGCGCCTAGTATTTAATACTGCTCCGTAGATAAAGCCCTGACTTTCTATTCTCACAAACTGAATGGTATCCAAGCACACTTTTATTTAAGTAGATGCTGTATGTACAAGGGGAGTAAGTAGAGATGATGTTTATCGGCATTGATATTAGTAAAGAGAAAATTGATTTATCGTGGTTGAGAGACCAGCTTACAAACAAGATTAAAACAAAAGTCTTTAAAAACAAGCATCAAGACTTTGAGAAAATAGAAAAGTGGCTTTTAAATACAACTAAAAGCGTTGCTAGTGAGCTCGTTATCACCCTCGAACCAACGGGTGTTTATCATGAAGCACTGATGTATTTTTTACATGAGCAAGGCTTTAATATTATTTTAGCGAATACAGGCAAAGCGAAAAAGTATGCTGACGCGTTAAACATAATTCATAAAACAGACAAATCTGATGCAACGATGCTTGCCCACTACGGCTGTGCAAAGCACGCAGTCGTTGATTATTGGCAACCTGAAGCGTTAGAAGTTAGAGAGCTTAAAGCCCTTATCCGTCGTTTAGATGCGCTTGAGAGTAACCGGCAACGAGAAGCTAACCGATTAGAAGCAAGTGAATTCAGCAACGTTTCAGCACGTGTTCGCCAATCGATAAAAGTGACTATCGCATTTTTAGATGACGAAATTAAACAGCTTAAATCTGACATTGATGATCACATAGATAATGAGCCTGGTTTAAAAAGAAACAGGAAACTACTAGAGTCTATACCTGGCATTGGGCATGTATTATCGAGAGAGCTGACATATTTGTTTGCGGCTAAAAAGTTTAATAAAGCCAAAGAAGCAGCAGCTTATTGTGGATTAATCCCACGGCACAATGAATCGGGTAAATTAAAAGGGCGAACAACAATCAGTAAACTTGGGCCAGCCAGAATTCGCTGTAAACTCTACATGGCAGCCATTGTCGCTGGGCAATGGAATAAAAGAATAAAACGACACAAGTTAACATTAATAAATAACGGTAAAACACCGATGCAAGCTGTATGTGCGAATATGAGAAAGCTCATTCATATATGTTTTGGTGTAATAAAAAACCAAGAAGAGTTTAAGCTCCAAGAAAGTTAAGTACGACCTTGAAGCTTAAAATGAGAGATGGTATCTACATGCAAAGTTTCACACTGAGCTTAATTTTATCTGTAGGCGTTTAGCTTGCTGACGCGACGAGCATAGCTCGTAATTACTATCGTCAGTTAAAAAGCGCTTTGCGTTAAATTAGTTACAAATTGGCTCGGGCTTCATTTACCATATCTTGTAGTGCATCAATTAACAGTGGGTCGCGCGAGTTTTGTTTAGCAAGTTTTAGTGCGTGTTTCATACTGGCAACAGCTTCTTTAAACTGTTTGTCAGCCGTGTAGCCTTGCGACAATCGCATGTGGGAGTAAGCAGCATTAGGGTAATCACGAGTAAAGTGTTTAAGTGTAGTTATCGCTTTTTTAGTGTTATCAAACTTTTGCTGGCTGTGGGCAAACTCTACGTACACATCTTGTGGAATTTTAAGCTCAAATCCGTACTTATCACTCAGTGCTTGGTAGTAACCTGTGATAAGTGATACATCGGCAAATTTTCCGTGCTCGTCAGTTACGTTAAAAATTAGGTCACTAAATAAGTGAATTAGGCTATCGCTAAGGGCTGGCAGTATAGTGCCCATATGAGTAAAAGTAGGGTAATGCTTATATTCCCATTTTAGCTGTGTGGGCATTTGTTGTTCTAAATTTACTAACGTATTTAATGCGCCTGTATAAAAACGTGCGCCTTCACTCGCTACACTTATAAATAACTCTTGAGCGCCTTTAGGGTTTTTAGTGTATTTAACAATATTATTTTTTAACTCTTCATCACTCCACCAACTATTTGGGCTTATAGCTATGTAGTTGTTAAACAATTCAGGCTGATTAACTAAAGTGTAAAGCGCTAATGTACCAGCATTAGAGTGACCAATTAAGGTGTTGTAGCCGTTAGTTGAGTAATTGCTGTTTATATAGGGCATGAGCTCGTCAGACACAAATTTTAAAAAGCTGTCGGTTTGCCCAGCATCGGGCCATTTATTTTTTACAAAGGTTTGAAACTCAGTTTTCGGCTCACCATCTACTTTAGGTAAGTAATCACGCACGCGGTTTGTTGTATCAATACCAACAAGCATGGCATTAGGTATTTGTTCGTAATCAACTAAGGATTTTATAACACCTGACGCCGTATGAAAGTGCTCAACACCATCTAGTAAATAAATAATATAAAGCGGCTGATCGTCTTTTACAGTGTCAGGTATGAAAATTCTGATAGGCCTGTCTTCGTTAAGTATTTTTGATTGTAAAATGACTTTTTTACCAACGGTTATGTCGGTTGTAGCAGTGTCTGCGTGGCATAAAAAAGAGGTACTAAAAGCAAATGCAAATACAAGTGATAGTAAGAGCTTCATAAATATCCTTATTAAATAATGTGTTGCTTAATAATTGCACGGCTTTAGGTTTGAGTAAATGTTTATATTTTAGGCGCAAATGGAGGGGGTAAGTAATTAAAAGCTGCGCTTTTTACGCAAGCAAGCTTTGCGTTTACACACAAACCCAACGCACTTATCGTAATTCTGCTTGTTGATATAAAGCGGACGCATATTAATATCACCCTGATAGCTGATTGATCTGACTCCATAAAAGTAGACACCTATTTAGGAGTCAGTTCTCATGAAAGTAAAAGCGTTTCGTAAACATACAGAGGAATTTAAAAGAAAAGTGGTGCAGGAGTCACTAGACTCACACGGTACCGTTAAAATGACCGCTAATAAATACGGTATTCATCCCGATATGCTGTCAAGTTGGAGAAGTAAAATGACCTCAAGAAAAGAGCTTAAGCCACTTAAAAACCATGGTCCAGAAAAGTCATATAAAGACCTTGAACGTCAAGTTCGTAACCTTGAAAAGCAGCTTGAGGACGTACAGTTGGAGAACGACGTACTAAAAAAGGCGAGGGCCTACTTCGACAGTCTAAAAGAATAAGGTTTCAATATATTCATAAGACCACGACGGTGAAGAAAACAGTAAGCAAGTTATGTAAGTTATTATCTGTTTCTAAGGCTGGGTATTACAAATGGTTGAAACAGTCGTCGAATCCAGTTGAAAGAAAAAATGATTTTTTACTTCAGTTTTTAATAAAAAGAAGTAATGAAGAGCACTGCATACCTGGTTACAGAAAATTGTGGCAAGCCGCCATAGCCGACGGATATGATTGCAGTAAAGGCCGAGTGCAGCGTTTATTACAAAGCGTAGGTTATCGCTCTAAATCAGGTAAGCGTCGCTACACCAGTGGTAATAAAAAGCAGGGTTTTATAACGACAGAGAATCTACTTGCTCGTCAATTTGATGTTGAAGAGCCTAATAGTGTATGGGTATCGGATATAACTCAGGTGCGCTGTAAAGAAGGCTGGCAGTACTTATGTGTCATTTTAGATTTATACTCACGCAAAGTTGTGGGCTGGGCAACAAGTCGAATTAATAATGCGGTTTTAGTGATTAAAACACTAAAGAAGGCTTGGAATGTGCGCAAGCCGAACGGGCAACGTTTACTGTTTCATTCAGATCAAGGGAGCCAGTATCGAGCTAAAGAGACTATATCGTGGTTGAACAAGCGAGGTGTAACGATTAGCATGTCGAGAAAGGGGAACTGCTGGGATAATGCCTGTTCAGAAAGTTTTTTTGCTCAGTACAAAAAAGAATGGATGAGTAATCTAAATGAACTGAGTCGTAGCGAAATGACAATACAAAGTCGTTTTTATATTGAGAATTACTACAACTCAGTGCGAATGCATGGGACGATTGGAAATGTTAGCCCCATACAATATGAATCAATGAATTAAAACCCCGTGTCTACTTTATCGGGGTCAGATCATCGGGGTCAGATCAGATAGCTGATAGCTGATAGCTGATAGCTTTAACACTTATCTATCAAAGCTTAAAAAACCTGCTTGCTTAATTATCCATCTAAGCGTAAAATGCGCGCTCATTTCGGCTTTTACACTATTAATTCCTTGCCTTAAACCGACCGGCCGAAACGGTAGAAGGCTCTATTAACCGTAAGGAATATCCATGCGTCATTACGAAATCGTATTCATGGTTCACCCTGATCAGAGTGAGCAAGTATCTGGTATGATCGAACGTTATACTGGTTCTATCACTGAAGCTGGTGGTACTATCCACCGTCTTGAAGACTGGGGCCGTCGTCAACTGGCTTACCCAATCAACAAGCTTCACAAAGCTCATTATGTTCTTATGAACGTTGAAGCACCTACTGAAGTAATCAGCGAGCTAGAAACTACTTTCCGCTACAACGATGCAGTGCTTCGTAACTTAGTTATGCGTACTAAAAATGCAGTAACTGAAGCGTCTCCTCTTGCAAGAGAAGAGAAGAAAGAAGCACCAGCTGCTTAATTGTTTTGAGTCCTAGCATGGCACGTAGTCAGCAGTTAGTGTAATGGTTAGCCCATATATGAATCAGCTGGTTATATCGGGGGTTGTTTGTAAAACACCCAAGTTTAGCCAAAGCCCTGCAGGCATACCGCATTGTATTTTTGTTGTAGAACATAAATCGATGCAAACCGAAGCAGATCTTAACCGTAATAGTTACGTTAGGCTTCAGGTTGTTGCCAGTGGTAAGCAAATGCAACAACAGACTCAACATTTGCACGTTGGGCAGGCATTGCAAGTGAGTGGTTTTTTAAATCGCCACGAAGGTCGTAACGGCCTTAGCCAATTGGTTTTGCATGCTCAGCATATAGAAAGAATTATTTGAGGAATTAATCTCATGGCACGTTATTTCAGACGTCGTAAGTTCTGCCGCTTTAAAGCGGAAGGCGTACAACAAATCGATTACAAAGATCTAGCTACTCTTAGAAACTATGTTACAGAAAGTGGCAAAATCGTACCTAGCCGTATTACAGGTACTAGCGCTAAATACCAGCGCCAGCTAGCAACTGCTATTAAGCGTGCTCGCTACTTAGCCCTTCTTCCATACACTGACTTACATAAGTAAGCAGCGGATTAACAGTTTTTAAAAGGTGTAGAAACATGCAAGTTATTCTACTAGATAAGATCGCTAACCTAGGTGGCCTAGGTGACCAGGTTGTTGTTAAATCTGGCTTCGCACGTAACTTCCTTTTCCCGCAAGGTAAGGCAGTTCCTGCAACTAAAGCAAACATTGAAACGTTTGATGCTCGTCGCGCAGACTTAGAAGCGAAAATCGCTGAACAGTTAACTGCAGCACAAGCACGCGCTGACAAACTAGAAGCATTAGCAGAAGTTACTTTAGTATCTAAAGCTGGTGACGAAGGTAAGCTATTCGGTTCAATCGGTACTCGTGACATCGCTGACGCTATCTCAGCTGTTGGTGTTGAAGTTGCTAAATCAGAAGTTCGTTTACCTCACGGTACTATCCGTGAAACTGGCGAATTCGACGTTGCAATCGCAGTACACTCAGACGTAACAGCTACTATTAAAGTAATCGTTATTGCTGAAGCTTAATTTTTAATTAAGCCCAAAAAGCCGTGCTTTTAGCGCGGCTTTTTTGTATCTAAAATTCCTCTTTAATACCCATCTAATACCTCTTTATAAAATTATTTAACTATTTTTATTATTAGTTTAAACCTTTCTTGTCTGTCTTTGCGTCTTAGTAATCAATACACTCATTAATACACGTTTTTAAATAAAAATAATTAAAAGGCGACATCACGGATGTTACACACAAAACCCGAGCACACGCCCCTATGCGACCTTGCACTCATTGAGCGTGTTAAAGCGGGGGATCAAAATGCCTATAAGGCATTATATGAGCTGCATATAAAGCGTGTTTATGGTTTATGTTTGCGCTTATTGGCCGATGAAGCGCACGCTGAAGATGCCGCCCAAGAGGTATTTGTGCAGGTGTGGCATAAAATAGCGCAGTTTGACGGGCGCTCACAATTTTCTACTTGGCTATATAGCGTAGCAAGTAACATTGCGATTAGTTATGTACGCAAGCACAAAAGCTGGTTAAATAAAGTTGTGAGCATAGAACAAAGCGGTATGGATGAGCAAAGCGCACAAAGCTGTAAAGGATTAAACGGGTTAGATAAATTAATTGTTCGCCTACCAGAGCGCGCCCGCATGGTGTTTGTTTTATATGCCATTGAAGGCTACCGCCACGAAGAAATAGCCCAGCAATTGGGAATGGCAGTAGGGTCGAGTAAGTCGCAATATCATCGTGCAAGGCAGTTATTACAAGAGTGGTACGAGTATGAGTAAACAAAATTTTGATGACTACTTAAACGAGTCTTTAAACAATTTAAATAAAGACATAGCGCCCAATAAAGCGCTTTGGCAGGGCATTGAGCACGCCATAGTTACAGCTAAGCCACCTGCTGTTAAAGCGCCATTATGGCCTAAATTGAGCGCTATTGCTGCGTGCAGTGCAGCGGCGTTATTAGCAATAAATATATTTATGAGCAATAACGAGCCAAGCCAAGTGGTTGCTATGAGCGATTACTTTAAAGCGCAAAAGCAAAGTTTATTAGTGCAGTACAAAAACCAGGATGCACTTACTAATAACTGGCAAGCACAGTTACAAGAGCTTGAAGAAGCAGAGCAAGCAATTAAACAGGCACTTGAAAACGAGCCACAAAATCAGGCATTACTGACCATGTTGGCGCAAGTTTACCAGCAACAACTCGACTTAATTAACAAGGTGCATGCACCGCGTTGGCAGCAAATATAGGGGAATAACATGAAAGCAATTTTACTTGGGCTAAGCCTATTACCACTGAGCGTTTTAGCGGGCGAAAAAATAGATAAGCAAATAGAGGTGCCAAGCGGCGGCACTATTTTTATTGAAAACCAACGCGGCGATGTAAACATAACCGGCTGGGATAAAAACGAATTTAAAGTCTCCGGCGAGCTTGACGACAAAGCCGAAGGGTTTGATCTTAAAACGACAGGCGATAAAACCGAATTTATAGTAAAAATGCCACGCAATTTGGGGTGGGGTAACAATGGAGATGGCTCTAACTTAACAGTATTTATGCCAAAAAGCAGTCGCTTAGAATTTGCTGGCGTAAATGTGTCAGTGACTGCAAAAACACTTAAAAAAGGCGCTGAGGTTGATGTTGTTAATGGTGAAATTACGGTAGATGACATTAGCGGCACTGTTAAATTAAGCACCGTAAATGGCGATGTAAACGCACAGAACTTAAGCGGCAATATTCAATTTGAAACCGTAAACGGTGAAATAAACGATAAGCAATCAAGTGGCGAGCTGCGTTTTAGTGCCGTAAATGGCGATATTAAATCAAGCACAACCGCAAACGACGTACGATTAGAAAACGTAAATGGCGATATCGACTTTACATTATCGAGCATAAAAAGCTTACGTATTAATACTGTAAACGGCGAAGCTGAAATACACATCAGTGAGTTGCTAAAAGGGGCTGATGTTCGCTATGAGTCGGTAAGTGGTGATGCTGATTTTTACTTCCCGCAAAGCGTGTCGGCTCAGTTTGAGATTAAAGCGCACGCCAACGGTAAAATTATTAATAAAGTTACCAGCGATAAAGTGACTAAAGCTAAATATGGCCCTTCTAGTGATTTAGAGTTTAGTGCCAATGGTGGCAGCGCAAGTGTTGAAATGGATACTATAAGCGGGCGAATTGAGCTGCGAACTAAATAACGCTAATTAGCGTGTATGATTACAAAAAGCAGGAAAAGATTTCCTGCTTTGCTATTTGCACAGCCCCGCCAAGTCGATAGAATAGAGCCATTCAATTTTAGTACTGTGAAGTTATGGCCAAACCAGATAAGCAAGTCGATACCCTTAAAGTTCCTCCCCATTCAATAGAAGCTGAACAATCTGTTTTAGGTGGCTTAATGCTTGATAACCAAGCTTTTGACCGCGTAGCAGAGCTGGTTGTTGCGCAGGACTTTTATACCCGCACCCATAAGCTTATTTTTGAAGCCATGACCGCGCTTGCTGAAGTGGGCGATCCGATAGATTTAATCACAATTTCAGAAAGTCTTGAAAAAAATAACCAACTAGCAGGCATTGGTGGTTTTGCGTATTTGGCCGAAATAGCTAAAAACACCCCAAGTGCTGCGAATATCGATGCATACGCCAATATTGTGCGTGAGCGCGCGGTAGTACGCGAAATGATTGGCGTAGCTAATGAAATAGCCGAAGCTGGTTTTAACCCAGAAGGGCGCACCAGCCACGACTTATTAGACTTTGCCGAGAGTAAAGTATTTAAAATTGCTGAGCAACGTACAAAAAGTACCGAAGGCCCGCAAAGCATTCATAACATTCTTGAAAAAACCGTCGATAAAATCGAAGAGCTATACCAGTCGCCGCAAGACGGTGTAACCGGTGTAAGCACTGGGTATGCTGATTTAGATAAAATGACAGCAGGTATGCAGCCTTCTGATTTAATTATTGTTGCAGCACGTCCTTCAATGGGTAAAACCACCTTTGCGATGAACCTTGCTGAGCATGCCGCAATGACGCAAGACAAGCCTGTGCTTATTTACTCATTAGAGATGCCCTCTGAACAAATTATGATGAGGATGTTGGCATCACTTGGTCGTATTAACCAAACTAAGGTACGTACTGGCCAGCTAGATGATGACGATTGGGCACGCCTTTCATCAACTATGGGGCTGTTGATGGAAAAAGGCAAAATGTATGTTGATGATGCATCGGGGCTTACACCTACCGATGTGCGTTCACGTGCAAGACGTATAGCGCGCGACCACGGTGGTATTAGTATGATCATGGTCGATTACCTTCAGTTAATGCGCGTACCTAGTTTATCAGATAATCGTACTTTAGAGATTGCCGAAATATCGCGTTCATTAAAAGCGCTCGCTAAAGAGTTACAGTGCCCGGTTATTGCGCTTTCGCAGCTAAACCGTACGCTAGAGCAACGTGCCGATAAACGCCCAATTAACTCAGATTTACGTGAGTCGGGTTCGATAGAGCAAGATGCCGATTTAATCATGTTTATATACCGTGATGAGGTATACAACGAAGACAGTACAGAAAAAGGCATCGCCGAAATTATCATAGGTAAACAGCGTAACGGCCCAATTGGTAAAGTGCGCTTAACCTTCCAAGGGCAATTTTCTCGCTTTGATAATTACGCGGGGCCAGCAGTTGATGATGAATACTAATGCGCCTAGCCACTGCCGAAATTAACTTAACCGCCCTTGCGCATAACTTATCGCAGGTAAAACGTTTTGCGCCAAATAGCAAAATAATGGCGGTATTAAAAGCCAATGCGTATGGGCATGGTTTAGTAAAAATTGCCCAGCACTTAAATAGTGCTGATGCATTTGCTGTTGCCCGAATTGATGAAGCCCTCGCACTGCGCGCCGGTGGTTTAACAAAGCCAATAGTACTGCTTGAAGGTTTTTTTAATAAAGCCGACTTACCTATTTTATTGGCTAATAATTTTCAAACTATTGTGCACGACGAAAACCAGCTTGCAGCAATAGAAAATGCCACCTTAGATGCGCCAATTACTTGCTGGCTAAAAATAAACACCGGCATGCACCGATTAGGTATAGCACCGGAGCAGTTTGACGCGTTTTATAGTCGCTTGCAGCGCACACCCAATGCTAAAAGCACCATTAATTTGATGACCCATTTTTCGTGTGCCGATGATACGCACAATACTAAAACGGCGCAGCAAATTAGCTTATTTGATACGCTTGTAAAGGGCATAGATCAAGCACATTGTTTATCAAACTCGGCCGGTATTATAGCTTGGCCTGCAGGGCACGGTGATTGGATACGCCCAGGACTTATGCTTTATGGGGTGTCGCCAATGGCAAACTGCACTGGGCAAGAACACAATTTAAAGCCGGTCATGCGTTTAACCACAAAGGTGATTGCAGTGCGTGATGTTGCCGCACACGAGCGTGTAGGGTACGGAGGCCGTTGGCAAAGTGATAAACCGACCCAATTAGCCGTAGTGGCTATGGGTTATGGCGATGGCTATCCGCGTCATGCCAAAGAAGGCACACCGGTTATGATTGCAGGGCAGCGTTACGGTATTGTAGGCAGTGTGTCTATGGACATGATAAGCATTGATATAGGCGCAAACGAGCATAATGTTAAAGTAGGTGACAGCGTTACAATGTGGGGGCTGGAGCTTCCGGTTGAAGAAATAGCCCACTGCGCCGATACTATCCCTTACGAATTACTGTGTAATATTACACCGCGCGTAAGTTACGAGTATCAGCGATAGTTAATAAGTGATATTTATTCTTTAATAAAGTAAATATCACTAAAGCCCATACGGGCAAATTCTTGGTCACGAAAGTTACGTACAGCCGAAGAGCCTTTTGAGGTCATTTCTATTTGGCGTACCATGTTTAAGTAGTTAGTTAAATCAATACCTTCGGCAGCGGCAATAGCTTGATACATGTCGTGGTATTTGTCTTTTGCGAAGTTAATTTCGCGCGGTTGGTTTTTAAATGTATAGGTTATTCTGCGTGCCATAATAAGCTCAGCTAATTGAGTGTGAGTGTAATTTTACACTGTATTGAACTGGCATTGAACGATTTGTTGAAATCAAATAATTAAAAGTAGAGTTTAAAATGAAATTATCAGTAGAGATCAGTAAATACCCACTTCATCAAGATTACATTCCGTTTATTAAGGGCTTTATTGACCGTTTAAACGAATACGACAACTTAAAAGTGATCACCAATACGCTTTCTACGCAAATTTTTGGCGATTACGATTTAGTAATGCAAGTGCTAAACACTGAAATTAAACGCTCGTACGAAGAGTTTGGTAAGGCTATTTTTGTTTGTAAGTTTTTATCTGGCGATTTATCTCCAGAGTAATCGCCTTTATTTAACGTGTATTAAAAACGGTAACCGCACACATGGATTTTTTAACACAAACCTTAAGTGGTTTTACAGCAATGTCGCATTGGGAATATATTGCGGTAGGGTTGTCTATTGCTTATTTATTACTGGCAATAAAAGAAAGCCTATGGTGCTGGCCTGCCGCTTTTTTTAGCACGCTTATTTATACCATAATGTACTGGAATGGCGCGCTGCTTATGGAGTCGCTACTCAATTTTTATTACATGTACATGGCTGTATTTGGCTGGATGGTATGGCGCAAAGGCAAAGCAGATAATATTAGTATTACCTCATGGTCTACACAACGCCACGCCATTCTTATAGGCGCTACGAGCTTAGCGGCCATTATTATTGGCTATGTAATGCAAAACTACACCCACGCCGATTTTGCCTACCTAGATAGCTTTACAACCTGTTTTGCGGTGGTAACCACGTATTTAGTTGCTAAAAAAGTACTCGAAAACTGGCTGTATTGGATTGTTATTGATGCGGCCTCTATGTATTTGTATTACGAAAAAGGCTATTACCCAACGCTCGCGCTATTTATTTTTTACACTATTATGGCCGCGTGGGGATTTAAAACCTGGTACGAAGAGTACGAGCAAAGCCAAGCTAAGCCATTAGCGCAATTATAACGCATGCACCGTAATCCAAATATTGCCGCGTTATGTAGTGAGTTTGTGGCACCTGAGCACGTGCTACAAACCACTAAATTAGTGAATGGTTTAAGTAACGACAATTACCTAATAAAAACCGCACAGCAAAACTACTTATTAAAATGCTACAAATCGCATTGGCCTACAATAGGGCTACAAGGCCAAACTGCACTTAGCCAACATAACGTTTGCCCTAAACCCATTTGGCTCGATAAGGCTAACAGGCGAGCTGCATTTCGCTATATTTGTGGTGATATTGCTACTAATAATTACAGTATTGACCTAGTTGAAAAGTTGGCACGCGTTCATAGCTACCCTTTAGCTACACAGCCAATGGACATTGCAAAAGAGCTTGTGTATTACGCTAATAGCAATATATATCAACAGCACAGCCGCTTAATTGAAGATACGCTAAGCGCCATTAGTGATATGCCCTACAGCAGTGGCTTTTGTCATAACGATTTAGTTAAAGATAACCTAATAGTAAATTCAAGTGGCATGTATTTAATTGACTTTGAATATGCGCAAACAAACGACGTGTATTTTGATCTAGCGGCACTTGCGGTTAGCTTAGAGTTAAATGCGCACGCAGAGCACACTTTGCTTGAGCAATATAGCGCCCAGCAAGCAATACCCAGTGAGTTTTATTGCGCTTATGACAAGCTACGTTACTTTAAAGTGGTGTTTTTGGTGTTGTGTATAGGGTGGTATGAGCAGCGCGACATAAATAATAAGGCAAGCACATTACGCGCGCAGCTAAATAAGTTATTAAACGAGATAAAAGATTAAAGCCCGCCAAAACGCGCGGCAAGCTCTTTATACTTTGTTACTTCGTCAGCATCAAATTGGGGCTCACCGTTTTCATCTTCAGACTTGGCAATAAGCAAGCTCTCACGAGCAAGGCGTTTTACCCGCTCGGCTTTTACACCTAAAAACTCAGCCACTTGCTCAGTCGACATTAAACTCATAATTACATCCTCTATATAGTCCGTAAGCATTCAGAACATGTTGCTAAACGGTTACTATTTTTTTATCGAATACCAATAAATAGCTTGTTTTTGGCAAGTTGTGAAGTGTTTTATCAAAAACAGTTTGATTTATAGGCATATAACTCAATGATGCTGGTATTTATTTAAAGATCTCTTTATTATTGCCAGTGCTAAAGCATTGATATCGCGAGTTAGTGTTTTGGCAACAAATGTGCTCTTGTGGTGAAATGGATATCACGTGGCCCTCCGGAGGCTAAGTTCTAGGTTCGATTCCTAGCAAGAGCGCCATTTGCTTTTTATTGTTTTCCTGTTTACGCCTACCTTCATTTTAGTAGTCATTTATAGTTATATGGTATTGCCCTCAACTCAAAAAGTAGACTTTTAGGGTTAAACAATGCTATTTAGTAGGCATATTTAATTGTAGAAAACGCTTCTGCCATGCTCATCGCGTTACCCATTTCAGAGCTCACCCCAGGTATGTTTGTTGACAGTGTTACCAAACAGCATGAAGGGCTCAACAGTATAAAAATAAAAACCAGTGGCTTAGTGCGAAACCAGGCAATTATAAAACGCTTAGTAACCGAAGGCGTTTTAGAGCTGCTTATCGACTTTACCAAAGGCGATGCCGCCATACCCGATAAGTACAAACCTAAGAGTGCGCCCCCACAAAAGAGCACCACTTCAAGCAGTAAAACAAAACCACCCGCTGTAAAACCTGCGATTACCCTTGAGCAAGAATTTGCCAAAGCCAGCATCAACTTTGAGCAGCATAATCGCAAGCTGCAAGCTTTGTATGGCGATGTAACCACAGGGTTGTCGGTTAATTTAAAGGTGATTGATGAAATGGCTAACGATATAGTCAGCTCGGTATTTAGAAATACTAGCGCAATGACCATTTTAACCCGCATAAAAGACAAACATAGCTACAATTGGCGCCACATGATTAACTGCGCTATTTTCACCGCCGTATTTGCTAAATATTTAGGATACAAAGAAGAAGCCGTGCAACAGCTTGCTATGGGCGCGTTACTTCACGACTTAGGGCAAGCTAAACTCCCGCAGGGGATTATTTCTAGGCCAAGTAAACTCACTAGCAGCGAAATGGATATTATTAAACGCCATGTGGCTCAAGGTTTAGGTTTGGTTAAAGGTGAAAAAGGCATTACCCCCCTTATACTCGACATGATAGTTAACCACCATGAGCGATTAGATGGCTCAGGCTATCCGCGTGGTATAACAGCTGAAAAGCTTAGTCGCCCAGCGCGCATGATGGCAATTGTTGATGTGTACGATGCGCTAACAGCCGATAGGTCCCATCAAGAAGGGGATGAACCCATTAATGCGCTGCGTTATTTGTTGGCTAACAAAGAGCTATTTGATGCAGAGCTAGTACAGCACTTTATTAAATGTTTAGGTGTGCACCCAGTAGGCACTATTGTTAAATTAACCAATGAGCGATTAGCTCTCGTGCTCGAGGGCAATAAATCAAATCCCATCAAGCCTAAAGTTAAGCTATTTTATAATGCTAAACACGGGCACCACGTCACCCCTAAAGACTTAGACTTAAATGAGCCTGATCAAAGTATTAAAATAGTGTCGAGTATCAAGCCACTCGACTATCAAATTAATTTGGCTCGTTTGTTAAAAGAGCACTTGTTGAATTAGCTTTTTTACAGCGTTTAAGTTTTTCGCGCTTAGCAGAAATATAAGCGCCTAAAAAACAACTCGCCATTAACGTTAGCCATAATAATGTTCCTTGCTGTACATGCAGTGCAATACAGCAAAAAGCTAACGACACTAATGCACTTAGCATGGCCCCTAACCAGTAATGGTTTACGGGGTTATCGCATTGGCCGGCTTGTGTGCAGGCACAATAGTTTGCTTTATAAAAACAAAACACACTGGCGCCACAAAAAATGAGCCCTGCAATAATAAGTAAAATGATCACCTATTTACTTCCTTTGTGATTTTGTAATGAGTTTAAAATGCAGGGAATTACAAGTCAATCTAAATGATAATTAATTACAATTAGAGTATAAGCTCTAATAACACATTTCTGCTCCGATGAGTTTTAAATAGTTGTTAAAATGTAGTTAAAAAACGTGTTTTTTGGTGTTTTTTGTCGCTTTGTTACAGTTTTTTATAAAAAATTAAGGTAGTGTAGCCAAGTTTAAAATCCTAATAACAACACATAGATACCCAAACGCTTGTTTGGTTAAGGACACAACAATGAAATTTTCTAAAACTCTTATTGCAGCTTCGCTTGCATTTGTTTCGGCTGATAGTTTTGCAGCCGCGTTTCAATTAGCAGAGCAAAACGCGTCAGGTTTAGGCCGTGCATACGCAGGTGAAGCATCTATCGCTGATGATGCGTCTGTTGTTGCTCGCAACCCTGCATTAATGACTTTATTTAAAGATAAGCAACTTAGTGTTGCTGCTATTGGTGTAATTCCAGATGTGAGCTTAGAAGGAACACAAACCAATAACGGTATTGATCCAAGTGCCCTAGATGATGACAGCATAGCACCAAGCGCAGTTGTACCTGCCGCTTACTTTACTATGCCGTATAACGATAAAGTATCGCTAGGTTTTGGCGCGTTTTCTAACTTTGGTTTATCTACAGAGTTTAACGATGACTACGTAGCGGGCCAAATTGCAGGCGAGACAGAAATTTTCACTGTTAACCTTAATGCAAGCGTTGCTTATAAAGTAAATGAGCAATTTAGCTTTGGTATTGGCTTAAACTACATTTATGCAGATGCAACCGTAATCCGTAAAGTAGGCGCTAATACAAGCGGCTTTGATTTTGGTGCTGATGCAGTAAACCTTCAAGGTGACGACACCGGCCTAGGTTTAAACGTTGGTTTAATGTACCAACTAGACGAAAATAGCCGTTTTGGCTTTAACTACCGCAGCGAAACAGACATCACATTTGAAGGTGATTTCTCAAATGACTTACCAGTAGCAGCAGGCGGCACCGGTGGTGCACAACTACCAGGTTCTGTAGAGCTAACGTTACCAGCTATTGCTGAGTTTTCTGGTTCTCACCAGTTAGATGAAAAACTTGGCTTACACTACAGCGTATTATGGACAGGTTGGAGCAGCTTTGAGTCACTAGAAGCGCAAGTAACTGCACCAACAGGCGACAAGTTTGTTGCTTTTGAAAAGCAAGAGCAGTTTGACGATGCGTTTCGTTACTCTGTAGGTGGCGATTACCAATACAACGAAGACTTACTACTTCGTGCAGGTGTAGCGTTTGATGAGTCGCCAGTATCGCAAACTCACCTATCTATCTCTATCCCTGATACAGACCGTTTTTGGTTCTCGTTTGGTGGTAACTACACTATCGACACGCAATCAAATGTTGATTTAGGTGTAAGTATTATTCGTGGTAAAACACAAACATTTACTGAAGCTGATGAGTCAGGCAGTGAGTGGGGCTTCGAGTCTAAAGGCCACGCTGTACTTGTTGGCGCTCAGTACAACTACAAGTTCTAATGTAGCTGTGCCTTGTGGTTAATCGCAGGGTACAAAAAAGCCGCTCACTTATTAAAGTGAGCGGCTTTTTTAATGCCTATTAAATGATGTTAATAGGTATTCTTATGAAAGCTTATAAGCTTTCTATTTTAGTTTTTTGCTCAAGTAGCTTAGTTTTAGCATCGGTGAATTCAGCTAATTTAGCGTTTTCTTTTGCAAGTACGGCTTCAGGTGCATTGTTTACAAACTTTTCGTTAGCTAGTTTGTTTTGCACTTGTGCTAGGCCTTTTTCTGCTTTTTCGAGTTGCTTGTTAATACGTGCAAGCTCGGCTTCAACATCAATTAAGCCCGCCATAGGGATCATAATTTCAAGGTTGCCAACATAAGAGGTTGCACACGCTGGTGCCCCGTCTTTGTTTTCAAGCATTGTAAACTCTTCAAGTTTAGCAAGTGATGCTAAGAATGATTTGTTCTGCTCAATGCGGCGTACATCATCGCTTGATGCGTTGGCAAGTAATAAGCTAAGCGGTTTACTTGGGCTAATATCCATTTCACCACGAATATTACGAATAGCTAAAATGAATTGTTTAACCCACTCTAAATCGTCCATCGCTTGTGCATCAACGCTTGCTTCATTATAAACAGGGAAGCCTTGTACCATAATGCTAGTGCCTTTAGTTTCAAGGCCTGCAAGTGGCGCTACACGTTGCCAAATTGTTTCTGTGATGTATGGCATCATTGGGTGCATTAAGCGCAGTAGGCTTTCAAGTACAGTGATTAGCGTGTGACGCGTACCACGTTGTTGTGCTTCATTACCTTTGAATAATACCGGCTTAGTGAGCTCTAAGTACCAGTCGCAGAACTGGTTCCATGTGAATTCATAAAGTGTATTAGCGGCAAGGTCAAAACGGTAGTTATCTAAGTGCTCAGTATACGTTTTAACGGTCGCTTCATACTGGCCTAAAATCCAGCGATCAGCTAGCGAGTACTCTTTGGCTGCATCGCTTGTAAAACCACAATCTTGTTCTTCGGTATTCATAAGTACGTAACGGCTTGCGTTCCATAGTTTATTACAGAAGTTACGGTAACCTTCTAGGCGGTTCATATCCCAGTTGATATCACGACCGGTTGATGCCATTGCTGCAAGGGTAAAGCGAAGCGCATCGGTACCGTGTGCTTCAATACCATTTGCAAATACTTTGCGCGTGTCTTTTTCGATTTTAGCGGCAAGTTTAGGCTGCATCATGTTGCCAGTACGCTTTTGTACTAAATCTTCAAGCTCGATGCCGTCAATCATATCTAGTGGGTCAAGTACGTTACCTTTTGACTTAGACATTTTATCGCCGTTGTCATCACGTATTAGGCCAGTAACATACACTGTTTTAAACGGCACTTGTGGCTTACCATTTTCATCTTTTATAAAGTGCAGCGTCATCATGATCATACGCGCAACCCAGAAGAAAATAATATCAAAGCCCGTTACTAACACGTCAGACGGGTGGAAGGTTTTTAAATCATCCGTGTTCTCTGGCCAACCTTGCGTTGAAAACGTCCACAGCGCAGATGAGAACCAGGTATCAAGTACGTCTTCGTCTTGGCTTAGCGTAACATCATCGGCAATGTTGTTGTCGCGGCGTACTTCAGCTTCATCGCGGCCAACGTAAACGTTGCCTTCGCTGTCGTACCAAGCTGGAATACGGTGACCCCACCAAAGCTGGCGTGAAATACACCAATCTTGTACGTCGTTCATCCACGAGAAGTACATGTTCTCGTACTGTTTAGGCACAAACTGAATGTCGCCATTTTTAACGGCATCTTTTGCAGGTTCTGCAAGTGGCGCAACACGTACATACCATTGGTCGGTAAGGAGTGGCTCAATAACCACACCAGAGCGGTCGCCGTAAGGTACAGTTAACGCATGGTCTTCGATTTTTTCAAGTAAACCAAGTTCTTCAAATTCTGCGATAATCGCTTTACGTGCAGCAAAACGGTCTAGGCCGTGTAAGCGCTCAGGAATTGGCGCATCAAACTCAAGTTCTTTACCGTCAAAGGTGTATGTTTCACCTTGGCTTAGAATAGCAGCGTTTTTATCGAAAATATTGATCATTGGCATTTTATGACGCTTGCCAACTTCGTTATCGTTAAAGTCGTGTGCTGGGGTGATTTTTACACAACCCGTGCCTTTGTCTTTATCAGCGTGTTCATCTGCAACAATTGTGATACGACGATTTACGATAGGCAGTAAAATCTCTTTACCAATTAAATCTGTGTAGCGTTCGTCATCTGGGTTTACTGCAACACCTGAGTCACCTAGCATGGTTTCTGGACGTGTTGTTGCTACGACAATGTAGTCTTTGCCGTCTTGTGTTTTAACGCCATCAGCAAGTGGGTAGCGCAAATTCCACATGTGGCCTTGTTTGTCTTTGTTTTCAACTTCAAGGTCTGAAATAGCTGTGTGTAATTTTGGATCCCAGTTTACTAGGCGCTTACCGCGGTAAATTAGGTTTTCTTTGTGAAGGCGTACAAAGACTTCTTTAACCGCTTCAGATAAGCCATCGTCCATCGTAAAGCGTTCACGGTCCCAATCAACCGATGCGCCAAGACGACGAAGCTGCTTAGTGATAGTACCGCCAGATTCGTTTTTCCATTCCCAAATTTTATTAATAAAATCTTCGCGGCCTAAATCGTGACGTGTTTTACCTTCTTCAGCGTGTAGTTTACGCTCAACCAACATTTGCGTTGCAATACCCGCGTGGTCAGTACCTACTTGCCATAATGTGTTGTTACCTTGCATACGCTTAAAACGCGTAAGGGTATCCATTATTGTATCTTGGAAGGCGTGGCCCATGTGCAAGCTACCGGTGACATTTGGCGGCGGGATCATGATCGAATACGGTACGCCTTGGCCAGATGGCTTAAAGTAGCCTTTTTGTTCCCAGTCTTGGTATAGCGACTGTTCAATATCTTGCGGATTGTAGGTTTTATCCATTACACAGAACCTTAAATAAGTACTTAAATTAGTTGGTTAGCTTTATCCTAAACGGCTAGCTATTAATCTCTTGCGTGCTGATATTGGCACCAAGTTGGCGCAGCTTTTTAAAGCGCTCACGAGCGGCTTGTTTAGCTACAGACTCTACTGGTACAAAATCAAAAACTTGGCTAAAACGCCTAATAAAATCAGGTAGGTTAGTAGCTAAGTTAATTAAAACGTTACGTTTGCCAACAGGAGGCGTGGTGCCTATTTCTACTGGTGCGCCGGCTTTAGGGCCTTCGCCTTGCAGGTTATGCGGCACAAAACTGTCGGGATCAAATGCCCAAATGGTTTCGTCAATGGCATAGGCGGTATGTTCGTTATCTACAAAAATAAATACACGATGCCCTAATCGATACTGCTCTGCGGCAATTTGAGCTGCTAGAGCAAAATGATCATCAGCCTGCGCTTTAGATTCATCTTGTTGCTTTAGAACGAAAAATTGAGCATTCATGTTCATTGTATCGGGGTTTCCCATGACATTGAATGTGCACATAGTTGATACACATAAATTAAGAGGCAGATTTTGCCATATAACGGGGTTTGCTTCAATTAATACACAGATAATTACAGCAATAAAAAAGGCGCCAAATGGCGCCTTAATACAAGTTAAATAACCTAAGCTCTGGTTAAAATGTTTTGCCCTATGGCAAATAAATTTAACGCTGTTAGCGCTAAAAATGTCTGCTGAGTGGCTTTTCTAAATAAGGCTCAGGTTAATTAGATTATTAGTCGTGCGTAGCTTCGCTTACACCCGCTCGGTTTAATAAATACTGAGTAAGCATAGGAACAGGGCGACCCGTTGCGCCTTTTTTAGCGCCACTGCGCCACGCGGTACCGGCTACGTCTAAGTGAGCCCAGTTATACTTTTTAGTAAACTTAGATAAGAAACACGCTGCGGTAATAGTACCAGCAGAGCGCCCACCTAAGTTTGTAAAATCAGCAAATGGGCTATCGAGTTGATCTTGATAGTCATCCCACAGTGGTAACTGCCATGCACGGTCGCCACTTTGCTCAGACGCTTTTAATAAATCATGCGCAAGTGGGTTGTGGTTTGACAGTAAACCTGTTGCGTGTGCACCAAGGGCAACAATACATGCGCCTGTTAGTGTTGCTACGTCAATTACTGTATCTGGGTCAAAACGCTCAACGTAAGTTAACGCATCACATAATACTAATCGGCCTTCAGCATCAGTATTAAGCACTTCTACGGTTTGCCCCGACATGGTTGTTAAAATATCGCCAGGGCGATACGCGTTAGAGCTTGGCATGTTTTCACAGCCGGCTAAAACGCCAATTACGTTAATAGGTAGCTGCATTTGTGCCAGTGCGCGCATAGCGCCAATTACACCGGCTGCGCCGCCCATGTCGTATTTCATTTCATCCATGGCTTCGCCTGGCTTAATTGAAATACCGCCCGAGTCAAACGTTAAGCCTTTACCTACTAGCACAATAGGCGCTTGCTCATCGCTTGCACCTTTGTAGTTAATAACCGACATAACCGATTCGTTATCACTGCCGCGACCAACTGCTAAGTACGAGTTCATACCTAGTTCGGCCATTTTTTCTTCGCCAATAATATCAACGGTGATGTTGTCAAAATTGCTAGCCAGCGCTTGCGCTTGTTCGCCTAAATAAGCAGGGTTACAAATATTGGGTGGCATGTTGGCTACGTCTTTACATAGCTTACTACCTGCGGCAATGGCTAAACCATGCTCAATAGCGCTTTCACCAATGGTCAGCTCGCGACGTGTTGGTACGTTAAACACAATTTTACGAAGTGGACGACGAGGGTCTACTTTTTTGCTTTTTAGCTGGTTAAATGTGTATAGGCAATCTTGTGTTGTTTCTACCGCTTGGCGAACTTTCCAGTAGGTATCACGACCTTTAACGTGTTGCTCTGTTAAAAAGCACACCGCTTCCATTGAGCCGGTTTCGTTTAAGGTATTAATTGTTTTAGAAATTATTTGCTTATATTGCTTATCATCAAGCTCGCGCTCTTTACCACAGCCAACAAGCAATACGCGCTCGCTTAAAACGTTAGGTACATGATGCAATAATAAAACTTGCCCCGGCTTACCTTCTAGGTCGCCACGGCGTAGTAAATTTGAGATATAACCATCGCTGATTTTATCGAGTTGTTCACCAATGGGGGATAACCTACGTGGTTCGTAAACGCCAACGACAATACACGCGCTGCGTTGTTTTTCTGGGCTACCACTTTTTACGTTAAATTCCATTGTTACTCCTGGTTGTGAGTCATATACGTTATTAATTGGGGCTAAAAAAATAAAATCTAGTCTTCGCTACGTAACTTATGTAGGGGTAATCTTAATTTTAGCTGATTTTTTCTGACTCTTACTGTGTAATTGAACTTTATATGTTTAAGGGCTACTAATGCAACAATATATCGTGCACTTAGGTAGGATAATTAATTTTGTTAGCTTATAATAACGACTTATTTACCAGATAAAACTGGGTAAAATAGCTACTTTATTATCAAATTATCACTATTGTAGTGAAATTCTATGTTTAACAGGGGCGAGCATTGCTTATTTTTCGTTATTTGACCGCTGAGGTTTTAAAATCGCAGGTCGCCGTATTTTTAACTTTAATGACCATTTTTGTGTCACAAAAGTTTGTGGTTATTTTAGGAGATGCCTCTGAAGGGAGCATTCCTGCCAAATTAGTATTATCGATGATTGCGCTTAAACTGCCGCAATTAGCTTCGCTGATCCTGCCATTGAGTATATTTTTGGGCATTATTTTAGCCTACAGCCGTATTTACGCCGACAGCGAAATGACCGTTCTTAAAGCCTGTGGGGTGAGCGAATGGTATGTGGTACGCGTTACTTTAATTTCGAGTGTGGGTTTGGCTATATTAGCAGCCTCTCTCACCATGTACCTTGCGCCGTGGGCGAGTGAGCAAGAGTACCAATTAAAAGAGCAAGCTAAAGCCGATGCGGGTTTATCTGCGTTAAGGGCTGGGCGGTTTCAACAAACCGGTAATGAAAAAGCCGTGGTGTTTATTCATAACATTGAAAACGGTGGTAAAGAGCTAAACAAAGTATTTGTAGCGCAACTGCCGGATACCGAAAAAGATGATCTTGCACGTTTAGTGTATGCCGAACAAGGTGTGGTGGTAGAGGCAATAAATGGCGAGCAACAATTAGTGCTAACCGATGGCAAACGCTACGAAACCGATGGCAAAACACCGGCTCTTAATTTAACGCAGTTTGATGGCTACAGCGTACAAATACGCGAGCAAGAAATAGAGCATCAGCGCCGTAAATTAGAAGCAATACCTACTAATCAACTATTGCCGCTCAATACCTCCGAATCTATAGCCCAGTGGCAGTGGCGTATTGCAATACCGCTTTCTATTCCGTTACTAACGTTAATAGCAGTACCGCTAAGTGTGGTTAATCCGCGCCAAGGTAAGTTTGCTAAATTAGTGCCAGCCATTAGCTTGTACTTAGGTTATTTTATCTTACTCAATGCTGCAAAATTTGCCGTAGAAGATGGCAAAATACCGCCTTCAATTGGTTTGTGGTGGATTCACTTGAGCGCTTTATTTATAGGTAGTTTATTAATTATAAAAGGTCGCCCATTGGGCGCCTGGCTTAAAGCCGTTGTAACAAAACGGGGGTTAAGCGCATGATGAAAACACTCGATTGGTACTTAGGCCGCAGCATTTTACAAACCACCGGATTTGCTTTGTTGGTGCTAGTAGGGATTAGTACATTAATTAAGTTTATTGATCAGCTAAAGTCGGTTGGTCGTGGCAGCTACGATTTAATGACCGCAACGCTTTACACCTTTTACAGTATGCCGGGCGATTTAGTTATATTCTTCCCGATGGCGGCGCTTATTGGTGGCTTAACAGGCTTAGGTGCACTGGCTTCAAACAGTGAGCTGGTGGTAATGCAAGCTGCGGGTATGTCGCGCTTGCAAATTATAGGCTCGGTAATGAAAACCGCCGTGTTTATGGCTGTGTGTATGATGGCTCTTGGTGAGTGGGGCGCACCAGAGGCGCAACAACACGCCAAAGAAATGCGTAATCAGGCAATTTATGGCGGCGATGTATTCAATGCGCAAAAAGGCGTATGGGCTAAAGATGGCAACAACTTTATTAATATTGAAGATGTAGATCAAAACGGCCGTTTAAACGGTGTGCACATGTATCAATTTGATAAGTCACTCGATTTAACTCAAATAACCAAAGCTAAAGTGGCCATTGGTCGTGATGAAGGTTGGCTATTACGCGATGTAAACAAGGTTCATATTAGTGATGAGAAAATAAGTAGTGAACACATTGATGAAGAGTTTTACCCTTCGCAATTAACGGGCGAAAAGCTTGGTGTTGTATCGGTAAAGCCTGAGTCGCTTTCCTTTACAGGGCTTTGGTCGTACTTAGGGTATTTACAGCAAAATGAGCAAGATACCAGCACCTATGAGCTGGCCTTGTGGCGTAAGCTAATGCAGCCAGTGTCTGTTGCCGTAATGCTACTGGTTGCACTGTCGTTTATATTTGGCCCGTTACGTACCGTTACTATGGGTGCGCGTATCATTATGGGTGTAGTAACGGGAATTGTATTTCACTTAATAAATGAGATATTTGGCCCTGTGGTAATGGTTTATCAAATACCCGCTATTATAGGCGCGGTACTGCCAAGTATACTATTTATAGGCTTTGCTACGTACATGATGAATAAGCGGGTATAGCCGTTATAAGCGCTTATTTAATACTAAAAAGGTGACCTATGGTCACCTTTTTTGTTTTTATAACGCGTTATTTAAAAACTAATAGCAATCAGCTTAATTAAGTGATCAAGTTGTGGCTGGGAAAACGTGTTGATAGCTAGGCAAAAAAATCGCTATTTAGTTGCTCTCAGCAATTGCTCCTGCATTGCTCTACCTTCTGCATCCATGCAGTCGTAAATGAGAATTTTTTACGCAGGTAGCGACAAGTTAGCCCCGCAAAATAATTAAGTATTATTGCGCATTGGTATAAATAGGTATTAATCTAGCTCGCGGTAAATACGTTTGTTTTCTTCTTTTGTAAGAGTAATTACCTCAGTTTTTGAGACATAGTCTTGCAGCGCTTTTTTGTTTTTAAAATCAATTAATACCACAAGGTTACCTAAACCAAGCAGGGCACTAAGGCTGCGAACAATAGACTGCGGCCAACTAATTAAGTTTCCTTCACTAGTTTGTACTTTTAAACGCCATGCGCGCATGCCAATAGTTTGCCCGCTTTTAGTCCAAAAATAGCCAAAAAATACTAAAGTAACAATAACAAGTAAGGCACTTCGAATACTCGACAGCAGCAGTGACTCTTGAATAAGTGCCGATACATCTTCAGCACCATTTAAACTAATAACATCAAGTGAAATAAGCCCTTGTACGGCAAACAAATAGAGCACAACCGTTAACATAGCAAACGCAATAATAGCTAACGTATCATAAACTAACGACGCAAAACGACGCCAAAAACCAGCTCGTGGAAACTCACCCGACATAAATACACTCTCACTGTTAATATGCGCGCTAGTTTAGCAAAAAAGCTCACAAATACTAAGCGCTATAGTTCAGTGATATACCTTGGCGTTATTATTAGCTGTATTTAATACTTCAACCAGTAAACGACATTTTGCACAGGCTGTCTAAATGTTAAGCGGTTGATCAGGCTAATGTCATAAAACGCTTGCTGCCACCCCTATTGTTTGTATAATGCTTGGCATAGAGACGAAGGCACATAAATAATCCTGAGCTCTAAAGTGGTTTTTCTTTATCTTCTCGTGTTTAGAAGATTAAAGAAAAATGACGCCAGCGTGATGAAATTGGTATACATGGGGGATTCAAAATCCCCTGCCGAAAGGCGTGCCGGTTCGAGCCCGGCCGCTGGTACCACTTTTTATGACCCTAACCAAATTGGTTAGGGTTTTTTTATGCCTGAAATTTGTGTTGGGACGGACTCGAGCGCCACTCAGAGTGGCGCTAATATAAGTTATAGTCCGCCTGCCGGGTGAGAGTGAACCGAAACGAAGTTTCGCAGTTGCTTAAATCTACTATATTGGCAGTAAAATTGTAGCTACGACGCCTTTTCTGTCATCTCTATTTACTAAACTCAAACTGCCTTTGTGTTGTTCAATCACGTTACGACAAAAACTGAGACCAATGCCTTGGCCTTGTTGTTTAGTGGTATAAAAAGGTACAAATAGATTATCTGGATTTGCAAGGCCATGTCCGTTGTCAGAGATGGTAATGCAGTTTACCGAGTTTTGCGTGCTAATTTTCAATGCTATTTTAACCGGGCTGGAGCTGGCTTCTATGGCATTTTTTATCAGGTTAATAATTACTTGATGTAAAAGTGTGCGATCGGCATTAAAAGTTGGGCAGTTAATGCTTTGGGTAAACTCAATATCAGGGTAAATAGCGCAAACTTGATTGAAAAAAGCCTGACTGTCTATCGTAATAATGCTCAGTGAAAGGGCTTTATTTATATCACCGTAGCGGGTTACAAACTCATTTAGGTAATTACAACGCTCACTTATTACGTTTAACGCTTGGGCCTGACGTGGCTCGGTAAGCTTTATCGCGAGGTTTTCGGCCATACCAATCACCGGAGTGAGCGAATTACGAATTTCGTGGCCAAGTACGCGAATTATTTGTTGCCATGCTTGTAGTTGGTTTTCGCGAAGAGCAGAGGTGATATTAATCATTACAATAAGTTGATGGCAACTGCCTTGCTCTATAAATTCACTGTGGCGTATTTGCCATTGCTGCGCAGTAATCGCATCGCTAAGTTGCCAATGAGCATCGCGCTTTATAAGTCCTAATGCCTCTGCGCTTGAGTAGCGTATAGTTTGCCATGGCGTATTTTTAAATTCACTGTATGCGTTGTTGGCATAACTTAGTTTGTTGTTTTGATCGAGCACCATTATTGGCACATTAAAGTGCTCAATTAGTTGATAAACCAAAAATACATGTTGATCATAGCGTGATTTATTTTTAAATAATTCTTCACTCAAAGTAATTAAGCTTTGTTGTAATTGCTTGATGCTTCCGCCTTGATAGCTTGGTTTAACGAGTTGGTTATAATCCTCATTCAAAATAGCATCTAGGTGAGCATGGTTACGATTAAAGCTACTTATAACTCTGTTATAAGTACTCATAAATAACTTAAAATAAATAACTAAAAAAAGCACTGCAATTGCTACTGAAGTTGCTGTCGACAAGGTAAAATATTGGCTAATGAAGTAGCAACCAAGTGCAGATAAACAACCGCTTAGTGCAGCAAAGCTTATTAAACTGCGCTCTAATGAAGAGCTAAAAAGCCAGCGTGCTTTCATACCGCAATGCCATACTTTTCAAGACGACGGTACATAGATGATTTACCTAGCCCTAATAACTTTGCAGCGTTAGGAATGTGACCTTGAGTTTGTTTTAATGCTAGATCAATAAGTTGGCGTTCAGCGCTTTCTAGGGTCATTAACGGTAGCGTATTATTAGCTTGATTACTATTTAGATTAAGATGAGTCGCATTTAAGGTATCTGTCGTTGCTAATAAAACAGCACGTTCAATAATGTGGCTTAACTCACGTACATTGCCTGGCCAAGAGTAGTGTAATAATGCAAGTTTGGCACAATCAGTAAGCTTTATTAAATTATGGTTATACTTTTTGGCGTGATGACTTATAAAGTGCTCACATAGTGGGATTATATCCTCTACACGTTTTCGTAATGGTGGAATAACAAATTCAAGCGTATTTAATCGGTAATATAAATCCTCCCTAAATGCGCTACTAGCGATGAGTTTACTAAAATCCCCATTGGTCGCACTTATCAGCCTAACATTAGCTTTTTTAGTGTAACTTGCACCTACCATTTCGTATTCTTGACTTTCAAGCACTCGCAGTAATTTAGCTTGTTGCGGGAGTGGAATATTAGCAATTTCATCTAGAAATAAACTGCCATTCTCAGCTAGTTCAAAGCGACCAATACGTTCACTTTTGGCATCTGTAAATGCCCCTTTTTTATGCCCAAACATTTCACTTTCAAATAACGACTCTACAATTGCGCCCATATTTACTGCAATAAAAGGCTGAGTTTTACGAGCTGATTGTTGATGGATCCATTGGGCTAACTGACTTTTACCTGTGCCATTTTCTCCGGTTAGTAAAATATTAGCATCAGTTTTTGCTACTTTTGCTAGTTGCCCAATCAGTTGTTGCATTGCTATTGAGTTATAAATAAAAGGCTGTGAAGGATGATCGCTTAATTGCTGCTGTAACTTTTTATTTTTCTTAGTGAGATCATTAAGTGTTAGCTGTTGCTGAAGTAATTTTAATAGTCGCTGATTTTGCCAAGGTTTTTCAATAAAGTCGCATGCCCCTTGTTGCATTGCACGTACAGCTAAGTCAACGCTTGACCAAGCTGTCATTGCTATTACAGGAATAGTTAATTGTTTTTTTTGTAAGTACTTTAAAAAAGTCATCCCTTCATTACCAGACGTTGTATCGCGCGAGAAATTCATATCGAGTAAAATTAGATTCACAGCCTGGTCTGTTTCAAGCAATGCCTGTGCCTCAAAAGGATCACTGCTTTCAAGCACCATATAACCGCTATCTTCTAAAATAAATCGCGCGCTTAGACGAATTTCGGGGCTATCTTCGATGATCAAAATAGTGGCAGGCATAAACTTCCAAGTAAAAGGGATAAGCTAAATTATTGTAGCGTAAAGCGATTTCTATGCCAGTGATTTTTATTTATTGAATTTCAAGCTGTTATTAACTAAACAGGGCTAAATATCCATGCATTAGTCCGAAATCGGACTGTGATGGTTCGGTTTCGGCACTGCGAAGGAGGTTAATAAAAATATAACTTTGCAAATTAGGGCTGTGAGTTTCAAATTGGCACTGAGGAGTCCGCTATTGCAGCTATTTATTAGATAAAGTAAGTAATATTGTAGTTAATCTCATGTATTTATTTAGTTTTTAATGTTGGCACGTGTTTCGCTATACCTTAAACATACAAAGTATTAAGCAGTGAAATATGGATATAGCAAAAACGACAAACACAAAAGCGTTAGCTGTTTGGCATAAATTAATTTTAGCCGCTGCTGTTATTGTGATAATTGGGGTTATTTATCAACAAAGTAACGAATCTGGAGTATCAGTTCCGCGTAGTAATATTATTGTTGAAACGGTAAAGCAAAGTGTATTAGACATTACAGTGACGGGTTATGGAGAATTAAAATCGGCACAGCAGCAGTTGCTTACAGCTAAATCAGCAGCCACAGTTAAAGCTATTTTATTAAAGCCTGGCGCTATTGTCAGTAGTGACTCCGTAATAGTGCAACTTGCAAACCCTGAACTAGATCAACAGTTACAAAGTGCTGAGCAAGAGCTTAATAAATTGAATGCGAACTTGCGCCAAATAAAGCTTAATAATACGCGCGAGCTGTTAAATGAGCGCTCCCATGTGGCACAAAGTTATGCAGCGTATGAAAATGCCAAATTAAAATTAAAGGCAGAAAAAGCCCTTGTTGAGCAAGGGATTGTATCAACCTTAAATTACCAACGTAGTGTGCTTGACGAGCAGCAACTTAACCAGCAATTGGCCATTGCTAAGCAGCGTGCAGAGCAGTTAAAAGAAGTACATAAAGAGGCGCAAAGTATTCAGTTGGAGCAAATAAAACAGCAGCAAGGTATTGTTGTTATGTCACAAACAAAGCTTACTAATTTATCAATAAAAGCAGGAATAAATGGTGTGTTACAGCGCCTACCTGTGGAGCTTGGACAAAGCGTTAATGCGGGGCAAGAAATTGCATTAATAGGCTCGGTTGATAGTTTAATTGCTTTGATTCAAGTTCCGCAAAATCAGGTTGATGATATTAGCTTAGGCCAAGTTGCACAAGTAGATACACGCCGAGGTATAGTAGATGCGCGTGTTACGCGTATAAGCCCTGTAGTCGTTAATAATACGGTAGAAGTAGAGCTTGCTTTGCCTAAGATATTACCCGAAAACGTGAGGCCGCAACTAAGTGTTAATGCAAATATTATTGTTGCAAAGCTCGCTAATGTTACCTTCATAGAGCGCCCTGCAAACGTTAAACCATATACCGAAGTTGCGCTATATCAGCTTAATCCAATATCAGGTGATGCAAGTTTAGTTAAAGTGAAATTTGGTCGTTTAGCTGGACGTTATATTGAAGTGTTAAGTGGTGTAGCTGTTGACCAGCAGTTGATAATCTCAGATTTAGCCAACCTTACTCAAACTAACCAAACAATTCACATAAATTAAGGATGAATACAATGGCAGAGCAAATAAATAAAGCCCTTAAGAGTGCCGTGCTAGAAATGAAAGGACTTAGTAAGGTATTTGAAACTGATGAGCTGCAAACTTATGCGCTGCGCAGTATTGAATTGAAAGTTTACAGCGGTGAATATTTGTCTATATCTGGGCCATCTGGGTGCGGAAAATCAACATTATTATCAATCCTAGGTTTACTCGATATGTCAACGAGTGGTGAATATTTTATTGATGGTGTGAATGTTTCTAAGCTGACGTTGAATCAAGCTGCTGAGATTAGAAACGCTAAAATAGGCTTTATTTTTCAGTCATTTAACCTAATTGATGAACTAAATGTATTTGATAATGTGGCATTGCCACTTCGCTACCATCACTCTAAACCAAACAAGCATGAGATTGCTGAAAAAGTAAAAGCATGTCTTGAAAAAGTAGGGCTTGGGCATCGAATGAGCCATAAACCAAGCCAGCTTTCAGGTGGTCAGCAGCAACGTGTTGCCATAGCGCGTGCCTTGGTGGCGGAGCCCACAATTTTGCTGGTGGATGAGCCAACAGGTAATCTTGACTCAAAATCGGGTGACCAAGTAATGCAAATATTGACTGACTTAAATAATGGGGGAACAACTATTTGCATGGTCACTCATGATCCTCGCTATGCCGATATGGCAAGTCGTCAGCTAAAGCTTCTTGATGGTGAATTACTTGGTGAAATAGCGGTAAAAGAGCCACTAAACGCTTAGATAGGTTTTTATCAGCGAGAATAAGATGAAAATATTTAAAACAAAAACCGCGATTAATCAGTTACTCAAAGGAGTGAGGTAATGACTTACAATTTTAAAAGTGCATTGCTTAATATCACACAGCATAAAATTTATAGTGTAAGTGTTGTTGCAACCTTGAGCATTGTTTTGGCGGCGTTAATTACAGTACTAACGCTTGCGTATATTATGCTGATAAAGCCACTCCCTTACCCTGAACAAACGCGATTAGTTAAAGCTGAGTACGCTCAAATAGACTCAACAGGGACGCTTAATACGCGTGCATTTAATTACCCTGCGCTAATTGATTTATATAAAAATCATAACGTATTTGAACAAGTCGCTTTGGTGTATTACGCACAACAACGCCTTGATGATGTAGCTGGCTTACCCATCGTGAATACGTCATTTGTAACACCGCAGTGGTTTGATTTATTTGCTATTAAGTTGCATTTAGGTCGAGGCTTTAGTGAAACAGAGAAATTAGACAGCTTTAACCCAGTAGCAGTGATCAGCTATCAAACATGGATAAATGACTTTGCTGGTAAAGAAGATATTATTGGGCAAAGGCTGGGAGTAGGAGGGCAGCAATTTAAAATTATTGGTGTAGCTGCTGCCAATTTTAAAGCTCCAGCTCTTATTAAAACTGGCCAAGAAACGGCTATATGGCTGCCTTGGGATTACAATTTAACATCTGAAGAAGCCAAACCTTTTTGGTGGAATCGTTATTCAGACAGTCATTTTGTTGCTAAATTACCAAGCAATACAAATTTAGTTCAAGCCAGTAAAAAGCTATCTCAGTATGTTGATAGTGTGTGGCAACAACATATTACAGCAGAGGCATTTTTTTCCGGTTGGCATATTCAGCTTGAGCTTAATCCACTGCAAAATGTGATATTAAAAGAAACGCCTAAAAATATTTATTGGCTTATTTTAGCTGTGCTAGGTTTGGTTATTATTGCGTGTGTAAACATTAGTAATGTATTTATTGTTCGTACAGCTGCGCGTAAGCATACCTTAGCACTAAGTGCTGCCGTAGGCGCAACACGGTTTATTTTGTTTAAACAATTTTGGCTTGAAATTGTATTATTAATAGGAAGTGCAAGCTTTATAGGCCTTACTTTATCCGCTGTTATTTTGGCTGAGTTGAGTCATTTAGCTCAGGCCATATTACCTCGAGCAAGTGAGTTATCGGTTAATATGGCCTCAGTACTTATTGCGGTATTGAGCTGTTTAATACTGAGCACTCTATTTGCCTATTTGTGTACGCGTATTATTAATTATCGTCAACTAATCGGTGGCTTAAAGTCAGCAGGAAAAGGTAAAACTGTACAGGTAAGTAAGCGTATTTGGCAAAGTTTGGTGGCATTTCAGGTCGCCATCACATGTACTTTATTATTTATTAATCTCTTAATTTTTAATGTTAATAATGCAAATATAAACGATGCTTTTACTCTGCCAATTAAGCAACTCACGAGTATTGAAATTAATTTAGCTAATTATTTATCAGCAGACAGAGAAAAGGCAAACCAAGTACTAAATCAAGCTGCTAATGAAATAGCGTTATTGCCAGAAGTCGCTCAGGTTAGCCGTTCATCCTCACCTATCAATGATAATTTAATTACCTGGTCACTCATTGAAGTCGCGAACAATAAATTGGTACTCCCGTTTGGTAAAGCCGTTGACGAGCATTATTTTTCAGTGCTTAAACAACCCATACTACAAGGGCGTAGTTTTTCAACTGAAGATATTAAAAGTGACGCCAATGTTATTGTTATCAATGATGTACTTGCCAAGCAGCTATCAAGTGATGGTAATGCGTTAGGGATGCGCTTAAGTTTTGATATTACATCTGGTCGTGAAAACGACTTAACAATTATAGGTATAGTTAAGGCGATGCCAATTCCAGGTAAAGCACTAAAAGAGCCAAAAGCCTTTTTGACTCGTCAAGGGTATCGCTCATTTATTGTAGAGCTTAAAAATAATCAACAATTAAAAAAGCAAACGCTCAATACATTATTGCAAAAAATAGATACAGGTATTTCAGTGCATAAACTTGAGTCGCTAAATTCTCAGCGTGATACTGCATTGTTTCGACAATACGTTGTATCAGCTACAACGATAATGCTAATTGTTGCGACAATAGTATTAACCAGCATTGGCTTGGTGAGTATTATGCGTTACTCAGTGCAGTTACGACGCGCTGAAATTGGTATTCGTTTATGTATAGGCGCTAAACCGTTAGATTTATTCTTGTTAGTATTTAAGCAAAGTGGCGCTGGTATTTTAATAGGGGTTTTATTAAGTGTTGGTATTTTATTTTTACTGCAACAGCAATCACAAAATATAGCTAATACAGTACCTACGTTAACTCAGTTAGTATTATTCCTTACTACCTTAATATTTGTAGTAATTCTTGGGGCAATAGCGTGTTACTTACCTCTAAATACACAATTAAAGCGCCCAGCAATTTCAGGCATACAAAGCGAAAGCTAAAACTTTTGTACAGCATGGCTTTTAAATTGGTAGCAAGCCCTAATATTTAGTTTCTAGGTGTGGTTGTTACAATACAACTGCACTTATAAATTACAACCTAATGAACAGGTCTGTTAATAAGTAAGCGCATTATAATAATTATTCCCGCTTTATTCCGATGTTGCGCTTAATTCAGATATTATTTGTACAACAAAGTTTTTAAGACATTATATATGAGCCAATTAACTGCCAAGCAAAATATTCAAGCGATTGTAAAAGCTATCAAGGCAGAGGAAGCATCACTTCGTCAAAAGTATCCATTACTTGCCCATCAAAATACCTTAGGGTTGATCATTTTATTGCTGTCGCTGAGTGTACTTATTGGCGTTGGGGTTTTATATTATTTGACTATAATACCTGCTTGGGTGTGTATAGTGCTAGCGGCTATTGCTGCGTCTATTTCCCATGAGTTAGAACACGATCTTATACATAAACAATACTTTAGTAACCAGCCGTTTATGCATAATTTTATGATGCTAACAGTATGGTTAATGCGGCCAAATACTATTAGCTCATGGTACCGACGTAAAATGCATTTACACCATCACAAAACCTCAGGCACACAACAAGACTTAGAAGAGCGCTTGGTAGGTAGCGGTATTAAAAACCCATTTTTACGTGCGCTAGTTATTGTAGGTGGGTTATTAGGGTTAGTTATTTCTACTAAACGTTTTAGAAAAATAAATTAATGGCTTTAATTTTTCGAGTGTTTTTAATGCGGGGTTTCCGATAGCGACTGCGTATTTTACTGTTTTATATAGTGTTATTGTGTTTCACTTCGTTGATTTATTTATACCACTTTCGCTAAATTCGCCTAGCTGGTTGTTAAGCACAATGAACGTGTTTGAATTTTTAATGGTGGTGCTAATAGTGCCTAATATTATTCGTTCAAGCTCGCTTAATTTTGTTACCTCAAGCATGCATTACTATGGCGGCGTTAATAATATGCTTGAACAAACACATGTACTAACGAGTCGTTTATTTATGCCGTTTCACTTGTTTTGTTTTAACTTTGGTAAAACGCATACCATTCATCACTTTGTGCCAAATCAGCCGTTTTATTTACGTCAAATGTTAAGTGAGAAAATACTTAAAGTAATGGCGCAACACAACGTGCGCTTTAATGATTTTGACAGCATAAAAAATGCTAACGCATTTAAATAATTACCCCCAACATAAGGGGAGGTTCTACATTGCTATTTTTATTTTTATAGTTTGAATAGCAATTATGTACCAAGCCTATTACTTGTTAACTTCTTCTATTCACCACCACGCTTATTAAAACTCACTTTACGTGCGTTGGTTGACTATTCAATGTCATTTTTAGATCAATAAAAACCAAAATGGTAGGTTTAATTAGCGCTAAATATTCAAACTAAAAATAGTAAAACCAGTGAAAAGTGAAGTTGCCCCCCCATAGTTGGGCATCTAGCTTAAATGGAATTGATTATTGTAGAGCCTTCAGTAATAGTGGTTATAGAGCGAACTAATTGTGTTTTCAATAATACATAAGAGCTCGTGCTCATCAATATTATAAAACCAATAAATATAATAAGGACAAACAGGATGAAAAAATCACTAATTTCAGTAGCGCTGGGCTTTGCTGCCCTTAGTGCGTTTAATGCCAATGCAAACATTGATCAGCAAGTGAAAAAGGTAGAGCAACAGATTATTGATTGGCGACGTGATTTTCATCAAAACCCTGAGCTTGGAAATCGCGAAACTCGTACAGCAGATATCGTAGCTAAGCACTTAAAGTCGCTGGGTATGGAAGTACAAACGGGGATTGCTTATACAGGTGTTGTGGGGTTATTAAAAGGCGCAAAGCCTGGCCCTACAGTAATGCTACGCGCCGATATGGATGCACTACCGGTAACAGAAAAAACAGATGTGCCATTTAAATCAACCAAAACCACAAATTTCCGTGGCGTTGATGTAGGCATAATGCATGCTTGTGGCCACGACACGCACGTAGCTATGTTAATGGGCGCAGCCGAAGTATTAGCAAATATGAAAGATGAGCTGCATGGCAACATCATGTTTGTGTTTCAGCCTGCTGAAGAGGGCGCACCTTTAGGCGAAGAGGGCGGTGCAGAGCTAATGCTTAAAGAAGGTATATTTAAAAAATATAAACCTGACGTAGCATTTGGCCTGCATATTACATCGAGCCTACATACTGGGAAAATTGGCTATCGAAGTGGGCCGTTTATGGCCAGTGCCGATCGCTTTGAAATAACTGTACACGGTCGCCAAGCGCACGGTTCAGCACCGTGGACAGGCGTTGACCCTATTGCTGCCGCTGCGCAAATTGTAACGGGCGTTAACCATATTGTTAGCCGCCAAGTTAATATAACCAAAGAGCCTGCTATTGTGTCGTTTGGTAAAATAGCGGGTGGTGTGCGTAATAATATTATTCCTGAAGAAGTTGAAATGGTTGGCACTATTCGTAATTTTGATATGGATAATCGCGCGCAAATCTTTGAAAATATTAAAACAACCGCTACGCATATTGCTAAATCATCGGGGGCTACGGCTGATGTGCATATTCACGAAGGTTACCCGGTAACGGTTAATAACCCTGAACTTACTGCGCAAATGTTACCTAGCCTTGAAAAAGCAGCCGGTAAACAAAACGTGCAAGAAATGGGTAAAATAACCGGCGCAGAAGACTTTTCGTTTTATGCCCTAGAAATACCGAGTGTATTTGTGTTTTTAGGTGGTACGCCTGACGATCAAGACTTAAAAACGGTAGCAAGTAACCACTCACCTTATTTTTACGCCGATGAGTCATCGTTTAAAGTGGGTACCAAAGCGCTTAGCCAATTAGCGGTAGATTATTTAAATAGCCAAAAATAACGACATAACTACCCAGCGAGTAATGTAATTGCTGGCTGGGTATTGTTGTTTATATTAACAAGCTGCACAGTACGTGCGCTTACAACTCAACATGTTTGAATTTATGTCTGAACCCCCTTTTTTGGCGCCAAAGCAACAACGCAGCCAACAAACCCAAGAAAAACTAGTAAAAGCGCTGCATCACAGTTTAAAAAGTAAGTTTTTTGAGCACATAAGTATAAAAGAGCTGGCCGATTACGCCGAGGTGTCGGTAGGTACGTTTTACCGTCGCTTTAAAAATAAAGAGTCGCTGCTGCCTATGCTGTATCAAGACTTTGGTATTGCATTAGATAACTGGGTAAGTGAGCTTGAGGCGCAGCACTATAAAAACTTAGACGATGTAGTTAACACTTTATGCCATAAAACCTATGTGTTTTTATCATCACAGCAGGGGGTATTTAGAACCCTGCATTTAAATTCGCGTTTACACAGTGAGTTATTAGGCAGTGATAAACACATAAACAGGCGAGTAATTTATCAGCGGTTAGCGCAACTAATTAGCCAAACAGATACCAAAGTGAGCGAGGCGGCGGCAGGTACGGCAGTATTTTTAATTGTCAGCTCATTGCTTGATAAAGTGCTGTATCACGATTTAACCCCTGCGATAGCCTGTGATTTATCGGCGCAGCAATACGCGCAAGAACTACCTAAAATTATTATAGCTTATTTAGGTTAAGCACCTTTAAACATGCTCAAGGAGAGTAAAATGAAAATTACCGGAAGTTGCTATTGTGGTGAAATTAAATACCAAGCTCAGTCGCAAAATAATAACGTACTTGTATGTCATTGTAGCGATTGCCAACGCATGTCGAGTGGGCCATTTAGAGCGGTAATTATGGCTGAGCCAAACTCGGTGGTATTTACTAAAGGCGAGCCAAAAGAGTATGTTAAGACAGCACAAAGCGGTAATAAACGCGCACAAGGTTTTTGTGGTACGTGCGGCACTACACTTTACGCAACCAACGAAGCAAAAGCCGATAGAGTGTACGGCCTGCGCATAGGGGCCGTTGATCAGCGTGATGAATTTACCCCAGCTGCGCAAATTTGGTCGCAATCAACGCTTACATGGCTAAACGATTTACACCAAGTGCCGGCTTTTGAAACTACGCCTCAATCATAAGCGCAATGGGCGCTGAGTAAATAAAACAACTTATTAGCCATGCCTTGCTAGTGGGAGAGTCTCACTAGCAGACATATAAATTCCCCTTCCTTTTGTATTCTTCTTTATATTTAAATCTGTTTATTGTTGCTTTAGAGCGTTTTTTTAACGCGAGTGATTAAGTATTTATAAGCTAAAGCGCTTTGTGAATTATTTTCATATTTTATTGAAATATATGCCTATGCCCCCCTTTATAAAAACGCCTTTCCATTTTTAAAATATAAGCTACTGATATCTATTAATAAATGTTTGATTTTTATCTGTACCTATTTGGCTTGTTATTTGCTGATAAATTCTTATGGACTGCATATTTATTATGAGGTGAAACAAATGAGAATTTTATCTACAAGCGAAGTGGGGGCTGAATTAGAAGCGGCCAAATCACGTTTAAAAAAACTACCACACTGGAAACTCTCTGAAAAATTAGCCTTAGAGCTGCGCTTAAAGCAATTAAGTGCTTATTTTAACGATTACAAAAGTTAGCGCTTAATTTATTAGTGTAAGAGATACGGAAATTAATGCCCTTGTTTAAAGCGGTTTTAAATAAAAATGTGGCTAAGGAAGAATAATGAAAAGCAAAAGATACTGTAAAACTGCCATTGTGTTAGTAACTTACCACTGCAATGAAGGTGTTATAGATCGGGTTAAAGAAATACAAAAATACGCCAGTAACTGCATCATAACCATTGTTGATAATTCAACGCAAAAGTACAAACAAAGGTATAATTTACGCCTAAGGTTAAAGGCGATTGACCCAAACATCATTTATATTGATCACCAGCTAAACTGTCGGTTTGCGGCTTATAACGTGGGGCTACAAGCTACGTTGAGTGACTTTGTGGTTTTTCGTACAGATGATGACGTATTTGATGAAAAGCACACTTTTAAACTAATAAACGAAGGCTTTGAAGAGGACTTTGTTTTTACTCCTTATTACTTTGATAACACAAAGAAAGTAGATCGCACCTATCAAAGACCGCTGGAAAGCATAATATTTAAAAAAGATTCTTTATTAGAGTTTTTACCCTTTGAAACAGCGCCAAGCAGTGATTGGCAGTTAATGAAAAAAATGTATACTGCAAAAAGCAAAAAGGAAGCGCCATTGGTTCTTTTGTATAAAAAGCCGCACGGACGCGAGGAGCTTGCAGTATGAAACTTGCGATTATAGCTCACCCTCGATTTCCTATTAAATCGCCCTATGCTGGTGGGCTAGAAGCCTTTACTGGTGCACTGGTTGAATACTACCAATCAGTGTCTGAGGTTACTTTATATGCTCACCCAGACAGCGAGGTTAACTGTAATTTAAAATCGTTTCAGATAGATAACAGCCAATATCAACAATATCCCGATATAGTTGAGAACGATTTTATGCTCAAGGTAATGGCCGATATAACTAAAGAGCAGTTTGACGTAGTACATAATAACTCTCTTAATCCCATCCCCATATTGTGGGCCAGTAAACATAACATTCCCATGTTAACCACATTACATACGCCGCCTTATTCAAAACTTAAAGCGGTTGTGGGGCTGGCTTCTTACTCGCCGTTTATACACTTCACCGCAGTGTCGCATTCTTTAGCTGAGGCGTGGAAGCCCTTTATAAACGACAAAGTAGAAGTTACTTACAATGGCATAGACCTTAAACGTTGGCAGGTAACAAAGAACCCTCAAGATTATGTGTTTACTTATGGCCGAATATTACCGAGTAAGGGCATTGATATAACAATATCTACAGCGCAACAAATGGGTATTGCTATTAAATTTGCCGGCCCCATCGCAGATAAACACTATATGGATGATGTAGTACGGCCTTTGCTAAGGCCCTGCGATAGCTATTTAGGGCATCTTGATCACCACAGTATTAAACTCCAATTGGCAAATGCCAAAGCTGCTGTATTTGGCACCCGCTGGGATGAGCCATTTGGGCTTTCTACTTTAGAAGCTATGGCAACAGGTACGCCAGTGGTGTCGTTTAATCGCGGTGCGTTTGCTGAAATAGTCAGTGAAGGGGCAGGCGTACTGGCTAAAGGCAATAACGTAAACAGTTTAGCCGCCGCGCTTGAAGCTTCTTTTTCGTTAAATAAAAATGATGTAATTAAAAGCGCGCGTAATTTCCCTATAGCTAAAATGTGCAGCGAATATAGCAACATATTAGGGAGAATTGCATGAGAATACTAATGGTCGCAAGCCCTATAGTTTCTTTGCGACAACCTTTTAAGGGGGGGACAGAGGCCTTTGTTGCTAATTTAGCTAACGCACTTTGTAAAAAAGGGCACACTGTTGATGTGTTGTGTAAAGACGCTGATGAAGAAAACGAGTTTAACATTTTACAGTTAGATGAATCCCCCCTGCGCAAGAAAGACAACATAACGACAGAAGAAGAAGGCCAAAAACTGTATCAGGCCGCCCAGTTTGCGCTAATAGATAATTCGTATTACGACGTGGTGCATTACCACAGTTATTATCATGCGATTTATGATGTTGCATTACTGCACAATATAAAAAGCATGATTACTTTACATGCCCCTGTATCACCAAAGCTTGGCTTAATACATAAGCTGCATAAAGCGCGTAGCGATCATCGTTATATAGCCGTGTCTAACCGGTTGTGTAAAGAGTGGGAGTCTCAGCTTGGTAGCGCAATTAAAGTGATTTCAAATGGCGTTACTATGCCCAAAAGGGAATGCGTACTAGAGGAAAATAAAGCCCATGATTTGTTTTGGATGGGGCGTATTAACGCCGAAAAAGACCTAGTATCGGCGATTCAAATAGCGCAAAAGTTACAGCGCAATTTATCTATAGCTGGCCCCATTGAAGATGAAGAATATTTTAAAGCTAAAGTCGAACCCTTACTTACAGACTCCATTTGTTATTTAGGGCATTTAAAACATGATGAGTTATTTGCAGAACTTGCTAAATCTCGCTTATTTTTAGCCACCTCTAAGTGGCACGAACCTTTTGGCCTAACAACCATTGAAGCGCTAGCTCATGGCATACCGGTTGTAGGCTTTAAAACAGCCATACCTGAAGAATTGCGATTTTCTAATGTGTGCACCGCACTAAACAATGTGGATGAAGCTGTATCAGCCATTAAAAAGCTGGGCAAAATAACGCCGCAAGCGTGCCAATCATTTGCTAAAAACTTCGACTTTAACGTTACTGTTTCAAATTATGAGGCCGAATATGCAGCACTTATATGAGACAAATTATGAGCCAAATTTACCGACTGTATTTTTTTATGTTCATCATCATGGCGCGGGCCACATTACACGCGCTGAGTTACTTATAAATAAGCTTCAAAATAGCTATAACGTAGTGGTGCTCTATGGTGATATAAAAGTCAAAATGGCTTTAAATAAAGTGTGTAAGCGGAGCGTTTTCGAAAAGCTGCCTTCAAAATGGGCAGAGCAAAACTCAGTGCAAAGGAGCTATAACGCAGCGTTTGAAGGAATAGAATATAGCGAAGCGCCACTTGAGCGCTCTATAACTTTTAACTTATTAGCGCAGCAATACAAACCGGTATTATTTATAAGTGATGTATCGGCCGAACTCACTATTATGGCCAGAAGTATTGGTATACCTGTTTTAATGCAGCGCCATTCGGGTGATATTAGTGGCGACCCTACTCAAGTGTTTGCCTATGAATGCGCGACTAAATTATACGCCCCGTACCCAAAGCAGCTAGAAACACCTCACTACGGCTATTTTAATAAAACCCATTACCTGGGGTTTATATCAAAATACACAGGTAGTGAAAGCGCCTCAAAAACAGGCTTTGGCAATCATATTACTTTGCTAATAACAGATGCCCAAAGAGCGGCATTAATTGCACGTGTACTTACTAATTACACAGATCACGTTGAGGTTATTGGCTGCCACGGCGAGCCTATTAAAGGAGTAACTTATAAAGGGATGGTGGCTAATATAAGCCAAGCGATTACTGCAAGCGTTGTAGTTACAAGTGGTGGCAATAATGCAGTATCACAGTTGTTAGCACTGGGAAAAAAGCTGATTGTTATACCCGAAAACCGACCCTACCAAGAGCAAGATGAAAAAGCGTGTATGTTAGCTAAAAATAATCTTGCCGTGCATTTACCTTTTTCAGCGTTTTTACAGCAAAACAATGCCCTAATAGAGGCCGCATTAATTGATGCAAGAAAAACCCAAATGAGTAAAACACAAATAATAAGTGATACAGAACAGTTTATTAGCGAATTTATTACGTTAGTTGAGGAGGTTGCAATTGAGCCATAAATTTTCAGTCGTTACTATTGTAAAAGGGCGTCACCAGCAACTTGCTAACCTTATTCATAGTATAGAAAATAGTACGCTGCGCCCAGCCGATATGGTGGTGGTGTGGATGGATGAAAAAAACAGCCACAATGTTACCCCAGCCACGTCTTTTTTAACCAAAAATGTATATATGCAAAGCACAGGTTTACCCCTTGCTAAAGCGCGTAATACTGGAGTTAAAAATGCCCAGCAAAATAACGTTATCTTCATAGACGTAGACTGTATTTGCTCCCCCACACTTTTTGAAAGCTTACTGACTAAATTAACCCATAAATTAGTGGTAAGTGCCAAGGCAAAGTATTTACCGTATGTGCCTTGTAATGGTAACTACGAGCTATTAGTAGAGG
This sequence comes from Pseudoalteromonas sp. CuT4-3, assembly GCF_035666335.1. NCBI lineage: Bacteria > Pseudomonadati > Pseudomonadota > Gammaproteobacteria > Alteromonadales > Pseudoalteromonadaceae > Pseudoalteromonas > Pseudoalteromonas sp. CuT4-3. The sequence continues at coordinate 772,351 of NZ_CP142030.1, forward strand.
AGGCTGTGGATCATCCAAAACGCAAAAACCTGCCTATAAACGAAAATGTAGATTTTTTAACTTTTTGGTCTTTAATTTTTGCGATTAATAAACGTGACTTTAATAAAGTGAATGGCTTTGATGAGCAATTTATTGGTTACGGCGCTGAAGACACCGACTTTGCTATGCAGTGTAAAGTTAACAACATAAAGCTTAATTACATTGATGATTGGGTACTGCACCAATACCACGACAAGTTTACGCCACCTATAAACTACGCTGAAGATATTTGTAATAACGCCAACACCTTTGCAAAAAAATGGCAGTTTTTACCTATGTTTGGTTGGCTAAAAAAAATGGCCGTTATGGATATAGTTAAAATTGACGAAAAGAGCCACAGCGTTAAATTTTTAAAAAAACCGACTCGCGATGAGATAGAAGCATGTCGCTCTACCTCGCCGTATTAAATGAGGTGTGCTAAAAGCTAAACAGCATAAAATGATAAGCAAATATTATTAATTGAAATTTTTTTAACCAAATGACTGTCTATTTATAAGACAGTCATTTGGAGAAAAATATGTGTAGTTCACCGAAAAGCAGCCGAGCAGTTAAAAAGTCAGCCATTAACTTTAATGACGAACTAACCCAAGAGCAGCGTTTGCGTTTTGCTGCAAAAGCTAATTTAGCACAGCTGCGCCGCGAACAACGACAAGCTGCTAATAAGCGCTTTGAGCAAAAGCATCGCCCCGCAAAAAAGCCAGCAACGGGCTTGTTTTCATGGTTACAGCAGCTAGTAAGTTAACTATTGTTAAGCGTGGTGTTTTTGCCGCTAAACCATCCACATGTAGCACATAACACACCTGCACCTGCACATAACCAAAGCGGCGCACTCCAGCTGCCGGTACTTGTATGTAGCGCCCCAGCTACCATAGGGCCAATAGCCGCCAACAAATAGCCAATACTTTGTGACATACCCGAAAGCGAAGCCGCTTGCGTGGAGTTATCGGTACGTAGGCTAATAAACGACAGCCCTAAAATAAAGCACGCCCCCGAGCTAAAGCCAAGTAGTAGCGTCCACACTAATGCAAAGCTTGGCATATAAAGTAGCCCTAGCGCACAGCACGCACTCAGTGATGCAAGTATAAAGCTAAGCGCACTTTGATCTTTTAATTTTCCTAGCAAAGGTATAAGCACAAGCCCAGGTATGGCGGTCGCAATTTGAAAAGCACCATGATACGCGCCTGATTGCGTAGCGCTTTGGCCTGCTTCGGTTAAAATGCCCGGCAGCCACGTAATGATGATGTAGTTTAAAAACGAATTTAAACCTAGCAATAGTGTAATTTGCCAAGCAAGTAGGTAGCGCCATACGCTTTTATTAAGTGTTGAGGCCTGTGCAGTTTGTGCCGGTTTTGTGTGTTTATTTAATTGCGGCATCCATACAATTAAAGTGGTGATTGTAATAAGTGCACTTGCCCCTAATGCAAACTGCCAGCCCAAGCCTTCATATTGGCTAAGCGGGTAAACTAACGCTGAAAACCCACCCGATGTAACGCCCATAGTAAGTACATAAGCTGAGGTCATAACGGCGACTTTTGCGGCAAAGTCACGTTTTATTAAACTCGGTAATAAAACGTTAGCTATAGCAATACCCGCACCAATAATGGCAGTGCCAACAAACAGCATTATTGACGAATTAAACACCCGCCCAGCAATACCCAGTAATATTAAAAATACAGCAAAAAACAATGTCCGCTCAAGCCCTTGGTGTTTAGCCAGGCTTGCAGCCATAGGCGATATAACGGCAAAGGCAATTAGCGGTAATGTGGTAATAAAGCCTGCTTGCGAAGCGGTTAAATTAAAATGCGCAATTATTTGTTCAAGCACAGGGGCAACCCCTGTAAAAGGCGCACGTAAATTGGCAGCAATAAGTAAAATACCTATTACAAGCAATACGCTTGAAAAGCGCGACATACCAGCATTACTGTGAGGTGTGTGAGTCATTATTACAAAATAAATTAGCTAATTATTGGCGCTAGTATAAACAAATCAGCAGTATTATAATTTAGCTATACTGACATTAAATAACTAAAAACTGACAAAATATGTTTGAGCCTAAAGGGTGGGGATACTTACAAAACTACGAGCACATGGTACAGCCTATAATTGCCAAAGTAGATACCGCACAAGGCAGCAAAGAATACCCGTTACATACTCACCCTAAGGGGCAGCTAATTTTAGCGCTTGATGGTTATGTAACCTGCGAAGCGGCTAACAAAATGTGGATGGTGCCAACGCACAGTGCTATTTGGGTACCTGCAAATACCTTACACAGCAATCGCGCATCTGATAACGCCAAATTGTGTTTTGTATTTATTGATGCCAATAAGCACGGCATGCCACAGCATACCTGTACATTAGCAATAACGGGGCTGGTAAAAAGTTTAATGCTAAAACTAGCAAGCGAACACCAAGCCTATAATGAAGACTCTAAAACAGCACGTTTAGCTCAGGTACTGTTTGATTTATTAATTGAAATGCCCGCCCAGCCGCTCGACTTTGTGTTATCTAAGCATGCGGTTATTCAAGCAATGGGGCTGCAGTTACTCGCACAGCCAAATAATCGTAAAACCCTTGCGCAATGGGCACACGATTTTGCTTTAACCGAACGTACGTTGGCACGGCTTATAAAAAAGCAAACCGGTATGACCTTTGGTAAGTGGCGAATGCAATTACATATAATTACAGCGCTGCAGGCACTATCAGATGGACAAAGTGTACAGCAAGTGTCGGCATTATTGGGGTACGAATCGGTGAGTGCGTTTATAACTATGTTTAAAAAGGTAATGGGAAAATCGCCCACTAAATATATGGGCGATTTAAATTAACCTTTATACATGGTTTTACCACGTGTACATAGCTGAAAGCATGGCTTTACGCGGTTTACCAGGGAAGTACCTATCGCCAGTAAAGCTGGTGTAATCAGCACGCTCTGCGTAAGCTTCGTCGGTAAGGTTAATTATACGTGCAAGCACTTCTAAATTATTGGTAACTTGCCACTTTGCACGCAAGCTTAAAATATCATGCCCCTCGTAACTATGTAGGTTTTCTGGGTCGGTATAGTAACTACTTACGCTATGCCATTGCAGTGCAAGCGCTAGGTTATTAAAGGCTTGCCAAGTTAAATCAAGGTTAGCCACATTGCGAGGCGCGGTGTCTACGTTGTTACCGTTTATATTTAGCCCATTAATTAACTGATTATTGGTATACGTGTGCTTTGCATGTGTACCTGCAAATTGTAAGTTAAGCGTTTTGCTTAATGCATAATCTACTTCAAGCTCAATACCTCTGTGACGTGAACTGCCATCGTTAACGTTAAAAAAGTCGCTATCGCGATAAATAGTATTGTGTTTGCTCATAGCATACACAGCTAATGCGTAACTTACATTGCTGTAATATCCTTTTAAGCCAAGCTCGGCATTATTGGCTATTTCGGGGTTTAAATCGGCGGTGGTTTGCTCGCGTTGTAATTGGTAAAGCTCTGCCGCTTGCGGCGCTCGGTAGCCACGCGAAAAGTTAGCGTATAGCGTATTGTTTTTGTTGACCTTGTAGCTCACGCCAAATTTAGGTGAGGTATTGCTAAAACTATTTTTACCACTGGCTGGGCGGCTATAACGACAACCGCCAAAACCACATTCTGTGCCGTCTTCTGTTGTGCGCCCTGTGAGCATATTATTAGTGTAATCGTACTGCATATGCTCATACCTGAGGCCGGCGCTAATAAACCATTTATTTAATTGCCACTCAACTGATGCAAACGGCGCATGCAGGGTTGCGTTTACATCGTAATCGTAGTGTTTGCCTTGCGGTACTGTGGCTACTAAAAATGCAGAGCCTTGAGTTGGCTCGTTTTGGCTTTGAGTAAAATCGCTGCGGGTGTATTCGCCATCAAGCCCTAGGTTTACTTTTACATTACTTTGCAAGTTATGTTGATAAAGCGATTGCACACCTATGCCTGTTTGACTGTTGGTTTCAAGCGGGGTGCCAGGTAAAAAATGCTTAAAAAAGTCCATGCTTTGGTCGCGCACATAAGGCGTAATAGAAAGCACATTGCCGTTTTTTAATTGCCACTGGGCGTTGCTCCACGCTCTAAATGAGCGGGCTTTTCTAAATGCATCGGGGTCAAAGTTTTGCTGTGCTATGTCTTCGTTTTTATAGCTTTCAAAACCCGTAATAAAGCCCGCAGTGTGCTGATCTAAATTTGTGTATGTAAGGCCAGAGGTAAGTAATAGGTTTGAGTGCTCAAAACGATGACGAATATTTATTTTTTGCTGTTTAACGCTTTCATCATCGCGGTAACCGGTATCGTCGGTAACACTGGCGTTTATGCCAATACCACTGTTGCCGTAGTCTTGCCCAGCGCGAAGCTTATAACGGGCATACCCGTATGAGCCATAATCAAGCCCGACTAATCCACCGCCTTGGGTTGTATCAGGTGTTATTACGTTAATTACACCGTGTACGGAGTTTGAGCCATACAGTGCAGAGCCCGGCCCTTTTAATACTTCAATACGCTGCGCCATTTCGCTATGCGCTTCAAAAAGCTCGTTAATATTACAAAAGCCTGCAGCACGCAGTGGAATGCCATCTTCAAGGGTTAGTATGCCGCCACAGGCTGCCGCGCCAGAGAGCACCGGCGAGCGAAGTGCCGGTAGGTATTCTTGCCCATTTCCGCGCTGTACGTTAGCACCTGCAATACGTTGTAACGACTCTTCAACATGAGTAGGTGCAATGCTATTTAACTGCGCTTCAGATAAGGTACTAATAGTGAGCGGATAGAGTGTAGCCAGTGCTTCTGTACGTGATGCGGTGGTTGTTATGGTTTCTATTGCATCATCGTTTTTATTATCAGCAAGTGCAACGTGGCTGAGAGGCAATAACAGCGGCAAAATATAAGGTTTCATACATTCCTTTAAGGTGAGTAACGCTTTATTAACGCCATGGTAAGGTGTTTTAAACGGTTTTTAAACCGCTTGCGTTAAAGTGCGCGTATTCTATATACCCGATAAGTTAGCGATAATATAAAGCAAGCCGCAGCGGGCACGGTTAAAGCAAGTAGGGCTAAGTGCTCATAAAGCATAAACCCGCACACTCCACCTAGTAAAAAGCCGGCAATAATAAGCATAAATATTACGCCTTTGCGGGTATCAAAGGGTTCACCTTTTAGCGCTTTGCCTATCATTAAACCTAGGTCAGTAAAAATACCGGTTAAATGAGTGGTGCGCACTACTGCGCCGCTGTAGTTAGTGGCAAGGGCATTTTGTAAACCACAGGCGGCAGAGGCAAGCGTAATGCCATAAACATGGGCGCGGCTGAGTAAATAGGCGCTTAAAAGCAGTAATAGGCCTTCAATAAATAATAGGGTGTCGTAATGGCGCCCCAGCTTTAACGAGCCGCCGGTAAGTAAAAAGCCAGAAAGGGCTGAGCCAAGCATAAAGCTTAAAATTATACTCATTAGTAGTAACGCAGCAGAGGTACTGCTCATTAGTTTTATGCCAAGTAAAGTAACACTACCGGAAAGGTGAGAAATAGCCTGATGCTCAAACCCTAATAACCCTACAGCATTCACAATGCCAGCAATAAAAGCGAGCGCAAACGCGCCGTACTCAACCCATTTTGGTAATTTAGTTAACATTGCCTACCTTATTAATGCACACCGAATTGCGCTTTATAGCGTTTTATTTGCTCATCAACGAGTGCGGTGTCGACCACGCCGTGCTTAAAAGCAATATAAACAGGTAGGGCGTAGCCTTCAAGCTGCTTAGCATATATGTTTTTATAGCCTTTTGAGTACCATAAACCGGCTTGATAGTTAGTTATAGCGTAGTCAACACGCTGTTTATCAAGCAAATCAAACGTGGCTTTAGTGGAGAGTGAATGCATAAAGTTGCTTTGTTTAATATTGTATTCTTTTGCCAGTACACTGGGTAATTTAACGCCTCTTAGCATAGCAATGCGTGAATTTGATAAGTCATTATTAAGGGTTGCTTTTTCTATGCTAAATAAACCAAATTGGGTGGTGTGTAGCGGCTCAGTGGTAAATTCTAAATATTGCGCACGCTCGGTATTATTAGCCAGCGCAAAGTAACAATCGTAGTAACCTAACGTCATTTCTTTTTTAATGCGTGCCCACGGTAAATGCACCAACTCAATGGTTACCTCCAAATTACGCTCTATAAAAGCTAAATAGTCTATGTCTATGCCCGTAAAGGTATGTGTTTCATCGTCATAAATTGTAAAAGGCGGGTAATGGGTAGTTGCACAGCGCAATGTTTTATTAGGCGCTGCTAATAAAAGCGAAGAAAAACTAAAAGCTAAAAGCAGCAGTAATGTGCGCATAAATGTAAATCCGATTTTTTCTTATGTTAGTGTGTTTATTATACAGCGATATTCGGTTTTGAGGGGATGATCTATGTATTTTTCTTCTCGTATAAGTTTAAATTTTAAGAGATAACCATGTTTAACGCAGAGCAGCAATCGCGAATTATAGAAATGGCGTGGGAAGACAGAACCCCCTTTGAGGCTATAGAGCAGTTATACGGGCTTAATTATTCACAGCTGGTATTGTTTATGCGAGAGCATATTTCAAAGGGGAGTTTTAAAGTGTGGCGTAAACGCCACGCAGGGCGTAAAACCAAGCATTTAAAACTGCGAGACCCAGCCATAATGCGCAGCCATTGCAAAACACAGTACAAGCCGAGATAAATCGCTGCTTGCAGTTTCATATGATGTTCAGTCGTGTTTGATAATCTTTAGCTATTAATATTATTAGAGATTATTTATGAAAGCGTTTTTATATACGTTTTTTTTAGCGGGTGCCTTGGTTAGCGTTAATGCACAGGCAAAGCCCGACAAAGACAATCACGGCCATAAAAATGGTCACCATAAACATCAGCAGCACAACTATAAAAGCAGTAAGAAACTATCTAAAAAGCAGCAAAAAAAGTTAGTGCGTGCTGGGTGGACGCCACCAGGGTTAAGTAAGCGTTACCATAGAGGCGATTACCTAGACCGCAACGTATATAAACAAGGCCGCGTTATTGAACGTTCTAGAGATAATGGTACAGTAAGTATAAAAATAGACAGTACAGTTATACACATGGTGCACGATACCCGAGAAATACTTTCAATTTTAACTCGTTAAGTACAATTTATAAGGATATTTAAATGCTCATTGCACTGGCTATAATCATTGGCTTTTTTTTATTAGTGACCTTGTTACCTATGTCGTACAGTCAGCACTACTTAGTGCGCAGCTGCGACTTTGTTCGACTACAGGTATTTTATATAGCCAGCGCTGTTGCAATTATATCGTTTTATTTACTGTGGCAAAGCGGCAATAGCGGATATTTGTATACTGCTTTAACCGCATTACTAACCATGGCATTACAAGGTAAGTGGATATTTCCTTACACTTGGCTTGCTAAAAAAGAAGTTAAAACGGCCTCAGTGAGCGAAGATCACAGTGTTAGAATCATGTCGGCTAATGTGCTTATGTCAAACCACAATAGTGAGCAACTAATCTCACTGGTTGATAAACACCAGCCCGACTTATTAATTACCCTTGAAAGCGACAGCTGGTGGGAAAATAAATTAGCTGTTCTTAAAAAAAACTACCCCTATTATATTGAATGCCCTAAAGACAACCGCTACGGCATGCATTTATACAGTAAATTTAAAATTCTTGATGCGCAAATATGTGAGCTCATTGAAGATGATATTCCTTCAATTCATATCCTGTTCGAAAACAATGAAGGCCTTGAAATGCAAGGGCACTTTATACACCCCGCGCCTCCAAGTCCCACTGAAGAAGACTCATCGCGCCCACGCGACTCAGAGCTAATAATGGTCGCTAAAGCACTTAAAAAGCCAACACGCCCGACCATTGTAGCCGGTGATTTAAACGATGTGGCATGGTCGCGCAGCACCCGTTTATTTATGCAAATAAGTGGTTTTTTAGACCCACGTAAAGGCCGTGGTTTTTATAACACCTTTCACGCAAGTTACTTTTTTATGCGCTGGCCGCTGGATCATTTATTTCACAGCCCAGGGTTTAAAGTAAAGCGCATTAAGCGCCTTGCAAAATACGGCTCCGACCACTTTGCACTACTCACTGAGCTGGTGTATGAAAACGCCAAGCAGCATTCATTAGAAGATAAATCAGACGAGCTTAAGCAAGAAGAGATACAAGAGCTTGCTATGAGCAAAGCCGATAAACGAAAGGTGCCAAGGTTTGAGAAGGGGTGATAGCTATTAGCTTGTGTAGGTCGGATAAGCGAAGCGCCATCCGACACAGTAAAATACCTTGCCAATTATAATCAATATTTATGTTGTCGAGTGGCAGGAGAGTGCCAATTGCAAACAGTGGTAACGCCGCAAACACCGGAGGCAAAACCAGAGCGACGAAGGAGCGGCGGTTTTACCTTGTTAGGTTTTTTCTTTAAACAAGACATTAATATATGGCCCGAATTTTTCGTCTATTTCTTTAATAAGAGGCTCGTCATTTCTTGCGCCAGGAGGATAGATCCCTGTTTGTTCTTGCCACCGCAACATAAGAGCCACCAAAATTTCATTTATTCTAGCGGCTTGCCGCCAAAGTGTAACGGTAAATACCTTGGCCTTGGCTATACCTTCTTCGGTATCTAAATCCCATCCTTCAATCTTATCCTGATTATGTATGAAGTCATTACGATTTTTAAGAAAGTCGGCCAACAAACTCTCTAATACTGGAGCTAAGTCTACTCTTGATTTTAGCTTACCGATAAAATAGCCAAGCGCCTTTTTTCGTTCCTTGCTCTCGATTGAATTTAGCTTCTCGATGGTTAAATCCTCTTCATCTTGCAATACAAATGTAGTAATGAAACTGATATTCTTCTCAACAGATTGTGTATACGTTAGCGCAAAACCGATGAGAGAATAAATGTCTTCTGGATTGGGCGATACCATGTTTTAAACCTAACGCCCGCTTAAGCGGACAAAAATCATTGGTTATAATGTGGAGCGTAGCGGAACCTAACCAACTGTTTTTGTTCCGTTTAAAGCACTTGTTAGCACTATTTCTCACCAAAGAAGACGAACCTATAACTATCTTTTGGCATTGCGTCCCCCATGCCACAATCTTTACGAAGTGCAAGGACGCATTCAGTATAGGTTTGTTTTATTACTACCTGTGGCTGAGCTCGCCCTGACGCTAGTGCCATTTGCTGTTCGATAAAAACATTAACTTTTATCAACACTGCATCGGGAGCCCACAGCCACAATTGAGCATAACAATCTAAAAATGTCTGCTGTTGTTCAGTTGTCACTTCTCGCCCGTTAATGAAAAGCCCCATGCTTTGGATAAAACGGTTATATACCTCACGTTTCTTCGATAGAGCATCAGAGCGAGAATTAATACTCTCTTTCAGCAACTCAACTTCAGACGCATAAGTATTCTTTACAGCTTCAACCTTATCCGTAATTTCAACAAGATCTTCTTTTTTAGCTAAGTTTTTTGCTTTCTCTTTTAAGTAACTCGGGAGGTAAAGTTTACCAAATGCCACTAAACCGAGAAGGACAGCTAAATTTGCCCACAATAAAACTTCGTTCATATCACTCCTACTGAACTCGCATTTTGCTGATAGTGCTAACACCCACATAAGGGGCAGTAATACGTGGGCTAAAATTTGGAGCGAAGCGACAGAGCCCACGTGTTACTGTCCCAGCGAAGCGCCTTAATGTGTTTGTTAGGTGCCTATTTTCTATCGGTAATTGCGGGGATGGCCTTGATATTAAACCACTTTTTATCAGGCACTAAGTCAGATTTAAAACGATTAGAATTTTTACTAACTCTGACGCATGAGTTCACTAGAGTCTCCATTGCTTCAGCTAACCCTTCATCTTTATAGGCTATAGAAGGTGTTCCATCAGTAGTGCAATTTACTCGCGGGTAATCAATCGAGTGTAAATAAGAGTCAAAAACTCCTCTAGGAAAAGCCTCTCCGTAAATACGCCATGCGTATTTTTTTCCGAGATACAGTTCAGACTTACCAAAATAAACAACTCGTTCTTTTGATTTTCGAGTTTCAACTTCCCGTTGTTGTTCACCGAGTGCACGTGCAACATAATGGCTTACTTTAGGGTTCACTGTTTCTGCTTTTGCAACGGCTGAGATGTCGACCTCATTGTTATTATTAACTACTCTGTAGCCGATATTATATTTCTCACCTTCTACCAAGATTGGCTCCCTGTTAGCAATAAATTGATAAACGGTCGATGTAGACTCAGGGGTAAATTGATGTAAATACTTACCGTCTGGACGGCCTAAAATTTTATAATTACTAACGATTAATGTGGGGGTTGTAAATAATTCTCTTGATTTCATTTAAACTCCGTTGTTGAGCACCTAACAATTTAATAGTGCGCTCATCGCGCATATTTCTGCCGACGCTACGCTCATTTCTCTGCATGATATAGTTTTAGCAAATAACCTAAGGTATTACTATCACTAAGTTTTCTTAAACTTTAAAGAAAAGATAAATAGAACAATATGCGCTCGGCGCTCATTTTCATGAATATATGCGCAAAGAGCAGTTTAACCAATCTATTAACGACGATGTTTAGCTAGTCTCAATGAACGTTCCTCGCTCATTATTGTCTGTCATTTTGAGTCTATCCATCAAATCTTTAGGTTCAGTACCAGCTTCTATATATCAAATCTTAGCGCTATGTTTTGCAAAGCTTATCGAGCTATCTGAAATCACAATTTTAATCAACATGCTTGGGCTTTTACTAAATAAGCTAAATTGTGAAGTGAAGTTTTAGGTGTGTATTTTAAGTGAAAATATAGCCTTTAAACGCATTACACTTAGTAGCTATACCCATAAAAAAGCCTAAAAGTGGTTGCTCACCTTTAGGCTTAATAATATTTTTTAAAACACGTATAAATATTCTTTTAATACGTGTATCTCAGGTGTAGCTATATTAGCTATTGATCATAATACATTTGATATTCACAAATTCGCGCATACCAAAGCCGCCGTGCTCTCGGCCGTAGCCACTTTCTTTAACACCACCAAACGGTAGGTTTGGTTGGGCAAGGCCGTAACCGTTAATATTGATCATACCGGTATCAAAGTGCTTTTTAGCCAGTTCAATGGCTTTTTTCTCATCTTTAGAGAAAATACCACCGCCTAAACCATAGCGAGAGTCGTTGGCGATACGCATTGCATCGTCGTTGTCTTTTGCTTTAATGAGCGAGGCTACAGGGCCAAATAATTCGTCATCGTATGCTGGCATGCCCGGCGATAAATTATCAAGAATAGTCGGTGGGTAGTAGTAACCTGTTTGCGATGGTACTTCACCGCCTGTTACAACATTTGCACCTGCTTCAACAGATTGCATTACCTGGTCGTGAATTTTATCACGTAAATCTTCACGAGCCATTGGGCCTAGATCTGTATCTTCGGCCATTGGGTCGCCCATTTTTAATGCTTCAAATTGCGCTTTAATTTTTTCTTTAAAGTCATCATATAATGACTCTACAACCACAAAGCGTTTTGCCGATACACAGGTTTCGCCGTTATTGATCATGCGCCCTGTCACACAGGTTTCAACAGCAAGGTCTAAATCTGCATCATCAAGTACTAAGTAGGCATCGTTACTGCCAAGCTCAAGCACTGTTTTTTTAACGTATTTACCTGCTTCTTCAGCTACTTTTTTACCGGTAGCGTCACTGCCTGTAAATGTTACGCCACTGATTGCTTTGTGTGAAATTAGCGCGCTGGCAGTTTTGCCATCAATAAGTAAGTTGCTAAAGCAATATTCAGGGAAGCCCGCTTGTTTAAACAGGGTATCGATTTTCTCTGCCATACCAAATACATTACCGGCATGTTTAAGTACGGTGGTGTTACCGGCCATAATGTTAGCAGCACTGTAACGAATTACTTGGTAAAGCGGGAAGTTCCAAGGCTGAATACCTAATAAAACGCCCGTTGGTTGGTAGCTAACAATAGCGCGGCCACCATCCATATCGCGCTCTTCATCGCCAAGTACTTGTGGGCCGTTTTCGGCTGTATAACGACAAATACCTGCGCACAGTTCAATTTCTTGAAAACCTTGCTCGTATACTTTACCCATTTCTTCGGTCATTAGCTTAGCAATGGCTTCTTTTTGCTCTTCGAATAAAGAGGCTAGTTTGTTTAAATACTTAGCACGCTCGGTAAATGAGGTTTGGCGCCATTTTAAATATGTTTCGTGAGATTTTTCGACTACTTGCTCAGCTTCCTCTTGAGAAAGCAGCGTGTAGGTATCAATGGTTTGTTCAGTTGCGGGGTTGATTGTTTTAACTGTGTTACTCATTTTTATCTCCTTACAAATTAGTTATCAGTAAGGGTGCAAACACAAAGCCAGTTTGTTTTATAAAGTAAAATAGGGTTTAAGTTATTGAATAGTGGTCGCTTTAAATTTAATTGTGGGATGTAAATAAAAAGCGAGTGATGAGCAAGCAGTAAAAAATACTGCTTTATGCAAATTTTACAGCCTTAGTTAAACAGTTGCTGTGCTATTTTTTTTAGTAGGTAAGTTTCACGAATGATAGACAGCCCTTGCTTTTCACTAAGGCTCATTGTGCGCTCGTTGTGTGCAATGGCGTCGTATATATTGACCCATTTAGGCGTCATACCATTTTGTTGCTCGTAATGTTCAAGCTGAGCTTTGCCAAGCTCTTTGTCTGTATCGCATAAATAGCAATACGACTGTATATGTATAATATCAAAGTCGTCTTTGTACCAAGGGCGGTACTCTTCGTATAACCCAAAGGGTTTAATAACCTGTATATTTTGTGCGCCAGTTTCTTCGCTAAGCTCTCTTATTAACCCTTGCTCTAGGGTTTCACCTTCATCTACACCGCCGCCGGGTAAACTGTAGTCTTCATAGCGATTGGTATACATTAATAAAATGTGTGCATCTTTAATCACAATGGCGCGGCCTGTGCGGCGGGTAAATTGGCTACCTTGGTTTAAATTTATGCCAGGGTGGACCATTGTTTTTAATAATTGCATTTTGTCTCCTTTTTAAAAGCAAAATTATATCAGCTGGTATACTTAGACAAGTAGTAAAAATAATTCTAATTATTTTTAAAAATTATGATCGGTATGGCTTAAGTTTACGTACATACTTGGTTGTTAAAATTAAACGTTAAAAGACTCAATAGTTTAATCATTTTTAAGAGATTCTAGTAGCCCCTTTTATTTGTAAAATAGGGTGCGTAGAATAAGAAGAAAAGCATAGGGATTTATCATGTTAAACATACTTTTAGTCGATGATGACGTTGAATTTAGTGACGTTGTTTGCCACATTGTCGAATTCCTCGGGCACAACATTTGTACTGCAACCAGCTTAAAAGAAGCACATCAATGGTTTGAAAATAATACCTTTGATCACGTATTACTCGATTTTATGCTGCCAGATGGCAGTGGTCTTCATTTACTCGATCATTTAAAAATGATTGGGCAGTCTCCAAAAGTGACGCTTATCTCTGGCCACCCTTCAGTAAAAGGGATTTTGGCAGACATGTGTGAGCAAGATGTTGGGCATTTATTAAAGCCGTTGCAACGCGAAGACCTAGAGCTGGTATTAAACGGCCCTAAAAAAACAGCTAAAAAAGCTAAAGTTCCGGCTATTACTCGCCATTTTAATAGCTTAATTGGTGAATCAGAGCCAATGCAAAAGCTTTACACCATGATAGAGCGCGTAGCTAAAACCAATGCTAACGTGATGCTAATGGGGGAAAGCGGTGCCGGTAAAGAGGTGGTCGCCCAAGCAATTCATAACGCAAGCCAATGCGAAGGCCCTTTAGTGGCGAGCAACTGTGGTGCTTTGTCTAAAGAATTAATAGGTAGTGAGTTATTTGGCCATGAAAAAGGGGCTTTTACAGGTGCAATTGCCCGTAAAGAAGGGGTATTTGAGCAAGCAGACGGCGGTACGTTATTTTTAGATGAAGTAACCGAAATGCCTATAGATATGCAGCCAAACTTACTGCGTGTGCTTGAAACTAAAAAAGTAACACGTGTAGGCGGCAATCGTGAACTGCCTATAAACTGCCGCGTTATTTCTGCTACTAACCGTTCGCTGACCGACTTAGCGCAAAACAATATTATTCGTGAAGATATTTACTTTAGACTTGCGGTTTTCCCCATTGATATACCTGCGCTGCGAGAGCGAAAAGAAGATATTCCACTGCTTGCGAAAGCCTTTTTAGAGCAACTTAACGATGAAAATGGTACTTCGTTTTATTGGCTCAACGAGCAGCTAAAAGAACTACAGCAATACGAGTGGCCAGGCAATGTGCGTGAACTTCGCCACGCTATCCATCGCGCCTTTATTATGAGCGACCCACAATCGAGCGAAATTACACTTCCGGATAACTTAGAGTCGCCGTTTTCGCGTGTAAATACACAAGTGGCCGACAACCATGTTTCGGCAGGGCAAACCATTGAAGAAGTTGAAAAAGAGTTAATCCACGCCACGCTAGATAAGGTGCAAGGTAATAAAACGCTAGCTGCGCAAATGCTAGGGATCAGTACAAAAACATTGTATAACCGATTAAACGCATACGGCGGAATTGGAGAATATAAATAACCTGAACTCTGAATAATAAACCTATCTCTAGCAGCTATTTTCAACGTTAACTGCGTTAAATTTGCTTGCAATAGGCCAGCTATTGACGCGTAAATTCGCCTTGTTTTCATTGAAAATCTCTGGCTAGAGAAAAGAATTTGATTATCACTATAATTTAATATTTTAGTGGCTCTCTTAATCAGAGTTCAGGTTAAACAAGTATAGGAAGTAATATGAGTGATGAAAAAGAAGTTAATACGCTAAATAAATTGGTACATGATGCGAGAGCTCCACTGAATAGAATTTCTATGAATGCAGAGCTCATTAAACTGGTATTAGAAAACGATATGCCAAAAGATAAAGCGTTAGCAGCACTCGATAAAATAATTTCAAACTGTCAGCAATGTAGCGAAAGCTTGCAAAACATTACTGATTTTAATAATAAGTAGTCATTTAAAATTAGGTATTTACACATAATGAGTAAGCAAAAGCAGCAGGGTAAAACGAATATAACGTGGGCCGCTTTTATCGCAATAGTACTGTGTATTGTTGTTGGCAATGCAGTTTTGGCATTAAGTACTATTCAGGGATTAACGCAAACGCAAAAAAGCTTGGATAACACCAGCTTATTAGCCGATGCCATTGAGCGTCTTCACTTATCAATTGTGCAGGCAGAGTCTGGCCAGCGCGGCTACTTACTCACCGAAGAAGAAGACTACTTAATGCCTTATTACGATGCGATAGGGCAAATAGAATCGCAAATAGAGCATGTAAAGTCTCTACACTCTGAAATTGAGGGCCAAGCTGAGCGAATTGCTGAGCTATTAGTGTTAACAGAAGCTAAAATTAAAGAGCTTAAACAAACGGTTAAGCTGGCTACTAATGACAAAGAGCGCCGTGCGTTATATGTATTAAATACGCACAGAGGGCGAGAGCTGTACAAAGATATTCGCGTTAAAGTTAATGATATTCAAGACCGAGAATTACTGTTTAAGGTGAGCCATTTTTCTAAGCTGGCACAAATAAAAAATGAAGCAAAAATCACCTTTGCTATTACAGCGGTTACCAGTGCGCTTTTAATAATAGGTATGTTTTTATTAACACGCCTAAATTTAAGAAACGCGGCTAAATACCGTGAGGAGCTTGAAAGACAAAACGAAACGCTTGCAACAAAAGTGTCTGAGCGCACGCAAGAGCTGACCTTATATTCAGATGAGCTTAGCCGCTCAAACCGAGAGCTTGAAGAGTTTGCGTTTGTTGCCAGCCATGATTTACAAGAACCACTTCGAAAAATTCAAGCATTTAGTGACCGCCTAGAAACCATGTTTAAAGATGAACTGGGCGAAAAAGGCATAGATTACATAGGCCGTATGAAAAATGCAGCGCAACGTATGTCTAACCTTATTAACGACTTGCTAGAGTTTTCGCGGGTAACAACGCGAGGTAGAGACTTTGATGACACTGACTTAAAAGGCGTAGTTAACGACATTTTAAGTGATTTAGAAGTTGCCATTAAAGAAAGCAATGCACACGTAGAGGTGGGCGAACTACCGGTTATTCAAGCCGATAAAAGCCAAATGCAGCAGTTGTTTTTAAACTTACTGTCTAACGCTGTTAAGTTTAGAAAACCAGGTGTTGAGCCACACATAAGCGTAATGTATGAGCACAAAGACGAGTTTAGTGAAGAGCATAACGAAAAAGTGGGTTGGCAAATTATTACCATAAAAGATAATGGTATTGGTTTCTCACAAGAGTATGCTGATAAAATATTTGTACCATTTCAGCGCCTGCATGGGCGCTCGGAATATAAAGGCACAGGGATTGGGCTTTCAGTTTGTAGGCGTATAGTTGAGCGGCATGGTGGGATAATTACCGCTCATAGTAAAGACGGTGAAGGGGCAACCTTCATAATAAAATTACCTGTGGAAACAACGCTTTTCACACTTCAAGGAGAGGCTTAGATGCCGTATTCAAAAGTGAAACCTATTACAATATTAATGGCAGATGATGACGAGGATGATCGCCTACTCACGCAAGATGCGCTAGCCGAAAGCCGTGTATTAAACGAGCTGCATTTTGTGGAGGATGGGGTTGAATTATTAGAGTACTTAGAGCGCAAGGGTAAGTTTGAAGATAAAAATTCATCGCCACGCCCAGGGTTGATTTTGCTTGATTTAAATATGCCACGTATGGATGGCCGTGAAGCACTTGAGACCATTAAGGCAAACCCAAACCTTAAAGGCATACCGGTTGTTATTTTAACCACCTCTAAGCAAGAAGAAGACATGGTTAAAGGCTATAACTTAGGAGCGGCCTCTTATATTACTAAACCGGTAACGTTTGATGGCTTGGTTGATTTAATGAAAACCCTAGGAAAATACTGGGTAGAATTTGTAGAGCTGCCGACAACGTTTAACGACTAAATAAGTAGCAACATTAAGCCCCTAATTAGGGGCTTATTAAATGCAATTAAAAGGAGGTAGTATGTTAGATAAAGTGACTCGCTTACTTTTAGTAGAAGACGATGAAGATGATTACATTCTCACTTGCGACTACTTAGATCAGTTAGATTCACATACATTTGACATAGAATGGATAAGCTCTCCTGAGCAAGCAATAAGCATTTTAAGTAAAAACGATCACGATATTTGTTTGCTTGATTATCGATTAGGCGCCTCAAATGGGCTAAGTGTATTAAAAAAGGCCATTGCTAATGGGTTTAGCGGGCCAATTATTATGCTTACAGGGCAATCTAATGATGAATTAGACTCTGCAGCACTAGATGCCGGCGCGGTAGATTACCTTATAAAAACAGAAATGAGTTCGAGCCGGTTTGCTCGCGCTATACGTTATGCTTTAGCGCGTAAAGATGTTGAAGGCGAGCGAGTAGAGCGTTTAAAAGCCGAGGCAGAGAACCGCTCAAAAGACAGATTTTTAGCCCACTTAAGCCACGAATTACGTACCCCGCTTTCATCTATATTAGGTTACACAGAGTTACTGCTGCAAAGCGACTTTAGCAAACAGGCCGAAAACGAATTAGGGGTTATTTACCGAAACGGTAAGCACTTGCTGAGCTTGTTAAACGACGTGCTCGATTTATCTAAAATTGCTGCCGACAAATTAGAGCTCACCTTAAGTGAAGTAAACTTAGATAGCATGCTGGCTGATGTTTACACCTTAATGCGTGTATCTGTGCTTGATAAAGGTTTAAAGCTTCGCTTTGAGTCTCTACAGCCTTTACCTCTTATTGTGAGAGTAGATGCCACCCGCGTACGCCAAATACTCATTAACTTAATCAATAATGCGGTTAAATTTACCGAAAAGGGCGAAATAGTGGTTAGTGCCTGGACCGAGTGGGTTGAAGGCCAAGAAATGCTATTTTTTAGTATTAAAGATTCAGGCATGGGGATTGCCCCTGAAAAACAAGCATTAATTTTTAAACCCTTTGAGCAAATAGCTGATGTAGAATCGCGCTCTGTTGGCGGAGCAGGCTTAGGCCTTGCTATTTGTGCCGAGCTATTAGCGCGTATGCACGGCAGTATTGATTTAACCTCTAGAATGGGCGAAGGCTCTACTTTTACTATTTCGGTGTACCCAGGCGATATTAGTGAAGTAGAACGCCAAGTATTAAACTTTAGCAGTGGCTCGCAATTACAGACAAAATCAGCCCCCTGTAAAGTGACAGGCCGCGTATTAGTGGTTGATGATTTGCGCGATTTACGCATGCTAGTAGGTCATATGATCAGTACCTGTGGCGCACGCGTGGACTACGCCGAACATGGCCAGCAAGCGCTTGAAAAAGTAAGAATTGCCGAGGCGTATCGCTCACCTTACGACATTATTTTTATTGATATACATATGCCTGTAATGGGCGGTAAAGAAGCGACAATAGAGCTTAGAAAAATGGGCTACACAGGCCCAATTATTGCGCTTACTGCCGCCACTATGAAAGGTATACACGAAGAGCTTGCCGCCCTTGGCTTTAACGATGTAATACCAAAGCCCGTTGATAGCTCTTCTTTGTATCAATGCTTACAAGATTACTTAGTATCGCCAGAGCATGCGCCTCAAGCTAAAAACATTCACAGCGACAAAGCTGTAATAGAGAAAAAGCAGCGCTTTTTATTGGTTGAGGACGACCAAGATGCAGCGCAAATAACACAGTTGCTGCTAGAAAGTTTAGGGGTAGAAACCGTTATTACCTCAACGTGTGCACAATGTTTACAAACCCTCAATCATGACCAACAATTTAATAAGGTATTGCTCGATATGCACTTACCTGACGGGCGTGGTGTAGATTTAGGTAAGCAAATTAACGAACGTTACCCTAACTTAAGCTTAGTGATTGTTAGTGGTGCAGAGCCCGATCCTAAGCAGATCAAAGATTTAAATATTAATCATGTACTTTTGAAGCCGATTAACCTGAGCTTATTAGAAACCTTGATCAGCTCGTAATTTAGAAGTTATTTTATGCAGTCGATAAAACTAGAAAGTGAGATATTAACACCCTCTAAAGTAGTATGCGTTGGGCGTAATTACACCGCGCATATTGCCGAGCTTAATAATGAGCTACCAGATCAAATGGTATTGTTTAATAAACCGAACAGTGCGCTTTCGTCTACCTTATTTGCTACGCACAATAACGACTCACTGCATTATGAAACCGAGCTGTGTTTTGTTATTAAAAATAATGAGTTGGCAGGCGTAGGTTTAGGGTTGGATTTAACTAAACGTACCGTGCAAAGTAAGCTTAAAAATAAAGGGTTACCGTGGGAGCGCGCCAAGGCGTTTAACGGCTCGGTATTATTAACGCCCTTTGTCGCTATAGCGGATGCTGAGCAGGCGTTTACGTTTGAGCTTAAAATTAACGATAACGTTATTCAGCAAGGCGATACGCAATTTATGATACATAAGCCTAAAAATATTTTAAGTGAAATTAATGAGTTTATGCACTTAGAAAATGGCGATGTAATAATGACAGGAACGCCTGCAGGCGTAGGGGAAGTGCCTGCAAACAGCGTATTTACAGTAAGCTTGTATGCTAATTCGACCTGCTTGTTATCGCAGAGCTGGCAGGCGCAATAGGATTAAGTATTTGCTGTTGGTAATGCTTAGTAAACTGCGGAAAACTTTGCTCTAACCAAAAACGCTGACTATGTATATAAGCAGGCGACTGCAATACCTGCTTATGTAGCGCTTTATTTATTTTATTAAGCGCCTTGGTAGCAAAATCATTCGGTGCTCTTACTGCACACCCTATAGCCCCTAAAACAAACTCTCTGGGGTCTTCTTCAATTGGCAAACTGACTATATTTTTAAATTTACTGTGATTGACAAAATAATCCCCCATAAACGGGTAGTCTATTGTGTAATCTAAAAAGCCGCGACTTAAGCGAGCAATAACAGCTTGGCTTTCATTTTCGCTGCTCCAGCTTAGCGATGCTTTATGATACACCGTGGTGTTTTCGATTATTTTATTAATTTTTGAAGTAAACTTGCGCGCCGCGGCTTGACCATATACATATTGCTCGTCTGACAATAAATGTATAAGTTTAATAGGGCTGCCATGCTTAGCGTGTATTTCTGGAGCAAGTTTTTGAGTGGTTAAAACCGAAAAAGGCGGGTAAACCGTGGTGGGGGTAGAAAACTGTAACACCCCATTGGCCGTTTTTTTATGAATAACACACGGAAAGCATACATTATCGCCTTCATTTAAGTGCTTATTAATTCGCTCTTGCGGCACGATTAGTCGCGTATGTTTTACATCATCAATACTGTTAATTAGTTGCTCGGTGAGGTTGTCACAAATACCGCCTTGCGGCGCATGCGAATCTTTATCCATATGAAACGGGGGCGTGTAACTTTGTAACCATACAATTTCTTCAATTGGGTGAGTATTGTCAGCGTACCCGTAACGCATTAAAGCACCTAGTACACCAAAGAATAAAATTACATTTCTAAGCATAACTCACTAAAAACAATCATTTTAAGGTAACTTTAGTATAGTTTTACTTTGTATATGTTCAAATATAAGAGGGAAATAGGCAGTAAAAAAACTGCCTATTATTTTGGTTTAATATGGCTGCGGGTAATCTTTAAAAATAGTGCCAATTTCAGTTAGAGTGTTGTCGCTTAAAGTTATGCTAAAAGCGTCAATGTCTTCTTTTAATTGGGCCATGCTGGTCGCACCAATAATTGACGAGGTAACGCCATCGACTTGATTACACCAAGCAAGTGCCAATTGGGCTGGGGTTATGCCGCTTGCATGTGCAAGCTCTACATAACGCTGCGTGGCTTTTTGCGCGTTAGGGGTATCTCTAAAAATGCCATTGCGCTGCATAAATGTCCAACGCGAGCCCGCTGGGCGTGCACCGTTTAGGTATTTACCCGTTAGCAGGCCAGCAGCAAGCGGCGACCAAGGTAAATAAGCAATGTCTTCATGGAAACACTGCTCAATTAAGTAGGGCCAATCTTTAGCGTGCGCTAGGCTAAACTCGTTTTGAATAGACACCATACGCGGTAAGTTATGCGCTTTTGCTAAATTTAAAAATTGGCTAATGCCCCATGGGGTATCATCTGAAAGGCCACAATATTTTATTTTTCCGGCTTTAACACACTCATTAAGGCCCTCTAAAATATCAAGCATACCCGCCTGTTGTTGCTCAGTATCTACGTCACTAAAAGTGAGTTTATCTGGCCACTGCCTGCCAAAATGTGGGGTAGAGCGGTTAGGCCAATGCAATTGGTATAAATCTATGTAGTCGGTTTGTAGGCGTTTAAGCGAGTTATCTACGGCCTCAATGACAGCACTGCGTGTTATATCGCCGCCATCTCGTACCCACGACAAGCCATTGCCTGCAATTTTGGTCGCCAATACAATATCACTGCGCTTTTGCGCATTGCGACTTAACCAGTTACCTATAATTTGCTCTGTTTTACCGTAGGTCTCTGGTGAAGGAGGAACGGCATACATTTCGGCAGTATCTATAAAATTAACGCCTTGTGCCAAGGCATAAGCTATTTGCTCATCGGCGTCTTGTTGGGTATTTTGTTTACCCCAAGTCATGCTGCCTAAGCATACTCTAGAAACATCAACACCGCTGCTGCCTAACGGACTGTATTGCATTTAAAATCCTTAAATTATATAAGATCTTGAGAGTGGATAATTAATACCAATTCGCAATAAAACCTAATTAAGCGAATTGATGTAGTGCCGATAGTAATGGCTCTGAAATAGCCGCTTTTTGTCCTGTTTTAAAGTCAAACATAACAACTTGAGAATAGCCTGTGGTAGTAATAGCTTGCTGAGCATGGCTAAATACAGAGTAATTCATCATAAAACGGTCGCTTTTTATATCTGAAATAGTAATACCTACGGTTAAAGTATCTGGGAAGGTCACTGGACGTTTATAGCGAATATTGTTTTCACTAATCACCGGGCCTATTCCACCTGGTTTTATCGTATCAAACTGATTTATTTTATTTAGAAAATCGATACGCGCAATTTCAAAATAACGCAAGTACACCACGTTGTTAACATGTTGTAGGGCGTCCATATCGGCCCATGCTACGGTGATATCGGTATGAATAGGGTGCTGATCTTTGAACCTTTGCATGTATGTGTACTCTTAGTTTTAAATGAATGAGATTATCAATATGGTGTTTGTAGCTCAAGACAATAAATGCCATGTTTTTTTATAAGATGATTGTACCTATTTATTTTTAGGACTACAGTTAAATAACACAGACAACACACACACGAGAACACACATGCAAAATATAATTAATTGGGCTTTAGCCAGTTTAGTTTTTATAGCGTCTTTTGCTTGCTATGCAATGGGTAATGCCTCCGGCGGCATAATGCTTTTAGCTGCGGGGTTTTTATTGGAGTTTGTTTTTTGGCTACATTACTTTAAAAAATCAAAGCGCTTTAAGCAGCCGTTTTAAAAATGCTGTTTAAAGCTTGCACGGTTTAACGCGCTAAACCTAGTAGCGCTTTTAACTTTAGCAAGTTAAACAGGCTTTAATGGACTTGCTTAATGAAAGTGAATCCTTAATAATGGCTGTATAAATAAACAGTTGTTATGTGGTAATGAAAAAGTTTATTCATATCGACATGGACTGCTTTTATGCAGCGGTTGAAATGCGCGATAACCCCAAACTTGCCAGTGTGCCTTTAGCGATTGGTGGCAATAGCCGTCGTGGTGTACTCTCTACAGCAAATTATATAGCGCGCGAATATGGTGTTCGCTCGGCTATGTCTAACTACCACGCTAAGCAATTATGCCCCGATTTAGTTATTGTGCCTGGGCGCATGGCGGTTTATAAAGAAATTTCTAACCAAATACGCGCTGTATTTAAACGCTACACCGATCAAATAGAGCCGCTGTCGCTTGATGAAGCTTACCTAGATGTAACCAACAGCACCGCATGCAAAGGCAGCGCAACGCTTATTGCTCAGCAAATTAGAGCAGATATTTATAACGATACCGGCCTTACTGCCTCTGCCGGAGTTGCCCCCATTAAGTTTATTGCCAAAATAGCCAGTGACGAAAATAAACCCAATGGCCAATTTGTGGTTTTACCGGGTGAAGTTGATGCGTTTTTAAATAATTTACCGCTGGGTAAAATCCCTGGAGTGGGCAAAGTAACCCTCGAAAAGCTTAATTTAAAAGGGTTGTACACAGGTAAAGACGTTCGCGAGAAAGGCGTTAATTGGATGCAGCAGCACGTGGGGAATTTTGGTGTATCGCTTTATCAAAAATGTGCTGGCGAATATATTGGTAAAGTAACCACTGAGCGAGTGCGTAAATCACTTAGTGTTGAACACACCTATGAATACAATAAAAATAGCTTACAAGAATGTTTAGATCAGTTACCTAAATTACTGGAAGAGCTAACGGCGCGCCTTAATAAGCAACAGCTACAAAATCGTATTAATAAGCTAAGTGTAAAAGTGAAGTTTGCAAACTTTGTTGTTACCTCTGCTGATCAAGCTCATCATCAATTAAATACTGCTATTTTTACTGAATTACTCTCTAAGGCGTATCAACGGGGTATGCAGCAACCAGTGCGTTTATTAGGTATTGGAGTGGGTGTTAAAAATGAACCTAATTTAAATTTGCAACTGAGTATTCTTGATTAACTACACGCTTTTTTGCAATTTAGAGGGCTTTAGCAAAGTAATTTAAACGTGGTATAAGCAGGGGCTGCCTTTACAAAAAACTATATAGTGGTTGTTAATTTCTTTTTAAAACACTGAGTCACTTTAGTTTGCTGTAAAACCAAGTTGCCAGATTAAAATGAGCTGATCGCAGTTGGCTGGTTTTGTGTTTTTATATCAACGATAATAGCCCCTTATGTTTTCTAACAGGAGTTTTACTTATGGCATATCCTCAAGCGATAGCTGCACAATCACTTAGTGCAAGCTTTGACTCATTTTCTCACGATGCACTTATTATAATTAGTGATGACTTTTCTCAATTAGCCAATAACTCATTAAGTGATGCTATCGAATCACACGCTAAAGTAGATTCTCGTATTGGTAAACAAGTTACGTTTTTAGTGGTTGATAATGTACGCGTTGTTTTAGCACCTACGGGGCCGCTTAACCGCGATTACGATGATGTAAGGCGCTATTTTGATGCCGCTAAGCTAGCGATTAACGAAGCAAAAGCCGCGGGTAGTGTAAACCCGGCTATTTACTTACCAAAATTACATACAGATGCGCGTTACCAGCATGCATTAGAAGTGGCGTATTTAGGCGCATGCCAAGCATTATGGCAACCTTTAGAGGCGCGCGAATACCACGGGGAAAGCATTGAGCCTATTACGCAAATAGGTTTAATCGATGCAAATGAGCAAACAGTTAAAGCTGTAAATGCAATTGCAGCAGGGCAATATGCGGCACGTGACTTATGCGGTACTGAGCCTGAACGTATGGCGCCACCACGTTTTGCCGATTACTGTGTTGAGCTTTTTAAAGGCTCTAAAGTAGCGGTTGATGTGATTGACGATATTAACACGATAGATAAAAACTACCCTATGCTTAGCACTGTTGCGCGCGCATCTTATGCGGTTGAGCGCCATCATCCACGTGTTGTTAAGCTAGAATACGTGCCAGAAGGTGAAGTAACGCGCACGCTAATGTTTGTTGGTAAAGGCTTAGTTTACGATACCGGCGGCGCCGATTTAAAAGTAGGCGGTTACATGGCGGGTATGAGCCGCGATAAAGGTGGGGCTGCATCCGTTGCGGGCTTTATGAAAGCCGTGGCAGATTACCAACCTAAAGGCGTTAAAGTTATTTCTTACTTAGCAGTGGTCCGTAATTCAATTGGCTCAGATTGTTTTGTACCAGATGAAATTATCACTAGCCGTGAAGGCGTACGTGTACGCATTGGTAACACCGATGCAGAAGGGCGCTTAGCTATGGGTGACCTACTTAGCGAAATGAAAGATGTAGCCAAAGGCGAAGTTAATCCAACATTATTCACCGTAGCAACCCTAACAGGCCATGCGGCACGTGCTATGGGCCCTTATGGAGCATATGTTGAAAACGGACCTGCACGTAGCGCTAATACCTCTCGTCAAATAGCGGATTGTGGTGATTTATGGGCAGATGCAGCAGAGGTTTCTCGCTCTCGCCGTGAAGATTACGACTTTATCAAACCGCGTACTCTTGCTGATGATGTTTTATCAAGCAATAATGCGGCCTCTGCTGTTACAGCCCGTGGGCATCAATTCCCTATGGCGTTTTTAGCCGTTGTTGGTGGGCTTGATAAACACGGTAACGACTCTGAGCAGCCGCTTCCTTATGTACATATGGACATTGCCGGTAGTGGTGTTGAAGGCGGTGATTGGCAGCACGGTAAGCCAACCGCAGCATCAGTAACCAGCTTATTTGCACGCTACTGTATGTAATACCAATCCGCAATAATACTTAATCATTTTTCGGGGCTAAACGTGTCGCTATCTGTGTTAAAAAATTCTCATTTAGAACAACTAAATAGCAAATTTTTTGCCTAGCCATCAACACGTTTTTCCATCCTAAAAATAGATCACTTAATTATGCGAAATGGTATAAGCTAAAAACGCTTATGCAATAAAAAAGCCCTGTTAATTCAGGGCTTTTTTTATTATTTTAATTGTCTTGTCCTGAAATGTGTTTACACATTTAGGACTTATTTTATGAAAACCACTAAAACTAAAGACGTTAAGCGTACTCAGCGAGATTATACATTAGGCTTTAAATTATCTATTGTTGAGCAAGTAGAAAAAGGCGACTTCACCTATAAACAAGCGCAAAGTCATTACGGCATTCAAGGCCGCAGTACCGTTCTGGTATGGCTGCGAAAACATGGTAAATTAGATTGGTCTAAACCAACTTATATAGCCAACATGCCTAAATCGAAAGAAACCCCAGCACAAAAAATTAAACGTTTAGAGCGCGAGATAGAAGAGTTACGCCTAAAGGATTTAATCAAAGATGAAATGATTAATATTATGGATGAAGAATATGGAGCGGGCTTGCGAAAAAAGTACATATCCGAGCTATCACGCGCGCAAAAGAAAACCATCAAATAAAGCTTACTCCGTTATGCCGTGCATATGGCATAACGCGACAAGGTTACTATCAAGCTATGCGCAGAATAGATGCTCGGAATAAAGAATTGGAGCCAGTCAAAGAATTAGTGATGTACTGGCGGCAATTCATGCCTCGTATTGGTGGGAAGAAACTTTATCTGATGATAAAGCCAGACCTGCAAGAGCGTGGCATTAAACTAGGTCGTGATTGTTTTTTTGATTATTTGAGAGAGCATGACTTTCTTGTAAAACCAAAGAAAAATTACACTAAAACGACAAACAGTAACCATTGGATGCGCAAGCATCCCAATTTACTAAAGGAATACATGCCTACTGCGGCCGAGGAAGTCTTCGTTAGTAACATTACATACGTAAAGTCAGCGCAAGGCGTGCATTACCTATCGTTAGTCACTGATGCTTACAGTCGAAAAATAATGGGTTATGAGCTGAGTGATGAAATGAAAGCAACCGATGTAGCCAAAGCATTAGAAATGACAATTAAGCAACGCGTATATAAATGTGATGCCATTCATCATTCAGATAGAGGTTTACAATATTGCTCTGAAGTATATCAAAATGCGCTATTAAAAGAGGGCATTAGACCATCGATGACCGATGGGTATGACTGTTATCAAAACGCATTAGCAGAGCGTATTAACGGGATATTAAAGCAAGAGTTTTTACTGTATAAATGTCGCAATATGGCAGAGTTAAAACAGCTCGTTGAAGAATCGATATTTATATACAATGAAATGCGACCGCACTTAAGTTTGGATATGAAAACACCAAATCAAGTGCATAAAAAAGACCTGGCGCTTTCGCACCAAGTCTTTCATTAAAACCGTCAACCTATTTCAGGACGGGACAAATTTAAAGCGATTAACCACGCTCGAAAGCCCTTGGCTACTTTGTTTAAGGTTATCGCTGGCATCGGTAAGTTGCTTTGTATTATTTAGTGATTGCTCGGTTGATTGAGATAGCTCGTTAATACGTAAATTAACCTCGTCAGCGGCTTGCGTTTGCTGCTCGGTGGCTCGGGCTATTTGGCTGTTCATGTCGGTAATTATAGATACCAGCCTTTCTATTTCATTGAGCGATGTATCGGCAGATGAAACCTGCTCTACCGTCGTCACCGACAGTGCTTGGCTTGATTTTACCGCCTCTACTGCCGCTTTAGCGCCTTCTTGTAATTTAGTGATCATGGCTTGAATTTCATCTGTGCTTTGCCCTGTTCTGCTGGCTAATGTGCGCACTTCATCGGCAACAACTGCAAACCCTCTGCCGTGCTCGCCTGCACGAGCCGCCTCTATAGCAGCGTTGAGTGCAAGTAAGTTTGTTTGCTCCGATATACTTCTGATCACATCAAGCACAGAGCCTATATTGTTACTTTCGTTTGCTAAATCTTCAGTTACTTGGCTCACTGTTTCTATATTACTTGAGAGTGTTTCTATGGCGGTAATGGTATTCGCTACCACGTTTTTACCGGTTGATGCATTGTGCGCTGCATCATTGGCAGCTTGTTCTGCGGCTTCGGCATTACTACTCACATCATGAATTTGGTGCGTCATTTGCTCCATGGCGGCAGCTACCTGTGTGGAACTGTCGTTTTGTAGTTCAATAAAGGAGTGGCTTGTTCTACTTGACTCATCCACCGTGTGAGCGTGTCTGCTTACATCATCTGCACTGTGCGATACATGTACTAACGACTCGCGCATTTTTAAAACAAATAAATTAAAAGAGCGTGACAGCTCTGATATTTCATCATTGCCCGATTCGTTTAGCGTACGTGTTAAGTCACCTTCACCTTGCGATATGTTTTTCATCATGTCTGCGGCAAGGCGAGTAGGCGTGAGTATACTTTTACCAATAAAGTAACTTAATAAAATGACAGCAATAATCATAACTAAGGCGCTAATTATGATGAGATTACGCTGCTCGCTAAACGCTTCATCTATTGAATCTAGGTATACGCCTGAGCCAATAATCCATTGCCACGGGCTAAAGCCTTTTACAAATGCGACTTTATCTACCGGCTGATCTTTTCCTGGTTTTGGCCATTTATAAGGAATAAAGCCTTCTTTTTGTTGTTTTACAATGCTCACCATTTCTACAAAAAGTGCTTTGCCATCGGGGTCTTTATTATTACTTAAGTCTTTACCGTTAAGCGCAGGCTTTATTGGGTGCATTACCATTTGGGGCTGGTAGTTGTTTACCCAAAAGTAATTTGTTTTGTCATAGCGCAGCGCTTTTATCGCGGCCAGTGCTTGTGTTTGAGCCTGCGCTTGTGTGAGTGTATTGTTTTGCTCAAGCTGGTGGTAATGCTCAATAACACTGTATGCCGTTTCTACTACATTTTGGGTTTTTAGATATTGCTCGTTTTTGAGTGAGCTATATTGATGAGTTAGGCTAGATATACTAAGTACTATTAGGCCAAATACAACAATGGCTATTAACAGTAAAAAACGCTGGAAAATACTGAAACTACGTAGGTTAAGCATTAATTTGTCCTCAATTAGTGTACGCCTTAGCGCATAAAATAAGCGTAGCTAAAAACAGCGTTTAATCTAGGCTTACTAACTTATTAAGACAAAAAAAAGGCTGATTTTTCAATCAGCCTTTAGTCTATTTAGTCGTCATATGATTATTTAACATCAAAATGTCGATTAAAGAAGTTTGTAATGGTTTGGTGTAAATGTGTTTGCACCTGTTTACCGCGTAAGCTGTGTTTTGAGCCTGGGTAGGTCATCATTTCAAACTGTTTTTCGTTATCTTGTAGTTGTTTAAATAATTTAGTGGCGTGGGTAAATAACACGTTGTCATCGGCCATGCCATGGTAAATCATTAATGGGCCTTTTAAGCCATCAGCGTATGGGAATACGGCGCTGTCTTCGTAGCCTTTGGCATTGGTTTTTGGGTGACCAAGATAGCGCTCAGTGTAATGGGTGTCGTAAAGTGCCCAGTCGGTAACTGGTGCACCCGATACACCGGCTTGAAAGTAATCGCCCGCTTTAAACATGGTCATTAGGGCCATGTATCCGCCATAACTGTGGCCATAAATACCAATGCGTTGTGGGTCTACGTAATCAAGCGTGCGTAAAAACTCAACCCCTTTAATTTGATCAGCTACTTCTACAACACCTAAGTGTTTGTAAATAGCATCTTCAAACTTTTTACCACGGTTGTATGAGCCTCGGTTATCGAGCTGAAAAATAACATAGCCTTGTTGCGCCATGTATTGAAAGTACAAGTTTTTGCTGCGCCAGCTATTTGTTACGCGTTGTGCATGCGGGCCGCCATATACATTAACAATTACTGGGTGCTTTTTACCGTCGGCAATATTACTTGGTTTAAACAAGCGGTAATGCATTACTTGGCCATCTTCAGCTTTAATTGTGCCGTACTCTGGAGTTGCTAAATCACTTAAATAAGGTGTTAATGGGTGGCTATCATCAAGCTTATTTTGTTCAAGCCATGTGATAAATTCGCCGTTTACTTTACGTAGTGCCGCCGAGTTAGGCTTGTTTACCGATGAGCTATTATCAATAAACGTTTTGCTGTCTTTAGCCATTACCACTTTGTGGTATTGGCCTTGTTCGGTGATGCGCTTAATATTGCCTTTTTTAAACAAGGGTGCGCTGTATAAATGGCTTTCAAGCGGGGTGTCTTTACGTCCTGCAAAGTACACTATGCCTTTTTTCTCATCCACGCCTTTTAAGCTATCAACAACCCAATCGCCAGAGGTGATTTGTCGAATTAGCTGGCCATTAGTGCGGTACAAATAAAGGTGTTTAAAACCATCGCGCTCAGAAGCCCATACAAAATGCTTTTTGTCTTTTAAGAAATGCAGATCAAAGTTTAAATTGATCCACGTATCGCTGTTTTCTGTTAGCGCTACTTTTTGCGTTTTAGTATCGCTATTGTAAAAACGTAGTTCTAACTTATGTTGTGAGCGATTTTGCCATTGATACGAAAGGGTAGTGCTGTCTTTTAGCCATTTAGCACGTGCAATGTAAATGTCTTTATCGTCGCCTAAATCAACCCAGTCAACGTTTTGATTATTTAAAGACACAACGCCAAGTTGAATTTCAACGTTGTCGGTGCCTGTAAATGGGTAACGTTGATTAAATAGCTTTACTTCGTCTGCATAAATTTCGTTACGGATGGCTTCTTTTACTGGGGTTTCATCTACGCGAGTGAATGCAATTTTAGATTCATCGCCAGCCCACCAGTAGCCAGTCATACGGCTCATTTCTTCTTGTGCTACAAATTCGGCCATGCCGTTTTTAATAACGCCGCCGCCATCTTTACTTAGTTGAATTTCTTTACCTGAATCAAGTGCTAAAGCGTAAAGGTTTTGCTCGCGAATAAACGATACATAGTTACCTTTAGGAGAAAAACGGGCATCGGTTTCAAACGCTTCTGTATTGGTAAGTTTTTTACTTTTACCAGATGCAAGCTCGTAATAATACAGGTCACCATTGAGTGGGAATAACAGGGCTTTGCCATCTTTAGACCATTTATACTCTAAAATACCTTTACCAAAAATACGTTGGCGTTCGCGGCGTGCTTTTTCCTCATCAGAGAGGTTTTCTGGGCCTGAAAACAGCTTTGCAGAATCAACCAGTATTCTGTTGGTGTTATCTTTTAAGTTGTATTCCCATAAATCATAACGGTTGTAGTCATCGGTTTTACCTTGCAGGTAAGTTACGCGGCTACCGTCTGGTGAAAATTTAAGTTGTACGGGAGCTTTACCCGACAAGCTCGGATCATCAAAAATACGCTCTAGCGATAATGGTTTTGCTTGTACGCTCAGTGCGCCAACAGCTAGCGGTAGTGCGAGGGTTAAGTGTTTTATTTTTTTTAGCACAAGGTTGCCTTAGCTTATTATAAATATTGTATTAAATGGTAAAGCTAAGCGTGTGCAACTGCAAATAAATGCTATAAAGTGGCCATTATTAAAGACTAACTAGGATGTGACGATGACGAACCACACTTTTGAACTCGCCCCAGAGCTTAAGCGCGATTGTATAGAACTGGCAGATTGGCCTTTATGTAAGGTGCTATTACTTAACGACAGCCAATACCCTTGGTTTGTATTGGTGCCCAGAAAACCTAATTTAAAAGAGATCATCGATTTATCTGATGCCGATCAAATTGTATATTTAAAAGAGTCGGCCAAACTCAGCAAGCTTATTATGCAAGTGTTTAGCCCTGATAAATTAAACGTGGCCGCTTTGGGTAATATGGTGCCGCAATTACATATTCATCATATTGCACGTTTTACAACTGATGCTGCGTGGCCTGCACCGGTGTGGGGTAAGTTTCCTGCAAAACCATACACAGATGAGCAAATAATAGCGCTAAAAAAAGCGCTGCAGTTATAAACTACAGCGCTTTATTAAACTATTACAAAGTATTACGTGTTGGGTTAGTTAAGGCCTAACACGTCTTTGCCTTGTTTAAAGGTTACATCAACCGGAATATTTGCTTGGCTTAGTTTTTCTAGGTCTTTAGCAAGCTCTTCTTTAATATCGCCATGAGTGGCAATTAGTTGATCTACTTTTTCGTAATCGCCGTCACCTTGTAATGTTAAAATTAAGCGCGACAGCTTAGCCATAGCCACGCCCATTTTTTCCATATTTACACGGTATAAACCCTCTTCATTTTTAGAAAAAGCGCCTTCTTGAGCAAAAAAGTTAAAGCGGATCATGTTGGCTTTACCATGTGCGCTTGATGCACCAAAACGTACTGAGCGGAAAATACCCGCCATAAAGGTGGTGTAGTAATCTTCTAATGTGCCTTCGGTAATTTCGCCTTTTTTAAGTAACTGCTCAACCATGTATAAACCTAAAATATCGGCTTTACCTTCTTCAAGTGCACTTGCGTGCTCTTGTAATGATTGGCGCACAGTGCCTTTATTGGTAATGGTGTTTTTAATACCTAGGCCATGAGCCACTTCGTGAAACATGGTATTGGCAAAAAAGGCGTTAAAGGTAATATGCTTACGTTGCTCAGGTACAATTAACTTCTCAGCTATTGGCACTAAAATTTTATCAAATTTTGCACGCATTGCGTTTTTAAGCTGCAGGCGACGAGTGCCTTTTTCAAGCTGTACTTGCTCATCGTTTGGTAAGTTAATGGCAATCGTTTTGCTGCCCGCATTTGAGTGACCTGCATAGTAAACCACATCGTAAGCATTTAAATCGGCGTCTGAGCCTGGCACTTCTTGCTTATATTTAGCATCTACCGGTAAACCTTTTTGAAGCTCTGGTAAAAAGGCTGCAAATTTAGCTAGGCGCTCGCTCCATTTTAAATCCTTAATTAGTACATACGACTCATAAGCAGAGCGGTAGCCAAAGAGTTGATCTTCGTAGGTTTCAATTGGGCCAATAACCACATCAACTGGGTTATTTTTCATGTCCATCCAGGCAAAGTCAGAACCCTGAAAATCATCTTTTTGTAGTGCATCAGCACGTAGGTTTAAGTAATTGGCAAATTCTTTATCATCGGCAAGCTTACTGGCTTCACGTAATAAATCTGCTGCTTTAGCTAACTCCTCAGCGTATTCTTTTGAGTAAGGCACGCTGTAAAGGTTACCTTGCTCATCACGTTTAATTAATGAGTAAAGGCCTTTTTTATCTTCTACGTCGGCATTATTTAGCTCTTCTTTTGTTATGTCGGCTGGGTAGAATTGTGCGCCAAGGGCTTTTTCTTTGTAACCTGATAAAAACGGTTCGTCACCATTTAAACGATCCCAAGGGCCGTAGTTAATATCAGCAAATTTACGTACTTTTTCATCACTTAGTTTTGCTAAAAAAGCGTCTTTATTATCGCCAAAAGCCTGCTTCCAAAATAGCTCGTCCATAATTTTAGAGGCATCGATAAGCTTAGCAACCATGGCTTTTTGATTCTCACTTAAATGAGATAGGTCGGCTTCTAGGCTAAAGTCGGTGTAAATATCTAAACGTTGTTTATCAATATTAATTAAATCTGGGCCAGCTTGTGCGGCACTTTTTTGAGCAAGTTCTACACCTGTGGCTTCGGTCGAAGAGGGGGCTTGCTCTGAGCATGCACTAAGAAAAACGACGCCTGAGAGTAAAATTGCTTGGCTAATTTTGTTTAAGATCATTTGATTGCCTGTTAAAAAGTAAGTTTAATTATTTGTACGCTTAAATATAATTGCTAGCGCGTACAAACGTTTCCTTATAGTGACTGCATTAAAGCAAAACTAAATGGTAAATAGCAAGTGTTTGGCGTTGTACCGCGCCTACAGGCGATAATAACAATTAATTTATATAATTTTCTTAACTTTATCGGTAAGTTAGATAATACTCATTGTATTACTCATTTTATCCGAGGTTAGCAGTTGCATTGCGGCCCAGAAACAAAAGGATGACAGTTTTATGTCTACAGAAAATGCACTATTAACGATTTTGGTTGATAGAATCAATAACGACACTTTGGTTTTACCTACGTTACCTGAAGTTGCAATTAAAGTGCGCCAAGCGGCCGATAACCCTGATGTAAACCTAATGCAAATGTCAGACGTGATTGGGCAAGACCCGGCTCTTTCAGCGCGAATGATTAAAGTGGCTAACAGTGCAATTATGGGCCGAGCGGTTAAAGTGTCTAACTTACAGCAAGCGGTTACGCGCATTGGTTTACGCCAAATTAAAAATATAGCAACCGCAATGGCAATGGAGCAGCTGTTTGTTTCTAATAATGAGCTAATAAAAGGCTACATGAGTAAAGCGTGGCAAAAAACGCTAAATGTGGCTGGGCATTCAATAACGCTTATGGCGTTTTATTTACAAAATAATAAACGTACATCGTTAAATAGTGACGCTATTACGTTGGCGTCGTTGGTATATAACATTGGTGTACTGCCTATTTTAACCGAAGCTGAGCGCCACCCAGAGGTGTTTGCTAACCCAAGCTTTTTAGCACATGCAATTCAAAAGCTCAGTGGTAAAATTGGTGGCTCAATTATGGGAGCGTGGGAGTTTCCACCTGAATTTGTAAATGTTGCTAGGCATTGGGCCGACCCTACGTATCGCCCTGAAGAGATTGGTTATGTTGATTTTATTCGTATTGGCGCTATTTTAGAGGGGACTTTACAGGTTTCTGATAAATCAGCGGCTTTACAAACTTACATAGATAAAGGCGTCATTCCTTCTATGCAGCTATTTTCAAGTGACGAATACAACGACATGCTTGAAAATGTAAAAGACACATTTAGCTAATTAGCAGTTATAAAGGTAAAAGCAAAAAGCACGACTAAGTCGTGCTTTTTTTGGTTTTAATAGCGCTTATAATTTTAGCGTCTTATAAATCTTCTGCATCACCTAAACCGGCCGTCAGCTCTTCAAGCAGTAGCTTGATTTCTTCTGAGGCTAAAATAAAGTCAGCATCTAATTTAACTGCCATATCTTCTTTAGGAATATCGGCGTTTTCTTCTTTTAAAGTTTCTGAGTAGCTTAAACGCTTGATAGAGCCATCGTTTTGCAGCATAAACTTCAGGCGTTCTTGCCAATCAAGTGCAAGTTTGGTCACGCGTTTACCATTTTCTAGGTGCGATTTAACTTCATCACACGATAAATCATGACCTTTTAGTTTAACCTGTGCGCCACTGTCGTCGGCTTCTTCTAGCTCAGCATCAAAACCTATAGCAAAGTTTTCAGGGGTGCTGAAGTTAGTTAACCAATCAGTTAAAAATACATCTAGGTCGTAGTTTGCAAAAGCAGGTACTACCGGTAATGTGCCCAGAGACTTACGCAGCAATGCAAGTAGCTCTTCTGCTTTATTAAAACTGCCGCTGTTAACTACAACCCAGCCGTTTTCTTGGTCAATAAAAGCAAACTGTAGGCTCGATTTTTTAAACGCTTGAGGTAATAAGGTAGTTAAAATGTTTTCTTTTAACTCGTCTTTTTCTTTCTTTTTAACAGGACGGTTTTCTTCCGCTTCTATTTGATCTACTTTTTCGGCAACCATTTCATTAACAACAGATGCAGGCAGTACTTTTTCTTCACGTTTGGCACACACTAAAATGCTTTTTTGTGAAAAATGCGCCAGCGAGTCACCATGCTTACCAAATGCTTTTGTCCAACCAAATGTAGAAAGGTCTTGAGAGCCACAAGGGCGAAATACATCTTGTTCTAACGCTTTTTCAAACTCTTCTTGAGTGTACGAAACATCTTGCTTAAAGCGATAACAAATCAGGTTACTAAACCACATAAGGTAACTTTTCCATCTTTTAAATTTGCTCAATCATAGCAATAAAATGGGGTTCTCGAAATGGCTGATTTTAAGCAAAGCCGTTATTGATTAAATAATGGCTTTGGCATGTTTTTAGGAAATTCAATATGGTAATGAAGCCCTTTGCCAGGCTCACTGCTTGCCTCTATTGAGCCGCTAAGTGTTTGCTTAACTAAGTTAAAGGTTATGTGTGTGCCTAACCCACTGCCGCCTTGGTCGCGTTTTGTCGTAAAAAATGGGTCAAACAATTTGGCTAATTGCTCTTTTGTTACGCCATTGCCGTTATCGGTGTAGTCAATAATAAGGAGTGTGTCATCGGCGCTAATATTTATATCAATATTGCCCTGCGCAATATTATCAAAACCATGAATAATTGAGTTCATAATTAAGTTAGTAAAAATTTGGCTAATTGCCCCTGCAGGCAGGTTAAGAACTAAATCATCTGGACACTGTAAATTTATGGTGTGCTTGGTTTTTTTAAGCTTAGGGTGGAGCGATAAAATTACTTCGTTTAAATAATCTTTAAAGTTAATTGTTCTTACAGCCTCACTGGCTTGGTCTACCGCTATTTGTTTAAAGCTGGCAATAAGCTCAGAGGCTCTATCAAGGTTGGTTGTAAGCAAGCTTGTGCTTTGCTTGGCTTCGTTTATAAACTCTTCTAATGCTTTGGGCGATAATGTTTTTTCTTTGTAGGCATTTTCTAATGTGTTTAAACGCTCTTGTAAAAACGATATAGCAGTTACACCAATCCCAATAGGTGTATTTATGTCGTGTGTAATACCGGCGACTAATCCGCCTAGCGCAGCCATTTTTTCGGTGCCTACTAAGCGCTCTTGTGCAAGGCTTAGCTCGTCTAGGTAGCGTTCAAGCTCTTTTTGTTTAGTTAATAATTCTTCTTCGGTGTGTCTGCGTAAATCAACTTCTTCGGTTAGTACCAGCTTTTGTTTTTCTAGTTCGTACTTTTGCTGTTGTAAATCCATCATAGCTTGGCTTAAGTTTGACGTTTTACGGGCAACATCTTGCTCAAGCTGTATATTGTGCTGGTCGAGCTTTTCGTTACTAACAATCAACTCACGTTGGGTGTGCTCAAGCTCTTTTCTGTATTGAACTACTTTATCTATTAAGTTATTAAAAGACTGCTCCATAACGTTTAGCTCGTTATGCTCTTCGGTCTCAATGTCTATGTGTTGACCCTCTAAGTCATCAAGCTCTAAGTTTTCTATTTGATCGGTTAACTCATTTAAAGGGTCGGTGAGCAGCTTTCTAAATGCCATTAAAAACAGAATAATCAAAAAGGTGGTTTTGATCATGGCGTTACCAATTAAAAAGTAAATAGATACCATTATTCGGCTAAATACCACATCGCGGCTAGAGAACAAGGTCACATCACCTACTTGAGTAGCGCGCCCCGAAAATTCAAAAATTAGGGGAAAGGTATAACCAAAGAGACCCGATTTGGTGTCCTCTATAATGACTTCCTCTTGTACGAGTTGTTGGTTATAAAGTTTGTGTATATCCAAAGAGCGCCCCAGCTGCGAAATAATTTCACCGCTGTCGTCGCGCACTATAATGCCCTCCACCATAGGTATAGCAAGTAAGCCTTCTGCGGTTGTAATTGTTTGCTTTGTATTTAGTTCCCAAATTGCGCGTGTTAAGCTTCGGCTAAAGGTTTTTTGTAGCGTACTTAGCTCATCACGAATGTAGTCTTTAGTATTTACAAATTCTGCAAGCACCTGTCCACATGTCACCACAAAGGTAAGCAAAAAATACACTGATAAAACATTAGTTAACAATTTCTTAGAAAGGCTTTTTTGTAACATATGGGATTTACTCATCCGGTGTAATTATATCTAAGTTGCAATTTCTAACTTAAAAGTTAGTCAATAAAACCTTAAAAATAAATAAAAAATTTATATTTTAAAGAGATAGCCCAGCTATTGAGTCGTTTTGTTTTAATAATAGTGCACTAAACTGATTTAAATTAATTTTAATGCCTACTGAGATTACAAAAACGATGATTTTTAATAGGCAGCTAAGGCAATTATTAATAATGTTTGACGTTTTATTGTAAGGTTACAGTATTACATTATGCGAACAAGCAAAGTGTTAGAGTTTTAGGAACGTGTTAGAATAGCAAAAACCAACGGACGGCTCGTTTTTATAATTTTTAGAAGGTTATTTTAGTAGTTAACATGATGAAATTTTCTATATTAGTGTGTGATGACTCCACTGTTGCACGCAAACAAGTTGTGCGTTGTTTAAATGAGTGCGTGAGTGCCGACATTCAACAAGCCGCAAACGGGGCCGATGCGCTGGCGCTTTTACGCTTGCAGCAATTTGATCTTTTGTGTTTAGACTTAACCATGCCAGAAGTTGACGGCGTACAAGTGCTGGAGCGCATCAAGGCAGAAAAAATAGAGTGTTTTGTACTGGTGATCTCCGCTGATATACAACAACAAATGAAGCAAAAAGTCGCGCAGCTTGGTGCCATCGACTTTATAAATAAACCTATTAATAAATCGGCCTTAAGTGAAGTTTTGCATAAATTTGGCATTCATTAGGTTTTTTCATGTTCAAAAAGGCTGTTTTATCTTTTAATTTGGGGTTGACAGCATAGCCTTTGTTAAGGCAGTCTTAGCTCTATGAAAACAATTAATCGCGCACTGACCATTATTATTACAACCACCATTCTTACTGGATAGTGGCATAGGTCGGTGCAACAAATTTAAAGGCCTGTGTTCACTAAGAACACAGGCCTTTTTTCGTTTTATGGGATGAGGAACATAAATAATGCGCGTTTTAAAATTTGGAGGCTCTTCGCTTGCCGACTTTGCCTGTTTGCAACAAGTAGCTTTGCTGGTAAAAGCACAGTTAAAAGATGAAATGTTACTGGTACTTTCTGCACCCGGAGGTATGACTGATTCATTAGTTGCGCTGGCCAGTGCCGCTGAGCAAGGTCAAGATTTTTCTCAGCAGTGGCAAGCTTTGCTAAGCCGATGCGAGACATTAAAAGCAGAAGTAGAAAAAAGCAGTGGCGAAGTAACAAACTGGCCAGATTTTAATGAGCTTAAAAATAAGCTAGATGGTGTGGCGCTTATTAAGTGCTGCCCAGATCAAATTCGTGCTTTTGTAATTAGTTTTGGTGAGCGTGTTAGCGTATCGCTAATGCAAAGTTTATTAAGCTCGCACAATGCACAATACCTTGAAGCAACGCGTTGTGTTGCCTCTACTGGTGGCTACATTGATGCTGAGGCCGACTTAGTAACGAGTAAAGCACGCTTTCAAGCAGTACTTAAAGAAAACCCAGCCACCATTTACATTATGCCAGGCTTTACAGCAAGCAACGAGCAAGGCGAACTTACTACACTTGGTCGTAATGGCTCTGATTACTCAGCAGCTATTGCAGCGGCATGTTTAGATGCTGAAATTTGCCAAATTTGGACTGACGTTGATGGTGTGTACAGTGCTGATCCGCGCTACATCAAAAAAGCGACTAAAGTTGATTTCTTATCTTATAAAGAAGCGATGGAGCTTTCTTACTTTGGCGCTAAAGTACTTCATCCTAAAACCATTTTACCGTGCGCGAAAGCGGGCGTACCGTGCGAAATTAAAAATACCCATAACCCAGATGCTCAAGGGTCATTAATTGGTAACGACTATTCATCTGATGAGCCAGTAAAAGCGCTTTCTAGTTTGCAAGACTTAGCAATGCTTACCGTGTCAGGCCCTGGCATGAAAGGTAAAGTGGGCATGGCCTCTAAGGTGTTTAATGCCCTTGCGCACGATAACGTATCGATAGTATTAATTACTCAATCATCGTGTGAATTTAGCATTAGCTTTTGTGTGCACGAAAGTGATTTAGCGCTCGCGCTAGAAGCCTTGCAAAGTGCATTTGAACTTGAATTACAAGCAGGTTTAATTGAGCCGGTACAAGTACAACGTAATCTTGCCATTGTTACTTTAGTGGGCGATAACATGCGCGCACACAAAGGTTTAGCAGCACAGTTTTTTGCTTCTCTTGCACAGGCCCAAGTAAACATTGTAGCCATTGCTCAGGATT
This sequence comes from Pseudoalteromonas sp. CuT4-3, assembly GCF_035666335.1. NCBI lineage: Bacteria > Pseudomonadati > Pseudomonadota > Gammaproteobacteria > Alteromonadales > Pseudoalteromonadaceae > Pseudoalteromonas > Pseudoalteromonas sp. CuT4-3. The sequence continues at coordinate 811,883 of NZ_CP142030.1, forward strand.
CTACAGAAAGTGCTATTTCGGCGGTTATTGATGGCGAGCTGTGTAACGATGCAGTGAAAATATGCCATGAAAACTTTTTTACGCACGTCCCTTCAATTGACGTATTTTTACTTGGCTGTGGCTTAGTAGGCCAAGAGCTTATTTCTCAGTTAGAGCGCCAGCAAGCGTGGCTTGAAAAACGTAACATTAAGTTAAACTTATATGGCGTTGCTAATTCTCGTCAATTGCATTTAGACAGCGAAGGTATTGCATTTGATGACTGGCAGCAAAAGCTTGCAGTATCAGAGCAAGCGTTTGATTTAAATTTAGTTGAGCAGTTTGTAAAACAAAATCACTTAGTAAACCCTGTGCTTGTAGATTGTACGTCTTCTGATGCGCTAGCAGCTCAGTATGTGGATTTTTTAAATGCGGGCTTCCATGTGGTTGCCGCTAATAAAAAAGCAACAACCAGCTCGTATGATTATTACCAAGACTTAATTGCAGCAACACAAAAAAATAACCGCAAGTTTTTATACGAAACAAACGTAGGTGCAGGCTTACCGGTAATCGATAACCTACAGTCGTTATTTGGTGCAGGTGATGAGTTACTTGAGTTTAGCGGTATTTTATCAGGCTCACTGTCGTACATGTTTGGTGCACTAGAAGATGGTTTATCACTTTCTGAGGCAACCATTAAAGCAAAAGAAAGCGGTTTTACAGAGCCAGACCCACGCGATGATTTATCGGGTACCGATGTAGCACGTAAATTACTTATTATTGCTCGCGAAGCCGGCATGAAACTAGAGCTTAGTGATATAGAAGTAGAGTCGGTATTGCCACAAGGTTTTGCACAAGGTGACAGCGTAGATGAATTTATGGCTAAACTGCCAAGTTTAGACGCTGAGTTTAACGACCGTATTCAAAGTGCGGCAGCAGAGGGCAAGGTACTGCGTTATGTAGGTACAATTAAAGAAGGCCACTGTAAAGTAGGCATTGAAGCGGTCGATTCATCGCATGCATTAAATGTTATTCGTGATGGTGAAAACGCATTAGCTATTTTAAGCCAGTATTATCAACCACGCCCGTTTGTAATTCGTGGCTACGGTGCAGGCTCTGCGGTAACCGCTGCAGGCGTATTTGCCGACGTATTAAAAACGTTATCGCGCTAGGAGAGCATTATGATAGAAGTATATGCTCCGGCGTCTATAGGTAATTTTGCAGTGGGCTTTGATGCACTTGGCGCAGCGCTTGCGCCTATTGATGGCAGCTTATTAGGTGATGTAGCCGTAGTAAGCGCCGCAGCAAGTGATGAGTTTGTTTGCTCTGGCGAATATGCGCATAAGTTACCAAGCGATGCGAGCGAAAACCTAGCATATCAATGTTTAGTACATTTTAGAGCGCACGTTGCGCCAGATATGCCAAGTGTAAAATTAGAGCTTAAAAAGAATTTACCAATTGGCTCAGGGCTAGGTTCGAGTGCGTGCTCGGTGGTAGCAACCTTTGCTGCGCTTGATAAGTTTGCTCAAACCAATTTAAGCCAAGTTGAGCTGATTGAATTAATGGCTGATTTTGAAGCTATAGTCAGTGGCGGGCGTCATTATGACAACATCACCCCGTGTTATTTAGGGGGCTTACAGCTTACAGGCGATTTAATTCCTGATAAGTCAATTGCTCTACCAGTTGATGAAAACTGGTACTACGTAGCGGCGTTTCCTGGGTTTTCGCTTAATACCGCAAAGGCGCGCTCGGTATTACCTAAAGAGCTAAGCATGCATGCAGGGGTTGAGTTTGCACAGCGTTTATCGGCATTTAGCAGTTTGTTATTAACGCAGCGTTTTGATGATGCACTGAGCATTATGCAAGACGATATAGCAGAGCCGTACCGAGCACCGTTAATAACAGGATTTAGCGAAGCGAAAGCAAATTTGCCAGCGCTTGGTGCAGAAATTGTCAGTATTTCAGGTGCAGGCCCTACGTTATTTACACTGTGTAAAACATTAGAAGCTGCCGAGAAATGTGCGCAGTGGTTAGCGCAAAACTATATAAATGAGCAGGGCTTTTGCCACATTTGTAAATTAGATAACGACGGCACGCGTCAATTAACAGTTTTATAGGATAGGCATTTATGCAATTACATAATTTAAAAGAAAACTCTCAAAAAGTGTCGTTTGTTGAAGCGGTAAAAACAGGGCTTGGGCGTAATCAGGGGGTATTTTTCCCTGAAAGCTTAGCGCCACTCGCCGATGTAGATGCGTTATTAGATATGGACTTTGTTACCCGCAGTAGCAAAATTTTATCACACCTTATTGGTGATGAATTACCCGCTGATACCGTTGCTCAAATGGTTAAAAATGCATTTAACTTCCCCGTAAAATTGGTAGAGGTTGAAGACAATAACTATTGTTTAGAGCTTTTTCATGGCCCTACGCTTGCGTTTAAAGACTTTGGCGGGCGCTTTATGGCTGAGTGTTTAGCACAGTTTAATCAAGGCGAAAAAGTCACGATTTTAACGGCAACCTCTGGCGATACTGGCGCTGCTGTTGCACATGCGTTTTACAACAAGCCAAACATAGATGTGGTTATTCTATACCCTAAAGGCAAAATTTCGCTTGCTCAGCAAAAGCTATTTACTACGCTTGGGAACAACATTCATTGTTACGCGGTTGATGGCAGTTTTGATGATTGCCAAGAGCTGGTTAAAAAGTCGTTTTTAGATGACGAAGTTAAATCTACACTTGGCCTAAATTCAGCTAACTCAATCAACATTAGCCGCCTAGTGGCACAAGTATGTTATTACTTTGAAGCCATTGCTCAGCTACCAAAAGAAAAGCGTGCTACAGCGCATATTTCAGTCCCTAGTGGTAACTTTGGTAATGTATGTGCCGCCATGATTGGTGCTGTAATTGGTTTGCCGGTGGGTAAACTAAGCGCGACTACAAATCAAAACGACACCGTGCCACGTTACATGCTTGATAAAAATTGGGCGCCAAATGCCACACTTGAGTCGCTTTCAAATGCGATGGATGTAAGCAAGCCAAATAACTGGCCACGTGTGCAAACAATGTTAGATAATAACTGGTTTAGCTACGATAATTTTTACTCAACCAGCGTGAGCGAAGAAAATACGCAAGCAGTGATGAAAAATATTCAACAAACTGGTTATGTTGCAGAGCCGCATACCGCCATTGCATACCAAGGTCTTGTAGAGAATAAAGCACCCGGCGCAGCAGGTATCTTTTTAGCAACTGCTCACCCTGCTAAGTTTAAAGATAGCGTAGAAGAGATTCTAAATATTGAACTTGATATGCCAAAACCACTTAGCGACGCACTTGCTAAACCTTGTTTAGCAAGCGACATTAACCCTGATTATGAAGCGTTACGCACTGAAATACTCGCTAAGTTAGGCTAACTAACTTAGCGTTAAAAAAGCGGCTTTGGCCGCTTTTTTTGTATTTTGAACGCGCTAAATAAAGTATTTATCATTAACTAATTAAATGTAAAAAATAAAAATCATTTAAATTATTAATGCATTTATAAAAAAATATCATCTTAAAAACGCTGTGAAATAGATTCAATCCCTGTTTAAATATCCTCAACTTAAGAGCGTAGGCAAAGAGTCGTTTAAAGCGTACAATAAAGCCTCTAAAAAACACCATACACGTTGCCCTAGGAGACCCCAATGTTAGAACGTAGCATGAATATTTCGGATTTTGATCCAGAGTTATTTGACGCGATAAACAAAGAAACTGCTCGCCAAGAAGAGCACATTGAATTAATCGCATCAGAAAACTACTGTAGCCCACGCGTACTAGAAGCACAGGGTTCACAGCTTACAAACAAATACGCAGAAGGTTACCCGGGCAAACGTTACTATGGCGGTTGTGAGCACGTAGACGTTGTTGAACAACTTGCAATTGATCGTGCTAACGAGCTATTTGGTTCTGACTATGCAAACGTTCAGCCACATGCGGGTTCTCAAGCAAATGCAGCTGTTTTCTTAGCATTATTAGAAGCGGGCGACACTGTACTTGGTATGAGCTTAGCTCATGGTGGTCACTTAACGCACGGTTCACACGTAAGCTTCTCAGGTAAGCTATACAATGCAATCCAGTACGGGCTAGACGAAGCAACTGGTGAAATTGACTACGCACAGGTAGAAACGCTAGCACTTGAGCACAAACCAAAAATGATTATTGGTGGTTTTTCTGCGTACTCAGGTATTGTTGATTGGGCTAAATTCCGTGAGATTGCTGATAAAGTAGGTGCTTACTTATTTGTTGATATGGCTCACGTTGCTGGTTTAATTGCAGCGGGTGTTTACCCAAGCCCAGTACCTCACGCGCATGTTGTAACAACAACAACACACAAAACATTAGCAGGCCCTCGTGGTGGTTTAATTATTTCTGCTTGTGGCGACGAAGCAATTTACAAAAAGCTTAACAGCGCTGTGTTCCCAGGTGGCCAGGGTGGTCCTTTATGTCACATTATTGCTGCAAAAGCAGTGGCATTTAAAGAAGCTCTACAACCAGAATTTAAAACATACCAAGCACAAGTAGTTAAAAATGCTCAAGCTATGGTTGCTGTTATGCAAGAGCGCGGTTACAAAATCGTATCTGATAAAACAGAAAACCACTTATTCTTACTTGATTTAATCGATAAAGATATCACAGGTAAAGATGCAGACGCAGCGCTTGGTAATGCAAATATTACTGTGAACAAAAACTCTGTACCAAACGATCCTCGCTCACCGTTTGTTACTTCTGGTTTACGTATTGGTTCACCTGCAATTACGCGTCGTGGCTTTAAAGAAGCTGAATCGAAAGAACTTGCTGGCTGGATTTGTGACGTATTAGACAACATCAACGATGAGTCAGTACAAGCGCAAGTTAAAGAAAAAGTTAAAGCAATTTGTGCAAAACTACCTGTATACGCTTAATTGCATAAGCAGCAGTAATTTAGATCACAACAAGGGGCCTGTTTACCTTTCGAGGTTTAATTTGCAGTAGTATGTTTGGTTTTTAGGCAAGGCAGAGTCTATGTAGTGTGGTTACTCCACACAAATAGGCGATAACGCAGCATAAATGCCAAACATGCACTGCCCTCGGGTTCGTCCTAGGGGCGATTTACTCTTTGTTGCTCGGTTTTTACTTAGCCCACTAGGTTACAAACCTCGCGCCGCGATCAAATCACCCCTAGATAGAACAAATTTAATCCTGAAAGGCCAACAGGCCCTATTTTTTTGCTAAGATAAAAGGCCGCTAAATAGCGGCCTTTTTTGTTTTAAAACGGAAGTACCGAGTTATGCATTGCCCATTTTGTACCGCAAAAGATACTAAAGTTATTGATTCTCGCCTAGTCGGCGGAGGCCACCAAGTTCGCCGTCGTCGTGAATGTAACGAGTGTCACGAGCGATTTACTACCTTTGAAGGCGCCGAGTTAGTTATGCCACGTGTAATTAAACAAGATGGCAGCCGAGAACCCTTTAATGAAGATAAACTACTCAATGGCCTTAATCGCGCCCTAGAAAAACGCCCTGTTAGTACAGAGCAAGTGGATGAAGTGGTTAATATTATTAAATCGCAGTTGCGTGCTACCGGCGAGAGAGAAATATCAAGTCACCTTGTGGGTGAGTGCATAATGGAGGCGCTTAAAAAACTGGATAAAGTAGCCTATGTGCGGTTTGCCTCTGTGTATCGCTCGTTTGAAGATATACGCGAATTTGGTGAAGAAATTGCCCGTTTAGGGGAGTAATAATGCAAAACCAAATAACCTTTACTGCGCAAGATGAAATGTACATGGCACGTGCCATCGAGCTTGCAAAAAAAGGGCGATTTACAACCACCCCCAATCCTAATGTAGGGTGTGTTTTAGTTAAAGATAACCACATAATTGGTGAAGGGTTTCATCAATTAGCTGGGCAGGGGCATGCTGAGGTTAATGCCCTTGCTGTAGCAGGTGAAAACGCAAAAGGTGCGACTGCGTATGTTACGCTTGAACCGTGTAGCCATTACGGACGCACTCCGCCGTGTGCAGAGGGTTTAAAAGCCGCAGGTGTAGTAAAAGTTATTGCAGCTATGGTCGACACCAACCCACAAGTAGCAGGTAAAGGGCTTAAAATACTCAGCGATGCCGGTATTGAGGTTGCATTTGGGCTTTTAGAGCAGCAAGCGCGCGCACTTAATTTAGGTTTTTTTAAGCGTATGGAGCAGGGACTTCCGTATGTTACGTGTAAAATGGCGGCCAGCATTGATGGTAAAACCGCGCTAAAAAATGGCCAAAGTAAGTGGATCACCGGAAGCGCTGCGCGACAAGATGTACAATTACACCGAGCACAAAGCTGCGCTATTTTAACGGGCGCCGATACGGTTATTACCGATGATGCTAAGCTCAATGTGAGGTTAAGCGAGTTGCCACAGGCTTTGCCTACTGAATTACCCCTACGCCAACCGGTGCGTGTTATAATTGACTCACAAAATAGGCTTACACCAGAGCTGGCAGTATTTAATATTGAAAGTGAAATAATAATTTTTACTACCAAGGTTGATAAATCAACGCAGTGGCCGCATTTTGTAAGGCATATAGAAGTGCCACAGCAAAATAACAAAGTTAATTTAACGTCTGTTTTAGCGCACCTTGCTAAGCTGCAATTTAATCATGTTTATTTAGAAGCGGGTGCTACACTTGCCGGTAAAATGACAGAGCTTAATTTAATAGACGAATATATATTTTATCTAGCGCCTAAACTAATGGGGTGCGATGCAAAAAGTTTAGTTAATTTTGCTCCGCTAACAGATATGCAAAACACCGTTAATTTGACGTTTAAAGAGTGTGTGAAAATAGGCGATGATTTACGTATAACCGCCACAAAACACATTCCAATCACTTAATTAAAAGAGTAGGGCTATGTTTACTGGAATAATTGAAGCCACAGGCAAAATTGCGCTATTACAAAAAAAACAAGGCGATTTAGCCATTCGTATTCAAAGCGCTAATCTTGATATGAGCGATGTAAAGCTTGGCGATAGCATTGCCACTAATGGCGTATGTTTAACGGTAGTTGATAAGCACATTGATGGCTTTAGTGCCGACTTATCAAACGAAACTATCAGCTTAACTGGGTTTGCAAATTATAATATTGGCCAAACAGTTAACCTTGAAAAAGCCATGCAGCCGGTTTCACGTTTAGGCGGGCATTTAGTGTCAGGTCATGTTGATGGCATTGCAACCATTACAGCTATTACTAGTAATGCGCGCGCCACAGAATATTGGCTAAGCACCGATGAAAATTTAATGAAGTACATTCCTTACAAAGGGTCTGTATGTATAGATGGTATAAGCCTGACAGTAAACGCTGTACAAGGTAATAAATTTAAATTAACCATAGTGCCGCACACAAGCGAGCAAACCACCATTGCTGATTTTAAAGTGGGCACACGCGTTAATTTAGAAGTCGACCAAATTGCACGTTATTTAGAGCGCCTTATTAAAGGGGCTGAGCAGCCGACAGGCTCAGATATTTCAATGAGCTTACTAGCTAAAGCTGGTTTTGTTAAATAACGACACTGATAACTTACACGAGCAAATTTATGAATTTACACAGCGCACAAGAAATCATCGACGACATTAAAGCCGGTAAAATGGTTATTTTAATGGATGACGAAGACAGAGAAAACGAAGGTGATTTAATCATTGCAGCAGAGCACATTAGCGCCGAAGCAATTAACTTTATGGCTACTCATGGCCGTGGCTTAATTTGTTTAACTATGACGCAAGAGCGTTGTGAGCAGCTTGATTTACCGTTAATGGTTAAAAACAATGGCGCAGCGTTTTCTACTAACTTTACTATGTCGATTGAAGCATCTAAAGGTGTAACAACGGGTATATCAGCAGCCGATAGAGCGCGTACAGTTCAAGCGGCAATTGCAAAAGGCGCCGTACCAAGCGATATCGTACAGCCTGGGCATATTTTTCCTATTATGGCACAACCAGGTGGCGTGTTAACGCGCGCAGGCCACACCGAAGCTGGGTGTGATTTGGCACGTTTAGCCGGCCTTGAAGCCTCATCAGTTATTGTAGAAATTCTCAATGCTGATGGCACTATGGCGCGCCGCCCAGATTTAGAAATATTTGCTAAAGAGCACGGTATTAAAATTGGCACAATTGCAGATTTAATTGAGTACCGAAACCTTAACGAAACCACCATAGAGCAAGTGGCTAAGTGTAAATTACCCACTGAGCACGGTGAGTTTGATTTAGTAACCTACAAAGATACGATTGACGGCCAACTGCACTACGTATTGCTAAAAGGCGAAATTAAAGAGCAAGAACCAACGCTTGTGCGCGTGCACTTACAAAGTACCTTTAACGACATTTTGCTTTCAGACAGAAGTGCGGACCGTAGTTGGGGGCTTTCTGATGCGATGGCTTACATTGCAAAAAATAACGGTGCACTGGTTATTTTAGGTAAACAAGAAAGCACCGAAGAGCTAGAGGCCACAGTAAAAGCATTTGCTGCTGCCGATGCTGGCGAAAATGTTACGCCGCGTAAGTTTAAAGGTACATCGCGTACCGTTGGTGTGGGCTCGCAAATACTGGCTGATTTAGGTATTAAGCAAATGCGCTTAATGAGTCGCCCTAAAAAGTACCATGCACTTTCGGGCTTTCATTTAGAAGTGGTTGATTACGTTGAGCCACAATAAGGGCTCAGCTTTTAACTAGTCTATTTTTTTATTTTTATGGTATGATGCGCAGCAATTTTTGCGCAATCGCAACCGCTTGAACATATTTTTAGGGTTATCAAATGAAAATTATTGAAGGTAATAAGTACGCTCCAGGCAAAAAATTCGCTATTGTTATTTCTCGTTTTAACGATTTTATTGGTAGCAGCCTACTTGAAGGTGCTGTTGATGAGCTAAAGCGTACTGGTGGCGTAGCCGATGATGACATTACCGTTGTGTATGTACCCGGTGCAGTAGAGTTACCTTTAGCGGCAAAACGCATTGCGGCAAAAAAAGAGTATGATGCAATCATCGCATTAGGCGTAGTGATCAGAGGTGGTACACCACACTTTGACCTCGTTGCTGGCGAATCTAACAAAGGCCTTGCAAATGTATCGCTTGAGTATGATATCCCGGTTGCATTTGGCGTATTAACCACAGAAAGCATTGAACAAGCAATTGAACGCGCTGGTACCAAAATGGGTAACAAAGGCGGCGAAGCGGCATTAGGCGCGCTTGAAATGGTTAATGTGTTAGATAAAATTTAAGTTTAAGGAATTTTTGTGAAACCAGCAGCAAGACGTAAAGCACGTATCTTAGCACTTCAAGCCGTTTATTCTTGGCAATTAAGTGGCAATTTAATTGCCGATATCGAACAACAAATGTTGATCGAAAACGACGTGACTAAAATTGATGTTGAATACTTTAAAGATTTAGCGCGTGGCGTTGCCGTTAACTATAAGCAACTAGATGAAGCTGTATCTCCGCATTTAACACGTCCATTTGATGATTTAGATATGGTAGAGCGTGCAATTTTACGTTTAAGCGCGTATGAGCTTAAATTCCGTGAAGATGTGCCATACAAAGTAGCAATCAATGAAGGCATTGAGCTTGCTAAAATATTTGGCGCTGAAGACAGCCATAAATTTGTAAACGGTGTACTTGATAAAGCTGTTAAGCATTTACGCAAGTAATACTAACCTTGCTAAAGCACTCTGCTAAAGAGCTTAGCTTTAACAGTTAGTACACGTTAAAAAGGAGAGCCGGCATAGGTCGGCTTTTTTGTGTATGAAGGAATTTGAATTAATAAACCGCTACTTTAAAGGTCGTGGTATAACTCGTCGTGATGTAAGCCTAGGAATAGGGGACGACTGTGCATTAGTTACCGTTCCGCAAAACTGCCAACTTGCAGTAACAACTGATACGCTTGTATCGGGTGTTCATTTTTTTGATGACATTTCTCCCCGAGCATTAGGACACCGAGCACTGGCCGTAAATCTTAGTGATTTAGCAGCCATGGGGGCTGAGCCTACTTGGGTGTCGGTGGCATTAACCCTACCAAATATTAACCAGCAGTGGATTGAAGAATTTACTGAGGGAATGCACGAAATTGCTGAGTACTTTAATGTACAAATAATTGGTGGCGATACTACGCAGGGCCCTTTAACAGTTACTATATGCGCTAAAGGCACTGTGCCAGAAGGCAAAGCTTTACGCCGTGCAGGTGCTAAAGTGGGCGACTGGGTATGTGTAACCGGCACGCTAGGTGATGCCGGCTTGGCTATTGAATCTCGAAAGCGTGGCCTAAGTATTGAGCCTGAGCACTTAAAGTACATAAATAGCCGCTTTGATTACCCCACTCCACGGGTGGCTGCAGGGCAAGTATTACGTGGCCTTGCTTCATCAGCTATTGATGTGTCTGATGGCCTTATGGCAGATTTAACCCACATACTTGATATGTCACAAGTCAGCGCCAGTATCAATATTGAAAACATCCCAACCTCAGACGCTATGCGTTCAAGCCTGAACTTTGAGGCGCAATTGCCGTATATTTTAGGCTATGGCGATGACTACGAATTACTTTTTACTGTCTCTGAAGATAATAAAAGCATGTTGGAGCTTAAATTACGTCAATACGGCGTAGAAGCAACGTGCATAGGACAAATAAAAAGTGGCGAAGGGCACATTGAGCTTTTACACCACGGTGAAAAATTTAATTTTGAGCAACAGGGCTTTGAGCACTTTGCCAAGGAGCAGGTTTGACTAGCAAAAAACAGTTTAATTTAAAGCGCCCGCACCAGTTATTTGGCCTAGGGTTTGGTACTGGCCTTGCGCCTGTTGCGCCAGGCACCTTTGGTACATTTGCTGCTTTACCATTTATTTTTATGACCATGTATTTTCCGCTTTGGCTACAAATCGTGTTTGCCGTGGTTATTAGTATTTTTGGTATTTGGGCGTGTGGCAAAACCGCCGATGATTTAGGTGTGCACGACCATCCAGCCATAGTGTGGGATGAAGTTGCGGGTTATTACATTACGATGATTGGCGCAGCGCTTAGTTGGCAAACCTTACTTGTAGGCTTTTTATTATTTAGATTTTTTGATATTGCCAAACCTGGCCCGATCAAAACGCTCGATAAGCGAATGGACGGCGGCGTGGGTATAATGGCTGATGATGTACTTGCCGGTATTTTTTCGCTTATTTGTTTGCATGCGTTAATAAAAGCAGGTTTACTACCCTTTTAATTTTTGTGTTTTATTTGTTTAACTAGGTGGCAGCGAAATGATGCGATTTTTATTGGTATGTGTACTTATGTTGTGTGCCATGCCAAGTTGGGCTTCTATTACTGATTACGTTGTTAAGCAATGGAATATCAAAGATGGCTTGCCCTCGCAATCGCTAAAAAGTGTTGTGCAAGATCAGCAAGGCTATATGTGGGTCGGAACGCAATTTGGCCTTAGTCGCTTTGACGGCACAACTTTCACTAATTACAACACACAAAATAGTCCTTTTTTGCCAAGCAATGGTATTAATAAACTGCTCATAGATAGTAATGGCTATCTGTGGGTGGGCACTAAAAGTGGCTTGGTGGTCATAAACCCGCAAACGCTTGCCGCACAAGAATTTAATATTAAAGGCCCAGTTAGAGACATATTAGAAGATGCCAAGGGCAGCATTTGGATTGCAGCTAATGGGCTTTATTATGTAGACCGCAACCAAGTTGATTTACGTGATAAAGCGAACGAACTCGTTCCTATTGTAAATGCTACTGTGATCACCCAAATAGTGGGGTCGGTTAGTCAAATGGCGCTTTCTCCAGAGGGGATTTGGCTTGTCAACGACCGTCATTTACTACGCTTAACTAAAAGCGCCTCTGATTTTTCAAAACTCAGGTTGGAGTTAACAGCTAAGGTGTCGTTGCCTGAGCGGTTAGCACAAACCATTGTTCATGATCTGTCTTTTTTAAATGGTAATTTATATTTAGCCTCTGAACTGGGTGCCTACTTTTTAGATTTAGACGATGAGCTAAGACCTTTCCCGCTTCCGAATGCGAATAACTCAGCTGTGTATAAATTTATGAGCGACACCAATGGTGGATTATGGGTTTCTACGTATGGACGACTGCTTTTTAGAGCTAAGTCGGGTGAGTGGCAATGGGTTGAGCCAAGTCAGCTAGATCAAAGTATTTGGTTTGCCGATATTTACCGCGATAGCCAAAATAATATTTGGCTTGCAAGTTTTAGCGAAGGCTTATGGCTTGCACACGAAGGGCGTATAGAACGCCACTCTGCTTTATCGCAAATGACTGAGGCCGTTATGGCAATCAGCCAAGCGCCCGATGGTAATTTATGGGTAGCAAATAAAAGTGGTATTGGGTATTTCGATTTAAATAAAAACTTTGTCAATAAAATACCCAGTGCGCAATTTGGCCGCGCAACAGTACACGACTTACAGTTTGATGGCTCGCGTTTATATATAGCGACCGGACGAGGGCTGTTTTTTTTCGAGCAAGATAAACTATACAGTTTTCCTGGCAGAGCCCTGCGCGACAACCCTGTATTTGCTATTAGCCCATCAAGCAAAGGTGGTTTTTGGATAGGTACAGGGCGTGGCTTGTATAGGCTAAGTTATGGCGGGTTAACACCCTTTGCATACAATGCCTTTTTAGGCAGTAAATTTATAACGTATGTGCTCGATAAAGCAAACTTTGGTGTAATAGGGACCAGTAAAGGGGCGTATTACTTTACTGACCGTGGCATTGAAAAAATAGGTGACCAAACTTCGCTCGAAAGTGCATACATAACCAGCGTATTATACATAGATGGTGTAGGTATTTTAATTGGCTCGCTTAATGACGGCTTATTTTACAGAAGTTTGCAAGGGCATTGGCGACAGTTAGATGCAGCCAACGGCTTACCCTATGGCTCTATTTTTAGCCTAGAGTATGACGAAACTTATAAGCGTGTATGGGTAAGTACCATGAAAGGTGTTTACCGTATGCCAGTAGCGCAATTTAAATCAGAGGTGTCGAGCTTAAAAGTGGAAGAGGTTATTTCTTCTTTTGATAGGCAGCTCGATGGTAAAGCAAGCCAGTGTTGTAACGGTTTAGGACACGATGCCGTTGCCATGACCGATTATTCAATTTGGTACCCAAGCTTACAAGGCATTGTAGAAATACCTAAAAATACCGAGCTATTTGGCCTAAATGTATTAAAGCCTAAAGTAGAAACACTGACCACACCACTGCGCGCGTTAACTACCGCAGCATTGGGCGAAAAGCCTTTACTAGATACTGATGAGCGCGACATAACATTAAAGTACACCGCCATCGATTATTATGCGCCAAATAGTATTGAGTTTAGATATAAGTTAAGTGGGTTAGATAGTGATTGGCGCTATGCTAATGCACGCCGAGAAGCCATTTATACAAATTTACCGGCGGGGTCATTTTTATTTGAGCTTGAGGCAAAACGCCAAGGCGAAGATTGGGACAGAGCGCAAACTGTCGAGTATGCATTTGTAGTACCGCAGCGCTTTGACGAAACTATTTACTTTAGATTGCTAATTGTTAGTGGGTTTATTTTACTGTTTTACTTTATTTTTTGGGTATTTAGAGCGCAAGAGCGCCGTAAGCAAGAAGTACTCGAAGCGCTGGTTACAGAGCGTACATTAGAGCTGCGCCAAGCTAACGATAAATTAGGCCAAGTAAACTCACAGCTTAAACTAGTTAGTCACTCAGATGAGCTTACAGGGCTACGTAGCCGTCGCTTTTTGTTTGATCAGCTCCCTAAAGATATTGAGCACTTCCAACGTAATGCACAGTCTTTACAAGCGCAAGGTAAGTCACTTGTACTGCTTATTATCAACTTTGATAACTTTAGCCGTATAAACGATGCGTATGGCCCAATAGCAGGAGATAGCTGCTTACAACAAATGGCAGCGTTACTTAATTCGCGTACCCAAGGCTCTGACTATGTAGCACGCTGGAGTGGGGATGAGTTTTTATTATTGCTGCGCGATTTTAAGTGCAACATGATTGACAGCTATGCCTCTGATTTATGCCAAGCAATCGCATTAAATTCGTTTCAATTACCAAACGGTAAAACAACCAATATTACGGCTTCATTGGGGTGGTCTTTTTACCCACTGCCACTTTTAGGTGGGCAAGTAATAAGCTGGGAAACGTCGATAAACTTAGCCGATATAGCGCTTCATCAGGTTAAAAAACGCGGTGGTGACGGTGTGGCAAATATTACGTTTGATAAACAGTTGGATGCGTTTGAGTTTGAGCAAAATTCGAATGTAGATCAGCAGCTGGGTATTTTACAAAGTAATGGCTTAGCAGATATTAAAGTGTGGATGCGATAATGCCCAACCTACAAAAGTAGGCTAGGCATGGTGAGGGTAACGCTATTTAATTACTGGTTTAGCCACGCTGGTAAAATAGCCACTGACTCAGGAGCACTAAATGCCATACTTGCATCGGCACTTATATCTCCCCCTGCGGTACTTAAAATATTATTAAAGCGCATAACTACGTTGTTAGACTTTTCGGCAACATATAAATCGGTTCCGCTATACATAATATCAACAGGGTTTCCTAATAATGTATTGGGCCCGCTAATCGTCGCGCTTATATTGACTAGCCCCGAGGCATTTGCGGTATTATTTAATACATAAATTTTGCCATCGTCAGCAACGGCTGCGCTGCCTACATCAGAAAGTATTAACGCACCACTTAATGAGTCGTAATCTATTCCATGAATATTGGTAGGCCCTGCCAGTGCTTGTGAATTATTGGCAGGTGTAATTAATCTATCTTCTGTACTTATTGTGGTCTCGCCACTTAGTAGCTTATTTTTAACTTGATCAAATACCGCTACAGTGCCATTAGTTAGCGCAACAAAAGCGCGGTCAGTGTTACTGTCGTAATCAACATCCCACGGGCGTGCATTATTGGCAAAAGTTAAGGTCATAAGAGGTAATACATCGCCGGTGGCACAGCTTGAAAATATAGCAATGCTCGGCGTGGTTTCATTATTTTCAGCCACAAAAATCATTCCACTATCGGAGGCAATATCTAATCCTTTAGGTGAAATAAGGCCTGTATTGCTTCCTGAAATCAGTCTATCTTGGCTGGCGTTAAATGTTTCGCCATCACGGTTATAAGCCACTTTAGTAGAGATGACGATTCCGCCCATTCCTGTACTGGCATTATCGAATGTTGCGTAGCTATTACCTGCTTTATCAAAGCTAACGCTTTCTATCGTTTGGCTTGCATTATAGCTTGCAAGTTCGCTACTTAATGCTGTATTTAAACGGCTAATTTGGCCTGTATCACCCGCAGTGCTTGGATTACTGGATACGGCTACGCCTAATAGCGCCATATTAGGCTCAGTACTATCTGATATATCAGCCATTGAGCTTTGAGTTAGCGTGTTAGTAATTGACTCTGGCTTAGTAGACGCAGTACTTAAATCGGGCGCTATATCGCCACTTTCACCGGCAAATATATTACTAAACACTAAAATTGCATCGTTTGATTTTTCGGCCACACGTAAATCGCTACCCTCAAGGGTAATATCTACAGGGTTGCCTAGCATAGTCGCAGGGCCTGAAATACTGCGTGCAACAGATGTATTACCTTGCGCAGTAGAAGCATTATTAATAACAAAAAGCGCGCCATCGGTAGCATCTGATGCGCTACCAACATCCGATAAAATAAGTTTATTGGTGGTTTCATCATAAACAATGCCGTGAATATTTACCGATATTTGCACACCATCGGCATCGCTTGGTGTAATAGTACGACTTGGCATAGCGGTAAATTCACCGCTTACAAAATTATCATAAACCGCGACATCACCGTTGGTAAGTGCTACATAAAGTCGGTCGTTTACGTGGTCATAATCAACATCCCACGGGGCGGCTTCGGTAACAGTGGTAGCAAGCGGCGCGGCATCTCCCGCTGCAGCACTGCCAAATGTGGTAATTTGCATGGCACCAAAATCAGCTATAAATATCAGCCCGCTATTTTTTGCAATCGCTATGCCCTTAGGATTAACCAGTGTAGTGGCAGGGCCTGTAATTTCACGGTCTTGATTAGTGCTAAAGCTTGCACCATCATCACGATTGGCAAGTTGGCATATAGTTTTAACGCTACCATTTTCGCTGTCGCTTGCTTGTATTAAATTACCGAGGCTATCAAAGGCTACGCCTTCATTTGCAGTGGTATTAAAGGTTTTTAATTTGGCAGCGTTCTGGTTTATTAAATCAACAGTGCCTGCGTTTTGCTCGCCGTTATTAGCTAAAATAAACGTGGCTGCACTAAAGCCGGGGTTACCGTTTGTGCCATCGTTTCCATCTTGACCATCTGCTCCCGACGTACCGGCTAAACCGTTTTCTCCATCACCGCTGCACCCTGAAATACCAAGTACTATCCCAAGCGCTAATGCTGAAAAACAAAGGGGGCGTTTAAGTGAACTGCTTTGTGTATGAAGGTGAGTTAAATTAGCTTTTTTCATCATTTTTACCTTTTAATATTCCATCAAATGAAAGTAAATAACGTGCCTGCTTATACTCCTCAGTACGTACTATTTACTGTGTTAACCTCATAGGGATAACGCGTAGAAATACACATTGGATGCAAATATTTAAAAATAAAAAACAAAAAAGGAGCCATCAGGCTCCCTTTAAAAACTAGCTAGCAAAAATAATTAAGCGATAAACGATTTTATTGAATTTAAAATGCCTTGTTCGCCTAAGCCCATTTCATCGTGCATTTGCGCTTGTGTGCCGTGCTTAATAAATTCATCAGGAATACCTAAGTTAAGCACTTTTAGGTTGGCTTTTTGCGCTGCTAAATATTCATTAACCGCTGAGCCTGCGCCACCACAAATAGCGTTGTCTTCAAGCGTTACTATTACATCATGAGTTTGGCTAAGCTCATCTAATAAACTTGTATCAAGTGGCTTAATAAAGCGCATATTAACTAGCGTTGCACCTAGCTCACTTGCAGCAAGTTGCGCGTTTTCAAGCAAAGTACCAAAGGATAAAATAGCAATTTTAGCGCCTGGTTTAATGGTATTGGCTTTGCCTATTTCTAGTAGCGTCATTTCGCTTTGAATATCGGCAGTACCGGCACTACCACGAGGGTAGCGAACTGCTACAGGGCAATTAGCCTTATAACCGGTATAAAGCATATGTCGGCACTCGTTAGTATCACTTGGGGCCATAATAACCATGTTTGGAATACAGCGCATAAAGCTTAAGTCGTACGCACCTTGGTGTGTTTCGCCGTCGGCGCCTACAATACCAGCGCGGTCTATAGCAAAAAGCACAGGTAAGTTTTGCAGTGCAACATCATGGATAAGTTGATCATACGCACGTTGTAAAAAGCTCGAGTAAATAGCTACAACGGGTTTTAACCCTTCACAGGCAAAACCGGCGGCCAATGTGACAGCGTGCTGCTCTGCTATGGCTACATCGAAATACTGCTCTGGGTGCTCTTTTGAAAAACGCACCATACCTGAGCCTTCACGCATTGCCGGCGTAATAGCCATTAATTTTTTATCTTGCTCGGCCATATCACACAACCAATCACCAAACACCTTAGAGAAAGTGGCGGCGCCAGGTTTAGATTTAGGTAAGCTTGATGTATTAGGGTCAAACTTTGGCACACCGTGATAGCCAATAGGATCAGCTTCTGCGGGTTTATAGCCTTTTCCTTTTTGGGTTTTTATATGTAAAAGCTGAGGCCCTTTTAAATTACGCATATTACGCAGTGTATCTACGAGCATATTTACATCGTGGCCATCAATTGGGCCAATGTAATTAAGACCTAGTTCTTCAAAGAAGGTACCTGGAATAACCATTCCTTTTAGGTGCTCTTCTACTTTACTGGCAAGCTCTTTAACAGGAGGTACGCCAGAGAGTAACTTTTTACTGCCTTCGCGAATATTTGTGTAAAAGCTGCCAGATAAAATACGCGCAAAGTGATTAGTTAACGCACCGACGTTTTCAGAAATCGACATTTCGTTATCATTTAAAATGATTAACATGTCAGATTTTACATCGCCTAAGTGGTTCATGGCTTCAAATGCCATACCTGCTGTAATGGCGCCATCGCCTATAACGGCAACAGTTTTGCGGCCTTTACCTTCTTTTTGAGCCGCAATAGACATCCCAAGTGCTGCCGAAATAGAGGTACTTGAATGGCCTACGCTAAAGGTATCGTATTGGCTTTCTTCACGAAAAGGGAATGGATGTAATCCGTCTTTTTGGCGAATTGTATGCATTAAATCGCGTCGTCCCGTTAAAATTTTATGCGGGTACGCTTGATGGCCTACATCCCATACAAGGCGATCTTCTGGTGTGTTATACACATAATGTAGAGCAACGGTAAGTTCAACAGTTCCTAAACCAGACGCTAAATGGCCGCTACTTTGCGAAACAGAGTTGAGTAAATAGTCTCGTAACTCGTTGCTAAACGCAGGGAGTTTATCTTGCGCTATATCGCGTAAGTGGGCTGGTTCGTCAACCAAGTTAAGTAATGGATACTTGCTACTATCAAGTGTCATGGTATTTATTTTATCCTTCGCTAACATCGGTGCTAACTTATTAGTTGTTACCGCTGTTGAGTAATAATGTCAGTGCTAAATGGCAATACGTATATGTAACACTCAATGGTCACGTTTAATCAGGTAGTTTGCCAGCGCCGCTAGAGTAGAGGTATCAGCATCTATTTTGTTTAATGCTTGATGCGCTTGCTCTATTAAATTTTGCGCCATTTGCTTGGCGCCTTGCATACCTAATAGGGCCGGATAAGTTGCTTTATTAGCAGCTAAATCAGAGCCTTGTGGCTTACCTAAAGTAAATGTGTCACCTTCAACATCTAAAATGTCGTCGTGCACTTGAAATGCCAGCCCTATAGCATACCCAAAAACACGTAAGTTTTCTAAGGTTTGTTTGTCTGCTTTTTCGCTACATAATGCACCCAATGTAATGGCACAGTTGATTAAGGCACCCGTTTTTAATCTATGAATTCGTTCAAGCTGTTGTATTGTAATCACTTTATCTGTGGCTGCAATATCTAGCCCTTGCCCGCCGACCATGCCTTCAAGCCCCGATGCTTTAGCCAGTGCGCTGATCATTTTTACTTGTGTTGACGCGCTGCAGGTAAAATTGTGAGCCGAGATAAGCTCAAAGGCTAATGTTTGTAGTGCATCGCCCGCTAAAATTGCATGCGCATCGTCAAACTCTATATGGCAAGTTGGGCGTCCACGGCGAAGGTCGTCATCATCCATGGCTGGTAAATCATCGTGCACCAACGAGTAGCTATGAATACACTCAATAGCAGCAGCAAGAATATCTAAATCTTGCTTATTAGCTCCGAGCATTTCACCACTTGCGTAGACTAAAAAGGGGCGTAAACGCTTGCCACCGTTAAATAAGCCGTACTGGGTGGCTTCTTTTACTGTGTGTGCAGTATCAAGGGGTTGATCAAAGTACTGTTGCAGGGTCTTTACGACATCTTGTTGAGCACATTCTATTTTTTCTTGTATGCTCACGGTTATTCCATATCGTTGTTAAATGAAGTAAGCGCTGCTTTTTCGTCATTACCCATTAAAATAGACACTTTTTGTTCTGCTTGTTGTAACTTACCCGTTGAGGCGTTAGCTAAGGCTATACCACGCTCAAATTGCTTTAACGACTGCTCAAGCGATAAATCACCTTGTTCCATTTCACCGACAATGGTTGATAATTCTTCGAGTGCTTGTTCAAAACTTAGGTTTTCAGGTTTTTTAGTCGCCATGTTTAATTTCAGCCAGCATGATAAATTTAGGAGCCAATTTTAGGGGGAATGCTAAACTAGGTCAAAGGATGATCGTTGTTTTTTGAGTTATATCAGTTTAAATCGTATTTTTACCATGTATAAGATGCGTATTAGTGCTCACTGTGTACAATAAAATTAATCAGTCGCTAGGCGAGTAGGGTATCTTGATCTAAAATTAGGCCAAACACAGTGTTTTACACTTTTTTCAAAAATGGCTTAAGTATTTCAGTATCTTGCCGATAAGCAGTTAATAATAAAAGTTTGAATAACAAAGTATAATACTTTGGAGGAAATGTGGATTTAGCAACCATAATTGGGATCCTTGGCGCAATTGGTTTAATTGTCATGTCCATGTTTATGAGTAGTAGCGGTGAAATGGGGATGTTTGCCGATGCGCCTTCTAGTGTAATTGTATTTGGTGGCTCACTATTTATTGTGTTATCAAACTTTACCTTGTCGCAGTTTTTGGGCATAGGTAAGGTTGTTGGTAAAGCATTTATGTTTAAAATCGAATCGCCAGAAGAGCTGATTGAAAAAGCAGTTGAACTTGCTGATTCTGCCCGTAAAGGGGGGTTTTTAGCCCTCGAAGAAGCCGAAATACCAAACCCTTTTATGCGCAAAGGTGTAGATATGCTCGTTGATGGCCACGATGCTGATGTAGTTCGTGCCACGCTTCAAAAAGACATTTCTTTAACCACGACCCGTCACGAACTGGGCGCCGGTTTATTTAAGTCACTTGCCGATATAGCCCCAGCAATGGGTATGATAGGTACGTTAATAGGCTTAGTTGCTATGTTATCTAACATGGATGACCCTAAAGCCATTGGCCCCGCAATGGCGGTGGCATTATTAACTACTTTATATGGTGCATTTTTAGCAAATGTAGTGGCTATTCCTATTCAGGTAAAACTGGAGCTTCGCAAAGACGAAGAAGCCATGAATCAGCGTCTAATACTGGATGCTATTTTAGGTATTCAAGATGGCCAAAACCCGAAAGTAATTGAAGGTATATTGAAAAACTACCTTGCTGAGTCTAAGCGCAAAGTAGATACCGAGGAGTAACCATGTCTGATCAAGAGTGCAAATGCCCACCACCAGGTCTGCCTGCTTGGATGGGAACATTTGCCGACTTAATGTCGCTTTTAATGTGCTTTTTTGTACTTTTGCTCGCGTTTTCAGAAATGGATGTACTTAAATTTAAGCAAATAGCAGGCTCGATGAAGTTTGCATTTGGTGTGCAAAACAAAATAGAAGTAAAAGATATCCCTAAAGGGACCTCGGTTATTGCTATGGAATTTACCCCAGGTAAGCCTGAACCTACCCCGATAGAAACCATTCAGCAACAAACCGTTGAAATGACCCAGCAAATGTTAGAGTTTCAAGCGGGTGATGAAAGCTCTGCTGGTGGTAGACAAGAGCAACGTGGCGATAAACGTGGTGGCGAGTCACGTAGTACATCGCAGCAGCAATCTTCAGAGCAAGCAACTTCAGCCGCCGATCAAGAACAAACTAACGAGTTAGTGAAAAAAATAGCGCAACAGCTCGAAAAGCAAATAATAGATGGTGCAATCGAACTTGAATCTTTAGGACAGCAAATCATTATTCGTATCCGTGAAAATGGCTCATTTCCCTCTGGCAGTGCTTTTTTACAACCTAAATTTAAGCCCATAATTCAAGATATTGGTGAGTTATTAAAGGATGTACCTGGTGAAATTACGGTATCGGGTCACACCGATGATTTTCAGGTTTCTAACGAGTTATATATTAATAACTGGGACTTATCGTCAAAGCGTGCTGTAGCAGTCGCAAGCGAATTACAAACGGTACAAGGGTTTGATAAAAACCGCATGATGGTAGTAGGGCGTGCTGATACTCGTCCACTTGTGCCGAATGATTCAAACGAAGATAGGCGTAGAAATCGCCGAGTAGAAATATCAATCTTACAAGGTAAGGCTAAAGAGTCAGACCCTATTGATGTGCGCTAGGCGAGTAGCGGGCGCTAATTTTTCTAATCAAGTTTCTTTTTAAGGTACTTAATCACCTAAGTATCTTGGCAAGCTCATTATTTTAGCTTAAAGTACATTTCCTTAACATATGTAATGGATGCGCTGTGAAAGTTATAATTAAATATTGTGATATGCCAGGTAATGGTGATGGTACCGACGACGATACAAAAGAAAAATAAGGTAAAACATTTTGCCTGATTGGTTTTTGTATTTCGTTAGTATTTTAAGTAAAAGCTGGGTCTTTATGCTAAGCCCGGCTCTTTTTATATTTTTTATATTTAAAGATTACTTAGCCTTTAGGTTTGCATTACTGACCGTCGCTTTTTTCTTCTTTGGGGGGATAACAGCCTCTAGCTTGAGAGAGTTTGACGATATTTATATCTATCGTTATTTAGTATGGGCGGCTACCGATATTATATGGATGGCGTTAATAGCTTATTGGGGAATAAAAGATAAAGTTTATTTATGGCAATGCGTTATTGGTCAGTTAGTGGTTATTGGCGCACCTATATTACAATTATTCAGATTAGTTGACCGTCACCTTTGGGATTTAGCGTACAGCACCATTATTTACAAAACGTTAATGCCCTTTATCAACATTGGCACCGTCATAGTGTGTTATATACCTTTAATTATGCTTTTCGCTAAAAAAAGTAATACCCCCTCAAAAATAGAAAGCGCTCCACCTTCTAAATAGCTGTGCTAAACTACTGTTCATATAAACAGTTAATGAGCAACTCCCATGAAACTCTATATCGCAGAAAAGCCATCACTTGGCAGAGCTATTGCTGATGCATTGCCAAAACCACATAAAAAACACGATGGTTATATAGAAGTGGCTAATGGTGACTGTGTCTCGTGGTGTATAGGGCACTTACTAGAGCAAGCTGAACCTGATGATTATGATGCGCGTTTTAAAAAGTGGCAATTTGAACACCTTCCCATAGTGCCACAGCAATGGCAGCTCAAGGCAAAAACGAAAACGCGTAAACAATTAACTATTTTAAAAAAGCTAATTAAGCAGGCATCAGTACTCGTGCATGCGGGCGATCCCGATCGCGAAGGCCAATTGTTGGTTGATGAAGTCATAGAGCAAGCCAAAATAAGTAAAACCAAAAAGCAAAGCATTCAGCGTTTACTTATAAGTGATTTAAATTTAGCGGCGGTAAAAAAAGCGCTTACTACTATGCGTTCAAATCGTGAATTTATTCCGCTTAGTGTGTCGGCGCTTGCGCGTTCACGTGCAGATTGGCTATTTGGTATGAACCTTACGCGTGCTTATACGCTGGCGGGACAAAAAGCAGGCTTTGGCAATGTGTTGTCGGTGGGTCGCGTACAAACCCCAATTTTAGGTTTAGTGGTTAACCGGGATAACGAAATAGCTAACTTTGTGTCAAAACCATTTTATGAAGTGTTGGCGCATTTAATAACTCCTGAGCAGCAAAGCTTTGTGGCCAAGTGGGTACCAAGCAAAGCCTGCGAGCCGTACCAAGATGAAGAGGGCCGCGTTTTAAATAATGCATTAGCCGAAAACGTCGCCTCGCGAATAGCGAATCAACCAGGCGAGGTTACAGCACTTGAACAAAAACAAAAAAAACAAAGCGCGCCGCTGCCTTATAATTTATCGGCACTGCAAATAGATGCTGCAAAGGCATTTGGTATGGCAGCTCAGCAAGTACTCGATATTTGCCAAACGCTCTATGAGCGTCATAAGTTAATTACTTACCCTCGTTCTGATAATCGTTATTTGCCTAAAGAGCATCATGTAGATGCGCCTGCAATTTTAAAAGCAATTGCAGCTAATGGCGGTCAAAATACTGAGTTTGTGAATGGGGCAGACGCTAAAAAACGCAGCAAATGTTTCAACGATGCAAAAGTGGCTGCACACCATGCAATTGTACCTACCGCCAAACAACTAAAAACAGCGACTTTGGCGGCTGATGAAGTAAAAGTATATCAACTTATTAGCAGGCATTACCTAATTCAGTTTTACCCCGATTACATTTATAACGAAACTAAAGTAGAGGTAACAATTGCGGGAGGTTTATTTAAAGCCAATGCAAAGCAAGATGTAAGCCTAGGATTTAAGGTATTAATGGGCAAAGCCGAGCTAAAAGATGAAGCAACCTTGCCTCATTTAACAAAAGGCATGGCGCTTAACTGCACTAAAGGTGAAGTGGTAGAAAAACACACTACGCCACCGTCTCATTTTACTGATGCAACATTGCTAAGTGCCATGACCGGCATTAGTCGTTATGTAAAAGATTCACAAATTAAAAAAATACTCAAAGAGACCGATGGGTTAGGTACAGAGGCAACCCGCGCAGGCATTATTGAATTATTATTTAGGCGTCGTTTTTTAAAGCGCGAAGGTAAATCAATTAAAGCTACACAAACAGGCTTGGCACTTATTAGTGTTTTACCAGAGGGCTTAGCTAGCCCCGATTTGACCGCTAAATGGGAGGCGAGTTTAGGCAACATTGCTCAACAAGCAATGAGCTACCAACAATTTTTACAACCACTGCTGGTGGAGCTTGAAGGTTTTGTACAGCAAGCAGCTAGTTGTGATAGCCATGTATTTTCAAAGCTACCTAAAACGGCACCTAAAAAGCGCTTTGCTAAGGGTGGTAAAAAAGCAGCATTTAAAAAATCAAATTATAAAAAGAGCTCAGCAACCACTTAATCGCTGGGCTCTCAAATACGGCTTATTTTTTATTAAATAACGCGACTGCAGCGTTACTCATGGCTTTTATACCGGTCGGTAATGCTACTTTATAATCTGGCGCAAATTTACTTGAGTGTAATGAAGGAAGTGTTTGGTTACTTTTCATCGCATTTGTATATTGCTGCTGGTTTACTCCACCTAACCAAAATAACGTAATAGGAATGTTTTCATCAGTTCTACCGTACAGTCCAAAATCTTCACCAGCCATAACCGCTTTTGTCTCAAATACATTAGTTTCGCCAATTGCATCAGCAATAGCACTCCTAACAATATTAGTTTGCTGAGGGTTATTGTAAGTAGATGGAATAGATTCATCTTCATGAACGTGAACAACAGGGTAGTGTGACTCAGTAAGGCCAGCACTTTGAGCAATACCCGCTGTAATACGTTTTATTGCAGCTATTTGCGCCGTACGTACCTCTGGGTTGTAGCTTCTAAGCGTAAGCTGTAGTTTTACTTCATCTGAAATCACATTATGCTTTGAGCCACCATGAATAGAACCCACAGTCACTACGGAAGGCTCAAGTGGAGAAAGCTCGCGGCTTGTGATTGTTTGTAATGCTAATACCGTACGCGCCGCAATAACTACAGGGTCTACGGTAGTGTGCGGGTAGGCGCCGTGTCCGCCTTTACCTTTTATAGTTATATCTACTGAATCAACACTTGCCATGGTGTATTCGTTTTTCATTGATACCTTACCCGCAGGCACGCTGGCACTAACATGCAGCGCAATAACATGATCAGGCTTAGCATATTTACTAAATAAGCCTTCACTCAACATGGCTTTTGCTCCACCGCCAACTTCTTCTGCAGGTTGAGCAACCATCATTAACGTTCCTTGCCACTTATTTTTATGGGCAATAAGTTGCTCAGCAGTACCAATAAACGAGCTCATATGTATATCGTGGCCACAGCCATGCATTACACCTACTTTATTACCATGCTCATTGGTCACTTGTACTTTAGATGCATAAGGTTTACCGGTTTGCTCTGTGATTGGTAGGCCATCGGTATCAGTACGAATCATTATTGTAGGGCCGGTGCCATTTTTATAAATCCCTACCACACCGTAGCC
>NZ_CP142030.1:842500-1322500 GCF_035666335.1 Pseudoalteromonas sp. CuT4-3
ATTAATATTTCCGTACTTGGTATAATTGCGATGGGGGGACGGAGAAGGCTAAGCAAGCATGGCGATGGTTGTCCATGTGAAAGTGAGTAGGCTAGTGACTTAGGTAAATCCGGGTTGCTGTTAGGCTGAGACACGAGACGAGCACCCAAGGGTGTGAAGTTGCTGATGCCATACTTCCAGGAAAAGCCTCTAAGCTTCAGATTATACCGAATCGTACCCCAAACCGACACAGGTGGTCAGGTAGAGAATACTAAGGCGCTTGAGAGAACTCGGGTGAAGGAACTAGGCAAAATCGTACCGTAACTTCGGGAGAAGGTACGCTCCTATCTGTGATGAGATTTACTCTCTAAGCGGACGGGAGCCGCAGTGACCAGGTGGCTGGGACTGTTTATTAAAAACACAGCACTGTGCAAAATCGCAAGATGACGTATACGGTGTGACACCTGCCCGGTGCCGGAAGGTTAATTGATGGGGTTAGTTTTCGGACGAAGCTCTTGATCGAAGCCCCGGTAAACGGCGGCCGTAACTATAACGGTCCTAAGGTAGCGAAATTCCTTGTCGGGTAAGTTCCGACCTGCACGAATGGTGTAACCATGGCCACGCTGTCTCCACCCGAGACTCAGTGAAATTGAAATCGCAGTGAAGATGCTGTGTACCCGCGGCTAGACGGAAAGACCCCGTGAACCTTTACTACAGCTTGGCACTGAACATTGAACCTACATGTGTAGGATAGGTGGGAGACTTTGAAGCAGCGACGCTAGTTGTTGTGGAGTCGTCCTTGAAATACCACCCTTGTAGTTTTGATGTTCTAACGTTGGCCCCTGAATCGGGGTTACGGACAGTGCCTGGTGGGTAGTTTGACTGGGGCGGTCTCCTCCCAAAGAGTAACGGAGGAGCACGAAGGTTGGCTAAGTACGGTCGGACATCGTACGGTTAGTGTAATGGTAGAAGCCAGCTTAACTGCGAGACAGACACGTCGAGCAGGTACGAAAGTAGGTCATAGTGATCCGGTGGTTCTGAATGGAAGGGCCATCGCTCAACGGATAAAAGGTACTCCGGGGATAACAGGCTGATACCGCCCAAGAGTTCATATCGACGGCGGTGTTTGGCACCTCGATGTCGGCTCATCACATCCTGGGGCTGAAGTCGGTCCCAAGGGTATGGCTGTTCGCCATTTAAAGTGGTACGCGAGCTGGGTTTAGAACGTCGTGAGACAGTTCGGTCCCTATCTGCCGTGGGCGTTTGAGAATTGAGAGGGGTTGCTCCTAGTACGAGAGGACCGGAGTGAACGAACCGCTGGTGTTCGGGTTGTCATGCCAATGGCATTGCCCGGTAGCTACGTTCGGAACTGATAAGCGCTGAAAGCATCTAAGCGCGAAGCAGGCCTCGAGATGATTTCTCACTAGACTTTTAAAGTCTCTGAAGGGCCGTTGAAGACTACAACGTTGATAGGCAAGATGTGGAAGTGGTGTGAGCCATTAAGCTAACTTGTACTAATTACCCGTGAGGCTTAACCATACAACGCCAAACGCGTTTTGTGACAGAAACAAGCGACAGAAGTTAATAGCTAAAGTAGATAAATACTTAGACTTAAAAAATATTATCAGAATTTTCCAAATTTAGTTGGTACGTGAAAACGGACTGACACCCTAATTTGCTTGGTAACCATAGCGTTTTGGACCCACCTGACCCCATGCCGAACTCAGTAGTGAAACGAAACAGCGCCGATGATAGTGTAGCATTTGCTATGTGAAAGTAGGACATTGCCAGGCTCCAAATTCAGTCGAAGGACTTAAAGCTTAATAAATAAAAATAAGAAAATTGAACAGAATTTTCTTGGTAACCATAGCGTTTTGGACCCACCTGACCCCATGCCGAACTCAGTAGTGAAACGAAACAGCGCCGATGATAGTGTAGCATTTGCTATGTGAAAGTAGGACATTACCAGGATTCAAATTAAAGAAATCCGTTACAGCGATGTAATGGGTTTTTTGCTGTCTGGGGTTTAATAAAAAGCCAAGATCTCATGCTAACTCAGTCTTTGTAATGCCCGCCCTTGTAAATCCTTTGAGCCATAACATTCATATCCTTATAGAAAGCTAAGCCATTATAGGCAAAGTCAAGGCGCACATCGTGCTCAGTGTAATCAGTTTTTATAGCCCCGCAAAATGATTAAGGCTTATTGCGGGTTGGTATTGCTTTGATATAGAAAATATCACTTTGAAATAAACATTAAGTTCATGCTTATCTGCTATTTTATTCATGTAACATAGCTAGGCGTGCAGAAGTTGCGCGTGTTAAAATCAAATTTTTATAAATACTAAAATAGAGGTGTCAATTGCCCACTGCTGACTACCAAACTGTACTAGATGAAATAGCACACGAAGTGCGCCCTTTGTTATCACAAGGTAAGGTTGCGGACTATATACCTGCACTTGCTGAGGTTTCTAGCGAGCAGTTTTCTATTGCTATTTATACCACTGATGGCGAAACCATTTGTGCGGGGGATTGCTCAAAACGTTTTACTATTCAGTCAGTTTCTAAAGTAATGACACTTACAATGGCGCTACAGCGCTATGGCGATGAACTATGGCATCGGGTAGGTAAAGAGCCCTCTGGTACCGCGTTTAATTCTCTTACGCAGTTAGAGTTTGAAAAAGGCGTACCACGTAACCCTTTCATTAATGCTGGCGCGATTGTGACGTGCGATGCTTTGTACAGTCGATTATCAGCACCTCGCCACTCAATGCTTGAAACGTTTAGGCTACTTGCAGGTAATAGTGCAATAGTGATTGATAAAAAAGTGGCCAATTCTGAGTACGAGTTTAGGCATAGAAATGCGGCAATGGCGCATTTAATGAAGTCGTTTGGTAATTTTGAGAATGACGTCGATGACGTACTTTGGTCTTACTTCAATTTTTGTGCGATTGAGCTTAACTGTATTGAGCTAGCTAGAGCGTATAACTTTTTAGCGAATAAAGGGGTTGATTACAGCTCGGGTAAGCGCGTTTTGAGTAGTCGCCAGAATAAACAATTAAATTCGATTTTATTCACCAGCGGCTTATATGATGCGGCAGGTGACTTTGGCTACAGAGTGGGAATGCCGGGTAAATCGGGTGTGTCAGGCACTATATTAGCGGTATTACCGGGTAAGTTTACAGTGGCAGTATATTCACCAGGGCTTAATGAATTTGGTAACTCGGTGGCGGGGATAGCAGCATTAGAGCTGCTATCTAAAAAGCTCGATATTTCGATTTTCTAAAATACCGCAATAGGGAGCACGTAAAGCTCCCTATTTATTGGTCCCAGTACACTTGCTCAAGGCAGTCTTCGCGCTCTGGCAACCCACGTGATAAACGTGGAGAGTGCTGTACTAATACCTCGTAACTTGCGCGGTTAGCGTACTTACTAATTTGTGCAAGAGAAGAGTAGGTAATGGCCTTTTGTTCGTGTTTTGCTGAGTTAGCGACATTTAACTTATGATAAACGTTTGCTGATAAATCGTGTAACACGGCAGCCAACGCACAATCGCCAGCACCATTGGTGTTTTTGATTGAATCAGGCCCACCCATGAATGGCGCCGTATGGCTATACGCTTTTATCGGGTTTTCGCAATCGGATTTTTTCATTGCACGAGAAAACTCATAGCGATTAAAATCGGCAATGGCACCTGGTAATAATGGGTACTCGGTTGCACGTTTAAAGCTCTCATCAACGTAACCGGCCATAAATAAGCCTTTTTCGCCAGCGGTACAAATAACTAAGTCTACCCAGTCAAGTGCTTTGTCTGCGGCTAATAATGGGTCTTCAAAGCCAGTAATTGCTAGCCCTTCTTCTTCGTTCATGGCAAGTATATCGACATGCTCGTTTACAAAGTTAGCCCACCAGGTTGGATCTTGCTCAATTAAAAACTTAGTGCCGAGTGTTAAAACTACCGGTACACCTGCATCGTTAGCGTATTTAACTGCTTGCATGGTTGCTTCAGTCATTGTTTCATCACCCTGTGTACGCATTAGGTAGGCGCTGATCACAAGTGCTGATGACTGCTCAATTAAGTGTTTATCGATAGACTCAGGCTTTAAGTGATTCATTAAACCGGCGCTAATTGCGAATGTACGCTCACCTGTTTCATCAATTAAGGTAAAACAACGGCCAATAGGGCCATCCACTGGTTGTAAATAATCTAAATCAACGCGGCTTGATGTGTTACATAAAAAGCGGTAGGCATAGCTGCCAATTTTTATGTTTTCACTCATAACACCGAGCAATACTGAACGGTCATCTGCTAGTACAGAGTAGTTATGCATTGTGTTACCAATGGTGCCACCGGCAAATTCGTAATCAACCATGTCGTTTAGTTTTAAACGGTCGTAAAGTGCGTTGGTAATATCGCTATCAATAACTTGCGACATTCCTCGGCGAAGTTGAAACTCGTCTAAAAAAGCCTGATCGACTTTGGCTTCAATATCAACAACGATCTGATCGATACCCGTAATGTAGCTACGTTGTAATCGCTCAGTTGCGTTTAGCTGATTAGTAAGTGGATCTTTAGCTTCCACTGGAAAATAATGTTTATGTCTGCGGCGTCCAGGAAATTTCATTTGCTACCTGTGTTGTGAGCTAAATAAAAAAAGCGTGAGATTATAGCGTAAATCACACTCTATGAGCCACGATAAACCACATTATTTTGTTTTATTTTTGCAATAATTTAATCAATTACGCATTTTAAACAGGCAAGTTGATATAATAGCGAGAGAAAATTTATTTAAAGTAAGCACTATGAACGATCTTAAAAGCGATGAGTATTGGATGGAGCAGGCATTAGTTTATGCCAATAAGGCGCAGCAATTGGGCGAAATTCCGGTAGGAGCTGTCCTTGTGAAAGATAACACGCTTATTGCAGCGGGTTATAATCGTTCAATTACTGATAACGACCCCTCTGCGCACGCTGAAATGATTGCAGTTCGTGAAGGAGGGAGAGCTTTAAATAATTACCGTTTAATTGATTGCACTTTGTACGTTACGTTAGAGCCGTGCTCTATGTGTGCCGGGCTGTTAGTGCATAGCAGAATAAAGCGGCTTGTGTACGGTGCGCCAGATGCTAAAACAGGCTCGGCTGGGTCTATTATGAACTTATTGCAAGAGCCGAGGCTGAACCATCAAGTAGAAGTATTAGGTGGGGTGCTTGGTCAAACCTGTGGAAGTACTATTTCGGCGTTTTTTAAACAACGCCGAGAACAAATTAAAGCGGCTAAAAAAGCAGCTCGTCAAATTAGTGACTAGTTAGCCTTATCTGAATCTACTTCTATCATTTGCTGCATCGCAAACATGCGACGACGCCAAATAATTTTTTTATGTAAGTTACGTAGCATAATACGACGTCTGGTGGCTGTTGAATGAATAATATTGCGTTTTAGTTTTTGCGTGCGTCTACGTTTTAGCATGTGTTCTCCTAATGCGTGAGAGTGAGAAAGGCACAAGATATATATTAAAAATCAGGTAAATATACTATAAACACACATTAGTGATCATTTCATGACAAGTAAACAGATTTTTAATTTAGTTACTAGAGTGGTTAGGCCTGAAGGGGAAATTAGCGCCTGCTAAAACGAGGAAAGAATCGTTTAATGCCACATTTTAATGTTTCACAGGCCTGAATAGCCCATTTAAAAACGTAAATATAAACGCTTTACTGAGACTGCTGCGTGTTATTTTCACCTTGCTTACTTTTTTCTTCAGGTGAGAGCGAAGGGGTAGGTTCGGTTTTATCGTTGTTTATAGGCTCTTTGCTTGGTTGAGCTGCTTTTTCAACTTCAGGTGCTTCAGGTTCTGATTCAGGTTCTGATTCAGGTTCTGGCTCTAGGGCGTTATTTTCATCAAGCCATACAAGTGCATCGTAATACCTGCGAATGTTATCAACATATTTTACCGCAACATCGCCACGCGCAT
The DNA here is from genome assembly GCF_035666335.1 of Pseudoalteromonas sp. CuT4-3. Classification (NCBI taxonomy): domain Bacteria; kingdom Pseudomonadati; phylum Pseudomonadota; class Gammaproteobacteria; order Alteromonadales; family Pseudoalteromonadaceae; genus Pseudoalteromonas; species Pseudoalteromonas sp. CuT4-3. Next base: position 848,450 of record NZ_CP142030.1, read on the forward strand.
AGCCGTAACGGGTTTTACGGTAATAACGTTTTTTGATTAAAAGTGGTAATCGCTTTTTAACATCGGCCCATTTATCAGGGCTCGCCCCTTGTTGTTCGGTAATAATGCGCGCGTCGTTAACGTGCCCCCAACCTACATTATAGGCTGCCAGTGCAAGCCAAGTTCTATCGGGCTGCGGGATTCTGTCGGGGATGCGTTTAACGAGCTTAGCTAAGTATTTAGCTCCGCCACGGATGTTTTGCTCTGGCTCTAACCTATTTGTTACGCCCACCTGTTTAGCGGTACTGCGTGTCAGCATCATAATGCCTCTTACACCTGTAGGCGATTTAGCGCGAGGGTTCCACATAGATTCCTGGTAGCTAAGCGCAGCAAGTAAGCGCCAGTCAAGGCTACCTGCATATTGCTCAAACCAAGGCCTGTAAGTGGGGAGTGTTTCTTTTATAGCTTCTATGTATGCAAGCGTATTAACGTAGTTAAACTGGCGTACGTGCCCAAAGTACTTTTCTTCGAGCACATACAGCTGGTTACTTTGTTTTACGTCACCAAAAAAGGGCACTAGCAGTGCATAAAGCGAATCATCTTTTGATTTATTAAGGATCCAAGCTATGGGGTCATTTCGGGTAACTGAAAAGCCAATACTTAAATTTGGGTGGTAGCGTCTAAACAGCGAAAGCGTGTGTGAGTCGGCGAGGGTGTAATCTATTTCGCCATCGATAACGGCTTGTAAAAGCTCCTCTTCATCGAGTTCTTCGGTTTCTTGCCAAGTTAAATCTGGGTTACTCTTTTTTATTTTTTGTAAGGTTAAAGAGTGGCTACTTTTGGCTATAACTGTAAAGTTTCCATCAAGGTCGTCAAATTCACGTGGGCGAACTCGACCTTGTTTATAAACCAACTTTTGGCTAATTGTTCTGTAAGTGGGGCCATAGCGATATTGCTGTGCACGTACTTTGTTGTAGGTAAGTCCTGAGGCTATTAAGTCTAAATCACCACTTTCAAGGCGCTCAAACATATCGGATAAATTAAAAAACGGCACTATTTCTAGTTCAACACCTAGGTAGTCGGCAAAAGCTTGAGATAGCTCGTATTCAAAACCTTGCTCGCCTTGCACGGCTTGGTAGTAGTTGCTGGCACTGGCAAGGGTACCTACACGTATTTTGTTTTGTGCTTTAATTTGGGCAAGTTGAGTTTGTTGCTCCTGCATATTACACGCACACAACAACATAACTAAAGTGATGATAATTATTAGCTTTTCTTTCAACATTAACCGCCCCATAAAGCTCATACCCCGTTATACCAAAACTTCACTATGGCGTCACTTAGCGTTTAGCTTTTATTGGTAATTTTGCTGCTGTTTATATAAATAAAAAGTTAATTTTCTGAAAAGCGCAATTTGGAGTTAAAACTCGGTGCTACATAGACTATAATGCCTGCCTAAAATATCGTTCAATCCCTAACCCCGGATGAAATTATCTATGTTGATCCTTCGTGGTGCACCAGCACTTTCAGAGTTCAGAGTTAATAAAATTTTAGCGCGTTGCAAACTATCGCAACTTCCAGTCACCAATGTATATGCCGAGTATGCACATTTTGCCGATTTAACCTCGCCTTTGAGTGTTGATGAGCAAACTAAGCTTGAAAAACTACTTACTTACGGTCCAACTATTGCCGAGCATACCCCAGCTGGCACACTTATTTTAGTTACCCCTCGCCCTGGCACCATTTCACCATGGGCATCTAAAGCAACCGACATAGTGCATAACTGTGGCCTTAAACAGGTTCACCGTGTTGAGCGTGGTATTGCTTATTACGTAGAAGGTGAACTAAGTGCAGATCAGCTTGCTCAAGTAACGGCGTTATTACACGACCGTATGACTGAGGCAACGCATAGCGAACTTGCTTCTGCAGCGCAGTTATTCCGCAATGATTCGCCTCGCGAAATGTCATCAGTTGACATTTTAGGTGGCGGGCGCGAAGCATTGGCTGCGGCAAACGTTGAACAAGGTTTTGCGCTTGCTGATGACGAGATAGACTACTTAGTAGAAAACTTTAAAAAGTTAGGCCGTAACCCTAACGACATAGAGTTATTTATGTTTGCCCAAGCAAACTCAGAGCATTGTCGTCATAAAATATTTAATGCTGATTGGACAATTGATGGTATTGAGCAGCCTAAATCACTGTTTAAAATGATCAAAAATACATTTGAGCAAAATCCTGAAAATGTGCTGTCGGCGTACAAAGATAACGCAGCAGTAATGAAGGGCTCAAAAGCGGGTCGTTTCTTCCCGAATGCGCAAGGTGAATATGCGTATCATCAAGAAGACATAGAAATTTTAATGAAGGTAGAAACCCATAACCACCCAACAGCTATAGCACCATTTTCAGGTGCGGCTACAGGCTCAGGTGGTGAAATTCGCGATGAAGGCGCAACAGGCCGCGGCTCTAAGCCAAAAGCGGGTTTAGTTGGTTTTACTGTTTCTAACTTACGTATTCCGGGTTACGAGCAACCGTGGGAAAGCGACTTTGGCAAACCTAATCGTATCGTAAATGCGCTTGATATTATGATGGACGGCCCTTTAGGTGGCGCGGCATTTAATAATGAGTTTGGACGTCCTAACTTATTAGGTTACTTCCGTACCTACGAAGAAAAAGTAACAAGTCACAATGGTGAAGAGGTGCGTGGTTACCACAAGCCTATTATGCTTGCAGGTGGTTTAGGTAATATTCGTGCTGATCATGTTCAAAAAGGGGATATTCCAGTCGGTGCAAAACTTATTGCACTAGGTGGCCCTGCAATGAACATTGGTTTAGGCGGCGGTGCAGCGTCAAGCATGGCATCGGGCCAATCAAACGAAGATTTAGATTTTGCTTCTGTACAGCGTGAAAACCCAGAAATGGAACGCCGTTGCCAAGAAGTGATCGATAAGTGTTGGCAACTAGGGGATGAAAACCCTATTGCGTTTATACACGATGTAGGCGCCGGTGGTTTATCTAATGCGTTTCCTGAGCTTGTAGATGATGGTGGCCGTGGTGGTAAATTCCAACTACGTGATATTCCTAACGATGAGCCGGGCATGGCCCCACACGAAATTTGGTGTAACGAATCGCAAGAACGTTATGTACTGGCTGTTGCTGTTGAAGACTTTGATCGCTTTGAAGCCATTTGTAAGCGCGAGCGTGCGCAGTACGCAGTAATAGGTGAAGCCACAGAAGAGCGCCACTTAACTGTTGCCGACAGCCACTTTGATAACAGCCCTGTTGATTTGCCGCTTGATGTATTATTAGGTAAAGCACCTAAAATGCATCGCGATGTAACTTCAAAGCAAGTTACCGGTAAGGCAATTGATGCAGAGTCGATTGATATAGCTGAGGCTGCTCAGCGTTTATTACGCTTACCTACCATTGCAGAAAAAACATTCTTAATTACCATTGGCGATCGCTCGGTTACCGGTTTAGTAGCACGAGATCAAATGGTGGGACCTTGGCAAGTACCTGTGGCTAACTGTGCAGTTACCGCAGCAACGTACGACACTTACCACGGTGAAGCTATGTCACTGGGTGAGCGCACGCCGGCAGCACTATTAAATTACGGTGCATCGGCGCGTTTAGCCGTGGCAGAGTCGTTAACTAATATTGCCTGTGCCAACATTGGTAGCCTAGAGAACATTAAGTTATCGGCTAACTGGATGGCTGCAGCAGGTCATCCTGGCGAAGACGCGGGCCTTTACGAAGCTGTAAAAGCGGTAGGCGAAGAGCTTTGTCCTGCGCTTGGTTTAACTATCCCTGTAGGTAAGGATTCTATGTCGATGAAAACGACATGGAAAAACGAGGATGATAGTGCTGAGCAATCAGTTACTTCTCCGTTATCTCTTATTATTACTGCTTTTGGCCGTGTTGACGACGTGCGTAAAACAGTGACTCCGCAGTTACGTACTGATAAAGGCGATACATCACTTATTTTAGTTGACTTAGGCGCGGGTAAAAACCGACTGGGCGCATCAAGCCTTGCACAGGTTTACAAGCAGCTTGGTGATGTTACTCCAGATGTTGACAGCCCTGAGCTACTTAAAGGCTTTTACAATGCCATGCAAGCACTTGTCGCTGATAGCAAGCTACTTGCCTATCATGACCGCTCAGACGGTGGTTTATTTACTACTGTAACTGAAATGGCATTTGCTGGGCACACCGGTGTGACTGTTGATTTAGCGGGTTTAACCGGGACAGACCTAGAAGCCCTTTATAACGAAGAGCTTGGCGCGGTAATTCAAGTTGCTAACAGCGATTTAGATGCCGTAAATGCTGTATTTGAACTACACGGTGTTGCTGCAATTAGCCACGTGATTGGCTCGCTTAATAGCGACGATAGCATTGTATTTAACCGTGGTGAGCAAACTGTACTTAATCATACTCGTACTGAATTACGTACCTTTTGGGCCGAAACAACGTACCAAATGCAAGCACGTCGTGATAACCCTGATTGTGCTAAGCAAGAGTTTGATGCCAAGTTTGATGCAAAAGATCCAGGCTTAAACGTAAAACTTAACTTTGACTTAAACGAAGATATAGCCGCACCGTACATTGCAACGGGCGCTAAGCCGCAAATGGCTATTTTACGTGAGCAAGGCGTTAACTCGCATTTAGAAATGGCTGCTGCGTTTAACCGTGCTGGTTTTGCCGCTGTTGATGTACACATGAGCGATATCCTCGAAGGGCGTTTAACCCTTGAGCAATTTAAAGGCTTAGTGGCATGTGGTGGTTTCTCTTACGGTGACGTATTAGGCGCCGGTGAAGGCTGGGCTAAGTCTATATTGTTTAACGATATGGCACGCGATCAGTTCCAAAACTTCTTCCACCGAGAAGACACCTTTAGCTTAGGTGTGTGTAATGGTTGTCAAATGTTATCAACATTGAAAGAGTTAATTCCGGGTACTGATCATTGGCCACGTTTTGTAACAAATAAGTCAGAGCGTTTTGAAGCACGCTTTAGCTTAGTTGAAATACAAGAAAACCCGTCTGTATTCTTTAATGGAATGGCTGGGTCGCGTATGCCAATTGCTGTATCTCATGGTGAAGGCCATGCTGAGTTTGCAAACGATGCTGCCACTAAAGCTGCGCTTGAAAGCGGCACTGTTGCGGTTAAATTTGTAGATAACTACGGTAATCCGACAACGCAATATCCGGCTAACCCGAATGGTTCACCAGAGGGTATTACCGGTATTACCTCTACTGATGGCCGTGCCACTGTAATGATGCCGCACCCTGAGCGTGTATTCCGCGCTGTTGCTAACTCGTGGCACCCAGATGAGTGGAAAGAGGATAGCCCATGGATGCGTATGTTCCGCAACGCACGTAAAAATGTAGGTTAAAAACGACATATACAAGTTAGATTCATAATCTAGCTGTAAAATAAAAAAGGCTGCACTGTGCAGCCTTTTTTGATTGCGTAGATTTAAAATTACGATAGTTTGTAAAGTATAAATAAAAGCTTATAAGGACAGTATGTTAAAGCGCGTTGGTTTAATTATGGGTGCTGTATTGCTAAGTATAGTTTTGCTTGGCTATATATTTCGTTTGCCACTATTGCAATGGGTTGTAACGCCTGAACTTGAAAAAGCAGGTGTTACCTTAAGCTGCTTAGATTTTTCGCTTACGAGTAAGTTAAATGTGCACGTACAAAAAGCCTGTTTAAGTTACCAAAATCAAGAGCTTGCTCTTACAGGTATTACTGCTAATACTAAGCATGTTAAAGTTAAACACGCAATACTTAATGTAAATCCATTTCCTCAAAGTAGTAAAACAAGCACTGCTGCCACAATTTTAGATTTAGCGCTTCCTGAAAAAAGGCCAACAATTACAGTTGAGCATTTAACTATACACAGTGCGCTTTTAAAGCGTCCGCTAATGCTAAATATCACCGAGCCCACGCTTAACCAGTTTGTAGTCAATGGTGATTTAAACGCAAGCGCAACGCTTTACAATAATAAGGTACAAGGGCAGCTTAAAGTTAATGATGGATTATTGAAGCAACTACTTAAAACAGATAATGAGTTATTAAGTGGACTTAGCTTTAATGCAGCGCAGGCATTTAGCTTTAACGGAGTAGAGGCAAGCCTTAGTGGTGATTTACAAGCCCAGTATGACTATAAAATACAAAGCTGCGATATAACAAACAGATCCAAAGGTGTGCTAAGTGCTACCTATAATTTAAATAGCCAAAACCTTGAGCTTGACCCAAGCAAGCTTAAAAACAATGTAAAACTTAGTAATAACTGCCAATCTCTTATTCCTGAAAGTGCCTACAAGTCATTTGCTGTAAAGCAGCTTCCACTTAATTGGCAATGGGCTTTAGCTAAACGAATTAACTTTGCACATAACAACCTAACCTTACCGTTAATAACGCTCAAAAGCGCAGAGCAAGCCAAGCAAAATATAGATATAACGTTTACAGATACGTTTATAAATACTGCTGCACCGTTACAAAGCGCCCGCACACAGCTAAAGGCACAGCTACATACAGATGAAATAGACGCTATAACGCTAAATACGCAGCTTAAAAACGCTCAACTAAGCGGTAATTACGATATTGCGCTTACCGCTTTGCCTGAATTTTTACCGGCTGAAGCTAATAATATTAAAGCCAAGGGGGACTTTACAGTTACTCAACTTATTGACTTTAAGCCCGAAGGTAACGCACGTATTGAGTTTAGCTTTGATAGCGCAGCTGCTTATGGCAGCGCTTTTAACGGCTACACAGGTAACCTTGAAGCAAGTATGAATGAAAAGCTCGATGCAAAAGTAACGCTTAAAAGTAAGCTTAAAAGCGTGCAATACAACGAGTATAAACTCAGTGGTATTAATAACATCCTTAATGCAAGAGCAAACTTAGGTGTGGGTGAGTTATTTGCTCACTTAAATGCAAACACCCAAATAAATACACTCATTAGTCCAAATATCGATTTAAATACAATAAACGTAACGTCAACCGGGCTGCAAAGTCGCGCGCTTAAAGCGTCTCATCATGTATTTGTAAATGGTGTTGAGCTGGTGGCCAATCACCATGTTTCAAAGGTAGCGCATCCGTTTGAAGTGATTATTCCGCAGCAAAGTGTGCTTTCGTTAAATTCAATCGTTAGCCAATTTGAGCCGTTAGCTCAGCTAACCCAAGGAAAATTGGGTGGGCGTATAAGTGGTGATGTGAATTTACAAAAAGCAAATTTTACTTTAACGATGACTGATACCAGTGCACTTTATAACGACTACTTAGCTAATCAATTTAGTATGCAGATAGGTGGGCAGTACGATTCAGGGCAGCTTAATGTTGCCCCTACTACCTTTAATCTAAATGAATTACGTGCAGGCGCTGTAGTTAAAAGTATCACTGGTAGTATTAAAGTGGTTAATAATAGCGCGCAGGCCTTTGATGTTGAAGGCGATATTTTTGGTGGTAAATTTTCTTTAGATAAATACACGCTTTTAAAGCAGCAGCAAACAGCTAATGTTACGTTTGAAAATGTTGATGCCAGTAAATTAATAACGCTTGACGATAAGTCGGGTATTACCCTAACAGGTAGGCTAAAAGGGTCGTTACCATTTTATTTTGATGACACAGGGGTTGAGGTAAAAAGTGGCAGCCTAACCAATCAAGGCCAAGGGAAGCTTATTATTAGTAATAACGAAGCGTTTGACGCTGTTATGCGCCAGAAACAAGAGTTACAACCTGTGCTTGGGTTGCTCAAAAACCTTGATATACAAAAACTTAATAGTACAGTAGCGCTTAAAAGTGATGGCTGGTTAAACTTAGGTGTTAACTTACAAGGCTTTAATGAGCCAGAGCAGCAACAAGTTAACTTTAATTATAACCACGAAGAAAACGTGTTTACGTTGCTAAGAGCGCTTAGACTGAGCGACGAAATAACGCAAAAAGTTGAGCAGCAATACTCTAAAAAAGGAAACTAATGATGAAAAATTTGTTGAGCATTAAGGCCGTTATTGCACTTGCTGCTATTAGCGCTTTAAGCGCATGTACCCACAGAGTAGAGGTGGCAGCGAAAGAGCCGATAACGATCAATCTAAATGTAAAAGTAGATCACGAAATTCGAGTAAAAGTAGATAAAGAACTCGATAACTTATTCAGTGACGACAGTGAATTATTTTAGGAGCTAAATGATGACTATAAAAAATAAATTAAGTATTGCTACTCTAGTAAGTGCGGTATGTTTGTCGTTTTCGGCGTGGGCTATTAGTTTAGATGATGCTAAAAACCAAGGCTTAGTGGGTGAAGATAGCTCAGGTTACTTAGGGCTTGTGGTACAAAACAGCGAGGCAAAAGCCGTGGTTGAAGAAATTAACGCTAAACGTAAAGCACAGTATTTAAAGCTGGCTAAAAAGAACGATTTATCGCTGGCACAAGTAGAAGCGCTTGCAGCAGCTAAAACAATCGAAAAGACCAAAAGTGGCCACTATATTGAAGTGAATGGTAACTGGGTTAAAAAGTAATACAAGCAGCTAAACATATTACTTAAAAATCGAGCGTTTAGGCGCTCGGTTTTTTTATATTTGCTAAAAGTTGCTGCCAAAAGTCGAAGCCTTTGCGCCTTGCAAGCTTTATATTGTGCTCTGGTATAGATTCAGGCTCGTTATAGTGATCAAGCGCTTCGCTCATACTCAGTTCGCGAATTAAATGCAGTGTAGGGTAGGGGGCTCGGTTGGTGTAATTTGCCGCATCATCTTCATCGCTGTCGGCAAACACGTAATCGGGATGAAAATTAGCAATTTGGTATTTACCTTCAAACCCTTGCGCTACCAGTAAGGCATTGGCTAAATCGACTAAATCTAAAAAGTCTTCAAAATCGCTAAAGCCGTTATCAAACAGTATTAATGTGGTTTCGCGCTCTGGATTTTGATCAAGCTGCACACACTGCTCTAGCATGTCCATTACAGCGTCATCAATTTTTGTTGCAGGGCTAAGCACATAATGAATACAGTTGTTTTCTACTTCTTTACGGGCAAATGGGCAAAAGTTATATTTAACAATAACAGATGACACCCACTCGCGGGTTTGGGCGATTGCTTGATGAGTCATGCTTTTGGCTCTAAATACTGATTTATAATGGTTAATGTTTTTTCAATGGCGCCTTGGTTTTTTACTACACATTGCTGCGCTTTAATACCCAAGCTTTGGCACGCTTTGGTGTTTTGGCTTAAATTAATTAATTGTTTAGCAAGCTCATCGGTATTTTCAACAACGACAGCCCCTTTAAGTTTAATTAGTTCAGGGTAGATATGATCAAAATTATACGTATGTGGGCCTGTAATAACACCAACCGAAAAAGCAGCAGCTTCAAGTGGGTTGTGCCCACCTCGGCGTATTAAACTGCCGCCTATGTAACTTACATTCGCTGCGCCATATAAACACTGCAGTTCGCCCAGTGTATCAGCTAATAGTACTTGCTCGTTTTGATAGTTATTGTTGCTGCGACGACTAAAGCTAAGTGGGCTTTGAGTTAGCGTATCGGCTACTTTATCAAATTGCTCTGGGTGGCGCGGTGCAATAACTAAAAGTGCATTAGGGTATTTTTTTAATAGCTGCTGATGGGCGTTTAATATCATTTCGTGTTCAAGCGGGTGAGTAGAGCCTGCCACCCATACAAAACGTTCATTGGTTTTATACTCGGCTTTAAGATTTGCAACTTTAGTTAGTTGCTCATTGCTTGGCGTAATGTCGAACTTTATTGAGCCTGTAACATGGCTTTTTGAAGGGGGTAAACCAAGTTCAACAAAGCGCTTAGCATCATTTTTATTATGACTGGCAAGCACTGAAATTGAACGCATAATTATATGCGTTAACCCTGCCACCTTTTGATACCCTTGTTGCGATTTTTCGCTTAGGCGAGCATTAAGCACCAATACCGGAATAGTCTTTTTATGGCTTATTGCCATTAAATTAGGCCACAGCTCAGTTTCTAAAATACACAGTGCTTGTGGATTTACGCGCTTTAAAAATCGAGCGCTCGAACCAGCAAAGTCTATAGGTAAATAACAACACACCACGGTATTTTTAAATTGTTCACTAATTTGCGCACGCCCGGTAGGAGTATTGCAGGTAATAAGCATATTAAGCTGCGGGTGTTGTTTTTGCAGTGCTTTAATCAGTGGCGTTGCAGCAAGGACCTCACCTACAGAAGCGCAGTGGAACACAACCGGTTTAGCGCTATTATTAAATAAGTGTTTGCTAATAAAACCAAAGCGCTCTTTAAAGTGCGCGCGGTAGCCTATATTTTTTTTACCTCTTAGTACATACAAGTAAAATACAATCAGTGGGCTAATTAAAATTAAAGCGAGTGAGTAAAAAATGCGTGCCATACTGAACTTTTATTAAGGTAAGTGGCGCTAGTTTAACGCGAAAGTGATAATTTCTGAACATGTGAAGCACTAAATTATAATTCAGTTCAGCTATATTCCCATAAAATACACACAACTAAATAAAACTATGGAATAATGGATTTAATTTTTTCCTGCCATTTCAGTTCCTAGAGGAATTTTTCATGTCAATTATCGATTCTGTGGCAACAAGCTACGTTGAAAGTTTAAACCGTCATCAAGCCTTATTTGAAACGATGGAGGCTTATCATCAAGAGTCTATGCAATTATTAGAAGCGTGCCACAGTGCATTGCAAGCTGGTGGTAAGGTTATTTGGTTTGGCAACGGCGGCAGTGCTGCCGATGCACAGCATTTAGCAGCCGAATTTGTTGTGCGTTATAAGTTAGAGCGTGGCCCGCTTGCCTCTATGGCGCTGACCACAGATACCTCAATACTGACTGCGCACAGTAACGACTACCACTTTGATACGGTATTTGAACGCCAAGTTCAGGCTTTATGTAAACCAGAAGATTTAGTGATTGGTTTAACAACCTCAGGCACCAGCGCCAATATTAATTTAGCACTTGAAGCGGCTAACAAAATTGGCGCGTTTACGGTTGCCTTAACCGGACGCGAGGGCGGTAAAGTAAAAGACATTGCTAAATTGCCCATTATTATAAAAAATGATGAAACAGCCCGCATCCAAGAGGCACATATGTTTATTGGCCACTGGTTATGTGAAGCTATCGATATGGTTGTTGCGGAGCAGCAGTAATGGATTTATCGCTATTAAAAAACTTATCTAAAGCGCGTATTTTAGTTGTCGGCGATGTCATGCTAGACCGATACTGGTATGGCGATACAGGGCGTATTTCGCCAGAGGCTCCAGTACCCGTTGTTAAAGTAAGCAAGTTTGAAGATAAAGCGGGTGGCGCTGCAAATGTTGCAAAAAACATTGCGCGACTTGATGCCAAAGTGGGCTTACTTGGTTTAATTGGTGAAGATGAAAGCGGGCAAATCTTAGAAACTATTTTAAAAGGTGAAAAAATACATTCACAGCTTGTTAGTGTATGCGATTTGCCCACTATTTCTAAAATGCGTGTAATTAGCCGCCATCAACAACTTGTGCGCCTAGATTTAGAAGAAACCTTTAGCGAGCAGCATAGCCAGTTGTTATTAAACCGTTTAGAGCTGGTGCTTGATGATTACGACTTTGTGGTATTTTCTGATTACAGCAAAGGCTCGCTGAGCTTAATTAAAGAAATGGTTAGCGTTGCTAAAGCGGCGGGTAAAACCGTGCTTATAGATCCTAAATCGCCCGACTTACACTTATACGAAGGCGCAGACTACATTACCCCTAATTTACATGAATTTAATTTGGCTGGGGGTAAAACAGGCTCTGAAGAAATATTAGCACAAAGCGCGCGTGAGCTAATTAGTAAAAATGGTATTAAAGCCATGCTACTTACACGCTCTGAGCAAGGTATGTCATTAATTAACGCTGATGAAAAACACGACTTTGCAGCGCAGCAGCTAGAAGTAAGCGATGTAACTGGCGCAGGCGATACTGTTATAGCCACGCTTGCGGTGATGCTCGGGGCAGGTATGGAGCCTAAAGATGCGGTAGAAATTGCTAATTTAGCCGCAGGCATTGTAGTAAGTAAATTGGGTGCGGCAACGGTTTCACCAGAAGAGCTTAGCCAAAAGCTTGGCCAATACTTGCACATCAATGGTGAGCACTACCAAACTCCGTTTGACGATGTATTGCAACACATTGAGTTTGCTAAGCAAAATGGCGAAACGATAGTGTTTACCAATGGCTGTTTTGATATTTTACACGCAGGCCACGTACGCTATTTAGCCCAAGCCAAAGCACATGGAGATAGGCTCGTTGTTGGTTTAAATAATGATGATTCAATTACGCGTTTAAAAGGCCCTGAGCGCCCTATAAATCCACTTGATGAGCGCGCAATGGTATTAAGTGCACTCGCCTCTGTAGATTGGGTAATTCCCTTTGGCAGCGCTGACGAAAACGACACACCGGCTAAATTAATCGAGCAAATAAGCCCCGATATTTTAGTTAAAGGTGGTGATTACACTGTAGAGCAAATAGCTGGCGCCGATCATGTGCTACGCCATGGTGGTAAAGTAGAAGTGCTGACATTTTTAGATGGTTGTTCAACCTCTAAGGTGATTAGCAAAATAAAGCAGTAATATTTGCTGATTAAATAAAAAAGGGTTGAAAACGCAGTTTTCAACCCTTTTTTTGTTATAAATAGCTGGCTTTAAAATGCTATTTTTAAATATACGGTTTAAAAATTATATTCGTACTTAGCAAACGCTGATGTGTCGTTTTCTGCGCCATCGTTGTTTGATGCAAAAGCGCCGAGCGTTAAGCGCCCGCCCATAGCCAGCTGCCTGTAGCGTAGCTCAACTTGTTTTGAGTTATAACCGGTTTTGGTAATTGTATTACCTAAATCGGGGTTACTAGGGTAACGGTCGCGATTATCGCTGTTGTAATCCACACTACGTAGTTTTACTTGCCAGTCATCGCCATTTGAAAGCTGACCTAAAAGTGTTAATACCACTGACTGTGCATCATTATCAAAGGTTGAGCCAATAGTGCGACCGTGGTAACGATAGCCCGATTTATAATCGGAGTGTTCGTAGTAGCAGTTTTCATTGGTTGATTCGGCCGAGCACGATACACCTGTGTCTATGTATTCAACGTTAACGAGCACATTTTGATTGTAAATGCGCTGCGTAGTTTGAACGCCAAATAAGTACGCTCTGTCGGCTGGTTTGAATTGCGAGCTGGCATCTTCGCCAATTGTACTTGCGTAGATTGCATAGGGGTGACTAAATAAAGTGTCAGACCAACGCACATCTATGCCAGCAAGCTGATTACCAATTTTAGACTCTAGTGAGCTATCACAATTTTCATTGCCATCAATACAACTAGTTTGCCCAGTAATAACATCAATAAAATCACCTGCTGAGCTTGGTTGGCCTTCACCGGCCCACTGCGCAGACCAACTTAAAGCAATTTCAAGCTGTTGTATCGGGCGAAAGTTAACACGACTACTCCAAAGCAGCGCATCAGGAATAACGCGTGTCGATTCTAACTTTGCCATTTGCGCGGTAAAGCTCCATTGCCCAAGCCAACTTAACCAAGGTGTTTCAAACGCTGTGCTTTGCTCACGGGTTACACTTAGTGCCGGCAGTGGCTTTGCATTACCCGACATAATTAAACTGTTATCAACACCTGGGCCCCAAAACTGCTCTACGGCACCGGCTCTAAAAATCCAATTGCCCAAGCGGTAGGCTAAGTAGCTATCGTCAAATGAGGTATCGTTACAATCTTCAAGTGCTTGTTCGTTAGTGGCTATATCATCGGTTGTTTTGCCATTAACTAAGCATTGCTTACCATCGTTACGGTAATTAATGGCTACCTTCGCCGCAAAGTTATCGCCAAGGTAGGCGTAGGCCGCAGAAAGCTCAGATTCTTGTGTGTTGGTTGCCCCAAAGCTGGTGGCTATAATTGGGTCTGATGCGGCGAACGCTGAGAGTTGCACACTGTGCGAGCTGCTGTTTTCTGACTTATAACGATGTTTTACACGAAGCAGTGCATCTTGCAGGCTGGGAGATAAAAGTTCAAGCTTGCTCGATTCTAGCTCGCCAATAAAGCTTTTCCACATTAGCGGGTAGGTGGTTACAGGCGCTAAAATAACACCGGCATCGGCCAGTTGTTGAATGTCAGCTCGTAGACCGTAATCGTCTGGCTTTACCCAGGGCTCTGCTGTTACTGATGCGCTCATAGCGCAAAAAAGAGAAGAAAGTAGAAAGATTCTGTTTCGCAAAGTTCAGATCCTTGTGATTAAGATTGCGGCTAAGTTTACCAATCTAGCATGGCTATTGCAGTAAATAATCTATTTTAAGGCGTTAAATTTGTGTATAAAAATGTAACCTAGCTATCGTAAAAACAATGGGATTGATATACTGCTGCGCAAATAGGAAATAGAGAATGCAATGAGCAACAAACGACTTTTATTTATACCCGTATCATCGCCACAAGGAATAGGTGAATACATGCGCTCGTTGTTGCTAGCCCAAAGCCTTGAAAGTGAATGTCTAGGTTCACTTAATATCCATTTTGTTTTAAATAAACACACGAACTACGCTAAAAACTGCCCATATGATACCACCTTGCTTGAGCGCTCTGCGACTAAAGAGCGCGATAAAGTGTGTGAAGTTATAGCCGATTTTAAACCTGACATTGTAATATTTGATTGTGCAGGGCGCGCTGCTCACATGAAAGCTGCAAAAAAAGTGGGTGCCAAAGTGGTGTTTATTTCTCAGCATGCGAAAAAGCGAGCGAAAGGTTTAAAACTTAATCGTATCAACCTAATTGATAGCCATTGGGTGGTACAGCCCGATTACTGCATTGAACCGCTTAGCTGGGCTGAAAAAGCTAAAATAGATATGTTTTCTTTGGCTATGCCTAAAAATGTGGGCCCTTACATAGCATTTTCATCAGCGTGCGATACCAAACAGGTGTTAAAAAAATATCAGCTTGATGAACAAAGCTACTTTATTGTGAGTGCAGGCTCTGGCGGTCATGTGCTAGATAATCAAAACTGTGCAGATGTTTTTTTTGCCGCCGCAGAGCAAATTTCATTGCAAACAGGGTTAACGGCGGTGGTGGTATTTGGCCCTAATTATAATAAAGCGTTGCCAGTATCAAATACGGTTATAAATTTGGATACGTTAGAAAATAGTGAGTTTTTGTCGCTTATGGAGCAAGCTAAATTTGCGTTGTTAAGTGCTGGCGACACCTTATTGCAGGCGATTGCTGTTAAAACGCCTGCTGTGGCATGTGCTATTTCAAAAGATCAAACACAGCGCCTAGCAAGTTGCGCCACAACTGGCGTGGTAATTAAAGCAAACTTTGAGATTGAAGACATAATAAATAAAGCCAGCGCTTTACTAATAGAGCCGCATTTTAACCAGCTACTAGAAAAATACTCTTTGCTTGAAAGCGCGCATAGCTATGAAGAAATAACGCAAGGGGTTAAAAGCATGCTGATGGTTGCCGATAGATGAATATAGTGATTGTAATAGATTCGTTAGCGGGTGGCGGCGCCGAAAAAGTGATGCTAACCCTTGCTCAGCAGCTAGTAAAAACGCATAGCGTTACTATTTTATCGTTGGCTAATAAATATGAGTACACGATCCCTGCGAATATAAAGGTTGAAAGTTTATTCAGTGATAAAGCCACTAAAGTGGATCGCTTTTGGAAAATAAACAAAAGTGTAGCAAAACTAGAGGCGTGGTTTAATAACAAACAAAAACAAACTGGCCCCATAGATTTAGTGCTTAGCAATTTAGATAGAAGCAATAACTTATTGGCTAAAAGTCAGATTAAAAATGTTCACTTTGTTATGCATAATTCTGTTAATGCAGAGCTAGCTAGGCAAAAAAAGCTAGGCCCGTTTTCTTATTACTATCTTAAAAAGTCAAAGCAAAACTTAAACGGAAAATCCTTGGTGTGCGTGTCTAAAGGGGTAGAGCAAGAAATTACCCAAGGGCATTTAATTAGCCCAAGCGCCATCACAACTATTTATAATCCCTTTAATTTAGCAGATATAAAGCGGCTCTCAGATGAGGTTAATACGCAAATTCCACAATCGCCGTATGTTATTCATGTAGGGCGGTTAGCTAAACAAAAGCGCCACGATATTTTATTTGCGGCATTTGCAAAGCTTGATAAAAAATACAAATTAGTCCTTTTATGCAATAAGCCTAGCAAAGCATTTAAGCTTGCAAAAGTGTATGGTATTGAGGGACAACTTATAGTGCCAGGGTTTGAACAAAATCCGTATAACTGGATTAAGCAGGCTGAGGCATTAGTATTAAGCTCTGATTTTGAAGGGCTCCCTACAGTGTTAATTGAAGCATTAGCTGTTGGCACGCCTGTAGTAAGTACTAACTGTACGTTTGGACCGAGCGAAATTTTAACAAACGACTTGGCTAAATATTTAGCGCCTGTAGGGCATAGCGATGAGCTAGCGGCTAAAATTGAGCTGGTTTTAAACACTAAGCCTAATGTAGATAATGCCGACATTTTACAAAAGGTAACGGCTGAACAGGTTGCTAAGCAATACCTAGCTTTGTGATGTTAATTGCCCTTTATAAATAGCCAATAAAGTTTGCCAGTCATTACTTTGCCAATAAAAAGCGTTGTTACGTCCTTGCTCTTTTAAAAATGAGCGCTCTAAACGTGCCATATTACTTTGTTGCCATTGCTTATTTAATGGTTTTATTTCGCCGCGATCAAAATCGATAATATAAACCTCGCCCGTTTCATTAAATAAAATATTATTTATATTCAAATCGGCGTGGTACACACCTTTTGAGTGAAACAGCGCAACAGTATTGGCAATGCGCTTGAGCTCATCTTCTGTTAGTGGGCGTTCAATTAAAATATCGAGCAGGCTTTTAGCCCCTTTTACAGCCTCTGTAATTATATCGCCACGATAAATTAAGCCTGCGGTTGTTACCTTAGCGGCAATGGGTTTTGGTACATTTAAGCCAAGCTCAATAAGCCTTATCATTAAGCTGAACTCTTTATACACACGGGTACTTTTAAGCCCAGGGTAGAGGTACTGATCGCTTAACAACTTGCCAACTAAACCGCCGCGCCAATAGTGCCTAAGTACAGCGGTTAAATTATTGTGTTTAAAAAACCAGGCTGTGGCGCGGCCTTTTTTAGCACCGACTATTTTATTTTGCTGTTGCCAATAATCTGCATCAAACCAGTTTAAATCAACCTCGTTAAAATAATCTGGGTGGCTTAAAATAGTGTGCTTACCTTGCGTTAGTGTTTTAAACATAGCTCGTTAAAATAATTCAATAATGCGTGTATATTAACGTGTTTTATAGCGCAGCATAAGTGCTTGCATTAGTGCGAGTATAATTTAAGATCGCAGTCTATTATTTAAAGCCAAAGTGGAACGCGTGACTCAAGTGCCTAATTACTCCTCAATTTGTATTTTAAGACTCTCTGCCATTGGTGATGTGTGTCATGCCGTTAGTGCTGTACAAGCCATTCAAAAAGCACACCACAATGCAAAAATAACGTGGGTAATGGGTAAAATAGAAGCCATGTTACTTGCCGATTTACCTGGGGTTGAGCTGGTAGTTTTTGATAAAAAACAAGGTAAGGATGCACTTAAAAAGTTAGCACATTCTTTTAAAGGGCAGCAGTTTGATGTGCTACTTAATATGCAAGTCGCATTAAGAGCTGGCTTTGTTGCACGCTGTATTCCGGCTAAAGTAAAAATAGGCTTTGATTGGGCACGTTCAAAAGAATTACATAGCTTGTTTATAAATAAACGAATAGCCCCACAAAAAGAAGCGCATGTGCTAGAGGGGTTTAAAGGCTTTGCGGGTGCCATTGGAGTTAAAGACTATTCACCTACCTGGGATATGCCTTATACCTTAGCGGATGAGAATAAAGCAGATGCATTATTAGGGCCTGTGCATTTGGCAAATAAGTTATTGGTAATATCTCCTGCGGCCAGTAAAGCACAGCGAAACTGGTTGCCAGAGCGCTACGCTGCCCTTGCTGATTACGCGCATGAGCAGGGCTTTAACGTGGTACTAACGGGCGGCCCAACTGAGCTTGAGATTAATTTAGCTAATCAAATTATAAAACACAGTCACTGCACTATTTTAAACTTAGTCGGTAAAACAAAACTTAAAGAGCTGTTATGTGTGCTTAAGCGCGCTGATTTAGTTTTAGCCCCCGATACCGGCCCTGCACATATGGCGGTAACGGTAGGTACGCCGGTTATTGGTTTATATGCGCATTCTAATCCTGCACGTACAGGCCCTTATTTATATCAAGACTACGTAGTTGAGGTGTATCATCAAAATCTGCTAAAGCAAACGGGTAAAACAGCTCAACAATTGCCTTGGGGTACGCGCGTTAAGGGAGATGACCTTATGAGCCAAATAACCGTAGACAGTGTTAAAGCTATGTTTGATCATGTGGTACAAAAAGAGTCTATAAAATGAGTGTAACAGAAAAAACCAAAGCGCTTTTTTTAGACCGAGATGGCGTGGTAAATATTGATCATGGCTATGTGTATCAAAGTGAAAAATTTGAATTTATAGACGGTGTGTTTAGTACCTGTAAAGCATTTTATGATGCAGGTTATAAAATTATCATAGTGACTAATCAATCAGGAATAGGGCGAGGTTACTACACTGAAGATGACTTTTTAGCTTTAACTCAGTGGATGAAAACACAATTTAGTGAGCACAATATTAAAATTACAGATGTGTATTTTTGCCCGCACCATCCCAAAAAAGCGATAGCGCAATATTTAAAACAGTGCCAGTGCAGAAAACCAGCTCCTGGTATGCTGTTACAAGCTATGCAAGAGCATAATATTGACCCTTTGAGCAGTGTTATGGTGGGTGATAAGCTTAGCGATATTCAAGCGGCACAAAAAGCGGCTATTAGCACGCGAGTGCTAGTTCGCTCTGGCCAACAATTTGACGAAAACGCTAAACAATACGCCGATTTAGTGATTGACTCTATTAACGATTTACCAGCACACTACTTGGTATAAAGTGCGTTTATATTATCGCAACTAAAGTGTTAAGTATTGCTACCATTACCTGTATTAGCGACGAGCTGCAAACAGTGCATTTTACTTGTTAAACTTTTACAATACACCCCAACATAAACAGTGGCTTTAATGTTGTTGTTTACCCGTTCATTTAATTGGAGACTACAGATGAGAGCATCTGCTTTTTTTAGCCAACTACAAGAGCAAATTGAAGACGTTAAAGCGCAAGGTTTGTATAAAAGTGAGCGTATTATTACCTCGCAGCAACAAGCTCAAATAGAAGTTGCATCTGGCGATAAAGTTATTAATTTTTGTGCTAACAATTACTTAGGCTTAGCAAATAGCCCTGAGCTAATTAAAGCAGCGCAAGGTGGTTTAGATGACCATGGCTTTGGTGTTGCTTCAGTGCGTTTTATTTGTGGCACGCAAGATATTCATAAAACACTAGAGCAAAAAATTAGCGCGTTTTTAGAAACCGAAGATACAATTTTATACTCGTCTTGTTTTGATGCTAACACGGGCCTATTTGAAACTATTTTAGGCGCTGAAGATGCTATTATTTCTGATTCTCTAAATCACGCATCAATTATTGATGGCGTACGCTTATGTAAAGCTAAGCGTTTTCGTTATGCTAATAACGATATGGAGGATCTTGAAAAGCAACTTATTGCAGCTGATGAAGCGGGCGCTAAAACAAAATTAATTGCCACCGATGGCGTGTTTTCTATGGATGGCGTAATTTGTAACCTTGAAGCTGTGTGTGACCTTGCTGATAAGTATGATGCATTAGTGATGGTTGATGACTCACATGCGGTAGGCTTTATTGGCGAAAACGGTAAAGGCACGCCTGAGTACTGTAATGTGCTTGACCGTGTAGACATTATTACCGGTACGCTAGGTAAAGCGCTGGGCGGTGCATCAGGCGGTTATACATCAGGTAAAAAAGAAATTGTTGAATGGCTACGTCAGCGTTCGCGCCCTTACTTATTCTCAAATTCATTAGCGCCTTCAATTGTAACTGCGTCAATTAAAGTACTCGAAATGCTTGAAAATGGTGGCGAGTTACGCGCTAAACTTTGGTCAAATGCTAAATATTTCCGTGAGCAAATGGAAGCTGCAGGCTTTACGTGTGCGGGTAAAGATCATGCCATTATTCCTGTAATGCTTGGCGATGCTAAAGTTGCTTCATTAATGGCAGACAAACTACTCGCTGAAGGCATTTATGTAACCGGTTTTTCGTTCCCTGTTGTGCCAAAAGGCCAAGCGCGTATTCGTACACAAATTTCTGCTGCGCACAGTATTGAACAACTAGACACCGCAATTGCTGCCTTTACCCGTATTGGTAAAGAAATGGGCGTTATTTAATTTTTTATAAACCGAAGTATTGCTTCGGTTTTTTAGTTGAGTGTTAACTATGAAAGCCTTATCAAAATTAAAAGCCGAAACCGGCATCTGGATGACCGACGTACCCAAGCCTGAAGTAGGGCATAACGATCTACTCATTAAAATTCGTAAAACCGCGATTTGTGGCACCGACGTTCATATTTATAAATGGGATGAGTGGTCACAAAAAACCATTCCGACCCCTATGGTTGTAGGCCATGAGTACGTGGGTGAAGTGGTTGATATGGGCCAAGAAGTACGTGGCTTTGCAGTAGGTGACCGCGTATCTGGCGAGGGACATATTACGTGTGGGCATTGTCGTAACTGTCGTGCTGGTCGTGTGCATTTGTGCCGAAATACAACCGGTGTGGGCGTTAACCGCGAAGGCGCATTTGCAGAATATTTAGTTATTCCGGCCTTTAATGCGTTTAAAATTCCTGACAATATTTCTGACGAGCTTGCGTCTATTTTTGACCCGTTTGGTAATGCTGTGCACACCGCTTTATCGTTTGATTTAGTGGGCGAAGATGTGCTTATTACAGGGGCTGGGCCAATTGGTATTATGGCGGCGGCCGTTGCTAAGCATGTGGGTGCTCGCCATGTTGTGATTACCGATGTTAACGAATACCGTTTAGAGCTTGCGCGTAAAATGGGCGCTACACGTGCCGTAAACGTTGCGAATGATAAGCTTGAAGATGTAATGAATGAGCTAGGTATGACTGAAGGCTTTGATATTGGCCTTGAAATGTCAGGTGTGCCAAGCGCCTTTAATTCTATGTTAAATAACATGAACCATGGTGGCAAAATTGCCATGTTGGGTATTCCGCCATCAGATATGGCCGTAGATTGGAATAAAGTTATATTTAAAGGCTTAGTGATCAAAGGTATATATGGTCGCGAGATGTTCGAAACGTGGTACAAAATGGCAAGCTTGATTCAATCGGGCCTTAATTTAGACCCTATTATTACGCATCAATATTCGGTAGATGACTTCCAAGCTGGCTTTGATATGATGATTTCAGGTCAATCTGGTAAAGTAATTTTAAACTGGGAATAGTTTAAAGTTTGCATACAGAGGCGGCTTTAGCCGCCTTTTTATTATATTTTTAAAAGAGATTTCAATGGCATTTAAACATATATCTATAGCACAAACGCACGAACTACTTGATAAAGAAGATGTAGTGATCGCAGATATACGCGATCCTAATTCGTACCAAGCAGGGCATATTCCTGGCTCTGAAGCGCTTTCAAATGCCAATATAGCTCAGTTTATGATGGAAAAAGAGTTCGATCAGCCTATTATTATTGTTTGCTACCACGGCATGAGCTCACAAGGTGCGGCTAGTTATTTAGTAGAGCAGGGCTTTGAAGATGTATATAGCATGGATGGTGGCTTTACAGCTTGGGAAGCGGCTTACAGCGAGAAAGTGGAACGATGATTGAGCTAGGTAGTTTAAATAATCCTCGTGCCGCACAGGGCTTTATAGATTATTTAAAAAGCCAAGGCTTAGAAGGGCAACTGCGCAGTGCTGATGGCAGTAATGTTATTATTTGTGTTGCGGGCGAGCACTTTCATCAAGTGCAACCTTTGTGGGCTGAATTTGTACAAAACCCCAATCATGAGCGTTATCAACAAGCCTCTTGGGATGTGGGCAGTACGCAATCTGGCTTAACGTATCAAGGACAATCGCTTAATTTAGTGGCGCGCTTTAAAGCACTAAGCTGGCTAAATAAAACCGTAAGTATTGTAAGCGTTGCTATTTACTTTGCATTTTTATTGGGTGGCTTTGAGCAAATATACACTGCTTTGCAGTTTAACCCGAGCCAACCACTTAACTGGTTAACGCCGGCACTTGTTCATTTTAGCGCAATGCACATTGTATTTAACTTAATTTGGTGGATGTCGTTAGGTGATAATATTGAAAAGCAATGCGGCAAGCTGAGTTTAGTTGGGCTATTTGTGGTTACTGCACTTATTAGTAACTGGGCTCAGTTTTTAATTGTGGGGCCTAACTTTGGCGGCTTAAGTGGCGTTGTGTATGGTTTATTGGGTTTTTGTTGGATTCACAGCTATTTAAATCCTAAGCAGCCTGCGCTAGTCAGCACTGCCATTATTGGCTTTATGTTAATTTGGCTGGTACTTGGTTTTGCTGATGTGTTGTTTGTTGGTATGGCTAATTGGGCGCATTTAGGTGGGCTTTTAAGCGGCATGGCTTATGCCGTAACCGCTAATTTATTTAATGCTAAAAAAGCGTAAGCTTAGTGGTATAAATACTTAGTAAATAATACTTCACGAATAATCTCTTGGCCTGTTTCTTCTTTTAACAGGCTTTTTAATTTTTCGGCACACTTTGCTCTGATTTCTTCACGCCCAGTAAGCGACTTTATTTTTTCTTCAGGTTCTTTAGATAGTATTTCTACTAACGCATCGCGTAAAAGCGGGGTATGGTGCTCTACAATAGCAATATTTTCGTTATTGCTAAGCATTAAATCTATAGTCACGCGTACATAGCCCATTTTTTTACTTGAGGCGCCTATGTAATTGGTAATTATGTCTGGCTCAAAACCAAAATAGCCCACTGTCGATTCCGCTTTTGCCGAGAAGCTAAAACAGTTTAGGATCAGTGCTAAAAAACCTGCGTATACTATTTTTTTCATCTTTAGTGTGTTTCCATTTTCTTAATACAAATAGTTTATACTTAATAGCGCCTAATAAACAGCTCCTGCAATTATTTATCGGCAGTAAAACATCACTTTTTCAAATGCTTTGGCAATGTTATCATCGTCTCGGTTTTAATTTTATTGAGCTATTATGATTACATTTCCGCTTTCTATATCTGCCAATTGGCAATGTGCTTCTTTGGTAAATAACTTATCTGCGTTAGAGCAAGAGTGGCTATTTGAGCCACATTCATTAACCGCTAAATTAAAAAGTAATGCACAAACTTTTAGTGTAAAAGTGCTTAATGAGCAAACTTTTACTCTAAGCGATGCACAGCAACAACTACTTGGCTCAAATACAAATAAAGCACTTAATCGCGAGGTGCTTTTATTGTGTGACAATACACCCATGGTGTATGCCCAAAGTTGGCTGCCCAGTACACAAACGCAAACAACACTGCATAATATGGGCGCACGCCCTTTAGGTGATGTTATTTTTCAGCACCCTGAACTTACCCGAAGTAATATTGAGGTAGGGCGCTTTGACTCAGAGCATGCGCTGCAGTCACTTGTTAAAGAGTTGAATTTAACTACGCACCCTTTATTAGGTCGTCGTAGTGTGTTTTCTATTAATGATTATCACTTTTTAGTGTGCGAAGTATTTTTACCCGGAGCCTATTTGTACTCATGAAATTAGCCCCTTTGCAATTACAGCATAGCCCTTTTTATATTCAGCTCATGCGCATTGACAAACCTATCGGTACATTACTATTACTGTGGCCTACTTATTGGGCTCTATGGCTTGCAAACGCTGGTATGCCAAGCCTAGTTAACTTTATTGTATTTACCTTAGGCGTAATTGTTATGCGCAGTGCTGGCTGCGTTATTAACGATTTTGCAGATAGAAAAATAGACGGCTCAGTTAAGCGTACAGCAGGGCGGCCTTTGGCCACCGGACAAGTAAGTGCAGGTGAAGCACTGAGTTTATTTATATTACTGATAGCCATTGCTTTTGTATTGGTATTACTACTTAGCATCAACACTATTTTATTGTCATTTGGGGCGTTGGCACTGGCATTTTGCTACCCCTTTATGAAACGCTATACACATCTTCCGCAGGTAGTCTTAGGCGCTGCATTTGGTTGGGCAATACCTATGGCATATATGGCATCAGTTGACTCATTACCGCTGCAGGCGTGGCTGTTATTTGTTGCAAATATTTGTTGGACGGTAGCGTACGACACTATGTATGCCATGGTTGACAGAGATGACGATTTAAAAATAGGGGTTAAATCTACTGCTATTTTATTTGGTAAATACGACCGCCATATTATATTTTTATTAAACGCTAATTTTATAGCGTTGTTGGCGCTTATTGGCTTAATTAACCAGCTAGGCTTGGCGTTTGTTGCAGGTTTATGTACTGCCGCTGGGTTACTTATTTATCAGCAAGTGCTTATTCATAAACGTGCGCGTGATGCATGTTTTAAAGCGTTTTTAAATAATCACTATGTTGGATTAGCTATTTTTGTTGGCTTGTTCTTGTCATTTGTATTTGCGCGTTAATTTCATCTCAACGCTATTAATTTAACCTCAGTATAGCCACTAGTTGTTGTGGCTATGTTGGTTTTATCGTGGGGGGTCAATTACTCCACTTATTGAGGCGTTCTTTCTAAACCAGCCAGCAATAGAGTAGCGCTCATTAATGGCAGGTAATACCTCGTGCGCAAAACGCTCGCTTTCAAACATAACGAGTGTCCCCGCGGTGGGTTTAATTATTATCTCTATTTGCTTACTTTTTGGTTTGTATATAACAAGCTCGCCACCGTGCTCGGGCGTATTTAAATAAAGGATTGTTGTAAATACGCGGTTAGATCGCCCTTTAAATGCATCAAAATGCTTTTTATAAAAGTCGCCTTGGGTGTATTTAGCGTAGTGGCACTCATAATCAAATAAGCCCATAAAAAACTGTCGATTAAGTGTGGTTTTTATACTTTCCATTATTGCTTGATAAGTTAGCTGTGCTTGTGAGCTGCCATCAAACCAATAGGTTTTATCTTTACGAATGGTTTTATCTATTTGTAAGTCATTTAAACGGCCAATACCTGCAGCGCTAAAATGCGGGTTAATACGGTGGCAATCGGTGATTAAACTCTCTACTAGCTCGCTAATAAGTGCGTTAGGTATAACAACATAACCATGGGTTTCTATTGCATCTAAATAAACATCAGAACTAAAAAGTGTGTTCATTTATGTCTGTTGATTAAAAAAGGTGCGACAGTGTAGCCTAAAAAAATTTAATAGCTAGTGGTTTGTGCTCCGCTACTTAAGCAAATAAAAACCTAACGCGTAAGTATAAAAACTAAAAGGGCTTTTTAGGTTAAGCAGCTGTGCTGCAGGTTTTGGTAACAAGAAGAGTAAATCAGTAAGGGCTATCTAAATTGGTTGCCCTTAAAAGGTTTAAGGGCAATGCGGTATGCTATTTTTATCTTGGCTTAAGTAATAGTCGTAGATGCTTTTTTGATAAGAGATAATAAATGGTCAATGTGTTCGCCAACTGCTGCTTGTTGACTTGTTTGTATAACAAGTTGTTCGTGACTTAAGTCTTTATTTGTTTTTAGCTGTACAAGCTCTGTGTGTTCTGCAAGAGTGCTCGCGTGTTCAATACTTGCAATAGCAAAGTGATCTGATTTAACCAGCCCTGACATTACTTGCTCAATGCTGCCTACCTTAATGCTAGCCGATTTATTGAGCATATCGATGGCTTCGTTAAGCATGCTTTGTACTTGTTTAGACTGAGAAAAACAGCCGTACATAGGGTAGCTATCTAAATCGTGTTTGCTGATATCGCTTTTATTTGCTAACGGATGGTGTTTAGAAACAAACAATACCAGTTGGTCTGGCAGGTGTATGTCGCTGCCGATGCTGTTAATTGCCTGCGAATAAACACTGATATCAATCTCGCCCTCTTGCAGTTTGCGTGCAAGTTCGTGCTGCTCTTGCAATTGCATTTCTATTTTAACATGGGGGTATTGTGCTAAAAATTGCCCGCATGAGATAGGTACTACACTGCTGGCTTTGTTGGTATAGCCAATGACTAACTTTTCGTCAGTATTGCCGTTAACCGATTGAGAAATTCGTTTTTTTGTATGCTCAAGTTCGGCAAGGGTGTTTTTGGCGTAATCAAGAAATAGCTCGCCTTCGGGTGTTAACTTTACTGAACGTGTTGAGCGTTTCACTAGTTCGTACCCCATTTCGTCTTCTAGGGTTTGAATGCTGCGCGTTAGCGCTGATGTGCTAATTTGAGTTTGTTCAGCTGCTTGTCTGAAATGACGTAATACACCAAGCGCTACAAATTGTTCTAATTGTTCAAATCTCACTTTATAGTCCCTTTTTATAAGTAAGTCGCGTGTGCCGCGAACATCAATAATATTAGATTTAACGTTTCAAAAAGCGAAGCCTAATATGTAACTGTGTTTGCAAATTTATGACATATTTGCCTCAGCATATCCCTCTTTTAGTATTATTTAAAGAGAAGACGCATTTAAAAGTATTACCAATTAGGCTTATTTATAGTGATTTATTACTCTATTTAAAACTAAGCTATGTTAGCAAGTAAGACTAAATACAATGACTTAGGCGCTTTGATGCTTTTAAAAGTAATACTTTAGACATAATTTAGCATTAATTAATAAAAAAGTATTCCAGAAAAAGGCTATAGGAAAATCCTACGTAGTGATTTGTAATGAAGTGAGGCATAAACGCTTATAGTTTTAGGTTATGCCATCGCTTTATTATTGTTTAAGATTTTAGAAAAATAAGCCGCTAAGGCTTACTACTTTTTTTAGTAAAGTTTTTAGTAATGCGGTTACTTAAGGGTTTGTCTTCAATACTTTGTAGCTCTATTTCTATGGCGTCGCACGAAATATGAATTTCAAATAACGATGTTAATAACGAAAGGCTTAAGCACGCTAAGCTCACCCCAAACAAAATAATGCCTGTGGTATTAAATTCTATAAATAAGGCAAACATTGATAGCGTACACAATAAAAAAGACGCCACACCATACACTTGCATGGTACGTATTAGCTTAATGCGCTTTCTTAAGTTTGTTATTTGAGCCACAACAACGGGGCGAATAGATTCACCTTCTCGTGAATTTAATTCTCGGATTAATTGCGCTAGTACTAAAAAGCGGTTTGTGTAAGCAAGCAGCAACAGTGAGATTGCTGGAAAAAGTAAACCTGGGGTAGTAAGTGTCATTGTTTTATCCTAAAAAGTTACCTGCTATACACTTTAGTAGAGTATCGTAGGATATTGTAAACACAAAATAATTGAGGTGATAATTGCAAAATATTAATACTCATAATACTCAGCAAGCTTTTCAGTGGGTAACGCTCTACAAAGCAGATAACACGTTAGAGGCAAATATAATCAAAGGGCTGTTATTAAGCGCGGCAATTGAGTGCCAAATTCAAGGTGAAATGCTTCAAGGCGCCTTAGGCGAAATCCCCTTTGAACAAACCCAAGTAAGTGTGCAGGTTTATTCGATAAAAGAGCGCCACGCGCGCGAAATATTGGTAAACTACCAACAAGTAAAACAATCCGCTCCAGATTGGGTATGCCCTAACTGTAATGAGCATAATGGATCAACATTTGATTTTTGTTGGTCATGTGAGACGTTAAGAAATGACAAAAGCGAATAACTTTCAACGTATTAGAGAGCTAAACTACTTACAAAAAGCGGTGTTAGCAAGTGCTTTAATTGAGCGTATGTTACCTAATTATGGTTTATTTAGTGAAGCCACCGGTTTTGGTGATGAAGCCTTATTACGCAGTGCGTTAAATGTTTGCTGGGAAAAAATATTACTACCAAAAAGTAAAATAGATCTCGAAAAACAAGTAGAAAAAATTGAGCCAAATGTACCTGAACTTGCCGACTTTGATATGTTTGGTACTTACCCCGCAATAGACGCTGCAACGTCGCTTTTGAGCCTAATGCACGGTTTGATGGGGCAAGACGAGCAAGAATTTATAAGTGTTAGTAAAATATCGCAAGCAACGGTGGCGCGTTTTATTGAATACCAAATGACGGTTGAAGGTGAAGTAGCCGACAATAAAGCCGTACGAGAACACCCATTAATGCAATACGAAATTGAAGTTTTGAGTGAGCTAATCGACTTTGTAGAAAATATGGGCCGCGTGACTTCTGAAAACGTTAAGGCACTTAAAAAGCAGGCCGTTGCAGATGGACAAACCAATATTGGTTTGGCGTTATAGTTGTAATTAATTAACTGTGGTTAATTGCTCTCTAGCAATTTTTAGCGTTTATTACGTTGAACTTAGTAAAAACCTTAGCTAGAGAATGATAAAATTAAATAGTTTTAAATATGTGTGTAAATCTCTTAACCACAGTGCGGTTAAGCAGTAAATAAAGGCAGGAGAAGTAAAGTGCGAATTTTAGGCATTGAGTCATCGTGTGATGAAACCGGTATTGCAATTTACGATGATGAAAAAGGCTTATTGGCTCACCAGTTATACAGCCAAGTAAAAGTACATGCAGATTATGGCGGTGTTGTACCTGAGCTTGCATCGCGCGATCACGTTCGTAAAACCCTGCCACTTATTGACGCTGCTTTTGCTCAAGCCGGTTGTGGCCCTGAAGATTTAGATGGCATTGCATACACCGCAGGCCCTGGTTTAGTGGGGGCGTTATTGGTAGGTACCTCTATTGGCCGTTCTTTAGCCTATGGTTGGGATATTCCAGCTGTTGCCGTGCATCATATGGAAGGGCATTTACTTGCACCTATGCTTGAAGAAAACGTGCCTGAGTTTCCCTTTATTGCTTTGCTAGTGTCGGGCGGCCATACCATGATGGTAAAAGTAGCCGGTATAGGCCAGTACGAAGTATTGGGTGAATCTGTTGATGATGCCGCAGGTGAAGCATTTGATAAAACAGCTAAACTATTAGGGCTTGATTACCCAGGCGGCCCTCGACTAGCTAAAATGGCTGAGCAAGGCGTTGCAAAACGGTTTGTTTTTCCACGCCCTATGACGGATAAGCCAGGCCTTGATTTTAGCTTTAGTGGCTTAAAAACAGCAGCTTCTATAGCGATTCGCGAAAATGATGATGACGCACAAACCAAAGCAGATATCGCCCATGCGTTTCAAACAGCAGTGATTGATACATTGGTTATTAAGTGTAAGCGTGCTCTAAAACAAACCGGGATAAAACGTTTAGTGATTGCCGGCGGAGTAAGTGCAAATACAAAGCTGCGCTTACAGCTTGAGCGTGTTATGCAAGGGATGAAAGGACAGGTTTACTATCCACGTACTGAGTTTTGTACTGATAATGGCGCAATGATTGCCTACGCTGGTATGCAGCGCTTAAAAGCAGGCCAGTTTGCCACACTCGACATGAAAACCAAACCGCGTTGGCCAATAGACAGCTTAGAAGCCATTTAGCATCAATAATTATTGATTTTCTTCATTAGTGGGTGCTTTTTTAGCGCCCACTTTTGGTTCTTCACCTTTAAAAAGGCGAATAATATTAGTGCGATGACGAAATATAATTAGCACGGTAATAAAGGTTACCGGTAGGGTGTAAAGCGGTTTAATCAACCACGTATACAGTGGAGCAAGCGACACCGTGACCAAAGCGCCTAATGAAGAAAAGCGAGTAATAGCAACCACAATAATCCAAGTGCTTATTAATAGCCCCGCCAACGATAAACCAATCGGCAATAAAGAGCCAAATGCGGTAGCTACCGCTTTTCCGCCTTTAAAGCTAAAAAATAGTGGGTACATATGCCCTAAGCACGTGGCAACGGCGACCAAACCAAGTGCTAAAGGCGTTAGGTCTAAAAAATACGCCCCCCATACGGGGATGGTGCCTTTTAAAATATCAAACACTAATACTAAGCACGCAGGAAAGGCTCCACCTAAACGATACACATTGGTGGCACCTGGGTTATTTGAACCGCTGCTGCGAGGGTCTGGCAGTTTGAATAGCCGAGACACTAATATAGCCGATGAAATCGACCCTAATAAGTAGGCTAAAACAAACAGTAAAATGGCTAACACAAAGTCCCTTATTTTTTAATTGCTATACCCATCGATAGCACTTTTACGCTATTATTGGCGGCACAATTTATCGTGAAAATTATTAACTGCTGTATTTTGCAGTTAATCTAGCTATTTGGCTATTGTAGAAGTAATTTTTACATATTTAAACACTACTTAAAGCATATACAGTATTAATTTAATCAATGCATTGTATGCTTAGAGAGTGTTTATAGTTATTTGGAGTATCAATGGATAAGGTTTTTATATCTCAACTACACGTCGACACAATTATTGGAGTGTACGACTTTGAAAAAGAAAGTAAACAAAGCCTTTATTTTGATATTGAAATGCTCAGCGATATAAAGCCTGCAGCAGCAAATGATGACATTAATTTAGCACTCGATTATGCAAAAGTAAGCGAGCGAGTGATTGAGCACACTACGGCTAAGCCGGTAGAGTTACTTGAAACCTTAGTAGAGCAACTAGCAACTATTATATTAACCGAATTTAATACACCACAAGTAACAATTAGAGTGAGCAAACCGGCCGCTGTAGCACAAGCAAACACCGTAGGTGTAGAAATAACACGCACAAAGGCTATGAGCTAAATGGCGCAAATTTATATCAGCTTAGGCTCAAATATAAATAAAGCGCATTATATTCGCTGTGCGCTTGATGCACTTGAGCAACACTTTACAGATATTGTGCATTCATCTGTTTTTGAAAGCGAAGCTGTAGGGTTTAAAGGAAATAACTTTTATAACTCGGTGGTGGCTGCTACCACATCAATGCCGCTTGAGCGTGTATGTAAGTTATTAAAACAAATAGAGCGTGATAACGGGCGTAAAGCGGATGATAAAAAATTTAGCCCCCGTACATTAGATTTAGATCTGCTCTTTTACGATGACGTTGTTTGCGATTCGCCTGCACAATTACCTCGCGATGAAATTACCAAAAACGCTTTTGTACTTCAGCCTCTTTGTGAAGTCGCCCCCAATTTTTATCACCCCGTTGCTAAGCAAACCATTGCTGCGCTATGGAGTGCGTATAACAACCCTCAACAAAAACTATGGAAGGTGGAGTTTTCTAACCCATGAGTATTTTAGAAATAATTATTTTAGCCCTGATACAAGGATTTACTGAGTTTTTACCTATTTCGAGCTCAGCTCACTTAATTTTACCTTCGCAAATTTTGGGATGGGAAGACCAAGGCCTTGCTTTTGATGTGGCTGTGCATGTTGGTACGTTAATAGCGGTTGTTATTTATTTTCGTAAAGAAGTGGCTGATATTCTTAGCGCCTGGTTTAAATCGTTTGGCGCCCAAGGCACCACCGACGACAGTAAACTTGGCTGGTGGATTATACTGGGCACTGTACCTGCTGCGTTATTAGGCTTATTGCTAAAAGACGTTGTTGAGCTGTACCTGCGCAGTGCGTGGGTTATAGCAGCTACGACTATTATTTTTGGTTTATTACTTTGGTACGCCGATGCCAAAGGTAAGCAAATGAAAACAATTTATCAGCTTAACTGGAAAACAGCGCTGCTTATTGGCTTTGCTCAAGCGGTGGCTATGATCCCAGGTACCTCTCGCTCTGGCATTACCATGACAGCGGGTTTATTGCTGGGCATGAACAAACAAAGCGCAGCGCGTTTTTCGTTTTTACTCGCTATACCTATTATTTCTATGATGGGCCTTTACTACACGATAGAGCTGGCTTTAGGCGATCATGTGGTTGATTGGAGCACATTAATTTTAGGTGTAGTCCTCTCGTTTTTATCGGCGTACGCCTGCATTTTCATGTTTTTAAAAGTGATAGAACGAATGGGCATGCTACCGTTTGTAATTTACAGACTTTTACTTGGCGTTGGCTTAATTGTATTTTTAACGCTGTAATTTAGCTTATTGTCAGCAAGCCCTCTTACTTAGGTAAGAGGGCTTTTTTATTTTATTAACGCTGTTTTAGCATCAGTGAATTGACGAGACGTGCATAGTCACGAAGCCTAAAATTTGGCATTATAGCGCCATTAAACTTCACAGACGTGCGAAGTACGAAAGGATTTAAAAAGTTATGCATATTCATATATTAGGCATTTGCGGCACCTTTATGGGCGGTATAGCGGCCATTGCTAAATCGCTTGGCCATAAAGTGACGGGCTCTGATCAAAATGTTTACCCGCCAATGAGCACTCAACTTGAGCAGCTGGGCATTGAGCTAACCCAAGGTTACGACGTAAAACAGTTAGAGCCAAAGCCAGACATGGTGGTTATTGGTAATGCCATGAGCCGAGGCAACCCCTGTGTAGAGTATGTGTTAGATAAGGGCTTGCCGTATACATCGGGGCCAGAGTGGCTTAAACATAACCTATTGCAAAATGCTTGGGTACTTGCGGTGGCAGGCACACATGGCAAAACCACCACAGCAAGCATGCTGGCGTGGATTTTAGAGTATGCAGGTTTAAAACCCGGGTTTTTAATTGGTGGTATAGTTCAAAACTTTGGTGTGTCAGCCAAAGTGGGCGAAACCCCATTTTTTGTAATAGAAGCGGATGAATACGATACCGCTTTTTTTGATAAGCGCAGTAAATTTGTGCATTACTTACCACGTACGCTCATTTTAAATAACCTTGAGTTTGACCACGCTGATATTTTTGACGATTTAAAAGCAATAAAAAAACAATTTCATCACTTAATGCGTACATTACCTCATACTGGCAAGGTAATTTGGCCAAAAGACGATGTCGCACTTGATGATGTTATTAAGCAAGGGCTCTGGAGCGAAAGCGAAACCCTAAATGGTGATTGGCATTATGACTTGCTAAGCGCTGATGGTAGCCAATTTAATGTGCTTTTAAACAATGAGCTTCAAGGTACGGTTAATTGGCAAGCAATAGGCGAGCATAATGTTAAAAATGCCATTATGGCTATCGCGGCAGCGCGCCACGTAGGTATAGCCGTTGAGCATAGCATTGCAGCGCTTGAAGAGTTTATTAGCCCTAAACGGCGTATGGAGCTTAAAGCCGATATAAATAACATTAAAGTGTACGACGATTTTGCGCACCACCCAACAGCCATTAAAACCACGCTTGCGGGGTTGCGTGCAAAAGTGGGTGATGAAAAAATTATTGCTATTTTAGAGCCTCGCTCAAACACCATGAAGATGGGTGTGCACCAACATACGCTACTTGCTTCGTTAAGTGATGCCGATGACGTGCTGCTATTTGAGCCCGATAACCTAAATTGGTCTCTTAAAGCGCAAGCCGATAATGCCGGTATGCAGTGTTTTAATAGTACGCAAATGATTATTGACACTGTGCTTGAAAATATAATGCCAAATCAGCACATATTAATTATGAGCAATGGCGGTTTTAATGGCTTACATCAACACTTAGTTGATGGTTTAGCTAAAAAATACAGCGGAGAATAATGTGCAGTTTAAAGATAAAATTACACTGGCGTTTAGTGGTGCTTCAGGCGCGCCTTACGGTTTAAGATTGCTTGAAGTATTACTCGCGCAGCAATTTCAAGTGTATGTACTTATATCAAGTGCTGCGCGCGTGGTGCTTGATACAGAGTCAAACATTAAACTCTCAGCTAATGAAGATAAAGCAACCGAGCAGTTAAGCGCTTTATTTAATGCCAAGCCAGAGCAGTTAAAAGTATTTGGTAAAGATAACTGGTTTAGCCCTGTAGCTTCAGGCTCTGCCGCCCCTAAAAAAATGGTAGTATGCCCGTGCAGTGCAGGGTCTGTGTCTGCTATTGCGCTCGGTGCATCAGATAACCTACTCGAGCGTGCAGCCGATGTGGTTATTAAAGAGCGAGGGCAATTAATTTTAGTGCCACGCGAAACGCCCTTTAGCGAAATTCACCTTGAGAATATGTTAAAGCTTGCGCGTTTAGGGGTCACTATTATGCCCGCTGCGCCTGGTTTTTATCACAAGCCACAACGTATTGAAGACTTAGTTGATTTTATGGTGGCGCGAATTTTAGATCATTTAAACATTGAACATAACCTAACTAAACGTTGGGGTTATGGTGAGGGTAAATAATGAATAAGCAAAATGTTGCTTTAAATATAGAAGGCCTGACCAAGGTTTATAAAAACGGTGTAGAGGCCGTGAAAGGTGTTGATTTACAAGTTTTTGAAGGCGACTTTTTTGCCTTACTTGGCCCAAATGGCGCCGGTAAGTCGACCACTATTGGTGTTATATCGTCCTTGGTTAATAAAACACAAGGAAAGGTGGAAGTGTTTGGTCACAACATCGATACCGACCTTGAAGCTGCTAAAGCGCATTTAGGCCTTGTGCCACAAGAGTTTAACTTTAGTCAGTTTGAAACGCTTGGCCAAATATTGGTAAATCAAGCAGGCTACTACGGTGTTACCCGCGCAGAAGCGCATAAGCGTGCCGATAAATATTTAACTCAGCTTGGCTTATTAGAAAAAAAAGACAAGCAAGCACGTACGCTTTCTGGGGGCATGAAACGCCGTTTAATGATTGCCCGTGCATTAATGCATGAGCCAAAGCTACTAATATTAGATGAACCCACTGCAGGGGTTGATATAGAGCTGCGCCGCTCAATGTGGGACTTTTTACGCCAAATTAATGAGCAAGGCGTAACGATTATTTTAACCACGCATTACCTTGAAGAAGCCGAGCTGTTATGTAAAAACATCGCCATTATTGATACTGGACGTATTGTTGAAAACACCACTATAAAAGCGTTACTAGCTAAGCTTGATAAAGAAACCTTTGTGCTTGATTTAAAACAGCCAGCACAGCCAGTTACCCTTGAGGGGTACTCGTTTAGCATGCCTGATGAGCACACCATAGAAGTTGAAGTGGCTAAATCTCAAGGGTTAAATGCAGTTTTCAGTGCGCTAACCGAGCAAGGCAACACTGTTTTGAGTATGCGTAATAAAGCAAACAGATTAGAAGAGTTATTTGTAGGGTTACTAGAGCAAGGGCGGGGCGAATAAATGTTTAAATATGGCGTAGCCTTAAAGAGTTTATGGATTAAAGAGTGTATTCGTTTTTTACGTATTTGGGTGCAAACCTTAGTACCGCCGGCGATTACGATGAGTTTATACTTTGTTATTTTTGGTAATTTAATTGGCTCACGTATTGGTGAAATGGGTGGTTTTAGCTACATGGAATTTATTGTTCCGGGGCTAATAATGATGTCGGTTATTACCAACTCATATTCTAATGTTGCTTCTAGTTTTTATTCAACCAAGTTTCAAAAAAGTATTGAAGAGCTATTGGTTGCGCCTGTGCCTAATTACATAATTGTACTTGGTTATATGGGCGGCGGTATGACCCGCGGCATGATGGTGGGCTTTATTGTTACCTGTGTATCGTTATTGTTTGTTGATATTCAAATACACAATATATTTGTAATTATGGCGACGGTAATTTTAACCTCAGCGGTGTTTGCACTCGGTGGTTTAATTAACGCTATTTACGCCAATAGTTTTGACGATATTAGTATTATCCCAACCTTTATTTTAACGCCACTAACATACTTAGGCGGCGTATTTTATTCAATTACGCTACTGCCAGAGTTTTGGCAAAATGTATCGCAAATAAACCCAATTATTTATATGGTTAATGCGTTTCGTTATGGCTTTTTAGGCGTGTCGGATGTTGATTTAAGTGTCGCGCTTGGCGTTATATTAGTATTTATTACGGTGCTATTTACTTTAGCGCTAACGTTAATTAAAAAAGGTGTGGGGCTTAGACATTAATGAGCGATGCAAATTCACGCAGTATTGTATCTAATCAGGCGGGTATACACGAAAAGATTGATGAAATCGTTAACAAGCATTTAAACGCAGAGTTTAAAAAGCCTATTGCTGAGCACACTCAACAAGCGTTTGATGAAGTCAATGAGCAGGTTCAAGCTTTTAATGGACCGCTTATTATAGACTCATGTTGTGGAGTAGGAGAGAGCTCGGCTAATTTAGCTAAGCGCCACCCAGATGCATTAATTATTGGTATTGATAAATCGTCACACCGCTTAGATAAGCACGATGTTGAATATAAACAAACAGACAGCGGCCAGTACATTTTGGTACAAGCTGACTTAAACGACTTTTGGCGTTTAGCTGTGGCTGCTAATTGGCAGCCTACTCATCATTATTTGCTTTATCCTAACCCATGGCCTAAATCTAAGCATATCCAACGTAGGTGGCACGGCGCGGCTATTTTTCCGTTTATTGTTAAGCTAGGCGGACGTTTAGAGGTGCGCAGCAACTGGGATATTTATGTAAAAGAGTTTGCCAGAGCGCTTGAACTAACTGGTCATCCTTGTGAGGTAACGCTGTATGAGTCAAACGAAGCAATTACTCCGTTTGAGCGTAAATACTGGGCCAGCGGCCAACAAAGCCATCGTTTAGTGATAGATCTTTAAACGGCCACTTCCTCTTGGCTTGATGAGTTAACATGTGGCGCTGGGTAAGCAAAGTAATTGCCTTGCATCAGAGCCACATCTACATTTTTAAGCGCATTTTCAATACTTATATTTTCTACCGACTCTGCCATGAGCGTTAAACCAAGTTGCTTTGCAGCATGAACTGTATGCTCAATAAATAATGCTATATTTTCATCACTTACTGCTTGTTTTACTAATGCGCCGTCGAATTTTATACCGTTTACTTCAAGCTTTAGCGCATTCGAAATATTTGAATAACCACTACCAAAACCAGTAATAATGACATTCACCCCTTTGGTTTTTACCATAGAAATAAATGTTTTAACCTCTAAAAAATTAGTAATAGCGTGTGACTCTAAAAGGCCAAGCGTGATGTTTTCTGGGTGCGGGTAGCGCTTAAGCTCGTTAGCAATGTATTCACTCAAACTAGGGTCGAGTATATCTTTATCGCTTATATTTAAGCTCCAGTATATATCTGTTTTTCTAAACCGCTCTATACATTGGCTAAATAGCGTGCGCGTTAGTAGTCCGCCCATTCTTGAGCGGCTCACTACATTTAAAAATGAGTCGGGTTTTAAAATTTCGCCATTTTTAGTCACCATTCTGGCTAAGCATTCGTAATGTACAACTTCATTATTGGTGGTGTTAAACATAGCCTGAAAATAAGGCACTATGCGGTTGTTATCAAATGCTTCTTGAACCTCTTTGGCAAGGCTTACATTGTATTGATACTGGTTTTTTACATCGCTCATTACTTTTGAGTAGCTAACAACCTTACCGCGGCCGTGTTTAGCCTGAAGCGTTGCAATGTGCGCGTTTTCAATCAGTAGTGATTTATTACCACTGGCGATACCTGCGCAGTAAGTTATATAAATAAATGGGTTTGTTAATACAGGGCTGTTTGCGTTATACGACTCAACTAAATCGCTCAGTTCGCTGCTTTTAAAGCTTTTAGGGGTAAGAACGGCAATTTTATTGGTAGCAAGGCGATATACTTTACAGCTTTGCGGGCTGCGAATTTGATAATGACTGAGCAAGTTTTTCATTACACTGTCGCCAACTTGAGTGCCATAAAAGCTATTAATATCTTCAATTTCGTTCACCCAAATAATGGCAAGCTGCATGTGGTGTGAATTACTCTTTTTGATAAAGTACTTAAGCGCAATATGATTGGCAAAGCCCGTACTGGCATCTGTTGTTAGGGTACGCTTTAACAAATATATATAAATAGCTGCAACCAGTACCGCAATAAAAAAGAAAAAACACGCCGTTATTATGGCTTTAGTGACGCTGTATTGAAGCTTTTTATTTAAATCATCTAAGGTTATGTCGGCACCCGTAATGTAGGTAGTACCATATTTATCTACAAAGGGAATAAAAACAGTTTTAAAATCACCCCATTGGTCGCTAGATTGTTCAAAAACAGGCTCGGTAGAATAAAACGCGCCCCTGTTAATGTCGGTGGCCTCTGGGTATAAATCAAGAAATTGCGTAACCCGCGCATTTTCTTGATCGTCTTTAGTGTAGCTGGATGAGGTAAAATAAACTTTGTTATCGCGCATGATCATCGAATAAACGTAAGCTATATCAAGCGCTTGTGCAAGCTCTGAGAGTTGTTTACTTTTAGTTTGGTAAACCGAAAAACCAATATCGTAACCTTGGCTAATTCTATCGTGGTAACTTTGCCCTAAAATATGTTTTACGCTGGTGGCGGCATTTAGAAGGCGCTCATCGACAGCGTGCATTATTTCGCTACGCGCTGAGCTATAGGTGTAATAAACATAGACTAATAAACTGACCAAAAACAATGTAAAGCCAGCTATAAACCACTTCCCTTTTAATTTCCCTGTGAGCATACTTGTCCCTTATTGTTACACATATTAAGTATACGCATAAATGCAATTTGCCCAAAACTAAAATGTGACTTTTTAATAAAATCCTATTATTGAAATTTTTTTACAATATTTGTCATCCGTTTAGTCGCTTTTATGGCTTAAAGGGAGACATTTTACTTATATTGCAGTAAAGTTAGCGCAATTTTTAAAAGAAGCACGCTGCTTATAATAGCGCCATAGTTTGGCATTTTTAACTGTTAAACGCGTGTTTTAGCTACACACACACTAGGTATAAAGATGGATCAAAAGCGTTGTGCCGTCGCCTCTAAAGAAAGCCTTAAGCGTATATTTACTGTACCTGAAGCGCCAGACTCAACTTTAAGCAAAATTGAGCTTGAAATTTCGAGTAATTTAGCAGGGTTTTTAAACGAAAATATAGCGGCAATTGAAAAACCATTACACGAAATTGAAAAAGATTTTCAGGCTGCGGTGATCCCAGAAAACCCAACGTTTGTATCTGCTTACGCCCAAGATATTATGGAGCAGCTAGTTGCCCATTCGGTACACACGGCTGCGCCTAGCTTTATTGGGCATATGACATCGGCTCTTCCGCATTTTTTACTACCGCTTTCAAAATTGATGGTGGGGCTTAATCAAAACCTAGTAAAAATAGAAACCTCAAAAGCATTTACCCCCCTAGAGCGCCAAGTA
Source organism: Pseudoalteromonas sp. CuT4-3 (assembly GCF_035666335.1). Classification (NCBI taxonomy): domain Bacteria; kingdom Pseudomonadati; phylum Pseudomonadota; class Gammaproteobacteria; order Alteromonadales; family Pseudoalteromonadaceae; genus Pseudoalteromonas; species Pseudoalteromonas sp. CuT4-3. The sequence continues at coordinate 887,531 of NZ_CP142030.1, forward strand.
CTAGGTATGATGCATCATTTAGCTTACTCGCAAGATGAGTCGTTTTATTCGAAATGGATGCACAGTGCTAAAACATCACTCGGTGCTTTTTGTTCCGGTGGTACAGTTGCAAACATAACGGCACTGTGGATTGCGCGTAACCGCTTATTAAAACCCGACGGCAGCTTTAAAGGCATTGCCGCTCAAGGGCTCGTTGCCGGTATGCTGCATTATGGCTACAAAGGGCTGGCCGTTTTAGTGTCGGAGCGAGGGCATTATTCTTTAGGTAAATCAATTGACTTACTAGGCATCGGCCGTGAAAATTTAATTGGTGTAAAAACCTGCGAAAATAATAAGGTTGATGTGAATGCCATGCGCGAAAAAGCCTTAGAGCTTGAATCGCAAGGCATAAAAGTTATGGCAATTGTAGGGGTTGCTGGCACAACCGAGACCGGTAATATCGACCCTCTTGATGATATGGCCGATTTAGCGCAGCAAATAAACTGCCATTTTCACGTTGATGCAGCGTGGGGTGGGGCAACGCTTTTATCGCAAACGCATCGCCCATTATTAAAAGGAATTGAGCGCGCAGATTCAATTACCATTGATGCACACAAACAAATGTATGTGCCAATGGGTGCAGGCTTGGTATTATTTAAAGACCCAACTGCTACGGATGCAATAGAGCACCATGCAGAGTACATATTACGTAAAGGTTCAAAAGATTTAGGAAGCCATACACTCGAAGGCAGCCGCCCAGGTATGGCTATGTTAGTACATGCTTGCTTACGCGTTATTGGTCGCAAGGGTTACGAAATGCTTATTGATCGTAGTATCAAAAAAGCACATTACTTTGCTGATTTAATTAAAGCCGATGAAGACTTTGAGCTGATTTCAGAGCCTGAGCTGTGTTTGCTTACATACCGCTATGTGCCTAAACAAATTAAACAAGCCATAGCTCAAGCAGATGCCGCAACACGATTAGAAATTTTCGCGTCGCTCAATCGCTTTACTGCCAGTATGCAAAAACGCCAACGTGAATCAGGACGCTCGTTTGTATCGCGTACTCGCTTAACCCCGTCAAAATACGATAATCAGCCGACAGTGGTATTTAGAGTGGTATTGGCTAATCCGCTCACATCGGGTGTTATATTAAAAGAGATTTTAGCTGAGCAAAAAGAGCTTGCTAAAACAGACCCTGTATTTAAAAAGTACTTAAGTAAGTATATGCAGTAACGCCTAGGTATAAACTAAAACAAAGGCGCCAACGGGCGCCTTTGTTATTTTTGCTGTGAGTTTTTAATACAGTCTTCTTTTTAAGCGTTAAAGCAGTTTGCCCTAATAATGTCAGTTATAATTTTTTGCGATGGGTTTATTTTCTCCATTGCTAAAAATTCATCAGGTTGGTGGGCTTGATTAATTGAGCCTGGCCCCATGACTATTGTTTCACAGCCAAGTTGCTGAATAAACGGAGCTTCTGTGCAGTAATTTACTGCAACGGCTTTTTCCCCTGCAGTTTTTTCTGCCATTTTAACGAGTGCGCTATCAGTGCTGCCACTAAAAGCTGGAATGGGCTCGTGTAAATCAATTACGCTCACTGCGCTTGGGTATTGCGCGTTTATATCGCTGGTAGCATCAATAAGTAAAGCTTGTAAGTCTTTAATGCTTAACCCTGGGAGCGGGCGCATGTCTATGTGCATTTCGCAGCAGCCACAAATTCGATTTGCGTTGTCGCCTCCATGAATATTACCTAAATTTAAGGTAGGGTAAGGTATTTCAAAATGTTCAACTGAATATTTATTCTTTAACTGCTCTTTTAAGATCAGTAACTTTGTAATCACTTTATGCATGACTTCGATGGCGTTAAGACCACGTTCGGGATCGGAACTATGACCTGAGCGGCCAATCACTCTTATAGCCGTACTCATATGTCCTTTATGAGTAAATACAGGAGTCATATCAGTAGGTTCACCAATAATACAACGCGCAGGTTTTAAATTAGGATGCTTACAAATTTGCTGCGCTCCCGCCATGGTGGTTTCTTCATCGGCAGTGGCGAGTATTAAAATAGGTTGTGTTTGCTGTTTTATATCAAGCTCACTAATAGCTTGTAATACAAAAGCAAAAAAGCCTTTCATATCAATACTACCTAACCCATATAAGTTATTGTTATGTTCAGTGAGTTTAAACGGGTCGTGGTTCCAGCGGCTATCGTCAAACGGTACGGTGTCTGTATGGCCAGCAAGCATTAAGCCGCCATCGCCTTCTCCCCGCTTAGCAAGTAGGTTGTATCGGCCTTTCCCACCTTCTAACTCTATAATTTCGCAAGTAAAACCTAAACTTTCGCACCAACGTGCTAGCAACTCTATTACCTCTTTATTACTCATACAAAGTTCATCTTCTATTGCACTAATAGAGGGGGCTGCAATGAGTTGTTGGTACATAGAGATAAATGACGGCAAAGACATAAAAAAATCCAAAATAATTATTCAATTTAATTGCATAACAATATAAAAGTATTTATGATGAATATCAATTCACTTTTTAAGCATAAATATATTAAGTATAGCCATGAAGATAATGCGACGATAATCAACAATTCATTGAGAAAAGTATTAGCTAGCATCTGAGCTAGTGTAAGCGAACACCACACCTATTTAGTAGTAAATTTATAAACGAGTAAAAAATGAATGTAGCGATTATTGGCGCAAGCGGTTATAGCGGCGCAGAATTAGCAAGCTTAGTTGCTAAGCACCCTAATTTAACGTTATCAGGCTGTTATGTCTCTGAGGGAAGTTTAGATAAACATAAATTATTAAGTGATTTATACCCAGAGCATAGAAACCTTCTTGATATTCCTTTACTACCACTGAGCGAATCAGCGTTTGATGACATAAATTCGAGTGCCGATTACATTTGCTTATGTACTGATCACAAAGTAAGTGTTGATTTAGCCCCGCAGTTTTTAGCTATGGGTAAAAAAGTATTTGACCTATCAGGTGGTTACCGCCTTGCTAGCAACGACGACTATGTTACTTACTATGGTTTTGAGCACCAACATCCTGAGTTGTTAAACGAAGCAGCCTACGGGTTAGCCGAATGGAATAGCAGTGCAATTGCCAATGCAAAACTTGTGGCAGTAGCCGGCTGTTACCCAACCGCTGCGCTTAATGCATTAAAGCCGTTGCAACAGGCTGGCTTGTTGAGTGATGAAAAAGTGATTATTAATGCTGTTTCAGGTGTTACTGGCGCAGGGCGTAAAGCCAGCGTAGGTACTCATTTTTGTGAAGTATCGCTTGCCCCGTATGGTTTGTTTAACCATCGTCATGGGCCTGAAATTGAACAACACCTTGGCCACAAGGTGTTATTTACACCGCACTTAGGTAATTTTCCGCGTGGAATTTTAGAAACTATTTATGTACAGCTTAAGCCAGGCGCTACCAAGGAAAACGTATCTGATGCTTATCAAGTACTTAAAAACGAGCCGTTGATTCGTTTGTTAGCTGATAAAGTGCCATCTATTAAAAGCGTGGTAAAACAACCGTATGTTGATATTGGTTGGCAGCAGCAAGGCTCTCAACTGATTGTTATGGCAGCGATAGATAATCTATTAAAAGGCGCTGCGGGCCAAGCCTTGCAATGTATTAATTTATCAATGAATTTAGATCACACCACTGGCTTAAAAGGAGCCTTTTAATGAGCACTAAAACGTGGGTAATTAAATTAGGTGGTGCTGTACTTAATACTGAAAACGCGGCAAAAGCTTTGTTTGATGTATTAAGCGCTGATCAAAATAATCAGTTTGTTATTGTTCATGGCGGTGGCTCGTTAGTTGACACTTGGCTAAAACAAGCAGGCTTTGCTAGTGCAAAGCACCAAGGACTGCGTATTAGCCCAAGTGAGCAAATGCCTTACATAGTGGGGGCGCTGGCTGGCTGTGCAAATAAGCAGCTGGTAAGCCAAGCTATTAATGCAGGCCATAAACCTGTTGGCCTTTGTTTGTATGAAGCCGGAGTTATGGCGTCTCAAAAGCTAAAAGCGCTTGGGCAAGTAGGTAAGTGCGAAAGTAATGATGATTCAATTGTTAACGATTTACTTAAGCTTGGTCGGTTACCTATCGTGAGCTCTATTGGGTTTGATGAGCAAGGTAACTGGTACAACGTTAATGCTGATGAAGCTGCCGCAGCGATTGCTAGCAACTTAAATGCAGAACTTATTTTTATGACAGATGTAGAAGCGGTACTTGATGCAAACAAGCAGCCGTTACATCAACTTGACACAAAACACATTGATACTTTAATTGATGAAGGGGTAATTTTGGGCGGAATGGAGGTCAAAGTTAAGACCAGCCTGTACGCTGCCCAACATTTACGACGCGGTGTGTATATTTCCAGCTGGCAAAAGCCAGACAATTTAACTGCTTTGCTACAGGGCGAGCATGTCGGAACAAAAATTACACCATAGGGTTATCATGTTAGAGAATTTTTTAACGGGTCTAGAATTAGACCAACAAGGCGCACTAAATTTACTAAAACTAGCGCGTGATTTAAAAGCAAAGCCAGAAAAGTACAGCCAAGTATTAGCGGGTAAGTCAATTGTTACCTTATTTGAAAAGCAAAGTTTACGTACGCGTTTATCGTTTGATATTGGTATTAACCGTTTAGGCGGCCACGCTGTGTATTTAGATCAGCAAAACGGCGCTATGGGTGCACGTGAATCTGTAAAAGACTTTGCACTTAATATTTCTACGTGGGCTGATGGTATTGTCGCGCGCGTAAACCAGCACAGCACGTTAACCACCTTAGGTGAATACTCTAGTGTACCTGTCGTGAATAGCTTGTGTGATTTATATCACCCGTGCCAGGCATTGGCTGACTTTTTAACGCTACAAGAAGTACATGGCGATGTAAGCGAGCTAAAAGTGGCTTACTTAGGTGAAGGTAACAACGTTACTCATTCACTTATGTTATTAGCGGCAACGCTAGGTACTGATTTTGTTGCTGTTACACCAAAAGGCAGCTCGCCTGATTCACAAATTCTTAAAAAGGCAGAGCAAATTGCTGCAATGAACGGCGCATCTGTAATGGTAAGCGACCGTGTAGAAGCCTCTGTAGGCGCTAATGTTGTATATGCAGATACGTGGGTGTCTATGGGCGATGATACGCCTCTTGAGCAAGTTAAAGAAAAATACATGCCATATCAGCTAAACCAAGCATTGCTAGAACAAACAGGTGCGACTACGGTATTACATTGCCAGCCGGCACACCGTGAGTTTGAAATTACCTCTGAGGTAATGGATGGCCCAGCATCAAAAATTATTCAACAAGCAGAAAATCGCATGCATGCGCAAAATGCTCTGCTAGTTACATTACTAAATCCAAATTTTGTTAAGGAACACCTATGAGTTCAATTAAAAAAGTCGTTTTAGCCTATTCAGGTGGTCTTGATACTTCAGCTATCGTGCCATGGTTAAAAGAAAACTACGGTTGTGAAGTAATTGCCTTTGTTGCCGATGTAGGCCAAGGCGCTGAAGAGCTTGAAGGCGTTGAAGAAAAAGCCATCGCATCAGGCGCATCTGAGTGTTACGTAGTTGACTTAAAAGATGAAATGGTAAGTGAGTACATTTACCCAACGCTTAAAACGGGTTCTATTTACGAAGGTACTTATTTATTAGGTACGTCTATGGCGCGTCCTATTATTGCTAAAGCGCAAGTTGAAATTGCACGTAAAGTAGGTGCCGATGCACTTTCGCATGGTTGTACTGGTAAAGGTAATGACCAAGTACGTTTTGAATCATGTTTTGCAGCGCTTGCACCCGATTTAAAAGTAATTGCACCATGGCGTGAGTGGGATTTATCAAGCCGTGAATCATTATTAGATTACTTGGCTGAGCGTGATATTCCGTGTTCTGCTTCAGCAACAAAAATTTACAGCCGTGATGCTAACGCGTGGCATATTTCGCACGAAGGTGGTGAACTTGAAGATCCATGGTGTGAGCCTAGTGACCAAGTTTGGACCTGGACTAATTCACCAGAGCAAGCACCCGATAAAGCTGAGCATGTAACGCTTACGGTTATTGAGGGTGAAGTGGTTGCCGTAAATGGCGAGCAGCTTAAGCCTTACGACTGTTTAGTTAAATTAAACGACATTGCTGCGCCACATGGTGTTGGTCGTGTAGATATTGTAGAAAACCGTTTAGTAGGCATGAAATCGCGCGGCTGTTACGAAACACCTGGTGGCACCGTTATTATGGCGGCACTGCAAGCCATTGACGAACTAGTGCTTGATAAATCAAGCCGTAAGTGGAAAGAAGTACTGGGCGGTGAATTTTCGCATTTAGTCTATGACGGTCGTTGGTTTACACCACTAAAAGACTCTATTTTAGCCGGTGCAGAAGCACTTTCTACACTTGCTACAGGTGAAGTTGTACTTAAGCTTTACAAAGGCCAAGTGACAGCCGTTCAGAAAAAATCACCTAATAGCTTATACAGCGAAGACTTTGCTACATTTGGTGAAGACGACGTATATGACCAGTCACACGCTGAAGGCTTTATTCGTTTATTCTCGCTTTCGAGCAGAATTTCAGCAATGGCTAAAAAGTAAATTATTTATAGCCCCTTGTATAAGGGGCATTACAGGGTTTGGAGAGATTTCATGGCATTATGGGGCGGACGTTTTTCTACGGGTCCAGATGAGGCGTTTAAACAATTTAACGACTCACTTCCGTTCGATTATCAGTTAGCAGAGCAAGATATTATTGGCTCTGTGGCATGGGCAGGTGCGCTTGAGCAAGTAAATGTACTTACAAGCGATGAGCACACCAAGTTGGTTGCAGCACTAAATGAACTGCTTGAAGAAGTAAAAGCAGATCCACAAGCAGTGGCAACCTCAGGTGCAGAAGACATTCACTCGCACGTAGAAGCTGCACTAATCGAAAAAGTAGGTGATTTAGCTAAAAAGCTACACACAGGCCGAAGCCGTAATGATCAAGTAGCCACTGACTTTAGATTATGGTGCCGTGATACTGCCGATCATTTGCTTGGTGCTATTGCTGCACTAAAAGCTGAGTTTGTGGCGTTAGCTGAGCGCGAGCTGGGCACTATATTGCCAGGCTATACGCATTTACAACGTGCTCAACCTGTATTGTTTAGCCATTGGTGTATGGCTTATGTAGAAATGCTAGAGCGTGATGAAAGCCGCTTGCAAGATGCCAAAGCGCGTTTTAATTTTTGCCCTCTAGGGAGTGGCGCACTAGCAGGTACTGCCTACCCAATTGATCGCCAAGCTTTGGCGCAAGGCCTAGGCTTTACTGGCGCAACTAAAAACAGCCTTGATGGCGTATCTGACCGTGATTTTGTAGTAGAGCTTTTAAGCTGTGCCTCTATTTCGATGATTCACTTATCACGTATGGCTGAAGATTTAATATTTTATAATTCTGGTGAGGCCGGATTTATAGAGCTTGCTGATAATGTTACCTCTGGCTCATCGTTAATGCCGCAGAAAAAGAACCCTGATGCACTAGAGCTTATTCGTGGTAAAACGGGCCGTGTATTTGGCGCGTTTAGTGCCATGATGATGACCTTAAAAGCACTCCCTCTTGCGTACAATAAAGATATGCAAGAAGACAAAGAAGGCCTTTTTGACGCCATGCCAACTTGGCTTGCCTGTATTCACATGGCGCAAGCGTGTATTAAAGGCGTAAAAGTAAACGGCGATAAAACGCTTGCAGCGGCAAAAGGTGGCCATGCTAATGCAACAGAGCTTGCAGACTACTTAGTAGCTAAAGGTGTGCCATTTAGAGAAGGCCACCACATTGTGGGTGTACTTGTGCAGCTTGCTATAAGCGAAGGTAAAACCTTAGAGGAGCTTTCGCTTGAGCAGTACAAATCGGTTAATGACGTGTTTGAAGATGACGTTTACCCAGTACTTGAAATAGATGCCTGTATTAAAGCACGTCAAGCGCTTGGCGGTACATCTATTGAACAAGTTACTAAAGCGGTTAAAGAAGCCAAAAAAAAACAGCAAATAACGGTTCGTGATGCAAATTTAGATGATGTTGAAGATATTGCTAGGCTGATACAGCACTGGGCTACGGTAGGTGAAAACTTGCCGCGTGCTAAAAGCGACATGGTGCATTCAATTAACGAATTTGCAGTAACAGAAATAGACGGCAAAGTGTCGGGATGTGCATCGTTATACATTTACGACACGGGGCTTGCTGAAATACGCTCTTTAGGCATAGATCCACAAAGCGCGGTAACTGGGCAGGGTAGGCAGCTTGTAGAGCACTTATTAGCAAAAGCCAAAAAATTGGCGCTTAATCGCGTTATTGTATTAACCCGTGTGCCGGATTTTTTTGAACAGCAACGTTTTACTTTTTGTAGTAAAGAATCGTTACCAGAGAAGGTAATGAAAGATTGCGAACTTTGCCTTCGTAAAGAAAACTGTGACGAAGTAGCAATGGAATATATTTTAAAGCCAAGTACACGTGCGGAGATCCCGTGTAAATACGTGGCTTAAATTCCTGGATATAAAAAACGTACGGTTACCCCTGTGCGTTTTTTTATGTGTATAATGAACTGGTCAGATGAGCTCGGTGTTAGCTAGGGTTTTAGATTTAGTTTTAATAAATAGTTGTAGGTAGCATGTATTTTTAATATGTCAAAAAATGTTGGCACATTGGTTGCTTTGTATAAGTCAGATAGCAAAATAGCTATCACTGCTTAAAACAGGTAATGCAATTACCTACATGATGGTGTGATTAAAAGTTGCGCCAAATAATATTAAAACTTATACAAGGATCAATCACATGCAAGTTTCAGCTAATAGCCAATTACAAATGCAAGCATACAATAAAACACAACAATTACAGCCTGCAACGGAACAAACTGCTAGCCCTAAAACCCTACAATCTGATACAGTAAGTTTCTCTCAAGAGGCGATGAGTGCTGCGAGTGCGGAACTCCAGCGTGGTGGAGTTGTTTACCTCCCACCTGTAAAACCTAAGTAATACAAATGGTGTTCAATGTTTTTGACTGACTTTTTTGGTATGTTTTCGCTTTCAGCCTTCTCAACTTGGGGGTTTTTGATGGCGTTTCTTTTTAATGTATTTATTTTTTCATTACAATTAAAAAGAGATACTACTCTATTTATCAGTTCATTTGTAATGATGGCTTCTTATTCCATCTCGTATTATTATTTCACTTGGTTTTCTTTTCAAAGCTCAGTTTACGTAGATTGGGCTTTATATGATTATGCTACAGTAGCAACTTTGGGGTTAGTTTACTTCTTCATAAAAAAGACGACTACATCTTTTTTATATCTCATATCTGGTTTGATAATTAATTCAGTTTTCAGTTTATTAATGCACTTGGATATATATATATTAGGGAATAGGGAATCATGGGTTTTCTGGAATATTTATACTTTTACAGTCAATATTATTGATTTAACTATGATTGTTGCATTAATAGTAGATAGAGACTTTCTCGGACTTCATAAATTGAAGGCTCTAATCAGCAACTTTCTTATAAGTAAGCACAAAGTATTAAAGAGTAAGTTGCTTTAATACTGTATATCCTACCTTTGAGTATCTTTGCTTTAATCTCTAATTTCGATTTCGCTTATATATTAAGCGCTATTGTGCAGTGGGGGTTTCTCATGGCCTTTTTATACTCATTAGTATCTTCAATAAATAACCCCTTTAAAGGCTTTGTTGTACTTTCGAGTATTATGGCGATAGGTTATTTGTCTTGGATATTTACAAACTTTCAAACGGTTACTTATTTAGATTTTGCCCTTTTAGATATCGCTATTTTAGTTGCTGTGTATGTAACTCAGCGTTATTTTATTAAAGAGAAAACGACAGCTTATGTCTACTTAATCATCGGCCTTAGCGTTAACACCTTTTTAGCCCTATGCATGTATCTAGATACCAATATTCTATATAATTACACCTACTGGTGGTTTTGGCGCTTTTATTCATCGGCTGTTATGTTTTCTGATTTGTGTATGATTGCCGTACTAATCATTAATAGAGACTTTTTAGGCTTAATTAAGCTTAAAAGGTGGCTTTTGCAGCTAGCGTTTTAAAGTCGAGTTATTCATACGTTTATGGCGATGAAAGTTTTTTTAGTTTTAATAAGTAAAATACTAAGCTAGGTGCTGAGTTAATGGTGTTGTTTATTATTTTTGAGGTGCTTATTATTAGCGTTTACTTTTAAGATGGATATCATGTCTTTTTTATTAGATGTGAGAATTGCACATATAATCGGTGTGGTATTGCAATGGGGGTTCCTCATGGCATTTTTATATTCTTTAGTCTCATCTATCAATTCACACTTTAAAGCGTTAGTTATACTTTCATCGATTATGGCTATTTCGTATTTTCCAGGTGTTTTGTTCAATTACCAAACTATTACTTACCTTGATCTCGCTATTTTAGACGCTATCACCATTGTGGTTTTAATTATTGCCCAATACTTTTATATTAAAGAGAAAACGGTTGCATTTATGTATCTTATGCTTGGGCTGAGTATCAACATGTGCTTTGCTCTAGGTATGTATTTAGACTCTTATATTTTACATAATTACACCTATTGGTGGTTTTGGGGATTGTATTCATCAGTGGTGGCCATTTCTGATCTGAGTATGATTTTAGTGCTGTTTATCAATAGAGATTTTTTAAAAATTATTTATTTAAAAAACCTTATTTACTCGTTCTTTGCTAAGAAACCGCAATAGTGAATAATGTTCTAATCCCCCCTGAAGTGTCAGTTTATATCGGTGTGTTAGTGCAGTGGGGGTTTTTAATGGCCTTTTTATATTCACTAACAACTAGCATTAACAATCCAAAAAAACAGGCTGTATGGCTATCTTTAGTTATGGCCATATCTTATTGCTTTAGTTTCTTTATTGATATTTATGATATTACCTACATAGAGTTATTTTGCTATGACGTAGTCACTTTGTTTTTTATTTTTTTTCTGCGATATTACTTACCTGAAAAACACATATCTACTTACTTATTATTTGGCTTGAGCATCAATTCGTTATTATTTTTAGCTATGCACATAGATGTGTTTGTACGTGGTAATTACGAACCGTGGTGGTTTTGGTCTTTTTATACGGTTGTTATTAATATTATGGATATCATCATGGTTAGTATTTTGTTCATTAAAAAGGATTTTTTAATGTTAGTGCATGCTACTGATAAGTTGGTAAGCGGTGTTATGAGATTGAAGCAAAGTGGCTGATATTTTGTGGGATTTAGTCTCAATTAGAGACTATGTGGGTATTTTCATTACCTGGCTGTTCGTTTTTGCATTTTTATATAACTTATCTGCAAGTATAAATACTTCTCAAAAAGCGAATGTGTACTTATCTTTGATTATGATGATCTCTTATAGCTCTAGCACTCTCTTCGATACAGTTACTGTATCGCACTTATATTATTTTTATTTTGACATTGTTACTTTAGGAGTCATTTTTTTCTATAAACGCATTAGTAATGAAGCTATGCCTGTATCTTTATATTATGTCATTGCAGGCTTAAGTATTAATGCGTGTTTGTTTTTAGCGATGCATTACGATATCGAAGTGCGTGGCACATTGTATTATTGGTGGTTTTGGAATGTTTATGTGTTTGGCATGTATTTTACTGATTTATTAATGCCGGTGGTTTTAGTTGTTAATAAAGATATCTTAGGTTTAGTAAAGCTAAGTAATTATTTAACTACAAAGTTGAAGCGTTTCCGATATGCATAACCTATTATGGGCGATGGCTGACCTTTATGATTACATAACCATTTTAATTACATGGCTGTTTGTTTTTGCATTTTTATATTGCTTATCTACAAGCATAAATAAGTCAGATAAAAGCTTAGCCCAAATATCATTTATTATGATTGCTTCATATACATCAAGTATGGTTATGGACCCGCAAACAGCCACACCTCACTTAAACCTGTTTTTATTTGATGCAGTTACCATAATCGCTTTGATGATATGGATGATTTTTTTATCGAAAGCTAAACCGATCGCTTTTTATTATTTAATCGTGGGGCTTAGTTTTAATGCGTTTGTATTTTACGGTATGCATTACGATAGTATCGTTCTTGGTAATATAGAGTATTGGTGGTTTTGGGGGCTTTATGGTATTGGGCAGCTTACAAGTGACTTAGTAATGGCATTGGTTTTATTTATAAACAAAGATATTTTAGGCTTGGTAAAGCTTAAACGCGCTTTATTTAACCGCAATGAATTACAAGCTATGGCTAAAAAGTAGTTAGGTATATTAGCGCACCAAAGTGCGCTAATTGTGTTTTTTTAGCTTGCGTCGCAGCCTAACTTTTGTTTTAAAGCATCCACTACAAGTGGGCTTACAAATTCGCTCACATCGCCATTATGGCGGGCAACTTCTTTTACCAAGGTTGAAGATATAAACGAGTTGCGCTCAGAAGGTGTTAAAAACACGCTTTCTAAATCTGGATTTAGGCGGCGGTTCATATTTGCGAGCTGAAATTCGTAATCAAAATCAGATACCGCTCTAATACCGCGAATAAGCACATCAGCTTTATGATCAAAAGCTAAATCGGCTAGTAAGCCTGAAAAGCCAATCACTTTTACATTACTTAAATGCCCTAAAATAGTGTTGGCTAAATCAACTCGCTCATCGAGACTAAAGCACGGCTTTTTTGAAGGGTTATGAGCAATAGCAACAATAACCGTGCTAAACATTTTAGCTGCGCGCTGAATTAGGTCGGTGTGGCCGTTGGTTAACGGGTCGAATGTACCAGGATAGATTGCCGTAACGTTCATAGATTTCACTAACTATTATTTTTTTAGTAGTCTATCAGTGTTTGTTCTACAAATCAGCCTAGGAGCTCAGGTTGAGCTTTTATGTTTGATATTTAATCAGTAAAAGTGCTTTAAATGCGTTACCATTTTTTAGAGTGTAATTACGCTGCTTAGGCTTTGCGTTAGCTAACAGCACCACATTAATGCAAATGCCTGCGTGCAGCATAATCTGACCCTCGTTTTTAAAATAGTAAATTATGATGGTATTTAAACCTGCCTGATTTGTTTATACTGCAAGGCTGATATTTAGTGTAATGTAGTTTATAAGTTAATTTGAGTCGTCGCATATGAATACTAAGGATAAAATAATACACACCAGTATTTCGTTATTTAATGAACATGGTGAGCGTGCAATATCAACCAATCATATTGCATCACATTTAGGGATGAGCCCGGGTAATCTTTACTATCATTTTAAAAATAAAGAAGACATTATCCGACATATTTTTGCGCTTTACAGCGAGCATTTACATACTCATTTTAAACCCATTGAAGCAAACGATGATGCCTTTGATCATTTAACTGCTTATTTAGATTCATTATTTGAGCTAATGTGGCGCTATCATTTTTTTTACGACAACTTAGGCGACATCCTCTCAAGGGATGAAAGCTTAAAACAAGCCTACATTGGTTTTCAGTCAACTTTATTAGAGCAGGTTCGCCAAGTTATTTTAGGCCTGCGCGATAACGAAATGATTGCCATAGAAGAGCAAGATGCGCTTGAACTTGCTCATACTCTTAAGCTAACCGTTAGTTTTTGGACTCCGTATATTAAAGCGCGTAGGCTCAGTGGTAATTTAGCCGAGCAAGATATTTATCATGGCATTTTAAAAGTATTAGCATTATTTAGGGCTTACAGCACCGAAAAAAGCATACTTAAAATGAATCAGTTACGTGAAAAATACACCCAACTTGCAGAGCAAGCGCCAGCGCTTGCCTAACTGCTGTTAGTTGGTTAGTTCCTAGACGCAAAAATTTTTGCTATAATCGCGCGCCCAATGCCTGGGAGCGCGAATTCCCGCAGTCTAAGAGTGAACTATGCTTAAATTTATCGTCAAACTACATCCTGAAATTGCCATTAAAAGCCGTTCGGTACGTAAACGCTTTACTAAAGTGTTAGAAAATAACATTAAAATTGTATTGCGCCGTGTTGACGAAAAAGTACAAGTAAGAAACAACTGGGATAATATTTCTGTTGTAACTAAGCTTGATGATGCACAAACACGCCTAGACTTTATCGATAGCTTGCAGCGCATTCCTGGTATTGTGCAATTTATTGAAGTGACCGAAACTGATTTCACAACGCTTGACGATATCTATAAAAAAACCATAGACCTAGTAGGGCACACCATTGTTGGTAAAACGTTTTGTGTACGCGCAAAGCGTATTGGTCAACACGACTTTACTTCTACCGATTTAGAGCGTTACGTGGGTGGTGGTTTAAACCAGCACGTTGAAGGCGCGCGCGTTAAGTTAAGCCGCCCAGAAGTAACTATTCGCTTAGAAGTAAAAGACGATAAAGCCTACATAGTTACGCAAACTCACCTAGGTATGGCAGGCTTTCCACTACCAACACAAGAAGACGTGCTTTCGTTAATGTCAGGCGGCTTTGACTCAGGTGTAGCAAGTTATCAGATGATCCGTAAAGGTGCTCGCACGCACTTTTTATTCTTTAATTTAGGTGGCGCAGCACACGAAATTGGTGTTAAACAAGCCAGCTACTATTTATGGAAAAAATTTAGCTCTACTCATAAAGTTAAATTTATCACGGTTGATTTTGAACCGGTTGTTGCCGAAATTTTAGAGAACGTTGAAAACAGCCAAATGGGTGTTGTGCTAAAACGCATGATGATGCGTGCTGGCAGCCAAGTAGCCGAAAAATTAAATATTCAAGCCTTGGTAACTGGTGAGAGTATAGGTCAGGTTTCTAGCCAAACCTTAGCTAATTTAAGTGTAATTGACCGCGTAACAGAAACCCTGATTTTGCGCCCACTTATTCAGCACGACAAACAAGAAATTATAAATATTGCACGTAAAATTGGCACCGCAGAAATGGCCGAAACCATGCCTGAGTACTGTGGCGTAATATCTAAAAAGCCAACGGTTAAAGCTAAACTTGACGTTATTAAAGCCGAAGAAGAAAAGTTCGACTTTGATGTGCTTAATACTGTTGTTGAAAACGCTCGCATTATGGATGTGCGTGATATAGACGTAGAAGCTAAGCAAGAACTTAAAGAAGCTGAGTCGGTAGTTGATTTACCAGCGGGTGCAGTGGTTGTTGATATTCGCTCACCAGAGGAAGAGGATGCAGCGCCGCTTGAGATTGACGGTATAGATGTAGTGCATTTACCGTTTTTCCGCTTAGCGACTAAATTTGGTGATCTGCCAAAAGATAAGGATTACTACCTGTATTGTGAAAGAGGGGTTATGAGCCAGTTACAGGCGCTTATTCTTCATGAAGCAGGCTTTACGGGTGTAAAAGTTTATCGCCCGTAAAGGTTAACCGTAATTTAGAGCGTGGTTTATACCACGCTTTTTTTTGCCTTAATTTTAGCAAGTAGGGCATCGTTTAGCGGGGTGCTGATATTTAATCGCTTACCTTGTTGGCTAATATAGCCACAAATGGCGTCTATTTCGGTTTGTCGGTTATGCGCTACGTCTTGATGCATTGAAGAGTAGTTTTCAGCGGTTAGCATCATTACGTTATAAGCGTTGTTAAGTGCATCAGCCAGCTTAATATCAAGCTTTAAAGCCTGGGCTATTTGGCATGCCTCAGTTAATAAATTAAAGATAATGCTATTAAAATAAGGGGCACGTAACTGACCATTTTTAATATCATACAATGCGCTTAATGGGTTAATGGCAATATTTACTAATAGTTTTTCAAATCGTAGCTGCTCAATATTAGTAGTGTAGCTAAGCTGCGGCACGTTTTGCAATTGCTCACACATTGCTTGGCGATAACTGTGCGCGCAAGGGTTGCAGGCACCTAATACGCTTTTACCTTCACCGGTGTGCTGTACTATAAAGTCGTTTGTTTTAAAGCCAGCCATGCTGGTGGTTAAAAAGTACAACGCTTGTTGCTTATCGAGTTGCTCATTGAGTGTTTCAACATTACCCATACCGTTGTGCGATACAATAAGTACACTACTTGGCGATAAAAAGGGTTTAATTTGCGTAAAGGCCGATTGCACCTGAAAAGCCTTTACTGCAAAAATAACAATATCAAACGCGGGCTGTTCATTAATTTGCTTAAGTGTAATAAACCGTGCATTAATTTTTTGCGAAGGCTGTTTTGCTTTGCAATAAAAGCGTGTATTTGCAGTGGCTTTGCGTGTTAACACATGAACAGTGTGAGCTTTAGATAAAAAATGGCTTAGCAATAAACCAATAGCGCCGTCGCCAATAATAAGAATATTAGCCATAAGGGTTCTTTTTTCGAGGAGTAAAAATGGTTCTTAGTAAAAAGTACGTGGCCGCACCGGCAAAATCAGCAACAAAATCACCTAATGAGGCCTGCCTGTAAGGAAGCGCATCTTGCATTATTTCTATTGCTGCACCGTAGCCCGCAAGCAAAAGTACTTGCGTGTACAGCGGTAACTTAAAGGCTTTATCCATAATGATGGCAAGTATAAAAAAAATCCCAAAGTGGGCAACTTTATCAACATGTGGAAATAAGTTCGTAACGCCGCCTTTTATTTCTTTGGCAAATAAGAGGGTAAACACCACAATACTAATCAAAAAAACTGCTTGGTAAACACGCCTTGTCACGATAAATCCTAAAACCGCTTAAAAAAGAGGCTGCAGTATATCAAACTAAATTAGTATCGCACCTGAACAACTGGCAGAAAAATGTAAAGATTTATAATTTTAGCGTTATAATCGGCGCATAAATTTAGATTTAATAGTTAGGAGAACCCAATGCCTTCATTTGATATCGTATCAGAAGTAGAAATGAACGAAGCTAAAAATGCAGTAGATAACGCCAACCGTGAGCTAGAAACGCGCTTTGACTTTAGAGGTGTTGACGCATCAATTGAGCTAAACGACAAAACAATTAAACTAAAAGCTGAAGCTGACTCACAAGTTATGCAATTGTTTGATATTTTAGCAGGTAAAATTTCTAAGCGTGGTATGGACGTAGCAAGCTTGGAGCTGCAAGACATCACTCGTGCTGGTAAAAACGTGTTTCGTAATGTTGCACTTAAACAAGGCATTGAGAAAGACATGGCTAAAAAAGTAGTTAAAGCCATTAAAGACTCAAAAGTAAAAGTACAAGCTGCTATTCAAGGTGAAGAAGTACGTGTAACGGGTAAAAAGCGTGACGATTTACAAGCCGCTATGCAAGTCGTTCGCACTGCAGATTTAGGTCAGCCTTTCCAGTTTAAAAACTTTCGCGATTAATTAGCTAAGTGTCTTTAGTGTTTTAAAGTGAAAATTTAAATGTGTGGTTATTAAATATATTAGCCACACATTTTACCCCGCCCTAATTACAGCCTTTACTTACTCGCAAGCCTAAACCCCTTTTACCTGTGTAAAATTAGTACACTGTTATTCCATACTCTTTTAACGTTATTTAAATGCATTATTAAACCTGCTTATCACGCAGTTGCGTATATTAGGCTATTCTTAATATCAATATTACTTAATAGCGACTGTTAAAGGCTTTAAATGCTTAAGTTTTTTGTTTTTATAATTATTATTGCGAGCAGTAAGTTTAGCTTTGCCAAGCCAATAAATGTAGATGTGTTGGTAGAGGACGGTTACTTTCCAATTATTATTAATGCTGAAAAAGAGCAAGGGGTAGCGCCTGAGTTTGTAAAAATACTCAATGACTCTCAAAGCGAATATAAATTTACTCTTAACTCTTTGCCTGTAAAAAGGCTCAAAAAGTGGGTCGAATGGGGGGAATTCGACATGTTATTTTTAATGGCTATGCAATGGGTGCCTGAGGTAGCAAGAAGTGCCTTACAGGAAACGAGCTTTTATGTTATTGCAAAAAATGAGTTGTATACGCTGGCACAAAACGCCCAAAAGCAAAGCTATTTCGATGACTTACATGCTTTAACAAAAGCGGGGGTATTGGGGTATTCCTATCGTTTTGCTGATTTTATAACCGATGCACAATATTTAAGTGATGAACACCAAGTTAGTTTAACAATCGATGAGTTTAACGTTGTTAAAATGCTGCTATTAAAGCGTGCCGATGTTGGGGTGTTAAATAACATAGCTTATCAATACTTTAAAAAGAACAACATTTTTAATATGAACCTGCTTTATAAGAGTAATACCCCAGATGCTATATACGATACTCATTTTTTAGTTAATCCTGTGCGCAGTAAAATTACGGTAAAACAAATGGATAAGCTTTTAAATTCGTCTGCAATAAAACCTAAAATCACAGCGCTTTTAAGTTCATACGGCGTAACATCCAGCTTTACTGAAAATAAATAATATAACCTTTAGCTATATAGACGTCCGTTGACATTTGTAAACAAACTGCTCACAATAACCGCCTA
Source organism: Pseudoalteromonas sp. CuT4-3 (assembly GCF_035666335.1). Lineage (NCBI taxonomy): Bacteria > Pseudomonadati > Pseudomonadota > Gammaproteobacteria > Alteromonadales > Pseudoalteromonadaceae > Pseudoalteromonas > Pseudoalteromonas sp. CuT4-3. The sequence continues at coordinate 905,887 of NZ_CP142030.1, forward strand.
TTTTCAAGGTGCTTGCTGGTTGCTAAATACAGGGTTTAAAGTATTAAAACTAACAGCGAGATAATCGGGAAGTTGGTGCGCCTTTATAACAAAAGCAATCCCAACACTGCCCCCGCAACGGTAAAGTATTAACGCATTTATGTGTTTACTGAGTCCGGAGACCGGCCTTGAAGTAATCTTACTTACTTAAATCTTTGCGGTGGGCAAAGATAGGGAACATCATGCTAAATAAAACAACTCTTGGCGTTGCTATCTCGGCTGCGCTGTCTTTTTCTGTATCTGCTGCACAAAGCCCAATTGAAAAAATCACTGTTACCGCTAATAAATTTGAACAATCAATAAATAATGTTTTAGCGAGCGTTAATGTAATTGAACGCGCCGAAATAGATGCAAGCAATGTACGCGATTTACCAACCTTACTAAGCACACAAGTGGGTTTTCAAATTAATCCTAATGGTGGTTTTGGGCAAACAGCGGGTGTGTCATTACGTGGTACAGGTTCTGGCGATACGCTAATTTTAATTGATGGTGTACGCACGGGCTCAGCCACGCTAGGACAAAAAGCATTAAGTAACGTGCCGCTAAATAGTATTGAGCGAATCGAGATCATAAAAGGCTCGCGTGCAGCTGTGTATGGCTCAGATGCATTAGCTGGGGTTATTAATATAATAACGCGTGAAGCGAGCAATGTATCACTTGATGCCACATTTGGCTCTAACGCTTATCAAAACTATCAACTTGCAGGTTCAGTAAAATCAGATGAAGTGGTTAGCGCATTTAATGCAGGCTTTGAAAAAACCGATGGTTTTGATGCATTACAAGGTATAGCGCCCGATGACGACAGCTATGAAAATAAAAACGTAGGCTTTAAAGTAAACTATGCAGATGCACATTACGGTAACTTTAAGCTACTAGGCCAGTACAGCGAAGGCTACGCGGATTACGATAGCAGCTTTAGCCCGGCTACGAGCACGGTTGAAAGAGGGGACTTTAAAAACTATCAACTGTCGGCGCAGTGGAGCAAAAACTACACTAACCAATCTCATGCTATAGATGTTGCTTTTGCAACCGATGATTCTGACAGCACATATGTGGACTTTTTTACCGGCGGGCCATTAACCAGTACATTTATTACTAAGCGCTCGCAAGTAGATTACAGCGGCCAATACCGCTTAACAAATGCGCTTAATATTAGCGGCGGCGTTAATTGGTATAACGATGATGTATCGCACAGCTCGCAAGCATTTGATGAGGATAGCCGCGATGTATTAGCAGTGTTTGTTGGGGCTTATTACGACACCGACACTGTGCTTGCCAATTTAACTCTTCGCCAAGACGACGATGAACAGTTTGGTGATGAAACAACCTATACTGCGGCGGCTGGTTATCATTTATCTGAAAATTCAACATTTAGAATTAGTCAAAGCACAGGTTTTAAAGCGCCAACATTTAACGATTTATACTACCCAAATTTTGGTAATCCAGATCTCCAACCTGAAAAATCAATAAACCGCGAGCTTGGTGTAAATGTTAATTTTGACAGTGCACAAGTCGATTTTGCAATTTTTAGAAACGACATCGAAGATAAAATTGATTACGATGAAAACTTTGCGTTAGCTAATATAAACGAAGCTCGCTACGAAGGGGTTGAGTTTAGCCTTACACAACAAATTTTAGGGTTTGATAGCCACTTAAATTTTGCATATTTAAGTGCCGAAAACAAAGAAACCGGCGATGAGCTACGCAATGTTGCCAAGCGCACTGTTAATTGGGAACTCGCAAAGCAATTTGGTGATTTTGATGCTCGCATTGATATGCAATACCGCAGTGATCGCGAGGGTGCAGTAACGCGCCTAGGGTCGTATACACTTTGGAACCTAGCGGGTAACTATCATGTAAACGATAATATTGAGCTGTCGCTGCGTGTAGAGAACCTATTTGACAGAGATTACAATGTGGTTGACTCAAGAGCTGACTTTACAAGCGGTGACGTATATTACTACAACACCCCAGAGCGCCGCTTTTTTGCAGGTGCAAGCTATCAGTTTTAATAGCGTTTTTTAATATACAAAAGCCCGATTTATATCGGGCTTTTTAATGTGTATTTATACCAATTCGCATTAATACTTAATCATTTTCAGGGGCTAAATGTGTCGCTATCTGCGTTAAAAAATTCTCATTTAGAACAACTAAATAGCGAATTTTTTGCCTTGCTATCAACACGTTTATCCATCCTCAAAATAGATCACTTAATTATGCGGATTGGTATTAGAATTATTTTAACAACGAAAATTAGCTAGTTAGCTAAGAATTCTTTAAATAAAGTTTCAAACTTGTGCAATTTAGGCGCTATTAAAATACTACAGTAACCCTGCTGTGGGTTTTCGTTGTAGTAATCTTGATGATAATGCTCAGCTGGGTAATATATGGTAGCAGGACTAACCTCTGTCACTATTGGCTCGCTAATATGGTTTTGTAACTGGGCTATCATCTCATTGGTTTGATTTAATTGTGCATCGTTGTGGTAATAAACAACACTTCTATACTGTGTGCCAATATCGTTACCTTGGCGATTTAATTGCGTGGCATCGTGTAACGTAAAAAACATGCTAAGCAGTGTTTCAAAGCTTACTACAGCGCTGTCAAATTCCAGTTGCACAACCTCAGCATGGCCTGTTGTACCAGAGCAGACCGATTTATACGTGGGGTTGTCGGTATGGCCGCCGGTGTAACCTGAGCATACGTTTAGTACACCTTTTACTCGTCTGAATGCAGCGTCTATACACCAAAAACAGCCTCCACCAAATGTTGCTAGTTGTGTTGATGTGCTCATTAGTTGTCCTAATTATGTATGTTACAGTATTAAGGCGAGCATAAATTGAATACGCCGTAACAGCAAGTTACGGCGCAGTGTAAGCTCAGTTAAATTTCTTCGCTGTCTTTTAACGGGTGAGAGTCGGCTTGCTTATTTAATTTTTGCTGTAAAAATTCTGGCGACTGTGTGTTGCGGGCTAGGGCATAATACGCCGCAGGCACAACATAAAGCGTTAGCAATGTTGATACAATAACCCCTGTAAATACCACCACACCAATTACCATGCGGCTCTCTGCGCCTGGGCCTGATGCCAATACTAAAGGCACTGCGCTCATTACCGTAGTCAGAGAGGTCATTATTATTGGGCGTAGGCGCTGAGTGGCCGCTTGCAAAATAGCCTCGCTAAATTCTACGCCTTTATCGCGCAGTTGGTTGGTAAATTCGACTATTAAAATACCATTTTTAGCGCTTAAACCTATCAGCATTACAATACCAATTTGGCTATAAATATTAAGCGTTAAGCCGGTTGCCCATAGGCCAAACATGGCGCCCATTAGGCCAAGCGGTACCGTTAGCATAATGACAAACGGGTGCATAAAACTTTCAAATTGTGCAGCTAAAACTAAAAAGGTCACAGTCAGGGCAAGCACAAATACATAGGTCATGGCCGATGCGCCTTCGTAATATAATTGTGATTCACCCTTATAATCTACAGCGCCGTCAATGTCGTTTTCTTCTGCAGCTACTTTGTTTAAAAAGTTAAGTGCTTGTTCAAGTGTATAACCGTCCGCAAGGTTAGCGCTTAGTGTGATGGCACGCATTCGGTTATAACGATTTAAGCGCGATGCTGTGGCCTCTTCTTTTAAGCTTATAAGGCTATCTAGCGGGACCAGCTCACCACTGCGTGATTTAAGGTAAATATTTGAAATATCAGTAGGATTTGTAAAGTCTTGTTTAGTGCCCTTTAAAATTACATCGTATTCTTCACCACGGTCAATAAAGGTGGTAACACGGCGCTGTCCTAGCATGGTTTCAAGCGTGGTGCCTACATCTGATACCGACACACCTAAATCAGCGGCTTTGTTTTTATCTATGCTGACTAAAAATTGTGGAAAGGTTTCTTTATAGTCGTGATCGATTCTTACCAAGCCTGGATTTTTTTCTGCGCGCTCTATAATGCGGTCGCGCCAATCAGCAAGTTGCTCGTAATCGTTACCTTGTAGTACAAACTCAATGGGGCGAGAAGAGCCACCACCGCCAATACCACGGCGCATAATAGCAAAGGCACGTACATCTGTTACTTCGGTCATTTTGGCGCTTATTTCGTCCATAACTTCCCAGGTAGAGCGCTTGCGCTTATCCCAATCGGCCATACCAACGATAGCAACACCGCCACTGCCGCCCCAGCCCGGTACGCGCACTAAAACACGGCTTAATTCGCCAGCTTCTGAGTAAGGAAGCAGGCGCTCTTCTATTTTGGCCATGTTGGCAGCGTTATTTTCATAACTTGCGCCTTCAGGGCCGCTCATCATAATAAAAAAGGTACCGCGGTCTTCTTTTGGCGTAAGCTCAGAGGGCACTTGCAAAAACAACGAGTAGCTAACAAAACCAGCAAGTACTAGGCTTATCATTAAGCCCCATTTTTTGGTCATATTTGAGGTAAGCGATTGGCGGTAACTGTTTTCAACTTTGCTAAAAACACGGTCCATCCATTGGCTAAATTTACTTTCTTTTTCTGACGCTTTTAAAACTTTAGAGCACAGCGCAGGCGAGAGCGTAAGGGCAGTAATACTAGAGAAAAACACCGCGGCACTTACAGCCATTGCAAACTCTGTAAACAAAGCGCCAATTCGTCCATCCATAAATACTAAAGGTACAAACACCGAAATAAGCACAAGCGTTGTCGCAATAATTGCAAAGCCTACTTCGCGGGCACCTCTAAAGGCCGCTAATAAAGGTGGCTCGCCAAGCTCAATACGACGGTGAATATTTTCAAGCATTACAATGGCGTCATCTACGACCAAACCAATCGCTAATACCAGCGCAAGTAAGGTTAATAAGTTGATTGAATAACCCATGGCAAGTAAAAACATAAAGCTGCCAACAAGTGCTACAGGCACAGTAACGGCGGGGATAAGCGTAGCGCGAATATTACCTAAAAAGATAAATATTATTAACACCACTAACCCCATAGAAATGGCAAGCGTGCTATATACTTCGTTGATTGACTCTTTAATAAAAATAGACGAATCGTAGCTGTCTTGAATAGTGGTGCCCTCTGGCAAATTACGTTTTATTTTTTCAAGTTCACTGCGGGCGTTGTCTACCACTGTTAAGGTGTTTGCTTTAGCTTGCTTTACTATGCCAAGGCCAATCATGTTACGGCCGTTACCACGGAACAGGCTTTCATCGTCGGCGGCTTCTAAATGTACATCGGCAACTTCACCTAAACGCACAAGGTAGCCGTCTTCACCGCGTTTAATAACTAAGTTTTGAAAATCACGTTGGTCTTTATAGCTACGCGCTGTACGTACGGTAAAGTCGCGGTCGATAGACTCAATTTCACCTGCTGGAAGCTCTACGTTTTCGCTGCGTAGGGTGTTTTCGATATCACTCGAAGTGATCCCACGAGCGGCCATGGCTTGGCGGTTTAGCCAAATTTTCATGGCGTATTGGCGCTCACCACCAATACGTACATTTGAAACGCCATCTACAACGGCTAATCGGTCAACAATAAAGCGCTGTGCATAATCGCTCAATTGCAGCGAGTTCATGGTTTCACTGTTAAGTACAAACCAAGCAATAGGGCTCTCGTCGCTGTTTGACTTAGATACCTCTGGTGGGCGCACTTGCTCTGGTAGGTTATCTAGTGCGCGGGCTACTCGCTCTCGTACATCGTTTGAGGCTGCGTCAATATCACGGCTTATATCAAACTCAATAACGATATTAGAGCGCCCATTTCTGCTTGAAGAATTAATACTTTTAATGCCTTCAATACCCGATATCCGGTTTTCTAATATTTGCGTTATTTTTGTCTCGACTATTTCTGCCGAAGCACCAGTGTAGTCAGTACTAATACTGACAATAGGAGTTTCAATATCTGGGTATTCTCTAAGTGGTAGCATCGAAAAAGCCACCAAGCCAAATGTTAGCAGTAGTAAGTTAATTACTATGGCAAAAACAGGGCGTTTAACACTCGTATCTGTAATTTTCACCGATTAACCCTCAACACTTACTTTGCTACCAGGGCGAATTTTAATAATGCCTTCGGTAATCACTTGCTCGCCATCGCTAAGGCCTTCATCAATCGCTACCCAGCCGTTATTTCTGCCAGCAACATGTACTTCTACCTTATTGGCAATACCCTCTTTTACTTGATATACAAAATGTTTATCTTGCAGTGGGATCACGGCTTTTTCTGGCACCATAAGCGCCTGATTACTACTAAGCTCCAGAGCGGTGTTTAAAAGCATACCAGGGCGTAATAGCCCGGATTTATTAGCAAAGCTTGCGGTTACTTCAACACTGCGAGTAATCGAGTCGATACGAGAACTAATATGGGTCACTTTGCCGGTAAAAGTGCGCCCTGGGTAGGCATCGTTTTGAGTATGTACTTTCATGCCTAGGTTAAGTTGAGATAAATATTTTTCAGGGACTTTAAAGTCAACTTTTATAATACTAATATCATCAAGCGTTGTAATAATTGTATCGCTACTTACATAAGCACCAACCGACACTTCTCGTTTGCCTAATAAGCCAGAAAACGGCGCGGTAATTAGCATTTCATCAAGTTTGGTTTTAGCGCTTTCTAGCTGAGCTTGCGTGGCATCTACGCGAGAAAGCTGCTCTTCTAATAATGATTTAGCGGTAGATTGCGTACGAGAAAGCTCAGTAAGGCGGCTTAACTGACGTTTTTCTTCTTTTAAGTTAATGCCTAGCTCTTTTACAGCGTATTGTTCTTGCTGATTTTGCAGCTGCACAAGGCGTTGGCCTTTACTTACTAAGTCGCCATCTTCAAAATATATGTGTGTAACATAATCGCTTTGTGCGCTTTTTATATAAATTGCTTGGTTTGCGCGTGCACTGCCTATGGCTTCAATCATAACGATGTTTTCTTGAGACGATACCGTATGAGCCATTACCTGTGTGGGTGTATCACTTGAATTAGATTGTTCGCCATGGCTAGATGGCAAATATAAGTACACACTTAAAATAACAAGAAGCGTAATTAAAAATGGAAAAAGAGCTTTACCTGACTGTTTTGAATACATCGTTTTCATACCTGAAAATAAATTGTAAGTATTGTACGAAATAAGACCGTGAAAAGGCGGTTATGTGTCTCATAAATTTGTGCGTTAGGCGTAAAAATTTATGAGACTAATTACTTGTTCCCATTTAACACTAAAATTATGATAAAACGATGAAGCAACCACCGCAGTGTAAAACCTGTTTAACAATGAGAAAAATAATACTTTGGGGTATTGTTATGTTTTTATTTTATATGGCTTTTTACCAATATGGGTAAGCCAAGTTCAATAATAAAATACAGGGCGCAAGGGGCGCGCAATGGCATTGAAGTACTTACTGTAGGCAGCGTAGGTTTAGTATTTATTATGCTGTTTAATTTACTGCGCCCGGGTGAAATTAGCTTAATAGAAATTTTTTTAGTAAGCATGTGCATAGCTGCTATTTTTATTGGTTTTTTAAAAACACAGGAACCTTATTACAGTTTAGTGCTTAGCGAGTCCTTACTTGTGTATCAGCATAAGTATGGCCAGTGGCAGTTACATGTTAGTAACTTACACCACAGCGGTATTCCTAAGGTGGCTGACGGCCTTGAACACCTTGAATTAAACGCAGTAGGTTTAAAACTTAATGATATGGACGAATTTTTAAGCGCTATACACCCACGCATTGCCGGAAAACTACTGATAGAGCAGCGTAATTTATTTATGCAAGCTGTTCAAAAACATTGCAAAAATGGCAATTGCCCATCAGAATGGTTAATAGAAGAGACACAATACACCTCACCTAAAGGATTTAGCTATACTGGACTTATAGCTATGTTTGCTAACAGAGCCAAGCACCTTGAGTTGTTAACGGGATATAACTTACTGTTACCCGCAAGTGTATTAGAGACAGACATTTGGTCGTTCAGTGCCGATTTAAATAAATGGAAACGCGCACCTGAACGGTTTATAGCATCGCAAGTTGGACACTAAATGCGATAGTAGGAAAAATAATGAGCCAAGAAAGATCTTTTATAAAGAGTGGTCGCAATACCATCATCCATAAAGATAAAAAGCTTGATCTAGTCATTGTTAATGCAGAGCAGCACCCACGTATAAGGGTAACTCAAAATGGTTTGGAGCCATTTAAAGAGGATCTACCTAAAAACCGGCGTGATGCCAAAGAGCGTTACCTTGAAATTGTTAATGTAAGTAGCGCTGATATTTTTGGTGAAGAAAAACAGCTGTTGTTTATTCAGGCGCTTGATGGGCGTGAATACAAAGTAGATTACTCAAAAATAGGCACTAAGCTGTTTGTGCGTATTCATCAAGATACGTATATGTAATACCAATCCGCAATACTGCTTAATCATTTTGAGAGGCTAAACGTGTTAAAAAATTTTCATTTAGAACAACTGAATAGCGAATTTTTTGCCTAGCTACCAACACGTTTTCAAGCCTCAAAATAGAACACTTAATTAAGCGAATTGGTATAACTCTAAATGGCATCTTTATTGCTAGTGATTACACTATAGTAATTATTTGACATTATAGGTGCGTTTTATGAAAGCATTTGCTTTTACTCCTCTTATATCTTGTTTTTTATTGGCTGCCTGTGGCGGTGGAGGCGGCGGTAGTGAAGACTCTGCTGTTGAAACCTCGGTTAATGCCGGAACCGATCTTCAAGTTGTAGAAAAAACAGAGTTTAAAATCACTGCACAAGGCTCACCAGATGACGGTACCTTTACTTGGCAGCGCGTTAGCGGCCCATCTGTGGACGGCTTCCCGCTTGAAGGTGCAGAGCAAACAATTACTGCGCCCGATGTTAAAGCCGACAGTGAACTTGTACTATCTGTAAGCTATCAAACGGATAACGGCAGCTTAGTTAGTGACAACGTGAGCATATTTATTACCTCAAGTAATCAATTACCGCTTGCTGTTGTTAGTCAAACAGCCCCAGAAACACTGCCTTCAACCTATAACGACACCGTAACGTTAAGCGCTGAAGAGTCGAGCGACCCTGATGAAAATGGCCAAATTAATAGCTATCAGTGGCAATTAATTTCAGGCCCTGATTTAGATGTAACCGACTTTGACAACTCTACGGTAAGTTTTAGCCACCCGCTGCTTGAATCAAATACTAATTTAATATGGCAATTAAGCGTTACCGACGACGAGGGCGGCGAGGCAAGTACTGAATACAGTATGACATTAAATAAAACAGACGAGCTGGTTGTGGCCAATGCCGGAGATGACCAAAACGTTGAAGAATTTGAGGAAGTGACCTTAGATGCAAGTGAAAGTGACACCCTAACAGATACGTTTTCATGTAGCTGGCAACAATTAACGGGCAATGCCGAAACGCTGGCAAATACTAGCCAATGTACCACGACATTTTTTGCCTCCGACGTTGATTTAGATACCACGTTGAGCTTTGAAGTCACTGTTACTGATTCTAAAGGGCGCACTGACACCGATACCGTATTTATTGACGTATCACCAAAAGCATTAGGGTTAATTAACGACAGTGGCCTAGGCGAGTGTTATAACAATACCCAGCGTATCAATTGCCAAAGTAGTGACTTTCCGGGTCAAGATGCAGAGCTTGGTCGAGACAGCTTTGCCAACCAACTCGATAAAGCAGGCCAAGGTAACCTTGCGTTTGACTACACTAAGCTAAATCAGTTTGCTGATGAAGTAGCGGATGATAGTGACGACTTTACTTGTATACGCGACAACGTAACGGGGCTTGTATGGGAAGTGAAAAGTGTAGAGTCAGGTACATTACCTAATACCACCTTACGCGATGGCCAAAATCATTACTTTTGGGATTTAGGCACGACAACCTTTACCGATACCAGTACCGCTAATACCACCTGTCCAGATGATACAAGCTGTGGTGTGCAAACCTATATAAATGAAGTGAACGACTTAGATTTTTGCGGCGGTACCAATTGGCGCTTACCAACTTACACTGAGCTGTTGAGCTTAATAGATTATGGCAAGCAGGGCGAAAACGTATTAATTGATGAAGCGTTTTTTCCAAATATGCCAGAAGCAGGCGCTATAGATGATGTGAATTTACCGTACTGGACATCACAAACTGCAGCCGATGGTACTAGCTTATCGCAAGCGTACATTATCGATATGAGCAACGGGAATGACTTAGCCTACCCGAAAGAAAAATACGCGTATGTACGTTTAGTCAGAAGCCGATAGGAGAAAATCATGAAAACATGCTTACTATTTTCAATGGCTGTATTTAGCGCAAGCTTTCAACTAGTCGCAGCGCAAACGTGTTACGACGGGGCGGATACAACAACACCAACCACTCGCTTCACCCTTAATGACGATGGCACAGTGTTAGATACAGAAACAGGCCTAATGTGGCAACGTTGTAGCTACGGACAAGTTTACGATAGCGACACTGAAACATGTACAGGCTCTTCTCCGTCACTTAATTGGCAAGAAGCACTCAGAGGCGCAGAAAACGACACCACTGCCGATTACGACGATTGGCAGGTGCCTAATATTAAAGAGCTTGCCAGTATTTTAGAGCACAGCTGCACCGAGCCAAGTATTAACGAAGAGGTGTTTTTAGGCACTAAATTGCAAAACTACTGGAGTAATACCTCAGGGGTAAGCACGATGAGCTCAGCATGGGTTTACCAGTTTGATAGCGGGCTTAATAGCTTACATGCTAAAACCAGTGACGTGTATTTACGTTTAGTGCGTTACGAAAACTAAGTAAAATAAAATAGCCAAGCACTTAGCTTTAATACAAAAGCGCCGCTAAATTTAGCGGCGCTTTTTTGTTTTACATAAATTTACGTTATTTCAATAATAAAGCGCATACAACGTTGTTACTTTGTCGTTTTTTTTGCCATTATAGGCCGAGTTTTAATGACGAAGGAACATTGCGGTGTATTTAAGCTACTTTGGCTTGAGCGAAAAGCCATTTTCGATCTCGCCCAACCCCCATTATTTATTTTTAAGCGAACGCCACAAAGAGGCACTTGCCCACTTAACCTATGGTTTAGGCGAAGATGGCGGGTTTGTATTGCTAACCGGCGAAGTGGGAACAGGCAAAACCACCATTACCCGCAGTATGTTAGAGCAACTGCCAAAGAACACTCAAGTTGCAATGATCCATAATCCGGCGCTGTCGGAGCTTGAGCTTTTGGCCAGTATTTGTGATGAGCTAAACATTACTTACGATGCCCAAAATGCCACCCTTAAAAGTTTAACCGACATTATTAAGCAGCACCTAGAGGCTAATAACAAAGCGGGCGGGCACACAATTTTAATTATTGATGAAGCGCAGCTCCTTGCCCCCGATGTGCTTGAGCAATTACGACTATTAACTAACATAGAAACTGATCATAAAAAACTGCTACAAATAGTCTTAGTGGGTCAACCAGAGCTTCAGGCATTATTAAAACGTACTGAGCTTAGGCAGTTAGCGCAGCGAATTACAGCACGGTATCATTTATTACCGCTCACCCAAGGGCAAACAGTTGCGTATATAAAGCATCGTTTACATATTGCCGGGTGTGATAAAGGCGTGTTTTCGCTCGATGCGATGCAAGCTGTACATCAGTTAACTGGCGGCATTCCACGCTTAATGAATTTAGTCTGTGAGCGCGCGTTAGTCGGGGCTTTTTCTAAGCAGCAGCTCATTGTTGATAGTGATATTATAAAACAATCAGCCCAAGAATCACTGCCTATGGATTTTGTGGCTGCGCAGAATAATGCGCCTAAATCCACTGGCCGTGTTTATTATTACTTAGCATTTGCTGCTTTGTTTGCAGTAGGTGTTGGCATGTCGTTTATTATATAGTTAGGTAATTTATGTCTTATTTATTAGATGCATTAAAGCAATCTCAACAAGCAGATATGAGCGCCGAGCAATATGATTTGCAGTCAGCGCAGTTAAAGCAGCAGCAAGCACTTACGCGCTATAAAAAAATGGTGTGGCTACTTGGCGGCGCAATTGCAGCATTTATTGCCATAGCGGGTGGCTTTACAGCAGGTAAGTGGTTTCAAAGCAGCGCACTTTTAAAAACAAGCCAGCCGGTTGACGTTGTTAGCACTGATAGCAAAAAACAAAAACAAGCAGTAACAGATGAGCCAGCTACAGCGCAAAATAAAGCCGCAAAGCCTGTAACATCACCTTCTTCAGAGGCTGAAAAAAATAGTAATAAAGCAACGATTGAAGGGCAGTTGGTGTATGTACAAACACCTACCGGGGTACAAAAAATGTTGCTTACCCCACAAGGGCAGTATATCCCTATTAATGATAATCCGGCGCAGCAGCAACCAGGTTACAATGTGCAAACACCTATAAATGCTAACGGATATAATCAAAATGCGTTTAATCAGCAAACTTACAATGCACAGCTACCTAATACGCAAAGCTATAATCCACTTGCTTATAATGCACACGGCCAAAACACGCAATTTATGCAGCCGCAAGCACAAAATACAAGCTCAGCAGGTTTAGATATGAGCAAGTACAAAGTGCTTGGAAAACCACTGAATGGTGAAAATACCCCAAGCACGCAAGCGCCGCAAAGTAGCCCGGAGCTTGATGCTGTACCGAGTAAATTAAAAGATGCCTTTGCACAAGCGATAAAAGACTCGGAGCAAGAACAAGATTACGAAGTAACGCAGGCCTCACGCAGTTCATCTCGAGTTAAACCGGTTGAGCTATTACCAGATGGTTTACAAGCCATGCTACCAAGCATTAAATACCAAGCACATATATACTCTTCAAGTGCAGATAAACGCTGGATAAAGCTTAATGGCAGAGAGCTACACGAAGGGGAGAGCATAGGGGCACTAACAGTGCGCGAAATTACCCCAGAGCAAAGTGTACTTGATTTTGATGGTTATGAATTCAGTATTAAAGCTTTGCAGGATTGGCCGCAATAAAGCGCAGCTAATAAAGTAAAGCCGCAAAACTGCGGCTTTACTTTTTAACTCAAGGTAAAATAGCGTTTTTGTAAAAGCGCTCTAAATCAATGTTGTAGTCGGTCGGCTTAACAGTTGATTCGAGCTTGTCAGCTGTTTTTTTATTTGCCAAGTTTATATCTTGCATTTCCGTGTAGCGACCGTGTTTAGCACTATAAAATGTTTTAACCACCGGCTTTAAAGGTGTTTCAGGGTTACTCTGTGTAACCAAGCCTACTTTTTGGCTAGATAAGCGCACCAAGGTGCCTACTGGGTGAATGCCAATACATTGGATAAACTTAGTAAGTAGCTCACCATCAAAGCTATCAGGGCAACCATCTTTTAAAATTTTAAACGCTTTTATAGGCTCCATACCTGCTTTATATACCCGCTCTGCCGTAAGTGCATCATATACATCTACAATTGACGCCATACGTACGTATTGGCTTATCTCATCGCCTTTTTTGGCAAACGGATAGCCTTTTCCGTCTAACCGCTCATGGTGTAGGCCGGCAATATCTACAGCAATCCCCGTTAATCCTGCTTCTTCCAAAATTTGCTTAGAATACAGAGCATGGTTTTGCATAATTTTAAATTCGTCATCACTAAAGCGGCCCGGTTTATTGAGCACTTTGTCAGGAATTTTAATTTTTCCTATGTCATGCAACAAAGCACCTGTAGTGAGCTCTACAATAATGTCGCGTTCTATGCCTAAGTGCTTTGCAAAAATACCCATTAAAATAGAAACGTTGATAGAGTGCTCTAATAAGTAAGCATCTTTTTGACGCATTTGGGTTAAGCAGGCTAGGGCATCTTGGTTTCTAAAAATAGAGTCCATAAAGCCACTGGCAAGTTCTTTAAAAGGCGCTATGTCTATATCTCTACCCGCTTTTATATCGCCAAAGGCCTTTTGTTGAAGTGTTTTAGCTTCGTCGTAGAGCTTTTTAGCTTTGCCCATTTCTTGTTCGCTACTATGAACTTTAAGCCAAGGGTCGCGTTTTTTAATCTCAGCCTTAGGCGCTGGGGCTTGGGTGTCGGGCTCGGGTGTAGTTAATGTTTTATCTGGATCTATCTCTATTTCTAAAATGCCCGCTTTTTTGAGCTTATCGATACTCGTCTGAGTTTTAACCCAGCCTTGGTTTTTAATTTTAATGCGCCCAGTTTGTTTTGTAACACTTTGAACAAACATGCCAGGCTGTAATTGCGAAATAGAGATAACTTTCAATTTTTTTGCTTCTGTAATGGGTCTTTGTTTAAATTAGCATCATTATACGTTTCAATATAAAAAAAAAGGCACTTTTTAAGTGCCTTTTTTTACATTTTTAGTTAATTAGTATTGGATGGGCTATTCGTCATCTTCTACTAGGGTCATCAGTGAAGTATTACCACCAGATGCGGTAGTATCTATACTGATCGTTTTTTCAGTAATTAAGCGCTTAATTAACGTATCGTAATACTCTGAAGTAATTACTGGTAAAATAGCGCCTTTACGCTGTGCAAGTTGTTGGCTGAAGTAACCTAAACGAGACGAACGTGCAGCAACCACCGCACCCGCTAAGTGAGGGTGAGCCAAAATAGCTTGTAGCTGATTAGGTTTTGCAACCTGGAACACGCCCTCAGCAACGCCTGTGGCAATAAACTTATCTTTAAAGGCTACCGCTTCGTCGTAAAATAGCTCTGATGCTACCGTAATTACTGTATTACCTGCAGCAAGTGCTGTAATGATTGAAAGCGCCCAAAAGTTAAATGACGTGCTTTTATCTGCATAACATACTACACAACCACGTGCTTCAAGGTGCAAGGTGTTTGATTCACCAGTAGGCCCAGGCAAAGTAGTAAACTTACGCATATGTTTTTCTAAACGGTTAAGTTGTGCACGCGCTTCTGAAAGCGTTAATGCCAAATCGTCCGCTAGGTCATCAATAATTTCGACCGTTGCTACTTTAGCAAGCAACTGACGAACAGCCGATACACGGTCATTCAGCGGTGTTGCACGCCAAATTTTCTCATCGCGCATTGAGTTAGCCATTAACTTTTCAACTTGCTCGTTTGCACCGCTGTAATGGTGTAAATCAAGCTCATCTGGCGTTAGGTTAGTCATTTGCACGTTATCAGGTGATGCTTTCTCTTTTACTAAACGCTGCAGGTAGTTAGGGCCACCGGCTTTAGGGCCTGTACCAGATAAACCACGGCCACCAAATGGTTGCACACCGACAATGGCACCAATCATGTTGCGGTTTACATATACGTTACCCGCACGCGACATTTTAGCTAGGTACTCACAACGCTCTTCAATACGTGAGTGAACACCCATTGTTAAGCCGTAACCTGTGTTGTTAATTTGGTCAATCACGTTGTCGATATCATTCGCTTTAAAGCGAACAATGTGCACACATGGACCAAATACTTCACGTTTAAGTACTGATAAATCTTCGATTTCGTATAAACGAGGGGCAAAAAAGTAGGCGCCATTTTCAGTGTTATCAGGGATCTTACACTCGTAATGAAGTGTTGCATTACCTTTTAAGTATTCAACATGATCATTTAGCGTTTTAAGGGCTTTTTCATCAATTACTGGGCCCACATCGGTAGAAAGTAATGACGGGTCGCCAATATGCAGCTCGGCGAGTGCGCCTTTAAGCATTTCAATAATGCCATCGGCTACATCTTCTTGTATAAATAATACACGCAGTGCTGAACAACGCTGGCCTGCACTTTGGAAACCTGAGCTTATTACATCATCAACAACTTGCTCTGGCAGCGCTGTTGAATCCACAATCATACAGTTTTGGCCACCGGTTTCTGCAATTAGCGGTACTTGAATATCGTTACGCGCAGCCAGTGTTTGTGAAATCAGTGTGCCTGTTTCTGTAGAACCAGTAAACATAACTGCCTGAATACGCTCATCAGGTACGATTGTTTTACCTACCTCAGAACCACGGGCAATCACCGGCTGTACTACATGCTCTGGTAAGCCAACCGAAAGCATTAACTCAATAGCGCGAAGTGCGATTAAGCTTGTTTGCTCTGCAGGTTTTGCAATAACAGTATTACCAGTCACTATCGCAGCGGCCACCTGACCTAAGAAAATAGCAAGCGGGAAGTTCCACGGGCTAATACATAAAATTACACCGCGTGCTTCAAAGCGCTCATCGCTTGCAAGTTCTTCTGCACGTGCCGCGTAATAACGACAAAAATCAACGGCTTCACGTACTTCGTCAATACCATCTTGCGTAATTTTACCGGCTTCTTTAATACATATAGCGACGAGCTCATCGTGGTGACGCTCTAGAATATCTGCCACGCGGCGTAATAAATTAGCACGCTCTTTTACAGATGTTTGCGACCATGACTCAAACGCCGCTTCTGCATTGGCCAAAATGTCTTTCATCTCATCGCCAGATTGCAGTTTAACGTGGCCGATGATTTCGTTGTGATTAGCTGGGTTTTTAACTGCTAATGCGCCTTCAGGTACTTGGCTTTGATCAATTAAATGCTCGTTAAACCAGCTTTCAAGATTTTCTTTGAATGGCGTAATTACATTAATATCGGTTAAGTCCATGCCTTTAGAGTTAGCACGTTCGTCGCCGTATAAGTCGATTGGCATTTTAATTTGCGTATTGTACTTATTACGTAAACCTTGCAGTGTTTCTACTGGATCAGGTAGTAGCGACTCAACTGGTTTAGTGGTATCTACAATGGCGTTTACAAACGATGAGTTAGCGCCATTTTCTAGTAAACGACGTACTAAGTAGGCAAGTAGGTCTTCGTGCTGGCCAACGGGTGCATAAACACGGCATTGAATTTTTTCTTCATTTACGATTTGGTCAAATAAAGATTCGCCCATACCGTGTAAACGCTGGAATTCAAATCCGGTGTTATCGCCTTTAGCAACTTCTAAAATAGTGGCTGCAGTGTAAGCGTTGTGTGTTGCAAATTGCGGGTACAGTACATCGCGTGCTTCTAGCATTCTAATAGCACAGGCTTTGTAAGATACATCGGTAGTTGCTTTACGCGTAAATACTGGGTAGTGCTCTAAACCATCTTGTTGCGTGGTTTTAATTTCTGTATCCCAGTAGGCACCTTTTACAAGGCGGACCATCATTTTACGGCCTACACGAGTAGCAAGTTCAGTTACCCATTCAATAACAAAAATAGCGCGCTTTTGGTATGCTTGTACGGCTAAACCAAAACCTTGCCAGTTACCTAAATCTTCATCGCTAAATACCGCTTCTATAACATCTAACGAAATATCTAAGCGGTCAGCTTCTTCAGCATCAACCGTAAAGCCAATGTCGTATTTTTTAGCAGCAAGCGCGAGCTCTTTCAGTTTAGGTACAATTTCGGCCATTACGCGGTCTTTATGCGTGAACTCATAACGTGGATGAATAGCAGAAAGTTTAACTGAAATACCTGGGCTTTTAACTGGGCCACGGCCATTTGCCGCTTTACCAATTGCATGGATTGCGTTCATGTAGCTGTCGAAGTAACGCTTGGCATCTTTCATTGTGCGCGCGCCTTCGCCTAACATGTCGTATGAGTAAACGTAGCCTTTTTGCTCTTTTTCAGCAGCGCGTTCAATGGCTTCGTCAATGGTGCGACCCATAACGAACTGCTTACCCATAATTTTCATGGCAAAGTTTACAGATTTGCGGATCACAGGCTCGCCTAAACGACCTATGGTCTTTTTAAGCATGCCAAATTGCTGTTCTTTGGTTTTATCTGTGTAGTTAACCATTTTACCGGTTACTAATAATCCCCAAGAAGAAGCATTAACGAATAAAGAATCGCTGCTTCCTAAATGAGAACTCCAATCACCTTTAGCAAGCTTGTCACGAATTAACGTATCTTGCGTGGCTTTGTCTGGTACGCGAAGTAGGGCTTCGGCCAAACACATTAACACTACACCTTCCTCACTAGAGAGTGAGAATTCATTTAAAAGTGCGTCTACACCGCTTTGACCGTCTTGATCTTTTCGAATGTTTAAAACAATCTGGCGAGCTCTTTCCCATGCACGGCTTCGTGCTTTAACACCCACTTCTGCAAGTGGTAAAATATGATCAATAACAGCATTTTCATCAATGCGGTAAAAATCACGAATTTTCTGTCTTGTAGGACAGGTTGTTGTCAAATCGCCATTGAATAACATAAGCAACCCTTAGGAATGTTAATATGTAAATAGTAGAACAAAATTTATGTGCTTGGGCTGTTGAGCTAAAGCAACTTTGCTACCAATAAATTACCAGTGATGTAATGCGTGCATTCTAATTAAATTTCAGCAGAATATGCTGGTTAAATTTCACGATTTACGATAATTTACAGGGCATATTTTCAACTTATCCGTATAAAATTCTGTATGACAAGTCCAAATAGATTACGCCTGCTTGATCGTATCGATTTAGCAATATTAGACGTTCTTCAAAAGAACGGCAGAATTTCTAATGTTAACCTAGCAAAACAGGTTAATTTAAGTCCTAGTCCATGCCTTGACCGTGTAAAACGTTTAGAGCAAGAAGGCTATATAGAAGGGTACTTTGCAAAGCTTAGCGAACAAAAGCTGAATCAGAGCTTAGTAGCGCATGTGCAAGTATCGCTGGTGACATCTAACACGGCCGTTTTTAAAGTATTTAAAGAGCATATACTTAAAATTGAGCAAGTTGTAGAGTGCGATATGGTAGCGGGAGGATACGACTACCTGCTAAAAATTAGGGTCTCGGATATGGATGAGTATCGACAGGTGCTAGGAGACTTGGTCGATATTCCGGGAGTAGGTACTCACCATACTTACATGGTAATAGAAAAAATTAAGCAAGATCCTGGTTTACGTTTGGATGTTTAAAAACCAAATGCTTATTGCAATACATTACACACACATTAAAAAAGCACCTAAGGGTGCTTTTTTAATGATTAGCCAGCGGCTATTAAACTTAGTAAACCAAGGTTTAGGTTAATTAAGCCCACCCTTCGTAGCGCTTACGGCGCGAAAGTACAACGGTAAGTATAATACCTAAAAACAAACCTATAAAAGCAATAGCGCCACCATAAGTAAGTAGTTGGCGTTTTTCTTTTGCAGTGGCAGCTTGTTTTTGAGCACGTTCTTGCTCAAGTGTTGTTTGCAGCTCAGTAATTTGTTGATTAAGCAACTTGTTTTGATTAGTTAAGCTTTGATTATGTTCTTGTAACTGAGGTAGCTCAACTTGTGCTTGGCGTAGTTTGTTTTGCACTGTGCTCATTTCGCTACTGAGTGTTTGATACTGCTGATGAAGCCCTGGCGTTTGCGATATAAATTTAGACTCAACCCAACCTTCACGGTCTTTATCGTCTTTTATTTTTATAAAGCCGTTTTCTTCTTTTGATAGCACGGTTAATTTAGTACCCGCATCTACAGAGCCAAGTAAGCGGTAGTTTTTACCTGCGCCAGAGCGCATAAAGGTATATAGATTATCGATTATATAAGCTGAATTTGCATCTGATGAATTGGCTGTTTGAGCTTCTTGTGCTTGGCTTATAAACGAGGTGGCTGTTAAAAGTAGCCCTAGTAAACAGTGTTTTAGCATTTATCTACCTTGTTAGTCTATCCGTGTCCGTTGTGGTTGTGATTGAGATTTTCACATAAGTAGTGAGATAGTATGGATTAAACGCGTTAATAGCAAGGTTGATATTGTAACCCAGTGCGGGCGTTGCTCAGCCAAAAAGGTTAAAAAATTTGCAAAATGAGGTGGCTTTGTTTATTTTGAGCACTTATTTATTTTAAAGGTAATCCTCAACCCTAATGGATACTGAGATAGAACTGAAGTTTTTGGTATCAGATGCCGTTGTTCCACTGATCCCCTCGCTAATCACACAATTTGCTAAAACGGTTATTAATAAACCTTCACGTAGTTTGCAAAATGCCTATTACGATACCCCAAGTAGAGAGCTAAGAGCCCTTGATATAGGTTTTAGAACCCGCTGTGCCGACAGTAAATGCGAACAAACAATAAAGCTTGCTGGCGAAGTTGTGGGTGGGCTACATCAACGTCCTGAATACAACTTACCAATTGAATCAAGCCGTCCTGATTTATTAGCATTTAATAATGCTATTTGGCCTCATGGTATGCAAGTAAATGCTATTAGCAATAATTTATATCCTATTTTTAGCACTAACTTTATTCGTCGTACTTGGTTAATAGAAACCCCAAATGGCGCAAAAATTGAAGTCGTGCTAGATAAAGGCGAAATAGCTGCATCAGGTAAGGTTGATATTATTAGCGAGCTAGAAATAGAGCTTGTTGAGGGCAACAGAGACGAGCTATTTGCTTTGGCAGATAAACTTGTTAGCCAAAACTGTATTCGTTTAGGGCTTTATTCAAAAGCAGCTAGAGGCTACCGACTAGCCGATGAAACACCGCTTAAACCAAGTAAGTCTATTGGGTTTGTAAAATTAAAAAAACAAGCAACTCAAGAGCAAGCACTAATAGAGGCCATGAACTTTGGTATTCGTTTTGTGCAAAAGCATGAGCAGTGTTACTTTGACAAACCAAGTTTAAAAACGCTCAAACGTGTGACTGATGGCATTAGCTTAATTAGGCATAATTTTTGGTTGTTTGACGATATTGTAAGTAAAGACAGTACTGAGCAATTAAGAACAGAGTTAAAGTGGCTGTTAAGTGAATTAGCCTGGGTTGAAAATGCAATTCAGCTAAAAACTTATACATCTAAACGCCATGCATTTTATAAAAAAATAAATGCAGCGCCTGCATTAGCGCAAGTTATTAACGATTTAAAAGAGCTACAGCCAAGCATTGATGATATTAATGCTTTGTTTCAAAGCGCGCGATACAACCGTTTATTGCTGTCGTTAACTACCTGGTTGGTAGATAAACAATGGCGTAAGTTTTGGGGGCAAACTCAACTACAGGCGGCAGAGCAGCCAGTAGCTAAAATTGCAAAACGTTTGTTTAATAAAGATTGGCAAAATTTAGATAAGCTACTTCCTAAAGAGCAAACGCTTACAGCACAAGATTATTTAAGCTTACGCACCCAATTAGAAAACAGCTTATTAAGCGGTAATTGCTTAGGGTCATTGTTTGACAAAGAAGAGCGCTTAGAATTTAGACTGCCGTGGCTGGATATTTCTCATGGTATGTACGAGCTCAGCACGCTGGAATATTTAAAGCAGCTTTGCGGCGGGCAAGAAGACGAGCAGTTGGCTAAAATTCAACAGTGGCTAGATCAAAAGTCAGATTACTTAGTCAGTGCAATGGAGCAAAGCCGTTTAGCGTCTTTTGATATAGAGCCGTACTGGCAGTAATATATTTAAGCAGGTGTGTATTGGCGCCTGCTTTTATCTTTTTGTTGAAACTTTCTTAAACCTCCTTAATTAAATAACCTCTTAATTTCTACGTAATAAAAATGGTGCGTTAGTCACTCGTTAACTATGCTTATAGTCATAAACCTACAACGGTAAGACTAATATGAAGTGTAGTGTTGTTTTGCTTTTTTTATTCAATAGTATGGGTGTCTATGCTCAAACCTTTACTTTTGGTGTAGTTCCGCAATATGAGCCTCAAAAACTCACTGCAATATGGCAGCCCTTTCTTAATAAAGTAACCGAAAAAACAGGCGTGCAACTACAGCTTGTTACCGTGGAATCAATCCCGGTTTTTGAGCAAGGGTTTGCAGATGGCGATTACGATTTTGCTTATATGAACCCATGGCATAGTGTGATTGCTTACGACAAGCAAGGCTATTTACCGATAGTGAAAGATGCCGCGCGCCATTTGCAAGGCGTATTAGTGGTCAATAAAAACAGTAATATTGAATCCGTTAAGCAGCTTGAAGGCGCCGAAATTGCTTTTCCTGCGCCTAATGCATTAGGCGCTTCTTTATTAATGCGGGCGGAGCTTGCCCTATTGTATGGCTTAACAATAGAGCCTGTGTATGTACAAACGCACTCATCTGTTTATTTAAACGTGGCACTTAGACATAATGACTCCCACACGGTGTTAGCCTCCGCTTTTCGTGGGTTAGCTTAATTCAAAGCCAGAGCCATAATTAGTTTGTCAATTAACTAAACAGCAGAGGCTAACATGAATAAACATAGCATACTTTTTATCGGTCTTGATACACATAAAGAATTCAATGAAGTCGCCTATATTGAAGAACATAGAGGTGCGCAACCTGTTCATCTTGGCCGAGTTTCGTCTTCCAAAGTGGCCGTTCAAAAGCTTGTTCGTCAGTTCGAATCGAAATACTCTGGCGCAACACTTCATTTTGTTTATGAAGCAGGCCCATGTGGTTATTGGATTTACAGGTTAATTACCAGCCTCGGCCATTGCTGTTACGTGGTGGCGCCCTCTCTTATTCCTAAAAAACCTGGTGAGAAGATTAAAACCGATAAACGTGATGCTCTTAAGCTTGCTAAATTACTTAAGTCTGAAGATTTAACACCTATCTATGTTCCCGAGCCTGAAGATGAAGCTGTACGCGATTTATCTCGTGCACGCGAAGTGGCAATGAAGGACTTAAAAGATGCCAAATATCAATTAAAGGCGCTGTTGCTTCGCAATAATATTAATTATAAAGGCACTGCGAATTGGTCACAAAAACATTTACGTTGGCTCACTGAGATTGTGCTGCCACACCCCGCTCAGCACATCGTCTTACAAGAATTTTTACACACAATTACCGAACGAATAAGCCGACTTGAACGGCTAGACAATGAACTAACACACCACGTTCACCAGTGGCGTTATTATCCTGTTGTCAAAGCAATACAAGCTATGCGTGGTGTCCGTTTGTTGGTCGCCACTGGCGTTGTTGCTGAGCTTGGCGATTTATCGCGTTTCGACCATCCCCGTAAATTAATGAGTTATCTCGGTCTTGTACCCAGTGAACACTCGAGTGGTGGCAAACGCCATATTGGCGCCATCACAAAATGCGGAAATGGCCGAGCAAGACGCCTTCTTGTGGAAGGTGCACACACTTATCGGTATGCGGCAAATATATCAACAGATATGCAAAAACGACAAGAAGGCTTACCAAAGGACATTATTGATATTGCGTGGAAAGCACAGATTAGGCTCTGCAAACGCTATAAAAAAATGATAGCCAAAGGGAAACACTACAATCTGGTTGTTACCGCCATTGCCCGAGAAATGATTGCGTACATATGGGCTATTGCAAAAGAAGTGGTGCTTACGCCAGTGAATACAAAACTTAGATTGGCAAGAGTACCCGCATGATAAACGTATTAGAGTTAATGCATGGGATCAAGCATCGGGTGTGGCACAACCACCGACGGCGTTAGGATGGCAGTGCAGCTAACGCTGCATTGAACCACGAACATAGACTGAAGACAGGTGCCACGACGAAATAAGTAAGGTCTGCTCTGTTACTAGAAATAGTAATAACCAACGAATATCAGCAAGATAACCGACGACATTACTTGCTTCATCCTATGTATTAACTCGCTCTAATTCGAGCTAAAGTAATTATGGCTTAAAAAGTTAGGCAGGGATCAGTGCGTTTAACTTGACAGTGGGAGTCATACCAACGCAACACCTGCCGGCGGCGGGGTGATGGGCACATTAAAGCAACAGCCTCAAAATTTGCAGCAAAAGCTAAAAGTTATTTACAAAACGCGTAAGGTTAGCCGCCACCCCATTGTGGTTCACCCTAGAGTAAATAATCAGGTACAAGCGCAAGTTCAACAAGCAATTATAGAAATAGGGAGCGACCCTAAACAAAAACACTTACTAGCGGGTATTCCTATAATTAACCCAAGTAAAGCAAGCATTGACGATTACAACCAATTAACGCAATGGGGTTTACGCTCGTTTTATGTTGAAAATTAACTGGTGGCGCAGCCTAAGGGTTCAAAGCTTTATTGCGGTAATGGCATTTGGCTTTTTATTAATATGCTTATTTTTTTTTTACGCTTTGCCAGAGCAAGCTAGGTGGGTAAACGATGGCCTTTCTAGCGCAGCGCTCTTTACAGCAACTATCTACATCAATAAAAACCTCTTTATTAACTCGTCAATACGCACAGCTGTATGAGCAAATAGATGCGCAACTTAATACAAACCCTAATTGGAAAGCAATTAGAGTAGTAGAGCCGACTACAGGTAATCAGTTATATCCATTAGATGAGTGGCAGCTGTTAGCTCAGCAGGGCAATGTTACGTTTAATGAGCATATTACTTTTTTAGATAAACCTTTGGCTGAAATAACGTTAGTCGTTAATTTTGAAGACGAAATAAACGAAGCGGCCAAGCTACATTACACGTTAATTTATATTCAGTTTTTTATACTTGTGGTGTTTTTTATTGGCTTAGCTTGGTTGGTCGATTATAGAATTACCAGCCCTTTACGGGCGCTCGAAGTCGCCTTTTCTAAACTAGCTAAAGGGAACTTTGATTGCCATGTTAGCGTTCAGCAAAAAAATGAGATTGGCAGCGTCATAAATGCATTTAATAAAATGGCCGGTGAGGTTGCTACTAATCATCAAAAAGTAAACGCACTGAGAATTCAAGCCGAGTCGGCCTGTAAGGCTAAATCTGACTTTATGGCGAGTATGAGCCATGAGCTTAGAACGCCGTTAAATGCGATTTTAGGGTTAGCGCAGCTTTATCAATATGACAGTAAAGCAACCGAGGTACACAAAGACAATGCGCAAAGTATTTACCAAGCTGGGGAGCATTTACTTTTACTAATAAACGACGTGCTAGATTTAACTTCTATTGAGTCGGGGAATATGCAGTTTAATTTTGAATATGCCCCCGTGAAAGACATGTTACAGCATAGTATTGAAATAGTGAGCGAACTTGCCAGAGTTGAGCTTATTACTATAAATACTCACAATATTGACTCCCTTGAAGGTATTTACTTATATGTAGATAAGCGCCGTTTTAAACAGGTACTGCTTAATTTACTTTCCAACGCAATAAAATATAACAAAGTGCGAGGTAAAATAGATATACGTTGCGAAATTGCTGATTCCAGCCGCTGTAATATTGATATTGAAGATACAGGGTGCGGTTTTTCAGAAGATGATATTTTAAGGCTTTTTAAACCCTTTGATAGACTAGGGGCAGAGACCAGTAAAACGCATGGTACGGGCATAGGTTTAGTTATTACTAAAGAGCTTGTAGAGCGTATGCAAGGGCAGCTACAAGTAAATAGCCAAATAAATAAAGGCGCGTGTTTTACCATTAGCTTTAATGGTTTTAAAGAAAGCGCTTTAACCACTATACAAGCTGATGAACCGATAAATCATCCCAGCAGTGAGCCTGCAAACTCAGCCACAGGTAAACTCCCAGTATTAAATGTGCTGGTGGCAGAAGATCAACTGACTAATCAGCTGGTTTTAAAGCAGCAACTGACCATGCTTGGTGTTAATTCAACGTTTGCAAATAATGGCGAACAGGCCTGGCAAATGCTCCAAGATAAGTCCTTCGATATGCTACTTACCGATATTCAAATGCCGTTGTTAAATGGCCTTGAGTTGGCTAAAAAAATCCGAAAAAACACACAGTTCAATGAGCTAATAATTATTGCTGTTACAGCCAATATAATGGAAAAAAACATTCAAGATTGTTACAGCGCTGGGATGAACGGTTTTTTAACTAAACCGATAGAGCTTGAAAGCCTAAAAGCACTGTTGATGAAGCATTCTCAAGGCGTTGTTCCTTCGCATACACAGCCGCTGCAAATTACAGCGCAAGCAAGCACTATGTACAGTCAATTAGATATGCCTTTATTGTTTTCGATGTTAGGAAAAGATACGCATGTACATTGTTTAGTCTTTCAGGCGTTTTTACAGACCGCTTATGAGCAAGTTAAATTAATTGAAGCGTATACACATAGTTTAAATTACGCCGATTTATCTTTTCAGGCGCATGGTTTAAAGTCATCTGCTAAATCGGTTGCAGCGTTAAAGTTAAGTGATACCTGCCAGCAGATAGAAAGCTTAGCCGCGCAAAATAAGGTCGATGAAGCGTTATTATTTGCACTACAAACAGGATTTAATGAAGTGGTTACACAGTTAAAAGTGTACTGTAATAAACATGAGGCATCTTCGTAATGCCTCATGTAATGGCCCTTTAATTAATATTTAGCGGCCTGCCCTTTAGCGAGTAGGGAGCTTAAAATGAAGTCGCGTAAGTCGTTATTAGAAAGCTTAAGATCTTCATGTCGTAGGTACATCATATGGCCGCTGCGGTACCCTTTAAAGCTTAACCTGTCTTTCATTTTTCCACTTGGGTCAAGCTGCCATAACGTGTATTTAGCATCAAAGTAATTTGTTGCGCCATCGTAGTAACCCGCTTGAATCATGACGTTTAAATACGGGTTTTGCGCCATCGCTAAACGTAAGTTTTCGCCGGTATTATTTTTACTGCGATCCCATGGGTGAACATTGCCAAATAAGTTGTATTTTACATCCGTTTTATAGTTGAGCTCTTCACGCAGGTAATAGTTAATTGCAGGCGTAAATGAGTGCAGCCAAGAGGTAAGCTCAGCCCAGTAATCAGGTGATTCGCCAGCATCGCGTTTATCAATACCTAAATAGCGCGAATCTAGACGCCCGACAGTTTGTCCGCGCTCACGTAAAAGTTCTTTCCAAAAAAATCGAGTGGGAATATCTAAATTGTTTTGCGCTACAAACTGCTCTGAAAGGCCTGCATATTCGGCCATCTTCTTTATTATTTGGCGTTTTTTATCGGCATCGATAAAGCCACCTTTAGCGAGGGCAGGAATAAGCTCATTAATAGTGAACTGTTCTACCTCGGGTAAAAGTTCATTGAGATCTTTTTCTTGCAAGTTTTTATTCAGTGCTTTGTGATACCACGCAGTTGCAGCAAAATAAGGTAAGCGATTAGCCGCTTTTATAGGGCCGTCGCGTTTTATACCAATATCGGTCGGCGATACTAATACCACCCCATTAATGTACATCCATTGACTGTTTTGTAGTTCATGGGCAAGGCCTGATACACGAGTAGTGCCGTAGCTTTCTCCAATTAAAAACTTAGGTGAGCGCCAGCGCTCGTTTCGGTTAACAAAGGTATTTAGCCATTCAGCTAAGTATTTTATGTCGGCATTGACACCAAAAAAGTGCTCTTTTTGTTGCTCTTTCGAAAGCATTTCACCTTTGGCGTTTTCTACTACGCGTGAATAACCTGTATTTACCGGATTTACATAAACAATATCTGCTACATCTAATACTGAGTAGGGGTTATCTTTTACGCCATAAGGCTGAATGGGGTAGCCTTCGTCATCAATTTTTAATACGCGTGGGCCAGTATAGGCTAAGTGCATCCATACAGATGCAGAGCCAGGACCGCCATTAAACGATATCAGTAATGGGCGAGCTGCGGTGTTATCGACTTTATCTCGTGTGTAATAGGTATATTGTAATGTGGCAATGGTATCGCCATTATCATTCCACACCGGCTGAGTGCCTGTTTTAACGGTGTAGCTAAAGCGTTCACCATTAATTTTTGCTTTATGCTTAGTGACTACGTGGCTATCAATGTCTATTTTTCGTTGGTTTTCTGCTGTTGCAGTACTGCTAAGCAATACCATGGCAAGCGCTAAGGTGTAACGAGTTAATTGGACAAGCTTCATTGTCGTTCCTTATTTTTGTTTAGATGCTATTTAAAATAAAAAACACACAAATAACAAAAGTATTGAGATTAATGGTCGATAATACTGGTTAAGTCTAAACTTATACACGGCGTGTTTGTTTATTTAGGGTTAATTTATCCTAGCGTGTTTAGCTTAGCTAAAAAATCAAGTATATTTGGTCGACTTTGTATTTGAATTAAATACAAGCCTTGCGCTTACATTAATGGACCTAGCCTACTTACTGGCTACATAAACAGAACTTTACTGGATGTTTTTCATAGCTTGTCGCTTCAGTGCAAGTTTAAGTACGTAAAATAACAAGATTAAAGAGAAGTTTATGCAAAGAGTATTAGTGGTTGAAGACAGTAAAGTAGTGCAGCAGGTGCTACGCCACTTAACGGCTCAATATTTAGATGTCGCTGTCGATTTCGCATGGTCATTAAATGAATGCCAAGACTATATTGAGAAACATAAATACTCGCTGGCTTTAGTTGATTTAACTTTGCCTGATGCACCTAATGGCGAGGTCGCTAAATTTACACTTTCACACGCTATTCCTACTGTGGTACTTACCTCAAAAATTGATGAATATAAGCGCCAACAAATGCTAGAGCTTGGTGTTATTGATTACGTAATTAAAGACAATCGCGATTCATACCATTACGCTATCAAGTTAGTGGCTCAGCTTCTGAGAAATCAAGGCTGTAAGGCCTTGGTTGCTGATGATTCGGTGTTAAGCCGCTCCTTAATGAAGCAAATGCTAGAAAAGCAATTATTTGATGTAACCGATGCGCAAGATGGTCAGCAAGCACTCGAAATAATAAAAAGTAACCCTAATATAAAATTGCTCATGACCGATTATGCGATGCCATTAATGGATGGCTTTGAACTGGTTAAAGCGGTGCGTAATTTTAGAGGGCGCGATGATTTGGCCATTATCGGGCTTTCGGGTGCAGGTAAACATGGGTTATCGGCTCGGTTTATTAAATACGGTGCCAACGACTTTTTAACAAAGCCATTTATGAATGAAGAGTTTCATTGTCGTGTTATGCAAACAATGGAGCAGTTGTCACTGATTGCGGATATTAAAGAAAGTGCTTACAGAGACTATTTAACGGGTATATATAACCGCCGTTATTTTTACCAATATGCAGAGCAACTATTAAAAAAACAACAGCAAAATACGCTTGCATTACTCGATATAGATTTTTTCAAAAATATTAATGACACCTTAGGCCACGAAGCGGGCGATCAGGCACTAAAGCAGGTAGCCACGTTAATTAAAACTACGTTTTCTAAGTTTACCGTTGCGCGGGTGGGCGGCGAAGAGTTTGCCATTATATTAGATGATATAGACACGGCGCGTGGGCGAGAGTACTTAGAAGGCTTTAGAAAAAAACTCGCTAAACATGAATTTTTAATCGATGAAAAACCGTTTTCTATCACCATTAGTATTGGTGTTGCTGATTTTCAAAACACTGATTTAACTCAGGCCATGCGCATCGCAGATGCGGCCCTTTACGAAGCCAAAAACAATGGCCGAAACTGTGTTGTGTAAATATAAAAAATAACACTAATTACAAGCTAGTAGGGCATCACTTTTGGTGATGCACCAATGTAGCTAAGTTGTTAAAAAAGCGCACCTTGATGGTGCGTTTTTTTTGTTTTAAATTTACTATTTACGTTTATCTTATTGATATTAAGTGTTTTTTAATAGTGGCACAAAGGTTGGATTATGTAAGCCAACAGGATAACAATAAAGCGTCCGAGGGGGCCACTATGAAAATGATTAGTGCAATCATAAAACCATTTAAATTAGATGATGTGCGTGAAGCGCTCGCTGATTTAGGTATTGAAGGGATGACCGTAGTTGATGTTAAAGGTTTTGGACGTCAACGAGGCCATACAGAGCTGTATCGAGGAGCAGAGTATCAGGTAGATTTTATTCCTAAGATCAAACTTGAAATTGCTACTCGTACTGAAAATTGCCAACGCGTAGTTGAAGCAATTACCAAAATTGCATCAACAGGCAAAATTGGTGACGGTAAAATTTTCGTGTACGACTTAGATCAAATTGTGCGTATTCGTACGGGCGAACTTGATGAAGAAGCAATTTAAGGGGGCTGATTAATGGAAAACACAATTGTAGAACTCAAATTTTCACTCGACACCTTTTATTTTCTGGTGTCGGGTATATTAGTAATGTGGATGGCAGCAGGTTTTGCCATGTTAGAAGCGGGTTTAGTGCGCTCTAAAAACACCACTGAAATTTTAACTAAAAACGTGGCGCTGTACTCTATCGCATGTACCATGTTTTTATTGGTTGGCTACAACATCATGTATGTAGACAACGCTGAAGGCGGTATTATCCCTTCAATTGGCGCATTAATTGGCACGCAAGCGGCCGATGCTGACCACTCTTTAGAATCTGACTTTTTCTTCCAAGTAGTATTTGTTGCAACGGCTATGTCGATTGTATCGGGTGCCGTGGCTGAACGTATGAAGTTATTTGCTTTCTTAGCATTTGCAGTTGTTTTAACTGGCTTTATTTACCCAATGGAAGGTTACTGGACATGGGGCGGCGGTTTCTTATCAGAAATGGGCTTTGTAGATTTTGCAGGCTCTGCCATCGTTCACGGTGCTGGTGCTGCAGCTGCTTTAGCAGGTGTAATTTTACTTGGCGCTCGTAAAGGTAAATACGGTAAAAACGGTGAAATTTACCCAATTCCAGGCTCTAACCTACCACTTGCTACATTAGGTACGTTTATTTTATGGATGGGTTGGTTTGGTTTTAACGGTGGTTCGCAATTACTTCTTTCAGATAAAGAAAATGCAACGGCTGTAGGTCAAATTTTACTTAATACTAACGCTGCTGCTGCAATGGGTGCAATTGCTGCACTGTTTGTATGTAAAGTGTTATGGGGTAAGGCAGATTTAACTATGGTACTAAACGGCGCATTAGCAGGTTTAGTTGTTATTACAGCAGACCCACTTTCACCATCTCCATTAATGGCGTGTTTACTAGGTATTTTAGGTGGCTCACTGGTTGTATTTAGCATTGTAGCTCTAGATAAAGCGAAGATTGATGACCCAGTAGGTGCTATCTCTGTTCACGGTGTATGTGGCGCGCTAGGTATTATGTTAGTGCCTGTATCTAACGGCGATGCAAACTTTGTAACACAGCTTATTGGTTTAGTGACTATTTTAGCCTTTGTTTTTGTAGCTTCATTTATTGTGTGGGCTATTTTAAAGCAAACTATGGGTATTCGCGTAACCGAAGAAGAAGAGCTAAGCGGTATGGACCAACACGATTGTGGTGTTGATGCTTACCCTGAGTTTGTATCTGTTCGCAGTAACTAATATTAAATAGATTAATCATTGTGTTCACAAAGCCCTACCTTGGTAGGGCTTTTTTTCGTTTCAGGGAAGGTTAACTTTTCAGGTGTTAGGCTATACCCAATATGCTAAGCTCACACTCGTGAATAAACCTTGGAATAAATTACACTTAAATGGCTGACAACAAAAAAACACCCAGTAGTAAAACCACTCCTAAGCGTGCACCTAAAGCAACCAGCTCGCCACGTAAAGCTAAATCAAAAACGACTAAAAAAACGTCAAACACTGTTGTTAAACGCACATTTATGCGAAAAACATGGTCTGTTTTTTGGAAATTGAGCTTAGCTGTTTTTATTGCTATGGCCATGTATCTTATTTATTTAGATTCGAAAACAACACGTATATTTGAAGGTAATAAATGGCAGTTACCCGCCCAAGTATACGCACGCTCAATGGAGTTTTACCCAGGGCAGTTTTTATCTAGCCAAGAGGTTGTGTGGGAGCTTGAGCGCCTCAATTATTCGTCAGTTAATAGGCTAAGCCGCACGGGGCAGTTTGTAAAAACAGCCGATAGCATAAAAATTTACCGACGCGACTTTGAGTT
Organism: Pseudoalteromonas sp. CuT4-3; assembly: GCF_035666335.1. Classification (NCBI taxonomy): domain Bacteria; kingdom Pseudomonadati; phylum Pseudomonadota; class Gammaproteobacteria; order Alteromonadales; family Pseudoalteromonadaceae; genus Pseudoalteromonas; species Pseudoalteromonas sp. CuT4-3. The sequence continues at coordinate 937,430 of NZ_CP142030.1, forward strand.
TTATGATGGCCTTGAAGAATCGCACATTATTGAGCTGCGTTTTGCCGGGCAAAAAGTAGCAACCATTAAAGATAAATTTGGCAGAAGGCTAAACAGCGCTCGCCTAGAGCCTGTGCAAATAGCCCGTATTGGAAATGATTCAAAGCAAGATAGAGAGTTTGTACCGCTTGATAAGTTTCCGCCTATGTTGAAAGACACGTTATTAGTGGTAGAAGATCGGGATTTTTATCAGCACCATGGTGTGTCGGTATTTTCTATTTTGCGCGCGCTATATTCAAACATTAAAGCAGGGCGTACCGTGCAAGGTGGTAGCACCTTAACGCAGCAGCTTGCAAAAAATATATACCTAACGCGTGAGCGTTCTTTAGTGCGTAAAATAAATGAGGCATTTATTGCGCTTATTCTAGATTACCGTTATTCAAAAGATCAGATTTTAGAAGCTTATTTGAATGAAGTTTACCTAGGTCAGTCTTATAACCAAGGCGTGCATGGCATGGGCTTGGCCTCTGAGTTTTATTTTTCAAAGCCTGTTGATGAGCTGGAATATGATCAAATAGCGCTGCTGGTAGCGATGGTCAAAGGGCCTTCGTATTACAATCCTCGACGCTATAAAGAGCGCACTATGGAGCGTCGCGACCTAGTACTGCGCTTAATGGTTGAAAACAAGCTACTAACTACAAAAGAATACCGTGCATCACTTAAACGCCCAATTGATATAGCGCCTATGAAAGCAAGTTTACAAAAGTCATACCCTGGCTTTTTAGAACTTGTAAACCGTGAGCTTAAGCAGTTATTACCTGATCAAAAAACACTAGATGCTGGGGTTCGTGTATTTACTTACTTTGATTTGCAAAAACAAACGGCGATGGAAGAGTCCATTCAAAAAAGTTTACCGTATTTAGAAAAACGTCCTAACACCGATAAACTCGAAGCAGCCATGATCTCAGTTAATGTAGAAAAAGGCGGTGTGTCGGCTTTAGTGTCGGGGCGCGATGTTCGCTACTCAGGTTTCAACCGAGTGCTCGATACTAAACGAAATATTGGCTCTTTAGTTAAACCCGCGGTGTACTTAACAGCCCTGCAGTTACCACATTATAACTTAGCCACATTACTTGATGACTCCCCTGTGCAGGTAACAAATGAGCAAGGTAAAGTGTGGCAACCTGAGAACTTTGATCACCAATACCGAGGTGCATTACCACTTTATAAAGCCTTTAGTAACAGTATTAATATTCCTGCGGTAAATTTAGGCCTAGATGTAGGTGTTGATAAAGTAGCAAATACGCTCAAAGGGTTAGGAGCAAAAGGTAATATAGATGAATACCCCTCGCTGCTACTTGGTGCTGTAGAAATGTCGAGCTTTGAGGTTGCCCAGCTTTATACCACTATCGCAGCAGATGGCGAGTATAGAGAGCTTACTTCTGTATCTGCGCTAACAGACTCGGTAGGTAACGTATTGTATAAGCATAAAGTTAAGTCTGAGCCGCGCTTTGCAAAAGACGCTGTATATATGACTAAATATGCCATGAAGCGAGTGACAAAAGACGGCACCGCTAAGCGTTTAAATTTACACTTTCCATCAATTCAGCTTGCCGGTAAAACAGGCACTAGTAATGATTTACGTGATAGCTGGTTTGCAGGGTTTGATCAAAACACAGTGACCGTTGCATGGCTTGGTAGAGACGATAATAGAAGCACCGGTTTAACAGGGAGTGTGGGCGCGTTAGAAGCTTATATTCGTTACTTAAAACCGCTCAACCCTGAAGCAATAGCTGATACACGCCCGCCATCAATAAGATGGGCTTTCGTCAATGAAAGAACGGGTTTACAAGCACCGCCCGGATGCGGAAAAGTCATTCAGTTACCACTAAGAGCCAGTGAGTTTGAACCTAGGCCCCAGTGTATACGCTAATAAAATAAAACCTTAATAATAAAACCGCTAACTCAGCGGTTTTATTATATTTGCTTCACTATCTAGCAATCAAAATTTGAAACTAAATAAATTTTAATTACTTTTATTAGCTTATTTTTTTAGAAGTAAATTAAAAAGCAGTAAGTATGATTAGACTAAAGTAGCACTTTGCGAGATTAAAAATAAGAGCTTTGTAACGAGTATGTTAATGGTTCAATTAACTGAATTATTGTTAATTAATTGCCTGTTTTTGTTTCTTTAAATTAACATTAAAAATCTTATATATCACAAATAAACATGTAAAAATAAATTTAAGTTATTGTTTTTAATTTATTTTTATTTATGTTTTAGTTTTATTTAATTAACATATTTACAATTTGTACCCTTTTGATACCCTCTGTATGCATTTTGTATAAAGTGCAAAAATAATTATAAACTTAACAGGGATAAGAGTATGAAAAATATTTTCAAAAAAAATCTTACGGCAATAGCGGTTCTCGCTTCACTAGGTGTAGCGCTTCCAGCAGTGGCATCTGATGTTGTAGGTTCTATCGATAATATTTCTACTACAGCAGGGTATACCGTAACAGTAAAAAATCCTGCAACAGGGTTAGAAAGAACATTAAATATTTCTGAAGACGGTTCATTTCGATTTGCTTCATTGCCTTCAGGTAGCTATCAAATACAAATCTTAAAAAACGGTGCCGTTGTAGCTGAAGATAGTGTTCGCGTTTCATTAGGCGCTAATGCAAAAGCGAGCTTTGATTTAGCACAAGTCAGTGATTCCGGTCCTGAAGTAATTCAAGTATTAGGCGCTCGTATTTCTTCGATTGATTTAACAACTGCCGATTCTGGCCTAGTTATTACAGATGCTGAAATAGACCGCATGCCGATAAACAGAGACCTTACCTCGGTTGCATTGTTGGCACCTGGAGCTGTTAAAGGAGACAGTGCTTTTGGTAATACTGCGTCGTTTGGTGGCTCATCAGTAGCTGAAAATGCATGTTATATTAATGGCTTAGAGGTTACTAATACCCGCCAAGGCCTTGGTTGTGGTGAAGTGCCGTTTGAGTTCTATGACCAGTTCCAAGTTAAAACGGGTGGTTACTCTGCCAAATTTGGCCGCGCAACCGGTGGTACCATAAATACAACTACTAAAAGTGGTACAAATGAGTGGGAATTTGCGGCAGTTGTGCAATTTCAACCAGACTCTTTGCAAGAAGAGGGAAGTATTTCTCGTGGTAACAATGGCGCAGGTCAAATATTTAGAGATGAAAGCTTAGACACTGATAGCAAAACAGATGTGACTATTTCTGCTGGTGGTCCTCTAATTGAAGACACGTTGTTTTTCTATGGATTAATTAACCCAAGAGATACTGAGTCTACATACACGTGGGGTGGAGATGAATTTTCGCCAAACGATCAATACCGTAATGAATCAGCTTCTGGTGGCGATAATTTATTTTGGGGCGGTAAGCTTGATTGGGATATTAATGAAAACCATAGGTTAAGCTACTTTGCTTATTCTAATCGTCGTGATATTGAGCGTTCAGTATACGAATACAATAACGGTACTGTGGGCGATCGTATCGATGGCGCCATTTTAAAGCGTGGTGGTGAAGCACAAAGCTTAAGTTATACGGGTGTTTTAACCGAAGACCTAGTTGTTACTGCAATGGCTGGTAATATTAAAACCGAATATGAAACGCAATCAGAAAACTTGGTTTGTCCATCTATTACCGACTCTCGAGGTACTGCTAATCCAATCACTGGCTGTGGTGCAGGCGGTAGCTTTGGTGCCAATAATGATGAAAATACCCAATATCGCTTAGATGTTGAATATGTATGGAATGACCATGAAATAACATTTGGTATCGATTACCAAGAGCGTAAGTCTGAGAATATAAGTAGTCCTATTGGTGGCCACAGCTATGATTACAGAACACTTGCAGATAATGGTAGTTGGCAAGCCGATAATGGCGCACTAACAAATAACACTGGTGCCTCGCTTGACTATGTTGAAGACCGTATCTTTGATGGCGGCGGCAGCTTTGAATCAGAGTTAACAGCTTACTACATAGAAGATCAGTGGCAAGTAACAGAGGATTTCTCAGTTAAAGTTGGCTTACGTATTGATGAGTTTGATAGCTGGGGTACGACTGGTAAGTTACTAACTAGCTTTGAAACAGATATTGCACCTAGACTAGGCTTCACATGGGATCCTACAGGTACAGGCGACACTAAAGTTTATGGTACATATGGGCGTTATTACTTACCCGTAGCCAATAATACTATTTTTAGAGCCGCATCAGGGGTTAGTGATATAACCACAGCTTATACGTATACTGGTGTTGATTCGCAAACTGGCGCACCAACAGGCCTAACGCCATTAGCTGATACGCTTGGGAATGGTGGTATTCAAAACTCACAGCAAGTGAGTGGTGTACCGGTTATACCTGAAAAAGATATCTTCCAAGCGCAAGAGGCTGATCCATTCTCTAAAGATGAATATATTATAGGTATACAGCAAGCTTTAAATGATGAATATACAGTAGGTGTTAAAGGTATATACCGCGAAGTTGCAACAGCATTAGATGACTACTGTGGGCGATATGCATACCCTTATTGCGTAATGATAAACCCTGGCGATTCGTCTAGCTGGTACAGTGACGGTTACTACTGGAATGGAACCGATTGGGGAGATTCATCATTCAATAACGACGGTGTTCCAGATAGTGGTTCTTTAACTACCTATTCAGCAGAAACAATAGGCCTACCTAAAGCAAATAATGAATACACCGCTGTAGAGTTTAGCCTTGACTATAAAGCTGACACTATTCGTTATCAGTTTGGTTATACATGGGCTAGAAGTGTAGGTAACTTTGAAGGGGCTGTTAAATCAGATATTGGTCAAGCTGATGCGGGTATTACCCAAGACTTTGACTTCCCAGCAGTTATGGATGGATCTCAGGGCTATCAACCTAATGATAGACGCCATACATTTAAATTCTTTGGTAGTTGGGAGCCAATGGAAGACTTAACTGTAGGCTGGAATGCTACTTTACAAAGCGGGCGTCCTAAGAGCTTATTTGGTCAAGGCTATCCATCTACCGATCCAAATTTAAATGGCGGTTGGGGTGATACTTTCTACATTTATACTAATGAGTGTCCAGATACAAATGGCAACGGCGACTGTGATCAAGATGAGAAAATCTATGAAAAACATAGCCGAGGCACAAATGGCCGTACACCTTGGGTATTTAACTTAGATTTATCTGCTGCATATGATTTCACAGTATCTGATATCGACATGCGTGCATCGGTTAATGTATTTAACATTTTCAACTCGCAAACAGAGTCATCACTGAATGAACACTATGAGCAAAATGAAGGTGAAGTAAATGCGTACCATGATGCTGCATACTCTTGGCAAACACCACGTTACGTTCGTATAGGTTTGGAAGCTCGCTTTTAATACTTATTAATAACTAACCTTAAAAACCCTTCTTAATCGAAGGGTTTTTTGTAATTTAAAAGCACTTTTATTATTTTCAAGATTTAAAAAACTGCATTGATTTAGTTAAGTCATCAGAGAGCTGACTAAGTTACTGTGCGTCTTGCAGTGTAGATTGCGCAGAGAGAAGAGTATGATCTGCTAAGTTACTTACTTCTTGCGAATCGCTTAATGCTTGTGTGGTTGCGTTAGATTGCTCTTTAACCTGCAGTGCTATCTCTTCGCCTTGGTGTTTTATATCGCCCATGCTTTGCTCTGCACTTTGTAAAATATCGTTTGTTTCGGTGGCGGCGTTTACCGATTGTTCCATCTTTTCTACACTGGTGCGCATTTTTTGTTGTGTATCGTCAGAAGCTTGTTGGAGTGAGCTAATTATTTGGTGAATTTCTTGGGTTTGAGTTTGTGTACGCTGGGCAAGGGTTCTTACTTCATCAGCTACCACGGCAAAACCACGGCCATGTTCTCCGGCTCGTGCGGCTTCTATTGCTGCGTTTAGGGCTAATAAATTAGTTTGATCGGCTATTTCGCTAATGCCTTTGCTTACTTTACTAATTTCTTGGCTATCTTGGGCTAAGCGATTGAGGGCTTGTTGGCTTTCGGTAAATTCAACTTGAAGGTCTTGCATGTATTTGGCAAGTTCCATGGTGTTGTTAGAGCCTTGCTTTACATGCTGCGCGGCATCTTGTGCTGTTAACATCGCTTGATTAGCAGACTCTTCTACACTCACTGCACTTTGCTCCATATTACTTAGTGCATCATGAATAGCGTTTACCCGTATTTGCTGTTTTTCAACATCGTTACTCGTTTGGCTGCTTGCCTGTGAAAGCGATTTAGTGGCGCCACATAGCTCCACAGTGCTTGCTTTTACATTCTCTAAAAGTTTTGAAAAGGCATTAAGGAGTGAATTATATCGCGCTGCAATAATATCCATCTCGTCATTGGTGCTAGAGCTAATTGTTGCATTTAAATCGCCATTTGCTGCTCTTTGCGCTGCTTCGGCAAAGCGATTAATGGTATCAACTACCGCAAAATAAAAACCAACCATTAAGTAAAATGCAATCAATAAACTAATTAATGATGCAGCTAATACAGTGTTTCTTATCAAGCGTTGCGTGGTCAGTTTTTCATTTATTAGCGATTCAAGGGTAGGGATGCTTTTATCAATTAGTTGGCTAATACGACTAAGCACGTGGCTGGTAAGCCCTGCAAATTCGTTTTGTGTAAGCTGTATATCATCTGGTTCAAGCAGCTTTTTATCAATGGCTGTTTTAAAAGCGGCTATGGCGTTATGTAAATTAGTGAGAGAGGGCGTCAGTGCTTTATTTATAGATGCATCGGCCGAGGTGGCAATTGTAAGTATTTTATCGAGTTGCTGCTGGTACAAAGGTAGCGATTTACTTAAGTTTGAAAGCGCAATAAAAGTCTCTGGTGTAAAACGCTGGTTAGTAAGAACAGTATTAGCGCTTTGCGCTGTCGCATTTATCTGTATGATAAGCGCAGGTATAGGCGTAACTAATGCGCGATTAACATAAGCACTCGCAAGTTGGTTATCTAAGGCCAAATTAGACTGTATTGAAACCAGCTCAAGTACGTCATTCATTTGCTCATCTTTTACATTAAAACCACGTGCTTTAGCTACTTTTACATTTTTATAGGTTTCACCCTGCATTTGATTTGCAAGAATGTCTCTGTAGCTCAGTAAACCTTGTTTTTGCATTTGAGAGACGCTTATACTCTCGCTTAATAAAGAGATTAAAAAAACAAACTAAGCGCAAGGGGTAATAATAAAATACCAAAAACTAAACCAATTTTAGTTTTATATTTTAAGTTGCCCATTAATGATATAGCAGGTGCTGCTAAGTGCCTTAAGCTCGTCATACGTTTCTCTTGTGGGGTAAAAGTGAGTCTAAAAAGTGAGACCGTATAAAGGCTAAAAACCATTCAATTATCAATACGCACAAATAAAAAAAGCCCGTAAGGGCTTTTTTTAACTACAGAGTTAATAACGCACATTATTAACACATGTATTGGATGCTTATAGCTTAGCGAAGGCGCGCTCTGCAGCTTCAATAGTCGCTTGTACTTCTTGCTCTGTATGCGCTGCACACACAAACCCTGCTTCAAATGCAGAAGGTGCTAGGTATACACCTTCTTCAAGCATTAAGTGGAAAAAGCGTTTAAAGCGTTCTAAATCACATTCTGTAGCTTGTTTATAAGTGGTTACTTTTTCTGCTTCAGTGAAGAAAAAGCCATACATACCGCCTGCGTAGTTAGTGGTTAAAGGAATGCCTGCTTTTTTAGCGCCTGCTTCAAAACCTTCACAAATAGCTTTAGAAATAGCTTCTAACTTATCGTGCAAACCTGGTTCACTTAATAGCTCAAGCGATTTTAAACCCGCAGCCATTGCAATAGGGTTACCAGAAAGAGTACCGGCTTGGTAAACCGGACCTACTGGCGCAATGTAATCCATAATTTCGGTTTTGCCGCCAAAGGCACCAACAGGCATGCCGCCACCAATGACTTTACCTAAACATGTTAAGTCAGGTTTTATGTTGTAATACGCCTGAGCGCCACCTAATGCAACACGAAAACCGGTCATTACTTCGTCAAAAATAAGCACCGATTTGTACTCATCACATACTGCACGCAAGCCTTCTAAAAAGCCTTCTACAGGAGGAATACAGTTCATGTTACCCGCTACTGGCTCAACGATAATACATGCAATGTCGTCTGCGTATTTTTCAAATACCGCTTTTACTTCATCAAGGTTATTAAACGATACGGTAAGCGTGTGCTTTGCAAAATCCTCAGGAATACCAGGTGAATTTGGCACACCCATGGTTAATGCGCCAGAACCTGCTTTTACTAATAATGAGTCGGCATGGCCGTGGTAACAACCTTCAAACTTAAGGATTTTATCACGCCCTGTATAGCCACGAGCTAAGCGAATGGCACTCATTGTTGCTTCTGTTCCTGAGCTTACCATGCGTACTTTTTCGATTGAGGGTACAAGCGCTTTTACTTTTTCGGCCATTAAAATTTCGGCTTCAGTGGGCGCCCCATAACTTAAACCGTTTTCTACCGCTTCGTGAACAGCTTGCTTTATAGCTGGGTGGTTATGGCCCATGATCATCGGACCCCACGAACCTACGTAATCAATATAACGGTTGCCATCGGCATCAAAGGTAAAGGCACCCTCGGCTTTGGTAATAAATAGTGGTGTGCCACCTACACCGTTAAATGCACGTACAGGTGAATTTACGCCACCAGGAATTGAAGTTTGTGCACGATTAAATAAATCTTGGCTAATTGTCATGAAAAATCCTATTAGTTGTCGCTTGGTAAAAGTGTTTAGCTGTCGCGTTTGCGGCTAAACCAAGGTACGTCTACTTCATATTGCTCGACTTTGTTTTCTACGCCGAGGGTTAAAGCAAACAGTGCCATACGAATTAACACGCCATTTTGTACTTGGCGGAATATAGCTAAATTGTCGTTACTGTTTAAGTCGTTATCAAGCTCATTAGCTTCTAAACGGCTATCACGTGGGAGCGGGTGCATAAGCACGGAGTTTGGCTTACAGTGCGCGTTATAAATTGATTGGCTAATTCTAAAGCCGCCACGGTATTTATTAGCTTCTTCTTGTGAAGGGAAGCGCTCTTCTTGAATACGTGTTTGGTACACAATATCGGCTGCTAAGTTCCCTTCCATTTTGTTTACTAATTGTATTTTATGGCCTGCATTTTCTACCGCATCTAAAATACTCGTTGGCATTTGCAGGCCATCGGGCGCCACCATCGAAAATTTTACGTTTTTGTAATGGCACAATAATTTAGATAATGAATGTACTGTGCGGCCATATTTTAAATCGCCAACTAAGGCGATATGCATGCCATCTATGTTTTGATCAAATCGGTTGAGTTCGCGCTCAATAGTTAGCAAGTCAAGTAATGCTTGAGTAGGGTGCTCGTTTGGGCCATCACCACCGTTAATTACCGGTACGGTACAACCGTCTGCAAATTCGCTTACCGAGCCTGCATCAGGGTGGCGCATAGCGACGGCATCAGCGTAAGCCGAAATAACACGCGCAGTGTCGTAAAGCGATTCGCCTTTAGCAAGTGCTGAGCTTTGCATGCCGGTTGTTTCGCGCACGCCACCGCCTAATAAATTAAAGGCAGTACCAAAGCTTACACGCGTACGCGTGCTTGGTTCAAAAAACAAATTAGCTAAAATAGCGCCTTCTAGCACTGTTGTTTGCTTTTGTTTTTTAGCATAAGGCTCCATTTTTTTCGCTACTGCAAAAATACGCTCAATGCAGTCTCTGTCGAGTTGATTTACCGACAGTATATGTTCACCTTGGAAACTTAACATGGGGTTATTCCTAATCAATCAAAGGGGCGCGATAATCCATAAAAATGGGGCACGCAATCGCGCGTGTTATAGCAAGTATTGTAAATTGCAGCGCAGTTTAACATGCGCTACACAGCTTATAAATTAGGTTTTATTACCGCAAGCGCAACAATAATTAGCAGCGCAATAACTGGGAACTCATTAAAAATACGATAAAAACGGTCCGTTTTGGTATTTCTGTCGTGTTTAAAGTCGCTCAGTAATTTAAAGCAGTAGCCGTGGTATAGATATAAAATAATGACCAGTACCAGTTTGTAGTGCAGCCACATGCTGTATCTAAACCACTCACGGCCATATTCTACAATAGTGAGTACACCAAAAACGGCCGTTAAAATAGCAAACGGGGTAACAAAAAAGAGTAGCCGGCGTTCCATCACTTTAAGCATTGAGTTACAGGCTTTTTCTTCGCTCATTGCGTGGTATACAAATAACCGAGGTAAATAAAAAATACCGGCAAACCAAGCAATCATAAAAAAAATGTGCAGTGTTTTATAAATTAGTAAAGCGCTCATAAGAATCCTAAAGTAGGCTGTTACGAATAGTTAAAATATTATTTATTTGATCCCAGCGTAATAGCCCCATTATTTGCTGATCATCTAGCAAGTTGTATACATACAGGGCGCCGCTGCGTTTATCTTTTAAAATATCAAAGGCATCAGCTAAGGTCGACTGGCTGCTAATGCCTTGTAAACTAATGTAGTTTATATTTATGTTTTCGCCCGACATCAGGGTAAGGTCGTACTCTGCTAAGCGATAGCCGTTTTCTTCATCGTAAACTATTAAAGGGGTTTGGCTGTCCATGGCGTCTAAGGTGTTTTTAATTTGCTCTTTATCGTCTGAATAAAGCAGTTTAAAGTCCTCATCCATATCATCCATTATGCCCACTTTTTGTAGCGCCTCCGTTGCGGGAGATACATGATAAGGTAGCCCCTGAAAATCAAGCTGTTGCAAAAATATAGACCGATTGCCAAATACTTGCAGCGCCGTTACATAGGCGGTTGTTATCACTAACATGGCCGGTACAATAATCTCTGGCGAGGACGTAAGCTCCATCACAGTTGTTAATGCTGCTAACGGCGCATGTAATGTAGCTGCGAGTAATCCTGCCATTCCTAATACGCCGTATGTACCTGCAATGTCAGCACCTGGGCTTATAAATTGGGCAAAAAAGGCCATTAAAGTACCTGTTAATACACCTAGCCCAATAACGGGGCCTATTAAGCCACCCGGTATTCCTAGGCCAATGGCAAACAAGGTCGCTAGCAGTTTAGCTATTAAAATAGTGGTAAGTAGTTGCGCGTTTTCAGGCGATTCAACCGCAATAGTAATCGCACTCATACCCGAACCCATCGCTTGGGGCACTGCATAGGCAATAATACTCGCAATACAACCTGCAATGAGTAAACGAGGAAACATGCTTAAAGGTTTAAATGTTTTTATAATCAGCATTAAATTTTGATTAAAGCTATAGGCAATTGCCCCTAAGGCCATGCCACATAAAATTAAATATGGGTAATGCCAACCACTCAATGGCGTAATGCTAATAAGTGCAAGCTCTGAGCCTTCACCAAACACAAATTGGGTCGCTAATGCACCAGTTAGTGCGGCAAGCATAATTGGTACAAAAATATGCACTTTGTACTCACGTAGCACCACTTCCATTACAAAAATAACCGCAGCCAGTGGGGTATTAAACGAGGCCGCAATACCAGCGGCGACACCACAGCCACTTAATGTACGCATGGCGTTATGCGGTAAATGAAGTTTATCGGCTAATATACTTGCGCCAGTGGCGCCCATATGAACAGATGGCCCTTCGCGGCCCACCGAAAAACCACTAATAAGTGCCAGTGCACCACCAACAAATTGGTTTATGGTGTTGTAAAGCGGCATTTGCCCGTAGTGGCGTTTAATGCGATGAATAACAAAAGGAATGCCTAATCGGTAGTGCTTAAAGCCAGTAAATGCAGCAAATGTAGCAATCAGTAGCGCAGCAATTAACGGCATTAAAACCCGTTCAAGAGTGGGGATAGTCGTAAAATTATCGGGAGTGTCTAAAAATAAGCTTTGAAAAAACAGAATCGTTAAGCGAAATAAAATAATAAAAAATGCAGCAATTAAACCAGCACTTACGCCTAATAAGCATAATTGCACAGAGGTTTTTGGTTTTGCTAATCGACGCCTGAGTTGCTCAAGCCACATGCTGTATTCTCCGCCACATTTTTTCAGCGAGCAGTTTAACAAAAGTGTGCAGGTAAGTCCTTGTGATTTTGCAATTTTAAACACTTATATTAACAAATATTACAGCAATCACTGAAAACACATTTTGCTATCGTATCGGCTTAAGCAATAGTTAAAAGCCTAAGATAGCGCAAGAGATGTTTGACTATACTTGATTAAAACACTCGGGTATTAGATAATCACGCCATTGCGATATTGAGGGTTTTAAAATGTCTGAAGAATTACCAATAAAGTTCAGCGATGCAGCTGCTGTTCGTGTTAAACAGTTAATCGACGAAGAAGAAAATCCAAATTTAAAACTGCGTGTTTACGTAACAGGTGGTGGTTGTTCTGGTTTTCAATATGGTTTTACTTTTGATGAAAAAGCAAATCCTGGCGATTTAGAAATAGTTAAAAATGGTGTAACCCTGGTTATTGACCCAATGAGTATTCAGTACTTAGTTGATGGCGAAGTGGATTACACCGAAGGGTTAGAAGGCGCACGCTTTTTTGTATCTAATCCTAATGCAACGACTACCTGTGGGTGTGGTGCAAGTTTTAGCGTTTAAGCAATTTACGCTTAGCTATTAAAGCCGCGTTAGCGGCTTTTTTAATGCCTAAAATTCAATTGGGCTGTAATGGGTAAACTGCATTATTAATACAAAAAAGCCTAATACAAAAGCAGAAAAGGCAAGTATGTATAAAAAGCCTTTTTTACCTTGTTTAATGGGTACACCGTAGTGACGTAAAAACAAAAACCATAAAAAGCATAGTAAAATAGGCAACAAAAATAAGACTCTAAACATACTTCCTCTTTAGTCCCTTAGTTAGGGAAAAACGTTATTTATGGGAACTTTTTTACCCTTACTGTTGTTTAAACATCAATACAGCAAGGTTATTCGCACGTTAATTTGTAATAAAGTGCTTTTATCTTACAATTAATTTTTTAGGAAATAACTTAATATTTTTGGTACGTTAACTTAAATATTCAGCATAAGTAAAGGTTAGTGGTTGGGTAAATTTATGCAAACTATGTAATTAATTATTTAACCGAACTGTTAATAGTATATAATGTATCCAAGAGTGAGACGGGCAAAATTTCACTCTTAATAAAAATAAACCTATATCCTATTTTTGCGGGTTAGCACTGAATAGATTGGTAGGTTGAATAAGTAGCAATACCTTTGCTTATTTAAGCAATAGCTTGCTATTGAATAATGTAGTGGGTACCTGCTTATATGCCTCCAATCATTGTGTGACTACTGCTTTGACGGGTATGTCATATCATCTAGTAGGAGATGTAAAATGATGGGCAAGACTGTTTCTTCTGAAGAAAACGAAAAGCTAACTAAATGGCTTAAAACAAAACGCCATGAAAAGGGTCATACAATGCGTAGCCTGGCACAAGTGCTAGGAACACCTCACTCATTTATCGGTAAGATTGAAAATCAAGAACGCCGCTTAGATGTTATTGAGTTTGTACGTTACTGTAATGCACTTGAAGTTGATCCGCATGAAGCGCTAGGCTTAATTAAAGCGGATTAATATTGTTTTGCTTAGGGTGTTATAAGGGGCACTTGAACGGCCTAAGCAAATCACGTTAATGCAGGGATGCATTACATATTTTTATGGTAATTTTGCTCTAACTGATAGAGCTTATGCCTAATCAAATATAAAAACACCAGCGAAGGTATTACCATTAATGCCGTTAACACAAAAAATAATGCCCAATTTCCCATTAGCCAATCATCAATAACCACACCACTGTAACTTGAAAGCAATGTACGCCCTAAATTACCAAGCGAAGCCAGTAATGCATAATGTGTTGCACTAAATGCCCGGTCACATAACATCGATATAAATGCCACCATAGCCACTAACGACCAAGCCTGAGTAAAGCCGTCAATTACAATAGCAAAAGCGTATAAACCTAAATTAGGGCCAACCAGGGCAATAGCCGAAAATGCTAAATTAGACCCCGCCATAGCAACACCACTTATAAATAGCCCTTTTACAATGCCGTACTTTTGATTGAACAAGCTGCCCACAAAGGTAAAAGCAATGGTGAGTACTGCAGTACCTACTTTTGAAAAAGTGGCTATGTCACTGTTGCTAAAGCCTATTTCTTTATAAAAAACAATCGACATACGCCCTAAGAAAGCTTCGCCTATTTTAAATAAGAAAATAAATGCTAATAAGGCAAGGGCTGTTTTAACCCCATTTTTAGCAAAAAAGGTTTTAAAGGGATCAACCACTGTAACGCCAAGCCAAGCTATCACTTTAGTAAAGGGCGTTTGTTTAATGCTGGCTAGTTTTTCAAGGTATACGCGCTCAAGCTCTGCGTGAACAGCTTCTCGGTTTGATTTAGGCTCTTTGGCAAATAACACGCCGCTCATTAGTATCAACATAACAGCGGCTAAAAAGTAATACACTTGTGGCCAATCTAAAGAGGGGATATCGGCCATGTAAAAAGGAATAGCCCCCAGTAATGCATAACCTGTCCACCAACCCGATGTGGCCATAGCAGCAGCTGCAGTGGCTTTATGAGATTCGTTTTCGCTTAACGTGTCTATTCTAAAAGCATCAATTGCTATGTCTTGTGTGGCAGAGGCGACTGCGATGAGTAAACATAAGCCGGCGGCAATCGCTAAGTTTGCTTTTAAATCAAGCCCCGCTAAAAGCAGGGTGCCAATAAACATAAAGCTTTGGCAAAATAAAATCCAGCTGCGACGTTGCCCAAACCATTTGTACAATAATGGCAGTTTGGTTCTATCAATAAGCGGCGACCACATAAAATTAATGCTGTATGCGCCAAATACAATACCAAATAAGCCAATCATACTGCGGCTTAGGCCTTCGTCTTTTAGCCAAGCCGACATCACAGAGCCAATCAGTACCCATGGAAAACCACTGCTCATACCAAATATAAAAATATTGATTAAACGTTTATCTTTAAAATACGAGAAATATTCGCTTACTGAGAGGGTTTTGCTCATAGGGCCTTCATTGGCGTTGGGTGCAACTTAGTTGCACCTCAGTGATTTATAATGGGGTTTGCTCAAGTACTTTAATATTTAAAATAACAACGGGCGTTTTTGGTACAAAGTCGTAGCCAATTTTTTCATTAAAGCCGGTTTCTACTGCCATAATTTTATCTAGTGTGTCGTAACCGTCCATTACATTGCCAAACACGGCAAAGCCCCAGTCTCTACCTGGGTTTAAATGATCGTTATCATCCATATTAAAAAAGAACTGGCGAGTTCCTGAATGCGGTTCACGGTCTTGATACGCCATAGCGATGCTGTACATATCATTTTTTAAACCGTTGCCACTCTCGTTAAATATAGGGTCGTTTTCGTGTAAGCCATCAAGGTCTTTATCGTAGCCACCGCCTTGTATTACAAAGTCACGGTCGTTTTCAACATCACGTTCTACACGGTGGAATATACTGCCTTGGTAACTTTTATCCATTACGTAGGTTAAAAAGTTATTTACCGTAATAGGGGCTTTTGAGCGGTCTAGCTCAACCACAATGCTACCCAATGACGTGACTATTTCTACACGCGGAAAAATATTGTCTTTTTGAACAAAACGGCCTTCTTGCGCGGCAAAGGTGCTTACACTAAATAGTAGGCTTAAGCAGATTAAAAATCGTTTCATTGTTAACCTTCTAAAAATTCAATTAATTCTGGGTCCGATACAATGCGGGTTATAATTTGTTCCGTCAACTTATTGAGTTGACCTTCAATTTTGGCGCGATCGTGGCTCAGCGGCCCTTCTAAATTAGCACTGCCACGATACACTTTACTAAAATTGCTGGTAGAGCGAATGACCCGTACGCCTAGCTCAATGTGCGCTTCGCTGGTATGGCTCATGAGCTTTTCAGTCACCTTTGCTTGTAGGGCATGAATGTCTAGTTCAAAGCGGGTTGTTGCTAGGTTTGAAATACTTGCCCCGTTACGATTTAGCGCGCTATCTAATACGCTTTTAACAGAGGTTACAATATCTTGGCTGGCAAAGGTTTTGGTTTTGTCCGACTCAACAAGCTTAAGGGTGGCGCTATCACCACGTAAATCAATAACGCTGGTACTTAAACTGGCTGAAATAACGCTAATTTGGCCACTTTTATAAACCGGGTTTAGTATCACTTGGTTTGGCTGGTTACTGCATGCGCTAAACACCAGCATGGAGCAACAGGCTAAAATAAATTTAGTTAATTTCATTTTATAGCATCCCACTATTTTTAGTTGCGCTGAGCACTACAAACTTTTTGTTTGAACCTAATAGCTTACAGTTACCAAACATACGATTTAATTTATCGTGATAATCTAAATGACGATTCCCAATAATACGCAGCTCGCCACCTTCTTTTAATGTATCTTTTGCTTGTTTAAACATTTGCCACGCAATGTGGTCGGTAACGGCTTGGGCTTGGTGAAATGGAGGGTTACACAACACCATATCCACACTGTCTCTTGCAAAGCCGGTTAAACAATCGTTTTCTATAAATTTACAATCATCAAATTTATTTGCTTGGTTAAGTTCTACATTTAAACGTGCAGATTCGACCGCCATGTACGACTCATCAACAAAGGTTACCGACGCATTTGGACAGCGTGATAACGTCATTAAGCCCACTACGCCATTACCACAACCTAAGTCGATAATACTTTTTGCTTTTGAGATTTGTGGCAAGTAATTAAAAAAGAACCGTGCACCTATATCTAACGAATCGCGCGAAAACACATTGGCATGGTTCGTTATATTAAAATCAGTGCCTTCAAGCTGCCAACTTACTGGGAAGTTAGCTTCTTTATAACCGCCTTTAGCTGTACTTAATATTAAACGCGACTTTTTAACGGCCAAACTTGTTTTGGTTTCGCCAATAAATTGCTCAAACGCTTTTATAGTTGAGTTATGAATTTCCTTTGTTTTACCCGCGGCAATAACCGGTGTGCCAGGGGCAAGTACTTCACTCAACTCGCTTAATTGAAACTGTAAAAACCCGACGTTACGCGGTATTTTTATAAGTACTAAATCAACCTCTTCAGGCAGCGCAGATAAGCTATCTAACTGTGTAAATTGGGCTGTTGATAGTTTATTTTCTTTTAAATTATAGGCTGCAGCTTGGTGGCTAATATAAGAATCGTTAACTGAACAAACCGTTAATTCACTAAAATAACAGGCAAGGGCACCAAACGCGTCGTTTAAAATTAGTAATGAGCGACAATCAGGGTGATGTTCGTTAACATAATTGATAAGGTACTCGTCGGCCGAATCCCACGCTTGTAAACTGCGGTTTTTTTGATCCAAAGGGAAACGTTCAAGAGTAAATGTTTTATCGCCTAGCTGGGCTTGCGTCGTCATAATGGTTTGTTGATCAGTAATCTAATGTAGGTAAATTCTAACATGCAACGGCAAAACGCCAACCCCCAACAGTTACCAAACGGCTTTTCTTATCAAAGTAAGGCGCTTAGTGCGCAAAAAAGCCTCGATTTATTTTATTATTTACAAAAAAATCTTAATTGGCAGCAGCCTAATGTCACTGTGTATGGCAGAACAGGGCCCATTCCACGTTTGCAATGTTTTATGAGCGACTTAAATATTGAATATGGTTACTCACACAGTAAACAAATTGTAGAGCCTTGGGATGAGGTGCTTTTAGCAATGCGAAAACGTTTAGAGCGACATTTAAATAAGCCGCTTAATTCGTTATTAGTCAATTATTACCGTGATGGTAACGACACCATGGGCTGGCACAGTGATGATGAAATAGAACTAGGCCCTGAACCTACCATTGTATGTATATCACTTGGTGCTGAGCGCGTACTCAAATTAAAGCAAAAAGCCACGAATAAAGTCACCGACTTAAAATTACAAAGCGGTAGTTGTTTAGTGATGAGTGGGCATAGTCAGCGCGACTACCAGCACGCAATCCCCAAACAAACAACGCTTGCTCACCCACGGATCAGCTTAACGTACCGCTTTATTGAGCACATTAAACAAAAGCAATTTAGTTAGTTAAATTAACTTGTTATAGTAGCTGCACAAATCAGTGACTAAATATGGTGTTTTAATGTCAATGCAACAACAAATTCAAGACAAGCTTAGTAGCGCGATTGCCTGTAAGCATTTAAACGTAATTAACGAAAGCCATATGCATAGCGCCGGTACTGAGTCGCATTTTAAAGTAATTGTGGTAAGTGAAGAGTTTGCGGGTAAGCGATTACTACAGCGCCACCGCCAAATTAACGAAGTACTAAAAGATGAGCTAGCAAATCATATTCATGCCTTAGCGATTCATACGTACACGCCTGATGAATTTTCAGAGCAGGGTGGCGAAGCACCTGACTCTCCAAATTGTATGGGCGGCTCAAAGCTAAATTAACCACAATGTAGGTTAGCCAATATAAATAGGGGTATTTGATCAGGTTTAACTGATCAGATCAGTGTTTTTAGTATTAGCCTTTAAACTAGCGCTAATTTTTATTGTAAAAGATATAGGATGATCAATGGTCATTAAGCCTAAAATTCGTGGATTTATTTGTACTAACGCACACCCTGTAGGATGTGCAGAGCATGTTCAAGAGCAAATTAACTATGTAAAACAACAAGGCGAATTAAAAGATGCGCCTAAAAATGTACTCGTAATTGGTGCATCTACTGGCTACGGCTTAGCGTCTCGTATTACGGCGGCATTTGGCGGTGGGGCTAAAACACTGGGTATTTTCTTTGAAAAAGAAGGTACAGAGCGTAAAACAGGTTCTGCTGGTTGGTACAATACAGCAGCATTTCAAGACGTTGCAGATGAAGCTGGGCTTTGGTCAAAAAATATTAATGGCGATGCGTTTTCTAACGAAATTAAGCAAAAAGCAATCGAGACAATCAAAGCAGATTTAGGCAAAGTAGACTGTATTATTTACAGCTTAGCATCGCCTCGTCGTACCGATCCAAATACCGGTGAGGTGTATTCATCTACACTTAAACCTATTGGCAGTGCTGTAACTACAAAAAACTTAAATACGTCAAAGCGCGAAATTGACGAAGTAACAGTAGAAGCCGCAAGCCAAGATGACATCGACAACACCATTAAAGTGATGGGCGGTGAAGATTGGGAAATGTGGATTGATGCATTAAAAGAAGCAGACGTACTAGCCGATAACTTTAAAACCACGGCTTATACTTATATAGGTAAAGAGTTAACGTGGCCAATCTACGGGCACGCAACTATAGGTAAAGCAAAAGAAGATTTAGACCGAGCAACTGCTGCAATTAAAGAATCGACAAAAGATTTAAATGGTCAAGCCTATGTGTCGTCGTTAAATGCTGTTGTTACTCAGGCAAGCTCTGCCATTCCTATTATGCCGCTATATATCTCTGCTTTATTTAAAGTAATGAAAGCCGATGGCACTTATGAAGGCACCATTGAGCAAATTCATGCTTTATTTAGCGAAAACCTATACGGTGAAAACCCACGCTTTGACGAGGGCGGCCACTTATTCCAAAACTACAAAGAGCTAGAAGACGATGTACAAGCACGTGTGCAAGCTGTTTGGGATAAAGTAGATACGAGCTCAATTGATGAGCTAACCGATTATGTAGGCTACCATAACGAATTTTTACGTTTATTTGGTTTTGGCATTGACGCTGTTGACTATGAGCAAGATGTAGATGCAGTGAAGCCAATTGCAAACATGATTGACTAATCATACTTTGTAATTATAAAAAGTCGCTTATTGCGGCTTTTTTGCTTTTAGTGTTTTAGATATTTTGTGGCAGTTAGGTGCTTAGGCTACCACTTTGGTCTACCTTGATTTTTATTTAAAACACTTAACAAAACTAAATAAGTGTTTCTGTCGTATAATTTTCATAAATACACTCGCATAGTCGTACATAATGATGTTAAAATCGAAGCAATATGTGAGGAGTTTTACTGCGTTGCTTGTTTGATATTCCTAGCAAGTTGTTCTTTTGTACCTTGATATATCTTGGATAACTCAAGTGGCGACGTGGTTGATACGATTTTTCAGTTTCTTTCCGTTAATTAATGCAAGTGCGTATGATCAACATAAAAAAAGGTCTGGATTTACCCATAGAGGGCGCGCCTCAGCAAGTTATTCATGATGGTTCTGCCATCAAACGTGTAGCTGTGCTAGGTGAAGAGTTTATCGGTATGCGTCCAACCATGCATGTTCGTGTGGATGACCAAGTCAAAAAAGGCCAGGTACTTTTTGAAGACAAAAAGAACCCAGGCGTCCTATTTACTGCACCAGCTTCTGGTACAGTAAAAGAAATTAATCGTGGTGCTAAACGTGTGCTGCAATCTGTTGTTATTGAAGTAAACGGCAGTGAGCAAATCACCTTTGACTCTTTCAATGCAGATGAGCTTGCAAGCTTATCGCGTGAAAAAGCCAAAGAAGTACTTGTTCAGTCAGGTCAATGGACAGCACTTCGTGCTCGCCCATTTAGCAAAATAGCTGCGTTGGATGCAAATCCTAGCTCTATATTTGTAACCGCTATCGACACAAACCCTCTTGCTGCAGATCCTGCAGTAATTATTGCCGAAAATGCAGCTGCATTTGAAGCGGGTCTTGCTGTTGTTTCGCGTTTGACCGATGGCAAAGTATTTGTATGTAAGCAAGCTGGCAGTCAAGTTCCTAGCTCGTCTATCGCTCAAGTAGAAGTACATGAGTTCGGTGGCGTGCATCCAGCAGGCTTAGTTGGTACTCATATTCATCACCTTGATGCAGTATCTGTTAATAAACAAGTTTGGCATATTGGTTACCAAGACGTTATCGCGTATGGTCACTTATTCCTTACTGGTGAAATCAACACAGACCGTGTTATTTCGCTTGCAGGTCCTCGCGTTAAAAACCCTCGTTTAGTGAAAACACAACTAGGTGCTTCATTAGATGATTTAGTGGCAGGCGAATTAGAAGACGGTGATAACCGTGTTATTTCTGGTTCTGTTTTATCTGGCGCTATTTCTTCAGGTCCTCATGCATTCTTAGGCCGCTACCACGTTCAAGTATCTGTTTTACTTGAAGGTCGCGAAAAAGAGCTGTTTGGTTGGATTGCACCAGGTAGTGATAAATTCTCTGTAACGCGTACATTCCTTTCTCACCTTGCACCGAGTCGTTTATTTAAAATGACAACGTCTACAGGTGGTTCAAAACGTGCCATGGTACCAATTGGTAGCTACGAGCGCGTAATGCCGCTAGATATTTTGCCAACCCTATTATTACGTGACTTAATTTCACGTGACTTAGACAGTGCAATTTCATTAGGTGCGCTTGAACTTGATGAAGAAGATTTAGCGTTATGTACCTTCGTTTGTCCGGGCAAATACGAGTATGGTTCTATCCTACGCGATTGCTTAACAACGATCGAGAAGGAAGGCTAAGAGATGGGTTTAAAGAAATTTTTAGAAGACATTGAGCCGCATTTTGAACCAGGTGGTAAACACGAAAAATGGTACGCCCTGTATGAAGCAGCCGCGACTATTTTTTACACGCCAGGTTATGTAAATAAAGGCGCAACTCACGTTCGCGATAATATCGACCTAAAACGCATGATGATTTTAGTGTGGATGGCGACGTTCCCAGCTATGTTTTTTGGTATGTTCAACATCGGTCATCAGGCCGCAGGTGCTTTAGCACAAGGTTTTGAACTAGCAAACTCTTGGCAGGTTGGCTTGTTCCAGTTATTTGGTGGTGAATTAACCGCTGAGTCGGGCTGGGGCGCTAAAATGTTCTACGGGGCATGTTTCTTCTTACCAATATACGCCGTTACTTTTGCAGTAGGTGGTTTTTGGGAAGTACTATTTGCTTCTGTGCGTAAGCATGAAGTTAACGAAGGTTTCTTCGTAACCTCTGTATTATTTGCACTTATTTTGCCTGCGACTATTCCTTTATGGCAAGTGGCGCTAGGTATTACGTTTGGTGTAGTTATTGCTAAAGAAATCTTTGGTGGTACAGGCCGTAACTTCTTAAACCCTGCATTAGCGGGCCGTGCGTTTTTATTCTTCGCATACCCTGCACAAATTTCAGGTGACACAGTATGGACTGCAGTAGACTCGTTCTCTGGTGCAACTATGCTAGGTCAAGCGTTTGTAGGCACTCTTGATTACAGCAACATGGAGCTATGGTGGAATGCGTTTTACGGTTTCATTCAAGGTTCTGTAGGTGAGACATCTACGCTTGCTGTGCTTATTGGTGGCTTATTCTTAATTTACGTTCGCATCGCTTCTTGGCGCATTGTACTAGGTGTATTCCTAGGTATGGTGGCAACTGCATTCTTATTAAATGCGGTTGGCTCTGAGAGCAACCCTGTATTTGCAATGCCTTGGCATTGGCATTTAGTACTGGGTGGTTTTGCGTTTGGTATGTTCTTTATGGCTACTGACCCTGTATCAGCTGCATTTACCGATAAAGGTAAGTTCGCATACGGCGCGCTTATTGGCTTTATGGTAGTTATGATCCGTGTAGTAAACCCTGCTTTCCCAGAAGGCATGATGCTAGCAATCTTATTTGCTAACTTATTTGCTCCACTGTTCGATCACTTTGTAGTGCAAGCTAATATCAAGCGGAGGTTGGCACGTAATGTCTAGTAATAACGAATCAATCGGCAAAACGTTAACGGTTGTTGTGGCACTATGTTTAGTGTGTGCAATTATTGTATCGTTTGCTTCTGTACAGCTTCGTCCTTTACAGCAAGCTAATAAAACTCAAGATATTCAACGTAATATCTTAGCAGCAGCTGATATTGAAATCGCAAACTCTGTATCTGACACATTCGATGGCAAAATCGAAGCACGTGTTGTTGATATGGACACTGGCGAATTTGTTGAAGATGCTGATCCAAACTCATTTGATTTCGAAAAATCGAAATTCGACCAACAAAGAAGTTTTGCACTTAAAGCAGAAGGGATTAAGGACATCGCTGGTATTCAGCGTATGACTAAAAACTCACCTGTTTACATCTCTAAAAAAGAAGATGGTTCTACAGATGCAATCATTTTACCTATCCAAGGTTACGGCCTTTGGGGTGTAATGTATGGTTTCTTAGCGCTTGAAAGCGATGGCGAAACAGTTAAAAACATCAACTTTTACAAGCATAGCGAAACACCAGGCCTGGGTGGCGAAATTCAAAACCCACAATGGACAGCTAAATGGCAAGGTAAAGAGTTACCTATTAACATTATGAAAAGCGGTGCTAGCAACGAACATCAAATTGATGGTTTATCAGGTGCTACATTAACTTCTAATGGTGTTGATCACACAGTTGACTTTTGGACTGGTGAAAACGGCTTTGGTCCTTTCCTTGCGAAGGTACGTGAAGGAGCGTTGAAATAATGGCTGATACTAAAGAAATGAAGTCGGTCCTATTTGGTCCGGTTTTAGCTAACAACCCAATCGCATTACAAGTACTTGGTATTTGTTCTGCTCTGGCGGTAACGTCTAGCTTAAAAAATGCCTTAATCATGTCAATTGCTTTGACATTAGTAACGGCGTTTTCTAGCTTGTTCATTTCAAGCATTCGTAACCACATACCTTCATCAGTACGTATTATCGTACAGATGACGATCATTGCTTCACTAGTAATTGTTGTAGACCAAGTGTTACAAGCATTCTCTTACGCTACGGCGAAAGAGCTTTCTGTATTCGTTGGCCTAATCATTACTAACTGTATTGTAATGGGTCGTGCTGAAGCGTACGCAATGAAGTCGCCACCACTTATGTCATTTTTAGATGGTATCGGTAATGGCTTAGGCTACTCAGTGGTATTACTTACTGTTGGTTTCATTCGTGAGCTATTTGGTAAGGGAACACTATTCGGTGTTGATATTATCCCATTAGTACAAGATGGTGGTTGGTATCAACCTATGGGTCTATTGATTTTACCACCGAGTGCATTCTTCATCATTGGTTTATTCATATGGGTACTTCGTACTTATAAGAAAGACCAAGTAGAAGCTAAAGCGTAAGGGGCAAGCAGTGGAACATTATATTAGTTTATTTGTAAAAGCGGTTTTTATTGAAAACTTAGCTTTAGCTTTCTTCCTAGGTATGTGTACTTTCTTAGCAGTATCTAAAAAAGTAACTACATCAATTGGCCTAGGTGTAGCCGTTATTGTGGTACTGGGTATTTCTGTACCAGTAAATAACTTGGTTTACCATGCCGTACTTGCACCGGGTGCATTAGAGTGGCTTGGTTACCCTGAAGCAGACCTTAGCTTTTTACGTTTCTTAACGTTCATTGGTGTTATTGCAGCACTCGTGCAAATTTTGGAAATGGCATTAGATAAGTTTTTCCCTGCACTTTACAACGCATTAGGTATCTTCTTACCACTAATCACAGTTAACTGTGCGATTTTTGGTGCGGTATCATTCATGGTTGAGCGTAACTATAACTTCGGCGAGTCTGTTGTTTATGGTGTTGGCGCTGGTGTTGGTTGGGCGCTTGCAATTACATTACTTGCAGGTATCCGTGAGAAAATGAAATATTCAGACGTGCCAGATGGCCTACGTGGTTTAGGTATTACCTTCATCACTGTTGGTTTAATGGGTCTTGGCTTTATGTCATTCTCTGGTATTTCACTGTAAAGGTAGCGAGGATAAATCATGAGTTATGAGATTTTCTTAGGCGTTGGTGTTTTCATCGCTATCGTTGTACTACTAGTTTTAGTTATCATTGGTGCTAAATCTAAGTTAGTTGCAAGCGGTGACATCATCATCGGTATTAATGGCGATCCAGACAAAGCCATTAAAACATCAGCAGGTAGCAAGCTTTTAGGCGCGCTATCTGAATCAGGTATTTTCGTATCATCTGCATGTGGTGGCGGTGGCTCTTGTGGTCAGTGTCGTGTACACATTAAAGAAGGTGGTGGCGATATCTTACCAACAGAACTTGATCACATTTCTAAAGGTGAAGCCCGTGAAGGCTGTCGTTTAGCGTGTCAGGTAAATGTTAAAAACGACATGGAAATTGAACTTGAAGAGTCAATTTTCGGTGTTAAAAAATGGGATTGTGAAGTTATCTCTAACGATAACAAAGCAACGTTCATTAAAGAGCTTAAGTTACAAATTCCAGATGGCGAATCAGTGCCTTTCCGTGCGGGTGGTTACATCCAAATCGAAGCGCCTGCTCACCATGTTAAATACGCAGATTTCGATATTCCTGAAGAGTATCGTGGCGACTGGAATCACTTTGGTTTCTTCGACCTGGAGTCAAAAGTAGACGACGAAACAATTCGTGCATACTCAATGGCTAACTACCCAGAAGAAGAAGGCATTATCATGCTTAACGTGCGTATTGCTACGCCGCCGCCAAGAAACCTAAGCCTACCATGTGGTAAAATGTCATCGTACATTTGGTCACTTAAAGCAGGCGACAAGGTAACTATTTCAGGTCCATTTGGTGAGTTCTTCGCTAAAGACACCGACGCTGAAATGGTATTCGTAGGTGGTGGTGCAGGTATGGCACCAATGCGTTCACATATCTTTGACCAACTTAAGCGTTTAAACTCTAAGCGTAAGATTAGTTTCTGGTATGGTGCGCGTTCTGAGCGTGAAATGTTCTATGTTGAAGATTTCGACGGCTTAGCAGCTGAAAACGATAACTTTGTATGGCATACCGCATTGTCTGACCCACAACCAGAAGATAACTGGGAAGGTTACACAGGCTTTATCCATAACGTACTTTATGAAAACTACTTGAAAGATCATGAAGCGCCAGAAGATTGTGAGTTCTACATGTGTGGTCCTCCAATGATGAACGCGGCTGTTATCGGCATGCTTAAAGACCTAGGTGTAGAAGACGAAAACATCTTACTAGATGACTTCGGTGGCTAACACCCATATCAAAACAGCTTAGTTTTGGTTAAAATACGGGCCTCGTCGCACTTTGTGCTACGGGGCTTTTTTTATTTTATTTTACATGGGCTAATTTAATGAACAGAGTAAGCAGTTCTCAAGGCGCTATCAGTATTTTTTTATTAACTATAATGCTATTTATCTCTGGCTGTGGGGCTGGTAAAACACCTCAGGAGGTATTTTTAGAAGGCAAAACGATGGGCACCACCTATCATATTAAATACTTTGCCGACGATAAAAGCGTCGATGCCACTAAATTACAGCAGCAAATAGATACGCAATTGAAAGCGGTTAATCAGTCTATGTCTACGTATATCCGCGATTCTGAAATTAACACATTTAATAAATTACCCGCCAACCAGGTTATGCCAATTAGTGAAGACTTTAGGGCTGTGGTGAGCGAATCGATTCGTTTAGGTAAGTCGACCAAAACGCTCGATGTTACGATGGGCCCGTTAATAGATTTATGGGGCTTTGGACCTGATAAAAAACCAACTAAGCGCCCAAGTGATGAAGCACTTGCTGCAATGATTGAAAAAATTGGTGTAGATAAACTTAATCTTACTGAGCAGGGCCTTGCTAAAACAGTTGATGGTTTAGAGCTGTCGTTTTCGGCCACAGCGAAAGGGTATGGCATTGATAAAGTAGCGCAATTACTTGAAAGCCAAAACATTAGTAACTACATGGTAGAAATAGGCGGGGAGCTGCGCATTGGCGGTGAAAAGCCAAATAACCAAGATTGGAAAATCGCGATAGAGCAGCCAGATGCGCCACCAGGCGAGCGAAAAGTTCACCGTGTATTAGCGCCCGGTACGAATGGCATTGCAACATCAGGTGACTACCGTATTTTTTATAAAATGGATGGCGAAACTTACACTCATTTAATTGACCCAGTAACAGGCATGCCAATCAAACATGACTTAGTGTCGGTAACTGTATTACATCCTAGTGCAATGACCGCAGATGGCTTAGCAACCGCATTAACGGTTATGGGAATGGACGATGCTAAAGCATACGCTGAAAAGCACGATTTACCTGTGTACTTAATGGCTAAATCAGACAAAGGCATTGTGACTTACGCGAGCACTGCATTTAAACCTTATTTGTAATATAATGGCGTTTA
Organism: Pseudoalteromonas sp. CuT4-3; assembly: GCF_035666335.1. Classification (NCBI taxonomy): domain Bacteria; kingdom Pseudomonadati; phylum Pseudomonadota; class Gammaproteobacteria; order Alteromonadales; family Pseudoalteromonadaceae; genus Pseudoalteromonas; species Pseudoalteromonas sp. CuT4-3. Next base: position 964,480 of record NZ_CP142030.1, read on the forward strand.
GCTAAAGCTTTATTCGTGCTAAACGCATATTACAACCGATTTTTTGAAATAGACTTCTCTCGCATCTATGTGGGTTTTGGGTGTATAATTTAGCGGTCGCTCAACAATGTTTGAGCATAATTTATTGCTGATCAATAGGGGCTAAGCAATGTCACTTTTTCTTCTTACATTTGGTTTATTAATTTTAATCGTGATAGCTATGGCTGTTGGTATGATCGTGCAAAGAAAATCTATGGCAAGTAGTTGCGGTGGATTAGGCTCGGTAGGTATTGATAAAGCCTGTGATTGTGACGATCCATGTGATAAGCGTAAAAAGCGTATGGCTAAAGAGCAAGCCTGGAAAGAAAACCAAATTATTTAAGCAGTAGCTTAATGACAAAAAGCGCCATATGGCGCTTTTTTTGTACCTGTATATTTAGTGCTCATATCTTCTTTTAATTAAACACAACCTTAATGTATTAGACCAAGGTCTATAGTTTAGTTTTTTTCACCTATTAGGTTTATTTTTCTCGTTTGTCAAATTGGAGCTAACACTCTAAAGTTTAACCATAGACACAGAGCAAGGCTCCAGTCATAAGTTTGAGGCATAAAGTTAGCCTCGCTTAAAAGAATCTTTATATTGTGTGTGAAGATGTTGTCAGTGTGAAAGGCAACTCAAGGTCGGTGGTGACCGGTTTTGAGTTGTTTTTATTCTCTACAATTGCCACGCAGTGTAAACCAAGAATCTTTATATTGTGTGTGAAGATGTTGTCAGTGTGAAAGGCAACTCAAGTTCGGTGGTGACTTAGCTTGAGTTGTTTTTATTCCCTACAATTGCCACGCAGTGTAAACCAAGAATCTTTATATTGTGTGTGAAGATGTTGTCAGTGTGAAAGGCAACTCAAGGTCGGTGGTGACTGGTTTTGAGTTGTTTTTATTCTCTACAATTGCCGCGCAGTGTAAACCAAGAATCTTTATATTGTGTGTGAAGATGTTGTCAGTGTGAAAGGCAACTCAAGTTCGGTGGTGACTTAGCTTGAGTTGTTTTTATTCCCTACAATTGCCACGCAGTGTAAACCAAGAATCTTTATATTGTGTGTGAAGATGTTGTCAGTGTGAAAGGCAACTCAAGGTCGGTGGTGACCGGTTTTGAGTTGTTTTTATTCCCTATAATTGCCACGCAGTGTAAACCAAGAATCTTTATATGTGTGTGAAGATGTTGTCAGTGTGAAAGGCGGCTCAAGTTCGGTGGTGACTGAATTTGGGCTGTTTTTGTTTGTGCGGCTTTATTTTTAACTTCATTAATCCCCCTGATCTCTACTCCTCAAGCTTCCTAAATATAAAATATTTATAAACTAAGTCTTTATTTTTATTATGTTATTTTTTATTAACAAAATAGCTGCGAAAGCTTAACGCAAAACTTTATATTTTTTGTTGAACCGAAAACTGTCTTTGTTATACTCAGCATCGAACTTTCAGTAAGTTTTGAAAGTTTGTTTGATACGGATCAATTCTCACTAGGTAAATGTGTGCTAGCCGGTTTGATTGTATTTAGCACCTCGTTTTAGGGCTTACAGCAGCAATGTTTTTTAATTTTTCCATTTCGCGCTTTATTACTCTAATTTTGTTATTAGTCATTTAGTAGGTTAATGTCTTTGAACACACTTTCTTTGCATCATACAAATACGGCTTTTGCTTCTAGCAAACCGCACACGTGTGAGCGCTTGAATAAAGCGGGCAAGGGCGTGTGTGTCGCTATAACATTATTAGTGTTTAATACGGTAATGCTGCTAAGTGGTGCATTAGAGGATGCCTTTCAGCTTGAAGCGTTGTTTAGCAATGGCTCTATTGTTGAGCCTGTTTTGCTGCACATCACGCAATTTTTAGCTCATCCGATCATATCTAGTCAGTTACTCATTGGCCTTTGCTGGTTATTGTTCCATATTTTTCCGGCGCGTCGTGCTGGAATTATCCTTCGTAAAGCCGCTTTCGCTTTTCGCGAGGCAAAAGTACACCAACCTGTGTCCGCTGCACATGGTTGTCGTGCTCCACCTAGCTTTACAGGTTGTCTGTAAGGCTTCACTTGTTGCTGGTTTTAATTATTTTTTCTTGCTGTAAATAATTAAAGTTTGCATTAGCAATGTAGCCGCGTGTTTTAAACACGTCAGCCAACCAACACTCACCCAAGTTAACTTTTATTACGTTATATAAATGCGTTTAGAAGCTGGGTTTGTTGCTAGGTATTTTTTGCATCCACTTGCAGCGGGTTCAGTCCCCTTTATTTTTATAATTTAGTTCTAGTTAACTTGGGTTTTTATTGAAAAATCGTTGCTTAATTTTTATTTAAAGCAGCAAATTAAAACTCTAGGTTTGTAGGATACTCCCTTGTTAATTCGTAACCTTTGTAATATTGCTTTAGCTAGTACGGTGCTGGCGTTGTCAGGCTGTAAAGGCGGGATACTCGATCCAAAAGGCCAAATAGGTATTGATGAGAAGAACTTAATCATCATTGCTACTGTCCTTATGCTGCTCGTAGTAATCCCCGTTATTGTGATGACTTTGTATTTCGCATGGAAATACCGAGACACACAAGATCATGAAATTTATGCACCAAAATGGGCTCATTCAAATAAGATTGAAGCCGTTGTTTGGGCTGTTCCTATTGTTATCGTTATTATTTTAGGTGTTATTACCTGGCAGTCTACCCAAGACTTAGACCCCTATAAACCTATTGAAGGTAAAGGCGAACACCTTACTGTAGAGGTGATTTCATTAAACTGGAAGTGGCTATTTATTTACCCAGAGCAAGGTATTGCAACGGTAAATGAATTGGTATTTCCGGCAAATGTGCCGGTGGAATACAAAATCACTTCAGAAAGCACAATGAACTCGTTTTTTATTCCTCAGCTAGGTAGTCAAATTTATTCTATGGCAGGCATGGAAACCAAGCTTCATTTAATCGCAAACGAGCCGGGCACATTTAAAGGCTTTTCTGCTAATTACAGTGGCGCAGGTTTTACCGGTATGAAGTTCAATGCCATTGCCACCCCAACACAAGCTGATTTTGACAAGTGGGTAACAAGCGTTAAAGCCAATACTAATAACCTCACTCATGCTAATTATGTTGAACTTGCAAAAGCCAGTGAAAACAATCCTGTTGCCTATTATGGCAAGGTCGACGACGGCCTATTTCATACCATTGTTATGAAGTATATGCAGGCACATGGCGATATGAACAAAAAACATCAAGCAATGAGCGAGCATGGGCAAATGAGCAAAAAGCACCATGAAATGAATGAACACGCAATGCCTTCATCTCACAGCCAGGGCGAGGAATAATAATGTCGTTTTTAGGTAAACTTTCACTCGACGCAATTCCGTTTCATGAGCCAATTATAATGGTTACCATGACGGTGATAGCGATTGCCGGGCTTATTATTGCCGGGCTTATTACTAAATATAAAAAGTGGGGCGTGCTTTGGCACGACTGGATCACCTCTGTTGATCATAAACGCTTAGGCGTAATGTACATCTTTTTAGCATTAATAATGCTGTTTCGTGGTTTTTCTGATGCCATTATGATGCGTGCGCAGTTAGCACTTGCTACCAGCGGTGCACCTGGTTATTTGCCTCCTGAGCATTACGACCAAATATTTACCGCTCACGGCGTTATCATGATCATATTTATGGCTATGCCATTTATGATTGGCCTAATGAACATTGTATTGCCACTGCAAATTGGCGCACGCGATGTCGCTTTTCCATTTTTAAATAACCTAAGTTTTTGGTTTACTGCCAGCGGAGCCATTTTAATTAACTTGTCGCTTGTATTTGGTGAGTTTGCAAAAACAGGTTGGGTGGCGTATCCGCCGCTTTCGGAGCTGACCTTTAGCCCTGGGGTGGGGGTCGATTATTATATATGGGCCTTGCAAATTTCCGGGCTCGGTACACTTTTAACTGCAGTAAACTTTTTAGCGACCGTGTTTAAAATGCGTGCCCCAGGTATGACCCTAATGAAAATGCCAATTTTTACATGGGCATGTACATGGGCAAATATCTTAATTGCAGCATCTTTCCCTATTTTAACTGCTGTGCTGGGCATGCTAACGCTTGACCGTTACCTTGATTTTCACTTTTTTACCAATGCAGCGGGCGGCAACGCCATGATGTACATCAACCTGTTTTGGGCGTGGGGTCACCCTGAGGTTTATATTTTAGTACTGCCTGCTTTTGGTATTTTTTCTGAAATTATCTCAACCTTTGCCGGTAAACGTTTATTTGGTTACAAATCGATGGTGTATGCCAGCGGTGCAATCTCTATTTTAGGTTTTATTGTTTGGCTACACCACTTTTTCACCATGGGGTCGAGCGCCAACGTTAATGCGTTCTTTGGGGTAATGACCATGGTTATTGCCGTCCCAACTGGCGTTAAGCTATTCAACTGGTTGTTTACCATTTACCGCGGCCGTTTACGTATCAGCGTTCCTGTACTTTGGACATTAGGTTTTATGGTTACCTTTACAGTAGGCGGTATGACCGGTGTACTACTGGCTATTCCGGGTGCCGATTACGTATTGCATAACAGTTTATTCTTAATTGCGCATTTCCATAACACAATCATTGGTGGCGCTGTATTTGGCTACCTTGCAGGTTTTGTATTTTGGTTCCCTAAAGCAATGGGCTTTAAGCTTAGCGAAAAATGGGGTAAAGCGTCTTTCTGGTGTTGGATAGTTGGTTTCTTCGTGGCGTTTATGCCGTTGTATGTACTTGGTTTCTTAGGTATGACACGTCGCTTAAACCACACTAATAACCCAGATTGGAACATGTGGTTATACATTGCAGCAGGCGGTGCTGTCATTATTATGTTTGGTATTATTTTCCAAGTCGTGCAGCTATTTGTTAGCTTTAGAGACCGCGAAGCACTTGACGATACAACCGGCGATCCGTGGAACGGCCATACACTAGAGTGGGCAACTAGCTCACCTCCACAAGTGTATAACTTTGCCACTATTCCTCACGTTGATGACATTGATGCCTGGACCGAAGCGAAAGAAAAAGGCCAAGCGTATCAAACAAAAGCAAGCTACAGCCCAATTCATATGCCTAAAAACACAGCATCTGGGGTGTTAATTGCAGCAAGCTTAACTGTATTTAGCTTTGCCATGATCTGGCATATCTGGTGGTTAGCTGCCGTTGGTTTTGTTGGCGCAATTGCCTTATTTATCAAGCGTTGTTACACCAGCGATGTTGATTACTATATACAACCTGATGAAATCGCACGTATTGAAGCTGCGTATAATTCTAGTGGAAATAAGGAGCTAAGCGCGTGAGTACACTATCTGCGAATGTAGAAACTGCCCATTTAGACTCAGTTTCGCACGATGCTCATGCACATGAGCATCACGATACCTCTGGCGATACAATCTTTGGCTTTTGGTTATACCTAATGACCGATTGTCTATTGTTTGCCTCGTTTTTTGCCACTTACGCCGTGCTGTTTATGAACACAGCCGGTGGTGTATCAGGTAAAGACATTTTTGAACTCGACTTTGTTGCTGTAGAAACAGCGGCGCTACTCATTAGTAGTATTACTTTTGGCTTTGCCATGATTGCCGCACAAGGGCAAAAAAAGGCACTAACACTCACCTGGTTGTTTATTACCTTTTGTTTAGGTGCTGTGTTTATAGGTATGGAAATTTACGAATTTCACCACCTAATTGTACATGGCAATGGTCCACAACAAAGTGCCTTTTTAACCTCATTCTTCTCGTTAGTAGGCTTACATGGTTTACACGTAACTGCGGGTCTAATTTGGATGAGTATTATGATGATAGAAGTGGCTAAACGTGGCTTAGGTAAACAAACAGTGACACGCTTAAGCTGCCTAAGCCTATTTTGGCACTTCTTAGACATTGTTTGGATTTGTGTATTTACCGTTGTTTATTTAATGGGAGCAATGTAATGAGCCACAGCGAAGCGCACGCGTTAAAGCAAATGCAAAACGAGCACCATGATGAGTCTCATGGCAGTGTTAAAACGTACTTAATAGGCTTTGTGCTATCAATAATTTTAACCGCGATACCGTTTTACATGGTAATGGAAGGCGACTTTTCAAAAGTAACTACGCTTTGGAGCATTGTTACTTTAGCTATTGTACAAATTTGGGTGCACTTAAAATACTTTCTACACCTTAATTTTACGACAGAAGATGGCCGTGCAAGTACTTTCTCATTTTTATTCAGTGCCCTAATTATCGTCATGGTTGTTGGGTTATCGGTTTGGATAATTTACGAATCTAACGCAATGATGATGTACTAGGAGTTGAAGATGTTTCGTCGTTATTTATCAGTGACTAAGCCAGGCATTATTATGGGCAACCTTATCAGCGTTGCAGGCGGTTTTTTACTTGCCTCGCGCGGGGATATAGACCCATGGCTAATGGTTGTTACGCTTATTGGCTTGTCACTTGTGGTTGCATCGGGCTGTGCTATCAACAATGTAATTGATAGGGACATAGATGTAGCCATGGCACGTACTCGTACGCGGGTTACAGTAACAGGCGAAATGTCGGCCTTTGCTGCACTGAGTCACGGGGTTTTATTGGGGGTTGTAGGGTTTGGTTTACTCATTGCTTACACCACACAAGCCGCGGTATTTTTTGCAGCGTTTGGCTATGTCATTTATGTTGGGGTTTATAGCCTTTACATGAAGCGCAACTCAGTTTATGGCACGTTTGTAGGTAGCCTTTCTGGCGCAGTGCCTCCTGTTGTTGGTTACTGCGCTGTAACCGGGCAGTTCGATATAGGTGCACTAATATTATTAGTTATGTTTAGTCTGTGGCAAATGCCGCATTCATATGCCATTGCTATTTTTCGCTTTAAAGATTACCAAGCCGCAGGTATTCCCGTATTACCCGTAGCGCAAGGTATTGATAAAGCGAAGCGCCATATTGTACTTTATATTGCTGTGTACGCTTTAGTTGTAATGCTATTACCAATAAGTGGCTACACTGGCGCAGCCTTTATGGCTGTGGCGTGTATTACCAGTTTTTGGTGGTTACTTATGGCACTGCGTGGCTATCGCCGTAATGTTAATTTAACGAGCTGGGCACGCCAAGTGTTTGCTTTTTCTATTATAAATATTACAGCACTCAGTATTGCCATGGCCGTTGACTACCACAGCGCAGCGCCACAACTGCTTACACTGATATAATTTTTAAAACTTTATATTTCCAAAGTTAATCCAAAGGCTCGAAAGGGCCTTTTTTCATGTTTGAAACTATTTTTTTAAACTTTCTGCTTCGTAAAATAAAGGTTTTAGGGTGCCGCAGTTTATAAATTTATACGTTAACTCATTCTGGCTAGGAAGGAGGGTTGAGGTTCTAAACTTTTGCATACAGGCATTTACCAAATCTACAAAAATTAAGTGGCTGAAACTAGGTGCTTGGCTAATTTTATGTATGTAAATTCGCTCTGTGCTACCTAGGTCTATCATGTCGTATTCTTGCCACTGGCTAGCTTTAGCTAAATCTTTTAATTGGCGAGCATATAGCTGTTTACTCATTTCTATTGTTCTGTTTGTGTAAATTAGGCTACCTGCTTTTTTGTAATTGCCTTTGTACACATCTGCGGTAATGGTTATTTCTTCACCGCGCATTAAGCGTTGAATATTAAATGGTTTGGGCTTTAGCGTTATAAGCTCTGCGTTGCGCACAATATCTAAAAAAGCCACATCGGGGTTTTTAATCCTATACACCACTTGTACATCGTGCGGTAATTTATAGCCGGGTAAGTTAAACGCATAAATTCCTGAACCTTTATTCACCAGTGCTATTGCATGCTCAGCCTTGTATTTGGGGTTGAGTGGTGGCAATTCTGCTGCCTCTTCCTCAGCAAAAGCGTATCCGCTTATAGTAATGAGCAACAATGTAAGAAGTAAACGCATAATAATCTCAATTAATTTATGAGCTTAAAGTGTAGTATATAGCTTTAATAACTCTAAATTTACTAGGTTTATTTTAAATACACATAGTAAAAAGGCTCGTAAGAGCCTTATTACGTTTAAATATGGTAGGTTTTTACTTAATCGCTTTTTTTACTTCACGCCAGTCAATAATTTTAAAATTTTGTGGTTGTAGTGGCATACGGTTGTAGCCGTCTTGCACTATAAGCATGCCTTCAGGATAGCCTGGTAAAGCTTTAGCTGTAACGGTTAAGCCGTCTGTTTCACCTGCGCCGTCAATGCCTTTATCTAGGTTAGCAATCACATTAAATTTACCTGCAAAGCTTAGGCTAGGCTGTGTATTATCTGATATTTTATAAAGCACATAGCTATTATCGCCTTGGCTTGATACCACTAAATAACGAGCATCATCAGCGTGATAAATTTCCATGCCTTCAACATCTGCCACAAGTTGCTCATTTACACCTTGTAGCATGACCGCTTTGTTGCCAGAAGTTGGCTCTGCACCGATATACCAAATGCCTGCATCTTCTTCACCTGCAAATAATTGGCCGCGCTTATCATCAGCACTACAGCCTTCAGGCTGGCTTGGCAGGGTAAACTCTCTAACCAGTTCACCGCTTAAGTTACCTTGCTCACCGGTGAGTTTATATTGCTGGAATAAACCTGATTTATCATTAACAAATACGTATTGACCAGATTCAGACGAATACATACACATACCGTAAATCTCAGTCAGGTTAGTCGCTACTTCTGTTACATGGTTTACTTTGTTCTCGCTATCGACAGTAAACACGCTAATACTGTTAAGCGTGCGGTTGCTGGCTGTGATCCAAGTCTGGGTTTCGTTGTTTATAGCCTGATGCTGGCGTACATCAACATTATTTAAACGCCCTACATTAAGCGATTGTACTTTGTTGCCAGCAAGATCATAAACCATTAAGCCGCGGCGTTTGTCTGTGCCTAAAATTAAGCTGCTTTTAGCGTCGTGTTCATTTATCCAAATTGCCGGGTCATCTGCTGCATCACCAAATGCTGCAACTGGCGTTGTTTGTGCGCTGGCATGAAGGTGAGTCATCGCGACTTGGTTTTGTGAAGTAACTGTTTGCGCAGTGTAGTTAACATTTGCTTGAATGTAGGCACCTGTTTCATCATCAACTAAAACTAGCTGCGCTTGATTGTTATTGATCAAACTCGCTGCAACAGATTCAATGGTGTGATCGCCAGAAAGTGACCACTGACTTAGTTTTTCAGTATTTTCGTGGTAAGCATAGATCATATTGCCATCAGTGGCAGTAAGCCATAAAGTACCATCTTGTGATACTGATAATGCCCCGATTTCAGCTTTTAATTCACCGTAAGGCTCAACTAATGCCACTGGCTGTTTATTGGCATCGGATTCAGCATCAGCATTGATAGCCCAAACGCCGAGTTCAGCTTCGCCCACATACAAGGTTTTTGTTTCGTCATTAACTGCGCAACCGGAGGCTTCAGTAACGGCTGAAAATTCACGAACAGCGATGTTTTTTACTTGCTTGCTCGCTAAGTCATAAACAATGGTTTCACTGATCAAGCCGCGAACATCTGGCACAAATGCTGATACAGTTGCATTATTATCGTTTTTAAATAAACACACAGCATCTGGTTGTGCTTGTGGTGGACTGATACGTGTAAGCTCAGTTAGCTGCCAAGTTTGACCATTTTTTTCAAGCTCAAAGATGACTACATTGTCTTGGCTTTTATCAATGCTTGCGAGTAAAAATTGCTGCGCTGATAGTTGTCTTAGTGAAATTGACTCAAAGTTACCGGCGAGCAGTACACTGCTTTTCTCATTGTCGGCAATTAATAAACCTTGGCTTTCACTGGCAATAAGCCATTGATTAATACCAAGTGCAGCGGCTTGTGAGCCTTGCATGTTTTGTTGTGGGCCGAATAATTTAGTTTTAATACCTGTTTTTTTAATATATGGCTTTGCAATCGCTTTATTATTTTGCGTATCGTCATTACTTGTACAACCGCTTATTGCAGTTATTAGGATTGCACTGCCAAGCACCGCTGAAATTGTATTTAGTTTAAAGTTCATTATTTTATCCTTTACTTATCTATGTGCTTTTCAGTGTTAAAACGTACTTCACCAAGGTGATTAATCGCACTTACACTGAGTGTTTCGCCATTGATAGATACACTTAAAAAACCAGGTGTTGCTTCTGCGTAGCGGGTAAATTCACGTTGTTTTACAAACCGTGCTTCACTGCCTCCACCAGAGATAAAGTGAGCCACTTTGCTATTTTTTGGTTGGTTGTATTGCAAGTCGTGCTCGTGCCCTGCGATATAAGCTTGCACGTTATGACGCTCCAAAATAGGTTCTAAAATGTCGCGAAGCCCTTGGTTACGGCCAAAGCGTTTACCACTTGAATAAAGCGGGTGATGGCCTACCACAATTTTCCACTTTGCTTTACTGCCTGCAAGTTGGGTTTCAAGCCAAGTAAGCTGGGTTTTATAGCCTTGCCCTTGGGTAGAACGGTATTTATCACGGCCTTTGTATTGCGGCTGTATCGGGTTGGTATCTAAAAAAACCATTAACACTTGCTCGTTGTTTTCAAGCGCAAATGTTTTACTGTAGTACCTTGCAGGTAACTGCCAACGCTGGCTTTTTTCTGTGTAGTCAATTTGTGCTTGAGCATTACCCAAGTAATCGTGATTACCTAAAACAACATACCAATCTTCAAATGTGTGAGGGCCGTGGTATATGTTCTCAAAGGCTGATTGCCAAAGCGGATCGTTAACGCTTGCCACACCATTTGGGTAAAAGTTATCGCCAGTTGAGACGATAAAGTCAGCATCAGTTTGGTACATTGCTATTTCTAATTGGTGAGCCACTTCTTTTTGATAAAAGTGGCCGTTGTGTCCCCAATCACCAATTACAATAAAGTTAAGGCTATCAGGTAGCGTATTTAACTTAGCTATTTTTTGCTGTTGATAAAGCTCATCTTTATAAATAACAGGCTCGACTGCACTGAGCGCTGATGAGCTCAGTAGGGCGGCCATTATGAAAGACAATTTAAACATGTTCTAACTCCCAAAAGGCACGTAATAGCAATTTATCACGTGCCTAAAATGATGATACCTGCTATTAAAATGCGTAGCGCAACATTAGTTGAACCACAGGACCTGCTTCTTCAGACTCAAGCTCGTACTCATCAAAGTCACGGCTGTTTTGATCATCAAGTGAGTCAAATTTGTTAAAAACTTCATCTTTACTGGCATCAAGTAGGTTTGAACCCACTAGGCGAAGGGTTACGTCATCCCAGCGTTTTTCAACGAAAAGCTCTAAATCAGCACCGTAAGAGGTGGTAACTTCTTCACCTACAAAGCGTCCGTATGCATCACCTTGGTTACGGTATGTTGCACCAAATGATGCGCCTAGGTCAGGTAAATCTTGGATAAAGCCAATGTTATAAACATAATTTGATTGGTCATTAAACTTACGTTTACCAAAGCTGTCTTCAACTTCACTATCAAGCCAAGAGTAGTTTAAGAAAATACCAGTATTTGGCATGTTGATTGCGCTCAGTGGCGTTGATAAATCAAACTCAATACCTTGTACTGTGCCATCGCCAGTATTTTGTGGTTGCAGTACAAATGTACCTTCGCCTTCTGAGCCTTCAACACCTGTGCTGGCAATTTCAATTAAATCGCTAACGTCACGGTAAAATACGTTTACACCGACAACGCCACTTTTACCTAAACGGTATTCGTAACCTAAATCGATACCCCAAGAAGATTCTGGCTTAAGATTTGGGTTACCTAAAAAGTCATTATCAGCGAGCTCTTCTTCAAGTAGGGCGGGTGTTATGTAGTCAAAGTCAGGGCGACGTAAGCTACGTGCAATAGAGGCGCTTACTCGACCGTTATCACTTACACTGTAACGAAAGTGAGCCGACGGTAAGAAAAAGTCATAGTCATTTTTTGCAGTAACGCCTTCATTGGTATCGGTAATGCTTGAATCAGTTGACTCCCAGCGCACACCCATTTCCCATGAGAACACATCGGCTTCGTGTTTGATTAAAGCAAATAAGTCAAAACGGTCTTCTTCAAGCGTATTAACGCCTCCGTCTACTGCTTCAAATTCGTTATTAAATACAGCGAGTGACATAGGTGTTTGGTTAAATTGATCCCAGCCAGTAAGTGTTTGCTCACTTTCATCTTCAGCTTCAAAAATTGCTGTGTCGCGCTCTTTTCCTTGTACAAAAGCACCGAATTGAACTTCTTTTGAGTCGCTTACAAGCAAGCTATGCTGCCATTGCAATGACCACTCTTTATCATCGATATCAACAGTTTCTTCGGCTTCTTCAAAAACCATTGGTAGTTCAGACGTATCAAGCTCAACTTCTTGCTCGTATACAGATTCTTCAAAGCTGGCGTAACCTACTTTAAATTTACTGGTACCGCCTAAAAGCGGTAATTCATAACCTGAGTTAATGTTGTAGTTGGTTTGGTCAATGTAGGAAACATTTGCGTTGTCTGAAAGTAAGTTACCGCCTTCAACCACTGAGTTAGACGTGGCCGTCGCGTCGTCATATTCAAAAGAGCGCTCATCTTCGGTACGGTCTGTATCAACCCACATGGCGCTAATATCAAACTTGCCACCGTTATCAAATACCTTTTCAAAGCTGGCATTTAATGATGTGTCATCGCCATCACGAGTATCTGATTGATCTTCACGGTTATCAAAATCATCAGTTGCATAATTAGGGTTATTTTCAGGGCTATCACCATAACGTATGCTTGATTTTTGTTTTGGGTTATAACGACCTTGAAAATTAGCCCCTAGTAGTAAACGTCCACCTGCAAACTCAGTACCGTAAACGCCCGCAAAGCTTTCTTTTAGTTCACCATCATCATAGCGTAATCCTCCTGCGCGAATGTAACCGCCGTCTAAGCTGTAGCCATCTCGAAGTACAATGTTAAGGGTGCCCGCAATTGCATCGGCAGAGCGGTTGGCACTTGATGAACGAATTATTTCTACACGCTCGATTAATTCGGCAGGAATACGGTCAACAAAAAATGAGCGATCAGCACCAGCGCCTGGAACTTCTTCGCCATTGATCAGTACTTTTGTGTAAGCAGGGCTCAAACCGCGCATACGTGCGCCGTCAGACTCAAGCACATCTGATAAAAACGTCACACTCGGTACACGCTTTAGTGCATCACCTGCTGTTAGTGGTTCAAAACGCTGAAAGTATTCTTGAGAGTATTCAAGCGTTGGGGCTAGTTCTTGTGAGCGGTTGCGATAACCTATTTCGCCATAGACTACTAACTCTTCAGATACTTTTACATCAGTTCTGTGTTCTTCTTGTGCTGCATGTACTGCTAAATTGCAAAGTGATAGCGCTGTTACCAGTGCTTTAAGTTTAAAGTGTGCCATGTAATTTGCTCCTGTTGCTGCTTGGTTTGAAAGCAAACTAAATAAATTAAATGACGCAAATGTGACAACACCCTATTTAGATCAGCAGGTTATTAAGGTTTTAAAAGCTTTACCTTGGCGTGTGAGCTAATCGCACTCCCAAGCAATATAGCGTTAATGGGCTATGTGCAGGTTATAATTAAGTGCTTATCATTTAGCTGTCACATCATTGAGCTAATATGACCCTGCTACAAAAAATGCACTTCGGGTAGCATAAATACATACGCAATTTAAATAAGACAAACTATGCGATTTAATCCCTTTATTAGCCATCGGCTTTTAACAAACAGTATTATAGCTATGGCGTTATTAGCCATATTTTTATGTGCCTATTTAGGGGAGCTCAAAGAGCTGCAACACATACAATGGCTCGATATTATTGGTGAGGGCGGCATAGTGATTATGACCCTAACTTGGATTGTCGCCTTACTTATTTCGCGCCCGCCGGGCAAAGTTACTCGTTATTTGGTGCTTGGGCTTGGTTTATTTATGTTCTCGGCCACGCTCGATTTGCTCGATGAGTGGTTAATGCAACCTGCGCAGCAGTGGCTAAGCTGGATAGAGTCACTGCCAGCTCCCGTTGGGATGCTGCTAACCAGTTTAGGTTTATACCATTGGCACCAAGAACAATATGTTTTAAATAAACAGCTAAGGCGCCGTGAAGCACATTTACGTGAGCACGACAAAGTATGCCCCGTTACCGGCGTTTATACAGCCGAATACTTACAAAGCGTTTTAAACACGCAGCTTAAGGCGCCGCAGCCAGTTTTATTAGCCGCTATTGATATACGCGACTTCGCGAGTTTTAATAATGAGTTTGGTTTTAGCGAAGGGGATCGACTGCTACGCGAAATAAGCGAGCTTATACTAATGAACTGTCGGTTAAGCGATGTGGTATGTCGTTATGCGGGAGACTGTTTTATGGTGCTAATGCCAGCCACATCAAAGCAGCAAGGCCAAGAGCTTCTTAGGCAAATAACAGCCGCATTAAAACATTGTGCTTTTAAAGTAGAAGGCTCTGGGCTTGCTAAGTTTCAGTGTGTAACTACCCATATCATACAAGCGCAAAAAAGTGATACAGCTCACATGCTAATGCAACAATTGCACAGCGGCCTACAACTACAAAAACAACAAAGAGCCACCAGCAGTGAACAGTTATGTTAGCTTAAGTGACAAGTATTTAACTGCACAGGGGCTTATAACTGCCGTTGTAGAGCTTGCGCAAAGTAGGGGGGTTGCCCTACATAAGTTGTTACGCGGCACCGGGATTTTTGAGCAAGATTTACTCAGCGTTGAGCATTGCTTTAGTTTAGAGCAGCAAGTTAAATTACTAAGTCAATTTAAACGCCTAATGAACACCCCCGACAGCGGTTTTTTACTAGGTAGTCAATTAGTTAACGATTCAAGTAGCGCAGCACAAAGTGTATTGTTCAGCGCTAAACTAGGGGCGGCACTGTTACAAATACAGCGAGCGCGTTTACAGCTTTGCCCTTTGTTTTTTAGTCAGCACTATGTAAGTAATCAGCAATTTTATATTTTTTTAAATGCTGCTACAGGGCTTGATGACGACCTGCATAACTACATTTTAGAAATTTACAGTGCTGCGTTTTATAGTTTATTAAAGCGTTTAAGCCCGCACTATCCGCAGTGTGAGTTCGACTTTAGCTTTAAGCGACCGCGTCATATTCATCAGTACGAGCAACATTTAGGTTTAAAGCTGCGTTTTGAGCAGCCAACGACTCGTTGGGTTATTAGCAAAACATTACTTCGCCAAGCTAACCCGTACGCCAGCGAATTACGCTTTATGCAAGCACGCGCTCAATTGGCTGTAAAATCACATGAAAAATACACCTTTATAGAGGCTGTTTGGCGCTATTTACATACTTATAACGAGGCAAGTTTAGAGCAAACCGCCCAGTATTTTGCCATGAGCCCAGCCACGTTTAAACGAAAACTAAAATCCCATAATATGCGCTTTTCGAGCTTAGTTGATGAGCAAAATAAACATAAAGCCATTTATTTACTTACCTTGCGCGCTAAGTGCAATGAGCATGTTGCTGAGCGTTTGGCATTTTACGATATTCCTAACTTTAGGCGGGCATTTAAACGTTGGACAGGGCTAACCCCAAGCCAGTTAAAAGTATAAAGCGCACAGGTTAATACTTCTTTTAAAAACCCGCAGCCTGCTCAATTACTATTGCATGGCGCTGCGCTAAACGCGTATGGTCTCTGTCGTAGCCGCCACCAATAACACTGGCAATAGCGGTGTTATGTTCAAGGCAGCGCTTAAACACTAAATGGTCACGCTGTTTAATGCCGTCCCAGCTTATATCTAGTTTGCCTAAGCCATCGTCTTGCCAAATATCTACACCGGCATCGTATAGGACTAAATCGGGGTTGAGCTCATTTAGTAAAAACTGCAGCGTATCATCCACAACGCCTAAGTATTCTGCGTCTTGCATATTGTTAGCAAGGCCTATGTCTAAATCGCTGGGGGATTTTCTAAACGGGAAGTTTTTTTCGCAGTGTATAGAGCATGTATACGCATACGGCTGATGTGCAAGCATTGCAGCTGTGCCATCGCCTTGGTGTACGTCTAAATCAAAAATGAGCACGTTGGTCACTTCACCGCTTTGTATTAATGTTTGCGCGGTAAAGGCTAAGTCGTTCACCATACAAAAACCTGAGCCAAAATCAGTGTGTGCATGGTGCGTACCGCCTGCTAAATGACAGGCTAAGCCATGCTTTAATGCTAAGCGTGCAGTTTGTAACGTGCCTTGTGGGGCGGTGAATGTACGGTTCATTAGCGGTTGCGACCAAGGTAAGCCAATGCGGCGCATGGCTTTTTCGTCCAGACGGTTATGCCATAAATCGTGAATGTAGTTTTCGCAGTGTACCAGTTCAAGTGGCTCGGGGGAGCCCAAAATAGGCTCTACTAAATTATTACCAGCAATGCCTAAACCTTTAACCTGCTCATATAAATGAGCAAATTTACTCATTACAAATCGGTGCTTAGGGTCAAAGCTAAACGAATAATTACTGTGATAGACCAAAGGTAAGTGAGGGTTTAGGCGCATAACCGTATCAATAATAAAGTTTGCGCTATGGTAATAAACTTAACTAAGGGAGTCTATTGCCGCTATTCAATCAATGAGGCAAGCTCGCGATGAAGTAATTTTTCATCGGCTAAATTAAGTTCAACTAACCGTTTTAAATAGGTAATGCTGTTTATATCTATATGGTGGCAATTAAGGCCGATGTGTTTATCTTCTATGTGGCAAATAAACACCTCCATTTTTATTTCTATATCGCTTTGTGGCAAGGTAAAGCGCAAGGTGGCTTCGCTATTTTTTGTACCACTAAACGCCGCGCATTTAGTAATGAGTGCGCCATGTAAAGATACATCGAGTAATTTGCATGGGTAGCTCTCTCCTGCAAATTCTAATTGAGCCGCGGTTGAAAAAAGAATACGCGAGAACTGACGTCGATTTTCCATAAAACGAGTGCCTTTATTGTAATATTTAAATCAAGCATAGCGGGAAATAGCCCATAGCGATAAAAAATGGCATAAAAAAACCCCGCATAAATGCAGGGTTTGTTATATCAGTTAACAATTAACCAATTTTTTTATACTTAATACGCTTAGGTTGTGCAGCTTCTGCGCCTAAGGTCTTTTTAAGCCACTCTTCGTATTCAGTGTAGTTACCATCAAAGAAGTTAATTTGGCCTTCGTCGCGGTAATCTAAAATGTGTGTTGCAATACGGTCAAGGAACCAACGGTCATGCGATATACACATTACACAGCCTGGGAACTCTAAAATAGCGTTCTCAAGGGCGCGTAGTGTTTCAACATCAAGGTCATTGGTTGGCTCATCCAGTAGTACTACGTTACCACCCGCTTTTAAAAGCTTAGCAAGGTGTAAACGGTTGCGCTCACCACCTGATAAGTCTTTTACAAACTTTTGCTGATCGTTACCTTTAAAGTTAAAGCGGCTAACGTATGCACGGCTTGGGAACTCAAAGTTACCAATTTTTAGCACGTCTTGTCCGTCAGATATTTCTTGGAATACAGTTTTGCTTTCGTCCATGTTGCCACGGAACTGATCAACCGTTGCAAGCTCTACAGTTTCACCTACGCTAATGCTGCCGCTATCTGGTTGCTCTTCGCCGCTTAGCATTTTAAATAGGGTTGATTTACCCGCGCCATTGGCACCGATAATGCCCACTATCGCGCCTTTTGGCATACTAAAGCTTAAATCGTCGATTAATACGCGATCGCCAAAACTCTTACGTAAGTTATTAACTTCAAGCACTTGGTCACCTAAACGCGGACCAGGTGGAATAAATAGCTCGTTAGTTTCGTTACGCTTTTGGTAATCAGACTGCTGTAGCTCACTAAACTGCGCCATACGCGCTTTAGACTTAGCTTGACGACCTTTAGGGTTTGAACGTACCCACTCAAGTTCTTGAGCTATTGATTTTTGACGTGCTTTTTCAGATTTTTGCTCTTGTTGTAAGCGCGCATCTTTTTGCTCAAGCCAAGAAGAGTAGTTACCTTCCCACGGAATACCTTCACCACGGTCAAGCTCTAGTATCCAGCCAGCTACATTATCAAGGAAGTAACGGTCATGCGTTACCGCCACAACAGTGCCTTCGTAATCATGTAAGAAGCGCTCAAGCCAAGCAACCGACTCAGCATCTAAGTGGTTAGTAGGCTCATCGAGAATAAGCATATCTGGCTTTTCGAGTAATAAACGACAAATAGCAACACGGCGGCGCTCACCACCTGAAAGATGCTCAATTTTAGCATCCCATTCAGGTAAACGAAGTGCATCAGCAGCGCGTTCTAAAACGTTATCGATGTTGTGGCCATCGTGCGCTTGAATAATAGCTTCAAGCTCGCCTTGCTCTTTTGCTAGGGCGTCAAAGTCAGCGTCTTCCATTGCGTACTCGTTGTACACTTCGTCAAGGCGGTTAAGGGCATGTTTTACTTCGCCAACAGCTTCTTCAACTATTTCGCGTACTGTTTTGCTTTCATCCAGTACTGGCTCTTGCGGTAAGTAACCAATTTTAGTACCAGGTTGAGGGCGGGCTTCACCTTCAAAGTCTTGGTCAACACCGGCCATAATGCGAAGTAATGTAGATTTACCAGCACCATTTAAACCTAGCACACCAATTTTAGCGCCAGGGAAAAAGTGCAACGAAATATCTTTTAAAATTGTGCGCTTAGGTGGCACAACTTTAGATACTCGACTCATCGAGAATATAAACTTATCAGGTAAAACCATGGAGGAAAGCCTTCAAATAATAATAAAAATTTCAATGTTGTATTGTAGTGGCTCACAGGTGAAACAGTCAACGAATGGCGGGTTTTAAAGCGCTAATGGCTGCAGGTTGATAAAGTATAAAATCATGAATAAATTTCATTTAGACATCTATACATCTAGAGGTTGATATTTTTAGCATACTGTTCATAATGAGAGCGTATAAATTCTCGGTTTTTATGAGTAGGAGTAAAAAATATGCCAATTACAGTGAAAGACGAGCTACCGGCTATTGCCCGTTTACGTGAAGAAAACGTGTTTGTAATGCCAAAAAGTCGCGCAAAAACGCAAGAAATTCGTCCTATGCGTTTGGCTATTTTAAATTTAATGCCTAATAAAGTAGAAACCGAAGTGCAGTTTATTCGTTTGCTTGCCAATTCTCCTTTGCAAGTAAATGTAGAGCTATTACGCCTAGATACGCACCGCAGCAGTAGCAACTCAGAAGAGCACCTAGATACCTTTTACCGTTATTTTTCAGAAGTGAAAGACAATAACTACGATGCGTTAATTGTTACCGGCGCGCCACTAGCACACCTTGAATACGACGATGTTGCGTACTGGGATGAGCTAAAAGTGATTATTGATTGGGCAGAGCAGCACGTTACCTCTACGCTGTTTTCGTGCTGGGCGGCGCATGCGGCACTGTATCACCGTTACAATTTAAAACGCGATTTAAAAGAAGATAAACTTTGTGGTGTGTTTACTCACCAGTGTTACTTTGATCACGGAGCACTTACTCGTGGCTTTGACGATACCTTTTTAGTGCCGCACTCACGTTATGGCCACATTGATATAAATAAAATAAATGCCTGCGACGATATAGTGGTATTGGCAGGCTCTGAAAAAGTAGGCGCTTACTTAATGAAAAATAAGTCGGGCAGCCAAGTGTTTATAACCGGCCACCCAGAATACGATGCCGACACATTAAAAGCAGAGTACGAGCGCGATTTACAAAAAAGTCCTGATGCGCCAAAACCCGAAAACTATTTTCCAGATAACGACGCAAGCAAAAAGCCGTCAAAAACGTGGCAAAGCCATGCTTTTTTGCTGTTTTCGAACTGGTTAAATTACTACGTGTACCAAACGACCCCTTATGATATTAATTTAGTTAGCCAAGATGTGAGGACTAACAACTATGCAGAATAACGTGCAAAACAATAATAAACACAGCGAATTAAGCGCTGCATTAAAAGAGCGTATTTTAATTTTAGATGGCGCCATGGGCACCATGATCCAAACTCACAAGCTTGAAGAAGAAGACTACCGAGGCGAGCGCTTTAAAGACTGGCACGTACTAATTAAAGGCAATAACGATTTATTAAGCCTTACAAAACCTGAGTTAATAACCAATATACACCGCAGCTTTTTAGCCGCCGGTGCAGACATTATTGAAACCAATACCTTTAACTCAACCACTATTTCGATGGAAGATTACGACATGGCAAGCATAAGCCGTGAAGTAAACCTAGAGTCGGCAAAACTCGCGCGCGCAATATGTGACGAGTTCACCGCCAAAAACCCAGAAAAACCCCGCTATGTAGCGGGTGTTTTAGGGCCAACCTCTAAAACCTGCTCAATTTCGCCAGATGTAAACGACCCAGGCTATCGTAATATTACCTTTGATAAGCTGGTTACTGCGTATGTTGAGTCTACCCTTGCACTAATGGAAGGCGGCGCCGATTTAATACTTATCGAAACCATTTTCGACACGCTAAATGCAAAAGCGGCCTCATTCGCAGTAGAAGAAGCGTTTGAGCAAGCAGGGCGCACATTACCTGTAATGATCTCAGGCACAATTACCGATGCCTCTGGGCGTACGCTTTCGGGGCAAACCACCGAAGCATTTTATAACTCTATTCGCCATATTAAGCCGCTTTCTATAGGCCTTAACTGCGCTCTAGGGCCAGATTTACTTCGCCAATACGTAGAGGAACTTTCGCGCGTATGCGAAACATTTACCTCAGTACACCCAAATGCCGGTTTACCTAACGAATTTGGTGAGTACGACCTAGAAGCAGAGGACATGGCGAAAGAGATTATAGACTGGGGAAAATCGGGCTTTATAAATATTGTTGGTGGTTGCTGCGGCACCACGCCTGCGCATATTCGTGCGTTTGCCAAAGGGCTTGAAGGCGTTAAACCTCGCGCGTTGCCAGAGCTTGATGTTCGTATGCGTTTATCAGGCCTTGAAGCCTGTAACTTAAACTAGGAGCCAACATGACCCAGCAAATTGCAGTATTTACCAATGTTGGCGAGCGTACCAACGTAACCGGCTCTGCCATGTTTAAACGCTTAATCATGGAAGAAGACTATGAAGCAGCGCTTACCGTTGCTCGCGAGCAAGTAGAAAACGGCGCCCAAGTTATTGATATAAACATGGACGAAGCCATGTTGGACTCAAAAGCGGCAATGGTTAAGTTTTTAAACTTAATTGCCTCAGAGCCTGATATTTCTAAAGTGCCTATTATGGTCGACTCCTCTAAATGGGAAGTAATAGAAGCAGGCCTTAAATGCATTCAAGGCAAGGCTATTGTTAATTCAATATCGCTTAAAGAAGGGGAGGAGCCGTTTAAACGCCAAGCTAAAATTATTAAACGTTTCGGCGCTGCCGCTGTTGTAATGGCGTTTGATACCGACGGCCAAGCCGACACCGCAGACCGCAAATACGAAATCTGTGAGCGCAGCTACAAAATATTAGTCGAAGAGATTGGTTTTCCGCCGGAAGATATAATATTCGACCCCAATATATTTGCCGTAGCCACCGGTATAGAAGAGCACGACAACTACGCCGTAGAATTTATTGAAGGCACACGCCGCATTAAACAAAACTTACCACACTGTAAAGTGTCGGGCGGGGTGTCTAATGTATCGTTTTCGTTTAGGGGTAATAACCCCGTACGCGAAGCCATTCACTCAGTGTTTTTATACCATGCGATAAAAGCGGGTATGGATATGGGTATTGTAAACGCAGGGCAACTTGCGGTTTACGACGACATCCCCGAGGAACTTCGTAAAGCCGTAGAAGATGTAATCCTTAACACCGACCCCGGTGCAGGTGAGCGCCTTGTAGAAATAGCCCCTAAGTTTTCGGGTATGGCACAAGCCGAACGCGTAGAAGATTTAGAGTGGCGCACATGGCCTGTTGAAAAACGCCTAGAGCACGCCCTTGTTAAAGGCATTACCACCTTTATAGATGAAGACACGGAAGAGTGCCGCGCTGCCGCCGATAAACCTATTCACGTAATTGAAGGGCCATTAATGGATGGCATGAACGTGGTAGGGGATTTATTTGGTGCAGGTAAAATGTTTTTACCGCAAGTTGTTAAATCGGCCCGCGTAATGAAACGCGCAGTGGCCTACCTAGACCCATACATAGAAGCCGAAAAAGAAGAAGGCGCCACTAACGGTAAAGTGGTTATGGCCACCGTAAAAGGCGACGTGCACGACATAGGTAAAAACATTGTAGGCGTAGTACTGCAATGTAATAACTACGAAGTAATCGACTTAGGTGTAATGGTACCTGCTGAAAAAATACTGCAAACCGCGATTGACGAAAAAGCCGACATAATCGGCCTTTCGGGTTTAATTACCCCATCGCTTGATGAAATGGTACACGTAGCCAAAGAAATGACCCGCCGAGGTTTTGAATTACCACTTATGATTGGCGGCGCAACGACCTCTAAAGCGCATACTGCCGTTAAAATTGAACCGCAGTACGACAAAGGCGTAGTTTACGTAAATAACGCCAGCCGTGCAGTGGGCGTGGTATCGAGCTTATTATCTAAAGAGCTAAAACCGGCCTTTTTAGAAAAAACTAAAGCCGAGTACGAAAAAGTACGCGAGCAGCAAGCGCGCAAAAAGCCACGTTCAAAACCCGTTACCATACAGCGCGCCCGCGATAACGCAGCCAAGCTTGATTGGGATAACTACACGCCACCAGTGCCTAAAAAGCTGGGCGTGACCGAATTTAAAAATGTATCAATTGCGACTTTACGTAAATACATAGATTGGACCCCGTACTTTATGACGTGGTCAATCGCTGGTAAATACCCGCGCATAATAGACGATGAAGTCGTTGGCGAGCAAGCACGTAGCTTATTTAAAGACGCTAACGACATGCTCGACGACCTTGAAAAGTCAGGTGCTTTGCAACCTTTAGGCGTAATTGGTTTATTCCCAGCAAACCGAGTGGGTGATGACATAGAAATTTACACCGACGAAACCCGCAAAGAGCTGTTAACTACCTCATGCCATTTACGCCAGCAAACCGAAAAAACCGACTTTGCTAACTATTGTTTAGCCGACTACATAGCGCTAAAAGGCACACCTGATTACTTTGGCGCGTTTGCAGTAACGGGCGGTTTAGAAGAAGACGACCTAGCCGACGCGTTCGATGCCAAGCAAGACGACTACAATAAAATAATGGTAAAAGCGGTTGCCGACAGGCTCGCCGAGGCGTTTGCAGAATACTTGCACGAACAAGTGCGCAAAGAGTATTGGGGTTACGCAGCCGATGAAAACTTAAGTAACGATGAGCTAATTCGCGAAAACTACCAAGGTATTCGCCCAGCGCCAGGTTACCCAGCGTGCCCAGAGCACACCGAGAAAAAGAAAATTTGGCAGTTACTCGATACCGAAAAACGCATTGGCATGCAGCTCACCAGCTCATACGCCATGTGGCCAGGGGCTGCGGTTTCGGGCTGGTATTTCTCACATCCCGAGGCAAAATACTACGCCGTCGCGGCTGTGCAAAAGGATCAGGTGGAAGATTACGCCAAGCGAACTAATATGACGCTCGAAGAGGCTGAAAGGTGGCTATCGCCTAACTTGGGGTATGAGCCGGAGTCATAGCGAAGCGGTCAGTTTTTAGCTGTCAGCTATCAGTAAAAGAAAAACGAGCCAAATTAGGCTCGTTTTTTACTTTTATTACCTTGTTTAAGAACAATCAGTTGAAATCATATAATATGGTTATGGAGGCACTATTGGTGATTTCTCTTTAACTGAATTAATATTAGGTAAACGTTGAAAAACTTATATGAAGCAATTGCTTAGTAGTAATAATTTGAAACTATTAGTCGTCAAAACTAAATGAAATTTTAGTTACTAAAGCCGCTGGTGTATTTGTAAGTTATTTAAATAAGGATTAGTTATTTTGAGGGATAAAATTACAGGGCTTTGGAATAGAAAGAAATTTGTATTAATGACATTTATTGCTCTTCTTATTACTTCTATAGGTGCTTATGAAATCCTCTACCACTCTAATGGACATTCTAATTTTTGGCCTGATTTGGGTAGCTGGATTGGGGGAGTGGGAACTATTTATGCCGTGATTATCGCAATTGTTGAGTATAAGAGTCGAAAACGGATTGATGGGGCATATGAAAGATTCGAAATACTTAGCTGCATAAAAGGAGAATATTTCCACAGTTGGATGTATTGTACTTTATATCAACTAGAAACGAAAAGTTGCTTGGAGTCATTAAGAAGTTCTTCAGAAGACAAGCAAGTTATTGCCATAGGAAAGTGGGAGCGTTCTTTAAAGTCGACACTAGAGTTTCATCAAAAATTTATAATCGCTCATAATAAATTGTCTAACTCTGTTATACGCCTAAGATTTTTGTCTCCAGATAAATATAAAATATTAGAAGGTGATTTTAAAAAACTATATAAATTAGAAAATGACGTGGAAAAGCTTATGAATATTATTGATCAGCGGCGATTTGATAAAATTGATCCTAGCTGGTCGTCAGAATTGAAGGTTTTATCAGATAATATAAGTAAAAAAAATAATTATGATCACATTTTTAATATTCAGTATGATAATGAATGGTTGGAATATTTAGAAGGCATTCAAGAAAATGTATTTAACCTTTTATTAAAAAAGTTAGAAAATCCAAAGTTGTAATTTAGAAATATAAGGCTACCTAGAGCCTTAAGATACATTATATTTTTATAAAGTTGCTTCTGATCTTATATTTTCACTTAGTGTCAGGTATTACCTACCTTTATACAATGCACTCAATAACTTTAAATAAAGGGCTACAATGAAGTATCTAAATTACATATTGCTTTGCCTATTCCTACTTTTCACATCAAACACATTTGCGCTTGAGCAGAAGTATCACGAGAGTGTTTTACCTGTTATTGCTGCTTTTAAAACGCAGGATAAAACTGCGATTGCTGCGCATATTCGCTACCCTCTAAAAAGGCAATATCCATTGCCTGACATTAAAAATGAAGCTGAGTTTATTAACCGCTTTGATGAAGTGTTTGACGATGAGCTAGTTGCCGTTATTGGCAGCTCTAATATTAATACCGATTGGGATAGCGTAGGTTGGCGCGGCATTATGCTAAATAACGGCGTGATGTGGCTAGATACTGACGGTAAAATTATCGGTATAAATAGCCACACAGCTAAAGAGCAGGCATTTGCTATACGCTTAATTGAACAAGACAAGCAATCACTTCATTCAAGTATCAATACATTTGAAGAGCCAGTGCTTGATTGGAAAACGGCTAGCTACCATATTCGCGTTGATGATTTAGGTGATAGAAATTACCGTTATGCAGTGTGGAGTAGTGATAAAAGGCCAAAGGACAAGCCTGAACTGGTTTTATTAAACGGTGATATTACCTTTGAGGGTAGCGGCGGGAATCATCATTATACGTTTAAAAACGGACGTTATAGTTACATATTACACGTTACTATTATTGGCTGCGATACATCGCCACCTGGTTGGCTTGAAGTATATAAAAATGATGAGCAGTTATTAAAAGAATCAGTTATAAGTGCTAAGTAGAATCAGTAAACCCTTCTTATCTCTATCCAATAAATCTGCCACTTAATAACAGCTATAAGTTGGCGGTTCGTCGATAAAAATTTCAATAAACCAATCCTAAGTGGTAGGCTAAAAAAGTAGCAATTATTCAAACCGTTCTCGCGCAACAAGGCATTCCTTTAAAGCGCTTTGCCAAGGAGTTAAATATGATCACGCTTACCGTCAATGGTAATAAACATGAGTTTACAGGCGATCCGTCAACGCCGGTGCTTTGGTATCTTCGAGATGAATTAAATTTAACCGGGCCTAAATTTGGCTGTGGTATGGCGCAGTGTGGTGCGTGCACCATACACATTGATGGCGTAGCGCAGCGCTCGTGCATATTACCGGTATCGGCTGTGGCAGGGCGTGCTATTACCTCTATTGAAGGGTTAAGCGAGCAAGGCGACCATCCTGTGCAAAAAGCGTGGGTTGAGCATAAAGTGCCGCAGTGTGGGTTTTGTCAGTGCGGGCAAATAATGCAAGCGGCAAGCTTATTAGCAGGTAACCCTAACCCCACTGATGATGAAATAGTGAGTAATATGTCGGGCAATATTTGCCGTTGTGGTACGTATCCGCGTATTCATAAAGCAATTAAGTCGGCGGCTAAAACCATTGCGGGCGTTGAGTATTTTGACCCAAATGAACAAGGGGAAGAGGTATGAAAAACGGCAATACATACTTTGACCTAAACCGTCGCCAATTTTTAAAATTAGCGCAATAGGCGCATTGGTATTAGGCACTTATTTTGTAGGCAGTGCACCACGAGCATTTGCTGGCGTGTTAGAACAATCCTCTGAGCAAGCAAAACGTGCCAACTTATTTATAGCGCTGCGCCCCGATGGCATGGTTGAAATAACCTGTCACCGCTCTGAAATGGGCCAACAAATTCGTACCGCCATTGCCCAAATTGTGGCAGACGAAATGGAAGCTGCATGGGATAAAGTGGTTGTTATTCAAGGTAAGGGCGACCCTAAATATGGGGATCAAAATACCGATGGTTCGCGCAGTATTCGCTACAACATGCAACGCCTGCGTGAAATGGGCGCAAGTGTTCGCTACATGATGCAGCACGCAGCTGCTAAATATTGGAACGTTGAGCCGCAAACCTGTACAGCTAATCAGCACGTGGTTACTCACAGCTCGGGTAAAACGGTTGCCTATAAAGACTTAATTGATCTCGCGCTTGGTATTACCCCGCCAGAGCCAGACAAGTTAACACTTAAAACACGTAAAGAATGGCGCTATATAAATACCGGTATGGCGCACATAGATTTAACCGATTTAGTAACCGGTAAAGCCACATTTGCTGCTGATGTTCGCGAGCCAAAAGCGCTGGTGGCTATGATTGAGCGCCCGCGGGTAGTAGGTGGCGTGGTTAAATCGTTTGATGCCAGCGCCGCTAAAGCAATTAATGGCGTAGTTGATATTATTGAAATGCCTGTACCAAAAGGCGCGCCGCAATTTCAGCCAAAAGGCGGCATTGCTATTGTTGCTAAAAATACCTGGGCTGCATGGCAGGCGCGTAAAGCACTAAAGGTGGTGTGGGATGATGGTAAAAACGGCGATTATAATTCAAAAGAATTTAAAAAGTCGCTATTACAAACCGTTAATGAGCCGCAAGCTCATGTGCGCGACATAGGCGATGCAGCCAGCGTATTGGCTAAATCGAGCAATAAGTTAGTAGCCGATTATTACGCGCCGCATTTGGCCCAAGCACCAATGGAGCCACCTTGCGCCACGGCGATGTATCATAAAGACCGCGTTGATATATGGGCTGCAACGCAAAACCCGCAAGCCGATATGAAAACCGTAGCCGCACTACTTGATATGGACGAGAGTAAAATTAACGTGCATGTCACCATGTTAGGTGGCGGGTTTGGGCGTAAATCAAAACCTGACTTTTCGGCAGAAGCTGCTTACATTTCAATGAAAGTAGGACAACCCATACGCGTACAATGGACGCGAGAGGATGATATTCAGCACAGTTTTTATCATGCGGTATCGGCTCAACATATTGAAGCTTCACTAGATGAAAAAGGTAATATTGAGGCTTACTTACACCGTACGGCGTTTTCGCCAATTATGTCGACCTTTCAAGAAGGGGCAACGTCGCCTGCAGGTTTTGAGCTGCGCTTGGGCTTTACCGATAACCCCATAAACTCACCTAACTTAAAGTTAGAAAACGGCGAAGCACCCGCTAAAACAAGAGTAGGTTGGATGCGTTCGGTATCAAATATTTTTCATGCTTTTGCTATTCAGTCATTTATTGCTGAAGCGGCGCACAAAGCAGGGCGCGACCAAAAAGACTATTTACTTGAAACCATAGGCCCTGATCGCATTTTAGATGTAACCGAGCAAAATGCCTCGTACGATAACTATGGCGCCGATAAAGACGTTTACCCATTAGATATTGGTAAATTACGCCATGTTATTGAAAAAGTAGCCGATATAAGCAAATGGGGCCGAAAGCTGCCAAAAGGTCGCGGGTTAGGTATTGCAGCGCACCGCAGCTTTTTAACCTATGTGGCTACTGTGGTTGAGGTAGAGGTATCCGACGCTGGTGATTTAAACGTGATTAAATCGTGGGTGGCTATTGATGCAGGTACGGTAGTAAACACCGATACCGTTAAAAATCAAACGCAAGGTGGCTCTATTTACGGTATTACCACTGCAATTAGCGACGGTATTACCTTTGATAAAGGCCGCGTGCAGCAAAGTAATTTTCACGATTACCGCGTACCGCGTATGAGCGACTCACCACTAGAGGTAGAAGTAGAAATAATACAAAGCGATGCACCACCAGCAGGTGTGGGCGAGCCCGCAACACCGGTTTATGCACCCGCATTGTGTAACGCTATTTTTGCTGCCTGTGGGAAACGCATTAGACAACTGCCTATAGGTAACCAATTAAAAGCGTAAATAACGTACTTTTATTTAAGCCGTAAAACAAAAAAACCGCCAAATGGCGGTTTTTTTTAGAAGTTAGCGATTAGTGAGTTTTTTCAAACTCGTCTACTTCGCGCTCTGCTTCTTCTTTAGATTTACCATACTGCTGCTGGATTTTACCCACTAGCTCTGTACGGCTACCTTCAATTTTGTCTAAATCGTCGTCAGTAAGATCGCCCCATTTTTGTTGCGCCTTACCTTTAAGTTCGTTCCAATTACCTTTCATACGATCGCTGTTCATAAGTTTCTCCTTACTTAGCTTTAATTAACGTTCAGCATAAAAGGAGCAAAGCGTGTACCAATCAGTTAAACTTTTTATTTTGTTTTTATAATCATTGATTTATATATTTAAGCGAGGCGTTACTTTTATTGCAACGCGTATGTTCTTAAAAAATGTACAGAGCGGTCTGTAATTATTTCTGATTATGGATACGCGTAAACTCATCTGCTTTTGCGGCGCGTTTATTTTTGGTTTTTGTTACAATGCGCACAAAGCAATTTTGGGTAAATAGCAGTGCTGCCGGTTCAAAACATATATCAACAACTTCTAACTACATTACAAAGTAACCCCATAACGTTATTACAAGCACCGCCTGGTGCAGGTAAGTCAACCTGGTTGCCGCTACAGCTTGTGCGCGACGGCCATTTTAAACGTATTGTAATGCTTGAGCCGCGCCGCTTAGCAGCACGTAATATTGCCAATTACTTAGCACAGTGCCAAAACGAAAAAGTGGGGCAGAGCGTTGGTTTGCGAGTACGTGGTGAAAGCAAAGTAGGTAGTAATACGCGCCTTGAAATAGTCACCGAGGGCATGCTTACCCGCATGCTACAAAACGACCCCGAATTAAGCGATATAGACTTACTGATATTTGATGAATTTCATGAACGCTCAATTGCGGCCGACACTTCACTGGCCTTTGCTTTAGAGACCCAAAGTGCGCTGCGCGACGATTTAACCATACTACTTATGTCGGCCACCCTTGATACCGAGCGCTATACGCAGTTTTTTGATTGTCCGGTTATACAATCAAGCGGGCGTAGTTACCCCATTGACGAAGTATATATACCAATAAAAGATGAGAGCCGCTGGTTAGATGCCATTCCTAATATCGTTAAGCAAGCACTCAATGAGCAAAGCGGTAGTGCGTTGGTGTTTTTGCCTGGGCAGTTTGAAATAGTACGTGTGCAGCAGGCCCTTAATGATTTGCCAAGTAATTGCTTAGTTGCCACATTGTTTGGCGAGCAAGATAAAGCCAATCAGCAAGCGGCGATTGCCCCTGCGCCTAAAGGTATGCGCAAAGTTGTGCTTACCACCAATGTAGCAGAAACCAGTTTAACCATTGAAGGCATTCGCATTGTTATTGATAGCGGCAAACGCCGCGCGGCGAGCTATAACTTGAAAACAGGCGTAACTGAGCTTACAACTCAAAGTATATCGCGCTCCTCTGCTGTGCAGCGAGCGGGGCGTGCAGGGCGAATAGAGCCAGGGGTTGTTTACAGGCTTGGCTCTAAACAAACATTTGAGCGACGTAATAGCCACGATAGCCCAGAAATACTCACCTCAGACATAAGCCAACTTATGCTGGAGGCAAAACAGTGGGGCGCAAATATCAGCGAACTCACCTTACTTGATACGCCAACAGCGCAGCAATGCACGCAAGCGGCAAACTTACTAACCATGCTTGAAGCCATTGACTCCAAAGGTAAGCTCACTAAATTGGGCTGCAACATGCTGGGTTTTGGGGCGGATATTCGCTTAGCGCATATGCTTTTAAAAGCGCAATCGCTTGAGGCAGAACTCCCTGGTATTTACCGTTTAGCACTTTATTTAGTGGCGCTGCTTGAGAGCCGAATAAACAGCGCCAACGAGCTAAGCTTGGCGCTACATAGCCAACAACAAAGGCCACACCCAGTATTTAAGCAGCAGTTAAAATACTGGCAAAGCCGTTTAAAAGTAACCGACAGTAACAGCGAGCTAAACACCGAGTATTTAGGTTTGCTGGTGGCATTAGCTTACCCCGATCGCATTGCAAAAAAACGCGGCAATGGCTACTTACTTGCCAATGGTGCGGGCGCTGATTTAAACACCGATTACTGGCATAACGATGACTACCTTGCTATTGCAAGCATGGGCGGCCATAAAGGCACGCGTATTTTTGCAGCCACTGCACTTAGCCCATTTGAGCTACAAGATTACTTACCGCATTTGTTTACTACGCTTACCCGCTGTGAGTTTGATGAAAAAACCGCGCGCTTTATCCATCAAGACGAAGTAAAGCTCGGCGCCATTACCCTTACAAGCCAACCAAGTAAGCAAAAGCTTGATAAAACCGAGCGCGCCAAAGCGTGGCTTAATTTATTTACTAAACACGGCTTTGCATTATTTAATGAACAACCCGATGCGCAGCAATTATTAATACGCATGAGTTTAGCCAGTCAGTTTATGCCAGATACGTTCCCGGCAATAAGCGAGCAGCAACTTATCGAAACAGCTGATGATTGGTTAGGCGTATATTTACAGGATATAAAAACGCTGGAGCAGCTTAAAAAGTTTAACTACTTTGAAGCACTGCAAAATTGTTTTGACTGGACACAGCAAACAGCCCTAAAAACACTGTTACCGCTTAGGTTAACGGTACCGAGTGGCTCAAATATAAAAATTAATTACCAACTAGATGGCCCCGCAAAACTTAGCGTGCGCATGCAAGAAGTGTATGGTTTAACAAGTACACCAATGCTTGCAAATGGCAAGCTGCCACTGCTTATGGAATTACTCTCGCCAGGTAAGCGTTCTTTACAACTTACGCAAGATCTTGCGCACTTTTGGGCTAGTAGTTATCGCGATGTACAAAAAGAAATGAAAGGACGTTATCCCAAGCATTTTTGGCCCGACGATCCAGCCAACAGCGTGGCAACCAATAGAGTAAAAAGCAAAATGTAGGTTTATTAACTTAAAATGTTTGTTTTATTTTTGAACATATGAATATAGTGTACCTATAAATAAATCAATACTTTTAACTACAAGGAAGAAGTGATGAAACGACTATTTATATTAGGTTTGCTATTAGTGAGTACCTTTTCGGTTAATGCTGAAGAGGCACTGGACTTAAACAAATTTGCACAACATTACTACAACACAATGACCGCCACTCAAGCGCCTAACGCAAGTGAAAAAGAGCTTGAAGCCTACCTTAATTTATTAACAGACGATGTAGGCAGCCAGCACATACCGTATCAAGTAGATGACTCTCGCACTGCAGAGGGTAAAAAACTAATGCGTAAGGGCATGCGTTTTTATTTAGGCGCGCATACCTTATACGAAAGCGAGCTGCTAAATACCTTTGTATTTAACGATAGCGGCTTTGCGATTCGTTATAAAAACCACGCTAAGGGCATTCATCCGCAAAGTAAGCAGCCAATCGAGTACACATCAGTAATGATGGAAGTAATAGAAGTTGAAAACGGTAAAGTGGCGATGATCCGTAAATATCACGAATAAAACGTAAAGTGATAAAACGCGCTAGCCATTAAAGCAAAGTTAATGGCTAATCGGGCTGTAATAGCTTTTTGTTGTTAAGTGCTTAAACTTCTTTACCACCGTGTTGCTCTGCTAAATCATCTAGCTCGGCAGAGGTGTAATCAAATCCGCTTTCATCATACTCGTAAGTGACTTTTACACTGTCGCCGCCATTAAATAGGCGAGTTTTAACTTGGTTTACGGGCCAATCTTTTAGTACATGCACAAAGCGGTTAGCAACTTGCGAGGTTTCAAAGCGGTAGCGAATTTCTGTTTTCATAAAAAGGCTCTGTTATTGTATGGCTTAGCTAAAAGTGAGTAGTAAAATGACACTATTTAATGCATTACCACCTCTCATAATCTCTTGGGCTTGTTGATTTTGGTCGTTGAATTTGCAGCCGTATGTTCGGTTTTTAGGCAAGGCAGAGCCTATGAAACTTGATTATTCCCCATAAATAGGCGATAACGCAGCATAAAAGCCAAACATGGGCTGCCCATTGGGTTCTTTCTAGGGCGGTAAGCTCTGTTTATTGGTTTTTACTTATTCTTACATGGATATAAGTCATTAAAATAACGCAGAAGCCGTTATCGAGCCTACTAAGTTACAAACCACGCGTCGCGATTTAATCGCCCCTAGATTGAACAAATTTCTATCCGCCAAGGTCAACACGCCCTAGTATACCTTTAATCAATACGCTGATATAAGCCTCTAAAACAGTAAGTGAAGCAAAAAACCACACTTAAACGCTATAAGTGATACGTTTTTAAAATAAATATTAATTATTACAAATAGCTTTTATATCTAAAAAGTTAATGTGATTTTATTTTTACGTAATTAGTGCGTTAGTGCTCACCCCAATGACCATTTATCGCAGCCACCCGTTTGAAAGCTATTTATATGCCTGTCGAATGGCGTTAGCCCAAGGTTTTGTAGTGGGCGTTTGTGTGTATTGCTTTGGCCGAAATTTATCAATGTTAGATATTTTGGGGGCTAATGTATTTGTATTTGCCTTTAATGCTTTAGGCGCTAATTTACGTCACTCACATGTGTGGTGGAGCTTTGGTAAAAAAATAGAAAATTGGTTAATTAGCCCAGCTCAGCACCAAATTCATCACAGCGATAACCCAAAACATTTTGACCGTAACCTAGGCTCAGCGTTAGCCATTTGGGATAGAGCTTGTGGCACGCTGATAAAAGCGCATCACGTAGGTAAAATTACCGTGGGGGTTGGCAATAACGACCGCGGGCACAACAGTGTAATGGATGCGTATTGGCGGCCAATTTACGAGAACCTACATACGCCTTGGCAGCGTGTGGCTAAAGCCGCTAATAAGGTGAATGTTTTTAATAAAAAAAAGCCCATTATTGAGGTTAATATTAACGACAAAACAATTAAATAGCGCTCGGTTACAAAAAATAAAAGGTTAAATTGTAAATTTTGTGTTTCAATAATCGTATCAAACTCGGTACATACACGCGTACCTTCTTTAATTTACGATGACGATTTAACATGCATTACAAATCAGTTTTATTAGCAAGTTGTGCTTTATTGCTAAGCGCCTGTGGTGGCTCAGGCGGCGATGACACTCCCACCGTCAATTCAAATAAAATTCCTACCTTGTCGGTTGCCGACATACCCAGCGAATTAACTAAAGGCCAAACCATTGAGCTAATTGCAACAGCAAGCGATGAAGACGGCACAATAAGCAGTGTGGTTTGGCAACAAACTGCGGGCACCACGTTATTGAATGAACCATTAGGTGCGTTAAGTACCCGCCTTACTATACCCGCTGCGCAAAGTTATGAGCCTATAACGTACTCATTTAGCGTAACAGCCACCGATAATGAAGGGGCAACAAACACGCAAACCGTTACATTTGTAGCCAAAAACAGCATGGACATACACAGCGTCGCTAGGTTATTACACCAAGCTAGCATGGGCCCAACGCTTGCTGAAATAAACAGTGCTCAAGGTTTAAGTGAGCAACAATGGCTCGATAACCAAATAGCACTGCCAGTTAGGTACCATCGAAACTACTTGGTAAAACTTGAAGATGACGAAGACTTTAAATATATAAGCCGAATAGATGCATGGTGGAAAGCGGTGCTACAAAGTGACGACCAACTACGCCAACGCGTTGCATTTGCACTGAGTGAAATATTGGTCGTATCGGATGAAAATAGCGATTTACGTGCACAACCAGAGGGCATGATCACTTACTACGATTTATTGCTCAAACATGCGTTTGGCAATTTTAGAGAGTTACTCGAAGAGGTAACGCTTTCGCCAATTATGGGCACGTACCTAAGCCATTTAGGGAACGAAAAAGCTGATGAAGCACTTAATATTCGCCCAGATGAAAATTACGCCCGTGAGGTTATGCAATTATTTACCATTGGCCTAGATGAGTTAAACCTTGATGGCTCCGCTAAGCTAGATGCAAACGGTAATAGCATAGCAACTTACGGGCAGGCTCAAATACAGGGGTTTGCGCGTGTATTTACAGGCTGGACATTTGCCGGCAGCGAAACCTTTAAACGCAAAAGCCGTGATTATATAAACCCTATGCAAGCTTACAGCGAATACCATTCGAGTAAAGAAAAGGTCCTATTAAATAATGAGGTTATACCGCCTGGTTATGGGCCAGAGGAGTCGCTAAAAATAGCCCTCGATAATTTATTTAATCACGACAACGTTGCACCGTTTATTTCTAAGCAGCTTATTCAGCGGTTAATTACCTCAAACCCTACTGCGCAATATGTAGAGCGCGTTGCCCGTGTATTTAACGATAATGGAAGCGGTGTACGAGGCGATTTAGCCGCAGTTGTTAAAGCTATTTATTTAGATGACGAAGCACGCCATTTTGGTAGTGTACTTAGCTATCAAGGTAAAATTAAAGAACCACTTTTAAAAACTGTGCAGTTTTGGCGAAACCTTAATGCGAAGTCGCAGCAAGGTTATTATAAAACGTGGAACTTAGTCGATAGCTATGGGCAAGGCCCCATGCAGTCGGGCTCTGTATTTAACTTTTTTAGACCCGATTACCAAAGTGCGGCGTTACGCACCCAAGGTTTGGTAGCGCCTGAATTACAAATAGCCAACGATGCGACTTTAATAGGCACAATGAATGCCTTATTTGCAAGTTTGGTTTGGAGTACAGCCGAAGCGCATACCGAGTTAAACCCTGCAGGAATTTATGTTTATGTTCAAAGCGATATGGATTACTTGGCGCAAAATGGCATTAGCGCACTGATAGAGCAATATAATACCCTGTATTTTGCCGGCAATATGAGCGCTGACACTACACAAGCTTTACTCGATTTAGATGCCTACTTTGACGAGGATCAGTACCGTGTGAGGGTTTCGTACTTGTTATACATGATTGCTATTTCACCTGAATTTAACGTGCAGTATTAGGAGCGCATAATGAGCCTAAATAGAAGAGACTTTTTGTCATTATGTTTAAAAGGCGGGGTATCGGCAGCCGCTTTAACCAGTTTGCAGCTACAAGCGTTAACGGGGGCAACTAATGCAATAGAACTCGGTGATTATAAAGCCCTAGTGTGTGTATTTTTATACGGCGGAAACGACTCACTTAATATGTTGCTACCCCTTGAGGGAGAGCAGCGTAGTTTATACGAGCAAAGCCGGCAAAACCTCGCAGTAGACAATCCGCTAGCGTTAAGTGTTTCTCAGCAGTTTGCAGGTGGCGTGGGAATTCATCCCTCACTTGCGCCTTTACAGAGCGTGTTTGAGTCGGATGATTTAGCCTTTGTTGGTGGCGTAGGCACTTTACTTACTCCCACCACATTAACAGATTACAAAAATAACGCGGTGCCTTTACCTAAGCATTTATTTTCGCATAACGATCAGCAAGCGTCATGGATGTACGGCCGAGAAAAAGCCTCTTTAAACAGTGGGTGGGGCGCACGTATGCTAGAGCGATTAGCTGTAGAGGATCAGTTTGCGGCAAATATCTCTCTCGATGGCACTAATTTATGGCAAACAGGCACAAATACCAGTGCCTTTGCGCTTAACAAAAGTGGCATAAGCACAATTAACGCCTTTGGTGGTTATCAGCCCCGCACTGAGCACGTTACTAACATAATGAACCGCTTGCTAGGCAATGCAAGCCATGTACTAGGGCGTGAATATGCGAATGGCTTATATAGCGCAATTACCAACACACAAACGATGAACAGTGCGCTTGAACAAGCCCCAGCGCTTACTACCACCTTTAGCGATACTAGCTTGAGTGAGCAATTAGCCGCGGTGGCCAAAGCTATTAGTGTGCAGTCGTCGTTAAGTACACAGCGCCAAGTATTTTTTGTCTCTATGGGGGGATTTGACACCCACGATGATCAGCTTACTGCGCACCCTGCATTATTAAATACGCTAGCTCAAGGGCTCAGCGAGTTTAACAGTGCCATGAAAGAGCTAAACATGAATGATAAAGTCACCACGTTTACTATGTCGGACTTTGGCCGCACGCTAACCTCAAACGGCGATGGCACCGACCATGGCTGGGCGGGTAATCAAATAGTAATGGGCGGCGCGGTAAAAGGACGTTCTATTTATGGCCAGTTAGTTACTCAGCAATTAGAGGGCGAATACGATACCGGTGGCGGGCGGTTAATTCCGCAAGTGGCTAACGAGCAATACTTTGCAACGTTAGCGCAGTGGTTTGGCGTGCCTGTTTCGGAGCTGGTTGATATTTTTCCAAATTTAAGTAACTTTAACAGCGCGACCTTAGACTTTTTTGTGTAATGATACTGACACGCCAGCCTAGGTTCGTTAGTTTAAGGTTAAAGCGCCGCTGCTTGATAATAAAAATGCGTTATTTAGTTGTTTTAATTAGCTTATTTTAAGGTTTTTGAACAAAATTTATTATTTAAAGCACTTAAGTATCACTATACAGTGGCGTTGGCTGTTAATTGTGATCTAAACCCAGTGCTTGGCAGTATAATGTACTGGTTTCAAATACTTAAAATTAAAGATCACACATGATAAAGGAATCATAATAATGAAAATTTTAGTGAGCTTAGTAAGTTTAATTGCTTTTTTACTCGTTTTACTGCCAGGGCCTTTATATAAGTATGGGGTTGTTGAACTAAGTACTGCGTTTGCAGGGTTTAGATTTGGTGTGTATGTGGGTGGCGCTGCATTAGTGCTGCTTGTTATACAGGTTATTTTTATGCGTAAAACGCTTAGCATGGGCAGCACTTTAATGGCGTTGGTGTTTGCAGCCATCGCGATTGCAATGCCACTGAGCATGATGAGCAAGGCTAAAAGCGTACCCGCGATCCATGATATTTCGACCGATTTAATTAACCCGCCAAAATTTGTGGCAATTGTACCGCTGCGAGCGGATGCTAAAAACCCAGCTGAATACGCAGGAGAAGAAACAGCCGCGCAGCAACGCAAAGCTTACCCTGAGCTAAAAACACTAAATTATGCACAATCAAAAACAGACTTATTGGCTGCTACCGAGCAAGCGGTTAAAAATTTAGGGTTTGAGCTTGTTAATGTTAATGCGGCTACGGGCATTGTAGAAGCAACGGATACCACCACATGGTTTGGTTTTAAAGACGATGTAGTTGTGCGTATCAATGATGAAGGCAGCCAGCGCTTTGTCGATATACGCAGTAAGTCACGCGTGGGGCGCAGCGATTTAGGAAAAAATGCTGAACGTATACATTCACTCATTGATGAGATAAATACGTTACTGGATAAGTAACCAACATTTAAGTTAAAAAAGCCCAACCTTGTTGGGCTTTTTTGGTCAGGGTGCATTCACTGCGCCGGCGTTAGGGTGAACCACATCAAAGTGCATACCGGTATTATTTTTAGAGGCAGCCCTTATGGGATTGGTTTTAAAATAAAGCACTTAAATAAGCGAAAAGGTAGACGACTTAAATTTTTACAGACTATGGAGTTGTTATGAAAACAGTAGGATATGCAGCAAAAAGCGAAGGTGCGCAACTAGGTGAATATACTTTTGAGCGCCGCGATTTACGCGATAACGATGTCGAAATTGAAATTTTATATTGTGGCGTATGCCACTCTGATTTACATGCAGTGCGCAATGACTGGGGCGGAAGCCGTTACCCGTTAGTCCCTGGGCACGAAATTGTAGGTAAAGTAAAAGCCATTGGTAGCGCTGTTAAAAACTATGAAAAAGGTGACACGGTAGCGGTAGGCTGCATGGTTGATTCATGCCAAAGCTGCAAACAGTGTGATAACGGCGAAGAGCAATTTTGCCAAGAAGGCATGGTAGGCACATACGCAGGTAAAGATAGAGAAACCGGCGAGATGACCCAAGGTGGCTATTCTAAACATATTGTTGTTCGTGAAGAATTTGTACTATCAGTCCCTGAAAATCTAGAGCTTTCGCGCGTTGCCCCTTTATTATGTGCAGGTATCACTACTTACTCTCCTTTACATAAGTGGGGCGTTACAAAAGGCAGCCGTGTTGCCGTTGTAGGGCTTGGTGGCTTAGGTCACATGGCTGTTAAAAATGCCGTAGCCATGGGCGCGAGTGTAACAGTGGTTGGGCGAAGTGAGTCTAAAAAAGATGACGCAGTAAAACTTGGCGCGCAGCATTATTTAGTGTCGACTGACGAAGATGCAATGAAAGCGTCGCAGTCGGCTTTTGATATTATTATTGACACCGTACCTGTTAAGCACGATTTGTCTATTTACACACCCTTATTAGACATAGATGGGACGCTAGTTATTGTTGGGCAAGTTGGCCCCGTAGAAGAGCTAAACACTGTGCCTCTTTTAATGGGTCGCCGCCGCATCGCAGGATCACTAATTGGTGGGATAGAAGAAACCCAGCAGATGCTAGATTTCTGCGGCAAAAATAACGTATTGCCAGAGTGCGAAATGATTAATATTGACCAAATAAACACCGCGTATGAGCGAATGGAAAAATCAGACGTACGCTATCGTTTTGTTATTGATATGGCGTCGTTAGAGGCCCAGTAAGGTGGGTGATTAAATACCCTTATTAAAGTAAAAGAGCGGCTAATTGTATTAGCCGCTCTTTTTATATGCTTAACAGGTTTGTGCTGCGGGTTGTTGTTTATTAAGTTGCAAGTAGCTTAAAAACCACATTACTAAGCCACCTAAAAACAACGCCGCTGCGACATAACCTGTTTGGTTAGGCGCTGCACCTTGTGCAATAACAGCCCCGCCAACCCAAGGGCCGATAGCATTTGCGGTGTTAAACGCGCATTGTACTAATGCACCAATCATTGCATGGCCCTCTGGGGCTACATCCATTAATAAAGATTGAATAAGCGTTGCCAAACCTACACTGCAACCAATAAAAAATATAACCGCATAAAGCATCCAAATATTGTAACTTGCGCTAACGTAGGCAATTGCAAATACGATGGTACACACAAGTGCAAGCCCTGTGGTTTTAATGGCAGATTTATCGGCCGCTTTACCTAATATGTAATTACCTAACGTACAACCAATACCAAACATCACCATAGCGATAGAAATAGTGTAAGGGGCTGTTTTAGTTACATCTAAAATTGTATCGGCAATGTATGTATAAATACAAAACACGCCGCCAAAGCCAATAATAACAATACCTAAAATAGACCACACCAGTTTATTTTTAAGTACGCCAAACTCGTTAAGTAAGTTAGATGGCTTAGCGTTATCGATATTTGGCACTACTTTGTATACAAATATAAACGCAATAAACGCTAAAACCGCAGCGCCACCTAAGCAATAACGCCAGCTTAGGTTTTGCCCCACCAAGGTAACAATAGGCACGCCTACGATGGTTGCAATGGTTAAGCCCATAAATACTTTTGACATAAAGCTTGCGCGTTTACCCGAAGGGGCAATATCGGAGGCAAGCAAAATAGCGGCACCAAAGTAAGCGCCGTGAGGTAAGCCACTTAAAAAGCGAAAAATAACGAGCTGCTCTAATGAGGTTGCTAATGCACTCAAACCATTAGAAATACACATTAGGCTTAAAAAAATCAGCAAAGCTTTGCGTTTTCGCATATTGGCCGTTGTAAGCATTAATACCGGCGCGCCTACCACAACACCAATAGCATAGGCGCTAATTGCATAGCCGCTTTGCGAAGGAGTTGAGCCAAACGTTTCACTGATCAGCGGCAGCATAGGCATCATTGAAAATTCTGATAATCCTAAAATAAACGTACCTAGTGCTAACACTAATAAAATAGCAGCTTTATTTAACTGATTAGATGCCGACGCAACATCTGCACTCATAGAAGATCCTTTAACTTTGATTTTAAAAATAGTGAATAGCCACACATTAATTGCGTGGAGAGTAAACATATATTAGGTGTGGAGTGTGTCAGTGAGATGGCTATTTTAAGTTAAAAAGTGTACTGCGTCATGTATAAAAAATAGTATTTTTGGCTTGTTTTACTTTTGTTAATTGCTATAAAGTGTGACTTATTGGGTTAATTTATAAAAAGTTTTTAAAAAGCAGCTCACTAGCTAGTGTTTAATTGCTCGCAGAAAAACTAAAAAACACCTATATTTACAAAGTTATTACATTTATTGCTAGCTTACATATTATTTTTATATTTGTTTGTTATTGTCATCCTATTATTATTCCCTAAAGGTTTAACACATGTTTGGTCTACGAAAAGATAACGCCAAAGTTGATGAATTGGAACGTCAACTCAATGAAAGTAAATCAGTACTATCCGCTATTTATAACCATGTAGCGTATATTGAATTTACCCCCGAGGGAAAAATTTTAGACGCTAATGAGCTTTTTTTAGATACCGTAGGCTACAAAAGAGAAGAGGTAATAGGCAAGCACCACCGGATTTTTTGCGATTCAGACTACGCTAAGTCGAGTGAGTACAGCCAATTTTGGCAAGCACTGCAAGGGGCAAACTCAACAAGCGGTACCTTTATGCGCTTTAACGCTAATGGCGAAAAGCTATGGCTAGAGGCTACTTATTTTCCTGTTGAAGTAAACGGGGTGGTTACTAAGGTTATTAAAATAGCGTCGGATATTACAAAAAATTATGTACAGCGAAAATCTCAAGAAGCGCTCACCGAAGCGCTTGATAAGGCGCTGGCTACAATAGAATTTAACCCCGATGGCACCATAATTAAAGCAAATCAAAACTTTTTATCTACGGTGGGTTATTCACTTACAGAAATTGTTGGCAAGCATCACAAAATGTTTTGTACTGATTCTTTTTATCAAAATAACCCTCGGTTTTGGGAAGAGCTAAGCGATGGACAGTTTAAGTCGGGTAAGTTTAAACGCATAACTTCTGATGGCTCGCAAATATGGCTGGAGGCAACTTATAACCCCATTTTAGATAATAAAGGCAAAGTGATAAAAATAGTGAAGTTTGCCTCTAATATTACCGATCGCATAAAAGACAACGAAGCCGTTAGTGAGGCCGCACAAATTGCGTATGAATCGGCGGTGTCGAGTGCGCAAACGGCAAAAACGGGCTCAGATATATTACATGATGCAATTGCAAACTCAGATGCAATTGTAAGCCAAGTACTTAAATCGGTTGATTTAATTAAAAACCTGAACGAGCAGTCAGCAGTTATCGGCTCTATTGTGTCGACCATAAGCAGTATTGCCGATCAAACTAATTTATTGGCGTTAAATGCAGCCATTGAAGCCGCCCGAGCGGGCGAGTACGGGCGAGGCTTTGCCGTGGTAGCCGATGAAGTTAGGCAGCTTGCAGCAAGCACCAGCAGTTCAACCAACGAAATTGCAACCGTAGTT
Organism: Pseudoalteromonas sp. CuT4-3; assembly: GCF_035666335.1. NCBI lineage: Bacteria > Pseudomonadati > Pseudomonadota > Gammaproteobacteria > Alteromonadales > Pseudoalteromonadaceae > Pseudoalteromonas > Pseudoalteromonas sp. CuT4-3. Next base: position 1,006,264 of record NZ_CP142030.1, read on the forward strand.
AAAAACAACCAAGAGCTGACTAACGATATTTCAAAGCAAATCACCTCCGTCTCTGATTCGTCAGAGCAAGGCCGAGAGCTAATAGCGAAAGTCTCAGAAGTAATTCAAGAAATAGAACGCGGCGCAGATGCTGTTTCTGCAACAGTGTCTAAGCTTAACGCGAGTTAAGTGGCAGTAAGTTCTCAAAGTGCGACATTTTGTCGCGCTCTAAACTTGTAACTACATTATATAATTTATGCCATATATAACAGTGGCATAAATTATAAATGGCTCATATTCAACATATCCAACATTCTTATTTATTCTCTCCTTTAGCACTTTTATTAACTGGCCTTTTATCTCCTGCAGTATTTGCAGATGATAACCCTTTAGAAATTATTGAAGTGCATGGGCAGGTACACAATAAGCACTTATCGCTTGGTTCGTCAGAGGCAATGCTTAGTCATTTAGGTGTTGATTTTTCGGCTGCGGGCGGGGTGTCTAACTTACCTATTTTAAATGGTTTAATGGGTGATAGAGTAAAAGTACTGGTTGATGGCGCAGAGGTTACTGCAGCGTGCGCTAATCAGATGAACTCGCCTCTTTCTTACGTATCAGCTAATCAAGTAATGGCTTACAAAGTAGTTGCTGGTGTCTCGCCAGTGAGTGCTGGTGGCGATAACATTGCAGGTGTAATAAGCGTTAACTCAATTTCACCACAATATAGCGAAAGTAGTGAGTTAGCATGGCACTCAGGCTATGTCTCGGCTAAGTACAGCAGTGTTGATAACGGCCAAAAACTAGGTTTGGGAGCACGTTTAGCAAGCGATACTGTGAGCCTTAATTACCAAGGGTCGTTTAGTGATGCCAACAGCTACAAAGATGGAAAGGGTAATGTGGTACTTGATACATTATATCGGGCTCAAAACCACAGCCTAACTGGCGCGATACGTGACGATAAACAGCAAGTTGTGATAAAGCTTACGCATCAAAAAATACCGTATCAGGGTTTTGCTAACCAGTACATGGATATGACTGATAACACCAGTTATGGCGCTATTGCCCAATATAAGCGCAGTTTTGAAAACAGCGAGCTAGAAGGGCAAGTTAATTGGCACAGCGTTAAACACGAAATGGGTTTTTTTAGTAAAGAAAAAACCGGCATGATGCCCATGAAAACAGATGCAAAAGACATAAGCACACAGCTTAAATGGCGCCTTACACTTGATCAAAATAGCTCATTACTACTTGGACAAGAATATTATAATTACCGCATTGATGATTGGTGGCCGGCGATTGAAGGCTCAACTATGATGGGGCCAAATGATTATATAAATATTAATAGCGGTAAGCGTGAGCGTATTGCCTTATTTGTAGAATATGAAAGCCAAATCAATAACAAGCTCTGGTTAAATACGGGTTTAAGGGTTGAGCGTGTTAATACACAGGTTGATGAAGTACAAGCCTATAACGATGGCATGATGAATATGGGCAGTATGAGCGCAATGACAACTGCCAATAATGCGCTAGCTGCCAATAACTTTAACAATGCCGATAGAGACATAACCGACACCTTAGTTGATGTAAATGTGTTAGCTAATTACCAAGTTACACTATATGACGAGCTACAATTAGGCCTTGCCCGTAAAAGCCGAGCCCCTAATTTATATGAGCGTTACAGTTGGGGTGTAAGTAATATGGCAAGCACTATGATTGGCTGGTACGGCGACGCTAATGGTTATATTGGTAACCCAAACCTCAAAGCCGAAACCGCCCATACCATCAGTGCAACGTATTCAAAAACAGCAAAAAATGATGCGTGGCGGGTAAGTGCTAATGTGTGGTACACCGATGTAACGGACTACATTGATGCAGATATTGTACGTAGTTTTAATAGTTATGGTTTAGCAAATACAACACGTAACATTTTAAGCTTTACTAATGTTGACGCCACACTTTATGGCGCAAAGCTTGATATAAGTAAGTCACTTTATCAATCAACACAGTTTGGCGAATGGCAATTAAAAGCAAACATAACGAGCACTCGTGGGAAGCGCCGCGACACTAACCAACCGCTTTATCAAATTAAGCCGTTACATACAGCGCTCTCATTAAGCCAGCAAATAGGGGTATTTGAAAATGCACTGTTGTGGCACTGGGTGGATACAAAATCACGCGTTGATGTTAACCGCTTAGAAAACCAAACCGTTAGTTACAGCTTAGTTAATATAAGCTCTAAAGCTACTTTTGATGCGCTTACGCTGGGTATTGAGGTGGTAAACTTATTTGATACGTTTTATCAATTACCCCTAGGCGGGGTAAGTATTGCAGCGCTTAAGCAAGGTAGCAGCACGGGGTTTACTCAATTAGCTGGGCAAGGGCGCTCATTTAATATAAGTGCCAGTTACGCATTTTAAACCCATATAAAGCGTTGAGAATAGGTTGCTTGGCGCTTTAGTTTAATCAGATGTTGGCGTAACTTGCTCGGCGTTGGTTGTTTGCTGCGCCTCTAAAGCTAGTTTTTCACGCTCTGCTTTTGATACATACGCCGGTTTATTACTTTTATGCAATTTAGCATTAGCACGTTTATCTTTTTTCTGAAATTTGGTGACAATTTTTTTGCGGCGGTTCATTAGTACTAATACTCTGATTAATTAAGGTCGCGCATTATACAACCAATGCAATGTAAGCCGCTATCTAAATTTAAAGCGCGATTGTTGTAACCCTGCCGCAAAGGTCTATTTAATACTATTGCTTGGCGGTATAATTTAGCTTTAATACCAATTTAATTATTTAAGCGATTTATTATTGCGCATTGGTAGTAATGATTCATACAAAAGGATACGTTTTGAAAAAGTTAGCTTTGCTTTGCAGTGCTTTATTTGCTTTTAGCGCACATGCACAATTACATACAAATATTGATAGTGTTGCCGATTACGCTGTTAATACTTATCAACAATCACAAATTCACACGTTAACTAATTTAGTGGCTTTTCCTACGGTAAATAAAGAGTCGATACCCGCGCCACAAAATCCTGACTTTATTAATTTCAAATCTGTATTAAAAATGAAAGCTGCAGAGCTTGGGTTTGATTACCAAGACCTAGGCTACACCGTGCTTATAGGCATGGGAGATCAAAACGAAAAGGTTACCGTTGTAACCCACGGAGACGTACAACCTGCCAATGCCAGTAAGTGGAAACAAAGCCCATTTATTATTGATACCTCAGAGCCTGGCAAATTAGTTGGGCGAGGCACAGAAGACGACAAAGGCGCAATAGCCACCGCACTATACGCCATGAAAGCGATTAAAGATAAAGGCATAGAGCTTAATAACCGCATAGAGCTGATGATTTACCTAGCTGAGGAATCTGACTGGGGCCCGCTTACTGAATTTATGAAAACCTACGAGCAGCCAAAATACGCCGTAACCATTGATGCATCATACCCAGTTGTAGTAGCCGAAAAAGGCTGGAGCTTAATTGCTCCTACTTTTAATGCTACCTCAAAACAAACCGGTATGTATGTGAGTGATTTAGCGGGCGGCGCGTTTAAAAGCCAAATACCAGAAGATGCAAGCTTAGTGCTGCATAACGCAAGCGCTGTTGTTATTAACTTATTAAAAGCTAAAGCTAAAACACTTAGTGAAGTTGAGTTTAATTTTGAAGAGCAAGCAGAAGGCTTAAAAATAACTGTAAAAGGGGTGTCTGCGCACTCATCAGAGCCAGAGTCGGGCGTTAATGCTATTGCACACCTGAGCGAGCTATTTAAAGGCGTCGCACTTGAAAATAATAGCGATGGCCAGCTTATAAAATTTGTAAATCAATTAATTGGTTTAGATATTCATGGTAAGCAATTTGGTAATATTGCCTACGAGCATGAATTCATGGGCCCAATGAGCGTAGCCCCTACCGTAATTGAACGCGATGGTAACGCACTAACGTTAGCCATTAACGCACGCCGCCCAGTTGGTAAAGATGAAAACCTACTTAAAGCGCAAATAAACAGTGCGATTAAGGAATGGGAAACTGCAAATAACGTAACGCTTAGTAAAGTCGAGACCATTATTGGTACACCCATGCTGTTAGATAACGCGCCGCACGCACAAAAGCTGCTTGATATTTTTAAACATTTTACAGGTGACGAACAAGCTGACTTTGTATCAATAGGTGGCGGCACTAACGCAAAGCTATTTGATAATGCAGTCTCGTTTGGCCCTTCAATGCCAGGCAAACGTTATACCGGCCACTCAGAGCATGAATTTATTACGCTTGAGCAATTAGCGCTTAATTTACGTATGTATACCGCAATGATGATAGAGCTAGGTAATATGTAAGCTATAGCTGTTTTAATATAAAAGCCGCCTTGTTTAACTGAAGTGACTCCAGCAAGGCGGTTTTTTGTATTTACTAAAACTGAGCTACAAAACTGAGATTGTATATATCTTAGTCATCGTTATCGGTGTAATTAGCTGTAAAATAGTAGTTATCGTTAATAAAGTATTTACCTTCAACAACTAAATCTGAGTCGTATAAACCAACGCCAACTGCAACATGCTTATTAAAGTAATAATTTGCCAACACATTAAAAATTGAATCATCGCCAGCATCGAGATAGTCAGCATTTATAGTAAAGTAGCGTTCATCGTAAAGGTGAGCAAAGTAACGTGATGATAAGTCCCACGACTCTATTTCATCATCCGTCTCAACAGTAAAACCAATGTAGTCGGTGTCATTAATTTGGTGATTATATTGCGCTTTAAATAAATAAACTGTGTCACCATATTCGTAATCTACCATGCGTGCAGATACTTTTAGCGAATCAGCAAATAAGTAACCTATGCCAAGTGAATAGGTATCAGTATCGCCAATATTAGGCAGCTCTATGGTTGCAAAAGCATTACCGTAAAAGCCTTCTCCAAAAATCCCTTTTCCACTATAACCATCTGAATTAAAGTAATTTAAGCCTATATTACTATCTGTATCTAGGTAGCCATAATCATCCCACACTCCCGAGCTTTGTTGCTCTTCAAAGTAATAATGCGTAGATAATCCGTACACATTATCGCTGTAATAGCGTGAATCAATTTTTGCGTAGTTAATTGTATTAAACCATTGCTTTGTTGATGCTGATTGTTCAGCATTTACTGATGCTGTACAGCTAAGTGCAAGCAAAGAGAGTGGTATTAAGTAGCGCATAAGTATCCTTTCTTATAATTAAATAGGTGTATCTAGAAAAGGTATTATATTAAATACTCTTTAAAATACATTTAAATAATTGTAAGTAACTGTATGTTTGTATAAGTATTTGTAGAGATGCGTTTGAAGGGGCTGCTATAAATTTATGACTAATGTCATATTAACTGATGACAAATAGCACCTTTCAGGCTTAAAAATTAAGGCAATAATAACCTTACATTTTAAGAGGAGAGCAAACATGAATACACCAGCATTTTTTGATAATTTAAAACGTTACTTTGTGGCTTTGGTATTTTTGACCGCGATAAACTTAATTACATCGCCAAATTATTTATGGGTAGTGTGGCCTGCCTTAGGGATGGGCATTGCATTGCTAAATGAGTTATTAAACTCAAATAACTCAAAAAGGGTTAGGGATGAGTGTTAAGCCAAGTAACAGGTTACCTGGCTTAACGCGTAAAACCGTAAGGTTTAAAAATTACGTTTTATGCGGTTGAGTCGAGCGTTGCGTTTAGGGAGATTTCGGTATTAAGTAGCTTTGAAATAGGGCAGTTTTTTTTAGTTTGCTCACACAATGCCTGAAATTGCTCGTTAGCAATATCTTTAATACGTGCGTTTACTTCAAGCGCTATATGGGTGACTGCAAAGCCGTCATCAACCTCATCAAGGCTTACGGTGGCTTTAGTATCAATTTTATCGGCTTTAAAACCGGCATCGCCAAGAGCAAGCGAAAGCGCCATACTAAAGCAGGCACTGTGCGCAGCTCCCACTAATTCTTCTGGGTTAGAACCAGGCTCGTCTTCAAAGCGAGTATTAAAACCAAATGGTTGTTTATCAAGTGCGCCGCTTTGTGTAGAAATACTGCCTTTACCTGTTTTAATATCGCCTGACCAGGTTGAGTTTGCCGTTTTTTTAATCGTCATCATCTTCTCCTTGCGTTGCATGTAAGCTTTTCAGGCTGAGTAAGTGCTATTTACATAAAACACCTAAATACAGCCTTAAAAGCCGAGTTATTCATACCATTGCAAAATAGACGCCAGCTCACGTATAGCATAAAGGATTAATACCTTTTAATTTTTATTACGTTTACAGCGCTCTGAGCAGTAAATAACGTTATCCCAATCGCGCTGCCACTTTTTACGCCATGCAAAAGGCTTGTTGCAAACAGGGCACATTTTTTGTGGTAAATGGCTTTTTTTATTTGCCATATTAATTACTTTTTGCGGTGTTTTTGTGTGTGCGAGTAAGCCCTACATGCTTTTTTAATATGTTAGGAATTGCACGTTTAACATCGGCGCGCTCGCGGTATTGCCATAAACGTTCGCGCGCTTATTTGGATTTGGAGGCTTGAGTTAAATCAAGCATGGGCTCGGGGTAGTCTTCACCAAGTTTAAAGTCGTTAAACAGCGCTTCCATTGGTGTTTGTTGCCAAGGCTCGTGTAAATATTCTATCGGCAGCTTTTCAAGTTCGGGGCACCATTTTTTAATAAAGGCGCCGGTTGGGTCTTGATCTTCAGATTGCTTTATTGGGTTGTAATGCCTAATGGTGTTAATACCCGTAACTGAGGCCTGCATTTGTATTTGTGGGTAATGAATGCCAGGTTCAAAGTCTAAAAAGTAATTTGCCAAAGGTAAGCTTGCCTGCTGCCAGCTTATATTTAAATGATGCGTTACAAAGCTAACCAACATAGCGCGCATTCTAAAATTAATATAGCCCGTGGTTTTTAAACAGCGCATACAGGCATCAATAATGGGTATACCCGTTTGGCCTTGTGCCCAGCGCTCAATATCGTGTTGTACGTTGTCATCGTTTCTATATGGGAACTGATGATACCCCGCATTGAGCGCTTTAAACTCCATCGTACTCTCACTTTCAAATTTTTGCATAAAATGGCAGTGCCAATGCAAACGCGATACAAATGCAGCAAGCGGGCGCTTCCAGCCTTTTTTGCTTGGGTGTTTTGCATGGTATGCATCAATAGCGGTTTGATAAACCTGTTTAAGGCTAATATTACCCCATGCTAAATAAGGCGAAAGCCTAGAGCAATGAATACGGCTTAAGCTGGGGCTAGATATGCCTTTTTGATATCCCTTACCGCGCTCAGCAAAAAAGCTTTGCAATATTGTATGCGCAGTTAAAGGCCCACCTACTTGAAAGTTGTCGTCATTTTGCGTGTAGCTGTCGGGCAATTTAGGTGTTTGGTAGTTATTAAGTGTAATGGTTTTTATGTTTTTCCAATTAGGAATAGCAATAGGAGCCTGCATTGTTTGTTGCCAGCGTGCGTTCCAATTTTTACGGTTTTTTTTGCCACGAATAACGCCGCCCGTTTGTGACTCAAGCCAGTTAACTTTGTTAGCTTTACACCATATAGCAACGGCTTTATCGCGTTCAAAGGTATTGTTTAAGCCAATTTCTTGATGGCTAAATATGTTTGCTATTTGGTATGTTTGATTAAGCGTGTTTAACAGTGTCAGCATGTTTTGGTTAAAAATATACAGCGCTGCTTTATAGCGAGTTAGCTGCTGATTTATTTCGCCTATTGATTGATAAACAAAACGCCAATGGCGCGCATTATAATGTGCATCCTCAAGCATTAGTGGCTCAAAGTTGTATAGCAGTAATGTGGGTAAATCATCATTAAATGCATTTTTAAGTGGTTGATGGTCGCTAAGGCGTAAATCGCGTTTAAACCACACTATGTTTATTTTTTCGCGCATATTTAAAAAAGTGGCTGCAGTTATGAAATACTGTACGCATTACAGCGCTTTTACGATTTGCAGTACGACGTATAAAGGAAAATTATGTTTTTAGATTTAACGCAAAGCACGCAGCACAATGTTTACTCGTATTTAGTTGGGGGTATTAGCCCACGGCCTATTGCTTGGGTAAGCACATTTAGTAAGGAGGGGATTGCTAATATTGCCCCGTACTCTTTTTTTACAGTGGCCAGCTGTAACCCGCCAGTGCTGAGCGTGACCCAAGTAAACCCACGCGACAAAGCCAATAAAGACACGCTTTTAAACCTTCAAGCCACTAACAACTGCGTGGTTAATATTGTAAGTGAAGAGCTAGTAAAAAAAATGAATCAAAGCTGCGCTAATTATCCACATAATGTGAGTGAATTTGAGGCAGCAAATATTGAAACAATCGCCAGTACACACGTAACATCCCCAGGCGCCGCAGCGGCTAAAGTAAGATACGAGTGCACCTTAAGAGACGTTATTCAGATAAGCGACGAACCCGGTGGCGGCAAAGTTATGCTACTCAACGTGGTGGGAATTTATATTGACGATAACGTGTTAGTAAATGGCTATATAGATCCCACGCGTTTAAACAGCATAGGTAAAATGGGTGGAGACTACTTTAGCTCTACTAAAGATAAATTTGTACTAAAGCGGCCACAATTGTAAAATAACAGATTAACTTTATACACTTACTGTTAACTCATTAAGCGTTACTTATAAAAACAAATGGATATTGAATGTCTAAACTTTACCTCACTTTAGTATTTGCCCTACTTAGTTTTAGCTGCCTATCAGCCTCTGATAAAAAGCTACCCATAGAAGCGTTTGCAGGCTTAAAAAGCATAAGCCAAGTTAAGCTCTCACCAGATGGAAATAACATTGCGTATGTTAGAAACCTTGATGGCGATTTAGTTTTAATGGTGCAAAGCCTTACAACAGGCAAGGGCAAGCCGATTATTAAATCGGATAACCACACTGTATTTTTTGACTGGTTTAGTTGGGCAAATAATGATGTTTTGTTATTGGGCGCACGATACATTAAATATCAATTTGGTGGGGTTAAGTATGCGTCTACATTAATGTATTCGTATAATCTAAGTGATGATAAAGGAATAAAACTGGCGTTTAGAGCAAACAACACGCGTGATGAAAAGCAGCCTCAGTTTTCTGACCGAATTATTAGCTTTTTACCGGAGCAAGAAAATAAAATACTCGTGCAGGGCGACTTTAAAATAGCCAATACCCCTGCTGTGTATGAACTTGACCTAACTACCTTACGCAAAAAACAAATACAACGTGCTCGTGCAGATGTAACCAGTTGGTTTGCTGATAGACAAGGCAAGGTTCGTATTGCTAAAAAAATGGATGAAACACAATTTACTTACGAGCTGTACAACGAGCAAAATGAGTCGTGGCAAACACTATTTAGCTACGAAGTATTTAGTGAGCAAAGCATTTCGATACTTGGCTTTGATAAAGACCCTAACTTTTTATACATCACTGCGCTCCATGAAGGGCGTGATGCATTATTTAAGCTTAATCTAACAACTAACAAACGTGAGCTCATTTTTAGCGACGACAAGTACGATGTCGATGGCGATATTTTTTACTCCCGTAAAACTGGCGAAGTGGCAGGCTTTACGCATTCGCATTTAGAAGATGGTATTGCGTATTGGGATGAAGACTTAGACAAGCTACATCGCTCTTTACGAGCATCATTACCTAAAGATTCATTTGAAATGGATATTGTTAGCACCAGCGACGATCAGCAAAAATATGTACTTTATGTCAGCTCAGATAAAACATCAGGCGCCTACATGTTAGGTGACAGAAAGCGAGGTGATTTAACATTTTTTGCAGACGTTTACCCACACATTAACGAAAGCGTATACGCCGGTAAAGAGCACATTAGCTATAAAGCACGTGACGGTCTTATTATAGAAGGCTACTTAACGCTGCCTGTTGGCTATGAGAAAGGCGATAAGTTACCCACTATTATATTTCCACATGGTGGGCCTATGGCGCGAGACTATGCAGGCTTTGACTATTGGACTGCGTTACTGGCATATAATGGTTATGCCGTGTTACAGCCTAACTTTCGTGGCTCAAGCGGTTATGGTTATGACTTTTTAATGCAGTCGATCCAAGGTTTTGGTTTAGCCATGCAAGATGACTTACAAGATGGAGCTAACTGGTTAATAGACCAAGGGATTGCTCAGCCAGATAAAATTTGTATTGGTGGCGCAAGCTACGGTGGATATGCCGCCTTAATGGCTGTTATTAAACACCCTGAAACATTTAAATGTGCGGCAAGTTTTGCAGGGGTAACTGACCTTGAGCATATTGTGAGTAAAGCCCGACACTTTACAAACAAAGACATAGTACGAAAACAGTTTGGAACAAATAGCGATAAGCTAGAGGCCAATTCGCCGGTTAATTTTGCTAAATCAATCAACAAACCTGTTTTACTTGTGCATGGTAGCGACGACAGTGTTGTCCCTATTTACCATAGTAGAGAAATGGAAGATGAACTAGATGACGAAGATAAAGATGTTACTTACATTGAGCTAGAAGATGGCGACCATTACTTGTCTTATCAGCCGCATAGAATTAAAACGTTACAAGCGTTTCTCGATTTTTTTGATAAGCATTTAAAAAACGATTAATAACAAAGGCGACTTAGGTCGCCTTTTTTGAGCGTAATTTTTTATAAAATGCACATTGTTTGCACTTTTACTTGTTAACGTTATACGTTGTTATTAAAGGCGCTATTTATAAGTCGCTATAATAGAACACGCAATTAATACAATTGTTATTACAGACTATTCTTGAAAGTGCTTAGAGCTTTTAATAATACGTTTTAGCAGTAAAAAAATACGCAATAAATAACAGCTCAAATGCTTTTAGAGTCAGGTTTATAAAAAATAAATGAAAATTCATAACAAACTTTTTTTAATATTATTTAGCTTCACCTTTAGCATTATTGCGGGGCTAGTTGTGCTTATTCAGTACAGTATTGGCCAAGGTATTATAGATTTTGTAAACGCTAAAGAAGTAAAAGCATTAGAGCCATTAGCAGTACAGCTGGCTAATAAATACGCGCAAACTCCCTCGTGGGATAAAATTATAGGTAACGATCAGCGCTTTTTAAGGTTGGTTGAATCGCAATTGCAATCAAGCCAGTTTTTACCTAGTTTACGCGATATGCCACAGCGCCCAGAAATTCGCGGCGAACGCAGACCCAGACCCCCACAGCATATGGCGCAACGAGATCGTCGCCCACCGCCCGAGCATGCCGCGCACTATGCACTACTTGATGAAAACCAGCAGCGTATTTTTGGTAAATTATTTGAGGATTTAAAGTACATTAAAACGCCCATAGAGCTTGAAGGTAAAACAATTGCTTACCTTGCTGTTTCAAAAAGAAAAAGCCTAGCAGATGGGTACGAGCTGGATTTTTTAAAGCAACAAACTAACTATTTATGGCTTATTGCGTTAACCGCAGGGCTACTTACCTTACTGTTGTCTTTTTTACTGGCAAGGCATTTAGTTGGCCCTGTAAAGCAAATTGCCAGTGGTATGCATAAGCTAACCAAAGGGCAGTACAGCACCAAACTTTTATTAGATAGAAAAGACGAGCTGGGCCAGCTTAGTGAAGATTTTAACACTTTGGCCTTTACGCTCGCTAAAGATGAGCAAGTACGTAAACGCTGGTTAGCTAATATTTCTCATGAACTAAGAACGCCCATGAGCATTTTACTCGGTGAGCTCGAAGCTATGTTGCTCGGGATACGTGAACCAAATAATAAAAATATTAGTTCTGCTAACGATGAAGCGCTGCATTTAAAACGCTTGATTGACGACCTACACATGCTAAATAGCGCAGAGCTAGGTGGCATGCATTACACCATGCAACCTACCGACGTAGGCTTTTTACTTAACTCCATAGAGCAAAAGTATCACGTTATTTTTGAGCAGCACGCTATTAATTTTTACCTTCTTAATAGTGCTAACAACACCACAGTAAACGCAGATAAAACACGTATACTGCAATTACTAGATAATATATTAATGAATGCGGTGCATTACGCCCAGTGCTCAACTATTTCTTTAAGTGCCAATAACGTAAATATTAAAGGCCAAGCCTATTTAGAGCTTATAATAGAGGATAACGGGATAGGCGTTGAGCAAACGCATTTATCGCACTTGTTTGAATATTTATACCGTGTAGACAGCTCTCGCAATCGCCAAGAGGGTGGCTCTGGTTTAGGTTTGTCTATTTGTCAGCATATTGTTAAAGGTCATAATGGCGAAATATCAGCCGAAAAAGCCAGTATTGGCGGGCTTGGCATTGTTATTAAATTACCCTTATTAGTTCAGTAGAGGATAAATATGAGTGAGCAAATACTCATTGTTGAAGATGAAATAAAACTTGCCAATTTAATGAGCGACTTTTTAACAAGTCATCATTATCAAACGCACCTTATTCATCATGGTGATGAAGTACTTAGCTGGCTTGAAAGTAATAAGCCAAGTGTTATTTTATTAGATATTATGTTGCCAGGGCAAAGCGGTATAGAGCTGTGCAAAGCGATAAGAAAGTTCTCTAATGTGCCCATTATTATGGTTTCGGCAAAGGTGGAGGAGATTGACCGGTTACTCGGACTTGAACTGGGCGCCGATGACTATATTTGTAAACCGTTTAGTTATGCTGAGCTGGTGGCTCGTGTAAAAGCAATTTTAAGGCGTGTGAATAGCACAAAAGAGCCTGTAAATAATGCCATGACACTGGATGAAAGTACTTACAGTGTTAACTATAAAAATAGCAGTATAGAACTAACTAATTTTGAATTTCAGCTATTTAAGCCTTTGTATTCAAACCCTAACAGAATCTATTCACGCGATAGCTTAATGGACACCATGTACGCAGACCAACGTATAGTTAGCCACCGTACTATAGACAGCCACATAAAAAAGTTACGTAAAAAGCTAGATGAAGTAACGCAAACCGACAGTGTTATTCAGTCGGTTTACGGTGTGGGCTATCGGTTTGTTCACCCTCAATAGCTAAACTTGAGCGCCGTTTTACTCATCGTCAGCGTTTTTAATACGCTCTAAACGGTCGAACTCTTCGTATTCGGCCGCTTGTATTTCATCGAGTACCGCATCTACGTCTGCAGATTCGTTACTGTCTTCAAATTCTCCGCTGAGCACAGTGTTTGGCGTTAAGCTGGCCTCTTCAAACAGTGCCCACATTTCTTTAGCGTAATGAGTGTTTAATAGGCTAGGTGCAAACTGCGCATAATAACGGCGTATATTGTTTACATCGCGCGTAAACATTGCTTGCGCACTGTTATTGGCTGCGGCGTTTACAGCTTGCGGAAGGTCAATAATTACAGGCCCTTTACTATCAACAAGTACGTTAAATTCTGATAAGTCACCGTGGATAATACCAGTGCACAGCATTAATTTAATATAATGAACCATCATACTGTACTGCTCAATAGCGTCTTGCTGTGTAAGGGTCACATGCCCTAACTGTGGAGCAACATCTCCGTCTTCATCGCACACAAGCTCCATTAACAACACACCATCAATACAGTAATAAGTATCAGGAACTCTGACGCCAGCGCGTGATAAACGTGAAAGCGCGTCTACTTCTGCATTTTGCCAAATTTCTTCTTCTAGTTGTCGCCCATAACTAGAGCGTTTACCCATGGCGCGGGCTTGGCGTCCGCCTCTTACTTTTCGGCCTTCTTGATACTGAGCTGCCTTTTTAAAGCTGCGTTTAACTGCATCTTTGTAGACTTTAGCACAGCGAATTTCGCCACCGCTGCGTACCACAAATACATCCGCTTCTTTACCGCTCATTAAGCGGCTTATCACTTCATCAATTAGGCCATCATCAACGAGTGGCTGGAGGCGTTTAGGTATTTTCACTGCGATACAACTAGAAAAATTGGAAGATTAAACATGTATGTTAACAAGTCCTTAGTATGTTAGCTCTCAAAACAGGTGTTGAAAGTGGTTTTAAGTAATTAGTTATCACAATAACCGAAATACCGAATAAGGTAAAAATAACATGATAAAAATCGGATTTATTTTTATTTCCTTATTGTTTGCACAATGTTTGCGTTTTTTAAGCGTACTTTATATTCATACCCTTTATTAATATTTAACCCAAGGTGACCACAATGAAGCATTTTTCTACTTTTGCCGTTGCTGCATTATTATCAATGGCTTTTTCAGCCAATGTTGCAGCCAGAGGCGGTGATAACCCACCACCTAAACCTGACTTTTCAAGCATAGATGCAGATGGTGACGGTGTGATTAGCCTTGCAGAATTTAGCGAAAGTGCGCCACCGCAAGGCGATGCGCAAACTATTTTTGACGAAATAGATGCCGATGGGAATGGCGAAATTAGCGAACAAGAATTAAGTGAACACAAGCCACCACGCCGCGCACGTTAAGGGAGAAAAATATGATCAACAGTATTGGTAGTTCAGCGAGTTTTATGACTCAACAATCTAGCCAAGTAAGCGCTTTAACTTCAGAGCAAACTGAGTTTGTTAAAGAAACACTTGCAGAATTTGATGCACAAAACCTAAGTACGGAAGATGCGCAAAGTATTCAAGCCGCATTTGAAGAGCAGGGGATCTCGCCGACAAAAGAGTTGGCTGATTTAATGAGCGAACTTGATTTTGACGCTAAAAGTATTGGCGATGCAGGACGCCCTGAAGGGCAACGCCCGCCACCGCCGCCGCAAAACTCGCTAGAATCTGTTGATACTGACGAAGTGGTTAGCTACTTAGATGAGTTATTAACTGAGTATTCAAGCCAGCTATCTGATGAAGATAAAGAATCAATTCTTTCATCGGTACAAGAAAAATTTGGCTTAAGTGAAGGTGATTCACTGCTAAATGTAACTGCTTAGGTGTTATAACTTGAGGTAAAGCTGACTGTTTATCCTTAGGTCTTAAGTCCAAAGCCCGGCAATTATTTTGTTGGGCTTTTTTATTATACCAATTCGCTTAATTGATCACGTATTATTGCGCATTGGTATTACTCTGCTTGAGGCAAAAAAATCGCGCTAATAGCACCTAACAAACCGAGCAGGCTATACAACAGAATAAGCTGTGCGGTTGATAAAAATGCTTCTAAAAGCCCTATACTGCCTAACATTAAAAGCAAAATGCCAATTACAGTATTACTAACCGACACGTAATCAGTGCGTTTATTGCCTTGTGCCATATCCACTAAATAGGTTTTACGCCCGAGCCGTACGCCTTGATGAGCAATGCAAAGCAAAAAATAAAAACCAGGTATTACCCAAGCATATTCAAACAGCTGGCTATACCATGTGGCTATTACAAACACGCTCACGCCGTTTATGGTGACAAGCAACGCACTTAATACAAGCACCTTTTGGCTAGAAAAATCGCTGAGTCTTCCCCATATTGGCCCAGAAATTAAACTTGCTAAGCCAGACACGGCTAAAAATACTGCCAATAATGAAAATTCAAACTGCTGAGAGCTTGCTAAAATAATATAAAAAGGCGCGCTTAGGGCTGAGCAAAGTAAAAAGGCGCGGGTAATTACAAAGTGTGCAAATTGTTTATCTTGATAAAGCAGCTTTAATTTACTTAGCGCATTTAAAAAGCCATTTTTACCGCCTTGTGTCGCCCCTTTGTATTCGTTTATGCGGCTATAAAAAAGTGCAGCAACAACCCACAAAACGGCGCCTAAACACAGCGCAATTAATACCGTATTTTGCTCTTTTTGCCCCGAAAAAAACCACATCATTAAACCAAAAGTGAGTGTTGCAAAGCCAGCTATACTTGCCGCCAGGCCACTAATATTG
The DNA here is from genome assembly GCF_035666335.1 of Pseudoalteromonas sp. CuT4-3. NCBI lineage: Bacteria > Pseudomonadati > Pseudomonadota > Gammaproteobacteria > Alteromonadales > Pseudoalteromonadaceae > Pseudoalteromonas > Pseudoalteromonas sp. CuT4-3. The sequence goes on from NZ_CP142030.1 coordinate 1,022,047, forward strand.
CCCCGCTTTTTTTTAGGAATAACTTTACCTAATACATCTTTAGCGGCAATAGAATTAAACCCGCGGGCGAGGCTAAAGAGCACCAGCAGAGCTAAAATTGCATAGCCAGCCTGAGCGCCTTCTAGCACAAATGAAACACCAACCATAGCGCCAATACATACCGCTTGGGCAAATGCACCGCAAACCCATACCCACTTTCTTACAGAGAGTTTACGGATAATATTGGCTATCGCTAATTGTGGTAATAAAGAGCCAGATTCTCTTATGGGCACGAGCCACGCTATAAACGCGCTTGGCACGTTTAAGCTTTGCATTAACCAAGGCAGAGTGACTTTAGGGTTGAGGAGGGCATCGGCAAACTTACTAAAAAGCTGGCTTGTTAATAAAAGAATAAAGTTACCGGCCACTTCTTTGCAGTCATCTTCGTTTATGTCTTTACAAGCGCGTGCGTCTTCATCGTTGTTAAGGCGTTTATAGACTTGCTCTTTAGTGAGTTTTTTCATACTGCTAGCTACACAATTTGTTTTGCTCTTTAGTGAGTTTTTTCATACTGCTAGCTACACAATTTGTTTTGCTCTTTGAGGTACGAATCTACAAAGTGTTGTTCCATAGGTTTAGAAAAGTAATAACCTTGTAGGTGAGACACGCCAATTTCTTTTAGCATGTTGGCTTGCTCTAGGGTTTCTACACCTTCAGCGACTACTATAAAATCAAGTGTTGAGGCCATTTGCACAATCGCATGAATTATACTTAAGCCTCGCTTATCCATATTTTGAATGAAACTTTTATCTATTTTTACTATGTCTACACCAATATCTAACATGCTCGACAAGGAAGAGTACCCAGTACCAAAATCGTCAATAGAAATACAAAATCCTTGTTTTTGCAGCTCTTTTACTGCTGCTAAAAAGGTGAGCTTATCTTCAGCAAACACAGATTCAGTGATTTCAAGGTGCAGGTTTTCTGGCTTTACGCCGTATTGATCAACGATATTTACAACCTTAGTGACAAAATCAGGGTCTTGAAGTTGTATTACAGATACATTAACGCTCACAGCAATAGGGGGTTGTACGTTTTTAAACGTGCAAGCTTGCACACACGCTTGCTCAATCACCCATAAGCCAAGTTCGGTTATGAGGTTGTATTGCTCGGCAATGGCAATAAATTCATCAGGAAATATCGCTTCGTCATTTAATTGCCAGCGTAAAAGTGACTCAAAGGAGGTCACCTTCGCTGTTTGGCTATCCACAATAGGCTGAAACACTAACCGCAAGCCGTTGTCTTTTATTGCACTTGCCAAGCGCTTGCTGAGCAATTGTTCGCGTTCTTGTTGGCGCTTTAAGTCATTGTTGTAAATATTTACGCAGCCTTTGGCAATACGTTTTTGATGGTACATGGCTAAATCTGCTGAACGAATTAACGCGCTTAAATCACCCTCATGCTCAGGAAATAACGCTATGCCAATAGTGGCAGATACCCAGCTTTGGTATTTATATCGTTCATGCTCGGCACGAATGCTTTTAATAACCTTTTTGGCAAAATCAAATAAGTCTTGTTCATCCTCATAGGTTGTTAAAATTAAAAATTCATCTCCGCCCCAGCGGCATTTGTATAAGTGGCGGGTGCAAACGTTAGTGAGTCGCTCGGCTATTTCTTTAAGTACTTGGTCGCCAACTTTATGACCCATAGAGTCATTAATTTGCTTAAAGCCATCTAGGTCTACAAAAAGTAAAGCGAGTTTCTCCTCGGGGTGATCTGCCAGTTGTTTATTTGCCACTTTTAAAAAAGCGGTGCGGTTTAACAAGCTTGTTAGCGGGTCAGTATTTGATAAACGGTAAATTTCTTCTGTGCGTGTTTCTACTTTGCTTTCCATTTCGTTAAGTAGTTCGCGGTTTTGATTTCGTAATTTTATGCCGTTTGGGTAAATGTGGCCGACTTATAAGAAGAGGCGACCATAATTGCCGAAAAAGTAATGCCTAAAAAACCTAATACATAGTGGTAATAGTCATCAGATAAGGTTAGTACTATAGAGTAAGGCATTAATAAAATAATGCTGTAACACACCGAGGTAAAGCGACTACCCGAGAGCAAATTGGCTGAGCCTCCAGCAAATGCCGACAAAATAGCTATTGTGGTGGTAATTTCAACGGTGGATGAGCTTTTATGAAACCACAATGCGTAACATGACCACGAAATCGCGGTTGCTATACACCCCACCGAAAAGCGTTTTAAAAAGCTATTTGCATTAAAAGGCTGGTTAACTTCTTTGGTGTAGTTAAAGTAAATAACATCCATTAGCCTTGCTGCTAAAACAACCAGCATGAAAAAAAGCCAAATTATTTTTTCTTGATTTGTTCTCTCATCCGTTAGGTCAAATGCAAACACAAGTACAAAGCTAACTAACGCCGAAACACCAATGCCAGATAAAGCATTAGAATATAAAAGTTTTACGGCTTCTCTGCGTTCATCACTATTTAAATTTTTATATTGCACTCATTAAAGCCTTATGAAAAGTAATGCGGGTAAAGCAGGTTACATTTTATAAAAACACAATAATAAATATAGTTTAATGACAGGGAAAATGCAGATTTTAAATAAAAAAATGCCCATAACACAATGTCTTGTTATGGGCTGTTAGATTAAAAGTCGCTGGCGTTATGTCGTTCGCTAAGTTGCTCTTCTTCAGGGCCCCAAGTGCGATTAACACGTTGACCACGTTTAACAGCGGGGCGCTTTGCTATTTGCTCTGCCCAGCGCATTACATGAGTGTAAGAGGCAACATCTAAAAACTCAGCGGCGTCGTATAATTTTCCAAGCACCAATGAGCCATACCAAGGCCAAATGGCAATGTCGGCAATAGAGTATTCACTACCCGCCATGTATTCGTTTTCACTTAAGTGGCGATTTAATACATCGAGCTGGCGTTTAGTTTCCATAGTAAAACGGTCTATTGGGTATTGCATTTTTGTTGGCGCGTAGCTATAAAAATGACCAAATCCGCCGCCTAAATAAGGCGCTGAACCCATTTGCCAAAATAGCCAATTACGGCATTCGGTCTTGGCTTTAAAATCTTTTGGGATTAGCACATCAAATTTTTCTGCCAAGTATTGTAAAATTGAACCCGACTCAAAAATGCGTGTTGGTGGCGTGGTAGAGTGATCCATTAGCGCAGGAATTTTAGAGTTTGGATTAATATCAACAAAGTCTGAGCCAAATTGGTCGCCTTCGCCAATGTTAATTAAATAGGCATCGTAGTCGGCATCGGTTAGGCCAAGCTCTAATAACTCTTCAAACATAATGGTCGCTTTTTGGCCATTAGGCGTGGCTAATGAATAAAGTTGAAACGCGTGCTTGCCAATGTCTAAGGTTTTGTCATGAGTGGCGCCGGCAATAGGGCGGTTAATATTAGCAAATTTACCACCACTTTCGCTGTCCCACGTCCAAACTTTAGGCGGCGTGTATTCGTGTTCATTACTCATAAATAACCTCAATTTAAAAATGTAATTAATTTATATACTCATAGATAACAAGCTGGGGGCGTAAAAAATTAATTAAAGGCAATGAAAAAATTATCGTGCTTTTAGTTTATCTGCTTTGGCAAGTTTATACCCTAAAAAGAACCCACTTAACGCACCAAAAAGGTGACTTTCGAACGAGACATGAAAGCGTTGTGGTAGCACGCCCCAAATAAATCCGCTGTAAAGTACTGCCACTACTAGGGCAATAACAATAGACTTAAATGAGCGCTTAACCACGCCATAGCACAGTATAAATCCCCATAAACCATAAATAGCGCCGCTTAATCCAACATGAAAACTACTTCGACCAAAGGCCCACACTAATAGCCCGCCAATTAACGCAGTAAATATAAACACGGTATAAAAGCGTTTTACACTGTATTGGCAAATTAGCCAGCTAAGTACTGCAAAAGGCAACATGTTGCTAGCAAAGTGCCACCAGCTGCCATGTAAAAATGGGGCGCATAAAATGCCGATTAACCCTTGAACGCTGCGAGGGTAAATACCTAAACCATTAAGCGTAATGCCAGGTAAACTATTGATCACTTGTAGTATTAGGCATATAAAAACTACGCTAAATATTGCAAATCGCGTACTGGTTATCAGTGAAGATGATGATGGGGTAGTTGGCATATAAACGCCTTAGTAGGATTATTTTGTACCAGTATAGGAGTATGTTTTCGCTATTAAAAGCGATTTAATTAGCGCGGCGGTATGCGCCGCGCACAGGGGGTATTTTAACCTAATTTAGTTAATAGTTTTTTCGCCGCAAGCTCTGAGCTTGCTGGATTTTGGCCTGTAATCACTAAACCATCTTCGAGCGCTAATACGCCCCAGTCGTCGGTTTTTTGATAATCGCCGCCTTTTTTAATGAGTTCATCTTCAACTAAAAATGGCACTACGTCTGTTAATTGCACGGCGGCTTCTTCTGAGTTAGTAAAGCCTGTTACTTTTTTACCGGCTACCAGCGCATTGCCCTGTGCATCTTTAACATTTAAAAAGGCTGCACTTGCGTGGCAAACAGCCGCTACTGGCTTTTGCTCTTTTACAAACTTTTCAATAAGTGAGATTGAATCGCTGTTATCTACTAAATCCCATAGTGGGCCGTGGCCGCCTGGGTAAAATACCGCGTCAAAGTCGCTGGCGTTTACTTCACTTAATACTTTGGTGTTTGCCATAAGTGTTTGTGCTGCGCTGTCGTTGTCATAGCGCTTTGTTGCATCGGTTTCAAAGTCAGAAAGCGTGCTAGTTGGGTCAATCGGCGGTTGGCCACCCGCAGGAGAAGCAAGTGTTATCTCTGCACCAGCATCAACAAATGCGTAGTAAGGTGCTGCAAATTCTTCTACCCAAAAACCTGTTTTTTCGCCTGTGTTGCCAAGCTCTGAATGTGAGGTAAGTACCATAAGTATTTTTTTAGCCATAACAATATTCCTTCGATTAGTGAGTAAATTAAAGCTTGGTGTTAACCAAGGTGCTGTAATAACTATATGCACTTAAAAGGATTTAAACAACGATGATAAATTTAACTTTATTGGTTTAATTATTGATACAATTGTTGGGTTGAATAATCATTGGTGGGTTTGTGATGAAAGTGTCGTTTGAGCAACTTAAAAGCATGGTGGTATTTGCGCAAATTGTCGAGCAGGGCAGTTTAACCGCGGCTGCAAAGCAGTTGGGGTTAACGCGTGCGGTGGTAAGTTATCACCTTAAAAAATTAGAAACGCAATTAGAAGTTACGCTGCTAAATCGCTCAACCCGCACTATGGCTTTAACTGAGGCGGGCATTGCGTATTATGAGCGCTGTAGAGTGATCACAGAACAAGCAAACGCAGCTAATCAGCAAATAGAAAACATTAAAAGTGAGCCACAAGGAGTATTAAAAATTAGCTGCCCTGTTAATGTAGGCATGCAACTAATTGTGCCAGCAATTAATACGTTTAAACGCCAATACCCCAAAATTGAAATAGACCTGCAACTAACCGATGATGTGGTTGATATTATAAAAAACGGCTTTGATATTGCTATTCGTGGGGTCGCTTTAAGTGACTCAAACTTACAAGCCACCAAACTAACCACCATGAGTACCTGTATTTGTGGCTCAGCTGAGTATTTTGAGCATTTTGGCAAACCTCAAGCGCCAGCTGAATTAGCCTTGCATAAATGGGTGGTGTACCAGCTTAGCAGTAAAACATTAACCCTTAGCAAAGAGGGCAAAAAATACGATGTAATACTACAAGGCGGCATAAGCATCAATAATGCCGCAGCACGTACCGCGTTTGTAGAGGCCGGGCACGGGCTTGGGCGCATTCCGTTGTATGATGCGTGGCCTAAAGTGCAAGCAGGGCTGTTAGAAATAATACTCGATGATTATAAAACAAAAGATATTGAGCTTTATGGTGTGTTTCCACCTGGGGCGGCAGGCTCCAAAAAGCTCAGGTTGTTTATTGATTATTTAAAAGCACATTTTGTTAAACAGCATACTGCACTGGGCATGCTAAAAAGCACGTAAAACCGCACTTAATTACAAAGTACGATTAAATAATGCAACCGCTTGTAGGTACATAGTAATTGCAAGCGCGGCATCGTAACGCTCGCCCTCATCACGCATAAACGCATGCTGTGCGTTTACTTCTTGCCAGTGGTAGTTAATACCCGTGGCTACACATTGCTGGTAAATTTTACTTCGGCCTTGTTGCGGTACATGTGGGTCTTGCTTACCCCAAATAAAGTGTATTTCACCCTGAATATCAGCCATGCGTTCAAACGAATTGTTACCTGCATTAGCAGTTAAGGTATCACTATGAATATCGGTGGCGTATAAACAAAATGCAGCTTTTATGTGTGGGTTTAATGCGGCTCTGTAAGCTAAATGCCCACCAATGCACACACCCATGGCGCCCACTGTGCCAGTGCAGTAATCTTGATTTTGTACAAAGTCGATGAGTGCTTGTGTGTCGCTGTCGTGGTGCTCAAGTGGCTTTTGCCATTTATCGGCATTGCCTTTATCTTTACCCGCGTCATCGTACGCAAGTACAGTACCAATCGGGTTTAGCTCATGAAATACCTCAGGCACTAATACAACAAAGCCGTGGCTTGCTAAAATAGCAGCGCTGCGCGCAATAGGCGCGGTTTGCTGAAAAATCTCCGAGTAAAAAATAATACTTGGATATTGGCCAGCTGCTTGTGGGCGGTAAACGGTAGTACGCATTAAGCCTGTAGGGGTGGCTAGGTCGGTATTATGGTGTTGGATTATCATAAAAGCGCTCAGTTAAATAATTAATAAGGTTATGGTAACTGAGCGCAAAAAAATAAACGACCACTGATACTGGTTTTTTAAATGCTTGCAGGCATTTTATTACAACTTGCGTAGTAGCTTACGGTCGCAGGCCAATCCGAAAATATACCCATAACCCCGACATCCTGCGCGAGTACATCAACCACCGTCATCATGTCGCCATCGTTATCGATAACATCGGCGATTGATTGATAGTAGTAGCCACCGCCCTCGTTAAGAGGCCCCGAGCGCTCAAGGCTCCATGCTATCAGTTCAAGCCCTGCAGCTTTTGCGTCAATGGCGTATTGTGAGGGGACAATATTACTTTCGTTGTCTATGGTGAGCATCATCCAAATAGGGGGCGCTAATATTTTAACGCCATCGGCTACTAGCTCTTCCATACTTGGTTGCCACGTTGCAGGGTTACTTGGATCAAAGCCCGCTTCGCTGTCTCGGCCATCTAAATATACGCTTTGATTTGCAAAGTCGGGGTTGTTATTTATCCAATATTTCACATCATCAAGATTAAACGATTGCGGGTATACATCACTGCTTGGTACGTCCAATTGCGTGTACTCATCAAGCATTTTTTGTGCGTATTGCTGTTGTGTCATTCCCTCAAAAGGCATGCTCACTTGCGGCGATTTTAGCTCTGGAGTCATTTTCACACCCAGGCTTTTAAATAACTCAATACTTTGTTTATGGGTTACTAATGTTCCACTTGTGGCGTATAAATCGGTGCGCCAGCTGGGCGTGCCCTGCATATATTCACTAACAGTAGTGGCTTGGGTGTTGGCGCCGTCCATTTTACCTTCAAGCGTTAAAAATTCTCTCAGGCTGATATCGCTTGTGCAGCATTTAGCGGTGGCAGGCGTGCCACTTGCTGCGTTAGCTGGAGTAAAAGGCACACTGCATTTAGCGGCAAGTTCATCAATGGCTAATATATTGGTGGTGGTGTGCAAATCGCACTGAGAGTGGCGACACACGAGCTCTTTGTCATTGGTAAAGGTTACATCGCACTCGACAATACCTGCGCCCATACGCGCCGCAGCTATATAAGACTCCTTGGTATGCTCAGGGTATTGCATTGGTGCACCACGATGCCCAATAGAAAAATCTGTACGGTAAAATGGCCCATCTGTACACGATTCTAATTTTGTTTTTAAATCGCTCTGTGCCATATCGTTAATAAGGTAGTCGGCACGAGTACCTAATTGAATATCAGGCGCCTCGCCTTTTGCAACTTCAACAATTACAGGCGTCGGTACTTCAACAACCTCAACGGTGGTATTTGTAACGACTACGTCTTTTTCTACAACTTCGACATCGTCGTCGCAGCCGCTCAGTAATGCAAGTATTACTGAGCTTGTTATTAGGGTGAGATGTTTCATGTTTGTTCCTTAACGTTATTTTATTCAACCCTAATCGCATTGAATGACAAATTAGCTACAAGGATGTGACGTTCTGTTTATTTGTCCCTATTTGATTAATTACCAGTGCCGCTAACATGATTGCCCCCCCCATACTTAAGCGCATAATGTCGGCATTTTTATTCCATATAAGCACGTTAACAATTATACCGGCAGGAATAAGCACGTTGTTCATAACGGCTAATGCTCCCACATTTACTTTTGTTGCCCCTTTGTTCCATAAAAAGTAACCAAGGCCCGAGGCTACAATACCTAAATATATTAAAATACCCCACTGGGTAGGTGTACTCGGTAATTTGCTTGTATTGCCAAATAAAGCGTAGCAAGCACTTGCCACTACTAAGGCGCCAATAAAAAACCAACCAAATACGGTTTTGTCATCCAACTGATTAGTGGCCATTAAACGTTTATAAGTTACTTGTCCGGTGGCAAAACTAATATTGGCACCTTGAACCAGTAATAAACCGATGATGAAATGACTATTGAGGTTTTGCCAGCGAATAGCTACCGCGCCCAGTACGGCAATAAGCGCAACCGCAAAAAAGCGAGGGTTAAAATGCTTATTAAATGCATCGTTTAAAAGCGTTATATAAAGCGGCGTCATAACGGTAAAGAGCAACACTTCGGGTACGCTTAAAAATAAAAAGGAGTGATAGTAAAAGCTGTACATAACACCTAGTTGCACAGCGCCTATCAGCATCAGCTTAAGTGCGAGTGGTTTTGAGGTAAGTTTAGGTTTTAAAAAGGGTAAAAAAACCAACGTGGCTAATGCAACTCGTATTAATACGCTAAACCACGCATCAACTTGGCCTGCTAAGTACACACCAATTAAACTAAATGAAAAAGCCCAAAGTAGGGTAACTGCAAATAAATAGCCCATAATTGTCGTTTTTTATAATTTATAGTGTGGTTAGTTTATCTGTTATAAACAATAAAAGCCCGCAAGCGGGCTTTTATAAGGTTAAAATTAATAAACGAGGTTATTAATCAACTAAACCACGGCGCTTAAGAAGTGCGTCTGTTGTTGGTTTTTGGCCTCTAAACTCAATGTAGCTTTGCATTAAGTCGCGGCTGTTACCTTTTGATAGGATTTCTTCACGGAACTTGTCACCGTTTTCACGGGTTAGGCCACCGTTATTTTCCATATGTGCAAACGCATCGGCTGCAAATACTTCAGTCCATAGGTAGGCGTAGTAACCTGCTGAGTAACCACCGGCAAAAGTATGGCTAAAGTAGTTTGATTTATAACGCGGTGGCACTGGGTAGTAATCAATACCGTGTGCTTTTAGCGCATCGCTTTCAAACTTTTGAACATCACTGATTTTTTTTTCAGAACCAAATGAGTGCCATTCCATATCAAGTAAAGCAGCTGCTAAGTATTCAGTAGTACCAAAGCCTTGGTTGAATTTTTGCGATGCTAGTACTTTATCAAGTAATGCTTGTGGAATTGGCTCACCTGTTTTGTAATGCTTAGCGTAGTTAGCAAGTACGGTAGGTTCAATCATCCAGTCTTCGTGTGCCTGTGAAGGAAATTCAACAAAGTCACGTGCTGTAGCAGTACCCGCTAGGCTTGGGTATTTAACATTTGAGAATAAACCGTGCGCAGCATGACCAAATTCATGGAACATAGTCGATACTTCGTCGAAGGTCATTAGCGTTGGCTCACCTTCAGCTGGTTTTGGAATGTTTTGTGCGTTGTAAATAACCGGTTTAGTGCCTTTTAAGCCGCTTTGGCTTACGTATGCACTCATCCATGCACCGCCACGCTTACCTTCACGTGCGTATGGGTCCATGTAAAATAAACCAATAGCGCTGCCGTCTGCGTTAAATACTTCGTACGCTGTTACATCTTCGTGGTAAACAGGTAAGTCTTTACGCTCTTTAAAGGTGATACCGTAAAGCTTGTTCATTGCGAAGAATAAACCATCATGGATCACAGAGTTCATTTCAAAGTAAGGCTTAACTAGCGCAGGATCTAGGTCGTACTTTTCAGCACGTACTTTTTCTGCGTAAAACGCCCAGTCCCATGGCTTAAGCTCAAAGCTTTCGCCAGAATCGTTAATTACTTTTTGGATAGCGGCCGCTTCTGCTTTGGCTTTTTCAACAGCTTTTGGTGCAAGGTCATCTAAAATACCGTACACGTTATCGGTTGTTTGTGCCATACGCGAAGTCATTACATACGATGCCCAATCTTTAAAGCCTAACAGCTCTGCTTTTTGTGCACGCAGGTTAGTTTCTTCAATAATGATAGGGCCGTTAGTTTTAGCAGCACGGTTTGTAGAGGCTTTAAAAATTTGCTCGCGTAGCTCACGGTTTTCAAGGCTTGATAAGATAGGCTGCTGAGTGGTATTAACCAAGGTGATCATGTAGCCGTCTTTGCCTGCTTTTTTAGCTGCGGCTGCAAGGCCTGCAATTTCACCTTCAGATAGGCCAGCAAGTTTAGATTTGTCTGTAACAACAATAACGTCTTCTTTAAACGATTTTAAAATGTTTTGAGAGAACGCAGTAGATAGCTCTGCAAGCTGAGCATTTATTTCACGCATTTTTGCTTTTTCAGCATCGCTTAACTTAGCACCGGCTTTTACAAATTGCTTGTAGTAGAAATCAACTAAGCGTTGATCTTCAGCGTTAAGCGCATCTTTATTGTCGTAAATAGTTTGTACACGCTTAAATAACGGACCATTTAGGTAAATGTCATCAGAGTGAGCAGATAATACCGGCGCCATTTTTTTGCTTATACGTTGGTACTCGTCATCTGAAATTAAACCCGATAGGTTGTAAAAAGCAGCAGATACGCGGTTTAACAACTCACCGGACTTTTCCATCTCAACAAGTGTGTTTTCAAATGTTGCTGGTTCTGGGTTGTTTGCAATTGCTTGAACTTGTGCAGTGTGCTGAGCAATACCTGCATCAAAGCCTGCTTCGTAGTCTTTTGTACCAAACTTATCAAACTCTGGTGCCATGTATTGTAATGGGCTTGGTTTGAATAATACATTGTTTGCGTTCATATCTTGCACTTGTGCTGCGCTCTCTTTAGCTGTGTTCTGAGTTTCGTTAGATGAACAAGCAGATAGGATTAGGGCACTAGCAATAGTAGTGGCGATCAGTGTTTTACGCATAATAACTCCATAAAAAGATGAGCCGAAATAGGCTTTTCGAGTCGAAAACCCAGTTAACTTATCAAATTTTGGCGTTTATACAATAAAGTTTATCGGTATTAAGCGGGATTTAAACGCAAATTAGCTACTAAAAATGCGATTTGGAGGTAAAAGTAGCCTTAAAAATAAACGTAAGGCTACTTAAATATTGTATTGTGTGTGTTTTTAAAAGGCTAGTTATAGCCAAGAACAAAGCGTTTTTCAGAACCAAAGCTATTAGATTGCTGGCCAAATTCTTTATTAATAGTAGCAAGTGTTTGTTCTTGCTCAGCAAGAAGGCACAAAATTTTATTGCGATAATCTAGGCTGCTTTCAAACAAATTTAAATCTACCTGCGGCTGCAAAGTAGCGAGTCTTTGATTTAGAGTAAGTTGTGACATATGTAATCTCCAGTGCTTGTACACTATTTATATAGCACTCGGTGCAATAAAGAGTTAATAAATTGTTTAAACAAAAACGTTAAACCTATTAACTTAGCGTTTTAACACTATTATGCCGTGCTAAGCTTAGCGAAGACTGAACCACACTCATTTTTACTGAACAAATAACAAACAATAAATAATACTTTGGAAAATACATGACGCTCGAACACATTCAACATTATCTCAGCTTGGTTATTTTTACCTATAACGACGTACACATCACTGTGGCTAAGGTTATACAAGTTCCTTTAATTTTATTTGCTATGTGGTTTGTAGTAACGCGCATTGGCAAACTTATTAAAAAAACACTGTTGGCAAAAAAAATCAGCCAAGACGCGGTGCACCTATTTACGCGCATTTATTTTATTTTGAGTATCGCAATATTAATTTTCACCTCGTTAGAGGTTTTAAGTATTCCGCTTACGGCCTTTGCATTTGTATCAGGGGCAATAGCCATTGGAGTCGGGTTTGGTGCGCAAAACATTATTAATAACTTTATTAGTGGCTGGATTTTAATGTGGGAGCGGCCAATTCGTATTGGGGACTTTTTAGAAGTGGGTAATGCAAAGGGCGTAGTAGAAACTATTAATACGCGCTCTACCCGCATTCGCCGTAACGATGGTGTGCATATGTTAATCCCTAATTCGCAACTATTAGAAAACACAGTGACTAACTGGACCTTAATAGACGGTAATGTCCGCTCTTCGGTTAGCGTAGGTGTTGCTTATGGCAGCGATGTATTGTTAGTTAAAACGTTAATTCAACAAGTACTTGATGATCATGATGCGATACTAACAAATCCAAAAGCCTCTGTTTTATTTGACGACTTTGCTGATAGCTCACTGGTGTTTAATGCAATTTTTTGGGTTTGTGCAGAGTCAGAAACCATGCTCAGAAAAGTACGTAGTGATATCCGTTTTAGTATCTATGCTGTTTTTGAAAAACACGATGTGGTGATTGCGTTTCCACAGCGCGATATTCACATTGATGGAGAAATTGCGTTAAAGCGTACTCAATGAATTTAGCCTTTAAAATTTAGCAAGCATTAACGGGTTTTAACTGCGCGTTTCTAGTTTGGGTTTATTTGTAAAAATACGCAGTTTGCTACTTTAAAGTGACTTTTGAAAGAAAGGACATATGTCCGCATTGTTGGTCTTTTGCATCTAAAAGCGGGTAAAAAAGCTATAAAATGAGGTTAAATGTTGCAAAAAAGTTTACTTTTTTGTACATATTTATGCAGTAAATTTGTAATACGATGGTATAATCTTCATCGTTCGTTCAGCCTCATTACTCCGTTTTTGTACTCTCGGTGATGAGGTCCGCGCGCCATAAAGCTAGACGCGAAAAATTGTACGAGCCCGCAATGAATACATTGCGCAACACAAAAAACCGTTGAACAAGAGTGCATACAAAAGGTTTATACCCGACATGAAAGCAATCAAAAAAACTGCAATAGCGACCATAATTAATGCTGCTTTATTATCTGCAGCTGGTACCTCTGTTTCTACTCTTGCTGCTGAAGAAGAAACTGCAAAAAAAAATAACCAATTAGAAGTTATTCAAGTTACTGCTCGTAAACGTGTAGAAAATGCACAAGAAGTGCCTGTTGCTGTATCTGCATTACAAGGTGATAACCTTGATGCTTATAGTTCTGCTGGTATGGATATTCGCTTTATGAGTGCGAAAATCCCAAGTCTTTCAATCGAATCATCGTTTGGACGTTCTTTCCCTCGTTTTTATGTTCGTGGTCTGGGTAATACCGATTTCGATCTTAATGCTTCACAACCTGTTTCATTAGTTGTTGATGAAGTGGTTCAAGAAAATGCCATTTTAAAAGGCTTTCCAGTATTTGATGTTGAGCGTGTAGAAGTACTACGTGGCCCACAAGGTACTTTGTTTGGCCGTAATACGCCGGCTGGCCTAGTTAAATTTGATACTGTTAAACCAAGCCAAGAATTTGAAGGTTACGGTGCTGTTTCTTACGGTAGCCGTGGCGCTGTAGATACAGAAGGCGCTGTAGGTGGTGCATTAACTGACCGTTTATCTGCACGTGTTTCTTTGCTATGGCAAGATAAAGATGATTACATCGACAACCAAGCGCCTGGCTTTGAAGCGAAAGACGAGCAGGGCGGCTACACAGAAAAAGCAGCGCGTATTCAGTTTTTATACGAAGGCGATGACTTTACTGCTCTTCTAAACTACCACACGCGTGACCTAGACGGCTCACCAATTGCGTTTCGTGCAAACGTTATTGAATCAGGCTCAAACGATTTAGTAGACAACTACGAGCATGATGTTGTTTATCAAGATGCCGCTGTACGCAATACCCAGCAAGTTGAATCTGAAGGCGCAAGCTTAAAGCTTGAGTGGGATATTAGCGATGAATACACGCTAACCTCTATTTCAGGTTGGGAAAGTGCAGAAATATACTCACGTGCCGACATTGATGGTGGTTACGGTGCTGAATACATTCCTGATTACATGGGCCCAGGTTTAATTCCGTTTTCTTCAGAAAGTGCGGATGGCATTCCAGAGCAAGATCAGTTAACGCAAGAGCTTCGCCTTGCTAGTAACTTCAGTGGTGACTTAAACTACCAAGTTGGTCTTTTTTACTTTGATGAAGAGCTTACAATCGAAAACTTTAGTTACGATACGTTCTCTTCACCTGCTGGCGCTTTAAACGGTTATGTTCAGCAACAACAAGATACAACTGCATGGGCTATTTTCGGCTCAGTAGATTACATTTTCTCAGATAAATTAAAAGTAACTGCGGGTCTTCGTTACTCTGATGACGAAAAAGATTTTGTTGCAGACCGTACTATTAGCCCAATTGGCGGTGGTGCTTTATACGTAGAACGCAGTGTAAGTGACAGCCACGTAAGCTGGGATTTATCTGCAAACTACAAAGTTAATGACGATGTAAACTGGTACAGCCGTGTAGCAAACACGTTCCGCGCGCCTAGCTTACAAGGTCGTATTTTATTTGGTGATGACGTAACAACGGCTGAGTCAGAAACCGTTACTTCATTCGAAACCGGTATTAAATCAGACGTGCTAGACGGCCAAGGCCGTGTAAATGCAACGGTATTTTACTACACAATGGACGACCAACAGCTTACTGCTGTAGGTGGTGGTGCTAACTTTAACCGCTTAGTTAACGCTGATAAAACAACAGGCTACGGTTTTGAGCTAGATACAGAGTGGGTATTAAGCGATGAGTTTAATGCAACATTTAACTTAAGCTACAACAAAACTGAAATTAAAGATGATGAGTTAGCTGTAGCTACTTGTTTTCAATGTACAGTTAATGACCCTATCAACGATGCTGGTTTAGCCGTGCTAGATGGCAACAGCTTACCGCATGCGCCAGAGTGGATCTCTAACTTTACCCTTCGTTATACGAAAGAACTTGAAGATGGTAATTTCTTCGCATTAGGTGATATTTCTTACCGTAGCGAAATTAACATGTTCCTATACGATTCAGTAGAATTTGAAGGTAAAGCATTAACAGAAGTAGGTTTACGTGCAGGCTACGAGTGGGCTGAAGGTGACTACGAGTACCAAGTATCTGCATTTGTTCGTAACTTATTTGATGAGCAACAAGCAATTGGTGCGGTAGACTTCAATAACAATACGGGTATTGTTAATGAAGAGCGCTACATTGGTGCTGAATTTAAAGTTAACTTCTTCTAAAGATAACCTTAAATTTTATTAATTTTTAAAAGCCTGCCTCGTGCAGGCTTTTATGTTTTTATAAAGCTGGTAAAGTAGCGTTAATTAACTTTGATGAGATAGAAAAATGGCTGGATTTTGGAACTACCGTGTAATTTTTTGTGAAGCAACGAAAGATGAAGCAGCGCAATACCAAATACACGAAGTAGAATATAACTTAAATGGCAAAGTAACTAATTGGTCAGAAACAGGCGCAGCACCTTTTGGTACAACGCTAGATGAGTTAGCAGCTGATGCCGATCGTTTAAAAACGGCGCTAGAAAAACCAGTACTTAAGGTTGTGCGCAAAGCCCGAGGCTACGAGCTGGTTGATGTTGAAACCGGTGAGGAAGCATTTGCTGAGCCACCTGCTGGCTTAACAGCATAATATTATAAAGGCGCCTAGGCGCCTTTTTTAACGTCAAAATTTAAGGAATGAGGATGAGCTTAAACGCAGTATTGTTTGATATGGATGGCACGCTAGTTGACTCTGAAAGCATGCACTTTGAGTGCTGGAGCCAGCTGCTTGCACCCTACAATGTAAGTTATAACGAAGTGGAGTTTTGTCAGCGCTTTTCAGGGCGCCCAACGCTAGAAGCAGCAATTGATATTAAAAATGAGCATAATTTAGCCGTCAGTGCACAGTTTTTAGCAGATGAAAAATATCGATTATTTGGTGAATACGTAAAAACTAATTTACCGCCTGTTATGCCTTTTACTAAGCAAACCTTACACGCTGTTAAAAACAGTGGGCTAAAAATGGCGTTAGTTACCGGCAGTGCTCGCAGCGAAGCCATGCCTATTTTAAAAGGGCTAGGTTTTTATGAGTTATTTGATACTGTAGTGACAAAAGACGATGTAACAAATCCAAAGCCAGCAGGCGATCCTTATCTTTTAGCGCTTGAGCACATACATGTAGCCCCAGAGCATGCAATTGCTGTAGAAGACACCTTTACGGGCGTTTGTGCTGCAACTAATGCACAGGTTAGAGTCGTTGCGATTGCAAATCATCATACAGTTGACCATGACTTTAGTAAGGCGACGTACAAAATGGCTGACCTAGGTGAGTTTTGGCAGTGGGTCGAATCTCAACTATAGTTATAGCCTTATTTTATTTGCAGGGATGCAGTAATGGCTCAGCTAAAGTACTTACTTTTCATTGTCAGCTTAATTGGCTCATCGCTTGTTTTTGCGGCGCAGCCTCAGGTGTTATTGGCAAAAGTGTATGATGAATCTAAACATGGCAATATTAGTGAATACCTCGTTAGTGAAAAATTTGATGGTGTAAGAGCAATATGGACGGGCGATAAATTTATTACCCGTAAAGGAAATGCGATTAACGCCCCGAGTTGGTTTACGGCGCCATTACCAAATGTTTGGTTAGATGGGGAGCTGTGGATAGCGCGCACTCAATTTTCTTTGGTCAGTGGGATTGTAAGAACTAAACGCCCCAGTAATTCAGATTGGCACGCTATACGCTATCAAATATTTGATATGCCAGACTCAACCCTTCCTTTTAGTGCGCGTTATAAAAACTACCAAGCCTTGGTAAAACAAATCAATAAGCAGCATATAATTGCAGTTAAGCAACACCGCTTTACTAGCACAGCCCAATTAACAGCGTACTTTGAAGATTTAACTAAGCAAGGGGCTGAAGGGGTGATGCTGCATTTAGCCAATGCTAAACATAAAAGCGGGCGCAGTAATACATTATTAAAGTTAAAGCCCTATCTTGATGCTGAAGCGGTTGTAATTGCACATTTACCGGGTAAAGGGAAATACACCGGTATGTTAGGTGCATTAAAAGTAAAAACACCTCATGGGCAAATATTTAGAATAGGCACGGGCTTTAGTAACAAACAGCGCCAAACACCTCCGGCTATAGGGAGCACGGTAACGTATCGGTACCATGGGTTAACAAAGCATGGTTTACCACGTTTTGCGAGCTTTTTAAGGGTGAGGGAGGGCCATTAGCGTTTATAATTTTGGCAAAGTATGCTAAATTGCGCGGCCTTTTTCTAATGTATGGTGAAGTATGTTTGTAGGTTTTGATTACGGTAGTTCTAATTGTGCCATGGGTGTCATGGAGCAAGAGGAAGTACAGTTAGTGCCACTTGAGCAAGGAAAGCATTATTTACCTTCTACTCTTTATACACACCATAGCGCATTAGTTGTCGACTTTGTGGCAAAGCATGTAAAAGGCACTGCACACGAGCATGACTTTTTAACGCAGCGCCAAGCTTTATTAAATACACTCCCACGTATTAAGTCAGATCTTGATTTACAACCTACAGATGAAACGCTTTTTATTGGCCGTGAAGCCATTAGTGAATATGTGGAGTTTCCTGAAGAAGGCTACTTTGTAAAATCACCTAAATCGTTTTTTGGTGCCACAGGCTTAAAGCAAGGGCAAATTAATTTTTTTGAAGATATTGCTACCGCAATGATTTTAAAAATAAAGCAACGCGCGGAGCTTTCACTTAAAACCCCACTTACGCAAACGGTTATTGGTCGTCCAGTTAACTTTCAGGCCGTTGGCGGTGAGCAGTCAAATCAGCAAGCTGTAGGTATTTTAGAGCGCGCAGCTAAGCGTGCGGGCTTTACAGATGTGGAGTTTTTATACGAACCGCTTGCAGCAGGGATTGATTACGAAAGTAGTTTAGTGGAAGACCAAAAAGTGCTGGTTATTGATATTGGCGGTGGTACCAGCGATTGCTCGTTTGTACAAATGGGGCCAAGCTTTAGAGGTAACAGTGAGCGCGATAATGACTTTTTAGCCCACAGCGGTAAGCGAGTTGGCGGGAATGACTTAGATATAGCGCTTAGTTTTCATGGTTTAATGCCATTGCTTGGTTTAGGCAGTACCTTTAAATCGGGCCTACCTTTACCAAACCAACCTTTTTGGCAAGCCTGTAAAATTAATGATGTAAATTTACAAAGTCAGTTTTATAGTGAAAGCCACTATCGAGAACTCACTGCCCAATTACGCGATGTCAGTGCACCTACGTTTTTCAAACGCTTAATTCATTTACAGCAAAATAAACAGGGCCATCAGTTAGTACAGCAAGGTGAGGCGGCTAAAATAGCGCTTTCATCGGCAGATGCTTTTGATTGCGATCTTCGCTTTTTAGATAATGACCTTAGTAAAAACCTATCGGTTAGCGATTTAGCGGTTGCAGTAGAAAGTAGTATTAGCCAAATAGTAACGTTAGCAAAACAAGCAATTACCGATGCAGGAGCCACCCCAGACGTTATTTATTTAACAGGGGGGAGTGCACAGTCACCACTTATTAAAGCCGCGTTAAGTGAGCATTTAGGTGATATTAAAATGCTGAATGGCGATCACTTTGGTAGTGTAACGGCTGGCCTAACAAAATGGGCCAGCATGCTTTATAAGTAGCTTAAAAGGTTTAAAGACTGATTTGTCGGGTTGCGAGGTATTTTTCGTAATCTGGCAAAGTACGTTCAAGCTCAGTGTCCATTAAGGGCGAGCTTAATAACATGTCGGCGCTGACTTCATTACAGGCCACGGGAATATTCCAAACAGCAGCTAAACGCAGTAGCGCTTTAACATCAGGGTCGTGTGGTT
This sequence comes from Pseudoalteromonas sp. CuT4-3, assembly GCF_035666335.1. NCBI lineage: Bacteria > Pseudomonadati > Pseudomonadota > Gammaproteobacteria > Alteromonadales > Pseudoalteromonadaceae > Pseudoalteromonas > Pseudoalteromonas sp. CuT4-3. The sequence continues at coordinate 1,041,149 of NZ_CP142030.1, forward strand.
GCGATGCCAACGGATCCCAAAAAAACACCAGTACATGAATTTCGTGCTCGGCAATTTTAGCTCCTAGCTGTTGATCGCCCCCCATAGGACCACTTAATAGCTGAATAACCTCTAGCCCGGTGGTTTTTTCGATTAAATGGCCTGTGGTGCCAGTACCGTATAAGGTGTGTCTGCTTAAGGCTTCTTTGTGTTTTTCGCACCATAATTTAAGCGCGGCTTTTTTACCATCATGCGCAACTAAGGCAATATTTTTATTAGCGGGTAGCGATTGTTTTTTTTGTTCCATGCTGCATCTTATTTTTTTGAGTAACCAAGGTTTTGGTTAAGTAATACCAATTTAGTGTAACTAGTATAATAAATTAATGGCCAGTGCAATAAATACCATGCCGGTCACTCGATCTATCCAAAGTTGGCTATTTGGGTGTTTTTTGAAAAATTGCGCTATTTTGTCGCCAAAATAAATATACGTACAGTCAATTGGGAAAGCAAAAATAGGGTAGAGCAGACCAAAAAATGCTAATTGAAACGTTGCCGATGATAAGCTAGGGTCTACAAACTGCGGGATAAAAGCAATAAAAAACAACGCGACTTTAGGGTTTAATACCTCGGTCATCATGGCTTGAAACATGACATTTGGCTTTTTACTGGTGCTTACATGGGGCTTATCATCACTAGCGTAATCCGTGGTATTTGGCTGCGAAAAAGTGCTTTTAATCATCACAAACCCCAAATAGCACAAATACGCCGCGCCTAAGTACTGTACTGCACTATAAGCGGTGGGCGAGGCTTTTAATACCGCGCTTAATCCAATAACAGCAAAAAATGTGTGTATTACTCCACCTAAAGCAAAGCCAAATGCGCTTTGCATACCTGCCGCTCTGCCATTGGCAAATGTTTGCGCCATTAAAAATGCGTTTGATGGCCCAGGGGCCACCGCCATTAAAAAGCTCGCCAGTAAAAATGATGCTAAAAAATCAGGGTTGATCATGTATTAACCGGGTGCAATGTATGGGCTTTTTTACTCATTAAAATTAGCCAAAGTGGTGCCAGTAACAATAAATGAAAAGCAATTAGCCAAGGTGTGCTAAGGCCTAAATATTGCGTTAAAAACACAAGCACACTAGCGCCACTCATTTGCATAGCACCAATTAAGGCAGAGGCTGTACCGGCTTGTTTAGGAAAGCGCGATAACGCCATACCAGCCGCAGAGCCTAAGCTCAAGGCAAAACCAAGTGCTGCAATTAAAATAGGTAGCATAAGTGCAATGGCCGATTCTATATGGCTAAGTGCAATCATTAATATGCCAGAGGCCACCAATACTGTAACCCCAACGCGCAGGGCTTTTTGGCTATTACGTTTAATATAAATGGGGGTAATAAAGCTGGCTACAATACTTAATACGGCATTGAGCGTAAACCAAAAAGTAAAGTCGGCAACAGTGCCCCCTAAGTGCGTAATTATCCACCCAGGTGCCAAGGTGACATACACAAGAATCGCCGACATGGCGACCATACACAGTAAGCTATTAAATAAAAATATCGGTGTTTTTAATATTGGCACAAACCGGCGTAAGTCCAATATATGCCCTTGGTAGTGACTATCAGCAGGGCGGGTTTCTCTAAATAAGGTGAGCGTAATGACCAGGCCCGCTAACGCAAACAAGGTTAAAAACATAAAGTTCATGCGCCAGCCAAATTGCACGGTAAGCCAAGCACCTAAAATAGGCGCAAGCGCAGGAATAAAGCACACAATTCCATTTAAATAGGTAATCATCTGCCCGCTGCGTTCGCTGCCGTATTTATCACGTACAATTGCAAAAGCAACAACAAACGTAGCACATGCACCTAACCCTTGCAGAGCGCGTGCAAACATTAATACAGCAAAAGAGGGCGCCATGTAGGCAAGTAAGGCTGAGCCTGCATATAAGCTAACACCTACAACCGCTACCGGCTTTCGGCCAAATCTATCTGCTAATGGCCCTGCAATTAATTGCCCTAAACCCACAGTAAGCATAAAAATAGCCACTGTTTGCTGAACCTGTTGTTCGGTTACGTTAAATTGCGTGGCAATAGTTGGAAAAGCGGGAAGATAAATATCAATTGCCATAGGGCAAAATATTACGAGTAACGCTAAGATGAGTAATAAAATTAAATTAGGTTTAGCGGGCTGTGTTTGCATTAGGTCTCCTTTTGCTGGCTATTTTAGGTGCCCGCTTATAAAAAAGAAAGGGCTTATGAGTGAGCCACGCTTTATTGTGATAAATATTTCATGACATTAGGATTAACAGCGCGGTCAATTGCGCTTTTTTTAACTGGTCTGATGTGTTAATTTGGATTTATAAACACAAAATGGGAAATAACAATGAGTAATAAATCAGCCCTTTTAAAAACCTGGCTTAAATTTAAACGCTTACCTTTTGGCAATTGGTTGTTTAGCAAAGCGGTATGCATAAAAGCCCCGTATTTTGGCTCAATGAAACCTTACGTGCTCGAATTAAGAGAAGGACACTGTAGCGCTGTCGTAAAAAACCGCCGTAGTGTGCATAACCATATTGGGACTATTCATGCTATTGCACAATGTAACTTAGCTGAGCTGTGTGCTGGTGTAATGGTAGATGCCACCGTGCCTTATAAAACGCATCGCTGGATCCCAAAAGGAATGACGGTACACTATTTAGCAAAGGTTGATACCGATGTAACTGCTATTGCAGAAATCGACTTGCCTCGCCAATGGGTAGATAAAGAAGATTTAGTGGTGCCAGTTAAGCTTTACAATACCCGCAATGAACTGGTGTTCACTGCAGATATTACGATGTACATAACCGAGAAAAAGTAATGAGCGCTTAATTAGATTTGGCTTTATCAGCGGCTTGCTTATTAACAAACGACAAGTCGCTATCAGCATCATCAAGCAAAGTTTTTACTTCTTTAGCCGGCTTTAAATCTTCGCTAATAAGTTCCGGTTCTTCTTTTTCAAAGCGCTGTTTTAAGCTGCCTTCAATAATGGCTCCAGCATCAATACTTAGTGTGTCGTGAAAAACGTCGCCATGTACGTGAGCGCTGCTTTGAATATTCACTTCACTTGCGTTTAGTGAGCCAATAATTTTGCCTTTTACAATGACACTTTTAGCTTCAACCACACCTTCAACAATGCCGGTAGAGCCAATTACCAAGTGCTCTGCCTTTATATCGCCATCAATTCGGCCATCTAGCTGCACTTCGCCTTGGCTTGTAAGTGTGCCAGTTAAGCGCACATCTTCAGAAATAATAGAAGGGGTATGATTTACTCTTTTTAACGTAGTTTGACTACTTGGTTGCTTTTTTTTACCGAACACGAGAAAGCGCCTTTGTTATTTTTAGAGGATTGACATGTTTGCCATCGAGTAACACTTCATAGTGTAAGTGGGTGCTGGTACTTCTGCCAGTACTGCCCATTAATCCAATTACCTCATTTTTAGCAATTGTTTGGCCTTTTTTCACTTTAATTTTATTTAAGTGGCCAAAACGGGTGACCAAGCCATTTTTGTGCTCTAGCTCGATAAAGTTACCATAGCCGCCATTTTTACCAGCGCGCAATACACGTGCATCAGCAGGGGCAAAAATTTCGGTTTTATGCCAGCCGGCTAAATCAACACCTTTGTGAAAAGCGCGGCGGTTGTTCATCGGATCTTTACGTAACCCAAAATTGCTCGAAATATAGTATTTAGCTGCAGGCAAGGGCAGTGAGTTAGGCAGCTCTGTTAAAAAGTTTTCAAGGTTGTTAAGTAATAATAGCTTATCAACAATGGCTAAAAACTGCCCTGGTATTTTAGCTTCATCAAATACATCTAACGGGCCACCTTGCGCACTGGTTTGTGCGCCCAGTGCTAAATGTTGTTCAAGGGCTGACTCTAAGCCTGCGCCTTTTAACATCGCTAAAATTGCATCATGGCGTTTATTAATTTGCGCATCAATAAGCGCAAAATTATGCTCGTAGTATTTATTTAAGCGCTCATAACGAGCGGCAAAAGTGATTGGCGTTAGAAGGCTGGCATGTTTGTTTTTCGGCTCTTCATCTACAAGTGGTTCATGAAACTCGCCTTTGTCTTGATTAACAGGCGATTCAAGTTGTTCTTCTAGTTTTATTGTCTCTTTACTAATAGATGCGGGGAGGGATTCAATCATACCTTGCAAAAGTGCCTGCTTTTGCTCTAGTACTGCAAGTTGTTCTAATTGCTTAGCGTGCAGTGCTTTTTGTTCTTTCACCTGCTTTTGCCACGCTTGTTGTTTGTCAATTTGGCTTTGTTCTATGTCGGTAATTTTATTTGTTTGGCTATAAACACGAAAACTAGAAATACCGACCCAAGTAATAGTGCCTAAAATAAGCAGTACTGTAAAAAGCTGAAACCAAGGCGCCAAAACAACATGCTTAACTTCGCCATTTTGACGAATAAGCAACTGACGGGCTGGGAAAAATTTTTGGTAAAAAGACTTAATAAATACTGACATGGCACATAAACACTCGCTATTAACCGGATTAATGTATCAATTTCAGTCTAAAAAGCCAGAAAAAATTTGTAACTGTTCAAAAATTAATAAAAAAGGGCTGCTATTTAGTAGCAGCCCTTTATTTAAAATAGTCACAAATTAGCTAGCTTGTTGCTCGTCGTTATCTTTTATTGATGCTATGTTGTCGGCTTTTTTAGCTTTAGCTGTACTTTTTGTAGTGGGCTCTTTTGCGCCTTTTAACACAGCCATAAAGTCATCTTTACTCTTTGCAATTTCAAGCGCAAGCGATTCAACCTGTTGCTCGCTCAATGGTACATCTACTTTTTCCAGCATCACCTCAAGCGATTCTGCTATATCGAGCATTTTGTCATAGGCATCCGCTTCTTTTTTAGTAGTAAACGTCATTCGCTCAACTCCGTTTCGTTCTACAACATATTTAACAACAACAGCCATGATCTCTCCTGCTTGATTGCGTGGTAATGTGGTTACTGACCCGCAGGTCACTGTTTTTATATACAGTAAATGTTTGTGTGTAAAATTGCAAGTATTCGGTGCATTTTTAGCTTGTCATCAATTTGACAAAAAAGCGTAACTTTACTTTAGTTAAGCAATCACTTGTTGTACCAGCTGCATTTTAGGTTTTCGGATTTAGGTGATTATGCACTGGAAATAATGTAAGTGATGCGCGTTGCTCCTTATTTAACATTATTTCCTCAAATAAAAATTAAGCACATGTTTAAAGCCAAATTAGCCGTTTAACTATAACGCTTTGGTATAAACAAAAATAAGGAATGACAAATGAAAAATCTATTAACGCTACTTATTATTAGCTTTTTAAGCTTTAGCGCGTTTACCCACGCTAACCCTGTTGAAGATAAGCCTATGGTTGAAATGCCGCAAGCGCCGGTTATTAATATTAATAGTGCCGATTCAGAAATGCTGGCCAAGTTGCCTGGTATTGGTAAGAAAAAAGCGCAGGCTATTGTTGATTACAGGGTTGAAAATGGCGAATTTGCCCAACTGAGCGATTTAGCTAACGTAAAAGGAATAGGTAAAAAGCTTGTAGCTAAACTAGAAGGAAAAGTGTCTTTATAATAGGCAGGGCGCTAAGCGCCCTGTGAATACTGCTCAAGTGCTTTGGCTAAATATTTTTTAGCGAAGTTTATTTCAATCGGGGTTGTTAAAAGCGGGTAACATAGGCCACCTAAAATTAAAAAGGGAATGAGTTCCCACCCTTTAAAAACAGTAAATAATAAAAACAATGGGCTGAGCAATATCAGCTTTACTATTCTTAATAACACTCTATCGGTGGCAGGTAGCATGCTTAGCGCAATAGCAACAACGGCTTGTCGCTGCCTCACTTTAAGGTGCTTTAGTTCAGGCAGCTGACTGGTAAAAAACGTAAACATATTAAATAGTCTTTTTAGTAAGTAAGCGAGTGGTAACAATTACAAAAAGCGTGATAGTAAATAACGCAAATAGTATTTCCATCCATGCTGGCATACTTAATCCCGCAAATTGCCAATCGATATTACCGCAATCCCCTGTGGCTTGAAAAAAGCTTGGGATCCATTCATGCAATGGCATAAATGAAGGAAAGTTTGGCTCAAACTCACAGCTAAACGCAAAGGGATCGGTGGTTGTTTGCATTTCAATGTGCTCACGTGCAATAAAGTAACCCCACACACTTGATACACCCCACACTAAATAAGCGATAGCGCGTACTAATTTACTTTGTGGTTTAGTTGCGCCAATAATGCCTGCCCCTAATAAGCCTAATACCGCAGTTCGCTGGTAAATACACATAATGCATGGAGCAAGTCCCATCTGGTATTGAAAAAACAGTGCGGTGACTTCTAATAAAAATACAATGCCTGTAAATAGTAGCCATGGAGTACGTTGAGTAGGGAGTTGTGCTAGCCAGTTCATAAAAAATCCGCATTGAAATAAGACGTTGAATTATGTACTAGGATAAAGTAACGAGCAACAAAAAGGGTAAAAAAGCTACCGAAGTCGCTTTTTTTAAGATGAAATTAATAAGCGGTTTTGGCCAATCCTATTTAGGGAAAGGTTAAGATTAATTTGCTAAGTGAACATGTAATATAAGATTGGTTCGCTAAAAAGGCTTGTTTAAACGTTACAGTTAACATGCTCTGCTGTATGCGACTTTTGAATGTGCTTGTTGCCGCACACGGGAATTATTGTAGTAATGTAATGGTTAAGCAAAAACAGCAATAGCATTAATGTACCTACTATGAGTAGGGTTAATTTATTTAGCTAATTAGGCCTAATTTAAGCATGTTGAATTTTATTATTTACTATTGCGAAATTTTCAGCGGCTGGTTGGCACTTATATCAAACGAGTTTACTTGTTAGTTATATTTCATCTGGTACAATCTGTCAGTTATTCGTATAAAACGATGAGTTGTGATTAATTCGAGTGGGAATTGAATGAGAATTTTTAAAGCTAAAAGCCCAGCAGGATTTGCTGAAGAGTATATAGTTGAATCTATCTGGAACGGCGATTTCCCTCCAGGTTCAATTCTACCTGCAGAGCGTGAGCTTTCTGAGTTAATTGGTGTAACCAGAACAACCTTACGTGAAGTACTGCAACGTTTAGCACGCGATGGCTGGCTAACTATTCAGCACGGCAAGCCAACCAGAGTGAATAACTTTTGGGAAACATCGGGTTTAAACATACTCGAAACGCTGGCGCGCTTAGATGAAGACAAAATGCCAGAGCTGACCGATCAGTTATTATCTGCACGTACTAATATTAGTGCTATTTATACCCGTGCAGCGATAAAGCTTAACCCTGAGCGTGTTATTGAAATTTTATCAAAAAGCGATGAACTTGAAGACACTGCGCAAGCTTTTGCAGATTACGATTACAAAGTACACCACGAATTAGCTGTCGCTGGTAATAACCGCATATACGTACTTATACTTAACGGTTTTAGAGGGTTTTACTTTAAAATTGGTTGTCATTATTTCTCAGACGCAGGCACTCGCCAGTTAGCACGTCAATTTTATAAAGACCTAACAGTATTGGCTGAAAACCGTGAGCATGATGGCGCGATTTCAATGATGCGTAAGTTTGGCCATCAAACCGGTGAAATCTGGCAAAATATTAAAGGCGATATGCCTTCCGATATCATGGATTAACCCATTTTTAAAACCTGCAAATGCAGTTTTTTTATAGGCGTAATAAAGTTTTAATATCTGTTCGGTATTTTCGATTGTGCACATCGCTAAATACGATTGTTCTTTTTTCCTTATTAAATTTAAAATTCCACGTAATTATGTGGTGGCGCTATTGTTTTTTAATTTTTAGCGCCCATATAAGTATCAGCATTGCGTATGCAATCGACAACAAACTCAAAATATTTGGAGAATAAAATGGGTGTATTAGTAGGCCGCCAGGCACCAGACTTTACCGCTGCAGCTGTACTAGGTAATGGTGAAATTGTAGATAGCTATAACCTTCATGAAACAATTAAAGGTAAAAAAGCAGTAATCTTCTTTTACCCACTAGATTTCACGTTTGTATGTCCTTCAGAACTTATCGCATTTGATAAGCGTTACGAAGAATTCCAAAAGCGTGGCGTAGAAGTAATTGGTGTTTCTATCGATTCACAATTCTCACACAACGCATGGCGTAACACTGCTGTAGCAGACGGCGGTATTGGTAAAGTTCAATACGCACTAGTTGCAGATGTTAAGCACGAAATTTGTAAAGCATACGACGTTGAGCACCCTGAAGCGGGCGTTGCATTTCGTGGCTCTTTCCTAATCGATGAAGAAGGTAACGTACGTCACCAAGTAGTGAACGACTTACCACTTGGTCGTAACATCGACGAAATGATCCGCATGGTTGACGCGCTAGCATTTCACAGCGAAAACGGCGAAGTATGTCCTGCTGGTTGGGAAGAAGGTAAAAAAGGTATGGACGCAAGCCCTGAAGGTGTTGCTAAGTTCCTATCTGAAAACGAAGGCGAGCTATAATTTAGCCCCTACGTTTTAATAAAAAAACCGCCATATGGCGGTTTTTTTGTTTTTAGCATAGCCCATTTAATAATGGGCTATATTAAATTAAAACGAGAAGGTTACTTTAGTGTAGAAGTAACGACCACGAGGGTTGTGTACACCCGATGCATAACCGTAAAGGTCGGCATCGCCATCACCAATGGCAAATGGTGGCTCTTCGTCAAATACGTTATTTACACCAAGCGACACTTTAGTTGCATCACTTACACGGTAAGATGTTTGTAAATCTACCAGTGCTTGCGAGTCAACCATACGCGATGTATTGCTATCAAAGTCTAAGTTACCGTCAAAGTCTATATCTGGGGTATCTTCAAACTCGCCTACGTAGCTAATATTTACGTTGGTATTAAATTGGCCAATTTCCCAGTTAGTAGAGAAAATCCAGCGGTGCTCTGGGTAATTGTATTCACCCGTGTAATCGCGGCCGTCTTTTTCAAACTTGTTTTGGTACGCCCATTCTAAGTTAAATTTAAGCAAGCCTAAATCATCCAGCGAATGGTTGTAATTTGCTGATAAATCAACACCTGACACTTCTTGCGAAGAGACGTTTTCAAAGGTGCTGTATATTTTTTGAATGGTGCCTAAGCTATTACCACCACTAGGTGCTAAGCGTACACACACCGTGCTATCTTGGTTATTACACTCAGAGTTATAAATTGGGCCAAATTCTTGTTCATCAATTTTATTATCTTGGGTAATACTCCACACATCTACGCTTAAACCAAATTCAGCAGAAGGTGCCCAAATAAAGCCAACGTTCCATGATTCTGACTCTTCGGCTTCTAAGTCAGGGTTACCCGCAAATTCAATGTTGTAATCTAGCGCGTCACAATCAAGGCCAGTTGCTTCACAGCGATAAGTATCTACAAAAAACTGACTTTCTTGTGATGGACCTAAACCTACTTGTGCAAGCGATGGCGCTCTAAACCCTTGTGCCCACGAACCACGAATGGTTATTTCGTCGGTAGGTGCCCAACGTAAAGCGACTTTAGGGTTTGTTGTATTACCAAAGTCGCTGTAATCATCGTAACGGCCAGCGAGTTGTAGCTCTAGGTTTTCAGCAAGTGGGATTGAAAATTCCACATAGGCTGCGTATTGGTCGCGCTCTGCTGCAGCAGACACAGACTCAGTACCAAAAATTAAACCGCGCTGAAATTGGTCATCCGGTGTATCGGTTACATCTTCTTCACGGTATTCAATACCCGCGGCCATCATAACCACATCATCACCAAAGCTAAATGCTTCACCAGAGATGTTAGCGTCGAATGAGGTCATATGAGACTCACCGCGACGAACTAAGCTTGTGGTAATTCTGTCAATGACTTCTGGGCTGTTATACGTGCCACCAAATGGGTTGTTTACGGGCATCAATTTCTTGTTGTAAAAAGTCGGTGCGAACCCAACCTTGCGAACGATCGCCTGTTTGAAGTGATTTACTACGGCCTTTTTGAACCGCAGCTTCCCAGCTCCATTCCTTAATTTCGCCTCTTAGGCCAGCTACAAAGCGAAGTGTGTCTGATTCAATATCCCATTGGCGAGCGCCCGCATCAACCGTACGGTAACGGCCAATTTGAATATCTTCACCAAACGGGTTGTTAGGGTGGCTAGCAGGTACTGTTAAACCTGCATCTTCATCAAGTGGAGTAGGGGCACCGGCTGCAACTGAGGTATTATGCTGCACTGCCATTTCTAAAAAGCCGGTAATACCATTATCAAAATTGTATTCAAATTGAGAAATAGCACCTACACGCTCAGACTCAGGGGCGATGTAGCCAAATGGGCCGTAATCAAATAAACAACTGCCGCTTGATGTGGCGTTTTCTGCAGGGCAATCTGGGTCAATTGTTTTTACACCATCAACATAAAAGTAGCCTGGAAAGCCACGAGAAGAGCGAAAGTCTTCGCCGCCATAAGGTGATTGGTTAGCGGTGCCTAAGCTGCCCATTTCATCTGACGAAAGCGAGGTGTTTTTAAAGTAATCAATAATAATTGAGGCGCTGCTTTTTTCGCTAGTTGTACCCCATACTAAACTTGCTGTTGTTTCTTCGTAATTAGGGCCATCGGTACCACCGTAGCCTAAGTTTAGTTCAACGCCATCTATGTCTTTTTTCAAAATAACGTTGACTACGCCCGCTACTGCATCAGAGCCATAAATTGCTGATGCGCCATCTTTTAAAATATCAATGCGCTCAATCGCCGATACCGGAATACTATTAATATCGACAAATGAGTTTGTAATACCTTCGGCAAAGGCACTAATAGCCACACGGCGGCCGTTGATTAGTACCAATGTAGCATCAGCACCTAAACCACGTAGGCTGACCGCGGCAGATCCATTTGCAGTTGAATCTTGGTTGTTGCCGCGTGTTGAGAAAGTACCGCTGCCTGCCACAGGCATTCTTTCGAGGAGTTGTTGAAGGTTATCGTAACCCATGTTTTCGATATCTGCTCTGCCAATAGATTGTACTGGCGAAGGCCCTTCGATATCGGTGCGTTTTATGCGCGAACCTGTTACTTCAATGCGTTCTACTTTTTTTGCTTCTTCAGCAGCATAAGCTGTTGTTGTAAATCCTGCTGAAAGTGCGATTGTAGCACCTGCAATTATGCTAGGTGTAAATGCAATTGATTGCTTCATCCTTAAGTCCTTGTTGATATGTTGTAAATTTAGTTGCTTAACAAGCGCTGACATTAATATCATGTAACTTAAGTGTTATCAATCTACACCCTTTGCGATTTTAGTATGAGTTTTTGTAGAGTATTGAGGGAAAAATATTCAATAATAGAAACAACGAAAAGGGATAGGCAAGGCTAAATTCCTCGCTTTGTATCATAAAATTTGCGCACTAAAATGGGTAGGCATCTAAAGAAATTAAAAAAATAAATAAAGTGTAATAATTTATTTATATCATGCACAGGGATTAATTAAATAAAGCTGAGGGTAATTTGATCAGGTTGTTTTGAATTTAACCGGTGAAAAATTTAAAAAAACGCCTAAATAAATTAGGCGTAGTGTTTATACTTTATGTTTCATGAGGCGTTCTTTTTCACGCGACCAATCTTTATTTTTACCGTCTTCACGTTTGTCATGCATTTTTTTACCTTTTGCTAAGTGAAATTCAAGTTTCACCCAACATTTTTTCCAATACATGGCAGTGGCAACAAGTGAGTAGCCATCTCGTTCAGTGGCACCGACTAATCTATCAAGCTCTTTGCGGCTTAATAACAGTTTACGGTATCGCATTGGATCGCAAATAACATGAGTCGAGGCGCTATTTAAAGGCTGAATTTGACTGCCTAATAAAAAAGCTTCGCCATTTTTAAGATGAATATAAGTTTCTGAGATGTTTACCTTACCAGCTCGGATACTTTTTACTTCCCAGCCCTGTAGTTCAACACCTGCTTCAAACTTGTCGTGTAAAAAATACTCATGACGCGCTTTTTTGTTAAGCGCGATGGTATTACTGTTCGATTTTGATGATTTGTTCTTAGCCATAGTGTCCTATAATATACGTATTAAGAGATGTTTTACATCGATTTTTTATATGTGCCTTTAAAATAATCTGGTGAACTTAAGACCATGAAAATTTGGGGAAACGCGCAAAGCTTGCTAAAATTCGCCCACACAGTTGGGAGTGAGTATGCCACAAATAGAAAAAAGTGCGCTGGTTATGTACAGCACTAAAGAAATGTTTGACCTAGTTAATGATGTAGAAGCTTATCCGCAGTTTTTACCTAATTGCTCAGACTCTAAAATCGTTTCGCAGCACAATAATAACATGACCGCGAGTTTAGAAATATCCAAGGCGGGTATAAAAAAGTGGTTTACCACTGAAAACACCTTTATGGACGAGCAAACCGTGCAATTAAGGCTGGTTGATGGCCCATTTAAAACTCTTAAAGGGCGTTGGCATTTTCAAGCGTTAGATAAAAAAGCCTGTAAAGTTGAGCTTAAGCTTGAATTTGAATTCTCTAGCAAGCTTATCGAATTGGCGTTTGGTAAAATATTTAATGATGTAGCTAAAAATATGGTTAGCGCATTCACGCAACGTGCAAAAGATGTATACGGAGCAAGATAATGATTAGCGTTGAGATAGTTTTTGCATTACCGACTAAAGCAACCACATTAACAGTGGAAGTAGCGCAAGGAACCACAGCCGAACAAGCTGTTATTCAATCGGGGATCATTGAAAAGTGCCCTGAAATAGACCCAACAGCGCTTACTTTAGGTGTATGGAATAGAACAGTAAAAGAGCATTACGAATTAAAAGATGGCGACAGAATAGAAATTTATCGTCCACTAATTGCAGACCCTAAAGATGCTCGAAGAAAGCGTGCTGAAAAAGCAAAAGAGGAAGGTCGAGCAAATAAAGTTACCGGTGGGCGTCCTTTATAAAGGTTATTAATGTAGTAAATAAAAAAGGTGAGCCATGCTCACCTTTTTTAATAACTAAAGCGTTTACTGCTCTAGCGGAGTATCAAAGTTTTCTGGTTGATCATAATCACCCGAAACAGCAACTAGTTGATCATTTTCAAATTTAACCAGCAACTCTTTATGCTGCTCATTATCGCGGCCTTTGTTAAAGCTGTACACATAACGCCAGGTACTATTATCAAACGCATCTTCTGCTATTGGACGACCTAATACATAAATAACTTGCTCTCGTGTCATGTTTACACGAAGCTTATCTACATCTGATTGCTCTAAAAAGTTACCCTGTGGGATATTGATTCTATATACCCAGCTAGAACAACCTGCTAAAGAGCTGAATGTGAGAGCAACGATAAGCCAAAGAGAAAAAGTTTTTAACGACTGCATTGTTAGTTGTGATCCTTATTTTTTATAATCTGCATGATACCGATTAGTCACTGAAGGTAAAACCCTTTTAAGAAATTGTTTTTAGTTACGAGGGTTAGGGCAACGTTTTGACCACAAACACACAAAAAAGTTTAAGTATAAATATAAGCAAAGCACACAAAGTACCCTCAACGTGGTATTTGTATATAGTGCAAACGCGTTTAGGCCACTGGTATACAGGTATAACAACCAATGTTGATAAGCGCTTAGCCACGCATCAAGCGGGTAAAGGCGCAAAAAACTTAAAAGGCAAAGGCCCTTTAGTTTTAATTCATCAACAAAAGGTGGGCTCAAAAAGCGAAGCCAGCAAGTTAGAGTGGCAAATTAAAAAATTAAGTAGGGCCCAAAAAGAGCACTACGTACAACAGCTAATGACTAAGTGAAGCTGTGGCACTTTTTAATGCTTTTAATTTATTACGATAGCGGGCTTTGTCATAGTTAAACTCGGCGTTTATACCCGCTAAACGCATATAATGTGTTGCCTGCTTTATATTGCCGGTAAAATAATATGCTCGCGCAAGGCCAAAGTGGCTTTCGTGTAACTTAGCGTCAATTTTATAAGCGCTTTTAAAATGCTTAATCGCTTGAGAGTAATTTTTAAGTACCAGTTCACTATTACCCAATGATATATGGTAATACGGGTTAGCTTGGCGCTTTTTATTGAGCTGTTTTAGCATTTGCTGACCTTGTTTAGCGCGGTTACTTAAGGTGTACAGCACAGCGAGATTACCTATGGCAGTATGGTTATTTTTATCAAGCAATAAAGCATAGTTATATGCCTGTTCAGCTTCTTTTAAATAATTAAGCTGCCTAAATACAATACCTAAATTTCCCCAGCCACCACTGTATAATGGGGCGGTTTCAACGGCGGCACTAAAGTAGCTATAAGCTAAATTATAATTTTTATTTACTAAAGCTTGAGCGCCTTTATTGTTATAAAACATAGCCGTAACAAACTCTTTTCTTATTGGGCTGGTTTTAAAGCGTTGTTTTCTTATATTCGGGTCGAAGTCTATGGTTAACTGTTTATCACGTTGATAAACCATTGTGGCTGGTATTGTTTGCATAAGCGCATTGTCAATTGATAAATTAATATGCCCTGTCAGTAAATTAACCCCTTTATTCATTGCCCAATATTCAGGAATATGGACTTTTTGAAAGCGCGTTTTTATTCCTAAATAATCGGCTAAGCTATACGCTAATATCGATAACGACAGGCAATTAGCATTTAAATTAGCGTAGGTTTGCGATGCACTCAATGTGGCGCCACTTTGATAGGTTAATGAGTTATCGCCGTTTTTTAATAAAAAACTTAAAATACTATTCGCTAAGTAATGCGCGCTGCGCTTACTGGTTAAGTGGGCATCAAGTTGGGAAGTGATTGTTTTGTCTAGCTTAAATATTTCTAGCTCGGTTTCGACGCTAATACGGTTAAATGTTGGATGGTTCGCAAGGGCAAGCGGTGGTGGTTCACGCACCGTGGTGTTACATACGCTTAAATATAAGCAACTACTTAGTAATAATACGTTAAAACAAGATATGTTCATAAACCACCTCCAACATATTACATCTATAAGTGTAGATGCAATATGCGTAGGTGGTTTATTAAAGTGTTACAAAACGTGTTTAGTGGTGTTTTTCAAAGGTGGCTACGAGTGCATCAAGGGCTTGAGCGCTATTTGCTAAATCGCGAATTGCTTGCTCGGTGTTTATTTGCTCATTCATAGCACGGTCACTAATTTCACTTATTTGCTCAATATTACGTCCTACATCAGCAACCACGTTACTTTGCTGCTCAGTTGCGGTGGCAATTAAAGTAGCCATGTCGTTTATTTGATTTGCTGTTTCGCTTATCGCATCAAGCAATTCAACAGAGCTTTGCATTGCGCCTACGCTTTGTTGGGCTTTTTGCTTAGATTGACTGATATCGTTTACTACATCTTCAGAAATAGTGGTTAGCTCTTCAATCATTGACTGAATTTCGGTGGTTGATTGCGAGGTACGATTAGCAAGCGCGCGTACTTCATCGGCCACCACTGCAAAGCCTCTACCATGCTCACCAGCCCGTGCCGATTCGATGGCTGCGTTTAAGGCCAGTAAATTAGTTTGCTCAGAAATACCGCGAATAGAGTCAACAATACTCGCTATATCAATTGTTTTTTTAGAAAGCAGTGTTACTTGTTCGGTAATGCCGTCAATGTCAGTGGCAAGCGCTGAAATTGTAGCTTGGCTTTGCAGTACTTGCTGATGGCTTTGGCTGGTGTTTTCTTCACTGCTTTGCGTTAACTTGGCTGCATTAGCCGCACTTTGTGCTATTTCTTGTACAGTTGCGCCCATTTCGTTAATGGCTGCAGCTACCGAAATGGTTTGCTCTTTTTGATTATCAATAGACTGCGAGTTGTTTTTTGCTTGTTCAAATACATGATTAGAACTTTGGCGTATTTCTGTACTTTCGTTGGCGACTTGCTTTATGGCAGTTTCAATTTTATGAATAAATTGGTTAAAGCCATGGCTTAAATTGTTTAGCTCTGGCTGATTAGACTCTGGCAAACGGTACGCTAAATTAGCATCGCCTGATCCTAAACGTGAGAACAGTTCGGCCATATCCGAAAGCGGTGACGCTAAAGAACGTGCTAACAAGTAACTTAGTATGCTAGCAACGAGGGCTATCACTAGCGTAAAGGTAAATATTTGCCACTCCAATGTACCTACAGTCTCAAACACCTCACTTTTAGGTACTTGGGCTAATACGTATAAGTCGGTATTGGCTATTGGCATGGCTGCTAAAAATGTGGCTTCGTTATTAAGTGATAATTCTGTAATTGCAAAACCAGAGGGGTTATATAAAGTACTATGAACATTACTGCCATAAAGTGTGTCTATGTTTACTTTAGCCACTTTATTTGCATCTTTATGTAACTGAATTAAGCCGCTTTTATCTGCAATAAACACAAAGCCTGTTTGCTCAATTTTAAATTGTTGTAATAGCTTTTGCATGTCGGTGATGCTTTTTGCAAGCCCCGCTAATCCAAGCCCATTTGTTTGTTGATGATTTACAAACATTTTTACATCAGTCGGGGATTCTTGATAAATACTGATTGAGTACGGATTATTTGAGTTGGTAAAGCCAAAAAACCACCCATCAGCCGCGTCGTTTTTAAGCACGCGTAAAAATCCGTGTTGGTTCCAATATTGTGCTGTATCACGGTTAGCCCACGACGCCGTTGCTAAATCAAACTGCTTTGCTACGCGGTTTAATTCTTTAAGCAGTAGTGTGTCGTCTTGGTTATTTGAGCGCGCCCACTCTAAGATAAATTCATTTGATGATAGTTGCTGTGCAGCACCTAGTAGTTCGTTTATTTCGCCACCAATTTGATTACTAATACTGTGTAATTTGCTGGGTAGCTCAGATTCAATCATACGTCGTTCTATAATATCTTCAGAGCTATATAAAGACGTTAAACCAATTAATGCAGCGACACAGATTGCAATGGTACTGCCTAAAATGGTGATTTTTTGAGTGATAGTTAGGTTTTTTATCGTCATATTATTTAACTTTACAACTAGGTAGATAGCCATGTTAGCACATTATTAATTAAGCGCTAATTATTGCAATATATCTAAAAGGGTATACACGCTTTTTATTATTACTAGCACGAAAAAGCCCACAGCGTATGCATGTGGGCTTGGTTTCTAACAAGCGAAACTAGTTATACAATTTTCTTCATTGCTGACATGTAGCCGCGTAGTCTAGCGCCAACAATTTCAACAGGGTGCTCACGTAGTGCAGTGTTAATTTGAATCAATGTTTGGTTATCTACTTGGTTACTTTGCTCATTTAAGCCTTTACCAATAACATCGGTGTCGATGTTTTTCATAAAATCGGCCAATAATGGTAAACACGCATGGTTGTATAAGTAACAGCCGTATTCTGCAGTATCAGAAATAGTACGGTTCATTTCGAATAACTTTTTACGTGCTATTGTGTTGGCAATTAATGGTGTTTCGTGTAAAGACTCATAATAAGCCGACTCGTCAATAATACCTGCTGCAGTCATGGTTTCAAATGCAAGCTCAACGCCCGCTTTAACCATAGCAACCATTAAAATACCGTTATCGAAAAACTCTTGCTCAGAGATTTCTACATCACCAGCAGGGGTTTTTTCAAAGTTAGTTTCGGCAGTTTCTGCACGCCATTTTAGTAAGTTTGCATCGTCGTTTGCCCAATCTTCCATCATTACGCGTGAGAAAGTACCGTCGATAATGTCATCTTGGTGCTTGTTATAAAGCGGGCGCATAATAACTTTAAGTTCTTCGCTTAGTTCAAACGCTTTTACTTTTGCAGGGTTTGATAAACGGTCAAGCATGTTAGTAACGCCGCCGTATTTAAGGGCTTCGGTAATTACTTCCCAGCCGTATTGAATTAGTTTTGATGCGTAACCCGCATCAATGCCTTTTTCAATCATTTTATCAAAACATAAAATTGAACCGGTTTGTAACATGCCACACAGAATTGTTTGCTCGCCCATTAAGTCTGATTTAACTTCAGCGATAAATGATGACTTAAGTACACCGGCACGATGACCACCGGTACCCGCAGCGTAGGCTTTAGCTTGTGCTAAGCCGTGACCTTGTGGGTCGTTTTCTGGGTGAACAGCAATAAGAGTAGGTACACCAAAGCCGCGTTTGTATTCTTCGCGCACTTCAGAGCCAGGACACTTAGGAGCAACCATGATTACCGTAATGTCTTCACGAATTTGCATGCCTTCTTCAACAATATTAAAACCGTGCGAGTAAGCAAGTGTAGAGCCTTGTTTCATTAAAGGCATAATGGCAGTTACAACGACCGTATGTTGCTTATCAGGTGTTAGGTTTAATACTACGTCAGCGCTCGGAATTAGCTCTTCGTAGGTGCCTACAGTAAAACCGTTTTCAGATGCATTTAGGTATGATTGACGACGCTCATCAATTGCTGATTGACGTAACGTGTACGATACATCTAGGCCTGAGTCACGTAAGTTTAAACCTTGGTTAAGACCTTGTGCGCCACAGCCAACAATAACCAGCTTTTTACCTTTAAGTGCATCAACACCATCGGTAAATTCACTTGGGTCCATAAATTCACATTGCGCTAATTGAGCTAATTGCTCGCGTAAAGGTAAGGTATTAAAATAATTCGCCATGTTAGTGTCCTATAATTCGTGTTTGTTAGATGCAAAGCGTATTTGCTTTGCTTAAACACACCATAAAAAAAAACTTTGCTTGCGTAAAATGATATATTTGCACTAAAGTATTTCAAAAAATGAAACGTAGGGGCGTGTAATGGATCATAAGCATTTAAATTACTTTTTAGTGTTAGCTAAAACGCTCCATTTTGCCAGGGCGAGCGAGCTGTGCCATATAAGTGCACCTACTTTAAGTCGTAATATTAAGCAGCTTGAAGATGAGGTCGGCGTTGCTTTATTTATACGCGATAACCGAAGTGTAAAATTAACTAAAGAAGGGGAGTCGTTTATTGATTACGCCACCTCTACACTGGCTAATTGGCAGCGCTTTAAAGCGAATGTGAAAGACCCAACCCAGCATATTTACGGTAATGTGAGTATTTATTGCTCAGTCACCGCATCGTATAGTTTTTTGCATCAAATATTAGAACAACTCCGCGCGCAGCATCAGCATATAGAAATAACGCTCAATACCGGCGATCCGGCGTTGGCAATAAACCGAGTACTGGATGCCCATGAATCAATGGCTATTGCTGCACGGCCAAGTAAACTGCCTGCCCAAATTGCTTTTGTTAATATAGGCCACTCTCCACTGGTTCTTATTGGACCTAAAATTCAATGCCCGATCAGCGAAAAAATAGCGAAAAACGCCCCACAAATCGATTGGTCAGAACTGGAGTTTATTGTACCTGAGCAAGGTTTTTCTAGGCAGCGGTTAGAGCAGTGGTGGCGGAAAAATAATGTGCATGGAAAAATTTATGCGCAAGTGGCTGGGCACGAAGCTATGGTGTCTATGGTGAGCCTAGGATTAGGTGTCGCCATGGTTCCCAAAATAGTGCTAGATAATAGTCCGCTACAAGACAAGGTACACGTACTGCCCAGTGAAAATTACCAGCCAGAAGGATTTGATATTGGTTTGGCGGTGCTAAAAAAAGAGCTTAACGACCCAGCAATCAGTGCATTATGGAATATTGCACAAACTTTAGGCGCAAATGTTATTTAAGCTTTTAACGATTAATATAATTCAGTAAATAGTATGATTAACAGTTGCGTATGAGTTTACTATTACTTAACATGAAAGCTTAATAATAAAAAATAATGACGCACGAGAGTTTATAATAATTATGGATCATGCTGTATCGCTCGCTCATTCTGCTCAATGTTTAAAAAAAGCAATTCCTCTGATGGTAAAATACCGAATGCCGGTAACGCCTATCAATTACGCTATTTGGTATTGCTATGTGCAAGGCAGTAAACCAGCATTAAATGCTGAGCTTGATCACGTCATTGCTGAGCAACAAACATGTACTCAAAATAAAGCAAAAGAAATTTTTGATAAGCATTTGAGCGAAGATGACTTAGTGTTTTTTCAAGAAATGGCAGATCGCTTCCATGGCACTATGGAGCAAGTACAGCATGATATAAGCGTTACCCTCGATCATTCTAAAAGCTTTACCACGTCGTTGGTAGATTCTCAAAATGAGTTAGCAAGTTTAGCTAATGTAAATTCGTTTAACGAAATACTCGGTTGTGTTGAACGCTTAACTGACGAGTCAGTGGCTATGCAAGACTATGCGCGAGAATTTCAAACTAAGCTTGCGGTAGCCTATAACGAAATTAAAGATTTAAAAGAAGCACTTAACCTTTCTCAAGAAGCAGCAGATACAGATCCCCTGACAGGCTTTTTTAATAGAAGAAAGTTTGATGATGATATTCAGCAGTTTTGTCAAACCTATTCAGAGCAAGCTGACGAGAGCGTATTGGCGGTACTAATCATGTTTGATATTGATCACTTTAAACGTTTTAACGACGATTTTGGTCATCAAAAAGGCGATGAAGTACTTAAATTAGTAGCCAAAAAAGTTTCGCAAAATATTTCCGATAGCCTGAATGTTTACCGCTATGGTGGTGAGGAGTTTTGTATTACCGGGTATTTTGACAGCATCAACGAGATTATGGTGTTTGCTGATAAAATTCGTTTAGATATTGCCTCATTAACTATCCGTAAAAAAGACGATGTAAATTCTAAACGTGCAATTTCTGCAAGTTTTGGGCTCGCTATTTTACGTCCATTCACGAAAGGTTCGGTACTTATTGAGCGCGCCGACCGTGCTTTATATATAGCTAAAACACATGGTCGCAACCGTATTGAAATAGCCCCTGATATTTAAATGTGATACGCATGTATAAAAATTGTGAATGATTGTGACCAGGTGGCGCACATTTGTGCTTACCTTGCTAGTATGGGTCACTTACTTATTTTACTCATTTAGATTAGGTTAATGCGGCTCAATACTTTTATTTACATTTTTTGCTTTGTGGTGTGTCTTGCTTGCGTGCCTAGCACAGCTTCGCAGGCCTACAACGAACAAGAGTATGCGCAGCAACATATTACTGTTAAGAAGTGGCATGTAAATCTAAGTGTCGGCGCGGGTGTTATTACCAACCCTCTGCATGGCGGAAAAAACGTCCCGCTCCCTGTGATCCCACGCATTGCTTTTTATGGCGAGCGTTGGTTTTTCGATAATGGTCGCCTTGGCTTCACACTTAAAGAAAATCAAAAGCATCATTTTAATATCGTTTCAGAACTGAACGCAGAGTCACGCTTTTTTATTGATTGGCACCCTAATGACCTCTTTGTTTTACCAGCAACCACAGGTGCTTCTGCATTAGCGCAAAATAATCCCCAGCCTAAAAAAATAAATATCGATAATATTGATAATCGCCATTTAGCCCTAGATGCTGGAGGAAGCTATCATTATGTGCAGCAAAACCATGTGCTATCGATACAGTTATTACACGATATAAGTAATGTTTATAACGGTACTCGAGGCGCTATACAATGGCAGTACCACAGTGAAGTAGGGCGTTTAAAGTTAAAACCAACGCTTGGGGTTAACTATAAATCAGCTGAATTAAACAGCTACTATTATGGTTTAAAAGCACACGAAACCTCATTAGGTAAAATTGACGTTGGTAGTAGCTGGCAACCTTATGCTAAAATCGACGCCAGTTGGCCATTGAGTGAGGCTAACAGTCTTCGTTTTCATGTAGCATATTACGACTATTCAGCTATGGATGGCAGTCCGCTTTTTGAACGTAACTATTCAATGACTGCTTTTATAGGATTCGATCATACTTTTTAATATGAAGTATTTAATGTTGATTGTGCTTACAGTTTTTCTGTTTAGCCCTCCCGTTGTAGCGCAAAATGCGTCT
The DNA here is from genome assembly GCF_035666335.1 of Pseudoalteromonas sp. CuT4-3. NCBI lineage: Bacteria > Pseudomonadati > Pseudomonadota > Gammaproteobacteria > Alteromonadales > Pseudoalteromonadaceae > Pseudoalteromonas > Pseudoalteromonas sp. CuT4-3. The sequence continues at coordinate 1,062,982 of NZ_CP142030.1, forward strand.
TTAAAGGTCTCTCCCAAAGTGTGTGTTGTTTCTGAGCAGCAAGCGTTTTGCGATCTTGATTTAAAGTTTAATTGGCAGCAACCATCGCCAAGCGATGCATGCCTGTACCAACAAAACAAACTGATTAAATGCTGGCAACAGCAGGCTGTTGGTGTGTTTGAGTATAAAGCGCGTGTTCAGGTAGAGACCATATACTCCTTAATCAATCCTCATACCGGTGTGTTAATTGCTAAAACACACGTTGAAGTGCAAAGTGCTGATGCTAAAAAAAGTAGGCGCAGGCTTCGCTCTCCATGGAGCTATTTTTAATTTAGGAGCAACTCATGCCAAAAATTTTACTTGTTGAAGATGACCTAGGTTTACAACAACTAACAAAAGATTATCTTGAACATAATGGCTTAGAAGTAGACGTATTAAGCCGTGGTGATGAAGTATTTAGTTATCTTGAGAATAACGCTGCTGATTTAATGATTTTAGATATTATGCTGCCAGGTAAAGATGGCTTTAGCGTATGTCGACAAGTACGTGATAAGTTCTCGTTGCCAATTTTAATGCTTACTGCAAAAGGTGAAAACTTTGATCAGGTGATTGGCTTAGAGCTTGGCGCAGATGATTATGTGGTAAAACCTGCAGAACCGCGTGTTTTACTGGCGCGTGTAAATGCATTACTGCGTCGCGGACAACCCGTGGTTAAGGCCGCAGAAGAGATTCAATTTGGTGATTTAGTCATTGATAAAACCAGCCGAATTGTTAAATTAAACGAAAACGAAATAGTACTTACATCCCATGAGTTTGAGCTACTATGGCTACTTGCCTCAAATGCAGGCGAAGTACTAAGCCGTGAACATGTTCATCAACATATGATTGGTCGTCAATACGATGGGCTTGACCGTACCGTTGATGTACGCGTGTCACGAATTCGTAAAAAGCTAGGTGATAACAGCGATAAACCTTACCGTATAAAAACCGTGTGGGGGCAAGGTTACTTGTTTGTATCAGACGCCTGGGAAAAATAATATATGAAGGTAAATAAGGAATAATGGGCAAACTATTTATAAGTTTATATGTTTATATCATTGTTTCTTTATTTATTGTTAGTGGTGTTATAGAACAAATTTGGCCTTACGAAGAGACGCAGCAGCAAGTGCTGTTAGATGATGAGTTTGGCCAAGCACTTTGGTTATTATCGCAAACCGATGATGGACTAGATAAGCTAAAACACAGCTTTGAAAGCCAAGTTATTGCCCGCAAAGATCTTATTTTACCCCTTAAGCAGCAAGCCTCATTAGATAAAAATCATTACCTGTACCTGTATGATAAAAAACAGCGCATAGTGTGGTATGTTGAGCTTGGTGATAACAAGCTACTTCAAATTGGTCCTGTAGGCGTTATAAAAGCACCTGAAAGCTCTGTTATCCCGTATTTAATGTTACTGGCTATTGTAGGGTTACCTGTGGGGCTGTGGAGCTTTTTACTATGGCGTGATTTTTCTAAATTAAGCCATGCGTGCGAAGCGGTAGATGGCTCGCAAGACTTTAATTTAAGCAGTCCTTCTAAATCGTTTTTTTTACCCGTTACTGATACTCTAAAAGTAATGCAGCAGCGCATAGAGCATCTTCTTAGTGCGCAACAAGAACTGACCTCCTCTGTATCTCATGAATTTAGAACGCCCCTTGCACGATTAAAATTTGGTATAGCCATGTTAGAAGAAACACTGCAATCGGAAAAAGGGCAACATTACCTAACTAATATGCAGGCAGATATAAGCGAACTTGAAGCGCTTGTGTGTGAAATGCTTGAATATGCTCGGCTTGATTCGCAGCAACCAAGCTTAGCTAGAAGCGACGTTGATTTGGCTGCCTTAACACAATCAGTCATTAATAAGCTAAATTTTGCAAGCGGCATAGAGTTTAATGCGGTGTTACCACAGGCTTTAGTGTACAAGTGTGATGCGCACTTTATTGCGCGTGTAATGCAAAACCTAGTGGGCAATGCGTTAAAGTACGCTGTTAGTCGTGTTGATGTCACACTCAAAGCGCAGGGTGATGCAATTTACTTTATTGTGGAAGATGACGGAGAAGGTATTTTAAAAAGCGACAGAGAAAGCGTATTTAAACCTTTTACTCGTTTAGATAAAAGCCGTGATAAAAGCACAGGGGGCTTTGGTTTAGGCTTAGCCATAGTGGCAAAAATTGTATCGTGGCATAAAGGGCACTATGCAATCACTGACTCATCGCTTGGTGGGGCAAAGTTTATAGTTACCTTACCTAATACCTATCCTCAATAATACTTAATCATTTTGTAGGGCCAAATGTGTCGCTACCTACGTTAAAAAACTCCCATTTACGAGTGCATAAATGCAGAAGGTAGAGCAATGCAGGAGCAATTGCCGAGAACAACTAAATAGCGAATTTTTTGCTTAGCTATCCACACGTTTTTCCATCCTCAAAATAGATCACTTTATTATGCGGATTGGTATAAAAGCAATTCACCTAAAAACGCCAGACATAAAAAAAGCGCCTAAGGCGCTTTTTGTGGTTAAAAACCAAAATCAACAAGTAGCAAAATAGTAGACCCGGCTACGTGGAAAAAGTTCTCAATTATTTTTCATTTTTTTTAAGTAGGGGCATCAGCATTTGCTCAAGCCCATTTAATTTAACCTCGTACATCATTGCAAGCTGCGCCCCGAGTTTACTTTCTGGAAACCCTTGCTGTTTAAACCACACTAGGTAGGGCTCTGGCAAAAGCAGCAGAGGTCTGCCTGCGTATTTTCCAAAGGGCATAATTGTATTAATAGCGAGCTTGAGTTCGGCTGTATCCATAATAAGTCAGTAATTGATAAAACGTATAATAGTAATACTACTGCTTATTAATAATAAACGCATTAAATAGCGGCTGGGTAAGCGGGCAAGTAAACAGAAATAAAATAGGCTGTGACGGGCAAGAAACAGCCTATTGAACGAGGGAGTAGGCCCTCTGATTGAATAAATTTGTGTTGATAAATAAATACTTACCTTGCATTAATTAGCTGGAGTCTAATTATGCGACATAGGTGCGAAGACGTTTATTTAAACAACATCGGTAGTTTATCTGTTTTTTTTACAGATAGAGAGAAGTAATGTAAAGGAATGTAAATAAAATGAGTTTTTAAACTAAAACTAATAAAAAAGCCTTATTAAAAATAAGGCGTTTTCACTTGGTTGTTTTTATTGTTTAGTGTAAAAGTGCTATTTTTCGAATAGCTCTTGCTTTACGTGCTCGGCAAAACCACTTCCTGCTTCTAAATAAAAGTTATAGGTCGAGTTTACGCCCATTTGTTCAAGCTCTTTTTGTTGATCTGGGTAATTGGCGATAGCTGTTACTTGGCCGTTATAGCCTGAGGCTTGTAATTGCTCTAGTGCAAAAATATTTTGCATATGCTTTGGCATAGCTAACATGACCATTTCAACATGAGAGTGGTTAACGCGCTGCCAAAAGTCAGGGTCGGTGGCATCGGCAAGGAGTACCTTTCTATTGCGTTTAATATGCTTTTCTACCACCTCTGGTTTTATATCAATGCCCGCCACTACATTAGGGTGAGTCGCATTTATTGTTTCGTAGGCACCTGTACCTATGCGTCCCATACCAAATATAACGATCTTAGTGTCGTTTAGATTAACGGGTAGCTCTTCAGCTAAGCGGGTTTTGCTTTCGAATTTTAATAGCCAGCGCTCAATTTTTACGTATAACTCGTTTGAGCGTTTATTAAGAGGCGATGCAATAACAAAGGTAATAGACACCGCAATAGCCATTACCGCCAGCCACTCTGAGGTGATCATGCCTGTAGAGGCTGCCACAGCACACACAATAAGGCCAAACTCACTAAAATTAGCAAGGCTAAATGCAGTGAGTAACGAGGTGCGCGCTCTGAGCTTAAAGGTATTCGTAAACACATAATAAAGTAAGGTTTTAACTGGCAGCACAAATATAAGGATTAACGCTACAATTAATGAATTAGCTGTAAGCTCTGCGTTTAAACCAATACTTAAGAAAAAACCGACCAGCAAAATATCTTTTAAATTAAGCAGCGACTTTGAAAGCTCTCCCGCCTTTTTATGTGGCGCAAACATCATCCCCATAATGAGCGCGCCTAAATCGCCCTTTAAACCTGCAAAATCAAAAGCGTTATAACCGGCTACCAACGCAAAGAAAAAGCCAAATAACGGCAATAGCTCACCATGTTTAGATCGGTTAAGCACTGCATACATAAGTGGGCGCACTAAAGGGAGTGCAATAATTAAAGCAAGAGCCCACATATTAGGTACTTTGCCAGTGCTAATGGCTAAAAATATAACCGCAAAAATATCCTGCATAACTAAAATGCCAATGGCTATTTTTCCGTGTAGGCTTGCCATTTCACCGCGCTCTTCAAGTACTTTTACCGCAAATACAGTGCTTGAAAAGCTTAGCGCAAACCCAACTAATAAAGCACTTTGCCAGCTTAAATCAATAAACATAGGCACAGCAAAAATACCTAGCAGTAACATAAAGCCACTAAATAATGCACTGCTAAAAATAATGTGTAGGGTAGCGGGTGCCCATACTTGGGGCTTGATTAAGCTGTTTACTTTAAGTTTTAAGCCAATACTAAATAAAAGAAGTGTTACACCCAGTGCCGCAATGGTATCGAGTAGTTCGGTGCTTTTATAGCCAGATAAATTTAATGCAAAACCGGCAAGTAAAAAGCCAATAAGGGGAGGAAGTTTTAATTGATAAACACCAAAGCCACAAACAAACGCGGCGGCAAAATAGATTAGTTCCATAATTCTTAATATCACTTCATTTGGGATTGCAGTGTAGCGAAAATTTTATACCATTGAAAATAAAAATAGCCCTAAAAATGAGCGCGTTTAATCAATTGCTTGCCCAGCTACGTATAAAAAATGCACATTAAACACGTATTTAATCGTAAATAGCATGTAAATAACATTTTTTCACTGACATTGGCTTTTAAATATGGTTAAGATGCTTTAACGAAGGAGTTTAAGCTTGAGCAACAAACTGAGCCGCTCAGCTTAAGGAGATAGATATGTTTAAAAAGATTTTAGCGTCGGTAGGTATTGGCGCTGCAAAAGTAGATACAATTTTAGAAACTGAGCATCTTCAGCCAGGGCAACTTTTTAACGCTAATATCGTTATAACTGCAGGCGATGTGGCTCAAGAAATTGCTGGCCTTGATTTGTTTTTAATGACTCGCGTTAAAGTTGATGGCGAAGAAGGTGAGTACTTTACTAATCACGTAATTGATCAGTGGCGTATAACCGATATAGGCACTGTTGAGCCAGGTGAAGTTAAAAGTATTCCATTTGAAGCGCGCCTTCATCCAGAAACGCCAATTACTGAAATTAATGCCGGCTACAACCAATCACATGTATGGATTGAAACAGGCCTTGATATTGATTTAGCACTAGACCCTACAGATAAAGACCATTTGCATATTTACCCTAACGAAGCTGTTAAAACCTGTATGCAAGCAATGGATAAATTAGGGTTTAGTTTATTAAAAGCTGATGTTGAAAAAGGCCATTTACGTGCGCCTACTTTTCAGTCGGTATCGGGGTGTTATCAAGAGTTAGAATACAAGCCTAATAGCCGCAGCTTATTTGGTATTCAAGAGATTGAATTATCGTTTGTACCAGAAGCACACAAAACGCATGTTTTAATTGAGCTGGATAGAGCATTTAGAGGCGATGGTTATGTTGATTTAACCATAGAGCACGACCATGTGAATTTATCGCAGTTGTGCGACCAATTAGAGCGTTTGTTTGCCTAAGTGATGCGTAGTTTAACTAAACCCAGCTTAGGCTGGGTTTTTTATTTTAGGATTTTATATGTCGTTTAAATGTGCGCATTTTGATGCGCTTGATACGCGTACTTTATTTACGATAATGCGCGGCCGTGTTGATGTATTTGTAGTAGAGCAAACGTGTCCTTACCCTGAGCTTGATGAAGTAGACATTAACCCTAGTACTCAGCATTTATATGCAATTGCAGATAATAGTTTATTAGCTTATGCCCGCTGCTATGAAAAAAACGAGCAGTACAGTGCAATAGGCCGTGTATTGGTTTGTAAAAGTGAGCGAGGTAAAGGGCGGGCTACTGAGCTTGTAAATGCGGCCATAGCATGTTGTAAAAAGCAGTGGCCACAGCGTCATATTTATATAGGCGCACAAACCTATTTATTAGCATTTTATCGCTCTTTTGGCTTTACAGAAGTAGGGGAGCAATACCTAGAAGATGGCATCCCTCATCAAGATATGGTGTTAAATACTCTAAGCTAATTTATTACGAGTAAATTTAAGCTATTAAAAAGCCCACTTAACGCGTGGGCTTTACTTAATTTAGTACTTAACCTCAACTCGGGTTAGTTAAAAATAACGTTTTAACTTAACACCGAATGTAAAAACACAGCACCAATAGCTATAGGGCACACAAACTTAGTGTATACAGGCCATACTTTCCAAAATAGTGTGTTATGAACCTCAGGGTTACCTTGCTGTATTGCTTTTAGTAGTGAGCCACGGTACCAAATCCAGCCAACAAAAATACAACACATCAAGCCAAGTAAAGGCTGAGCAACTTTAGTTGTTAGGGTGATCACTAAACCAAATAAGCTTCCTAAGTTACATACTATGGTAATGCTCACTGCGCTTATTAGCGCGCCAATTAGCCATGTTGCCTGCAGGCGGCTCATTGCAAAGCGCTCCACAGTATAGGATACCGGCGCCTCTAACATTGAAATAGAGGAGGTAAGTGCGGCTATACTCATTAAGGCAAAAAATGCAAAACCTATAAATAAACCCACAGAGCCCATACCATCAAACAATGCTGGTAGCACTTGAAACACCAGTGTGTCTTCAGAGAGAAGTTTGCCTGTAGATGAAAAAATTTCTACGCCTTGAGCTTGTGCGACATACATGGCTGGTATAATTAAAAGGCCCGCTACAAACGCGATAAACACATCTATTAATGTTACATATGCGCCTAGCGTGACTAGGTTTTCTTTTTTACTTATGTAAGAGCCATAAATAATCATCACGCTGGTGCCTAATGACAAAGAGAAAAACGCTTGACCGAGTGCACTTACGAGTAAATTTGCATCAAATATAGATGAAAAATCAGGCACTAAATAGGCTTTAAGCCCTTGCATAGCACCTTCTTGGGTCATAACGTAGGCAATTAGGGCAAATAAAATACCTAAAAGCGCAGGCATCAGACGCTTAGACCATTTTTCTATGCCGTTTTCTACGCCACGACTAATAATAACCACGGTGAGTATAATAAATATCACTGTAAAAATGATGTTTCGTGAAAGTGACTGCTCACTTAACCACGTTGAAGCTTGATTTGCACCAGCTAATGTAGTGATAGGTTCAATTGTTGTGCTGAGCATCCAGCCTGCCACAATGGCATAAAAACTTAAAATAAAGCCCGCACATAAAATCCCGCCAAAACCAACGATAAAAGCAAAACGCTTTTGCCACGCGTGTGATGTTATTTTTGTTAAAGAAGACACCGCATTAGCTTGTCCGTGGCGGCCAATTATAAGCTCAGCCATAAGTGCGGGGTATGCTAAAAAGAACGCGAGTACCAAATAAGCGACTAAAAAAGCGGCACCACCATTGCTTGCTGTTTGGGTAGGAAAACCCCAAATATTACCTAAACCTACTGCAGAGCCTGCGGCGGCCATTATAAATCCAAAGCGAGAGCTAAACTCACCTCTAACTGCGCTCATATTGTTGTACTTCTCTATTTTTTGACGGCGCTGACAATCTACTGGAATTGCAAATAAATAAAAAGTACTTATTTGCCCAATTATGACAATAATTATCGTCTGGTGTGTCTATCATGCGATGCATTTAATTAATGTTATCAACAGGTTTAGAATAAGGAGTTGATTTTGTGTAATAAATGTTAATTACAGTTGTGTAAATAATATTTTACGAATCGTGATGCTGGCCAATTTTAAGGGTAAAACACGCCCCTTGAAGCCGCGCACTTTTACTAACGCTTACACTGCCGTGATGCCAATCTGCCACTTTTGCAACAATGGCTAACCCTAAGCCATAACTTTTATCAGCACGGTTACGGTGGCTTTCTTCTCTAAAAAACGGGCTAAAAACGTTATTAAAGTTCTCTGGTGCGATGCCTGGGCCATCATCTTCAACTGTAATATATAAATAATGCTCATCGCGCTTTGCACTGACATAAATAGTGTCTTTTGCAAAGTCGCAGGCATTGCCAATTAAATTACTAATAGCCCGAGCAAGCCAATGTAAGTCAGCAAAAACCATATCGTCACTACTGTTTAGTTGTATTTTAAGTTGGCTGGTTTCAATTTTAGGCGAAAGCTGTGTAAGTAAATCCTCAAGATAGTGCGATAAATTAGTTTGCGAGTAGGTGAGCTGGTTGGCATTTTGCTCAAGGGTTGCAAAGGCTAAATAGCTTTTAAGCATTGATTCCATATGATCAAGATCGTTTTCCATACGCACAAGGTATTGCTTAACTTTAGGCATGTCTGCGCTGTCGAGCGCAGCATCTAAGCCAAAGCGTAAACATGCGATAGGGGTTCTAATATCGTGCGATAAGCTCGATGCCATTAATTTGTTTTCCGCCACGAGCTTTTCTATTTGGCTAGCCATGCGGTTAAATGTAAGCTCAACATCTCTTATGTAGGTAAAGTGAGAGACCTTTATTCTCGCTTGTACATCACCTGCGGCAAACTTTTTAGCCGCATCGTTTAATGCTGTTAAGCGTTTAGCTAGTGGGGCAATAATAAAGCCCATAAAAATGCAGAGTCCAGCATAAAACAACAAAGTTAAAATAATATCGTTGCGCTGATCTGTTTCAAAGCCTTTATCTAGGCGCATGGAAAGATGATAAGGCGACAATACTTCGCTACTGTAGAGCATATAAAAACCTTGCTGGTCTTCTAAAATAAGACCGCTTTGGGTATGCATTTGTAGTATTAATGACGGCGGCAGGGCTAGGGATTCATTATTTTTGTAATCAAGCTTTACATTAAAGTCGTTTGCCAATTGCTTTACATAAGCTGCGCGCTCTGAGGTCGCTACACTACTCAAATGTTTACTAAAGCCGTTGATCATTTGGCTTTGAAGGCTAAATTCATCATGCGGTGTTTGAGTTTGTTGGCTAAATGCATCGATTAGCCAGCCCAATACAACAATAGAAAGCAGCGCACTACCGAGTAGTGAAATGTAAAATTTTTTCATTTAAACCACCACGGTTACTATTCCCACGCAGTGGCAACAAGTAAATAACCACGCCCCCAAATAGTTTTAATTTTTTCTGGGTTTTGCGGGTCATCATGAAACTTTTTGCGCAGCGCAGATATTAGTACATCAACACTTCTATCAAGCCCATCGTATTCACGGCCTTTGGTTGCTTTAAACACAGCATCACGCGAGACTACTTGGCCTGCATTACTGGCTAAATAGTGCAGTAGGAGGTACTCAGCACTAGAAATAGCCATATCTTGATTATTAAGCGTTACACTGCGTGATTGAGTATCAATACTGAGTGCGCCTACAGTAATCACACTCTCGTTAATGGTTACTTTAGTCGGTTCGCTAGTAAGGCGCAGTGCTGCTTTTATACGGGCAAGTAATGCGCGAGGGCACACAGGTTTCATGATGTAATCACTCGCACCTACTTCTAAACCAATTACTTCATCCATTTCATCATCGCGGGCGGTTAGCATAATAATGGGCGCGGTGTAAAAGCTACGTAGCTCTCTGCACACACTTACACCGTCTTGGCCTGGCAACATAATGTCGAGCAGGACTATGTTAGGGTTTAAGTTTTTTACCTGGCTTATTACTTCATCGCCGCGATGGCAAACATGGGTGGTATAGCCTTGCTCGGTTAAGTACTCTGCAACCCATTGGGCTAAAGAGGTGTCATCTTCAACTAATAAAATAGTGCCGTAATTATCCATAAAGCTTCCTTAGTGTTAGAGGGTTGCCGTGTGTGGATTGAAACTCGCCCTTAACTAACCCTAAGGGCTGCATAGGTTTGGGATTTATGCTGCGTTAGTGCCTATTTAGCAGAACAACCACACTTTATAAACGCTGACTTACTTAATTACCAAACACATTGCTGTAAAATCAATCACGAAATGTCACACCTCTAATTAGAACAAGCGCCAGCGGCGTTTTTTTTGTCTATTTTGATAAACCCACTGCAGTTTAACCTCTGTTGTGGCAATAACTTGGGCTGTATTACTATCAAACAATTCAAAAGAAATACTTTGCTGGGAGTCGAAGGTATATTCAAATACGCCTTGTTGCTGCTTTAACCAGCATTGCATTATATATTTTGATGTTGCGTCTCTTAGGCAGTAATTACCTATAGTTGGTTGCTGCCAGCTAAGCGTTACATCAGCGTAGCAATTGCGGCCTTCGCGCAGTGCAACACAAGTGTCGGGCAGCGCAATTAATGGGGCCGTTTTATCTGTTGTTTTAGCAGATGAAATAGCAGGGAAGATCAATAATAAACAGATCCATCTAAAATACATAACGTAGGCCTACCTTGGCTTTATGTTGATACCCTTGAGAAATAATGGGGCTGTCGTCTATTTCTTTTGAAAACCACGTTGTTAACCAGCCAGACAAAAACACCCAATCTTGAGAAATAGGGTACTCAGCATGAAACTCAAACATAATACTGGTACTGCCATTAGGGGTGTAAATAGGGCGATTAGCGGTGGCTTCGTCTGCATCTATACCAAAGTAATAGTTAGTAAAACTGCCCGAATAAGCGCTAATACCCACCCCAGATCTAAACTCCCAATTACGCCATGGCAAAATATGGCTAAAAAAGGTGTTAAACACCCAGCCATTATGTGTACCTGTAATATCATGTAAAAACTCAAACGAAATTTGCGAGTTTTCAAAGCGGCGCGTTAATCTTAGCCCAGCATCAAAATCGTAATTACGCGATTTTATACCCGCAAGCTCTTCTATTACACCGTGGTTGTAAAAACCTAAGCCTTTGTCATCAAAGCCAGCCTGAGTATTGGTGCCTAATATATCCAAGCCCCAATCAAATTTATCTATAAGGCTGTAACCCACAACTAAGCCGCCGCTTAATTGGTTATGATCAAAGTCGAGATAAAAGTTTTCGTAGGAAATAGCCAGGCTTAAATCGAGTTCAATGCCATCGTCGTAGGAATCAAGGCCAATTAGGTAAGAGTCTTCTACATAATAACCAGCCCCAGCGCTCCAATCCCACGCAAAGCCTTGGGTGGGCTCTAGCGTGTTATCAGCATAGTATCGATTGCTTGCCTGGCTTTGAAAGCTCAAAAAACTGGCGCAAAGCAATACGCTATTAATAAAAGTATGCTGTAAGAAAGCGTTTTTCATCCCTGGGGACCTAATTATTATTTGTTATTAAGCGTATTATATTGGTAAGTGAATCCTTGAATCTGTAAAAAAATGTAGTTTTTTACGTTATTGCACTTTTATTTTGTCAATTAAAATACTGCTTAAGTAATATTGCATCATAGGCGTTAAGGCACTCACCTCTGTACGCGTACATGGGCCTTGTAGTTTAGTTAAGCTGCTTAATTTAGTAATGGTTTTAAAGGGCGGTACAGTTACTTCCTTACCTGCGCGCGCTATACGGGCTTGCTCGGTATTTTGTTGATGTACAAATGTTGCCACTTCTAACTCATTAGTAATTTTTTGCTCTTGGGCAAAGCTAAACAATAAAGGCTCACGGTGGAAGCTTGCGCTGTCTATTGATGATTTTGCAAACCACACCACATCGCCAGAGGCGCGGTGCTTAATGCGCATGCTCACTTGAGCTAGTATGGTGGCGCATTGTTGAGTAGGGTATTGCTGCGCTACTTTGGCAAATAAAGGGTAAGGGTTTTCAGGTTGAGTTAACGCATATTTTGTATCGTCAGTAAATGCTAAATCTAACTGATGAATAGCTAACGTGTAGTCACTGTTTTTGCTATCAGTCACTTCTAAGCCTTTATCGTTCAAGGCTTGGGTTATTTGCTTTAATAGCGTGTCTGTTACGCTTGCTTTATCGGTTGTAATACGCACTGTTTGGCCGCGTGTTACTTTGTGCGCCGGTAACTGTACAGACTTAACTTTTGGCGATGCGTGCTCTGTTTTATACTCAAGCTGGTAAGTTTCGCTCTTTAATGTTGGCTTTAACGGTAAAGCCAAAGGCTCGGCCGGCTGTTTGGTAATTGCACAACCTGCTGATAATAATATAAAAAGTGATACAACTATAAAACGCATAAATACTTAACATCCACTTAAAAAGCCAATAATCGCAACATTGTACGTTAGTCCTATCAAAACTTCATGATATTATGCACATAGATGTAGTTAAAAAAGAATAAATTTGTAACGAATGAAGTATCTCACTAATTTTATGTATGTTTGGGTCGCTATTTGTCTATCTTTACCGCTTCAGGCAATAGCTAAAGCAGACTCAAGCTGGGATGGATTCGTAAAACAGTATGGACGCTACGCAGAAAAAAAACTCAACAGTAAAGGTATTCCTGGCGCTGCGCTTTCGATAGTGAGTATTGGTAACGCTGATTATATCCACACCATGGGCCGCACTAAGGCAAGAAGTGGCACACAGGTTAACCGCCACACCCGCTTTAGGTTAGCTTCGGTGTCAAAAACATTTGCAGGGTCGTTAACTGCAAAGCTTGCAAGTGAAGGGTTAATAGATTTATTTAAACCGGTAAGTGAGTATATACCTGCCTTTAAAGGCACGGTTTATAAAGATAATTTAAAAGTGTTTCACTTATTAAGCCACTCCAGCGGTTTGGTTCCTAATGCGTATGACAATTTAATTGAATCAAGAATGAATTACCCCGATATTGTCGAAAAGCTATTAACAGTAAAGCCCATTTGCGAACCAGGCCAATGCTATGGCTATCAAAACGTGATGTTTAGTTTAATTGATGATGTCATTTACAGCAGTACCAATAAAAAATATGACCAGTGGCTGCAAGAGGGAATTTTTACACCATTAAAAATGAGCGATACCAGCTTAGGCTACGATGCAATGGTGCAGGATAAAAATTATGCGCTGCCGCACGTTAGAGGAAAAAAACGTTGGTACACAGCCAAGCTGAAAAAAAACTATTATAAAGTCGGCCCTGCTGCGGGCGTAAATGCAAGTGCCACCGATATGGCAAAATGGTTAAATGCGCAATTAGGGCAAAACCTAGATGTACTCTCTTTAGATGCACTTGCTACACAAACACGTCCTTATACACTTACAAAAAAAGAGCGTTATAGACGAGTATGGAAAAAGGAATTAGAACAAGCTTATTATGGATTAGGCTGGCGTGTTTATAACTATAACGATGAAACGCTTTATTATCATAGTGGCTGGGTGCAAGGCTATCGCAGTGACTTAGTGGTTATACCGCATTTAAATGTGGGTTTTAGCTTGATTGTTAACGCGGAAACAGGCGTGATAAATGAATTAACTACTGAATTTTTAGACCGTTTATTAAAATACAAACGCACTAAATAAAACAGGCCTAAAATTGCTTAAAAAGCGCCGTGCTTTAAATTTATTGTTTAAAGGTAAAAGGCATAAATAAGCACATATAATAAAAAAACCAGCTTAATGCTGGTTTTTTTATAAAAAGACTCACTGCACAATTAACTTATGCGCGTGGTAATTGAATCTTTTTTTCTGCACTTTGACGATACAATACAACAGTGTGACCTATTGTTTGTAGCTTAGTAGCGCCGGTTTCACGAACGATTGCATCAAAAATAAGTGCTTTTGTTTCACGATCGTCAGTAGGTACTTTTACTTTAATCAATTCGTGAATTTCTAATGCACTTTGAATTTCGACTACCACGCCCTCGGTTAAACCGTTAGAACCTAGTAAAACTACAGGCTTAAGGCTATGTGCCTGACCTTTTAAAAACTGCTTTTGTTTGTTTGATAATGTCATGTTTATACAAATTTTGCTGAATATGGCTTGAATTAAGGGTATTCTAACGCCATCTAAAGAATATTACTAATTAGTTGCGTGTTAATTTATGACAAATAAAAAACATTCAGCCAGTTCAAAGCGATGGCTGAAAGAACATTTTGATGATCAATATGTTCAGCAAGCGCAAAAAAAAGGCTGGCGTTCTCGAGCTGTTTTCAAATTAGATGAGATCCAAAATAAAGATAAACTGCTTCGCCCTGGTATGACCGTTGTTGATTTAGGTGCTGCACCTGGCAGCTGGTCACAATACTTAGCCGAGAAAGTATCTGATAAAGGTCAGGTTGTTGCGTGTGACATATTACCGATGGACTCACTTGCGGGGGTTGACTTTTTACAAGGCGATTTTCGTGAAGAAGCCGTACTTGATGCGTTGTTAAAACGCATTGATGGTAAAAATGTTGATGTGGTACTCTCTGACATGGCACCAAATATGAGCGGTAATAACTCGGTAGATCAAGCGGGTAGCATGTATTTGGTAGAATTAGCACTTGATATGTGTCATCAAGTATTAAAGAAAAATGGTGCATTTGTTGTTAAAGTGTTTCAAGGTGAAGGCTTTGATCAATACTTGCAAGACGTTCGTAATAGTTTTAAAGCAGTGAAAATACGCAAACCTGATGCCTCACGTGCCCGTTCTCGGGAAGTATATATAGTAGCGACCGGCTACAAACTGTAGTACAGTTGCTTGGCGTTTAGTTGAATTTAAATTAATTGGATACAAGAGGTTAACCCCTTGAGCGATATGGCGAAAAATCTAATACTCTGGCTGGTTATTGCAGTTGTGCTAATGTCAGTATTTCAGAGCTTTAATGGCGGCGATCAAGTTGATCGTCAAACAAGTTACACTCAATTTGTAAAAGACGTGCGTAGCGGCTCTTTACAAGAAGTTATTATTGACCGTGGAACGGGTAATATTACAGGTACTAAAAGCAGTGGTGAGCGTTTTCAAACCACAATGCCAATGTACGATGAAGATTTAATTAATGATTTACTTAAAAATGATGTAAATGTAAAAGGCGTTCAGCCTGAAGAACAATCGTTTTTAGCAAGTATTTTTATCTCTTGGTTCCCAATGTTGCTGCTTATAGGGGTATGGATATTCTTCATGCGTCAAATGCAAGGCGGTGGCGGTAAAGGCGCAATGTCGTTTGGTAAAAGCAAAGCGCGCCTGATGAGCGAAGACCAAGTTAAAACAACTTTTGCTGATGTAGCAGGTTGTGATGAAGCAAAAGACGACGTAACAGAGTTAGTAGACTTTTTACGTGACCCTTCTAAGTTCCAAAAACTTGGTGGTAGTATTCCAAAGGGCGTACTAATGGTGGGTCCTCCTGGTACAGGTAAAACATTACTTGCAAAAGCCGTAGCCGGTGAAGCAAAAGTACCGTTTTTCACCATTTCAGGCTCTGACTTTGTTGAAATGTTTGTTGGTGTGGGCGCATCGCGTGTACGTGACATGTTTGAGCAAGCTAAAAAGGCTGCACCATGTATTATCTTTATAGATGAGATTGATGCTGTAGGTCGTAAGCGTGGCGCTGGCATGGGTGGGGGACACGACGAACGTGAACAAACACTAAACCAAATGCTAGTAGAAATGGATGGTTTTGAAGGTAACGAAGGTATTATCGTTATAGCGGCAACTAACCGCCCTGACGTACTAGACCCTGCATTACTTCGTCCTGGTCGTTTTGACCGTCAAGTAGTGGTTGGCTTACCTGATATTCGTGGCCGTGAGCAAATTCTTAAAGTACATATGCGTAAAGTGCCATTAGGCGATAACGTAGAAGCGGCAGTTATTGCACGTGGTACGCCTGGTTTCTCTGGTGCTGATTTAGCAAACCTTGTAAACGAAGCCGCACTTTATGCCGCACGTGGTAATAAACGTGTTGTAAGTATGGCTGAATTTGATGCTGCTAAAGATAAAATCATGATGGGTGCTGAGCGCAAGACCATGGTGATGAGTGAGCAAGAGAAAGAAATGACGGCTTACCATGAAGCGGGCCATGCTATTGTTGGCCGTATGGTGCCAGAGCACGACCCAGTTTATAAAGTGTCGATTATTCCACGTGGCCGTGCCCTTGGTGTAACTATGTACCTACCTGAACAGGACCGTGTTAGCCATTCTAAAGAGCTTTTAGAGTCAATGATTTCAAGCCTTTACGGTGGCCGAATTGCTGAAGCACTTATTTATGGCGAAGACAAAGTAACAACGGGTGCGAGTAACGACATTGAGCGTGCAACAGATATTGCACGTAAAATGGTAACGCAGTGGGGCCTGAGTGAAAAACTAGGTCCATTACTTTACGCTGAAGATCAAAACGAGATGTACATGGGTGGCGGCGGTGGTCGCGCAATGAGCATGTCTGATGAAACAGCTAAAGTAATTGATGCCGAAGTACGCTTATTCTCGGACCGTAATTATCAAAGAGCAGAAGATATATTAAAAGAAAATATTGATATTCTTCATGCGATGAAAGATGCATTAATGAAATACGAAACAATTGATGCTAAACAAATTGATGATTTAATGGCGCGTCAGCCTGTGCGTGAACCACGTGATGCACATGACCGTTTAGACGATAAGCCAACTAAAACAGTCGCACCTCAAGAAAAGCCGGTTGATGAAAGCCAAAAACCGGATGATTCATCGAAAAAAGATGAAACAAACCTTGATGATAAAGCTGAATAATCGTTAAAATAATACTTTAAAAGCCCCGTACTTCGGGGCTTTTTTGTATCAAATAACTAAAAGGTTGGCGATGACTAACATAATAAACCTTCCCCGTGGGCGTAAACTTAATTTGGAAAAACCATGTGTGATGGGTATTTTAAATGTGACCCCAGATTCATTTTCTGATGGTGGAAAGTTTTTAGATACAGCGCACGCGGTGCAACAGGCAATGCAGTTGTTAGACGAGGGTGCAACTATCATTGATATTGGCGGGGAGTCTACACGCCCAGGCGCGCCAGATGTTAATTTAGACGATGAACTTAATCGTGTGATACCTGCAATAAAAGCCATTAGAGCTAAAAGTGACTGCGTTATATCGGTAGATACCAGTAAAGCGCAGGTCATGGAGCAGGCGATTTTAGCAGGTGCTGATATAGTTAACGACGTACGTGCATTACAAGAGCCCCACGCACTTAGCACACTCGCTAAGTATCCCGATGTAGCAATTTGTTTGATGCATATGCAAGGGCAGCCACGGACAATGCAAAGTGAACCCACTTATACTGACTTGCTAGCGCAAATTAACCTCTTTTTTGAGCAGCGTATAAGCGCATGCGAAACAGCGGGTATTAAGGTGGAGCAACTTATCCTCGACCCAGGTTTTGGCTTTGGCAAAACCCTAGAGCATAATTTTGAAATACTTGCTAAATTTAATGCATTTAATAAATTTGAACTACCGCTTTTAGCAGGTCTTTCACGCAAGTCGATGATAGGTAATTTGCTAAACAGAAAAACAGATGAGCGATTAGCGGGCAGCTTAGCCGGTGCGCTAATTGCCGCGCAAAATGGCGCAAAAATTATTCGTGTACACGATGTAAAAGAAACAGCAGATGTGCTTGGTGTACTCCAAGCTTGCGAAAAAGGAGCTTTATAATGAGCGAAAGAAAATATTTTGGTACCGATGGGGTACGTGGTTTAGTGGGCACAGCTCCAATTAACCCTGAGTTTGCAATGAAATTAGGCTGGGCCGCAGGTCGAGTTTTGTCTCTAAGTGGAACAAAAAAAGTAATTATAGGTAAAGATACCCGTATTTCAGGTTACATGCTAGAAACCGCGCTTGAAGCTGGTTTAATTGCCGCAGGAATAGATGTCGTACTGCTTGGGCCAATGCCAACGCCCGCTGTTGCATATTTAGCGCAAACGTTTAGAGCCGAAGCAGGTATTGTAATTAGTGCATCGCATAACCCTTATTACGATAACGGGATTAAGTTTTTTAATGGCCAAGGCTTAAAGTTGGATGACGACGTTGAGCTACAAATTGAAGCGATGCTTGATGAACCAATGACCTGTGTTGCCTCAGATAAGCTTGGTAAAGCCTCGCGCTTAGTAAGTGCTGATGGGCGCTATATTGAATTTTGTAAAAGCCAATTTCCACAAGGCTTATCACTTGAAGGTTTAAAAGTTGTACTAGATTGTGCCAATGGCGCAACCTACCATATTGCACCGTCGGTAATGCGTGAGCTAGGCGCTGAAGTGATTACTCATGCATGTGAGCCTAATGGGGTGAATATAAACCATGAATGTGGTGCTACACACGTTGATACGTTAAAGCGCAAAGTGCTAGAGCACAAAGCTGATGTGGGTATTGCTTACGATGGCGATGGTGATCGCGTAATGATGGTTGATCACAACGGTCGCGTATTTGACGGTGATGACTTAGTTTACATTATTGCCTGTCAAGCGGCTGAAGATCATATGCTAGGTGGTGGTGTTGTTGGCACGGTTATGTCGAACATGGGGCTTGAAAATGCATTAAAAGCAAAAGGAATTGAATTTGCGCGCAGCAAAGTTGGCGACCGTTATGTAATGGAAATGCTGCAGCAAAAAGGGTGGAGAATTGGCGGTGAAAGCTCAGGCCATGTATTAAACCTCGATTTAATCACCACGGGTGATGGTATCATTTCAAGCCTTCAGGTATTGGCTGCAATGGTGGCTCAAAATCGCACATTACAAGATTTAGGGGCTGGTTTTACAAAGTACCCAATGAAAATGATTAATGTACGTTACACACCTGGCACAGACCCTACACAAGCACCAGAAGTACAAGATGCGGTTGCGCAAGTAGAGCAAGCTTTAGGTGAAAAAGGCCGTGTTTTACTTCGTAAATCAGGCACTGAACCGGTAGTACGTGTTATGGTTGAAGCCGAACAAGAAAAAATAGTCATAGACAGCGCGCAAAAAATTGCAGCAGTTGTCGAATCTATGAGCAAATAAACTGATTGAGAACAATAACCTCTTGTAACTTAGGGCGAGAAAAGTTAATATCTCGCCCGCTTTCTAATCTGGAGTGGAAAATGGCAATACGTAAGGCAATGGTCGCAGGCAACTGGAAAATGAATGGCTCTTTAGAGCTTGTCACTCAACTGTCTGATGCCATTAACAGTGTTAAATCAAATGAGATAGACATTGTTTTATTTCCTCCATTTCCATTAGTATCAGCACTGGTTGACAGTGGTGTTACCACGGGTACCCAAACGCTCAGTGAAAATACCCCAGGCGCCTTTACCGGTGAAGTGGATGCTCAGCTTATTAAAGAGTTAGGTGCTAAGTACGTACTCGTAGGTCATTCAGAGCGACGCAGTATTTACAAAGAAAGCAATGCAACCGTAGCCGCAAAATTTGCCCGTGCGCAGCAAGTGGGACTAACACCTATCTTGTGTATCGGCGAAAGCGAGAGCGAACAAGAAAACGGTCAAACCGAACACGTGGTTGCTGCACAAATTGATGCAGTAATTGGGAAATTAGGTGTAGCAGCACTGAAAGATTCTGTGATAGCATACGAGCCCGTTTGGGCCATAGGCACAGGTAAGACTGCATCGCCAGAACAGGCACAAGCTGTTCATAAATTTATCCGTGACAAAATTGCTTCATTAGATAGCGATTTAGCACAAGGGCTTACCATCTTATATGGTGGTAGCGTTAACGAAAAAAATAGCGAATTATTATTTGCACAACCAGATATAGACGGCGGCCTTATTGGCGGTGCTAGTCTAAAAGCAGATTCGTTCACTGCAATCTGTAACAGTGCAAAAGGGACCGTATAAGATGTACGAAATTTTATTAGTAGTTTATTTAGTTGTTGCTTTAGCTTTAGTTGGTATGGTTTTAATCCAGCAAGGTAAAGGCGCAGACATGGGTTCTTCATTTGGCGCCGGTGCTTCGGGCACAGTTTTTGGCTCATCAGGTGCAGGTAACTTCATGACCAAAACAACAACAAGCTTAGCAACAGTGTTTTTTGTTTTAAGTATTGTGTTAGGTAACTTAACTGCCGGTCAAATTAAAAAGACCGATGAGTGGGAAAACCTTGAAGCAGCACCTGCAGTAGAAACTGTAGCGCCAGCAGAAGAAGACGTACCTGTTACTCAACAGCAGAGCTCTGACGTACCAAACTAATTTAGCGTAAAGCTAACGTTAAACGACTTATACTCCTCAAGTAAGTCAATAAGTTTAACACCTAAGCGAAAGCTTAAAAATGCGGATGTGGTGGAATTGGTAGACACGCTACCTTGAGGGGGTAGTGCTTTCGGGCGTGGGGGTTCAAGTCCCCCCATCCGCACCAAATTATAAAACCAGTAGCAGCAATGTTACTGGTTTTTTTATGGGAAACTCTCCATTTGCTCACTTATTAACCGCTTATTCCTTTTAAGGTTTATTAACTTACAATGCTTTGTAGGCACATAATTTAAAAAGCATAATTTACTGTAGTATTGTTTAATGAACTAGCCTGTGTACATTGCTTTTAACTGGCTCCCTGAACAGATAAAAAGGCGCTGCTATCACTATATTTATAAGTAACTTACACCTAATCAAAAGTAACGCCATAGCTATCTTTATCACGCACTATAGATACAAAGCTATTTATACCAACTTCAGCACTCGTGTAACTAGATGCAAGTGCGGCACATATTGCTACTGTTACAGATAGCTTTTTCATATGAATTTCCTATTTTCTATTTGTTATTTAGATGTTGATTTTATGGGGGTTATAGAAGTGATTTTAGTTTTTATCTAATAATTTTAGGAAGTTAGTTAAAAAAACTTTACCGACCGTGTTTTTCTTTTGGTTACAATTGTTAAATAATAGAAGTAATTATCTAAAGCAGTATGATTGCATTAGATATTTTTTATTTCGTTACTAAATGATGATTAAAGAGTGGAGTACTATTTTATTAATATAAGCTTATTGCACATATAAAAGCCTAAAAACATTTGTCGTTATGCTACATCTTTAAGCTTAATTATTTACTTTATTAAGATTGGCTTGACACCATAACAAGGCCTGCTGCTTGTTTTTAACAGAAATTTTTTGATAAATTTTATGCAAATGTACACGAACTGTTGCTTCGCTAATAAATAAGTTGTCAGCAATGGCGCTGGAGTGTAGCCCTGAGAATAACAAGTTTAACACTTTTATTTCTTTGCTAGTTAAGTTGCTAGATTGTACCACTGACTGCTTCTCAGTGGCTAGCATTTGCTTCATCCAACAATCAGAAATATCTCGTGGAAACCAGAGCTTCCCTTTTTCAATTGCCTCAAGGCCTTTTTGAAAATATTTTTCATCGGTATTTTCGTAAAATAACCCTTTTAGATTAGGCCACTCTTTCAAAGAAAGTGCATTGCAATTTTTAGGGACATCAAAAATAACTAACCCTTGTTGCCTATTCTGCGCCATAAATTGCGTAATTAAATCATGGGTAGTAATTATGTTAAGTGCTTGGTAGTTAACCAGTAAAATATTGTACTTCGCAGCTACGCAAAATAGCGAGGTGTAATCAGGGTTATTAAAACATTTAAGACTTTTATTACTAGTATTGTCTGATTCCATAACGATTCAATCCATAAGGTTGATAATTATACTATATTGTTATTTATTGCCGATTTCAATGAAGTTTAAAGCCGTTATTTGAAGCAACTATTACTGTAAAGAAAATTAGTTCACCTATATCTATTACACTGTTTTGCTATGTATTTGAATAGGTTGCTTAAAAGTGAGGCCTTATGGCCTGCCGTTATTATTTATAATGTAAGTAATATTATCCAACAATAATCAAAAATTATAATTAATTTGTACCTGTATGTTTATTAAATGAAAATTTTTATACATTTCTTCACAAATATGTAATATAATGCCCTTCCAGAGGAAAGATGCTATTAGGCGTCTTTTTTTATGCCCAAAACTTATTGCCCAAGCCAATAAGTTCGCATAACTAAATTATACGGTATCCTTTGGAGAATATTTTGAAACTACGCAAACTCTCACAGTTAAGCCTCGCAATTGTCGCTGCACTAACTACCTCAGTAAATGCTGAAGAAGCTAAAACAACAGCAAAACAAGACGCGTTTGAAAAAATCGAAGTTACAGCTCGTAAACGTACAGAGAGCTTGTTTGAATCTCCAACCGCTATCACATCAATTGGTGCTAACCTAATTGATAAAGCCAATATGAGTAACCTAGAAGATATTGGTAAATACGTTCCAAACTTAAATATCACTCGCTACGGTGTAGGTAATGCGGCGCATGCCTCTGTGTTTATTCGTGGTATTGGTCTACAAGATCACATAATTACAACCGATCCGGGTGTAGGTGTTTATTTAGATGGTGTTTACTTAGGCCGTCAAATGGGGTCAAACTTATCGTTACCAAATGTAGAGCGTGTTGAAGTTCTACGTGGACCACAAGGTACATTATATGGTCGTAATACCTTAGGTGGCGCAGTAAATGTAATTACTAAGCAACCAGGTGATGAAGGGATTGTTTCAACTACAGCTAAAATTGGTAGCCGCGGACGTATTGCTGGCGATGTATACTTTAATAACTCGCTAACAGATGAAGTAAGTATGTCTGCAAGTGCATCATACAAAACGCGCGATGGTGTGGGTGAAGCTGTCAATTTAGCTAATCCAGAAAAAGAAATTGGTGAAGAAGAAGAGTTTAGCGGTCGCGTAGCCCTTAAATGGCAAGCCAATAGCGATTTAGCGTTTACTTTTTCACTTGACGGTGTTGATAACGAGTCGGGTCAATCGCCTTACACTATTGAGTTAACTGAGCCGCTTGATGCAAATGATGTATTTAATGGTGACTTTCCTTTATTAACACAGGATATGATCCCATCTGACCCTGATGATTTAGGCACTACCGTTGCTGGTATTGAATCTACGTCTTACTCAGGGTGGGGTACGTCATTTACTGCTGATTGGGCAATTGATGATACGTACACGGCTAAATTTATTTCAAGTTACCGTACTTCTGAATACGAAGGTGGACTTGATGATGATGCCTCACCACTTAATTTATCTGAGTTCCCAGAAGAGGGTGGTGCAGACCAATACTCGTTTGAAATTCAACTAAATGCGACTTACGATAATATGGACTTTGTATCAGGCCTTTACTTCTTTAATGAAGATGGCTTTACACGTTCAGGTCCATTTGTATTTAGCCCATTCAATACACCTAATGGCTTATTAAACGATGGTGTTACACCTTCATTTGGTGGTTATGGCGATTTTGAAATTAACCAAGAAACAAACTCATACGCTGTATATTTTAATACAAGTTACGATTTAACAGATGATTTAAGTATTGGCGGTGGCCTTCGATACTCAAAAGATGAGAAAGATGCCGATGCGATTTTCCCAACATTTGCTGAACGTAAATACGTAAGTGCAGAGTTTGACGCTGTAACATGGGATGTAAACGCATCATATCAAATCAGCAATAACATGAATGTATATGGTCAAATCCAAAAAGGGTACCAAACCGGTGGTTTCCCTCCACGTCCATTTGGTGGCCCCGATCAGTTTGTATCGTTTGATGAAACTAAAGCAATTAACTACGAAATGGGCTTAAAAGGCCAAGTACATGAAAATGTATCTATGATGTTGGCTGTATTTGTAACAGATTACACTGACCTTGCTTTACCATTTTCTGACCCTACTGCAGGCGGTGGTTTTGTAACGATTGTTGAAAATGCAGGTGAGTCTAAAGCGCAAGGTATTGAGCTTGAAACTACCGTTGCCATTACAGACGATTTCACAATTCGCAGCTCTGTAGGTTACTTAGATTCTGAAATTACAGAAGTAGATGCAGGCGTACAAGGTATTGGTAAAGGTGATTCACCAGCATTAACACCACGTTGGACTGTAATGATTGCCCCTTCTTACTTTATGGATTTAGATAGCGGTGCAACCGTTGCATTTAACGCTAACTACTCTTTCAGAAGCGAAATGCAAGGCCAGTCGGTTTACAATGAAAGCGAGACTATTGATGCGCGTGAATTAGTTGGTTTTAATATTTCTTACACTAACCCTTATGGCGATATGGAAGTAACCTTATACGGTGAAAACGTATTAAATGAGGTTTACGATGTAGGTCGTTTACAGCAGTCAGGTTTTGTTGGTGTAATGCGCAGTAATGACCGTAGCGAGTTTGGTTTAAAATTCAAAAAAGACTTTGAGCTTTAATCACCCGCAATGAGTTAATTAAAAGGTAAGCTTAGGCTTACCTTTTTTGTTTTTACGCCAGTAAAAAGAAAAACTTAGATCAACAGTGAATCCCTTTAGAACAAGCGCTATACAAGCATGCAGTGCAATTGCTATTGTTATACTCAGTGTGGTGCGAAGGCTAATCGCTAAGTATTAAAAAGCGCCACAGGCATCAACTAGCCTTATTTTTAGGCAATAAAAAAGCCCTCAGAGAGGGCTTTTAAACAATCAACATAGGTTTAAATAAAAACCTCTGCCATTCTTATTTGTTAGATTCATTGTATTCACGCGTTAGTCTTGCGTGCTCACTTAAATCTGTCAGGCCAAGCTTTTCGTAGCTTTTTTCCATCATCTCAAGTGCAGGCTCTAAATAGCTGCTTTGCGAGTAATGTTCAACAACGTACTTACCACGATTAGCGGCCGCTAGGTAAGCTTCACGTTCGTAGTAGTAATTAGCCACTTTTAGCTCGTAACGCGCCATACGGTTTAAAAGCCACACTAAACGACGTTTAGCCTCTGGTGCGTAATCACTCTTTGGAAAGCGTTTTACAAGCGTTGATAAATCGGTAAATGCAACACGTGTTCGGTTTGCATCGCGGTCAGCTCTGTCTATGCCAAAATACTCTTGGAAGGCATTTTTATCTGCTTTAATGTTAACCAAGCCACGCAGGTAGTACATGTAATCTAAATCTTTGTGGTTTGGGTTTAAACGAATAAAGCGGTCAATGGTCGCTAATGCTTGCTCTGTATTACCTGATTGGTAATGGGCATACACTAAATCCATTTGTACTTGCTTTGAGAAAGGGCCAAATGGGTAGCGTGAATCAATAGCGGTTAACAGCTCAATTGCACGGGCGTATAAACCTGAGTCGAGCGTTTGTTTTGCATCTTCATACAAAGCGTGTGCAGATTTGTTAGGAACGCGTTGGATATCTTCTTGGTCAGGCGCAGAAGAACAGGCCCCTAAAGTAAGTACAGAAGCTGAAAAAACAATGGCGAATGCACGTTTCCCTATTTTATTTATCATTTTATTTGTTACCTTCGATGTCTTCGGCTAGGCCACGGCGGTAAAACCGAGTAAACTATGCGTATTATATTATGCTTTTATTAAAAGCGATTCTAACCCAGTCAGGCACAGCTTGCACTGGTAAATTGGGTAAAGTTACTAATGTCAGAACAAATTTCACTTCAAGCCGAGGTTCCTACCGAGTTAGGTGGTAAACGTCTAGACCAAGTATTAGCGCAATTGTTCCCTGATTATTCACGTTCACGTATAAAAACATGGATATTGGATGATAAAATCACCGTTGACGGTGAAATCTATAACACACCACGAGAAAAACTACTCGGTGGTGAAGTTGTAAATGTTGAAACCAGCATTGAAGCACCACGCGAATACGAAGCACAAGATATCAAATTAAACATTGTTTATGAAGATGATGATATTTTGGTTATCAACAAACCTATGGGCCTAGTCGTTCACCCAGGTGCAGGTAACCCAGATGGCACAGTGCTAAATGCATTGCTGCATCATTTTCCGGATATTATTAACGTACCGCGTGCTGGTATTGTGCACCGTCTAGATAAAGACACCACAGGCTTAATGGTGGTGGCTAAAACTATTCAGGCGCAAACACATTTAGTTAAAGCACTGCAAAAACGCGAAAACTTTACGCGTGAATACGAAGCTTTATGTAATGGTACTATGACCGCAGGTGGCATGGTTGAAAAGCCGATTGGCCGTCATCCAACGCAGCGTACACACATGGCAGTTCACGAAATGGGTAAGCCTGCCATTACACATTACCGTGTTGCTGAAAAATTCCGTGCTCATACACGTTTACGCCTTCGCCTAGAAACCGGCCGTACACACCAAATTCGTGTTCATATGGCGTATATCAACCACCCGTTAATTGGCGATAGAGCCTACGGCGGGCGTCCTCGTCCACCTAAAGGTGCTACGCCAGAGCTGTTTGAAATGTTACGTACATTTAATCGCCAAGCCTTACACGCAGTAAAATTGAGTATTGCGCACCCTATTACGGGCGAGATGATGACCTGGCAAGCGCCTATTCCAGATGACATGGTGGCAATGACTCAGGTGCTTAGAGAAGATACCAAAGCTAACCCTAACATAGAGTATTAATGGCTTTTTTGTCAGCACCTTGGCCTAATTTAACCTCGGTAGGTACGCTCAGTACCACCCGAGAAGGCGGCGTGTCAAAGCCGCCTTTTAATAGCTTAAATTTAGGCCTACATGTTGATGATGATCCAGAGCATGTGCTAAAAAACCGTGCTTTGGTTGAGCAATCCCTGCCAAACCCGCCACTGTGGCTTAATCAAGTGCATAGTGGCGATGTGCTCTGCGTTGATGCAGATTTTAATTTTCAAACATTACACAGTGCTGATGCGTTGTATACAAAAGTTAAAAATCAGCCTCTTGCTATTATGAGTGCAGATTGCCTGCCTATTCTGTTTGCAAGTCATGATGGCCATGAAGTTGCAGCAGTGCATGGTGGTTGGCGCGGCCTTGAAAAAGGGATCATAAAAAATACGCTTGCCTGTTTTAGCGCGCCTAGTAAGCAAATATATGCGTGGCTTGGGCCTGCTATTGGTTCTGAGCAATTTGAAGTTGGTGCCGAGGTTGCTACGCGATTTATTGCAAAATCCCCGTTGTTTAAAGAGGCGTTTAAATTACAAAGCAATAATAAATACTTGTGCGATATTTATCTAATCGCTCGCATTGAGCTTGAGCAATTAGGCGTTATTAATATTAGCGGAGGCGATTATTGTACTGTTTCTCAGCCATCATTGTTTTTCTCTTATCGGCGAGAAGGTAAAACAGGACGTATGGCAAGTTTGATCTGGCGCAAATAAAACACTATTTCCCCACAATATTCTTCTTAACACCTTGAACAATTCTATTAACATACCCATTTATTAAGCAATTAGTTTATTAAATAGGTAAACCCTCATGCGTTTAGATAGATTCACAAGTAAATTTCAATCTGCGCTTTCAGATGCTCAGTCGCTAGCATTAGGGCGCGATCATCAATTTATTGAACCCGTACATTTAATGTATGCGCTTTTACAGCAAAATGGCTCTAGCGTGCGCGCCTTGCTTGCACAAGCAGGCGTGAGTGCGGATGAGCTCAACACCAAGCTTTCTCAAGAAATAGAAAAGCTGTTTAAAGTTGAAGGAGTCGGGGGCGACGTACAGCTTTCTAATAACATGGCTTCGCTTATTAACTTATGTGATAAGTACGCGCAAAAGCGTAAAGATAAGTATATTTCGAGCGAATTATTTGTATTAGCTGCCTGTGACGACAAAGGCCCTTTAGGTGATATTTTTAGAGCGCTTAATATCACTGCAACTAAAATAGAAAGTGCCATAAAAGCAATTCGCGGTGGCCAAAAGGTCGATGACCCTAACGCCGAAGAAACCCGACAAGCACTTGAAAAATATACCATTGATTTAACCGAGCGCGCAGAGCAAGGTAAGCTCGACCCCGTTATTGGGCGAGATGACGAAATCCGTCGCACGATTCAAGTTTTGCAGCGCCGTACTAAAAATAACCCCGTGCTTATTGGTGAGCCAGGGGTAGGTAAAACGGCCATTGCAGAGGGGTTAGCGCAGCGCATTATAAATGGCGAAGTGCCAGAGGGCCTAAAAAGCAAGCGTGTTTTATCGCTAGATTTAGGCGCGCTGGTGGCGGGTGCTAAATACCGTGGTGAATTTGAAGAGCGTTTAAAATCGGTGCTCAACGAGCTGGCTAAAGAAGAAGGCCAAGTGATTTTATTTATTGATGAAATTCACACTATGGTGGGCGCAGGTAAAACCGATGGCGCTATGGATGCTGGCAATATGTTAAAGCCAGCGCTTGCGAGAGGGGAGCTACACTGTGTGGGCGCCACGACGCTTGATGAATACCGCCAATACATAGAAAAAGATGCCGCACTTGAGCGTCGTTTTCAAAAAGTATTGGTTGAAGAGCCCTCAGTTGAAGACACCATTGCCATTTTACGCGGCTTAAAAGAGCGCTACGAGTTACATCACTCGGTGGATATTACCGACCCAGCAATTGTCGCCGCTGCGCATTTATCGCACCGTTATATTAGTGACCGACAATTACCAGATAAAGCCATTGATTTAATTGACGAGGCTGGCTCGTCAATTCGTTTGCAAATAGATTCTAAGCCTGAGTCTTTAGATAAGCTTGAGCGCCGTATTATTCAATTGAAACTTGAAGATAACGCTTTAGCTAAAGAAAAAGACGATGCAAGCCAAAAGCGGCGCAGCGAAATGCAGCAACTCATCACCGACTTAGAAGCGCAATACCGAGAGCTTGATGAAGTATGGAATGCAGAAAAAGCCTCGTTACAAGGCACGCAAGTAATTAAAGCTGAGCTTGAACAAGCGCGCCTTGATTTAGAGGTTGCCCGCCGAGCAAGCGATTTACAGCGTATGTCGGAGCTGCAATACGGAAGAATTCCAGAGCTTGAGCGAAAACTTGATTTAGCCTCGCAAGCTGAAATGCAAGAAATGAGCTTACTAAAAAACCAAGTAGGCGAAGACGAAATTGCAGAAATACTCTCTCGTTGGACCGGGATCCCAGTATCGCGAATGCTGCAAGGTGAGCGAGAAAAACTGTTAAAAATGGAAGAGCAACTTCACAGTAAAGTGATAGGGCAGGACGAAGCAGTTGTTGCGGTCGCGAATGCGATACGACGCTCTCGTGCGGGGCTTGCCGATCCTAATCGACCAATAGGGTCATTTTTATTTTTAGGACCAACTGGGGTGGGTAAAACAGAGCTTACTAAAGCGCTTGCAGGTTTTATGTTCGATACAGAAGATGCCATGGTGCGTATCGACATGTCAGAGTTTATGGAAAAACACGCTGTAGCACGTTTAGTGGGCGCGCCTCCCGGTTATGTTGGTTACGAAGAAGGCGGCTATTTAACCGAAGCCGTTCGCCGTAAGCCTTACTCTGTAATTTTGCTTGATGAAATAGAAAAAGCGCACCCCGATGTATTTAATATTTTATTGCAGGTACTCGATGATGGCCGCCTTACTGATGGACAAGGGCGTACGGTTGATTTTAAAAATACGGTTATTATTATGACCTCAAATTTAGGCTCAGACATTATTCAAGAGCAAGCGGGTACAAACGACTACGCAACGCTTAAGAGCAAAGTTATGAATGTGCTCGTTAACGAATTTAGGCCAGAATTTATAAACCGTATTGATGAAACCGTCGTATTTCATCCACTTGCCAATGAGCATATTAAAGAAATTGCCGATATTCAGCTTGTTAAATTGCGTGAGCGTTTAACAGAAATGGGCTACTTACTAGAGATCAGTGATGCGGCGCTTGAAAAAATAGCCTCTAGCGGGTTCGACCCTGTTTACGGTGCTCGCCCATTAAAACGAGCTATTCAGCAAACAATTGAAAACCCACTGGCTCAGCAGCTATTAGGGGGAGAGTACAACCCTGGCGATATTGTCGTGATAGATGCAAACGAGCAGGGCCTGATTTTTTCAAAACGCTAATATAGACGTACAATAAGCCGCCAAGCAGGCGGCTTATAGCATTGCTTTATACTTTAAATGTATAAAGTAGGTTGTTTACTTTTTGAGAGCCGGCAACTAATTCTGCGGCATCTTTAGCAACGTCAAAACTTAAAGCTAAGTTTTCGTTACTCACCTCTTTTATATTATCTACATTATTAGCAATATCATGGCTCACCATCTGCTGCTCCTCTGCAGCCGTCGATATACTGTTTGTTAGCAATGCTATTTCACTAATTTGATTGAATATACTATCGAGCTCTTGGTGTGTTTGCTCGGTTGTTTGTACGCAGCCCTCAGCTTGTAGTTTTGTACTTTGCATTACCTTTGACCAATTAACCAATGTATCTTGTATATCTTTAATCGAGCTGTGAATTTGCCCCGTAGCACTTTGCGTACGAGAAGAAAGAGCACGTACTTCATCAGCAACTACGGCAAAACCACGGCCATGCTCGGCTGCTCTTGCGGCTTCTATTGCTGCATTAAGCGCTAGTAAATTGGTTTGCTCAGCAATACCTTCTATCTCATTCATTACTTGGCCTATTTTATCTGCTTCCTGCGCGAGGTTATTAGCCGTATTGGCTGCATGATCTACGTGAGTTGCCAGCTCAGATACCATTTTTTTGTTATCAGCAATATGTTGTTTTATATCCGCGCAGCTGTGCTGAGTAGAATTAACTTTGTCGGCGTTAGTTGTTGTACTATTCGAAATCTCACCAATAGTGGCGGTCATTTGCGCCATAGCAGTGGCGATTTGTGTAAGCTGTGTGCTTTGTGCCTCAATGCCTTTTTCGGTGAGCGTCGATTTATCATCTAGGTTTTCAGCAATGTTATTAAAGGCATAGGTAGCATCTTTTACGCGCCCCAATACAGTTCTGAGCTTAGCAAGTAACATTTGCTCTTTATAGTCACTCACACTTAGCGGTGAGTTATCGCAAAAAACATAGCGCGAGATAGAGTCAGAATGCTGTTTATAGGTGTTTAATTTAGCAGGGGTTGCCACAAGCTCTTGATAATTTAAGGCCAAAATAAGCACGCAAATTAATACGTTGATAACCGCTGCTATGGTTGAAAAGGCAAACCCACTCATTATTAGCCAGCTAAATACAATGGCTAACGTAAGCATTTGGCGCAAGTGTGTGCGTTCTTTAAAATTAAAAGCGGCTTTACCGCTATTTAATTTTTCGTATAGTTTATGGGCTGTTAAAACATGTTTTTTATCTGGTTTTGTACGTACAGATTGATAGCCAACTAACTGATCAGCTTCAAAGATAGGGGTTACAAATGCATCAACCCAGTAATAGCGCCCATCTTTACATCTATTTTTTACTATGGCGCGCCATGAGTGGCCGCTTTTTAGCGTACTCCACATTTCTTTAAATGCTGCTTTGGGCATATCTGGGTGGCGCACAATATTATGATTTTTACCAACGAGCTCCTGGGCACTAAAGCCTGCTACATCGCAAAATGCCTTATTTGCATACGTAATGACTCCTCGTAAATCGGTCGTGGATACCAATTGCTGAGCATCACTAAAGTGAACCTCTTCATTTATTAAGCTTTGATTATGACGCATGTTAGTTTTAACCATCCTTTTTAATTAACTTATCATTGTATTGGGTAAACAAAAGGAGGTGAAGTAAAGGCGCTGCGCTAAATAAAATTGTCATCAAAATTGCGACTTTTTATGATCTATATCAAATACTGCGTTTAAAATGTTAAAGCTTATGAAGTGTAATCTATTAATTCAGGGTCTTTATGTTTGGGGCGTGAGGGTTTTTGGTGGCTGAATTTACAGCAGTATGTTTGGTTTTTAGGCAAGGGGTAAGAGCAGGACGCGAAAGCTTTGTTCGGTTTTTACTTATTCTTACATGGAGGTAAGTCATTAGAATAACGCAGGGCAGTTATCGAGCCCATTAGGTTACAAATATCGCGCCGCAATTGAATCGCCCTTAGTTTGGACAAATTTCAATTCACAAAGGCCAACACGCCCTAGCAAAGCGATTGTATATTAGCGTGAGCAGTGGCAAGATTAGCTTGTTGGTTGATGCTTATTGTATCAAGCGCATGCTCAACAGGGTAAATAGCTAAAAATTTTGAAAAATTATATTGTTCTTAACAATTTAATCTTGAGTATGGGCAATTAGCCCCCATAACCCTAAGATTAAGCCACGTGGCCGAGGAAGCATTTTTTGACTATACATGATTTATCTAGCGCGCTAAACGCGTTATCAGCAACACCGCATCAGCACGCAATTAAAGGGATCAAACGTGGTATTGAGCGAGAGTCGTTGCGTATTAAAGGTAATGGCGCCATTTCCACTTTAGGACATCCTAAAGGCGTAGGTAGTGCATTAACAAACGGACATATTACTACCGACTTTTCAGAGTCATTACTTGAATTTATTACCCCTGTTAGTGAATCAGCGACAGAAACCTTAGCGCAATTAAAAGACCTGCAAAAGTTTACACTTGAGCACATGGGTGATGAGCTTTTATGGCCCATCAGTATGCCATGCTTTATTGAAGATCAAGACGATATCGTACTGGCTCAATTTGGTAACTCAAATACTGCGCGTATGAAAACCCTATACCGTGAAGGATTAAAAAACCGTTACGGTAGTATGATGCAAGCGATTGCGGGTGTTCATTTTAATATTTCTTTTCCAGAAACATTTTGGCAATCTTTACACACCTTAAAGCAAAGTGAGCAAAGCCTAGAAGCATTTATTTCGGATGGTTATTTAGCGCTTATTCGTAATTTCAAACGCGAGCTTTGGTTAATTAGTTACTTGTTTGGTGCCTCACCTGCATTATGTAATTCTTTTTTACAAGGTCGCAAAACTGACCTACCGTTTAAAAAGCTAGGTAAAGGCACACTTTATTTAGAAGCAGGAACCGCGCTACGCTTGGGTGATTTAGGTTACACCAACAGTGCGCAATCTTCATTACGCGTAATGTATAACTCGCTTGATGAGTACGTTGCTGGGCTTAAAAAAGCAATCAACACGCCTTCTGACTTATACGGCGATATTAATGACTACACCACAGCAACACCTAAGCAGCTTAATAAAAATATTCTGCAAATCGAAAACGAATTTTATTCGCCGATCCGTCCTAAACGTAATGCTAAAAGTGGTGAAAAACCAACGGATGCATTATTAAGAGCAGGTATTGAGTATGTTGAAATTAGAGCGCTGGATGTAAACCCGTTTAGTGAAACGGGCATTGATATAGAGCAAATTCATTTTTTAGATGTGTTTTTAACGTATTGTTTGTTAAAAGACTCTCCAGAAATGCAGTGGAAAGAGCAAGCCCGCAGCACTGAGAATTTAGATACAGTGGTTAATCAGGGGCGTCAGTTAGGTGTTATGCTTAACGACAACAACCAACAGCGTACGTTACAAAGTTGGGGGAGAGAAATTTTTGACCAACTAAGTGAAGTCGCTGAGCATATGGATAAGGCGTATGGAGTGACCTATTACAGCGAAACCATCGCACAAATGGCTACTTGGGTTGATAACCCAGCGCTGACTTTTTCAGGGCGTTATGTGCGCGAGCTAGAAAGTGCGGGTATAGATAACGGTTTATTTGCTATTCAATTGGCTAATAAATATAAGCAAAGCCATGCACAAGCCAACTACAATGTGTTTTCTAAAGAATGGCTAGAGCAACAAGTTGTTCTCTCAGATAAAGCGCGAGAAGAAATAGAGCGCGCCGACACGCTAAGCTTTACTGACTTTTTAGATGAATATTTTAATGCCAAAGCATCTGCTTAAGTTTTTTTAAGCAAAAAAAACGCAGCCCAAGGTGGCTGCGTAAATATTCTTCAGGGATGAAACAATGCTATACTGCTGCATTCATATACTCAGACCCACGCTTTTTTAAAAAGTTCAGTGAGATCTTATAAAAATGAAAAAAAATGCAATTATTTTATCTTTTGCCCTCTCTTTAGCTGGGTGTGCCACTGCGCCGCCAAAGCAACCTAATGATCTTTGTAAAATTTTTGAAGAAAAGTCAGACTGGTACTTAGATGCAAAAGATGCACAAGAAAAATGGGGCTCACCTAAACATATTCTTATGAGCATGATGTACCAAGAAAGTTCGTTTCGTCATGATGCCGCACCACCCATGGAGTATTTTTTATGGATAATTCCAACTGGGCGTGCCAGTGATGCTTACGGGTACTCACAAGCAAAAACTCCAACTTGGTCTGACTATATTCGTGAAACGGGTAACAGTGGGGCTGATAGAGATGATTTTGACGATGCAATCGACTTTATGGCATGGTTTGTTCATAAAACACATAAAGTAAATGGTATCTCTAAGTGGGATGCTTACGCCCAATACTTAAATTATCACGAAGGGTGGGGCGGTTATAAACGCGGTACCTATAAAAAGAAAAAGTGGCTAATGAGTGTTGCTAATAAAGTAAAACACCGCGCAAGCCGTTATGGTGCGCAGCTTAAACGTTGTGAAGAGGAGCTTGATAAAGGCTGGTTTGAGCGACTGCTTTTTGGCTAACTACATATCTTAAAAGCAAAAAAAGGAGCCAAGGCTCCTTTTTTTAATGCATTATTTACACTTACAACTTACGTTGATTTGGCTTAATTTTTACCTGTTTTATCATATTCTCTTTTACCTCTAACACCTCAACAGGGTAGCCGGCTATTTTAAGGCTTAAATTAGCATCTGGAATATCTTCTAGGTATTCTACAATTAAACCGCTGAGTGTTTTAGGACCATCAAGAGGAAACTCCCAGCCCATCTCTTTGTTTAGGTCGCGCACGTTAGCGCCGCCATCTACAAGGTAAGAGCCATCGCTTTGTGTGGTCACTTCTTCACTTGGCGTACGTGTTTGCGTGGTAGTAAAATCGCCAACCACTTCTTCAAGAATATCCTCAAGGGTTACGAGACCTTGTATGTCGCCATATTCATCAACCACTATACCAATACGCTCTTTTGATTGTTGGAACTTTAATAGCTGGGTATTTAGGGACGTCCCCTCAGGAATAAAGTAAATCTCACGTACTGCACGCAATAATGACGGTTTATCAAATTGCTCTTTGGTTAAAAGACGAAGAGCGTCACGCGAATGGATAAAACCTACCGCGTCATCAATATTGTCGCGATAAAGTAATACACGGGTGTGCTGAGCATGAGTTAATTGGCGGCTAATGAGCTTCCAATCGTCGTTAATATCAATCGCCACTATTTCGTTACGAGGTATCATAATATCTTCAACGGTCACTTGCTCTAAGTCTAAAATAGAGGTCAGCATGCTTTGGTGACGAGCTGGCAGTAATGCGCCTGACTCATTTACCACTGTTTTAAGTTCTTCTTTACTCATGCTGTGCTCATCTATTTGTGCTGAGCTGATACCAAATAGACGTAAAATACCGTTGGTCATCCAGTTAACAACAACCACAAATGGGAATAGTATTTTGAGTAACCCTTTGAGAATAATAGAGCTTGGAAAGGCTACTTTTTCAGGATACAACGCAGCAAGCGTTTTTGGGGTTACTTCTGCAAATATTAGTACCACTAGCGTTAACACACCGGTTGCAATACCAATACCTAAATCACCGTATAAACGAATACCAATGATAGTGGCTACCTGGGCGGCAGCGATATTTACAAGGTTGTTACCAATTAATATTAGGCC
The DNA here is from genome assembly GCF_035666335.1 of Pseudoalteromonas sp. CuT4-3. Taxonomy (NCBI): domain Bacteria; kingdom Pseudomonadati; phylum Pseudomonadota; class Gammaproteobacteria; order Alteromonadales; family Pseudoalteromonadaceae; genus Pseudoalteromonas; species Pseudoalteromonas sp. CuT4-3. Next base: position 1,098,476 of record NZ_CP142030.1, read on the forward strand.
AATGAGTCTATCAGGACGGCTAAGTAATTTACTGACTCGTTTAGCTGCGCGATGTTCCTCTTTTGCAAGGTGGCGCAAGCGTATACGATTAATTGACATGATCCCGGTTTCTGAACCCGAGAAATAAGCAGAAAAAAGCACCAATAAACCTAAAATGATAAACAAGGTACTTGTCGATATGTCGTCCAACGATGGATCCTTTTTTTATAAACCAATGCGTATTAAGCTAGAGTGAGCTGACAGAGTCAAGTTAAAACTTATTTAACACCACTTCTTGTATAAAACGGCTGCCAAAATAAGCAAGTGTGAGGATAAATGCAGCGACCATGATGGTAATAACCACAGGTTTACCACGCCAGCCTTTTTTCATGTGCCCAAGCGCAACAGTGACAAAAATAACCCATGCGACAAGCGATAAAATGGTTTTATGGATAAATTCTTTTGCAAACATCCCATCTAAAAACACAAACCCTGTTAATAAGGCAAAGGTAAGTAACACCGTACCTAAGTTTAATAGTTGATAGAGCTGACGTTCTACCACCATTAATGGTGGCAAATGACTATGCACAATTGCTAAATCTTTACGTTTTAAGCGTTTATCAATAAAGTAAAACTGCACGCCGTATAAAGTGGCAATAATTAACACGCAATATGCTAACAGTGATAGCGATATATGTGTGATAAGGCCTATTTCAATATTAAAGCTTTGTAATAAAATATGGTGCGGTATAAACAAACTCGCAATGGTGAGTAGGGCTGCAAAGCCATAGACAACCGGTAACAGCAATGTAGCAGGGAACTTTAACGACACCGCAGTAACCGACACCACAATAACCCAGCAGGTCAGCAGTGCAACATTAACAATACTTAAATCTTGCCCGTCGGAGCGAAACACCGAATTAACCAACAGCAGCATGTGCGCTAGTATAGCCATGGTACTTAAAATAACCGTTACCTTTTGGCTGGGGCCTTGTTGATGAAACAGGCGTGTTAACACGTGAGACGTTGCTAACACATAAAATAAACTGGCAATAATAGTTAAACTAATAATCAGCATTGTGCTTGGGCCACTTATAATTAGAGTCAAATAATTCTTGTTGTTATAAGCACATTGTATTTTATAGCAAAGCAATTGCATAGACCTAAAAAAAGAAACTCAATAAGCTGTGCTTCAATACTGTATTGTGCGCCATCATTTACGGTATACTGTTTTTAATTGAAATTTAATACTATTGCTCCCATCTAATAAGTAAAATGCAAATAAGCGTGAGCTTATTGGGTCAATATAAACGTCTTATCGGAACCGTTACATGTTTGAGAACCTCCAAGAACGATTAGGTAAAACCTTAAAAAATATTAGTGGCCGCGGCCGTTTAACAGAAGACAACATTAAAGACACGCTACGTGAAGTACGTATGGCGTTTTTAGAAGCTGACGTTGCGCTGCCTGTTGTTCGCGAGTTTGTAAAGCAAGTTAAAGAACGTGCCGTAGGTGTTGAAGTAACTAAAAGCTTAAGCCCTGGCCAAGTATTTATAAAAATAGTGCGCGAAGAGCTTGAAAAAGCGATGGGTGAAGCCAACGAAGAGCTTAGCCTAAATGCACAGCCGCCAGCCGTTGTTATGATGGCTGGTTTACAAGGTGCGGGTAAAACAACCAGTGTTGGTAAGCTTGCTAAGTTTTTAAAAGGGCGTAAGAAAAAGTCAGTGCTAGTTGTTAGTGCCGATGTATACCGTCCGGCGGCTATTAAACAGCTTGAAACACTTGCCAGCGAAGTTGACGTGGATTTTTTCCCAAGTGATATTTCGCAAAAACCAGTAGATATCGCCACCGCTGCTATTTCTCATGCTAAAAAGAAATTTATAGACGTAGTTTTAGTCGATACCGCCGGCCGTTTGCACGTAGATAACGAAATGATGGGCGAAATTAAAGACCTTCATAAAGCAATCAACCCAATCGAAACATTATTTGTGGTTGATGCAATGACGGGTCAAGATGCGGCGAATACCGCTAAAGCATTTGATGAAGCGCTACCTCTAACCGGTGTTATTTTAACTAAAACAGATGGTGATGCACGCGGTGGTGCTGCTTTATCTATTCGTCATATTACCGGCAAGCCAATTAAATTTATGGGTGTGGGTGAACGTACAGATGCACTAGAGCCGTTCCATCCAGATCGTATCGCATCGCGTATTTTAGGCATGGGGGATGTACTTTCATTAATCGAAGAAGTCGAAATGAAAGTCGATAAGGAAAAAGCAGCTAAGGTCGCCGAAAAAGTATTTAAAGGCAACGGCTTTACCCTTGATGATTTTGCAGAGCAATTAAAGCAAATGAAAAATATGGGTGGCATGATGTCGATGCTAGATAAGCTGCCTGGTATGCAAAACTTACCCGATGCGGTAAAAGGTCAAATGGGTGACAAAACCTTCATTCAAATGGAAGCAATCATCAGCTCTATGACCAAACAAGAGCGTGCGCGCCCTGAGATTATTAAAGGCTCTCGTAAAAAGCGCATAGCCGCAGGCTCTGGTACACAGGTACAAGAGATAAATAAACTGCTAAAACAGTTTACGCAAATGCAAAAAATGATGAAAAAAATGAAAGGTAAAGGCGGCATGCAAAAAATGATGCGCGGCATGAAAGGCATGTTACCACCTAGAATGATGGGTGGCGGTGGCCCTAAATTTTAATATAGCGCTTAAATAGCCGCTATATAATGTATAACAAAAGGGCTAATTGGCCACGGCAAGATCATTATAAATTGAACTTATAGAATATGTAGTGATCAGATCAAGGCATAATAATCACCTTGGTCACGTAAAATATGAGCGCTACTTTTCTGAAACACTTTAATTCAATTACCGATCCTCGCATTGAACGCTGTAAAAAGCATGAGCTTATCGATATTCTCCTTTTAGCCATTAGTGCAGTAATCTCCGGTGCACAAGGATGGGAGGATATTGAAGACTTTGGGCATCTAAAACTTGATTGGTTAAAAAGATATGGCGCTTTCAACGCGGGTATTCCAAGACACGACACCATAGCCCGTGTCATTTGTCGGTTAAAATCAGATGAAATAGAGCATGCATTTCAATCTTGGATATCTTCACTTATTGAAACCACGGGTGCTGATATTATTGCTATGGATGGAAAAACTGCACGTCGTTCATTTACAACCAAAGATAGAAAAAGTGCTTTACATACCGTCAGTGCATGGAGCTGCCAACACCAGTTAGTTTTAGGGCAAACAGCCGTTGATAGCAAAACAAATGAAATCACAGCCATACCTGAGTTACTCACCATGCTAGATATTGAAAATAGCATCATTACACTTGATGCTATGGGCTGCCAGCAAGAAATAGCGAAACAAATAATTAAACAAAAAGCTGATTATATCCTAGCGCTCAAAGGTAACCATTCAGGTATGCAGAGTGAATTAGAAGCTTGGTGGCACAAGAGTGAGCGCGAAGGATTGACCAATAGCAACTATGATAAACATACCGAAATAAGCTCAGGGCATGGGCGCATTGAAACAAGGGTTTGTCAGCAATTGCTTATTGATAAAAGCTGGTTAGATAAAATCTACCAATGGTCTGGCTTAAAGAGTGTTATTCAAGTAACCGCTGAGGTTCACGATAAATCATCAGGTACAGACACGATAGAAACGCGTTGGTATATTAGTTCGTTAGCGTTAGGTGCGGAGCAAGCTCTTAATGCGGTACGAAGCCACTGGCAGGTTGAAAGTATGCATTGGATGTTGGATATGAACTTTAGGGAAGATGAATCAAGAATCCGTAAGAAGCAAGGACCCCTTGTTTTTAACGTAATGAGAAAAATAGCCATGGCGTTATTTAAACAAGATACAACTAAAACAGCCAGTATGGCGAGAAAAAAGAAAATGGCAGGGCTAGACGATGATTATCGCTCAACCCTGTTAGAATCTGGGATTAAAATGCGCTAGCCGTGGCTAATTGGCCCTTTTTTGTTGAATAAATTATGCGCGTGGTGCATGATAATCTATTAATTGTGGCTCAGATCACAATTTAACCTACTAAAGTGGCTTTTTGCTTCACTTCTTACTTGCATTGTTGCTAAAAACTCGTACAATTCCCCAGCTCCCCATACTGGGGAGTAAATCTTATTAATGAAAACAGTCAATCTATTTAGAGGACGGTATGGTAACTATTCGTTTGCAACGTGGTGGCGCTAAAAAACGCCCTTTCTATCAAATTGTGGTTGCGGATAGCCGTTTCTCGCGTGACGGTCGCTTCATCGAGAAAATTGGTTTCTTTAACCCAATTGCTTCAGGTCAAGAAGAAAAACTTCGTTTAGATTTACCTCGTGTTGATCACTGGGTAGGTCAGGGCGCAGGTCTTTCTGATCGTGTAGCTAAGTTAGTTAAAGACGCTCGTAAAGCGGCTTAATAGGCGTAAGTGTAACCATGAGTCAAGAGAACACCTCATCAATTATTGTCGTAGGAAAGCTCGGTGCCCCATATGGTATAAAGGGCTGGCTTAAGGTACATTCATTTACTGATGATCCCCAAGGGATCTTCGATTTCAGCCCGTGGTTGATAGGGCAACAAGGTAAATGGCAGACCTTAGAAGTGGTCGACTGGCGTCGCCACAACAAAGGCTTTATCGCTAAAATTGCACAAGTAAACGACAGAGACGAAGCAATGGCTTATACCCATGCAGAAATATCTGTTGATTCAGCGCAATTACCAGAACTCCCGCAAGGCGAGTTTTATTGGCGAGATCTCATTGGCATGTCGGTTGTAACTGATAAAGGTTACAATTTAGGCACTGTTGATGACCTGATGGAGACAGGATCGAATGACGTACTGGTTGTTAAGGCAAACAGTAAAGATGCATTTGGTCAAGCTGAGCGTTTGATTCCTTTTTTAACTGATTCAGTAATTAAAGAAGTTAAATACGAAGCGAGAGAAATTACCGTAGACTGGGATCCTGGGTTTTAATGACTCAAACTAGTTCATTATGGGTAGGGGTGATAAGCCTTTTTCCAGACATGTTTGATGCTATTACACACCAAGGTGTCACTGGTCGCGCAGTGAAAAATGGCTTAATTGACTTTAACTGCTGGAATCCACGTGACTATGCTTTAGATAAGCACAGAACCGTAGATGACCGTCCTTACGGGGGCGGCCCAGGTATGTTAATGATGGTTGAACCATTAAAACAAGCCATTCTTGACGCTAAAAAAGCGGCAGGTGATGGCGCAAAAGTAATTTATATGTCCCCGCAAGGGCGCAAATTAGATCAGCAAGGGGCTAGCGAACTCGCAAACTCTGAAAAGCTGATTTTGATTGCCGGTCGCTATGAAGGTATAGACGAGAGAATAATAGAGTCATACGTTGATGAAGAATGGTCAATTGGTGATTTTATTTTGAGTGGTGGTGAATTACCTGCCATGACATTAATTGATGCAGTAGCGCGATTAGTGCCAGGCGTGTTAGGTCATAACCAGTCAGCAGAGCAAGACTCATTTTCGGATGGCTTGCTAGATTGTCCTCACTATACACGGCCAGAAACATTGGACGACAAACAGGTGCCTGCTGTACTACTCAGTGGAAACCACCAAGAGATTGCAAAATGGCGGCTTAAGCAGTCATTAGGCAGAACTTGGCTACGACGTCCTGACTTGTTGCATAACCTAGCTCTGACTGAGGAGCAAGCGGTATTACTCGCACAATTTCAGCAAGAGTACCAAAAAGCTTGTGGCTAGAAGACAGTTACACCTAGGAAAGTGAGAAACATAATGGCAAAAGTAAACCAAAATATTATTAAAGCGCTTGAAGAAGAGCAGCTTAAAACAGACGTACCAGCATTCGGCGCTGGTGATACAGTAGTTGTACAGGTACGTGTAAAAGAAGGTAACAAAGAGCGTCTACAGGCCTTTGAAGGTGTTGTAATCGCTAAGCGTAATCGTGGTCTTCACTCAGCATTCACAGTTCGTAAAATTTCGAGCGGTGAAGGTGTTGAGCGTGTATTCCAAACGCACAGCCCTCTTATTGATAGCGTAACAGTTAAGCGTCGCGGTGCGGTTCGTCGTGCTAAGCTTTACTACCTACGTGAGCGTTCTGGTAAATCTGCACGTATTAGAGAAAAACTTAACTAATACGCGCTGTTTATCAACGCAAAGAAAACGGGTTGCAGCCTCACGGTTGCAACCCGTTTTGGTTTTCAAGCATTAAATAACATACTACCTCTTCACAAAAGCATCCCTCTGTATTAAGTAATCTTCACTCGCGTTGTTACATTAGCCTTTTAACCCATACTTGATCCTGTTAGTATTTAACGTATTGATTAGTTTACTTAAATGTAAATATATATTTACGAAATGAGTTGTTTATAGGTGGAATGAGAAACGTGGCTGAATTAAGTGATTTATCACAATTACGAGATGGCATAGATGAGTGCGATGCGCAATTAGTTGCTTTACTTGCAAAGCGAAATGCAATAACCCAAAAAATTGGTGCTATTAAGCAGCAAAATGGCGCCCCCCTGCATGCCCCTGAAAGAGAAGCTACTTTGCTAGCTGCTCGACGTGATGAAGCGATTAAACAAGGAGTCAGCCCTGAACTTGTTGAAGACATATTAAGGCGCATGATGCGCGAAGCCTATCAAAACCAACAAGCTAAACTTGCCTGTGCAGCCCCTGATTTATCACCTATTGTAATTGTAGGTGGGCAAGGGGCAATGGGCCAGTTATTTGCTCAGCAGTTTATTCGTTCAGGTTATGAAGTTAAAATTTTAGATAAAGATCAGCAAAACGATGCTAAAGCCGTTTTAGCTGGCGCAAAATTAGTGATGATCAGCGTGCCTATCAATGCACTTGAGGCCGTTGTTGCTAAGCTACCTAAACTTGATGATGACTGTTTGCTTGTTGATATTACCTCAGTTAAGCAATCACCCATTAAGGCATTAAAGGCGGCGCACTCTGGGCCCGTTGTTGGTTTACACCCTATGTTTGGCCCTGATATTTCTCACTGGGTTAAACAAACCGTTGTTGTGTGTGAAGGCCGAGCGCATGATGCTGCAAAAGGCTTACTGCAGCAGTTACAAGTATGGGGTTGCCAACTTGTTGAGCTAGATGCTAAAAAGCATGATGAAGCTATGCAAATAATACAAGTAATGCGCCACTTAACGACCTTTGTTTATGGGCAGTTTTTAGCAAAGCAAAGCCATACGCTTGAGGAACTAAGGAGCTGTTCGTCTCCTATTTATCAGTTAGAGCTGATGATGGTAGGGCGCTTATTTGCGCAATCTCCTGAGCTATATTCAGATATAATGTTGGCCCAGTTTGATAATGTTGAGAGTTTATTAGCGCAGTATCAAGAGACCTTTGCACAAACTCTTGAAAAGCTAAAAGCGGGAGATAAAGGCGCACTCATCGATGCATTTGCTGATGCTAAAGCGTATTTTTCAGACTCGACCGCGCACTTTTTGACGCAAAGCCGTAGCCTGCTAAATAAAGCAAATGACGCCAAGGTATTAGATTAAAAGGGTTAAAAATGTGTAGTTACTTAAGCTATACGTTGAAAGCATTTTAAATCAGCGATTAAAAAAGGGCCTACTTAGGCCCTTTTTAGTATTTGCGTGTTAGGTTAGGTATTTACACTCACAGCTTGTAAAGACTCACTTTGATAACAGCCTAAAACGCGCACATATTGAGTATGCTCTTTTAGCTCCTCTAGGGCATGTTGTACTTGGCTATCGGCAAGGTTTGCCTCTAAGTCTACATAAAACACTTCTTCCCACGGGTTACCCGGTACAGGACGAGACTCTAGTTTAACTAAGTTTATTTGATGTTGCTTAAACACCATTAACGCATCAGCCAATGAACCTGCTTGTTGTTTAGTGGCCATAATAAGGCTGGTTTTAGTCGGTATTTGTTTAGATACCTGCAGAGGTTTGCGCGCCACAACGATAAAGCGGCTGTGGTTTTCACTTTGATTCGCAAGGTTTGATTTAATCACTTCAAGACCAACGTTTTTACCTGCCTGCGCTGAGCCAATAGCCGCACTATTTGGCGTATTTAAAGCTGACTGAAGAGCACTTGAGGTTGAATCACAGGTTTCATGTTGTAAATCACCGAGGCCTTGTAAAAAGCGACTACATTGAGCAAATGGCTGAGGATGGGCATAAATTTTAGTTACTTGGTTTAATTCAGTATCTGGGGTGGCAAGTAAGCAGTGCTCTACACTGTGTGTAACTTCACCTACAATTGATACTTGAGCATGTTGTAATAAATCAAATACTTCGTTAATACTGCCCGAGCTGGTGTTTTCTATAGGCAGCAAACCAAAATCTGCTTGGCCATTTTCTACTTTGCCCGTAATTTCATCAAACGAGGTACAGCCAATTTCGACTAACTTGCCAGGGCGGCGGCTAAAGTATTTATGACATGCTAGTTGACTGTACGTGCCTTGCCCGCCTAAGTAAGTAACGCGATGTGTTTCGCTTAATGCATCGGGGTTTAAGTTTTTTTGCAGCATGGCCTGTTGATGCAGCACAGAGTCTTCCAAAATGGTTTGAAAAACGTTATTTACATAATACGCATCTAGACCAAGCGACTTGCCATAACCAATCAGCTTTTCGAGTAAGGCTAGTTCGCGCGCTTCATCACGAATCGGTTTGTTATTCGCAATTTTATACTCAACAACACCGTGGCTAATACGGCGGCGCTTAGCTAATAACACCAATAGATCAGAGTCTATTTCGTTAATATCGTGTCTGAGCGCGTTTAAAACATCGTTGGTCATTTTGGTTTCCTCATTCCAAAAATAAGTTGCTTAGTGCAACTAAAACAAAAAAGCCTCCCAAGTGGGAGGCTTTGCTATTCGATTGATTTTATCTCACAAACAGTTCAGCCTCTTTTATATAAAGAAGCTAAAAAAAGAAAAAAAAGTGCAAGATAAGATAATTTTCATGCTGTTAATGTATGAGGTGTTACTAGCAAAGTCAACAAGCAAGCCAGTTTAAATAGACATAATGAATAATTATCAGCTCCTAGCTAACATTTAGATAAAATTTACAAATAGTTTATAAATATGAATAGGGATCTGGTATATTTCAGGTATTAGCTAAAAATAACAACAACTAAAATAGTAAGGTTGGCCTGTGGTGTATAGACGCCCTCCATCGCGTTTTGGACTAAATTCTTTAAGTGTAAAGCTGTCGTTGCTTATATCTGCAATTTGTTTAATTGCCGGTGTGTGCGCTGCCGCGCTGATGCTTAAATCTGAAGAAAAACAATTAGTTTTCGAAGAGCATGAAGTACTTAAAAGCTCCACCGAATTACTTATCAGGCAATTTGACGCACTAATCAAAACAAAATCAGCCGTTGCCAAGCAGGCTAATAATGTTGTGTCAGAGCAGCTATTTAGTGATAGCTCAGCAATCAATTTATCTAACAAAACCCAGTTACAATTTAATAGCGACGGCACTATACGCAGTGCATCGAGCGACGGCCTTTCAGCCGCATTTCTTCCTCAGCAGCATTATTCTCCTTTTTATAAGCGTTTATTTAATAACTCAGAGTCGTTATGGAAAGTCATTTCACCAACCTTAATTCACGACTTTTTTAATTTTTATATGATCACCAAAGACGATTTCATCCGTGTCTCGCCCCCCAATTGGGCGTTAAACGCACCAGCTGAACTCAGAGGCTCTAATGGTGCAACATTTAAGTATGTACAAAGTGATTTAAACCCTAGCAGAGAACCTGTTTGGTCTAAGGTTTATTACGATAAAGTATGGCATAAATGGGTTATTAGTTTGCTTGTCCCTTTGTATGTTGATAATGAATTTTTAGGGGTGACCGGCAGCGATATAGATTTAAATACGCTGATTTCATTTTTACCTGTGGGCGATAAAGAAAAACATTTACTGGTATTTGATAAAAAAGGCCAACTGCTTGCTCACCCGAGTCTTAACCCAGCGCTACAAGCAAGTTATGGCAGCAAAGATAAAACAATAACAACAAACGAATTTGTAAATCCGCAATTGCAAGCCATTATAAATGAAGCAATTACCATGAAATTACCAGAGTATGCTAATTCGTTTGTACAAAACGATGAAGCACACATTATTAATATTCGTAAAATTGATAAATTAGACTGGTATATTGGGGTTTATAAAAAACGCTCATCAACGCTCTCTGCTCTGCAAGATTTAAAACTGAAGTTCTTTGGCTTGTTTGTGCTTTATGCGGTCTTGGTTGCCTTATTGTTACACCAAGCGCTGTATCAGCTAGTGCTTCGCAGAATTCACACATTAGTACATGCAGTTACTGGCTTTGGTAAAGGGCAATTACTAACCGAATTCCCGCCAGAGAACAAAGACGAAATAGGCACGCTAAACGGCTCATTTAGAGATATGACCGTAGAAATTCGTAAGCTTATAGATGGGTTAAACCAGCGAATTACAGAAAAAGAAATTGCCGAGAAAGCCGCTAATAGGCTCTCTAAAGCCGTTGCCTTCTCAGGAACCGGTGTGGTGATCACCGATGAAAACTTTGTTATAGAATACGTTAATCCCAAAATGCTGGAGATGACAGGCTACCCAGAGAGCCACTTTAACCGCGCGCCGCTGTTGAATATTATCGCATCTGAGATGGCCATTTTGGTTGAAGATATCAATATCGACCTTCGCAGTAGAAACTACTGGCGTGGTGATACCTTGATTCAGGGCAATGATAAACAGCCTATTTGGGTATCTTTAAGTGTTTCTCCTATTCGCGAAGACGGCGGTGAGATCACCAGTTATGTAGCCTCCGCACAAGATATTTCGTTTGTTAAAGAAAGCCAGCGCAAAATGGAGCAGCTTGCGTACTTTGACACGTTAACGGGCTTAGCAAACCGAACATTTTTTAGAATGCAGCTGCGTAAATCAATGGCTTTGGCTGAGCGCGGCCATTATGCGTTTGCACTTTTTTACTTTGATTTAGATGAATTTAAACGCATTAACGATACGTTAGGCCACGATGCAGGCGATCAGTTACTAATTGAAGTTGCTAACCGCCTTAAAACACGCTTACGCGCCGAAGATACAATTGCCCGCCTAGGGGGCGACGAATTTGCTGTATTACTCAGTGGTATTGAAAGCCAAGAGCATGCCAGTGATGTCGCAAATACTATTCAAAAAACACTTAATGTGCCTATAAAGCTTGGCAATAACGAAGTGATAGTAAGCGCTAGTATTGGTATTACAATGGCCCCTTACGATAGCCTAGAAGAAGATCAGCTTTTAAAACATGCTGATTTAGCAATGTATGAGGCAAAAGCAAAAGGGCGTAATACTTACCACTTTTATAGCCAAGAGCTTAACGCGGCTGCCAATGAAAGGCTGTTCATTGAAAACGAATTACGCCATGCGATTAAAGAAAAACAGTTTGAGGTTTATTACCAGCCGCAAATAAACTCATTAACTCAGCACGTTGTAGGCTATGAAGCGCTACTACGCTGGTTCCACCCAGTAGAAGGGCTTATATCGCCGACCAAGTTTATTCCTATTGCTGAGGCAACAGGGCTTATTGTTGAACTCGGTGAGTGGGTATTACAGCAATCGTGCGAGTTTGCTGTGCGTTTAGCGCAAGATGGACGAGATAACAACGTATCTATTAATTTATCGGCACGTCAGTTTAAAGACGCTAATTTAGTGCCCATGCTCAGCAGTATAATTAAACAAACCGGGGTAAGTGCTAAGCGGTTACACTTGGAGCTTACCGAAAGTATGCTAATGGGCAATGTTGAAGCTGCCATTACGCAGTTACACGAACTAAAAGCACTGGGTATTTCAATATCGATTGATGATTTTGGTACTGGCTATTCGTCGCTAAGTTACTTAAAACGATTCCCGGTCGACATATTAAAAATTGACCGCTCGTTTGTAAAAGATATCCCTGCTGATTCTAATGACATGGAAATTACCGCCGCTATTATAGCCATGGCGCAAAAGCTTAAATTAGACGTAGTTGCAGAAGGGGTTGAAACGATTGAACAAGTAGAGTTTTTGCAAAATAATAATTGTTATATTGTGCAAGGGTTTTATTACAGCAAACCGATTGCTGAGAACGAACTGCCAGCGTTATACAAAAAATTAAACGATACGCCTAACATTGTTAGTAGCAAATAAGAGGTTGCGGGTTTAGCCACCCGCAATTTTTACTTTAAATTTAAGGGTTTCTAAAATCCCTTTTAATTTTTCGCGATCATCGCCTTGAACTTCAATAATGCCTTCTTTTACCGCGCCACCTTGCCCCATTTTACTTTTTAAGGTTTTAGCTAGCTTTTTTAGATCGTGCGCTTTTGGATCTATACCCACAACCAACATCACACCTTTACCTTTTCGGCCCTTAGTTTGGCGCTCTATGCGGATAAAGCCATCTTTAAATAGTTTTGCAGTGGGTTCTTGCTCAACCTTTGGCTGGCTAATTCGGCCCATATCGGTTGAATATACTAAGCGGTTATCACTCATAATTTACCTAAATAAACGTTTTTATTGATGTATTAAATAATAACAAATTTGCTGGCGAGTGTTTTTATTTTTGCTAAATACTTTTAACAGGTTATATTTAGGTCAAAGGAAATATTATTGGAGTTTATAATGAGTTTAACAAAGAGTTTATCGGTTGATGAAAGTACTTTAACGATACAAATTAAAGGCAAATTTGACTTTAATTTAGTGCAATCATTTCGCCAAGCCTATGCCCAAATTGAGCCTAAAACAAATAAAGTGATTATCGATTTAAGAGAGACTGACTACATGGATAGCTCTGCTCTTGGTATGTTGCTTAACATGAAAAAAACCATTGAAAGCCAGGTACAAACAATAGAGATCAGTAATTGTCAGCCTCAGCTTAAAAAAATACTGCAAATATCACGTTTTGATAAGAAGTTTGATATTAACTAATGACCCACGTACTTATTGTTGACGATCAGGCGCTTAATCGCATCCTGCTCGAAAAAATGCTGCTCGAAGAAAACTATAAAATATCAATTGCGTTTAACGGCCTAGAAGCACTTGAGGTGTTAGAAAAAGAAGCGATTGATATTGTTCTACTCGATGTACTTATGCCGGTAATGGATGGCTTTGAAGCTGCAAAGCTGATAAAGCAGCGATACAACGACGTTTATCTCCCCATTATTTTTATTACTTCGCTTGAAGATCAAAGCAGCTTTGAGCGTTGTTTAGAAGTAGGCGGGGATGACTTTATTCAAAAGCCGTTTGAAAAAGTAATTTTAAACGCAAAAATTAAAGCGCACAGCCGTACGCGCGAATTAAGTAAAAAAGCCCATCAACAAAACACCTTACTTGAGTATCATCGCAATCAAATAGAGCGCGAGCACGAAATAATTGAGCACATTTTTAATAACTCGCTCGAAAACCAAGATAAGTTTAAAGACCATTTAGACTTTAGCCTTTCTCCTGCTTCTATGTTTAACGGTGACATGTTTTTAGTCGCGCAAAGCCCAATAGGCAATTTATATTGCATGTTGGGTGATTTTACCGGGCATGGGTTAGCGGCCGCGATTGGAGCATTGCCTGCATCACGGGTGTTTTACACTATGGTGCAAAAAGGCATGGCTGTTAACGATATCGCCTCTGAGATCAATATATTACTGCATAATTTACTGCCAGAGCACATGTTTTGCGCGGCGACTATTATTGAGCTCAGTGCCTCGGGAAAAAGTATTTCGGCCTGGCTTGGCGGCTTACCAGATGCGTACTTAATAAATACCGATGGTGAAGTTAAGCAAACGCTTGAGTCGCAACACATGGCACTGGGGATTTTAGACCGCGATGAATTTGAATATGAGCTAATTAATTTAGAAGTTGATAAAAACACCCGCTTGGTGCTTTCAACCGATGGCATAATAGAAACTAACAACGACGCCGATATTTTTTATGGTGAGCAGCGCTTTTTAGCAGCACTTAAAAGCAAGCCGATGATCAGCAGTCAGCGTGTTATAGATAATGTAAATACCTTTGCCAATGGCAGTGAGCAATTGGACGACTTAAGCTTAGTGCTGCTTAATTGTTTGCCGCTAACCCCAGAGCCTGAGGCCAAAGAGGCGTATTCTAATTTGGCATTTAACTTTTCACTTAGCTTGAACGCGCAGCAAATTAAATGCACAGACCCTGTGTATGATGTTGTTAATGTATTAAGCAGTGTTGAGGGGCTTAGGTCGCATCGCTCAAATATATTTTTATTGCTCTCTGAGGCGTATAACAATGCACTTGATCATGGTGTGTTAGGCCTTGATTCAGACATAAAAAAACAAGACGATGGCTTTTTTAAATACTATGAATTAAGAGAGCAAGCACTGAGTAAAATGAAAGAGGCGATGATTATTATTGATATGCGTTATTGCCCAGATAGCTTGTGCTTGTACTTTATTATTTGTGACTCGGGTAGGGGGTTCTCAAGTGACTCTTCTACACGTACCGAACTCAACGCAGAGTTTGGGCGTGGCTTATCGTTACTCGAAGAAGTAGCAGAAAAAGTCACGTATAACGCAAGTGGTAACCAAGTCGAAATGTGTTACAAGTTGCTATAGCTCAGAAAAAATTTCCATGTTATTATCTAAAAAATTTTAGATGTATGGATGGCCAAATGATTTCTTCTTACCTTGATATTGCGCAATTAAATACAGACCCACAATTAATTGCCAAAGAGCTAGAGCAGCTAGAACAGTATATTGCTGCAAGCGCGCTGCCGTCTGTACGTTGGGAATATCAAATTCCTGAACTCGGTGAAGGCGGTGCGTGTAGTTTGTTTGGTTATTTACAAGATGAGCCATTTAAACTTACTGATCACGTGAGCGCGACTTCACAAAACGAGCAAAAACTAGCAAACCTACAAAATATAGTTAATTACATAGAGCAGCAAACACAGGTCGATTGGTATGGTATTTATCAAGCCGTTGACACTGCTCAGGGTCCGCAATTATTAAAGCTGGCGTATCAAGGTGCGCCAAGCCGTCCACTGTTTCCTCTTACTGAAGCATTTGCAGCAGGCAGCAATAATGTACAAGTTGCATTGTCTAAGCGCGGGCGTGTAATTAACAACGTAGAAAACTATTTAGCACAAGGTGGCGAGTACTATACGTGCGACCCTAAAGTGAAAGCTGAAACCTGTTTACCCTTATTTAATGAGCAACATGAATGCGTCGGTATTATAGATGCAGAGGCATTTAGTAACGACTTTTTTGATAGCCGTACACTGGCTGTATTAGTTGCGTGCTGCATTAAAATTCCTCACTTTCTAGTGTAAATATCACTAGCCAAGAAGGTAAGCTTTTATGTTAAGCTTACTACAATAGCCAACCCCTAATTAATGATAAGAGATAGCTAATGTTCTCAGAATTAAAACCATTACCAACAGATCCTATTCTTGGCCTTATGGCAGCCTATAAACAAGATACAAACCCTAACAAGATTGATTTAGGTGTAGGTGTCTATAAAGATGAGCAAGGCAACACACCGGTATTAAAAGCGGTAAAAAAAGCTGAAGCATTTCGTTTAGAAAACGAAACAAGCAAATCTTACATTGGTTTAGCGGGTAACTTAGACTACTGTCAAAAAATGGAAAACCTATTACTAGGTGAGCACCAAGCACTTTTAGCAAACCGCGTACGTACTGCACAAGCACCAGGTGGTACAGGTGCACTTCGCGTTGCGGCTGAATTTGTTAAGCGTTGCAATAAAGACGCAACAGTGTGGGTAACAACGCCAACATGGGCAAACCACATTAGCTTGTTTGAAGCTGCTGGCTTAAACGTTAAAGAATACCCGTACTACGATTACGAAAACAAAGATCTATTGTTCGACGACATGATAAACACCCTTAAGCAAGTACCAAAAGGGGATATTGTGCTACTTCATGCTTGTTGTCATAACCCAAGTGGTATGGACTTAAACGAGACACAGTGGAACACAGTTGCTCAGCTTGCAAAAGAAGTTGGCTTTACACCACTTATTGATATTGCTTACCAAGGCTTTGGCTCGTCACTTGAAGAAGATGCACGTGGACTACGTATTTTAGCTGATGCAGTAGAAGAGCTAATTATTTGTTCATCATGTTCTAAAAACTTTGGTTTATACCGTGAGCGTATTGGTGCGTGTTCAATTATTGCAAAAGACACTGCAACCGCTGATATTTCAAATTCAGTGCTATTAAGCGTTGTTCGTAGTATTTACTCAATGCCTCCAGCGCACGGTGCTGACATTGTAAACACTATTTTAAGCAGCACAGAGCTTACACAAATGTGGCACAGTGAGCTTGATGAAATGCGTAATCGTATTAATGGTTTACGTAGCTTAATTAAAGAAAGCTTAGCAGCAAAAGAGATAGAGCAAGACTTTTCGTTTATTGAACGTCAACACGGTATGTTTTCTTTCTTAGGCATTAATAAAGAGCAAATTGCGCGCCTACAAAAAGAATACGGTATTTACATTGTTGGTTCTAGCCGCGTAAATGTTGCGGGTATTAGTGATACTAATATTGAGTATTTCGCAAACGCCGTTGCTGACGTTTGTAAATAACACTATTACTTAACAGTAATAAAAAACCGCCCAGCCTAAACTTTAGGCTGGGCGGTTTTTTTTTAGCTGTTATTTATACCAATTAGCCAGCGTTTGCCACCAATACCAATCCGCAATAATACTTAATTATTTTGCTGGGCTAAACGTGTCGCTACCTGCGTTAAAAAGCTCTCATTTAGAACACCTAAATAGCGATTTTTTTGCCGAGCTCTCAACACGTTTATCCACCCTTAAAGTAGATCACTTAATTAAGCGAATTGGTATAACTATAATTACAGCACTATTCGCTATCGATTAAGTCTTCTACGCCTACAATCAGCCACGGTGCATCTGAGGTGGTAGCACGCTCAAGGTGCCAAATCTCTAAAATAGGCTCTTCTTTTTTATCGTCTAAGTCGCGGTATTTGCCTTTAAATTGCACACTTACTTGCCACGAATTTGCTGTTGTTTCAGCGCGTACAAGCTCGGCATCAATAAACATCACCTCAGTTGCTACCCGTTCAATCGCTTCGCGCTCAGTTTTAAACTCTTGAACTAACGATGGGCTTAAATACTCAGCCATCGTGGCGTAATCGGCATTATTCCACGCAGTTTGCATAGTGTAATAGTGGCTACGCGCGCCTTGTAAAAAGCCATTTACGTCAAAATTAGGGGGTAAATTGAAAGGTACTTGCTCAGTGTGTGCGCTTTGCTGGGTAAAACCACTGCTGGTAGGTTGCTCTGTGGCTGCTTGCTTAAAAGCAGAGTGCCCCGTAGCGTGAGTAGCGGCTAATTGCGGGGAGTGGCGAGCGCGCATAAACCCCGTAATAAGTTTAAACAAAATAAAGGCAACGCCTGCTAATAAAATAATTTCTAATAGCTGCATGCCCTCAAAGTTATCTCCTAGCATAGCGGCAATTAAACCGCCGGCTAACAGTCCGCCTAATACGCCGGCCATAATGCCTTTTTTACTGCTTTTTGTCCTAGCTGCAGGTGCTGTGGTATCGGCTTTTTGCTTTTGTGTGGTTTGTTGTGTTGCTGGGGTTGTACCGCGTTTACTACTACCAAACTTTTTGCGTGCGTGTGCATCAAAACTTGCTGTACACAGTAGTGCAAGTAATGAAAATATAACGATGATGTTCTTCATGTAATTCCCTAAGTTAAACTGAGCGGTGAGTATAATTAACTTTTCAGTAAAAATTAATAATTACATTTAAAATCAATTGTTTTGGATGGAAAATGAGCGCTTAATAGGCACAAAAAAACCGCTCAGTGTTACTCAGCGGTTTTTAGTCGTTAAGCGCTAGTTACAGCCAGTGAATGGCATTGGTAACCCGCTCGTTGTACACATTAATTGGCGCGCCGGAATTAGCCACTAAAATAGTATCGGCTTTGTCGCCTCGATTAATATGACCTGCAAAGCGCGCATCATGAAAATCATCTTCGCCAAACCCAAACGACTTATTCTCAGAAGGAACAATAAAGACCGTCATTGGGCCAAAGTCCGACTCAAAAATTAAGTGCAGACCTTTTTCACCTTTAAAGTCGCAAAACATCGCATAAGTAATTTTACCTGGCAGCTCTTCTATATGAGCGCCAAGCAGTGCAAGCTTATCGTTAACGCTTTGTAGGCTAATAGCATTGGTTTTTTCAAGGGCGGTAATTTCATGGTAAACATGGGTTAAAGCATGTTCGCCTGCTTCATGGGCAATGTGTTGCTCTGTGCTAAAAAAGAATGCGCCAATAGCTACAAAAAAAGACGCGGCTAGGGCTAAGTGAACACGGTCAAACTTAAAACGTGAGCGTGCATCTACAACGTTTTCCCCAGTTGCTTGCTCTTCTTGCATTGCTTTTTCTTTTAACGAGGTGTTTAAAAGAATACGCTCAGCAAGGTTGTCAGGCACAGGCACATCTAACGCATCTTGAATTTGTTTATCAAAGTCTTTCATATCGCTTATAAAGTTTTGTCGCTCAGAGCTCTCTTTAGCAAACTCTAAAAGCTCCTTATCTAAATCGTTTGGCTGCGCAATAGTGCGTCGACGAAACTCAAGTTCATCCATTATTTTGATGCCCCTTTAAGTTGTTCATCATCACGGCTTAAAGCCTCTTTAAGTTGGTTTCTGGCACGGTACAAACGAGTCATAACCGTGTTTTTATTTAAATCGAGAATCTCTGCTATTTCTTCACCAGAGCACCCCATAACAACTTGCAGAAGTAAGGGTTCTCTGTATTCATCAGATAGCAGCGCAATTTGGCGTTGGATAACCGTTTGCTCCATTTCATCATCTAACGAATGGCTGGTTTCATCGACAAGTGTATCGTTTTCTACATCGCTGTAGTCAAACTGCTTACGCTCAAAGCGACGTGCATTTTCTCTACGCAAAATAGTCAGCAGCCAAGGCTTGGCGGCTTTTTGATCCAATAATGAGTCAAGCGAGCGCCAAGCACGTAAAAACGTTTCTTGTACTAGGTCATCTGCAATATGTGGGTCACGGCATAACCAATAAGCAAAGCGATAAAGCTCCTTATTATATACATGGACCAAGGCTTCATAGCGCTTTTGTTTCTCTGCCATATCAACTAAGACCTGATTATTTGATTTTTTCTTTCCAAGCATAAGTACTTTTTTAATTAAAATTTATTATTTAATGCATGAAAAGACCTAAATTTATCAAACTAGTTAATAAAGGTCTTTTAATACAGCTTGTTGCGACTTTGTACGTTGAACTTGGTGCTGCTCAATTATGTTAATAATAGCATTAAGATCGACATCTGCACTGCTATTTGCATAAAGAGCTGACTGTAAACGGTTAACCTGCGTCGCCAGTTCATCATTATTGATGTTGTGTATTAACGTATCTATCGCAGCCACCTTTTTGCCCGTAAGCTTAATCGCTACCTCATTTAGTTCGCTATAAAATGCATTGAGATTATTTGATTTAGCTGCATTTTTAAGCGCGTTTAATGAAAGCGTTTGGGCTTTATTTACAGATACACTGTTATTTTTTTGCTCATTATTAGTAGAACGGCTTAACCAATAAAAAATTGCAGTGATTATCCAAAAAATATACCCAAGCACGGCAACAATAATTAACCAAAGCGGAATAACACTTTGCGGCGCGGCTATTGCTGTATTGGGCTGCTGTGTATTACTTACTTTATTAGCAGGCAAAGTTGACTCACCTGTATTAAAGTTGTCGTTTGCAATAGCACCTGGGTTTATAGCATTGGCGCTTGGTGTTACCGTTATAGTGCGCTCAGGCAATGTAGCGTAGCTAATGCGGTTCATTTTGGTGTTATACCAAGGCAGTGTTATTTCTGGGAGGGTATAAGTGCCTGCTTTTTGTGGTAATAACGCAAATGACGCTGTTTGCTGAGATACAACCCGTCCGTTTCTTACGGCATTGTTTGTTTCTACATCATCGGGGTAACTGCGAATTCCCGCAATGGTTTTCATATCAATTTCGGGCAGTTGCTCTTTAGTAACCCCTAATGCGGTTAAGGTAATAGTGCGTGTAATAGGCGTGCCAACTTCCACTGTATTTTCATCAGGCTGCCACTGCTCATCAATATTAACTAACTCACTTGGTAGCCATGCGCCTTTATAGTTTGCCGGAATAGGTTTTATCTCAAGTTGCTGATCATCCCCTAAAGCCGACACCTCTAATTGGCGGTAATTTTGCTGTACACGGCCTTGAAACGTAGGGCCAACAATGGTGTATACACCACTTTTTTGAGGTTGTAGTAAGTATTCTCGGGTGATCACTAAATAACGTTTACCATCTACAAGCTCATAGCTTTCGGTTTGTTTACCTAATTGTGTAAGCTGTGCATCTTGCATACTGGGCGTACTTAGGCTGCCATCAAGCAGCTCTTTTGCTAGGTAGAGTTTAATCGTATATACGCCAGCTTCTTGAACAAACAACGAGTCACTTGAGAGCGATGTTTTTAAAAAAATATCGTTATTTTTATCAGCATCGGCAGCGCGCTTTGCCACTTTTAATTTTATTGGCTGCGAGCTTAAACCGGCCACGTTAAAAGCCGGAATGGTGTATTCACCTTCATTACGGGTCATTAACTTAACAGACCAGGTTGTTTGCTTGTTAATGCTGCCATTTATAATGTTGGTGCGCGTACTTAAACTTGTTGGCCCAACTACAAAGTCTTTAAGTAACACCGAGGTGTCGGGTTGCTCGCTTTTTATTGTGTCGTCAACTGAAATGTTAAGCATAAAAAATTCGCCAGCAAGGACTGGGTTTTTATCTACACTTGCCTCTAATTTGGTGGCGGCCCATGATGGCATCGCACTTAATAGCAATAAACAGCAAAATAATCGCATTACCATGATTTTTCTACTCCTGTAGGGCGACGTTGATATTGTCTTTTTTGGGCTTCTAATTGCATTTTATTCCGTAATAAAATTGCCGGATCGTCCGGTACTTTTCTTAATAACTGGTTAAGCTGCTGGGCTTTTTCTTTCTCTTCGTTGGTGAGCTCACTCGCTTGTGCTTGCGCGGCTTGTTGTTGAGCGTTTTGCTTTTGCTCATCTGTTAACGTTTGCTGCTGCGCTGTTTGCGGCTGAGTATTTTCAGCTTGTTCTTCGTTTGTTTGCTCAGGCTGTTTTTGCTCTTGATTAGCTTGTGGCTGAGTTTCTAGTTCTGGCTCATTTTGTTTATCTGATTGTGAACCCGACTCAGCACTTTGTTGGTCTTGCTCAGTGTCAGACTCATCACCTGGCTCACCTTGCTGCTCTTGTGATTGCTCGCCTTGATTTTGCTCTGATTGAGAATCGCTATTTTCACCTTGTTGGTTTTGATCTGATTGCTGATTGTTTTGTTGCTCACTTTGATCAGATTGTTGCTGGTTATCTTGCGAATCACCCTCTTGCTGTTGCTGTTGCTGTTGCTGCTGTTGTTGCTCGAGCAATTGCTCAACCAAAGCTTGGTTATCAGCGGCTTCGCTAAAGTTAGGTTGTAGCGTTTGTGCTTGTTTGTAAGCATCTATGGCTTGTTCTAGCTGTCCTGATTTGGCAAGCGCGTTGGCATAGTTATAAAAACCAGTGGCTGATTTATCTTTACTAAAGGCTTCTAGTGCGGCATCAAAATTACCTTGTTGGTACAATGCAGACCCTTTTAAGCTGCTTGAGTCGGCATTGACGGCCCGTTCAAAATCTTTATTTTTATAAGCATCAAGCGCTTGTTGATCAGTGTTTTTTAAAAAAGAGGGGAGCTCTAATGCACTTGCCTGTTGGGTTGGCAAAACGCTGAGTACTAAAAAGGCACCTACAAATGCTGCACTTCTAAATAAATAAAGGCCTAAGGGCAGTAAAATAAGTAACCCATATATACCTGCGTCTATGCGCCACAGGGCATGGCTTTGTTTTTCATCTTTTAATAACTCACTGTTGGCACTTGGTGCAAAAGTGGCTATGTCACTGCTGCTTGGTTGGTAAAGGGCAAACTTTCCACCACTGCGGGTCGCTAGGCTTTTTAAGCGGCTTATGTTAATGGTGGGGATGACTATTTGACCGTAGCTGTCTTTTAAAAAACCGCCTTCAGGTAATTTAATAGGGGCGCCTTGCTCTGTGCCTACGCCATAAATATTTAGCCGATAAGAAGAATTACTGGTAAAGCTAGTAATATCGCTTTGCTCTTCTTGGTCTATGCCATCGGTGACTAATATTATATCGCCATCAATATAGCCTGCTTGTGTTAAAAGCTCTTTTGCCATATCAAGGCCAGCTAAAACATTAGAGCCTTTGTCGGGCATAATGTCGGGGCTTAAACTCGGAATTAAATTAGTAAGCGTAGTGGCATCGTTTGTAAGTGGCGAAATAGTAAATGCACTGCCGGCATAGGCAACTAAAGCGGTGTCGCCTTCTTTAAATAGCTCAATCATATCGAGTGCTTTAAAGCGTGATTGCATTAAACGATTTGGTGCTATATCGGTACTGTACATTGAGTACGACATATCCATTACAATCACACGGGCACTTTTACTTTGAAATACAGGAACCTGTTTTTCTTCAAAGCTAGGGCCTGCACTAAAAATAATAGCTAAACAGCAAAATACAGCGACCAGCCAAAGTGGTTGGCTGGCTTTAGTGTTTGACTCGTTCATAATAAAAGGCGCCAAATGAGGGGCAATTAGGTTATCTGCGCTTTGTTTTTTATGCTTAATAAAGGCTATAAAAAACAACGCAAGTGCAGGTATTAAAAGCCACAAAATAGCGGGACGAATAAATGTAAAGTCCATTAGTTAGGCTCCTTTAATGCACGTAAGGTGCTTAACATTACTTTTAAACTAATGAGTAAAATAGCAATAAGTAGTGGGTAGTAAAACAATGAGCTTTGCGGGCGAAATGTTTGCTCATCTGCGCTAATTGGCTCTAATTTATCAAGCTCTGCGTAAATTTGCTGAAGGCCAGCTACATCTTTGGCTCTAAAATATAACCCACCGGTTTGTTCAGCAATGTCTTTTAACAAGCTTTCATCTAAGCTGCCCCCACTCATACCACCCATATTAAATAGGCTAAATCCACGGGGGTTATCTGAGCCAACACCTATGGTATATACTTTTATGCCTTCCTCGCGGGCAAGGAGTAGGGCATCTTCAGGTTTTAAATTACCTGCTGTGTTTTGGCCATCGGTTAATAGCACCACAATACGGTTACTTTTATCTTTGTTGGCAAAACGCTTTACCGATAAACCTAGCGCATCGCCAATAGCAGTGGCACGCCCAACTAAGCCTATTTGAGACTCGCTGAGCATTTTACTTACGGTTTTAACATCGCGAGTCAGTGGCGTTTGTAAAAATGCGGTGTCGCCAAATAATATCAGGCCTAACCTGTCGCCTTGGCGCTGCTCTATAAAGTCACTTAATACCGCCTTTACCATAGTGAGGCGATCAACATATTGGCCGTTGTAAGCCATGTCTTGTTCGGTCATTGAGCCAGATAAATCGACCGCAAGCATTATATCGCGCCCTTCGTTTGGTAATGAAATGGGGTCGTCTAACCATGTCGGGTTGGCTGCAGCAGTGACCAGTAATAGCCAAAGTAGCCATTCAAAAATAGTTAGTTTACGTACGCTTTTTTCAAGGCTTTGGCTGGCTAAGTTATGTTTGGCAAAGCTTGGAATACGTAACCGGGTATGTGCGTTACTGGCAGCAGGTTTTAATAATAAAAGTAATAAGGGCAGCGGTAGTAATAAAAACAACCATGGCCAGCTAAATTCAAACATGTACTGGCTCCTTTAGTTTAAATTGCTTTATGCCTTGGCGTAATTTTTCGTTAAGCGCGTCATTGGTTTGCTGCGCATTATACAGGCTTAAAAGCTCATGCTCGGTAAAGCTTAAACCGGTTAAGGTATTAAGTGTGTTACACCAGTTAGCTGTTGATTGCGTTGCTAGGCGTTTATCGTAATACTCTATTACTAGGCGCTTTAAAATAATATGAAGTGTTTGCGCGCTTTGCTCGTTGTGGCTTAAATCGATTGCGTAGCGCTTAGGCTTTTTAAATTTATAATTTTTGTAAAACCAAAAAGCAGCTGCACACAGTGCTACGAACAGCAGGGTAATAATAACCCACCAAGCAGGGGCGAGTGGCCACCAACTAACTTGGCTTGGCGCTATTATATCGTGCAGGCCATCGAGTGGATTGGTTTGCATGGTTATTTTCTCACTAATTGCAGCTCAAGCGGGCTCGCTGCATTGAATGATATTAAGTTAAGACCCGATTTAGTTAAGCGATTTAGGCGTGTGCTAAATGCTTGCTCGGCGTTTTTTGCAAAGCGTTCTCTAAAGCTTTTATCCATAAGCGGTAGCGCAAAATCTTGGCCGTTGGCATTAACAGTGACAGCGTTTTTAAACGCGGGGAGCGTATGTTCAAACGGATCACTTATATGACAGCCTATCAGCTCACAGTGGCGGCTTAGTATTTCTAATTGTTTAAAGCTTGCATCATCTAAGGCATTAAAGTCAGAGACTAAATACACTAAGCTGCCAGGTTTAGCTAGGTGGTTAAGTCGTTTTAAATTATCGCTAAAGTTGTTGGTTGCTTGTTTATCTATATTGTTAAGTGCTTGCTGGTGGCTGTCGCATAGATTATGACACAGCTTTAATACCGCTTTTTCGCGGGCGCTGGGCTTTAGTTCTAAATGCGAGTGTTGATTAAACACGATACCGCCAATTCTATCTCCGCGTTGACACGCCGACCACGCAACTAGCGCGCTAATGTGCGCAGCCTGTACCGACTTAAGCAGCAGCTTTGAGCCAAATAGCATAGAGTTTGAAAAATCAGTAAATACAAAAACAGGGCGCTCTTTTTCTTCTTGAAAAAGCTTTGTATGGGTTTCGCCGGTACGCGCTGTTACTCGCCAGTCAATAGAGCGAATGTCATCACCTTGCTGGTAATGACGCACTTCGGCAAACTCCATACCTCGGCCTTTATGGGGCGCAAGGTATTGCCCAGTTAAACTGTTTTTAATTTTAACTTTTGGTGCAAGCTCTAATAACTGTGCTTTAGCTTTGTAATACAGCAGCTCTTTTAGCGCTAAATTTACACCGTGGCTGTGGCTTTCTTTTAGCCACGCCTTTGAGTCTAATTGTGTTTGCATAACTTAGGGTACGGCTACAAGTTCAACAATGCGGCTTATAACCTGATCTTTAGTAATGCCATCAGCCTGTGCTTCGTAGCTTAAAATAATACGATGGCGCAGTACATTATGTACAACGGCTTGAATGTCATCGGGTGCTACAAAATCGCGGCCATGTAACCAAGCGTGGGCACGGGCACATTTATCAAGTGCAATGGTAGCACGCGGGCTTGCGCCAAACTCAATCCAACGGCCAAGTTGCTCATCAAACTTAGCCCCTTCACGAGTGGCAATAATAAGCTGTACTAAATATTGCTCAAGCGGCTCGGCTAAATACAAGCCTAAAATAGCTTGGCGAGCGGCAAATAAATCGCTTTGGGTAATTTGTTGCATAACCGCTTGTTGTTCATTAAGTGCTTCTCCACGGGTTAACCGCAGTATGTCTAGCTCGTGCTCTGCACCTGGGTAATCAATGCTTAAATGTAATAAAAAGCGGTCTAATTGTGCCTCTGGCAGCGGGTAAGTCCCTTCTTGCTCCAGTGGGTTTTGGGTAGCCATTACCATAAATAAATCGCTTAGCGGGTAGGTGTTTTTGCCTACCGTTACTTGGCGCTCTGCCATGGCTTCTAGTAGTGCTGATTGTACTTTTGCTGGGGCACGGTTTATTTCGTCGGCTAAAATAAGGTTATGAAATAAAGGGCCTTTCTCAAACACAAATTCACTGGTTTGTTGGCGGTAGATATCGGTGCCAGTTACATCGGCAGGTAATAAATCGGGAGTAAACTGTACGCGCTGGAACGAGCCTTCAATGCCTTTAGCAAGGGCGTTAACAGCACGGGTTTTTGCAAGCCCTGGCGGGCCTTCTACTAATAGATGGCCATCCGCTAAAATGGCAATAAGGAGTGCTTGAGTAAGCTCTGGCTGGCCAATAATTTGTGTATCTAAGTACGTTTTTAATTGTTTGAATGCGTTAGCTGCCATAATAAATAGACTTCCTCGTCAGCTGGATTTGTACCTAATTTATTTTAGGTGATTAATACTGACCTAGTTATAAGGTTTATAAGTGAGTAACTCAAGAGTTAGACTGTATTTTTAAAAATAGTTCGTTATTTTTTAACGGTTTTTAGCGTACCACAAAACTTTGTAAAAACGCGTAAAAAAGCCTATTGTGGTAGTCAATATTAAGCACTATGTATATATCTACCTTTAGTGCTTTTGTATAAATTTGTGTTTATCTATTGGCTTTAGCACACGGGTTGTTTAGAATCGAGGAAAACAAACAGGTCAGACCTGTCAGCGGGAGAGCATAAATGTCTGAGCAAAATATACTAAAAACACCAAAAGGCGACCGTATTGCCATCGTTAGCGGCTTACGTACTCCTTTTGCAAAACAAGCAACAGCGTTTCACCATGTACCAGCCCTTGATATGGGTAAGTTGGTGGTTAACGAAATGCTTGAACGATTAAATTTCGACAAGTCAGAAATCGATCAACTTGTATTTGGTCAAGTAGTACAAATGCCAGAAGCGCCAAATATTGCACGTGAAATTGTTTTAGGTACGGGTATGCCAGTAGGCGTAGATGCGTATTCTGTATCGCGTGCGTGTGCTACCAGCTTTCAGGCCATTGCTAATGTAGCTGAGTCTATTATGGCAGGCTCTGTAAATGTAGGTATTGCCGGTGGCGCCGATTCATCTTCAGTATTACCTATTGGCGTAAGTAAAAAATTGGCAGGTAGCTTAGTTGATTTAAACAAAGCACGTACCTTAGGCCAGCGTTTACAAATATTCTCAAAACTGCGTTTAAAAGATTTATTACCAGTACCGCCTGCGGTTGCTGAATACTCAACAGGCCTTTCAATGGGGCAAACTGCTGAGCAAATGGCGAAAACACATAACATAAGCCGTGAAGATCAAGATGCACTAGCGCATCGTTCGCATTCACTTGCAACCCAAGCATGGGCCGATGGCAAGTTAAAAGATGAAGTAATGACGGCGCACTTACCGCCATATAAAAGCTTTATTGAAGAAGATAATAACATTCGTAAAAATTCTACAGTTGAAGGCTACGCTAAGCTTAAACCAGTATTTGACCGCCAACATGGCTCGGTTACCGCTGCAAATGCAACACCATTAACCGATGGTGCAGCCGCCGTACTGATGATGAGCGAAAGCAAAGCAAAAGCACTAGGCTACGAAATTTTAGGTTATGTACGTAGCTTTGCGTTTTCGGCAATTGGTGTAGAAAAAGACATGCTAATGGGCCCAGCGCATTCAACGCCTATCGCACTTGATAGAGCAGGTATTACACTTGCTGATTTAGATTTAATTGAAATGCACGAAGCCTTTGCATCGCAAACACTTGCCAATATGAAAATGTTTGCATCAGATAAGTTTGCGCAAGAAAAACTTGGTCGTAGCAAAGCAATTGGCGAAATTAACATGGATAAGTTTAACGTTAACGGCGGCTCACTGGCATATGGTCACCCATTTGCTGCAACCGGTGCTCGCTTAATTACGCAAAGCTTACACGAGCTTAAACGTCGTGGTGGCGGTTTAGCATTAACAACAGCGTGTGCTGCTGGTGGTTTAGGTGCAGCCTTTGTATTGGAGAGCGCGTAATGACAGATTCAGTATTTAATTTAACGGTAGATGAAAACAAAATTGCCGTAGTAACCATTGATGTGCCGGGTGAGAAAATGAACACCCTGCGCGATTCATTCGCTGATGACTTAAAAGCTTTACTTGAAGCGGCTAAGCAAGAGTCAGTAAAGGGGATGGTATTTATAAGTGGTAAAAGCGATAACTTTATCGCGGGCGCTGATGTAAAAATGCTAGATAACGTGCAAAAGCGTGAAGATGCTTTAGCAATTAGTGAACTTTGTCATCAAGCATTTTTTGATATGACAAAACTACCTTATACAACAGTAAGTGCAATACATGGTGCTGCGCTTGGTGGTGGTTTAGAGTTTGCTTTAGCATGTGATTACCGTGTAGGCACAGATAGCGATATGACTAAAGTAGGCCTGCCAGAAGTACAACTTGGTTTATTACCAGGTGGTGGCGGTACGCAGCGTTTAACTAAAATTGTAGGCATTCAAAAAGCACTTGAATGGATGCTAACTGGCAAGCAAATTCGCCCTAAGCAAGCTAAAAAAGCAGGCGTATTAGATGATGTAGTACCACAAAGCGTATTACTAAAAGTCGCTAAAGAATTTGCCGCTAAGAAAAAGCCAGCAGATAAAGAGCCAAAGCTTGATAAAGTAAGCAAATTATTAGAGTCAAACCCATTTGGCCGTAACTTTATCTTTAAAAAAGCCAAAGAAAACGTCCTTAAAAAAACCGGCGGACATTACCCCGCACCGCTTGCAATTATTAAGGCTGTGCGTGCAAGTGTAGAGCTGGATAAATTAAAAGCATACAAAACAGAAGCTGAAAGCTTTGCAACACTTGTAATGAGTGATGAATCTAAAGCGCTTCGCGGTATTTTCTTTGCAACCACTGAAATGAAAAAAGAGTGGCGCAACGACGATGCGCCAGCAATTAGTAAAACAGCTGTTTTAGGTGGCGGCCTAATGGGTGCCGGTATTGCGCATGTAAGCGCAGTAAAAGCCAAAGTACCTGTACGTATTAAAGATGTAGCAGAGCAGGGCATTAGTAATGCCATGAACTACACCTACAAAATTTTAGATAAGCGCCTTAAACGCCGCATTATGTCTAAAGCTGATATGCAGTTAACCATGAACCGTATTACCGGTACTACCGACTACAGTGGCTTTAAACACATTGATTTAGTAGTAGAAGCTGTATTTGAAGATTTAGCCTTAAAGCAAGGTATGGTTGCCGATATAGAGCAGCAATGCCAAAGCAATACTATTTTTGCAAGTAACACGTCATCACTGCCTATTTCGCAAATTGCAGCACAGGCACAGCGCCCTGAAAACGTGATAGGCCTGCATTACTTCTCGCCAGTTGAAAAAATGCCACTCGTGGAGATTATTCCGCACGAAGGGACTTCACAAGAGACTATAGCGCGCGTAGTTAACTTTGCACGTAAGCAAGGTAAAACGCCCATTGTGGTAAAAGACATGGCAGGCTTTTACGTAAACCGTATTTTAGCGCCTTATGTAAATGAAGCAGCTAATTTAATGCTTGCCGGTGAGCCAATTGAAAAAATTGATGCAGCCCTTGTAGAGTTTGGTTTCCCAGTTGGGCCGCTTGCTTTACTTGATGAAGTAGGGATTGATATAGGCTCTAAAATAGCCCCAATTCTTGAAAAAGAATTAGGCGAGCGTTTTAAAGCGCCTGATGCATTTTCTCGTATGATTGATTCAAAACGCCTAGGCCGTAAAACGGGTCGTGGTTTTTATGAGTACGATAAAAAGAGCAAAAAAGTTGACGAGTCAGTGTATGAGCTATTAGGTGTAACCCCTGCACCGCGTTTAAATAAAAGCGAAATTGCTAAGCGTTGTGTATCACAAATGCTTAACGAAGCCGTGCGTTGTTTAGACGATGGCATTATTGCAAGCCCACGTGATGGCGACATTGGCGCTATATTTGGTATTGGCTTCCCACCGTTTTTAGGTGGACCGTTTAGCTATATGGATAAATTGGGCGCCAGCAAGGTTAGCTCTGATATGTCTACATTAGCTAATAGCAATGCAAATTTTGCCCCATGCGACACGTTAGTAAGTATGGCTGAATCAGGCGCTAAGTTTTATCAAACGCAGCCTGCTGCAGATGAGCCAAGCCCAGCACCTGTTGCTGAACAAGCAATAGAAGCAGAGCCTGCTGATGAGCAACCTCAAGTAGAGAGCGTTGACTCACCAAAGCAAGACTCGTAAAACAGCTTGATTAAAAAAACCGCATTATATGCGGTTTTTTTATATCTGCTATTTGTAAATATAGAATTCTAGGGCGCAATAATACCAACCCGCAATAATACTTAATCATTCTGCGGGGCTAAACGTGTCGCTACCTGTGTTAAAAACGTGCATTTATAAAACCTAAATTGCCAGTTTTTATTTAGTTATCGACAGGTTTTTACCCTCAAATAAGACTTATAATTAAGTGGCTTGCTATAAAGTATGTTAGCTTAATTTGCAGCTAAGCAGATAAGAGGTAAACCATCATGCAGTTGTTTACAGCACGATTGGCAATGCGCCCACTTCAAAGCAGTGATTGGCCATTATTTTTGCAGTTACATCAAAATCCTACCGTGATCCGTTATTGCTACGATATGCCCAGCGAAGCGTTTGTACGCAGCCGGTTTGAACAACGTTTAAAAAGTTGGGATAGCACTTCTACTCATCCACTTTGCCTTGTGGTATTTGATAAGCAGTCAAATGAGCCCATGGGTGTAACGGGGTTTACATACGAACTTGAGCAAGCTGAGCTAGGCTATTTGTTTTTACCCGCGTATTATAATCAAGGCTTTGCCAGTGAGTCATTGCGTGCCGTGATTGAGTGGGCATGGCAACAATGCGGTATTACACAGTTTAAAGCCGTGGTTACAAAGGGGAATATAGGGTCTGAAAAGGTATTACAAAAGTGTGGATTAACGTTAACTGGCATTAATACGCAAGCGCACACTATTAATAATACACGTTATGATGATTTGATATACACATTAAAATTGTAGCAAATAGGGCTAGCAAGCTAGCCCGTGATGGTGGTTTCTATAGATGTGCTTCAATTGCTTTACGGTCTTTTTCTGGCATATTCTCAACAACTAATTTGAACGAATTATCGATCATTCTTTCAATTTCGCCTTGTGGAATAGAGCCATCTAATATCACCGTATTCCAAAGCCGCTTGTTCATATGATAGCCAGGGATCACCGCAGGAAAAATATCACGCAATTTAAGTGCTTCATCGGGATCGCACTTTAAATTAAGCCACCAAATAGGATCTCCATCATCATTAACGTCTCCATCATTACCTAAGGCAAGGGTGGCAAACATTTTATGATTTACTTTATAAACATCAACCTCTTGAGCAAATGGTTTTGTCACTTGCACCAAGGGCTTCTTTACTAAATACTCATGTACTGTGTTTTGGTCCATGATCCAATCCTTGAAGTCATACTCGGTAGAGATACCATAGCAGTTTTTTTCGCTTTTGATTATAGGTATTTAGTTTTAAATTAAAAATTTGCAAGTCTATATCAAATGCAGCCCCAAATTAACGTATTTTTAGTTGAACAATACCCAGTTCGTGGTATGTTTCTGGCAATCAAAAAAATAATAGGAAAACCCCCATGCCAAAGGCGAGTGAAGTTAAAAAAGGAACCGCGATTGAGTTTAATAATCGCGTGTTGGTAGTTAAAGATATTGTACGTTCAGTACCACAAGGCCGTGCAGGCGGTAGTTTGTACCGTATGCGCTTATACGATGTAGTAACAGGTGCGAAAGTAGACGAAACCTTCAAAGACAGCGACATGCTAACCTTAGCAGATTTAACTCGCCGCGAAGCAATGCTTTCTTACATTGATGGCGATGAATACGTGTTTATGGATAATGAAGACTACACGCCGTATAACTTAAACAAAGAGGCGATAGCAGAAGAAATTCAGTTCGTTAACGAAGAAACGCAAGGCGTACACGTTATTGTGATTGATGGCTCGCCTGTAGGTTTAGATTTGCCATCAAGCGTAGAGCTGGTTGTTGAAGAAACAGACCCTTCAATCAAAGGCGCTTCTGCCAGTGCACGCTCTAAGCCTGCACGCCTGAGCACGGGTTTAACCATTTCGGTGCCTGAGCATATATCTACGGGCGACCGTATCCGTATTAATACGGTTGAGCACAAATTTATGGGCCGCGCTGAAAAGTAACCCAAGCTATACAATAAAGCTGGCGCTATGCCGGCTTTTTTTATGGCTAAATTTTTAAACTAGGGAATAGTAATCTGCATCAATACTTAATTTATATGCGCTGATAGCTAAAATGGCGACTCATTGGCTTATCAAGCCTGCTGCTTTAAAAGTGTGTTATTTGCCGTTAAAATGCCACGGCTAGCGCATTTTAATCCCAGATTCTAACAGGGTTGAGCGATAATCATCGTCTAGCCCTGCCATTTTCTTTTTTCTCGCCATACTGGCTGTTTTAGTTGTATCTTGTTTAAATAACGCCATGGCTATTTTTCTCATTACGTTAAAAACAAGGGGTCCTTGCTTCTTACGGATTCTTGATTCATCTTCCCTAAAGTTCATATCCAACATCCAATGCATACTTTCAACCTGCCAGTGGCTTCGTACCGCATTAAGAGCTTGCTCCGCACCTAACGCTAACGAACTAATATACCAACGCGTTTCTATCGTGTCTGTACCTGATGATTTATCGTGAACCTCAGCGGTTACTTGAATAACACTCTTTAAGCCAGACCATTGGTAGATTTTATCTAACCAGCTTTTATCAATAAGCAATTGCTGACAAACCCTTGTTTCAATGCGCCCATGCCCTGAGCTTATTTCGGTATGTTTATCATAGTTGCTATTGGTCAATCCTTCGCGCTCACTCTTGTGCCACCAAGCTTCTAATTCACTCTGCATACCTGAATGGTTACCTTTGAGCGCTAGGATATAATCAGCTTTTTGTTTAATTATTTGTTTCGCTATTTCTTGCTGGCAGCCCATAGCATCAAGTGTAATGATGCTATTTTCAATATCTAGCATGGTGAGTAACTCAGGTATGGCTGTGATTTCATTTGTTTTGCTATCAACGGCTGTTTGCCCTAAAACTAACTGGTGTTGGCAGCTCCATGCACTGACGGTATGTAAAGCACTTTTTCTATCTTTGGTTGTAAATGAACGACGTGCAGTTTTTCCATCCATAGCAATAATATCAGCACCCGTGGTTTCAATAAGTGAAGATATCCAAGATTGAAATGCATGCTCTATTTCATCTGATTTTAACCGACAAATGACACGGGCTATGGTGTCGTGTCTTGGAATACCCGCGTTGAAAGCGCCATATCTTTTTAACCAATCAAGTTTTAGATGCCCAAAGTCTTCAATATCCTCCCATCCTTGTGCACCGGAGATTACTGCACTAATGGCTAAAAGGAGAATATCGATAAGCTCATGCTTTTTACAGCGTTCAATGCGAGGATCGGTAATTGAATTAAAGTGTTTCAGAAAAGTAGCGCTCATATTTTACGTGACCAAGGTGATTATTATGCCTTGATCTGATCACTACATATTCTATAAGTTCAATTTATAATGATCTTGCCGTGGTTAAAATGCGCAGCGTTGTTTTGAGCTCAGTTGGGGTGATGTTTGCTTTTCGTTTTTATTAATGCTCTATGTGCTTTGGCCATTTACATTCAAGCGCTTAAAAAAGGTATGCCAATTAAACGGTGGATTTTATTAGGGGCACTAATCGGCCCTGGCGCATGGTGCTTATTTGGTTTGCATTACAGGCGTGCTTTTATACGCAACGTAGGAGCTGGTGCGTGTATATGGCGCCCGTAACATTACCTTATTTGCGCTAAATGTTTATTAGCACTAATAAGGCTTGGCGTAGAGTTGCTTTGTTGCTGTTTTAAAAAGGCCGTAAATTCATCTTTTGAAAGCGGTTTTGAATAGAAGTAGCCCTGTACGGTTTCACAATTTAGCGTTTTAAGTATGTCAATTTGGCTTGCTTGCTCCACACCTTCAGCAACCACATGTAAGTCGAGGTTTTGCGCAATCGTCACGATAGAGTCAACCATGTTGCGGCCACGTTCGGTTTTCATGTCATCAATAAATGCTTTATCTACTTTTAAGGTATTCAGCGGAAATTGTTTTAAGTACGCTAAAGATGAATAACCTGTACCAAAATCGTCCATGGCTAAATGAATACCACGCGCACTTAGCGATCGCATAATTGCAATGGCTTCTTGTGGGTCGTCCATTACCGTGCCTTCGGTAATTTCCAGCTCTAAAAAGTAAGAAGGTAGCTCGTTTTTTTGTAATATCACGTCAATACGGGTCGTTAAATCTGGCAAGCTAAACTGCTTAGCCGATAAGTTAACTGCAACGCGGCCGCTAAATAGCCCATCGTCTAGCCATTGTTTTACATCGCAACACGCTTTGTTTAAAACCACTTCACCAATTTCTATTATTTGCCCGGTTTCCTCTGCAATAGGAATAAAAACACCGGGGCTAATAACGCCTTTTTTAGGGGTTATAAAGCGCACTAATGCTTCCATTCCGGTAAGTTTACCAGTGCGAATATTCATTTTTGGTTGGTAATACACTTCAAAATGGTTTTCTTTTAGACCAAAGCGCATTAGGTTTTCTATTTGTAAGCGTTTAACCGCTTGGCGGTTCATGGTGTCGTTAAAAAACAGGTAACTATTACCTTTCTTTTTAGCATGATACATTGCGGTATCAGCGTTTTTTAATAGTAGCTCTGGCGTACTGCCATCTTCAGGGAATAACACTATGCCTACGCTTGAGGTAATAGCGAGCTCGTGGCCTGCCATTTTAAATGGGGTCGCAATTGCAGCTAAAAATTGCTTTGCCATGCGAGTAATAACATGAATATCATTAGTATCTGCCATAACTAAGGCAAATTCATCACCCCCTAGGCGGTAAAAAACATCATTCTCTCGAGTTAATTTATTTAATCGCATAGCCAGTTTTGCTAATAGGCTGTCGCCTAGCTGGTGGCCTAATGAATCATTAATCTTTTTAAAGTTATCTAAATCAAATACCAAAAGGGCATGGTGGGTATTTTGTTTTACTAGCTTTTGTAGGTCGGTAAAAAATAAATTTCTGTTAGGTAAGCTGGTCGTACGGTCTCTATTTGATAAATTATGCAGTTGCGATTGTGCATTTTTACGTTCGGTTAAATCTGAATAAACCACTACATAGTTTGTTATTTGGTGTTGTTCGTTTTTTATCTCATCAATAGAAATCTCTATTGGCAGTAACACTCGCTCACTATTGCGCAGTTTTACCTCTTGTTGAATTCGCTCCCGCTCTCGCACTATATTTTTAATGTTTTCTGTGTAGCTTTTATCGTAACCAGGTAAATTAAAAGGCTTTTTGAGATATTGCTCTCTAACGCCACCAAAAAGCGTTAAAAAGCTGGGGTTAATATCAACTAAGTTAAAGTTTTTATCATATATAGCAAGTGCATCAGTGAGTGATTCTACACACTTAGCAAATAAATTGAGACGCTCTTGTGTTGATTTTAACACTGAAATATCGCGCACTGTGCCGGTCATTCTCAGTGGCGCTAAGTTGGCATCTTTTTCTATTATTTTTCCGCGGTCTAATACCCAGTGCCAGTGGCCAAAGGTGTCTTTAATACGGTAAGTGGTTTCAAAAAAAGCAGACTTTTGAGCAAAGTGTTTTTTTAATAAATGCTCTACTGAGGCAATATCGTGTGGGTGGATCAAGCTTTTGTTTGGCGGAAAACCCATTAACGTTGTTGAATCCATCATGTATTTATCGTTAATACGAATAACTTCGCCAGTTTTTATATTCCAATCCCAAAGCGTATCGCCACTGCCTTCAACCGTGCTTTTTAAGCGCTTTTCCGAGAGGCTGTGCTGTAACCGAGAGCGCTTTAATTTATAAATTACAAATAATAGGTATGGCAAAGCCAGCGCAAGTAGGGCACTGGCAATAATTAAAACGGTGTTGGTATTTATATTAAAGGCGTGTTCAAAGGCAACCGCTGCGGGTGCTAGGCTTAGCAGCAACCAGTAAAAACCACATTTTATTGTTGTTATTTTTATCATTTGTTTTATTACTACTAATTAACAAATGATAATTTAAATCATGCCACTTGCAGAGTCAAAGAGATTGCGAGCAAAGCGGCATTTTTTGCGATTTATTTACTTTTGCGCTACTTAATAACTCATACCTTGGCCTATCTTTTGAAAAAGTAGCTATGGCATAGCTTTTCATTTCTTCTAGGCTGAGGGCGTGCAGTGCCTCTAGCAGGCGTTTTTGCATATGAAAGTCATGATCTTTATTGCCTATTGCAAGCCAAAAGCGCTGTGAACGTAACCGTAAGTTTTTATCTTTTTCAGCAATATGAGTTGTCAAACCTTGTTTATGCTGCTGCCATGTTGTTTCATCTAGGGAGTCTAGGTTAGCAATAAACTGGCTTACAAAATGATTATGCCTGTGCAGCAGGGTCTGAGCTTCAAATTTTGGTGATTGAATATAAAAAGCAATACCGGCGCGGGTGTTAAATGGTGCATAGCCAGAGCCAACTAAGTAACCTAGCTGTTGTGTGGTTCTCAGCTCGTTAAAATAGTCTTGGTTAATTATATGATTAAGTGCCATTAATTTAACTTTTTCATCCAC
This sequence comes from Pseudoalteromonas sp. CuT4-3, assembly GCF_035666335.1. Lineage (NCBI taxonomy): Bacteria > Pseudomonadati > Pseudomonadota > Gammaproteobacteria > Alteromonadales > Pseudoalteromonadaceae > Pseudoalteromonas > Pseudoalteromonas sp. CuT4-3. The sequence continues at coordinate 1,134,924 of NZ_CP142030.1, forward strand.
TTCTGCACTTTGTGCTTGGTAGTAAATGACCATAGCGTTATCACTGCATGGCAGTTCAAGTTCGCAGCGAGTCACTTGGTCTATCTCGTACAGCGGGCGTGTTAAATCTTCAATAGCCGTGGCATTTTTTAAATGCTCAGCCACTTTTTTATGAAATACTTTCGCGTCTGTTTGTTGCCAATTACCGTGTAAAAACGACTCAACATGTAAGGCTTTAAAAAAATCGGCTCTAAATTCGTTAAATTGCTGAAAACATGTATTTTTAAGTGCAGTGGCTAACTCGTCGGGTTGTGGGTTCCATGGCATTATTTTGGCACCTAACACGCTAAATAATTCACTCACCGGTTTATTTTGGTTGCTGTTACGCCAGTGCCTTACCAGTTGCTTTTTGTATTCGGCAAAGCGGCGTGCGCAAATATCAACATTAAACAGCGCATCAAGTAATTGTTCCACCAACTCTAGCTGACTAGTCGATAGCCCAGCTGTGTGCAACGTAAGCCCGCCTTGGTGAGAGGTTAAATGATAACTTAAACCTGCCAATTCTGCGGGGTAAAATTGCTCGCCAACACTGTCCATAAATAAGTCACTAAAAAGGCGCGTTAATGCCATGTGCTTTACATCTTTTACTGCAAAGTGCGAGTCCATTGCTAAATAAAAATGACCTTTGGCCACTCTAAAGGTGTTGTCTTGTTTAAACCAAAAGTCAAACCCTGGCTCTTTAACTAACAGTAAAGGCTTGGTTTGTGGTTTTTCGACTTCGTATAACACCACTTCTTTTGTTAAATAGGGGTTTGCTGTGGGCAGCAGCATAGTGCTCAGCGGTTTATTTATATGCGCAAGTGACTCCAGCCAATGCGGCGAAATTGGCTCAACTTTGTAAGGGGTGTTGTACCACGCGGTGGTGTGCTCTGCCTCTACGCCTGGATGAATAAGTACTAAGCGCATATTATGCGGGGTAAGCCATTGCATCGCCATTTCGTGAGTGGCTTTATTAAAGCCCTCCATTAAGTAATCGCCTTGCACATAGTTAGCTTCGTCGTAGTGTTGCATATTAATGCTTAGGTTACTTACCCAATCAATTAAGCGCGATTTTTCTTGGTTATCAAACGCAATTTGTAACAGGTTTTTTTTATCTTGATACAGGCGCGGTAGTTTGTCGGTGTTATCGTTGATTAGACAAATATACTCAAACACAATTTCTATTATGTCTTCAAAGTATTCAATGCCTTCATCGGTAAGCGCCATGCTAATGTTAAAATCTTTAAAGTTACTGCCATTTATACCGCCGCCGGCAGAAAGTGCGTTAATCCACCCTTGTTCTTTTAAAATAGAGTACAACGAGCCTGCGCCTTCGTAGCCTAGTAAGTGGGCTATAAAGCTGACGGTTTTGTGGCGATAAAAGTCATCGATATTTGGCATAGCAAAACTAATAATGAGTTTTTGCATGTGCTTGTGTGGTTCAATGTGCAGTACTTTGCCAATATCTTGCGCGCGATATAATGGCTCCTCAATAGGGGCTTTAAGCGCACCTTTATGGCCATTAATGCCACTAAAATAACGATGTGTCCACTGCGCGAGTGTATCAAGCGGTTCGTTGGCACAAATTACCAGTGTCATCCACTGCGCTTGATAGTGCTTATTAAAAAAATTTCTTAACTCGTCACTTATGCAGCGCTCTCTATCGGCGAGGGTATGTAAATTACCCACCGAAAATTTAGCAAAGGGGTGAGCTGGGTTTACGGTTTCTTTATGAGCTTGATAAATACGACGCCCATCATCTTTTATTTTTAATTTAAACTCAGCCTCTATGGCATTACGTTCTTTTTCGGTTTCCGCTGGGTTTAATAATGGGGCAATAAAAAAACGGCTAAATTGCGCAAGGGCTTTTTCAATGGCTTGGTTATTAATATCAAAGTAATAGCACGTGTGCTCAGTGCCGGTCCAGGCGTTGGTGTTCCCGCCCGATTGAGACACAAAATTATTAAAGCTTCCAGAATCAGGGTATTGGTCGGTACCTAAAAAAAGCATATGCTCTAAAAAGTGTGCAAGGCCTTGCCTGTCAAGGGGGTCATCAAAATGGCCAGCGTTAACCGCCATAGAAGCAGCGGCTTTAGTTGAATCTTTATCTTGCACTAATAATACTTTTAGCCCATTGTCGAGTGTAATGGCGCGGTATGCTCTGTTATCATTGCGGCTGATATTCAAATGATGCTCCTGAAACTAGACGTTTACTTGTTAACAACAGATGATAGCTTCAGGACAGCGAAAAAATAGCGAAAAGATTTACCTGAATATCATGAGAGAATTATTCTTTGGAATAATAGTTAATATAGCGGACAAATGGGCAAACTGGCTACTGTTTTATATTCATTAATCGGTTGATTTTTTATGAAAACAATCTTAATTATGCGCCACGGCGAAGCGACACCGATGCAAGCTAACGACGCAGCAAGAAACCTAACACCGAAAGGCCATGCAGAAGCAGAAAAAATGGGCTTATGGCTACACAAACACTTTTCTGTTGATGCGTTATTGGTAAGTCCTTACTCGCGCGCGCAGCAAACGGCTAAAGAAGTTGAAAAAAACAATGTATTTAAATTTAGTGAAACCTGTAGCGACATAATCCCCGAGGGAAAGCCACAAATAGCAGCTGATTATTTAGAAACACTTATTGCTATGCATCCTCAGTGTAATACTTGGTTAGTGGTCGCCCATATGCCTATTGTGAGCTATATAGTTGATCAGCTCAGCCCGGGTAATATGCCTATTTTTAACACCGCAGCAGTTGCTGTAATTCAGTATGACGAAACATCACAGCGCAGTGAATATGTAAATATTAACGCGCCTGCCAACATATAGAGAAAAGAGATAACAATGAGTATAGAACGCCTTGAAACGGGTGCGCGCATGAGCCGTATAGTTAAACATAATGGAACCGTTTATTTATGCGGACAAGTATGCAGCGATGCAGAGCAAAACATTACAGAGCAAACGCAAACTATGCTCGACAAAGTAGAGGCCTTACTTGAGCAGGCGGGGAGTTCTAAAAAGCATATGCTAAGCGCAACTATTTACGTTAAGAGCATGGAATATTTTGCCGATATGAATGCTGTATGGGATGCATGGGTGCCAGAAGGTTATGCACCAGCACGCGCCTGTGTTGAAGCTAAAATGGCGCGCGATGCGCTATTAGTAGAAATTTCGGTAGTGGCCGCACTTAAATAAGCGATTTTATAAAAGCACTGCAAGCCAAAATGAAAAGCTTACAACACTAAGCACCGTTGAAAGCACCACTGCACCGGCGAGCGTAACTTGATGCGTATTTAATTGGCTTGCAATTAAATACGCATTAACGCCAACAGGCGAGGCGCTTAGCAATACCAGTACGTTACGAATTTGCGTATCTAGTACAAACACCCACGTAGCTGCTACACACACAGCAGCAGGCAAAATCAGTATTTTTAACAGTGAAGAAATAAGGGCCGGCTGCCAATTTGCTGCCACCTTATAAAACACCAAATTAGCGCCTAACACAAATAAAGCACATGCAATAGCAGGGCTGGCGAGTAGCTCTAAGGCATTGGCTAAATTCGCAAATAATGTAATTCCCGACACATTTAAAAGTAATCCACAGCCAATACTTAACACAATAGGGTTAAGGACCATGTTTTTAGCAAATTTTGCCCACGAGAAGTCAGCTGTGTTTCCTTTCGCGCCTATTAAATAAGTTAACGCAAAAAGCAGCGTGCTATGAAATGTGATGATCATAAAGGCGATAGCAATCATGTCTTTGCCAAGTGAAGCAATAACAATGGGTATACCCACTAACACCATATTTGAATAACTACCGGCAAGACCAAACACACTATGCTGTTGATAATTTCCAGCATTGGCTTGTTTAGTTAAATAGTACCTATCAATAAGTATGCCCAAAGAAAATACCGCTAATACAGGAATATAAAAGCTTAAAAATGCTTCAAAGCTAATACTTTGATGCAAATTTATTTGCGACATATTGAGCATTAAAAAGGCGGGTAAGCTCACATAAAAAGTAAATTTACTTAAGCCGTCAATATGTTGCTGATTAAAAAACTTAAAATAACAACAGGTGTAGCCCAGTGCGACAATAAAAATTAAGGGAAAAATAATCGAAAAAATTTGCACGTATTCTTCCTTTAATTAGCGTCTAAACTCATCGCTTTGTGGTAAATCAATTAAAATCAGCACGGCACCGCGCCCGCCGTATTCTAGCGGTGCTTGATGCATGGCAATTACATCGGGGTGCTGTACCAAATACTGCGGTACTTTGTGTTTTAAAACACGCTCGCCAATGCCATGCACTATGCACGCGCAGTAATAATGCTGTTTTTTGCACTCGTGGATGAGTCCCGCGAGTTCATCTTTTGCACGTTCTTTATTAAGCCCGTGCAGGTCGAGTGTTAAATCGGGCGCAAAGTCGCCGCGTCGTAACTGTTTTGCTAAAAAAGAGTCGTGGCCATTTTGCACGTAATTAATGGTGCTATTTGTGTCTATATCGGGAATATATTCGTCAGAGAAGAAAAATTCAGACTCAACCTGCTTTTTTTGCTGGGCAAATTGCTTCGCTTGTGACACCTTAGGTTTTGTATCAAACCTATGGGTATCTTGTTTAAACACCTCAGCGCCTGTAATTGTTTGGCGAAAAAGGTCAATGTCGTCATTGCTTAGGGACGATTGTGATGAGATGTCTTTTTTCATAAATTTTACCTAAACAAAAAAACGTAAAAACGCAGCGCAAAAGGCGGTACAATATAAAGGTGAGGGGCAATTGTAATTTGCTCAGCACAGTTAGGCAATGCAATCGTCGCAAAGACTCAAAACAGTCAGTTAGCTAAAACAGGTAAAAAATATGAGTGATTTACAAATAGAAGAAGCAACACTTGATGAAGCTGTTGCAGAACTGTCAACGTTACATGACTGGTTACGCTGGACTACAAGCCAATTTGCAAGTAGTGGAATATTTTTTGGACATGGCACAGATAACGCGTGGGATGAAGCTGTTAGCTTATTACTTCCTGCACTAAGTTTACCTATTGATGCCCCCAAAGAGTTAATGCATGCGCGGTTAACAAGCACAGAAAAAAACCGCCTAGCAGGGTTAATCGCAGAGCGTATAAACGACTGCACGCCGGTTCCTTATTTAACAAACATTGCTTGGTTTGCGGGCATGCCATTTTATGTTGATGAGCGTGTGCTTATTCCGCGCTCGCCGTTTGCAGAACTTATTGCTAATAAGTTTTCACCGTGGCTTGAGCAGCCGCAAAGCGTTAACCGTATTTTAGATTTATGCACAGGCTCTGCTTGTATTGCTATTGCGCTTGCGCAGGCGTTTGAAACGGCACAAGTAGATGCGGTTGATATTTCGTATGAAGCGCTTGAAGTAGCAGATATAAACATAAACGACTATATGCTAAGTGACCGCGTACTGCCTATTCAGTCAGATGTATTTAGTGGAGTGCCAGGGCAAAAGTATGACCTAATAGTAGCCAATCCTCCGTATGTTGATGCTGAGGACATGGCTGATTTACCACGAGAATTTCATCATGAGCCTGAGCTTGGTTTAGCATCTGGGCATGATGGCTTAGACGTTACCCGTACTATTTTAGAGCATGCTAGCAATCATCTAACTGATAACGGTTTGTTATTTGTAGAAGTTGGTAACTCTATGGTACATATGGATGCTTTATATCCGGGCGCACCATTTGAGTGGGTTGAGTTTGAGCAAGGCGGCTTAGGTGTATTTGTTATAAGCAAAGCGCAGCTTGATACGTATTTTGCAAAATAAATTTTAGGCCGAGCGTATGCTCGGCAACTTTTGTAGTCATTAGGAATGAGGAAAGTTAATGGCAGGTAATAGCATAGGGCAGTTGTTTAAAGTGTCCACCTTTGGTGAGAGCCACGGCGTTGCCCTAGGCGGTGTTGTAGATGGTACTCCCGCAGGCCTTGAGATCACAGACGCTGACTTACAAATTGATTTAGACCGTCGTAAACCTGGGCAAAGCCGCTATACAACGCAGCGCCGAGAAGACGATCAGATAAAAATTCTTTCAGGCGTTTTTGAAGGTAAAACCACAGGCACAAGCATTGGTTTACTTATCGAAAATACCGATCAACGCTCAAAAGACTACGGTAAAATTAAAGATGTGTTTCGCCCAGGTCATGGCGATTACACTTACTGGCACAAATACGGCCTGCGCGATTATCGCGGCGGTGGTCGCTCTTCTGCGCGTGAAACCGCAATTCGTGTAGCGGCAGGCGCAATTGCTAAAAAATACTTAAAGCAGTTTCATGGTATTGAAGTAAAAGCATGTTTAAGCCAACTTGGGCCAATAAAAGCCGAAAGCTACGACTGGGATGAAGTTGAAAACAACTTATTCTTTTTCCCTGATGCAAGTAAGCTAGAAGCGCTTGATGAGTACATGCGAGACCTTAAAAAGCAAGGTGACTCAGTGGGCGCTAAAGTAAAAGTAGTGGCTAGCAACGTACCGGTAGGATTAGGCGAGCCTGTATTTGATAGGCTAGATGCTGAAATTGCGCATTCACTAATGAGCATTAATGCCGTTAAAGGTGTAGAAATTGGCGATGGCTTTGATGTGGTAGAGCAAAAAGGCTCCGAGCATCGTGATGAATTAACCCCAGAAGGCTTTACCTCAAACCACGCGGGTGGCGTACTTGCTGGTATTTCTACAGGGCAAGATATTATTGCCTCTATTGCGCTTAAGCCTACATCAAGTATCACTATTCCAGGTAAAAGCATTAATACTGAAAACGAAGCAGTAGAGATGATCACCAAAGGGCGCCACGATCCGTGCGTTGGTATTCGTGCAATTCCTATTGCTGAGGCAATGATGGCTATTACATTAATGGACCATTTACTGCGCCAGCGCGGGCAAAACCCACATGTTAACCACGAACATGGACCAATTAACGGCTCTGTTTAACCGTTAATATTTAAAAAAGCGCGGAGTACCGCGTTTTTTTGTGCCTGTAATTTGCTTTTAAGCCTTTCAGGGGTTGTTCAAGTTTGCGCTATATACTGTTTTAAGGAGGAGAGTAATTATGAGCGATAATAAGCACGATAACACACACCTTGAAACTCAAGCTGCTATAGCAAGGCTAGAGCGCTTTAGTAAGCTTACAGACAGCAGCATTGGCATCCCTTTTACTAAATTTAACATAGGGCTAGAGGCTGTGATTGGTTTAATACCCGTTATAGGTGATGCCGCAGGGCTTATTTTATCAAGCTATGTACTGGTAGAGGCGCAGCGTTTGGGCGTAAGTAAACGCATAAAAACGAAGATGATCATTAATATGCTGATTGATTTTGTAGGCGGCTTAGTGCCATTTTTTGGCGATATATTTGATGCTTTTTTTAAAGCCAACACCCGCAACACCCGTTTATTAAAAAAACATTTAAATGCGCAGTTAGCTAATTGATAGTAATACTGTTTTTTTAGGGGTTTTAAATTTAGCATTAAGAATAAAAAACAAAGTGTTGTTGGTTGTTTAATCACCTAGTAAGGTAGGGAAGCCTATTCACTTTGGTATATACAAAATGCAATTATTTATCGGTAATAAAAACTATTCTAGCTGGTCATTACGCGCATGGTATTTAATGAGTACATTTGATGTCCCGTTTGACGAAACCCAGCTTGTGCTCGACACCAGTGACTTTTACGACGAACTAAAACAACACTTCCACGTTCAAAAAGTGCCGGCGTTAATTGATGGTGATTTGCAAGTGTGGGACTCGCTCGCAATTTGTGAATATATTAACGATGCCCATTTATCGGGAGCAGGGTGGCCTAAATATATTACTCAGCGAGCTACAGCGCGCGCATTAAGCGCTGAAATGCATGCCGGCTTTATGGCACTGAGAAACGAAATGCCGATGAATATAAGAGCCACACGTAAAGTAACGCTTTCAAGTGCTGCACTAAAAGATATTCAACGTATTGATGAGATATTTTCCCAGCAGCAAGATGTGTTTCCTAATGAATGGTTTTTTGGCGACTTTAGTATAGCCGATGCGATGTACGCCCCCATTGTACTTCGTTTAAAAACGTACCAGATTACCTTATCCCCAGCGGCGCAGCAGTATTGTGATTTTGTGATGCGTTGCCCTGTTTTGCAAAAGTGGATAACCCAAGCACTTACAGAAACCGATATAGTGCAGTGCGATGAGGCGGGAGTAGAGGTATAACTCGCTCATCACTTTTACTTTAAAGGTAAAAGCCCGTACAATTCGTCTCGTTTTTAGTGCGCTAATTTTGCGCTGTAACCGAGACGAATTAATCAGTTTTTATGCATCATATAGCCGATCTTATATCTATTTTCGATAGTGTTTTTTATCAAAGCCATAACACTCGCTTAGTAAAAGGCGATGATGAGCCTGTTTATCTACCTGCCAATAATACCCATGGTTTTAATCAAATTGTATTTGCACACGGCTTTTACGCCAGTGCCCTACATGAAATAGCGCATTGGTTAGTGGCTGGCAATAAACGCAGAGAGCTTGAAGATTATGGGTATTGGTACTGCCCAGATGGGCGAGATAAACACCAGCAAGCTGAATTTGAAAACGTAGAAATAAAGCCACAAGCCATAGAGTGGCTGCTCAGCACCGCTGCTGGCTTTGATTTTAATGTGTCGGTAGATAACTTGAACGGCGAGCAAACTTGCCGGTTTGACTTTCAGGCGCGAGTACACCAGCAAGTATTAATGTTATTAGAGCAGGGAGTTAACGCACGAACTTATGCATTATTAAAAGCGTTAAGTGATTTTTATAAAACACCGTGGCCGTTAACCGCTCAGCAATTTAATTGGCATCACCCTCAGGAGTTACAAAATGCAGTTTAAGTTAGGCTTAATTATTAACCCTGTTGCAGGACTTGGTGGCAGCGTTGCTTTAAAAGGCAGTGATGGCGAAAACACTGCTGCAAAAGCAATTGAGCTGGGTGCGCAAGCCAAAGCTAACAGCCGCACACAGGCAGCCCTAGAAGTGCTTGTACCCTATAAAGAGCAGTTAACAATTTATACTGTAAATGGCGATATGGGCGAAAAAGCAGCACGCGCACTAGGCTTTAATGTTGAGGTAATTTATACCGCCAATACCGTAACAAGCGCCGATGATACAGAGGCTAGCGCAAAGCTACTTAAAAATTTAGGCGTAGATTTAGTCCTTTTTGCTGGTGGCGATGGTACTGCGCGCAATATTTGTCATGCCATAGAAGATACCGTACCAGTGCTGGGTATACCTGCTGGCTGTAAAATTCACTCTGGCGTATATGCAATTACACCTAAAGCAGCAGGGCGCGTAGTAGAAATGCTAGTAAAAGGCGAGCTAGTTACACTTGCAGATGCCGATGTAATGGATATTGATGAAGAGGCGTTTAGGCAAGGCACCGTAAAAGCTAAGCGCTACGGTGAAATGCAAATACCAAGCGAAGTACGTTATGTACAAGCGGTTAAAAATGGTGGTAAAGAAACAGATGAATTAGTACTTGCCGACATTGCAGCGCATGTGGTGAGCGAAATGGATGAAAACACCTATTACATCATGGGTAGTGGCTCAACTGTTGAAGCAATAATGCAAGAAATGGGGCTAGATAATACTTTATTAGGTGTAGATTTAATTAAAGATCAAACCCTAGTTGCGCAAGACTTAACTGCTAAACAGCTACTTGAGTACACGCATGGGCAAGCTACTCAATTAGTTATTACATTAATAGGCGGGCAAGGCCATATTTTTGGTCGAGGGAATCAGCAGCTAAGCCCTGAGCTTATTCGCACTATTGGCAAAGAAAACATTATTGTGGTGGCAACTAAAACCAAATTACACGCGTTGAACGGGCGTCCACTTATTTGTGACACCGGCGACAGCGCTTTAGATGATGAATTAACAGGTTACACTAAAGTAACCACCGGCTATAACGACCATATTATGTATGCTGTCGGTTATGAAAACCAGGAGAAGTAACACAATGAGTTTAGTGAATTATATTGATGCTGCGCAGCAATACTTTGATGATTTAGTAATTAAAGCAACAGATGATGAGCTGTTCGCTGGTGGTTACTTGCGCGGACATTACGACCTTGCAGTAGGCTATGCAGAAGTAGAAGAGCTGACAATTTCTATTGATGAGCTCAACGAAACCGTGGAGCAAAGCTTAGTTAAAGCATACCGCAATGGCGAGCTAAACGAAGAAGATAAAACCTTGGTTGTTAGGCTTTGGGAAGAAGTGAAAGCCCTCGCTTAACCAATGTTTAGTTCACAATTATAAAAACGCGGCGACGATAACGAAGCCGCGTTTTTTTATGCTCTATTTGTGCCCATAATAGATTTATTAGTTAATTTACTGTTACAAATTAATAGTATATTGTTACTTAAACCTATTTTGGGAGCTTTAAATGAACAATAATAATCAAGCTGCGGTACCTACTGGGTTAATCGCGCGTTTTTTAAACTTTGTGGAGCGAGTTGGTAACAAACTTCCCGATCCAGCGATTATTTTCTTATTCGCTATGTTACTTATTTGGTTGTGCTCGTGGTTACTGTCGGGGGTGAGCTTTGACGCGTTAGACCCACGGACAGGCCAAGCCATTGTTGTAAATAACCTATTAGAGGGCGACTCACTCGCCTCATTTTTATCTTCTATGGTAAAAACCTTTACAGGCTTTGCACCGCTAGGGGTGGTACTGGTTGCCATGTTAGGTGTGGGAGTGGCTGAGCACTCAGGTTATATCAATACAGGCCTTAAGCTAATGCTTAAAGTTACCCCAAGGCAACTGCTAACCCCTTCAGTCATTTTGGTAGCTATTGTAAGCCATACAGCAACCGATGCTGGCTACGTATTAGTGATCCCATTAGCGGGTGTTATTTTCTTTGCCGCAGGGCGACACCCATTAGCGGGTATTGCAGCCGCATTTGCTGGTGTGAGTGGTGGATTTGGCGCTAACTTTATTCCATCAGGAATAGACCCATTACTGCAAAGCTTTACCCAAAGTGCGGCGCAAATTATTAACCCCGATATGTCGATTAACCCCCTTAATAACTGGGCGTTCACTTCTGCCTCGAGTTTATTTATTGTGTTATTAGGCTGGTATATCACTGACAAAATAATAGAGCCTCGGTTAAAAAACACAGCACTTAATGAAGACACCCAAAACTTACCCGCGTTTGATGAAGCTAAAAGTGATGAAAAACGCGCTTTTTTTATAGCCAGTAGCGTAATGATTGCAGGACTTGCTTTACTTGCGTTTGTATCCGCTCCTGCCGATTCAGCAATGCGCAGTGCCGATGGCTCACTGACTAATTTTAGATCGCCCCTGATGCAATCTATCGTGCCTTTAATCTTTTTATTATTTTGGATACCCGGTGCCGTGTATGGTTTTACCGTTGGTACCTTTAAAACCTCAAAAGATATGATAGATGCGATGAGTACCGCGATGAGTGGCATGGCCTATTACATTGTAATGGCGTTCTTTTGTGCGTTGTTTATTGCTGCGTTTTCTAAGTCTAACTTAGGGGCATTAATGGCCATTGAAGGGGCGCAGCTTTTAAAAGCAATGGAGTTACCCAGCGCCGTAACGGTTGTGGGTATTATATTTTTAACCGGCTTTGTAAACTTGTTCGTTGGCTCAAGCTCAGCAAAATGGGCATTACTGGGACCTATTTTTGTACCAATGTTAATGCAGCTAGGTATATCACCCGATTTAACCCAAGCGGCTTACAGAATCGGAGACTCTAGCTCAAACATTATTACCCCACTTATGCCGTATTTCCCATTGGTTGTGGTGTACTGCCAAAAGTACGTAAAAGATACTGGTATAGGCACGCTCATCGCGCTTATGATCCCTTACTCAATCGCGTTTATGATTGGCTGGAGTATTTTCTTGCTAGGGTATTGGGCACTCGGTATTCCGTTAGGGTTAGATGCTAGTTACGTTTATCCGGCAGTTGCACCGTAATAGAGTATAAATGAGAAGTGCTCATATCAGCCTTACCGCGGAAGTGGTAGGGCTTTTTTGAATATTAAATTAAGAATAATTTATTAAATCGGATTAAATAATGGCTTTTGACTTGAATGTGTACTGAAGGACTTAAAGTATATGAATAACAATAAACAGATTACTAGTGTGTTCACATATTCATATTTTTGGATAGCCATAACTATACCGCTTAGCTTATCTTTTTTACTGATGGGTTTTATTTTTATAAACGATGGATTATCAATTGAATGGCCGAGTAAAGAAACATTATCTGTTTTCTTAGAGTATATGAATGTTCCTTTATGGATTTTAGGTTCAGCTTTACCTCTTGCTACTTTAGCAACCGCTAACTTTCGAGCATTACAGTTTCAATCTAATTTGAATTACCAGGAAAGAACAATAGAAAGGCAAGAATTTGAGCATAAAATAGATCTCTATCATAAAGAGTTAACTCTATTTAAAGAAAAATTTTCTGCAGTTATATTCAATGGTAACTTTAAATGCATTCGACCTGAAGATGCCACACTAATTTTTACTCGTTTTTATCCAAAACCAGCAAAAAAGAAGATCCATATTTCGAGATAGATATTAAAAAAATAGAGTATATATATGAATTTATGAAACTATTCGAAGCTAAGGTTTTTGAATTAGGGAAAATAGCAAACACCAAACGAAATAAGCAGGAGTTTATAAACTTATTGTTTCCAGAGTTTTCGGAAGAGCAAAAAATAGAACAAGAAAATTCTATAAATATATACACCTTAAAAATTATATATCTTTTAGGGATTATGGACGCGACTATATTACAAGTATGTAGTGCTATAGGTACTCGCCACTTTTCAATTCAAAAAGAACCTATTACTTTAATTATAAAATTAATTATAGATATTTACGCATTACAAACTAGCTTTCTTGACGATGGAGAATCTAAATATAGTTTTTATTTCTCTCAAAAAAGACAAAATGCCTTAGTCGATATTTTAAATTTATGGATAAAATATAGTTCAATTTCTAATGTTAATAAAGATGAATATACCGCTGAAGATTTTCGACATGAATGCTTTATAACTGAAATATTGAGAAGCCAGCGCGAATGAAGTTAATAATAATTACAACATATAAAATTTGAGTGGCTTTCCATAGAGGGTTACTTGTAGTGGAGGTAAAATTATACTGACTTTTATTCGAGTCCAAGATGCAATTAAAAGCTTAGGTACATACTGAAAACTGATAGCTAAATACTAAACACAAAAAAACCTTGGCACTTTCGTGGCAAGGTTTTTTATAACGTAAGCTATAAAGCTTAGTTAGATGTGAAGCTCACAGGGCGACGTTCTTTACGAGGACCGCCACGCTTATCACCGCGTTGGTTGTCTTTGTTAAAGCTACGCTTTTTATCACCACTTGGGCGCTCAGCGCGTTCACCACGAGGCTCAGCTGGGCCTTGATCTTGTGTTAGTGTCATACCCATTGGGCGTTTACAAATAAACACTTTTTGGAAGTGATCAAGTACATCTTTAGGCATGTTTTGCGGTAATTGTACCGTACTGTGACTGTCGTGTAGACGAATGTCACCAATAAACTTGCTTGAGATATCAGCTTCGTTAGCAATCGCGCCAACAATGTTTTTAACCTGTACACCGTGCTCACGACCCACTTCGATACGGTAAGTATCCATAGGGCCTGCATCGCGGCTGTTACGCTCGCGAGGTTTACGCTCAGGGCGGTCACCACGTTCGTTACGACGACGGTCATTACGATCGCCACGCTCGTTACGTGTATTACGCTCGTTGCGAGGTTGAATTTTAACTTCTTCAACTTTAATTGGCGACTGTTGCTGTGCTAAACACAGTAATGCACCCGCTAGGTCTTCTAAAGATAAGTCTAGTTTTTGTGCCATGCTAGCAGCAACTTCATTGAAGAACGTAATGTCTTTGTTTTCAAGAGCAAGCGTAAGCTTTTCTTTTAAAGCATTAATACGTTTTTCTTCAACTACTTTAGCTGTAGGTAGCTCAACCTGTGCAATTTCAGACTTAGTATGACGAATGATATTTTTAAGTAAATAACGTTCGTTATGCTTAACAAATAAAATTGCTTTACCAGTACGACCAGCACGACCTGTTCGGCCGATACGGTGAACGTAGGCTTCTGAGTCTTGTGGAATATCGTAGTTGATAACTAAGCTTAAACGGTCTACATCAAGACCACGTGCTGCTACGTCTGTTGCAATAACAACGTTTAGCATACCGCTTTTTAAGCGATCTACCGTGCGTTCACGTGCTTGCTGGTTCATGTCACCATTAAGTGGCGCAGCAGAGAAACCTTCGCGCTCTAGTAACTCAGCAAGTTGCACAGTGTCGTTACGTGTACGTACGAAAACAATAGCACCTTCGTATTGCTCTGCTTCTAAGAAACGAACAATGGCTTTGTTTTTGTGTACGTGTGCATTCCAAAACACTTGCTCAACAGATGATACAGTTGAGTTACGCGCAGATATATGAACCTGTTCAGGGTTATTCATATATTTGCTGCTGATGTTTTGAATTTGCTTAGGCATGGTCGCAGAGAAAAGACATGTTTGCTTTTCGCGCGGTGTTTTTTCCATGATGTTTTCAACATCATCGATAAAGCCCATACGTAACATTTCATCGGCTTCATCAAGTACAAGTGCTTGTAAAGCATCAAACTTGATAGTGCCACGGTTTATGTGATCGATTAATCGACCCGGAGTAGCAACAATAATTTGTGCGCCACGACGAAGTGCGCTTAATTGAATGCTGTAGCTTTGGCCACCGTACAGTGCTAATACTTCAACACCACGAGTACCTTTTGCATATTGTTCAAATGCCTCAGCAACTTGGATCGCAAGCTCACGTGTTGGTGTGAGTACAAGGATCTGTGGCTGTTTCACAGACGGGTCAATATTGTTTAGTAACGGCAGTGCAAATGCTGCAGTTTTACCTGTACCCGTTTGTGCTAGTCCCAGTACGTCCTTTCTTTCTAGCAATAACGGTATACATTGAGCTTGGATTTCAGATGGTGTCTTGTAACCCAACTCTTCAACTGCCTTTAAAATTGCAGGAGAAAGATTTAGAGATTCAAACGTGACTGGTTCTGACATTAATACGCCTCAACGAATTTAAAGAGGCGCGCATTGTATAGGAAATACGAGGCAATTGCTTGTATAAATTACAACTAATTTGTATGTGGTTGATGTTGGTCGAAATTTAACCAGTTTAAATATTTGATTTTTTAAACTGGTTAACAAGCTATATACAAAGCGTTATTTATATAGGCCTAGATTTTCTTTTGCGTAAGCTTCAAATTCAGTAAATCCACCAATGTGAGTTTGATCTACAAAAATTTGTGGCACAGTTGGGCATGGTTTTCCTGCAGACTTTTCTAAATCCGCTTTGCTAATGCCTTCTTTGATAATATCGATGTAACGAAACTTAAAATCATCACGCTCATTTGATAGTTGCTCGGCAACATCTTTAGCACGTACACAAAATGGGCAGCCTTCGCGGCCAAAAATTACTGTAAGCATAATACTCTCCTCAATTTAGTTGGGTTCATATTAAACGATTAATTAATAATTTAAAGCGCAAAAAATCGATTGGTTAATTCTGTTTTACTGTTAACTCACTTAATTACTCATTTGCCATGCATTTTGAATTGCAATTTGCAAAAGCGCATTTATGCAAAGGATGTGTAATTTTTAAATCTAATGAATTCATCGTATTAGTAAAGACGCTGCAAGTGGCATGTAAATTGATATTTAACTACAGAGCCATTCTTATTAGGAACGATGATGAGTAATAACAGCCATGTTTTAGAAATTATTCAAGGGGTAATTGCGCGCTTTTGCAAAGCAGACAACACAAATGTGGCAATTACACTCATCAACAAATTACAGTGTAATTATATTTGTTTACAGGTGTCTCCTGAGCAAATGATTATCCAGTGTGAAGCGTTTATTTTACCTTCGCTAAAAGCCATTTTGTGCTAACAGTAGAGGCCAATTTACAGGGTATTAATTTAAATTACTGGGTAGATTCGAATCCTGAAATGCACACCATTGATATACACGGTTTACTTGCAACCCGTGAGCCAATTTCATCGGTAGATACAAACAAAGAGCTTATTAGCGCAGCTAATAGTAAAGTCGACTTAGAGCAAAGTATTCATTACCTAGTTAATTTAAGTGCGCAAAACTATGGTTTAAAACTCGCCGACAGCAACCATACCAACGCTTTAAAAATTGAAGATTCGCGTCACCTATCTGCAGAGCAACTTGCGAGTAACGTTTTAAATAATGGGGCGTCTCAGAGTATAAAAATTTGCGCATTTAATGCGCTCAGTGAGCTGCAAAGCCATCACGCTATTTCTCAACCTGTATTGGCGTGGCCGTTTTTTGATACTGACTTAGTAAATGCGGTTAATAATTTAAATACCCACAGCAAATTATCTGTATTGGTTGCTGATGACAGCTTGCCAAGCCAAGTTGCGACCAAAGTCATGCTTGAAATGCTTGGCTGCGCAGTAACCTGTGCAGAAAATGGCTCAAGTGCCTTACTTATTGCCCAGCAAGAACCTTTCGATTTACTGCTGTTAGATGAGCGTATGCCAGGTATGTTTGGCAGTGATGTAGCTCAGCAGCTTATTAAACAAAACACCCCAAACGACAACACGCCAAAAGTTATTTTAACGGGCATTACTGAGGAGCAACAAATTGCTCAGTTGTTCGAAAAAGGGGTGACGCACTATCTTCAAAAACCGGTAACAAAAGCTGTATTAGAAGAGTTTATTAAGCCTTGGCAAGCTGCCTAAAGGCCCGTTTAGGAGGACGTTATGAACGATTTATCAAAAACAGCTTTGCTGCTCATTGGTTTTCAAAATGATTACTTTTCGCCTGATGGCATTTTATACCAAGTGGTTGAAGAGTCATCAAGAGTAACCGGTGTGGTAAATAACACGTTAGCGCTGCTTGACAAATACATAGATAAATTTGCATTAGTGCTCAGTACGCCTATTCACTTTACACAAGATTATAGCGAGCTTAAAAACCCAATTGGTATATTAAAAGTGATTGCCGAAGTAGGGGCTTTTAAAGCCGACTCTTATGGTGCTCAAGGCATTAAAGAGTTTGATAAATATGGCAAACGTATTATGCAAATACCCGGTAAACGCGGGTTAAATGCGTTTACTCATACAGAGCTTGCAAATGTGCTTAATAAAAATGGCATCACTAACATTGTTTTAGCAGGCACGGTGACCTCTATTTGCATTGACTCTACGGCGCGCTCTGCGGTAGAGCTTGGCTTTAATGTGACGGTACTTAATGACTGTACATCAAGCAGAACGCCGTTTGAGCAATCATTTTACTGTGAAGAGGTTTTTCCGCTTTATGCCAAGGTGTGCAGCCATACAGAATTAGTAAATGAATGAGGCGCATATGGAAGAAAAAGACGAGCTACAAGTACAAGTTCATTACGCGCTAATAGAGCAGCTTTCTGCAAATACCCGCAGGCAAACTAAGTTACTTGCCTTACTTGATGAATGTGTATTTGAATGTGATAAACATTTAGTGTTTAGCTACGTGAACGAAGCATGGCTTAATAAGTTGGGTTTTACGCCGGCCATGCTCATAGGTAAAAAAATCACATCGCTGTTAGAGACCAAAGACTCGTTAAAGCTGTCAGCGTATATTGAGTCTATTTTTGAAGGCGTTTTTAGTGCCAGTATAGAGCTGCAAGTAAAAAATAATGACGGCCTTACTAACTGGTTTGAAATGCGCTTGGCCTGCGACGATAGCGGCGGGTTTATTGGCTCGTTACACGACATTCAACGACATAAAGACTACCAATACTTACTCACCCAGCAACAAGAGTACGCTAAGCGACTTTCTTTAGTGGCAAGCCACACCAATAATTTAGTTATAATTACCGACCGATTTGGCAAAATAGAATGGGTTAATAAAAGCTTTGAAACGCTTACTAGTTATAAATGTGAAGAAGTCATCGGGCTTAGCCCTGGCAAACTGTTGCAAGGGCCTAAAACAAGCCTAGAGTCGCGCCAGTTAATGGCTAAAGCGATTAAAAATGCCGAGCCTTTTCAAATAGAAACCGTTAATTATGATAAAAATAAAAACGAATACTGGGTTGCTATTGATGCCACCCCCGTAAAAGATGATGACGGTAATGTTAAGCATTTTATAGCCATAGAAACCAACATTACCCAGCGTGTAAAAGCTGAACAAGCCATGGCTGAAATAGAATATAACTACCACTCTGTGGTCGATAACATCCCTGATATTGTATTGAGGTTAGATGCGCAGGGCGGTTTATTGTTTATGAACAAAGCATGGCAAAATTTTTTCCAAATAGACATAAATAAACACCTTGGCTTACCCATTGCTAATTTTGTAATGGGTGAGGATGTGGAAAAGCTAAACACAGCTCTTACAGGCTACAGTAGTGGCAACCGAGAAGTTAAACGTTTGGATATTAGGTTAACCAACGCGCTTAATGAGCCAAATTGGGTTGAAATGACCCTCACACCAATTACCTCATTTAATGGCACACACTTAACGTCTATAGCGGCGACCGTGGTTGATATTCAAGAACGTGTGATAGCTGAACAAATACTCTTAGATGCTAAGCACCAGGCTGAATCGTTGGCTGAGTCTAAAAGTCGCTTTATGGCCAATATAAGCCATGAAATACGCACACCTTTAAATGCAGTGATTGGCTGTGCAGATATCTTACACGACACGGGTCTCACAACAGATCAAAAACGTTACACCCAAATGATTAAAACAAGTTCAGATGCATTATTGAGTATTTTAGATGACGTGCTGACCTACTCACGCTTTGAAGCGCAAGCAATCTCAATAGATAATCAGCCATTTAGCCTCGATATTTGCTTAGAAGAGGCTATTGATATTGTAAGTGAAAGCGCCGTGCAAAAAGGCCTCGAACTTATTTTTGATCTGCACCCTGATGTTCCTGCGCAGGTGGTGGGCGATCATGGTCGTATAAGGCAAATTGCAATAAATTTACTCTCAAATGCCATTAAGTTTACTCAAAAGGGTTCACTTATAGTGACAGCACAGTGTGTTGAGTTTGAAAATAATAAATTTACGTTGCAGCTTAGCTTTAAAGATACAGGAATAGGGATTGCGCAAAACAAGCTCGAGAGTATGTTTAAGCCGTTTATACAATCGGATAACTCTATCACTCGGGAATATGGCGGCAGTGGCTTAGGTTTAGCCATATGTAAGCAAATATGTGATGCTGCAGGGGGCAGCATTACTGTTAACTCGCAGTTTGGTAAAGGGAGTGAGTTTATTGTGAATTACCCTTTATTAATAGATACAAGCGAGCAGGTGCAAAGAGAAGGCTTTTCTGCCAGAGCCAAAAAGCCCTATGTGTGTGTGATAAGTAAAAACTTGTCACTAAACAAGGCGGTAGAGCATATGCTTACTCGCCATTCGATAGATTTTTCACGCCTTGAAAACATCGAAAAGCTAGACAGTATCAATACGCCCGACGCTATTGTTACCACTAATAAAGCCGATTTAGACGCAGCGCAACAATTTTTAAAAAGTTACAAGAGCCTAAATAAACCGTGTTTATTACTCATAGACCTACTGGGTAAAAACCAAAAAACAGAGGCGCCGAGCTCTGGTATGTTGATGTTTAATGGGCCTTTTAAGCCTTCGCATTTGCCCAGAGCGATTGCTGCGCTTGAGGAAGAGCTTTTTCATCTTGATATTATTTTTACTAATAAAAAAGAAACCACACTAAACACAGCCACTATTAATGCTCAGCCATTTAAAGGTACGCACGTACTCGTGGTTGAAGACAATAAAAATAACCAAATTGTGATTCAGCAATTTTTAGAGCAGCAAGGGTGCTTAGTTAAAATAGCCAGTAATGGGCAAGAGGCGATTGAAAAAGTTAAAACGCAAACAATAGATTTAATATTTATGGATATTCAAATGCCAATTTTAGACGGTATTTCTGCCACTAAAAAAATCAGAGAGTTAGCTATTGTCACCCCTATTATAGCGTTAACAGCGAATGCGATTCATGGCGATAAAGAGCGTTTTATTAAAGCAGGAATGAATGACTATTTAGCTAAACCAATTATTAGCGAAAAACTCAATTTGCTCTTAAATCAATACTTACCAAAACTTAATGACGCTAAACACTCTAAGTTAGAGCGCATTAACGAAATTTGGTCGTTATTAAAGTAACAAGCAATGCAACCGTGCTTTTAGGTTAATAGTTACTGGTGGCCTTAAGGTATTTATGATTAAAGTTTTTAGTTGTTAAGTAAACAAACATAAATAGTGGGTTTAGCAAAAATTTAACCTCAAAAGGTTAAAATTGACTGTTTTCTCAAAAAAAGCGATGGCATTGAGTAATGCATAGTCAATTACTTTTACTGCCTAAAAAGCCTTAATGTATTAAGCAAAACTGTAAATAATGCTGAAATACTAATCCTTTTTAATTGATTGGGTTGTGTAGGTTGGTTCTTAATAATTATTTTTAAATTGGTTTGCATTTTGCAAATCAAAATGAAATTGAATCTCATAATGCAAATATCCGCTCAGCTATTTTTTATTATCCCTATCAAAGTAATTAATTTACCCATTGATTTATAAATACTTAAATTTTTTATCATCATTAAATTTATTATGGCATGGCTTTCGCAATATAAACACCAAGTAGAGCGAAGTTATCATTGATATAAATTTGCTAAGTAGTGTAGTGGTCAACTAATTTTGACCACAGTTTTAGAATCTTGATATCTAACCTCAGATTCATTCGGCGCTAAACCGGCATTATAATGATGCGGCCTAACGTTGTTGTAATATCCGTTGATATAATCACTCACGCTATATTTAGCATCTATAAAATTTCCATATCCAACCTTTGGCATCCATTCCTTCTTAAAGCTTCTAAAAAATCGCTCCATTGGTGCATTATCCCAACAGTTTCCACGCCTACTCATACTTTGTTTGATTTTATAGCGCCATAAACGTTGACGATATTTTAAACTTGTATAATGACTACCTTGGTCTGAATGAAACATCAGTCCTGTCGGTTTTCCTCTGCTTTCATACGCGAGTTCAAGTGCTTTTAGCGTTAAATTAGTATCTGGCGACAACGACATGGCCCAGCCAACTACTTTACGTGCAAATAAATCAATAACAACGGCTAAATAAGCCCAGCGATTACCTACCCAAATATACGTCACATCACCGCACCATACGGTATCTGGCTCAACAACATCAAATTGTCTATCAAGCAGGTTTGGAATTTCAAGGTGTTCATTACCGCCGCGTTTATATGAATGTTGAGGTACTTGGCAGCTTTCAAGCTTTAATTTAACCATTAGCTTAGCAGCACGATAACGACTCAATTCAAAATCATTGTTCGTTGCTATTGCCGCGATTGTCCGCGCCCCAGCTGAGCCGCCGCTCATTGCATGTATTGCTCTAACTTCAGCTTCTAGCCTTATTTGCTCTGGTGTAGGCGTTGTATCCCGTATAGCCCAATATTTGTAGCTGCTACGATGCACATTGAATACGTTACACAGCACACTAATTGGGTAACGCTCTCGTTGGTTTAGTTTCTCAATTAACGAGAATTGTTCAGGGAGTCGGACATCAAGAGAGCGGTAGCCTTTTTTAATATATCCTTTTCTAATTCGATGCGTTGAATTTGCTTTTTAAGTTCGCGGATTTCAATTTGTTCGGGCGTCATTGGCGAAGCAGATGGTGTCTGGCCACTCCGCTCTTGCTTTAATTGAGTAACCCACTTACTAACGGTTGATTTACCCACCCCCATCGCTTTGGCTGCTTCTTCTTGAGTATAACTTTGGTCAACTACAAGCTGAGCTGTTTCTAATTTTATTGCTGAAGAATACGTTGCGCGTTTTAATTTCGTCATTTTTTCACCCAAATTTGTATGCTTATCAGCATAACATTTCTTTCTTAATGGGTGGCCAAATTAACTATGCCACTACAGTTATTTGAGTCAGAGTTTTTTGGCCATGTAAAAGGGGCCTTTAGCGGAGCGCTAAGTGACAGGAAAGGGGCTGTAGAAGTTGCAAACGGTGGTACTTTATTTTTAGATGAGCTGTGTGAAATGGAGCTCAACCTACAGGCTAAGTTATTGCGTTTTTTACAAACGGGTGCGTTTAATCGGGTAGGTAGTAGCGAGATTTTACACAGTAATGTAAGGCTAGTGTGTGCAACAAATAGAAGCCCTGTAGTCGAAGTTGCCGAAGGGCGTTTTAGAGAAGATTTATACTATAGGCTTAATGTTATTCCTGTAAAGTTACCTCCGCTACGCGAGCAAGCTGGCGATATAATGTTGCTTGCAAAGCATATTTTAAAGCAAAAAAGTGAAAGTAACGCTAAGTTATTCCATCGCTTTTCAAAAGAAGTTGAAAACCTTTTTTGTAACTACGATTGGCCAGGTAATATCCGTGAGCTGCAAAATGTTATCGAAAATATCGTTGTTATCAACGAGGGTGACGTAGTTGAGTTAGATATGTTGCCAAGCTCATTTGGTGTTAATTCTGCTATTCCAATCAAAAATACCAGCTCGTCTCAATCTGCGGAGCAAATACAAACTAACTCGCTTATGGGCGTACACGACATAGAGCCCCTTTGGCAGGTTGAAAAAAGGGCAATAGAGTCGGCAATAGCCGTATGCGATGATAACATTCCACTTGCTGCGGCCTATTTAGGCGTAAGCGCCTCGACTATTTACAGAAAAATAAAAGGTTGGAGTTAGCTTTACGTTTCTTGCTCACATCTTCTTGGTGTTTATACTGTGCTAATGCTACTTAAAAAGAGCAAGGTGCCTGTTTTATCTAATATTTTATTATTCTGCTTACAGCTTATAATTCTCCTAATCACATTAAAGAAGGCTACTTAATAAAAGCGAGTCGCCTGTCATTTCGTTCTCAGTTACATTTTCATGGTTGAAATAAACAAAGATACCCTAAGCTCTATTACTACACCCTAAGTTTAATAGTAAAAGGAGATCACAATGAGTAACGTTAATTTACAGCCAGCGAGTGTAATGCAGCCTTTAGTGGTAAGCGATTTAGATAACAATGACGTGAATTTAGTTGACCGCGTAAGCGACAAACCTTGGAAAATGATAGTGGTGTACAGAGGCCAGCATTGCCCTAAATGTACCGAGCAACTCAACGAGCTTGCAACAATGCATGACGATTTTGCCAGCGCAGGTGTAGAAGTTGTAGCAGTAAGTGGCGATAGCGAAGAGCAGCTTAAAAAGCATCTTGAAAAAATAGACGTAAATTTCCCTCTTTATTACAATTTAACCATTGAGCAAATGACTGATTTAGGCTTATACATTAGTGAACCGCGCAGTGATGCTGAAACAGATCACCCATTTTCTGAGCCTTGTATTATTGTTTTAAACGAAGACAACCAAGTACAGATGCTTGATAAATCAAATAGTCCATTTGTTCGCCCAAGCCTTAAGCAGGTGCTAGGCGGTATTAAATTTTCACGCGAAAACGACTACCCAATTCGCGGTACTTTTATTAAGTAAAGTGTATTGAGTAATTTGATGAATATACGAAAAGGGCACTTTTTTGTGCCCTTTTTTATTTTTTTCACTTTTTTTAATTTAATTACTTGAAAACTATTTTACTGCCCATAAATAGTTTAGTGAGGACGCCTGATGGGTCCCAAAAAAGACAGAAGTTATTGAAATTTATATTATTAATTTAATTGTGTTGTACTTGTTCAAAGGAAAAGTAACAACATTATATCGCTTAAATATGAGGATATTATTATGCGTACAGTAGACTTATCACCACTTTATCGTTCATTCATCGGCTTTGATCATTTAGCATCTTTAATGGATGCGGCAGCTCGCACAGACAAGCAGCCTAGCTTTCCTCCTTATAATATCGAAGCACTAGATAAAGACAAATACAGAATCACTATGGCCGTTGCTGGTTTTAGTGAAAATGAACTGACCATTGAGTCAGAGAACAACACTTTAAAAGTTGCAGGCACTAAACCAAACAAAGATGAAAATGAAGAGCGCAAGTTTATTCATCAAGGTATTGCGGAACGTAACTTTGAGCGTAAGTTTCAACTAGGGGATCATGTAAAAGTACTCGGTGCCGATTTGGCCAACGGTCTGCTTAGCATTGATCTGGAGCGCGAAATCCCAGAAGCACTTAAACCTCGTAAAATTGAAATTGGCGGTGGAAACCTAATCGAAGGTAAATAATCGCTAATAAACATTTTCCCTGATTGTAGCCGCCTCAACTGAGGCGGCTTTTTCGTTTTTATAACTCGTTTATATGCGTTAAATAATAATTTGCTTGGGCTAAGGTCTGCTGTTGAAGTTGAGGTGTTTGTTTATCCCAGTTTCTATAAACCATGCCAATGCGTGGGTTTTTTTCAAGTAATGCGCGGTGTTTATCCATAAATTGCCAATATAAGCTGTTGTAAGGACACGCCTTCTCACCTATTTTTTGCTTAACATCATAATGACAGTTTTTGCAGTAATCGCTCATTTTATTGATGTAATTACCACTGGCTGCATAGGGTTTAGTGGCGATAATAGCATCATCTGCAAATTGGCTCATGCCACGGGTGTTAGGCATTTCAACCCATTCAATGGCATCAATATAAACCCCTAAATACCACTGGTCGACTTCATTAGGGTCGATGCCTGTTAATAAGCAAAAATTACCAATGATCATTAATCTTTGAATATGATGAGCGTATGCGGTGTCTAAGCTCTGCGTTAATGCATGGCTTAAACAGTTCATTTTTACATTACCCTGCCAAAAGTACCCTGGTAACGACTGGTTGGCCTGTAATTGGTTTTTTTGTGCATAGTCGGGCATGTTTGTCCAATATATACAGCGAACATATTCACGCCAACCTAAAATTTGCCTAACAAAGCCCTCTACTTGGGAAATCGAAATTGTGTCGGGATGAGCATTAAATTCGTCAATTACACGCCTAATAACGTACAGCGGGTGGATTAACTTGGCGTTTAAAGCAAATGATAAACGGCTATGGTACAAGCTGGCGTTATTTGTAACTTGGTCGGTCATTGCATCTTGAAACTGGCCGAAATTTTTTAGCAGGTGGGTACAAAAATATTCTAAACACGTTTTAGCTTGTTTGCGAGTGAGCGGCCACGGCAGCTGCTGAGGATTTATTTCACCAAAGTAATTTACGTTATGTTTTTTAAGTCTGCGAATGATAGAGCTTACATCGTTATTAAATAATTTTGGCGGGGGGATAGCGTTTAAATCTGCTTTTTTAAATTTGTTTCTGTTATTACTATCAAAGTTCCATTGACCTCCTTGCGGGCTACTCCCATCCATAAGAATAGTGTATTGCTTACGCATAGCGCGATAAAAGTGCTCCATAGTCACATGTTTGTTTTTTTCAAACCGCTCGTTAATACGCTCGAATGGCAGCATAAAATGCTCGGTGTCATAGGCTTTAACAAGAAGATCAGACTCTTTTTTAAATTTACTTAGCTGTGCTTTGAGGCGAAATTCATCAGGGTATTGATAATGTATTTCACTGCAACGATACTGTTTGGCTATGCGCGTGAGTAAATCAGGCAAGGTTTTGTCTTGGTGGGTATCATCAAGGGTGAGGTGCAGTGTGCTGTAATCCGCGCTTTGTAAAGCTGTAGCAAAACGCTCCATCGCATAAAAAAAAGCACATAACTTTTGCACATGGTGCTTAACGTAATTGGTTTCTTGTTTTAACTCGGCAATTAAATAAAGCGTATCAGGCTCTTTTTCTTTAAACCACGAATGCGAAGCATTAAGTTGATCACCTAAAATTAGGCGCAACACTTTATAATGAGCCATAAACCACCTAAATTTAGTTGTACGTAAAAAGCGACAACGTGGATCTAGGTAGTTTGCTCATACGTGCATAAAAGCTAAAGCTTGTATTACTTAAAGCTTACTTGTGCGAAGTTGAGTGATTTTTTGCTCAAGCGAAATAACATTTGTTTTGTTAAACAAGGTTGTATTAGCAAAACTTTCAAAATAACGAAGCGCTTTTTGCCAAGCAAATTGTGTTTGTGCGGTGAATAAACGCCCTAAGTGCTCGTTTAAGGTATCGTAAAAGGCATCGCACAGTAGCGATATT
This sequence comes from Pseudoalteromonas sp. CuT4-3, assembly GCF_035666335.1. Classification (NCBI taxonomy): domain Bacteria; kingdom Pseudomonadati; phylum Pseudomonadota; class Gammaproteobacteria; order Alteromonadales; family Pseudoalteromonadaceae; genus Pseudoalteromonas; species Pseudoalteromonas sp. CuT4-3. Next base: position 1,161,151 of record NZ_CP142030.1, read on the forward strand.
TCTTTTGGCGTAACGCCCATCTTTTTTAAGTATTGCAAGTGAAAGGTTAAAAATGGGGCAACAGAAGATGGGTTATCTAAATGCCTAACTATACGTTCTAAAACACAATATAAAATATAACTTTTTTCGTTAAAATAAGCGGCACTTGGATACTGCATTGTTATATTTGACTCTTCAAGCTTTGCATGAAAGCGCGCGGTAAACGCATGAAAGTTTGGCTTAACTATATGCAAACTTTTAATTAACTGTGGCTGATAAGTATTCATTAGCAATCTCATTAAATTTTGTAATTTTTATTTTTATCCACATCGGTGAGCTTTTAGTATAGTGCGTTGCTCAAATATCGCACGTAATCTAAACGTAAAAAGCACAAAATTGTATCAGTTTTATAAATTTTAGATATTTTATTTATGAATATCCGGCTTTTTACGTACATATTAGTGGCGTTACGATTACCATTTTAACGTCTGCATAATCATAGTACATACTGGTGAAGCTTAAAATGGGGGTTCACTGATTTTATCAAACTTATTAGTTATTATGGTTGCTAATTACCCCGTATATCCTTATAATAGCCGCCATTGTTTAGCGGTTGATTAACCACTAACAGCGATATTGAATTTTAGGTTTAATATCTATTGGCGCGGGATGGAGCAGCCTGGTAGTTGGCGCGGGATGGAGCAGCCTGGTAGCTCGTCGGGCTCATAACCCGAAGGTCGTCGGTTCAAATCCGGCTCCCGCAACCAATTTTTATAGTAGGTATATCCTTACTAATTCTATATCGCGCATTCTAAGTAATGCGCGTTTTGCGTTTAAGCTAATGTAGTTTAATTTGGTCAGTGTAATGACCCGCAGCCAAGCTTGGCCTGAGGCCACACAGTTTTATGCTTTATTGGTGTGACGCCCCGCTTGGTTCGGGGCGTTGTTGTATCTGCACCATTGATTTATGGCTTTGTCATTAAATCAAAACTTAAACTCAGTATTTTAGGGCTATAAGCCCTTTTTTTGTTTGTATGGAGGATTTTCGTGACAAAACTTGAGCAAGATTTATTAACCATGCTTACGCCTGCAGTAGAAATGTTAGGCTTTGAATTACATGGTCTTGAGTTTGTACAAGCAGGCCGCCATTCTACCTTAAGGGTTTATATTGACCATGAGGATGGAATATCTGTTGATAATTGTGCGGATGCGAGTCGCCAAATTAGTGCGATTTTAGACGTCGAAGACCCAATTACAAACGAATATGATTTGGAAGTATCGTCTCCTGGTGTTGATCGTCCATTATTCAAACAAGATCACTACGAGAAGGCGCAAGGAGAGGAAGTACGCGTGCGTACTAAGCTTCCACAAGACGGTCGCCGTAATTTTAAAGGCGACTTAGTAGCAGTTAGCAGTGATATGATCACACTTAAAAGCGATGGCGAAGAGCACTTAATCATGCTTAGCAATATCGAACGTGCGAACATCATCGCAAAGTTTTAATTCGAGTGCGAAGGAATAGGGCAAGCGAGGCATTACCCATGGCAAAAGAGATATTATTGGTTGCTGAAGCCGTTTCCAATGAGAAAGCGGTTCCAAAAGAAAAGATTTTTGAAGCGTTAGAGTTCGCTCTAGCAACAGCGACAAAGAAAAAACACGATGGCGAAATTGAAGTACGTGTATCAATTGACCGTAAAACCGGTGATTACGACACGTTCCGTCGTTGGCAGATTGCAGAAGTTCAAGAAGATGGTTCTTTAGAAAACCCTTACAGCGAAATCACATTAGAAGCAGCTCAAGTTGAAGAACCTGACTTGCAACTGGGTGATTATGTTGAAGAACAGATTGAATCTATCAAATTCGACCGCATAACTACACAAATGGCAAAGCAAGTTATCGTACAAAAAGTACGTGAAGCTGAGCGTGCTTTAGTTGTAGAAGCTTATAAAGATCAAGAAGGCGAGCTAGTAACAGGTGTCGTTAAAAAAGCAACACGTGATGCAATCGTACTTGATTTAGGTAACAACGCAGAAGCGGTTATTTACCGTGACGATATGCTGCCACGTGAAAACTTCCGTCCAGGTGACCGTATCCGTGGTCTTCTTTACGAAGTTAAACCTGAAGCACGCGGCGCACAGTTATTTGTAACGCGTTCAAAACCAGAAATGCTGATGGAATTATTCCGCATTGAGGTGCCAGAGATTGGCGAAGAAATGATTGAGCTTCGTGCTGCAGCACGCGATCCGGGTTCACGCGCTAAAATCGCCGTTAAATCTAACGACAAGCGTATTGACCCAGTAGGTGCGTGTGTTGGTATGCGTGGTGCACGTGTTCAAGCTGTATCATCAGAACTTGGTGGCGAGCGTGTTGATATCGTACTTTACGATGACAACCCAGCGCAGTTTGTTATTAACGCAATGGCACCGGCTGAAGTAGCTTCAATCGTAATGGATGAAGACACTCATTCAATGGATATCGCTGTAGAAGCTGATAACCTAGCACAAGCAATTGGCCGCAATGGTCAAAATGTTCGTTTAGCAAGCCAATTAACTGGCTGGGAACTAAACGTAATGACTGTTGAAGACATGCGCGCTAAAAACGAAGCAGAGTCAGATAAGTTAATTAACTTATTTACTGAAAACTTAGATATTGATGATGAATTTGCATCATTACTTATCAACGAAGGTTTCTCAACACTTGAAGAAGTAGCGTATGTGCCGGCTTCTGAGTTTTTAGAAATCGACGGCCTAGATGAAGAAACGGTTGATTTACTGCGCTCACGTGCAAAAGATGCATTAACCACTAAAGCGCTTAAAACGGAAGAAAGCTTAGAAGGTGTAGAGCCTGCTGAAGACTTACTTGCGCTTGAAGGCTTAGAGCGTCATCTAGCATTTGTTATGGCAAGCAAGGGTGTAATTACACTTGAAGACTTAGCTGAGCAAGGTATTGATGAATTGGTAGATATTACAGAGCTAACACCTGAAAAAGCAGGTGAGCTAATTATGGCTGCACGTAATATTTGTTGGTTCGCAGACGAGTAATTTATTAACGGAGGTATTACACACTATGGCAGAAGTAAATGTTGAAAAACTAGCCGGCGATATAGGTACAACTGTTGATAAATTGCTTCAGCAATTTTCACAAGCGGGTATCACTAAAAAAGCAGGTGATAATGTAACTGAAGCTGAAAAAGCACAGTTACTTGATCACTTAAGCAAATCGCACGGTGGTACTGGTTCAGATGGCCCAGCACGTATGACTTTACAACGTAAGAGCAAAAGCACATTAAGTGTAACGGGCTCTACGGGTAAGGCAAAAGCTGTTCAAGTTGAAGTTCGCAAAACACGTACTTACGTGAAAAAGAGCGCAATGGAGCAAGAGCAAGAACAGCAACGTCTAGCCGCTGAAGAAAAAGCGCGTATCGAAGAGCAGCAAAAAGCTGCACAAGAAGCCGCTGAATTAAAAGCGAAACAAGAGGCAGAACGTAAAGCAAAAGAAGACGCTGATCGTAAAGCCAAAGAAGAAGCTAAACGCAAAGCAGATGCAGAGCGTAAAGCTAAACAACAGCAGATGACCCCAGAGCAAAGTGCTAAGTCTGAGAAAGATCGCATCGAAGCTGAGCGTCTGCAGAAAGAAGCAGAAGAGGCCGCATTGAAGAAAGCTGAAGAAGAAGCGAAACGTCAAGCAGAAGAGGCAAGAAAGCTAGCTGAAGAAAATGAAGCTCGCTGGAAAAAAGAAGAAGAAGAACGTAAGAAACGCGAAGAAACCGCGGATCACCATCTTACGACTTCTACTTATGCACGTGAGGCAGAAGATGTTGCCGATGCACGTGATGAGCAAGGTTCACGCCGCGCGAAGAAAAAGAAAAAAGCCCCAGCAAAAGATAAATTTGCAGGCGCTAAAGGCCGTAAAGGCAAGCTAAAAGCACCTACATCATTGCAACATGGTTTCCAAAAACCAACTGCAGATGTTAAAAATGAAGTGCGTATTAGCGAAACAATTACAGTAGCTGAGCTTGCATCACGCATGGCTGTTAAAGGCGCTGAAGTTGTTAAAACAATGATGAAAATGGGTGACATGGTTACCATTAACCAAGTGATTGACCAAGAAACAGCACAACTTGTTGCTGAAGAAATGGGTCACAAAGTTATCATCGTTAAAGAAAACGAATTAGAGCAAACAGTACTAAATGACCGTCATGAAGATGGTAAGTCTGAGCCGCGTGCGCCAGTAGTAACTGTAATGGGTCACGTTGACCATGGTAAAACATCAACGCTTGATTACATTCGTTCAGCTAAAGTTGCATCAGGCGAAGCCGGTGGTATTACACAGCACATTGGTGCATACCACGTTGAAACTAACGGCAACATGATCACTTTCTTAGATACACCAGGTCACGCCGCGTTTACATCAATGCGTGCACGTGGTGCTAAAGCGACAGATATCGTAATCCTAGTGGTTGCAGCTGACGATGGTGTAATGCCACAAACTAAAGAAGCGGTACAGCATGCTCGCGCAGCTGGCGTTCCTTTAATCATTGCTGTAAACAAAATGGATAAAGAAGGCGCAGATCCAGATCGCGTTAAAAACGAGCTAGCTCAGCTAGACGTTATTCCTGAAGATTGGGGCGGCGATACGCAGTACGTTCATATCTCAGCTAAAACAGGCTTAGGTATTGATGACTTACTTGAAGCTGTTCTTATGCAATCTGAGCTTTTAGAGCTTCGTGCTCCATCAGAAGGCATGGCAGCAGGTGTTGTAATTGAATCTCGTCTTGATAAAGGACGTGGTCCGGTTGCTTCTATCTTAGTTCAATCAGGTACCCTTAACCAAGGTGATATCGTACTGTGTGGTCTTGAATACGGCCGTGTTCGTGCAATGAAAGACGAAAACGGTAAAGACATTAAATCAGCGGGTCCTTCTATTCCTGTTGAGATTTTAGGTCTATCTGGTATTCCGGCTGCAGGTGATGAAGCGACTGTTGTTAAAGATGAGCGTAAAGCGCGTGAAGTTGCTTTATACCGTCAAGGTAAATTCCGCGACGTTAAATTGGCTCGTCAGCAAAAAGCGAAGCTTGAAAACATGTTTACTAACATGGCTGAAGGCGATGTATCAGAAGTTAACGTGGTACTTAAAGCAGACGTTCAAGGTTCAATCGAAGCAATTTCAGACTCACTAACTAAGCTTTCTACTGATGAAGTAAAAGTGAAGATTGTTGGTTCTGGCGTAGGTGGTATCACCGAAACTGATGCAACACTTGCTGCTGCATCTAACGCAATCGTAGTTGGCTTCAACGTTCGTGCTGATGCATCTGCACGTAAAGTGATTGATACTGAAAACTTAGACCTTCGCTACTACAGCGTAATCTACGCGCTAATCGAAGAAGTTAAGCAAGCCATGTCTGGTATGCTTGCTCCTGAGTTTAAGCAAGAGATTATTGGTCTTGCTGAAGTGCGTGACGTGTTTAAGTCTCCAAAAATTGGCGCAATTGCTGGTTGTATGGTTACTGAAGGTACTATTAAACGCAGCGCACCTATTCGTGTACTACGTGATAACGTGGTTATTTACGAAGGTGAGCTTGAGTCACTACGTCGCTTTAAAGATGACGTTCAAGATGTTCGTAACGGCATGGAATGTGGTATCGGCGTTAAGAACTACAACGATGTTCGCGTTGGTGACCAAATCGAAGTATTCGAAACAGTTGAAGTACAACGTACACTTTAATTGCTCGTAAACTAAGATTGTAAATGGGGGCTTTGCCCCCATTTCTGTATCCATTATTTAATTAACTTATTATTTTAATTCAGTAAGTTATGATTTTAGGAAAACAATCATGAGAGAATTTTCTCGCACTGATCGTGTTGCTCAGCAAATTCAAAAAGAAATTGCTGTAATTTTACAACGCGAAATTAAAGATCCGCGCTTAGGCATGGTGACAGTGTCTGCGGTAGAAGTATCGCGCGATTTATCTTACGCAAAAGTTTTTATTACGGTGTTTAATACCGAAGATGAAAACAAAGCAAAAGAAAGCGCAAAAATACTTAACGAAGCAACGGGCTATATCCGCTCGTTACTGGGTAAGCGTATTCGTGCTCGTATAATGCCTGAGCTTAAATTTGTAGTAGATAACTCACTAATGGAAGGGATGCGTATCTCTAACTTAGTGGACTCGGTTATTCGCGAAGATAACGCTAAACATGTTGATGATGAAACTGATAGCGAAGAAGGCACTAAAGACTAATGGCAAGACGCAGTAAAGGCCGTCCGATTGATGGTATTTTGTTGTTAAACAAACCTCAAGGCATTTCATCGAACAAAGCCCTACAGCAAGCTAAAGGTATTTATTTTGCCCAAAAAGCTGGCCATACCGGTGCGCTAGACCCACTGGCCACTGGCATGTTACCTATTTGCTTTGGTGAAGCGACCAAGTTTACCCAATTTTTGCTCGATACAGATAAAACCTATGTGGTAAGAGCAAAGCTAGGTGAGCGTACAACTACCTCTGATTCAGATGGCGAAGTGGTTGAAACCCGTGATGTAAACGTTACCACTGAACAGTTAGCTGCAGAAATTGAAAAGTTTTTAGGCGAGTCAGATCAGTATCCATCAATGTACTCAGCGCTTAAATATGAAGGTAAGCCTTTATATAAATACGCGCGTGAAGGCATTGAAGTACCGCGTAAATGCCGAAAAATAAACGTGTTTAGCTTAACGCTTGATGAGTTTGACGAAGCAAATAACGAAGTACAAATGACCGCCCATGTATCTAAAGGGACGTACATTCGTACCATTGTTGATGATTTAGGCGAAAACCTAGGCTGTGGCGCACATGTTATTATGCTGCATCGCTCAGCGGTTGGCCATTACCCTAAAGATAAAATGGTATCGCTTGGGCACCTTGAAACCTTATTAGCCAAGGCTAAAGAAGAAGAGGTGGCCCCTTCTACATACCTTGATGAATTACTATTGCCAATGGATAGTGCATTGGTTGATTTACCCGTTGTAGAAATTAGCAAAGAGCAGGGCGTTTCGTTTAGCCATGGCCAAGCAGTCGTACTAGGCACTGATTTACCCGAAGGGGCAATTAAAGTTCTTGCTGATGGTGTGTTTATTGGCACCGGTGAGCGCAACCCTGACGGGCATTTAAAATCAAAGCGTGGCTTGTCTAATCAGCAACCCGAGTAAACTTTAACTTGTAGTTATTCTCATAGTTGGTAGAATACGCCCGCTTAATCGTTTTGGCTGAATTAGTGATCGGCTAAAGCACCTATTAAATTTAACTTTTGGAGTTATTATGTCACTAAGCAATCAAGAAAAAATCGATATCATTGCTAAATTTGCACGTGCTGAAGGCGACACTGGTTCACCTGAAGTACAAGTAGCTTTACTTACTTTTGATATCAACAAGCTTCAAGGTCACTTTGCTGACCACAAGCATGACTTCCACTCACGTCGTGGTCTGCTTCGTAAAGTAAGTACTCGCCGTAAATTGCTTGATTACCTTAAAGGTAAAGATATCTCGCGTTATACTGCGTTAATCCAAGAGCTTGGCCTACGTCGCTAAGAACTTGATTACGAGAAAAGGAGCTTTATAGCTCCTTTTTTTGTGCCTAAATTTAACGCTTCACACTCCATCGTTAACTTAACCTCCCTTTAATATAAATAACACCAACCTTGTGCTAGCACTTAACAATTAAGGTTAGGCAACGCTTGCAACCACTGCGTTAAAATTATCTTTAAGAACAATTTAATAGCGAATTATTCACCTAGCTATCTAAAGGTTTTTCATAGCTAAAAATTACACGCTTAATTAAACGCTTTGCGATAAAACAATTAAAAAATAATGTGGCAAAAGCGATTACGTTTTATCTTTGGGTAGGCTCGCAATTTTACGTCGCTTTGGTATATACTATGCGCGTAGATAAATAGGTTATCTGCAGTCATTAAAAATTTTGCCAATTGTAGTACTTAATTGATTTCCAACTGAATACAATTATGTACTGTAATTGGCCCTTTTAATGACACTTATTAATGAAATATAAAAACATTTAAGGAATATTTTAAGTGCAAGCAATTATTAAAGAATTTCAACTAGGTCAACACACAGTTACCCTAGAAACAGGTGCAATCGCACGTCAAGCAGACGGCGCAGTATTAGCAAGCATCGGCGACACGTCAGTATTAGTTACTGTAGTTGGTAAGCGTGAAGCTCAACCTGGTCAAGACTTTTTCCCACTAACAGTTAACTACCAAGAGCGTATGTACGCTGCTGGTCGTATCCCTGGTGGTTTCTTAAAGCGTGAAGGTCGTCCTAACGATGGCGAAACACTTATTGCACGTCTTATTGACCGTCCAATTCGTCCACTTTTCCCAAATGGTTTCGTAAACGAAGTACAAGTTATTGCAACCGTTGTATCTGTAAACCCTGAAATCCAACCAGATATGGTTGCGATGATTGGTACATCAGCAGCACTTGCTATCTCTGGTATCCCATTTAGCGGCCCAATTGGTGCGTCACGCGTTGGTTACATCAACGGTGAGTATGTACTTAACCCAACACTAAAAGAGCTTGAAGAAAGCCAACTTGATTTAGTAGTTGCAGGTACTGATAACGCAGTACTAATGGTTGAATCAGAAGCTGACGTATTAGCTGAAGACGTAATGCTAGGTGCGGTTGTATACGGCCATGAGCAATCTCAAGCTATTATCAACGCAATTAACGAATTTAAAGCAGAAGCGGGCAAGCCTACATGGGATTGGTCTGCACCTGAGAAAAACGTATCGCTTGAAGAAAAAGTAGCTGAACTTGCTGCTGATAAAGTAGGTGAAGCTTACCGTATTACCGATAAAGTAGCGCGTAAAGAAGCATTAACTGCAGCAAAAGACGCTGTAATTGAAGCGCTTACAAGCGAGCTTGCTGAAGATGAAACACTTGATAAGCAAGAAGTAGGTAAAGTATTTGGTTCTTTAGAGAAGAAAATTGTACGTGGCCGCATCACTGCTGGTGAAAAACGTATCGATGGTCGCGAACCAGACATGATCCGTGCATTAGACGTAATGACAGGCGTATTACCACGTACTCACGGTTCTGCAATCTTTACTCGTGGTGAAACTCAAGCATTAGTTACAGCTACACTTGGTACAGAACGTGATTCACAGTTAATCGATGATTTAACGGGTACTCACAAAAACCACTTTATGCTTAACTACAACTTCCCTCCATTCTGTGTAGGTGAAACTGGTTTTGTAGGTTCTCCTAAGCGTCGTGAAATTGGTCACGGTAACCTAGCTAAGCGTGGTATTTCTGCTGTAATGCCTACACTTACTGAGTTCCCTTATTCAATTCGTGTTGTATCTGAAATCACTGAATCTAACGGTTCGTCTTCAATGGCATCTGTTTGTGGTACGTCACTAGCTCTTATGAACGCGGGTGTACCAATTAAAGCGTCTGTTGCGGGTATCGCGATGGGTCTTGTGAAAGAAGATGAGAAGTTTGTTGTTCTTTCAGATATCTTAGGTGATGAAGATCACTTAGGTGACATGGACTTTAAAGTAGCAGGTACTACTAACGGTATCACTGCACTACAAATGGATATCAAGATTGAAGGTATCACACAAGAAATCATGCAAATTGCGCTTAAACAAGCAAAAGCTGCACGTTTACACATTTTAGGTGTGATGGATGAAGCGATTTCTGCTCCTTCTGAAGAATTATCAATGTTTGCTCCTCGCATCTACACTATGCAAATTCCTGCTAAGAAGATTGCTGAAGTAATTGGTAAAGGTGGCGCTACAATCCGTCAACTTACTGAAGAGACAGGCACAACAATTGAAATTGAAGACGACGGTACAATTAAGATTGCTGCAACAGACGGTGAAAGCGCGCAAAACGCAATTACACGTATTGAGCAATTAACAGCAGAACTAGAAGTAGGTACTATCTACACTGGTAAAGTTGTACGTATTGTTGACTTTGGTGCGTTTGTAAACATTCTTCCTGGTAAAGATGGCCTAGTGCATATTTCTCAAATCAGCACAGAGCGTGTTAACAACGTAACTGACCACTTAAGTGAAGGTCAAGAAGTTAAAGTTAAAGTACTAGAAGTAGACCGCCAAGGCCGTGTACGTCTAAGCATTAAAGAAGCAATGGAATCAGCAGCACCTGCAGCTGATGAGTCGAAAGACGCATAATTGCTAAACTTTAACCCGTTAATATACGCGGGATAATAAAAAAGGGGCTGTTTAGCCCCTTTTTTTATGCTTTAATGAAACCTTATTAGACAAGGTCTGTCTTATTTTTATTGCGATATATCTTGGTATTAAGGATTTTAATGATACTCAAACATTTAGCTTTGGCATCTTTTGCTATTTTGTCTTTAAGCGCTTGCCAAACCACGACTGAATCAAAACCTACGCCGATTGTTAATGTGCCTTTTACTGCACCCCTTGCATCTGACTTTAGAAGTGAAATTGCGATTGCACGTTACTCTGAGCTATTAAATCGAGCCGATTTAAGTACCGAGCAACAAGCTAAGCTTTATTATGACCGTGGGGTATTATTTGATAGCTTAGGAATGACCACTTTATCGCGCATTGATTTTAACCGCGCTATAAAACTAAAGCCTGATTTAGCTGAGGTGTATAACTTTTTAGGTATTCAGCACACTTTAATGCAGCAATACGAAAAAGCGTATGAGTTTTTTGACTCAGCCCTTGAGCTTAATGAAGAGCATGAATACGCTTATTTAAACCGTGGCATTGCACTGTATTATGGTGAAAGAGCAAACCTAGCGCAAAGTGACTTTGATGAGTTTTTAGCACGTTCACCAAACGATCCTTATCGTGTGTTATGGCTTTACCTTGCACAATCACAAGAGGATAAACAACAAGCATTAGCGGCTCTTAAAACAAATGCTGCAGCCCTTGATGAATCGCAATGGGCGTATCAGTTAATTTCGCTTTATACCGGCGATATGAGTGAGCATACGTTTTTATCGGGTATTAGCGAGGGCGTTAAGACAGAGCAAGAATACGCACAGCGCTTGTGCGAGGCGTACTTTTATTTAGCCAAAATGCACCAAGCAGCCGGGGAGCAGTTTTTAGCTGCTGATTACTTTAGGTTGGCATTATCCACGAATGTGCATGAGTTTATTGAATACAAATATGCACGTTTAGAGCTTGAGCTTATGGCTGGTGCAGACGCTAGTTAAATACCCGTGTTATCTGATTGGTTTGCTATTTAGCCTGTTTATTGCAGGCTCTAGCAACCAGTTAAGCAGCATTAGCTTTTGGCATGTACTTCACGCTCAGGCTAATCCGCTGCAAAGTTATTGGCAATTTCCCCGTTACTTTTCAAATAATATTGCGCATCTTCCCGAGCTGACATTAGGCTTTTTAGCGCGTAAAAATATCCCATCAGCCCAGTACAATTATTCTTTAAAACTGATTAATGCAAGCAAAAACGAACAAGCAAAGTTATTTTGGCTACAAAGTATTGAGCATGTTGGGCATAACAAGCGCCAACAACTCGCGCATGCTCTTTTAAAGCAAGGTCGCTGGAATGACCTTCAACTATTGTTAACCCAAAACTTACTGCCTAAAGGCGCGGCATTTAACCATTTAGCGCTGCACAAAGGGAGTGACTATGAGCAAGTTTTGCCTTCCTTTTTACATCAACTTGGTTTTGCAGCGTTAAATACACGCCCGCCGATTAACAATAGCTGTAGTTACAATGTGCTGCTATTAGGTGTAAATAGAGAAGCCTTGTTTAAGTTATCAAGTTTTGCCGCGCAGTATAATAAAAAACCTGAGCCGCAAAGCGGGGCGTATTGTTTAAGTAAACCGGTTTACGCTGGGGGCGCAATTGACTGTGCTAACACCTCGGGCATGGCTAATTGCCTATGGCAAAACGCGCACTTAAAAGCGCAGTCTACTAACGGCTATGACTACACTGTAATTATGGGTACGAGCGGCAGCGCCAATGTAACAGGTAAAAAAATGCAGCTAAGTACCCAAGCAAACTATAATGTATTTTTGCATGAGCTAATGCACTTTAGTGGTTTTGAAGATGAATATACGCTGCCTATTTCTAAACAGCGCTGGTTGTGTAAACGCCAAGGATACGTAGCCCCAAATTTATATATTTCGCAAGGTGAGGCTGCGCCAAATGGATGGCACAAAAGCTTAAGTTGCCAGCAAGGCGGCGTGGCATATAAGCCAACTAAGCAATGGTCAATTATGCAGTATCAACAACTAGGTTTATCAAAGCGGTACAGGGCTTTGTGGGTTGATCAAATCAATGCTGCTAAAACCGCTCAGCTTGATTAAATTTAAATCGATTAGGCTTGCTATCTATAGACAAAATGGCCGTTTATAAGTATAACTGTACGTATTAATGTCGTTTAAAAACAGACAGTAAAAGCATCTTTTCGTGATGTATAAAACGTAAGGATAAACTTATGATTATAAAAGGCCCTACATTATGACTTTGCTCTGGATACCTTTGTTATCCTTAATTGGCAGTGTTATTTCTTCATGCACCGGCAAACTATCCCGTACGCAAGCTGCAGCTGTCACTGTACTTGCCCCTTTAGCAGCATTAGGTATTACGCTATACCACACCCCCGCTATTTTAGCAGGTGAAACGATTCGTTATGCTGTAACGTGGATCCCCGCTGTTGGACTGGACTTATCATTTCGTCTTGATGGCTTGAGCTTACTGTTTATGTTTATGATTTTAGGCATAGGCATACTGGTAATTACCTACGCACGTTATTATCTGAGTAAAAACGACTCCTTAGCTAAGCTGTATAGTTACTTATTGTTGTTTATGACCGCAATGCTGGGCATTGTTATGTCTAACAATGTTATTCAGCTTTGGCTGTTTTGGGAACTGACCAGCATTAGCTCGTTTTTATTAATTAGCTATTGGTGGCATAAAACAGAAGCACGAAAGGGCGCTCGCATGGCGCTAGCTGTTACTGGTGCCGGTGGCTTAGCATTGCTGGCAGGTTTAATGTTAGTGGCCGATATCGTTGGCAGTTACGACCTAGATGTAATTTTAGCTAGCAAGGCAATTGTTCAATCACATGATTTATACGAAACAGCACTGGTATTAGTTTTGCTAGGTGCATTTACTAAATCGGCACAGTTTCCATTTCATTTTTGGCTACCTCACGCTATGGCAGCCCCAACCCCTGTTAGCGCGTATTTACACTCTGCGACTATGGTAAAAGCAGGTATATTTTTATTAGCGCGTTTTCACCCAGTACTTTCTGGTACAGATACTTGGTTTTTACTGGTTGGTTTAACCGGTTTAACAACGCTTTTATTTGGCGCTTATATCGCCTTATTTAAACACGATTTAAAAGGCCTGTTAGCGTACTCAACCATTAGCCATTTAGGGTTAATTACCCTGTTATTGGGCCTAGATACTGAGCTCTCTACTGTGGCGGCAATATTCCATATTATTAATCATGCCACGTTTAAAGCCTCGCTATTTATGGCAGCAGGTATAATTGACCATGAAACCGGCACTCGTGATATGCGTAAGCTTAATGGTATGTGGCGGTATTTACCGTATACGGCCACACTTGCCATGGTTGCGGCTGCTTCAATGGCGGGTGTACCATTGCTTAACGGCTTTTTATCTAAAGAAATGTTTTTTGCCGAAACCTTACATCAGCAAGTGCTTGGCTCTATGTCGTGGTTAATCCCGGTGTTAGCCACTATTGCAGGAGCGTTATCGGTGGCTTATTCGTCGCGCTTTATTCACGATGTATTTTTTAATGGCGAACCAATTGATTTACCACGCCAGCCGCATGAGGCTCCGCGTTATATGCGACTCCCTATTGAAGTACTGGTTGTGCTGTGTGTACTGGTTGGTTTGTTCCCGCATTTTTCAGTCGATGGCATTTTATCTGCTGCGTCTTTGGCTGTACTTGGTCAAAACGTACCAGAGTACGAACTGGCTATATGGCATGGTTTTAACTTACCGCTATTAATGAGCGCCATGGCGGTAGTGGGTGGTTTGTTTATTTATATAAATCGTAAATACCTATTTCAATTTCAAGCATCATTACCGCCACTTAATGCTAAAAAAACCTTTGAGCTAATTGTGCTTAAGGTTATTAATTGGTGCCAAAGCAGGGTAAACACTATCGAAAACGGCTCATTACAACGCTACATTTTTGTAATGCTGGCGGTGGTATTGTTATGTGCCGGTTGGCCATTATTTGAAATGCAACAATTAGCGGGCAGTATGCCGCGTATTCCGGTTGATGTGCATAACGCAATAGGTGCAGGACTACTGATTATAGGTGCTTTTGCTACCGTTATTTGGCATCGCTCACGCGTAGTTGCGTTACTAATGATTTCTATTGTAGGACTTATGGTGTCGGTGGCGTTTACGCGTTTTTCTGCGCCCGACTTAGCGCTTACGCAATTAACGGTAGAAGTAGCAACCGTTATTTTATTAATGTTGGCGTTGTTTTTCTTACCACAACATACGCCTAAAGAGTCTAGTTCGTTACGAGTACTCAGAGATTTAGGGATAGCCTCAACATTAGGTGTTGTGGTGGCAAGTATATGTTATGCATTACTTACACGCCCACTCGAATCGATATCAGATTTTTTCATAGCCAATGCCAAAACAGGAGGTGGCGGTACCAATGTAGTAAACGTTATTTTGGTTGATTTTAGGGGCTTTGACACCCTAGGCGAAATAACCGTATTGGGTATTGCAGCGTTGGGTATATTTAAAGTGCTTTCTCGTATTCCATTGTTCATGCCAGCAAGTGATGGTGAAGGGCGCCCATGGGCACGCGAGCGACACCCTATACTACTTGCCAGTATTTCGCATAGCTTATTACCGCTTGCATTATTAGTATCGGCTTATATTTTCTTACGTGGTCATAACTTACCTGGCGGCGGCTTTATTGCAGGGTTAGTAACATCAATTGCCTTTATTTTGCAGTACATGGCTCATGGCTCAGCTTGGATAAGCGAGCGCTTTGCAGTCAACTACCGGAAAATTATTGCATCAGGTATCGGTATTGCCTTGTTTACTGGAGTCGGTAGCTGGTTCTTTGAACGGCCGTTTTTAACTACGTGGTTTGATTATTTCGATATCCCATTTATTGGCAAAACAGAACTTGCAAGCGCAATTGTGTTTGATTTAGGCGTTTATTTAACAGTGGTTGGAGCCACGTTAATGATATTAGCAAGCCTTGGCAACATGACAGCAGATACCCAGAAAAAAGAGGTAAATATTTAATGGAGCTATTGTACGCATCTTGCGTTGGTGTATTAGTTAGTTGTGGTGTGTTTTTACTACTAAGAGCCCGTACGTTTCCGGTAGTGCTTGGCCTTACTATGATTTCCTATGCCGTTAACTTATTTTTGTTTTCTGCGGGTCGCTTAACCATAAATAAAGCGGTTGTGCTTGGTACAGGGGCTGAATATGCCGACCCTTTACCTCAAGCACTAGTACTTACTGCAATAGTGATAGGATTTGCAATGACTGCGTTTGTGGTTATTTTAGCTATACGTGGTAGAGCCGATTTAGGGAGCGATCATGTTGATGGGCAAATCATCAAAAGTGCAGCCGATAGCAAGGAGCAAAAATGATTCAACATTTAACCTCTTTGCCTATTTTATTACCTATGTTGGCAGCGGTAATATTGCTTTTGCCACCCTGTGGTAAAAGTTTACGTATTCGCCGTATTGCCTCATCAATTATGGCGGTGATCACATTTGTTGTTAGTGCATTGCTGTTAATCCATGTATATAACAGTGGTATCAACGTATACGCTATTGGTAATTGGTCTGCTCCTTTTGGCATAGTGCTTGTTGCCGATATGCTTTCTACTTTATTGGTTGCACTCACATCCTTTTTAGGAATGGGAGTCATTTTATATGGCTGTGCCGGCGATGATGCAAAAGGAAACTTTTTTCATCCATTAGTTCATTTTTTAATATTAGGTGTTAATGGGGCATTTTTAACGGGTGACTTATTTAATGTATTTGTATTTTTTGAGGTCCTGTTGATTGCCTCATACTCACTACTTATGCATGCCGGAGATAAACAAAATACCCGTGCAGCGCTCCAATACGTCATATTAAATTTGGTTGGCTCGAGCGTATTTTTAATTGGTTTAGGTATTTTATACGGCGTACTGGGTACATTAAACATCGCTGATATGACGCAAAAAGTAGCCCTGTTAACGGGCGATGATGTCTATTTGGCGAAGGCCGGCGGCTTACTGCTGTTAGTTGTATTTGCTTTAAAAGCCGCATTGCTCCCTTTGCACTTGTGGCTACCTAATACATATGCCAGTGCAAAGCCTGTGGTTGCCGCTTTATTTGCTATTATGACCAAGGTGGGTGTATACGCCATGCTGCGCGTTTATACCGTTATTTTTGGTGAGCAAGCCGGTGAGCTTGAACATATGGCGCAATCGTGGTTATGGGGCTTAGCCATTGCTACTATAGTGGTTGGTGCAATTGGCGTAATGGCTGCGCAAGATTTACGTAAGTTAACGGCAAATTTAGTTGTTGTATCAGTAGGGACGTTAGTCGCTCTAATTGCACTGCAAAACGTCACTGCAACAGCTGCACTGCTTTATTATTTAGTGCACTCCACATTAGTCAGCGCTGCACTATTCTTATTAGCTGATTTAATTGCCACACAAAGGGGCAAAGTAGGGGATAGACTGGTTGCCGGACGAGCCGTAAACCAACCTTACTTATTAGGAGCATGCTTTGTAATTGCTGCATTAACCGTAGTAGGTATGCCGCCGCTATCTGGATTTGTTGGAAAAGTTTGGATCCTCAAAACAACCTTAAATAGCGAGCAAGCCTTACTATTTTGGCCTGTCTATTTAATTGCTAGTTTTGTTTTATTAGTTGCACTTTCTCGTGCTGGTACAAGTATGTTTTGGGAAAGAAAAGGCAATAAAACAGAAAGCGCCGAGGGCGAAAATGCTCACCCATTACAAGTGATGATAATTGTAGGGCTACTTACGTGCTCACCTTTGTTAGTTATTTTTGGCGGACCAATAAGTGAATACATGGTTAGTGCTGCTACGCAATTGCATGACATAAGTGGTGGCATTAATGCAGTTATGAAGGGAGGTGAGTAATGAGGTTACAAGCCCGTTATCGTTGGTTGCCAACGCCGTTTCGTAGTTTGTTTTTATTTTTAATTTGGTTGTTGCTTAATAATAGTGTATCCGCAGGGCATATAGTATTAGCTACGTTTTTTGCCATATTTATACCGCTATTAAGTGTTTCATTACGTGATCCGCAACCCTTAATACTAAAACCAGGTTTAGCACTAAAACAATTACTCATTGTACTTTACGATATAGTGGTTGCTAATTTGCAGGTAGCCTTATTAATCATTGGCCCAGCTAAAAAGTTACGTCCTGCTTTTGTTAAAGTGCCTATAGATTTAATACACGATATGCCCATTACTATTCTTGCCAGTTGTGTATCTCTTACACCTGGTACAGTAAGTGCCGAGGTATATCCTATTCCTGAGTCACTAGACGAAGGCGAAAAGCCTAAACAGCGCTATTTACTTATACATGTGCTTGATTTAAAAGATGAAAAGTCACTTATTAAACAAATTAAACAGCGCTACGAAGCTCCCCTAAAGGAGATATTTCAATGTTAGATACTGTATTACTTATTGTATTTGCCATGATTGGTTTATCGTTACTGTTAAACCTATGGCGATTAATTATTGGCCCCTCAGTGCCTGATAGAGTTTTAGCCCTAGATACTATGTACATTAATGTTATCGCGTTAATTATTTTATACAGTATTAGTATGGGCACTGGTTTGTACTTTGAAGCCGCGTTATTAATCGCGATGCTTGGCTTTATAAGTACTGTTGCAGTGTGTAAATATTTACTACGCGGCGACTTAATTGAATAGGATATTAAAATGATAAGCGAGTGGGTTGTATCAATATTACTACTTTTTGGTGGGCTATTTATTTTAATAGGATCGCTGGGCTTAATTAAATTACCTGATTTTTACATGCGCTTACACGGCCCAACTAAAGCAACAACACTGGGTATGGCCAGCATATTAATTGCTGCAATGGTGTTTTTTGCAACGTCGGTGCACACCATAAGTGTAAAAGAGATTCTAATTACCGTGTTTTTATTAATTACTGCCCCAATTAGTGGGTATATGTTAATAAAATCAGCGATTCATCATAAGCTTAAAGCAAAAGAAGGCACAAAAGGGCTCGATAACGTAGAAGACGATTAGCCCCTGTGCACTGATAAAAAGGCCAAATAAACATGTTTTATTTGGCTTTTTTAGTATGGGTTTACACATTTACAAACTATTTTATACCCGTTCGCTTAATTAAGTGATTTATTCTGAGGCTGGTAAAATGTGTTGATAATTTAGTAAAAAATTAGCTATTTAGTTGTTTTGAATGAGCATTTTTTAACGTAAGTAGCGACACGTTTAGCCCTGCAAAATGAGTAAGTATTATTGCGGATTGATATTAATCATGTGAGTATGGTCTTACTTTTTATATTTAAGGATATGACAATGGCTAAGGCACTATTACTTTCGTTACTTATATTTTCTGGCAGCGTATTGGCTGACGAGGGAACTAAGCAGCAAAAAATAGATGAGCTGATAAACGTGATGAACATGGATGCTATGGTTGACTCTATGTACGGGCAAGTTGAAGGCATGATGAAAAATATGTCTGCACAAATGGGTGTTAAGCCCTCTGAGCAAGCTATTTTTGATAAATACTACGCAGATATGACCAACGTACTTAAAACCGAAATGAGCTGGAAAAAAATGCAGCCGATGATGGTTAACGTTTACGACAAACATTTTAACGAGCAAGAAATTGCCGACATGCTGGCGTTTTATAAAACTGAAACAGGGCAAAAAATTCTCCAAAAAATGCCAGTAGTAATGCAAGAGTCTATGCAAATGTCGCAAAGCCTAGTGCAAGATGCAATGCCAAAAATTCAGCAAATAGCCGGTGAGCTAAGTGAAGAGCTAAAAGCCTCTCGCCAACAAGAAAATTAATCTCTCTGCCTCTTTTTAAGCGCGCTCATTAGCGCGCTTTTATTTTATCAGCTCCAGTAAATTTAAATTATGCTTTAATACTCCTCTCTATTGACCTGTGTGTCACACATAGGCTTACAATTGAGCTCTAAAATCTAAGGGGGCTAAATTATGTATGTTAAGCAATTAGCGACGTTAATGGGTGTAACGCCTGATACAGTTCGTCATTACACACGAATAGGCCTTTTAACGCCCATACGTAGCCAAAGTAATGGTTATCAACAATATACAAAAGCAGACCGCCAACGTTTACAGTTTATTATAAGCGCCCGAAAGCTCGGGTTTTCCCTAAAAGATATACAGCATATCATTGGCGAGTCAGAACAAGGGCATTGCCCATGCCCACTTACACGGCAAATTATTGCAAAACGTTTAGAAGAAACCGAAGCCTTGTTTCAAGAAACCCTTAAATTACGAGTGCGTATGCAAGCGGCGTTAAAACAGTGGGAAACATCGGCAGACGGCGCTGTTGCAAGTGATGTGTGTAGCTTAATAGAGACGTTTGTTGACCCACTTGTTGAGCCAAATAAAAGCGGAGATGTGCAATGAGTAGCAGTAAAACAACAGAGCAAAACTTTATTATTGAAGGTGCTAATTGTGGCAGTTGTGTAGCCAAAATAGAAAAAGCCCTCAATAGTGTGCAAGGCGCAAACAATGTCGAAATGAACTTTGCAGATCGCACGGTACGAGTAGAGGGCAGCGCGCAGCAAAGCACATTAATTAGCGCCGTTGAAAATATAGGTTACGGCGCAAAACCTATGGATAACACATCAGAGCAAGATGCGCTTGATGAAAAAGCCAAGTCAGACGAGGCACATTACAAAAAGCTAATGCGCAACATGATGCTGGCTTTAGGTGTGGGCGTACCGCTTATGATTTATGGGCTTATTTTTGATATGAGCGTGACAACCACTAACCAGCGAATTGCATGGGGTGTGGTCGGTATTATCACGTTTGTCGTTATGGCTATAGCAGGTAAGCAATTTTATAAAGGCGCATGGCAGTCATTTAAAAATCATGGTGCTAACATGGATACGCTTATTGCTTTGGGAACGGGCACTGCGTGGTTATATTCAATGTTTGTTGTACTTGCGCCTAGCTTACTACCTGAGGTTGCAAGGCACGTTTATTTTGAAGCTTCTTCAATGATAATTGGTTTAATTAGTTTAGGCTTGGCTTTTGAAGTGAAAGCGCGTGGACGTACTTCGCAGGCTATTAAGCGTTTAATTGGCTTACAAGCAAAAACAGCCCGTGTAATACGCGATGGCGCAGAGCAAGATATAGACATTAGTGATGTGCAAAAAGGCGACCATGTAAGGGTACGCCCAGGCGAAAAAATCCCGGTAGATGGTGATGTGCTCGAAGGTAGCAGCAGATTAGATGAATCTATGCTCACGGGTGAGCCTATGCCAGTGAGTAAACAAGCTGGCGATAAAGTGGTTGCTGGCAGCATTAATAAAAGTGGTACATTATTATTTGAAGCCAAACATATAGGCCAAGAAACAACCCTTGCCAATATCATTAATATGGTAAAACGCGCGCAAAACTCTAAGCCTTCAATAGGGCGATTAGCCGATGTTATATCGGGCATTTTTGTGCCTACAGTAATGATAATTGCGATACTAGCAGCCCTTGCATGGTTGAATTTTGGCCCAGCTCCTTCAATTGCTTATGCAGTGGTAGCGTTAACCACCGTGCTGATTATTGCATGCCCGTGTGCGCTGGGTTTAGCAACGCCTATGTCGGTAATGGTGGGAATAGGTAAAGCCGCCGAGTTTGGCATATTAATTCGCAATGGCGAGTCACTGCAAACGACCTCTAAAATTACTACCATGATTTTAGATAAAACCGGCACCATCACCCAAGGTGCACCACAAGTAACAGATGTTGTAACGTTTAATAACGCAGATGAAAATAACGTAATGCAATTAGTTGCAAGCCTAGAGAGTAGCTCTGAACACCCACTTGCGGAGGCGATTACACAGTACGCTAAAAAGCAAAACGTAACCGTGAGTAAAGTTACCGACTTTGATGCGATTACCGGTAAAGGTGTAAGTGGAACGGTGAATGGGCAAACACTGTTATTTGGCAATAAAGCGCTTATGGATAAATACGAGATTGCAGTCGATAACGCCACAGAGCAAGCACACACCTTTGCAAATGATGCAAAAACCCCGATGTACTTTGCCTGTAATAATCAACTAATGGCCTTAATTGCGGTAGCGGACCCGTTAAAAGATGACTCAGTACAGGCAATTAAGCGCCTGCAAAATGAAGGTATTCATCTAGTAATGCTCACTGGCGATAATAAAGCGACCGCACACGCTGTGGCTAAAAAAGTCGGTATTGATGATTTTATCGCAGAAGTGTTGCCAGAGGATAAAGTAAACGAAGTCACTAAACGCCAGCAGCAAGGCGAAATTGTAGGCATGACGGGTGATGGGATCAATGATGCCCCCGCGCTTGCTAAAGCAGATGTCGGTTTTGCAATTGGCACAGGTACAGATGTAGCCATAGAAAGCGCTGATATTACCTTAATGCGTGGCTCGCTGCATGGCCTTGCCGATGCTATTGCCATTAGCAGCGCAACAATTAAAAACATTAAACAAAACTTGTTTGGTGCCTTTATTTATAATGTTGCGGGCATTCCTATTGCAGCCGGTGTGCTGTATCCGTTTATTGGTGTACTACTAAACCCAGTAGTGGCGGGCGCAGCTATGGCGCTTTCATCACTGACAGTCGTCACCAATGCTAATCGCTTACGTTTTTATAAACCCAATAAGCGCTAAGGAGTCGATAATGTTAATGATAAATTTACTTGGTGCAGTATTAATAGTGGCCATTGTTTATTGGTTTTGGCTTTATAAGCCAAAGCAAATACACAGTAATGATAATACGCAAACTATAGTGGTAGATAACGGCGTTTATCAACCAAGTCATATAAAGGTGGCGGCCAATAAAAAAGTAACACTTACATTTGATAGAAAAGACAGTGCACCGTGCGCCGAAACTATGGTGTTCCCGCAGCTTGATGTAAGTGAAAGCCTTGCAATGGGAGATAATAAAATCACTTTGCCTGCACTAAAAGCAGGTGAGTACGACTTTCATTGTCAAATGAAAATGTATAAAGGTAAGTTAATCGCTGAGTAACCAGTGAGTTGATGAAGTAACATTAATACGGTCTAACTTTATGTTGAGCTAAACAACGGGTTATGTCGTATTAGTGTTAATTAAGCACACTAGATTATTTAATGAATAAGTTAAACCCTAAAAAATTACTAAACAGTAAGTGGACTGCCACTCCAGCTATCAACAAAGAAAAACACTTTATCATTGTAGAAGTAGAATACGATGAAGAGGGTAATGTAATTGAATGCATTACCGAGTCGGTATTTTCTAAAAATCAGTACCAAATACGCTGGCGAGATTTAAAAGACACACAAAAATGGCGTCAAGGCTGGAAGTAGTTAAATTGTTTTTATACTTTAAAAACGCCAATTTGTTATGCCCAACTAAATGCAATGCGCTCCCTTTTTAATTCCTGCCTTTTACTAAATTCGCCATTTGGCAACAAATGCCTGTTTTTTACAGGCTTGCCATGCTTTTAAAAATAAACGCTAAATATTTTTTAAATATCAATATATTTCAATTGGTTATGTTTTAGGTTTTATGACGTTTAATTGTTTTAATTAAGCTGTTCAGCTTTAGTTTATTCTAAAACTTTCCCACATTACGTTTTTAGTTAGCTTTTAGCTCATGTGTGTCTTTTTTATAAATAATAAGCTGTTGATTTTAATGGTTTATTTTAATTGGCTCATCTAGCTGTTGCTAAAAAGCAACAAAAATACCCCTCGAAACTTAATTTTTTCATATACTTATCGTATAACTAATTGTTTATTAAGTAAAAATAAAACATGGCACTGAAGTTGTAATAGCTAAGCTGTATTAAGCAAAACGTGGGTAACGCCAATTGGCTACTCCCCTAACCCTATGAAGGATTTCATTATGAAAAAGGCACAATCAACATTGGTATTAATGGCTTTAGCCTCTTCATCAGCGGCTTTTGCAGTAACAGATTTTGACACACTCGATAAAGATGGCAGTGGCACATTAAGCCCGTTAGAAGCATCTGCTGATGCTGAATTAATGAGTCAGTTTACAAAGCTTGATACTGACAAAAACAACGAGCTATCTAAGAGTGAGTTCGACAAAGCATAAGTGAGTGCTTTGAGTAGTTAACGCCCAGTGGCACGTTAATTCTGAGTTGCCAAAGACAACCTAAGTAGGCAAGGGAGCTTACCATAAAGAATAACAAGGACAGTGTAATACACAGGGCATTTTATTATAAACGCATAGCGAAGGAATCGTTATGTAAAAGCGATACCCAACTTTGCTTGCAATAGCGCTGGTATTTTCTGGCACATTTGCAAAGTTTGATACCAACACAAACGGTAAACTTTTTAAAGCAGAGGTTTTACAAGCGTAGACGATTAATGCGCTGTGGTGTAAGCATAATTCTGAGTTGCCAAAGACAACCTAAATAGGCAAGGGAGCCTATTAAAAAGAATAACAAGGAAGTGAATTGTAACCACCTCAGTGCAAATTTATACAGGTAATGCATATTATTGAAGGATTACATTATGACTAAGCTGAAAACAACACTTGTACTTATCACCTTGGTGTCATCATCGATGGTATTGGCAAATACAGAGTTTAAAACACCTATGCAAGGCGAAGGTGGTTTAACAAACCAAAGTGATCAATCAGCAGAACAGATAATGCAGCAATTAAATATGCAAAGCCGAAATGGCCTAACCGAAAACGATTTTTTTGAATACAAATAACCGATTCTCCCTTTATGGATCTCAGAAAAGGATTTCTTCCCCTTTGCCAAGCACTTAGCCTAAGGAAATGATTATGAAAAATTTATCGCACTTCTCGCCCTTGCCTCTTCATCAGCGGCGTTTGCCGCGGTCGACTTTAACAGTTTTGATGCCAATGGTGATGGCGTAATTAGTAAAACAGAAGCACAAGCCAACGCACAGTTAGCACGGTTGTTTGATAAGCTCGACACAGATAAAAATGAAGAGCTTTCACAGCAAGAGTTTTCTAAAGTACAATAATTTTATGGCGTAGTTTTACGCGTTTAAAATTTATCAGGTCATACTCACAAAGCAGTTAAGTAACATTTACTTAGCTGCTTTTTTTGTGCGTGGCGCAGGCATAACTGCTTTTTCACCAAATAGGTGCAAATGAGCGCAAGTTAAAATCTTAACCTTATGAATGTAAACACTTTTTACACTTGGTTTTAAACTTGCTTAGTTAACGCTATAGCAACTGAGTGAGTACACAATTATGGCGCGAATGAGTTATATAAGTAGTGTTGAGCGCTACCATGAATATGAGCAAGTAATACATAGCTTGCTTGACTCTATTTTAATGAGTATTGAAGATGGGCTTAACAAAAATCGAGATACGCGTTTTTTAGTAAAGCAATATCCCTTTTTAGAGCTGCAATACTGTTTAAACGAATCTGGGCTTCAGCAAGGCAATAATGTTTGCTTTAAGCGTGCCTATAAAAAATTAGCCGAGCAAGGCAATCAGCAAGATTTAAGTGAGCGCCCTTACTTTTTACAATCTAAACAAACCGATTCGGTGTGCTTTACCGATCCGTATATTTCTATCGCAACTAATCATTTATGTATTTCGGCTATTAAAGAGTTAAAAAAGCCAATCAACCAGCAGCATTATTTAGTGTTAGACGTATGCTTAACCCAGTTAATTGAGTTTGTAATGGGAGACAGCGCGCGTGCCGGTATTTCGCCTTATTTTAAAGCGGGTTATGGGGTGATTGTGGCGTGTTTATTTACTTTGGTACTCTTTTTACTGAGCATAGTATTTAACGATATATATGCATTATTAACCCACTTTGACTCAGCGTCTGATCCCCTCGAGCCCTTTAGCATTATTATATATATTACTTTAGTGTTGGCCGTGTTTGATTTAGGAAAGACCATTCTCGAAGAAGAGATTTTAATGCATAAGGATATATTTAGGCACTCTTCTACACGGCGTACAATTACCCGGTTTATATCTACCGTGCTAATTGCAATATCCATTGAGGCGCTATTAACCATGTTTAAGGCAGCGTTGGGGCAGGCTGAATACTTATTACCGGCCATTGCGATGATGCTTGCGGTGGTAGGGCTTTTAATAGCCTTGGCTATTTATGTGTATTTAGGGGCCAAAGCCGAAACCTTACTAATGCGGGCGCGCTCAAAATTAAAATCCTCCAAGTAGGAGGATTTTAATGCGATTGGTATGATTATTTAGCTTTAAACTTTACCTGCTAATGCGGCTTATCTTGCTCGCGCTTTGCTTTAAAGTCTGAGTCACTCGTCCATGTAGGCCAATCGCCATTGTTAGCAAGCTTTGTGGCTATATCAACAATAAGCTCTATGTCTTGCTTTACGCCACCTAATGACCACTGCGGCGAGTAATCGTCGGCTTCTTTATGGTATTTATGCGCAATGTAATCAGGGTCGGTATCGCCAAGGCTCATAAATAATAAACTAGGCACACCTTGCTTAGCTAAAGAAAAATGATCTGATCTAAAAAACAAACCGTTTTGCGGGCGAGGGTCCCTTTTAACAACGCGACCTTGCGCTTTTGCCGCGTTTGCTAGGTAGTTTTCTAGGGTGGATAAATCGTTACCGTATTGCAAAATGTAATCGGTGCCATCTAGCACGTTCATTCCGTCAATATTCAATAGCCCGACCATTTGTTTAGTGGGCACAACGCCACCGGTTGCAAATTCTTGCGAGCCAATGAGGCCAGTCTCTTCTGCGGTAAAATTAGCAAATAAAATAGAGCGTTTAAACGGTGTTTGCTGGTGGATTTGATTCATAATGCGGGCAATTTCAAGTGTGGCCGCTGTGCCAGAGGCATTATCCACTGCACCGTTATAAATTTTAGGGCCGCTGTCGGTTTGCTTGGTACCAAAATGATCCCAATGAGCACCTATTACCACGTACTCATTAGGGGCGTCGCTTCCTGTAATTTGCGCAACTACGTTATGTGATTTGGCATGCGATACTTCGTTTTTAAATGAAAGGTTGGCTGTTAAATTAAGCGCTGTGGCTTTAAAGTCATCACTTAAAGCCTTTTGTTTTAAATTTTGATAGTTAAGCTGTGCGGCATTAAAAATTTGCTCAGTAGTATTAAGTGTTAGCCAGCCCATAACTGGGAGCTTAGAAGCGTTTAGGTTATTGTCCATCAGGGTGTATTTAGTCCCTGTGTTTGAGCTTTCAACCACGCCCCAAGGGTAAGCCGCAGGGGCAGTTTCGTGCACAATAAATACCGCTTTGGCACCTTGGCGTGCGGCTTCTTCGTATTTGTAAGTCCAGCGGCCGTAGTAGGTCATAGCGTTACCTGTAAATAACGCATCGTTTTGTGTAGCAAAGCCAGGGTCGTTTACCAATACAATAACGGTTTTACCTTCAACATTAATGTTTTCGTAATCGTTCCAGTTGTATTCGGGGGCATTAATACCGTAGCCCACAAATACAATGTCAGAGTTTCGTACATCTATTACTGGCTGTAATTGCTCTGTACGGGCGGTAAAATCGTTACCTGCTTTAAACTTTAAGTCGCCTACCTGCAATTGCATATTTTGATTGGCCGTGACCATTGCCATTTTTACCGGCTGTAAAAACTTGCCATTATACGCCCCAGTTAAACCCATAGCTTCGTATTGCTCGCTCAAGTAACCCACTGTTTTTACTTCACCATGAGTAAGTGGGCCGCGACCTTGAAAGTCATCAGAGGCGAGCGTTTTTATATGCTGTTTAACGTTATTTAGGCTTACGCCGGGCGTATTTTCTAAAGAAGAGTGCTCGCTTGCAGGTTCAGAGCAACCAAAGAGAGCGACTAGCAGGCTTAGGCTAGCGCTTTTAAAAAGAGTAGAGGCCATAGTTTTTTGAATAGTTTTAAAAATTGGCTTTTAATATAAAGGAAGCACTGATGTGAGTCGAATATTTATCATCTTGCCAGTTCTATTTTTGAAAAATTGAAAATTGCCGGTGTAGGGTGTATAAATAATCGACAACAATAAATGGAGCACACACAATGAGCCAATCTAAAAAAAGCGGATACCTGTTTATAGGCAGCGGCGTAGCATTTTTTGCAGCAGCTTTGCTCGCACAGCAAGCGATGTTTTTTGCTTTAGCTGCATCTTTTGTAGTGTTAGGTACAATTAGTATAAAAAAAGCGGCACCCTAGGCGCTTAATATTTTAAAGCGTCGCGCTAATATTAATCTGTTTTATAGCGTACCTTAAAACGTAAAAAACCAGCAAATAGCTGGTTTTAATCATATAGCAAGTAACTAATTACTCATCTGCGTATTTTACGCGAATTTTGCTTTTATCAACGCTTAATTGATTAAGTGCTTTAATAGCGCTTCTACTTTCTATGTCGTTTGGCATTTCTACAAAGGCAAAACCTTTTGATAAACCAGTGTCTTTATCAAGCACCAAGTTACAGGTAGTTACTTTACCGTGTGCTGCAAACAACGTGCGAAGGTCTTGCTCTGTGGTAGTGCGAGACAAATTACGAACTAATAATTTCATATATAACCTAAATAAGGGGTTCGCTGAGGATTATCTCAAGTAACTTGGTTTTAACCTAATTTTATTTTAACCCTTTTATTTAAAGTTGTTTTTCACAAATAGCTCAGCTAACAATTATAAAACCATACTGGTAATAAAGATCTAGTTATTAAAACGAATAATTGGTAAGTTATATTTTACTTTATTTACTTACCATTAACCTGGACTGGTTGTTTATGTCAAAATTTTGCTTGCGTATTTTAACTATTACTTCTGTTTGTTCTTTGGGTATTTTAGCTGTAGGGTGCGGTAGCTCAGGGTCAAAAAGTGAGCCTGTAAATGCATCGGTTGTAGCGCAAAGCGCCGCGGTAATTAGCGGTCAAACAGCTGTAAGTATTGAAAATACCCGCGATATAGCAATTTCAGGTGAACTGTCTATAACGGATGCACAAGCCAATGAGGCAGTATTTAAAACGCAAAGCAATAACACCACAGCTTATGGTTTATTTAGCTTAACTGAAGATGGTAATTGGTCATATACACTTAATGGCGAGCATGCCACTGTGAGTGCACTAAACGAGGGCGAAACCTTACTTGATGAAATAACCGTCACATCGGCAGATGGCACCGAAGCGACAGTGTCTATAAGCATTATAGGCACTGCACGCTCTGATGATTTTATAGTAACGCAAGAAACAACCCTCAATGCCGATGGCGAAAACACAGGGCTAAGTGCTTATATATTAATAGAAAATGCGTTTAGTGAAGGTGCAATTGAATCGCCTGATATGTATAGCGGGAATCATCAAGATGTTGTGCATATTATTGAAGATACTGACCCAATCGTAGGTAATCACTTTGTGTTTTTAGCACATCGTGATGAAGACCAAGATAAAGATAAGGGCGCAACCGACCGCCAGCGCAACGAAATAAAAGCCTTTGATAAATCGCCCGCCGCAACGCTTGCCTTTAAAGACGAAACCGTACAATACAGTTGGAAGTTTAAAGTCTCTAGCGAGCTTGAGCTAAGTAGTAAATTCAGTCACTTTTTCCAAATAAAAGCCCGTAACGATAGCAACGACAATACCAATGGCAACGACGACCAACCTATTATTACGCTCTCTGGTGCACAAAAAAACAGTACAGGTAATCAGCTGCAAGTACGTTATAGCGCAGGCTTTGATGAAAACGGTAACAGCACAGGGCTTGATAAAAACCTTATCGAAACCGACTGGTCACTCATTACTGATGAATGGGTAGCGGTATTTGTACAAGCCACTTTTAGTGAAGCGGGGCAATTTGAAATGACCCTAACCCGCTTAAGTGACAACGAAGAGCTATTTAGCATTAGCGAGCAAAACATAGATATGTGGCGTGGCTTTAGCGATGATGACTTTGCCCGTCCTAAATGGGGGATCTATCGTTCAATAGTCGAAACCGATAGCCTTCGCCCTGAAGAAGAGCAGGTACGATTTGCTGATTTTGTGATTAAAAAAGGCGTTTTAGCGCAGTAAATATTTGCCTAGTTTTTTATCGTGGCTACTTACACGTTGTTGAATAATAGCCACTATGTGACGGCGTATCCACTGCAAACCGGCATCGTTGTCTTGGCGCTTATGCCAAATAACAGAGACAGGCGTTGGTGGCGTATCAATAGGGCTTTTTAAAACCACGAGCTTATTGGTAAATATTTCCTGCTCAAGCGCTATTGAGGGAATGACACAAATAAGATCGGTATTTTTAAGAATGTTAGGTACATTTGCCGCGTTATTTACCGTCATCGCTACTCGGCGTTTTAACCCTAATACCCTTAGTGCTTGATCCGATGGCCCTAAAATATCGCCCGTAATTGATACTAATAAATGATCTGTATTAGCAAAGTCAGTAATACTTAAAGGGGCATTAGCAAGCGGGTGGTCAGGGCGCATAAGTACAACATATTTAGGCTTTAATAAGTGCTCGGCTCTAATAACGTTTTCAGACAGGGTGTAGCGATTAATTGCCAGTTCGGCTTCGGCGTCTTTAAGTACATTGGCAGCTTCTACCGCCCGATTAGGGATTGCATGGATACTGGTGCCTGGGGCCTGCTGCTCAATAATTTTACGAAGAGGCCCCCATATCATTTCTACAAATATATCAGCGGCAGAAATACGAAAAGTGCGCTGCGCTGTCGCTGGGTTAAATTCACTTTGGTTTATAGCATGCTCTAATGCATTACAAATTTATGACGATGTGCGCGCTAAAATGGCTGAACTATCGGCGCTATTTCCAGAGGGGATGAGCTATGAAATAGTGTATGACCCTACCATATTTGTAAGGGGCTCTATTGAAGCCGTAGTCGATACATTATTTGAAGCGGTTTTATTAGTTGTGTTGGTCATTGTGCTGTTTTTACAAACATGGCGAGCATCTATTATTCCGCTAGTGGCAGTACCAATTTCATTAGTGGGCACTTTTGCTTTTATGCATTTAATGGGGTTTTCACTTAATGCGTTGTCGTTATTTGGCTTGGTGTTAGCAATCGGTATTGTTGTTGATGATGCCATTGTTGTGGTCGAAAACGTTGAAAGAAACATCAGTGAGGGATTAAGCCCCATTGATGCAACCACTCAAGCAATGAAAGAAGTAACAGGGCCTATTATTGCCACTACTTTAGTGCTTGCTGCGGTGTTTATTCCTACTGCGTTTATGAGCGGTTTAACAGGGCAATTTTATCGTCAATTTGCTCTTACAATTACTATTTCAACAGTGCTTTCTGCCATTAACTCGCTTACGCTAAGCCCCGCGCTGGCTGCGTTATTACTCAAACCTCATGGGCAAGACAACGATTGGTTAAGCCGTGCCATTAATAAATTATTTGGCCGTTGGTTATTTGCGCCTTTTAACAAAATGTTCGATAAAGCCTCGGGTAAATACACAGGAGCCGTTGGCCGAATAGTGCATAAGGGCGGCATAATTGGTGTGCTATACGTTGGTTTACTGGCCTTAACGTGGCAGCAGTTTGAAAATACGCCAACAGGGTATGTTCCGCCGCAGGATAAAATGTATCTCGTCGCTTTTGCGCAATTACCTAATGCAGCATCGCTAGATCGCTCTGAAGCGGTGGTTCGCCAAATGTCAGAGATAATCAGGGCGCACCCAGGCGTTAGTGACGCCGTCGCCTTTGCAGGTTTAAGCATTAATGGTTTATCTATAAACCCAAGTTCGGGGATGATGTTTACACCGTTAGAGCCGTTTTCAAAGCGGCAGGGCCCGCGCATGTCGGCAGCTGAAATAGCGGAAGATTTAAATAAACAACTTAGTCAAATAAAAGGCGCTAATGTTGCTATATTTCCGCCTCCTCCAGTAAGGGGAATGGGCACTATTGGTGGCTTTAGGCTGCAGCTTGAAGATAGAGGCTCATTAGGGTTTGACACCTTGCAGCAAGTAACAAATGAAGTAATTGCTAAGGCTAAAGCCGACCCCGCCCTTGCTAATGCGTTTACCAGTTTTACAACCGACGTACCACAGCTAGATGTAAAGGTAGACCGTAAAAAGGCACTAAGCTTAGGGCTTGAAATAAACACCTTATTTGAAGCAATGCAAGGCTATTTGGGCACAGTTTATGTGAACGACTTTAATTTATTTGGTCGCACGTATCAGGTAAATGTGCAGGCAGATGCACCCTACAGGGAAGATGTAGAGCAAATTAAGCAATTAAAAGTGCGCAATAAAAATGGCGATATGATCCCCCTTGGCGCAGTGCTTAGTATTGAGCATAGTTTAGGGCCAGATAGAGTAATGCATTATAACGGCTATGTTACGGCTGAGGTTAACGGCGTACCCGCACCAGGGTATAGCTCTGACCAAGCTAAAGCCGCAATAGAAAAAATACTCGATGAAACATTGCCAATGGGTATTGCGTATGAGTGGACAGACATAACCTATCAGCAAATTTTAGCGGGCGATACTTCAATGTATGTATTTCCACTTATTGTGTTGCTTGTATTTTTGGTTTTAGCAGCGCAGTACGAAAGCTTACGTTTGCCTGTCGCTATTATTTTAATTGTGCCTATGACATTGCTAAGTGCGCTGATTGGTGTGGCTATTTATGGTGGTGATAATAATATTTTCACCCAAATTGGCCTAATCGTGTTGTTTGGACTGGCCACTAAAAACGCTATTTTAATTGTTGAGTTTGCAAAAGAGCTGCAAGATACCGGTATGGATGCATTTAATGCCATTAAAGAGGCGAGCCGGTTGCGATTACGCCCAATATTAATGACCTCAATAGCATTTATTATGGGGGTTGTACCTATGGTGTTCTCATCGGGAGCAGGCTCTGAAATGCGCCAAGCTATGGGCGTTGCGGTATTTTCTGGCATGATAGGCGTAACGGTATTTGGCTTAATACTTACACCTGTGTTTTATTATATACTTAAACGCAGTGGTAAAAATTAAAGCGACAAAAAAGCCCTTAGCAATTTAATTGCTAAGGGCTTTTTAATGCGTTTTAAAAAGTAATTATTTTACTTCTTTACCTGCAGCTTGTTGGTCAGCGTGATAGCTTGAACGAACAAATGGGCCAGAGGCAGCATGCGTAAAGCCAATTTCATCAGCGTATTCTTTCAGTGCGTCAAATTCCGCTGGTGGCACGTAACGTTTAACTGGCAAGTGATGCTTAGAAGGCTGTAAGTATTGGCCAACGGTAAGCATGTCAACGTTATGCGCACGTAGGTCACGTAATACTTCTTCTATTTCACTAATTTCTTCACCTAGGCCAACCATTAAGCCAGACTTAGTTTTTACCTCTGGGTGCGCTTCTTTAAAGCGACGAAGTAATTCTAACGACCATTTGTAATCGGCACCTGGGCGCGCAAGCTTGTACAAACGCGGGGCAGTTTCTAGGTTGTGATTAAACACATCAGGTGGCGTTTCAATTAAAATCTCCAGTGCGCGGTCCATACGACCACGAAAGTCTGGCACTAAAATCTCAATAGTAATGGTTGGATTGTGCTTACGGATTTCGCGAATACAATCGGCAAAATGCTGTGCGCCGCCATCACGTAAATCATCACGGTCAACCGAGGTAATAACCACGTAGCTAAGCTTCATGTCTTTAATTGTCAGTGCAAGCTTTTCAGGCTCTGCTGCATCAGGTTTTAGTGGGCGACCATGGGCAACATCACAAAATGGGCAACGACGAGTACAAATAGCACCTAAAATCATAAAGGTAGCAGTACCGTGGTTAAAACACTCAGAAAGGTTAGGGCATGAGGCCTCTTCACATACTGAGTGTAAGCCGTGCTTGCGCATAGCTTGTTTTATACCGTCGATACGCTCGGTAGATTTTGGTAAGCGAATTTTAAGCCACTCTGGCTTGCGCAACATTTCAGTTTTTTCTGTAGGTAAAACTTTAACGGGGATCAACGCCATTTTTTCTGCGTCGCGTAGTTTTACACCTGGTTCCATTTTGACTGGTTTATTCATTCGTTTTCAAACCCTTCAGTATGCTTAACCTGTGTTGCATTAAGCTTCTTTATCATGTGTTTTACCAGCCCTTCACCTGCTTGTGCTAAGTTTTGAGGGCCGTTTAATTCTTTCGTTTGCACCATGTTCATGCCAGCATAACCACACGGGTTGATGCGTAAAAACGGGCTTAAGTCCATGTTAACATTTAATGCTAATCCATGAAACGAGCAACCACGACGAACACGTAATCCTAATGATGCAATTTTACTGTCGTTTACGTACACACCGGGTGCATCGGCTTTTGCGTAGGCTTTAATATCATACTCATTAAGGGTATCAATAATGCACTCTTCAAGCCATGTCACAAGCTCGCGCACACCGATTTTTAAGCGGCGCAAGTTAAATAATACATACATCATTTGTTGGCCGGGGCCATGGTAAGTAACTTGCCCGCCACGGTCTACCTTAATGACTTCTATGTCACCAGGGGCGAGTAAATGCTCATCTTTACCAGCTTGGCCTTGTGTAAATACACTCTCGTGCTCTACAAGCCAAATTTCATCTGGCGAGCTGTCGTCACGGGTGTCGGTATAGGCTTGCATTTTTTGCCAAATTGGCATGTAACGCTGACGGCCTAGTTGGCGTACGATTAAAGTGTTTTCGTTCACAACAAGTCTCAACTATGGCTTAAAGCATATGGCGTACGTCATCAATGTTGCTGATCACGTTGTAAATTTCTTCTATGTGTTTACCGCTTGTCACTGTGGCAACAAACGTTACCGACTCATAATTGCCTTTACTGCTTGGCTTTACTTTTGGTGCGTAGTCACTAGGTGCAATAGGTTGTAATTTAGCTAAAATTTGTTCCGTAAGGTTAACGTTTGCTAAACCCATAACTTTAAATGTGAACGGACATGGGTACTCAAGGTACTCATCAAATTTAGTATTTTTAACAGGTTGAACCACGACGGTGACTCCTCAAACAAAAAATGTTGGCTACGTGAGATAATATCAATCCGCAATAAGACTTAATCATTTTGCGGGGCTAAACGTGTTGCTACCTGCGTTAAAAATGCTCATTTAGAACAACTAAATAGCGATTTATTAGCCAAGTTATCAACACGTTTTTCCAGCCTCAAAATAGATTACTTAATTAACCGAATTGGTATAACGCTAAGCGTGACTGGCAGGTTTAGGGTGATCCTGCTTATATGGGGCGCATTCTAGCATTTTTCAAGCAAAAAAAAACGCCTCATAACAGAGGCGCTTCGTTTAACAGCCCAACGACTGTCGGGTTATTTTTACGTTTACATAATTTGTAAACGTAAGTAGTCGTAAATTTTGCTAAAGAAGCTGCCTTCTTCCACTTCTTCAAGTGTTACTAGTGGGTATTGTGCAATGTCTTCGCCCTCTAGTTGTAAGAATAACGTACCTACTTTAGTGCCTTTCGCTAATGGTGCTTCAAGCGTGTTGTCTAGCTCAAAGTTAGCTTTAAGGTTTTTATGTTGACCACGTGGAATGGTAATTGGGGTATCTTCTAAAATGCCTAACGATACATTTTCTTTATTACCCATCCAAATACGTTGTTCTGCAAAGCTGTCGCCTGCTTTGTAAGGTGTAATTGTTTCAAAAAAGCGAAATCCGTAGTTAAGTAGTTTTTTGCTTTCTACTTTACGTGCGCGCTCGCTTGATGTGCCCATAACAACCGCAATTAAACGCATGTCGTTTTTAGTTGCAGACGTTACTAAGCTATAACCTGCCTCTGATGTGTGACCCGTTTTAATGCCATCAACATCTAGGCTTTCATCCCATAACAAAGAGTTACGGTTATATTGTTTAATGCCGTTGTAAGTAAACGATTTTTGCTTATAAAGTGCGTACTCATCAGGTACATCACGAATAAGTGCAGCACCTAGGGTCGCCATATCACGTGGGGTAGTGTAATGCTCGTCTGTATCTAAACCGTGGCTATTAATAAAGTGGCTGTTGCTCATGCCTAATTTAGCGGCATGGGCATTCATTAAATCAGCAAATGCGCTTTCGCTACCTGCAATGTGCTCAGCCATGGCTACACATGCATCATTACCTGATTGAATAATAATACCGTGGTTAAGCTCATCAACACTTATTTGCTTGCCTACTTCAATAAACATTTTTGACGATTCAGGGAAGTTTTTAGCCCAGGCTTTTTCGCTCACTGTAACCATATCGGTTGGTGCAATGTTACCGGCGTTAATTTCTGTACCAATTACATAACTGGTCATCATTTTAGTTAAGCTTGCAGGGGCTAGCTTTGTATCAGCTTCACCTTCAGCAATAACTTTACCTGTTGTAAAGTCTACTAAAAAATAACCTTTTGCATTAATTTGAGGTGGAGCCGGAATAATTTGGGCGCTGGCTGAAAATACGGCGGCTGTGCAAACTAAGCCGCATACACCTTTGAGGATTTTATGTTTAATTGATTTCATCATACTCATTAATGGTTAAAGTTAAAAATTCGCGTTAGTCCATCTTATACCCAAACTACCCCGAGATGCGAGCGTCGTTGGAATTAAAAACAACTTAGACAAGGCATTGATTGTCAATAATAGTCACTCTATTGTTCAAATCAATAACGCAGTATAAATCGTTTTTAAACCACGCTTCAGGGCGTTTCACTGAGACTGATTTTCTGTGTTGTTATTTTTTAAAAGGGATTGCCATTTAAAAAATAACACCTAGATTTTAAGCCCCAATACAACGCTGAATCCTACATTTTGGCGTGGTTTAGGTATTTGTCTTACTGAGTGTAAAGCAAGAACGCGTTTTGAAATTGGTTTTGTTTTAATTTTTTTAATACGTCTTGTGCATGCTGGGCATCTTTAATCGGGCCCAAATGCAAACGATATATGTTGTCTGCTTTTACTATATTAGTAGGTACTTGATACTGCAGGCGTAATGTAGAAGCTAATGCTTCAATATTGCTAAGCGTACTACCCGCAGCTACCTGTATATATGTTTTACGTGCAGGAATGCTGTCGAGCGTAATCGCCTCTAGCTTAACCTTGGCTGTACCGTGAGTGTAATAGCCTAATTTATAAGCAGCAGCATACGAAAGATCTATTATTCTGTCATCATGAAACGGCCCACGGTCGTTTACACGTACAATCACCGATTTATTGTTGGCAGTATTAGTAACGCGTACAAAGCTTGGCAGGGGTAAGGTTTTATGGGCCGCGCTCATGGCAAACATATCGTAAATTTCACCGTTTGAGGTATGGTAACCATGAAACTTACGGCCGTACCACGAAGCGATCCCTTCTTCTGTATACCCTTTTTCATCAAGCATTGGCGTATAACGTTTGCCTAACACCTCGTACGGGCGACTTGCACTGGCACTTTTTTTAACATCCACCACAACGGCATCTTGCATTTCAAGTGCGGTTGGCTCGCGTAAAGGTGCGGCGTCGTGCTCCATATGATAACGACTATTAGAGCCGCTACTACATGCACTTAACATAAATATTAAGGCTGAAATAAATAACAGCTGGGTAGGCTTATTCATTATTTTAAAAGCATCCTTTTATCTGTCGCAATTGACATAATAATGCCAAATCCGGCCATTAACGTCACCATAGAGGTGCCGCCATAACTAATAAGGGGTAAAGGTACACCTACAACAGGCAACAAGCCCGATACCATGCCTATATTTACAAAAATATAAACAAAAAAGGTGAGGGTAAGGGCGCCGGCCAATAATTTACCAAACGCATCTTGCGCGTTTACCGCAATGTATAAACCACGGCCGATAATAAATAAGTACAGGCTTAATAAAACACACACACCAAATAAGCCAAACTCCTCACTTAATACCGAAAATATAAAGTCGGTATGGCGCTCTGGTAAAAATTCGAGTTGTGATTGCGTGCCTTGCAACCAGCCTTTACCTTCTATACCACCAGAACCGATGGCTATTTTGGATTGAATAATATGATACCCCGAGCCAAGCGGATCGCTCTCTGGGTCTAAAAACGTTAATACGCGCTGCTTTTGGTAGTCGTGCATACCGTAGTGCCAAAATGGCCATGCAGCCAGTGCGACAACCGAGCTTAAAAAGCCAATTAAACGCCAGCTTAAACCCGATAAAAACAACACAAATATTCCTGAGCTGGCAATCAAAATTGAGGTGCCTAAGTCGGGCTGTTCTTTAATTAATAAGGTAGGCAGCATCACGATGACAAAGCCAATAATTAGGTGTAATGGGCGTGGCGGAAGTTGGTTTCGGCCAATATACCAAGCCACCATCATAGGGACCGCCAGCTTCATAAGTTCTGAGGGCTGAAAGCGAGTAATACCTAAATTTAACCAGCGCTGAGCGCCTTTTGAGCTCACGCCAAAGAGCAATACGCCCACCAACATGAGTAACCCAACACAGTAAAGGGGGATCACTAAGCGTTTAAGTGTCGCGGGGGAGAACTGTGCAAGCACTATCATGCCTATAATAGCGCCGCCCATACGGGTGATATGGCGGATCATCATGGCCGAGTCTTGGCCGCTTGCGCTATATACTATGGTGATACTGCCTGCCATCATAAGTAATAAGGCAATTAGTAACGGTAAGTCTAAATGCATGCGCATCCATATCGAGCGCTGGGTGTTTAATACGGTCATTGCGCTGTATTCCTAGCAACTTCTATTGGGTTTGCTGCAAAATAGTAATCCATTAGCTCACGTGCAATAGGGGCACCCACAGAGCTGCCGCCACCGGTGTTTTCTACCACAATTGAAACCACAATTTTAGGGTCGTCATACGGAGCAAAACCAATATAAATCGCGTTATCGCGTTGGCGCTCCTTTAGTGATTTTGCATCGTAACGCTCACCTTGGGCAATACTCACTACTTGCGCTGTGCCTGTTTTACCCGCAGGGTCATAATTAGCGCCTTTAAAAGCACGGTGGGCCGTTCCTGTTACTTTTTTTACGGTATTGTGCATGGCATCGAGCGCGATACGCCAGTTATCAGGGTTATTAAGTACCACTGGCGGTTTTTCTTCGTTATTAATTTGCGTCACTTGGTCTTCTTTTTTAGCCACTTGTGCTAAATGCGGCGGATGGTTTATGCCTTTATTAACCAATATGTTAGTCGCGTTAGCAATTTGAATAGGGGTGGCAGTCCAATACCCTTGGCCAATCCCCACTGAAATAGTATCGCCACGCCACCACGACTCTTTAAAGCGGCCTTCTTTCCACTCTTTTGAGGGCAATATGGCTGTGGTTTCTTCGTGTATGTCTATTCCCGATAAGTCACCAAAGCCAAAGCGCGCCATAAAATTACTAATTTTTGTTATGCCTAAGCGGTATGCCGCATCGTAAAAGTAAGTATCGCACGACTCTTCAATCGCTTTGTAAACATCTACATGGCCGTGGCCCCAACGTTTCCAATCGCGCCATTTATGTTCAACATTCGGTATTTGAAAAAAACCAGGATCCCACACAGAGGTGCTTTCACTGACAATGTTTTCTTCAAGTGCCAGTATGGCCATATGCGGTTTTACTGTGGAAGCTGGCGCATAGCGCCCTTGAGTAGCACGATTAATAAGAGGGCGGTCGGGGTTTAGCAGTGCTTTATAATCTTTACTGCTAATACCATGGACAAATAAATTAGGGTCGTAACTTGGGTTTGAATAAAGTGCTAATACGCCGCCATCTTTGGCATCCATTACTACAACCGCGCCGCGCATATCTTTAAGCGCATGTTGGGCTATTTGTTGTAAACCTATATCTAAGGTAAGCACTAAATCACTGCCCGGCTGCGGGGGGGTCATACTTAATGTGCGAATAACACGGCCGCGGTTATTTACTTCAACGCGTTGAGAGCCGACTTGGCCATGCAAAAGCTGCTCGTAATATTTTTCTATGCCAAGCTTACCAATATCGTGCGTAGCGCGGTAATTTGTGGCTTGGTCTTCTTGTTCTAACTTATTAAGTTCTTTGCGGTTTAGTTTTGCAACGTAGCCTAATGCATGGGTTAGCGTATCGCCATATGGGTAAAAGCGTGCAAGGCGCGCTTCAATGCTAAAGCCCGGAAATTTATGCTGATTAACCGCAAATTGAGCCACTTCGGTTTCATCTAAGCGGGCTTTTAGTACTTGCGACTTAAAACGACGCGTATGCTTTATGTCATCAATAAAGTCTTTTTTTTGCTGCTCGGTAATCGTAATTATTTTGCTAACTTGCTCAAGCGATTTAGCTAAATCGTCGACCTCTTCAGGAATAACCTCGAGGTTATAAACGGGTTTGTTTTCAGCAAGCAGTACACCGTTGCGGTCGTAAATGAGGCCACGGTTTGGCGCAATAGGAATGACTTTAATACGGTTATCGTTAGAGCGGGTTTGATAGTCGGTGTGTTCTTCTACCTGAATGGTATAAAGATTAGAAAGCAAAATTGCCACTAAGCCTAAAACAAAAATAAAACCCACAAATGCGCGCCGTGCAAATAAGTTTGCCTCAGCGGAATGGTCGCGTATTGTGGGTCTTTGCTTAATCATAACAAGGCGTTACTCGCGATGATAAGGATGGTTGTTATTTAAGCTCCAGCCTCGGTATAGGCTTTCGGCAACAATAATACGCACTAAAGGGTGCGGTAACGTTAAGTTAGATAACGACCATTTTTGCTCAGAGGCGGCAATGCACTCAGGGGCTAACCCTTCAGGGCCGCCAATAAGCAAACTAACGTCGCGGCCATCGAGCTGCCACTTTTCCATATTTTTAGCAAGCTGGTGAGTATCAAGTGGTTTACCTGTTACCTCTAGGGTAACAATGCGATTGCCTTTTGGAATAGCGGCTAAGGTTTTTTCACCTTCGGTGTGCAAAATGCGTTTAATATCGGCATTTTTACCGCGTTTACCGGCCGGGATTTCTATTAACTCAAGCGCCATATCTTTAGGAAAACGGCGTTGGTACTCTGCAAATCCGGTTTCTACCCACGCTGGCATTTTTGTGCCAACGGCAATCATTTGTATTTTCACGTAATACTTCCAAGCTCAATTAAAAAATAGTGGCGCTTAGCCCCACAGTTTTTCTAGATCGTAATAGCTACGTGCGTGATCTTGCATCACGTGTACAACTACATCACCTAAATCTACCAGTACCCATTCGCCTTCGTCTTGACCTTCGTAACCTAAAGGTTCTTCGCCAGCGTGGCGAGCTTCTTTTGCTACGTTATCGGCAATTGATTGCACATGACGCTTAGAAGTACCCGTACACACAACCATGTAATCGGTAATGTCTGAGCTGTCACGTACGTCTAGTTGTACCACGTCGCGTGCTTTCATATCGTCAATTTTGTCTAGTGCAAAGGCAAGTAGTTGTTTCGAATCCAAGGTATTGTCTCAATTTTAAATTTAATAGCGTGCATTTTAACATGCTAGGGGGTTTTAATCATCACTTTGATAAAGCTGGTGTTGCTTAATGTAGTGACTGACAGGTTCGGGTAATAGTTCATTATTTTTATTGGTTTTTTTTAATTGCTCTCGAATAGCGCTTGAGGCAGCATCAAGGGTTTCACCAGGTAAAAAATAAAGCTTACCAAAGTTGTGTGTGGCAAGTTGCTGTAGCGCTTCAGTGTGGGCATTACTAATATAGCTTTTAAGCGCCTTATTTGGGTTACATGTTTGCCCCGGGCGATGATAAACCACTATATGGCATAGCTGTGTAATTGCTTGCCATTCATACCATTTGTCGAGGTTATTAAATGAGTCCATGCCCATTAAAAAAAGAATTGGCGTATCTGGGTGCTCAGCTCTTAGTTCTTGTAAACTCAACAATGAGTAAGAAGGCCCAGTACGATTAAGCTCTCTTAAATCAAGTGCAAAATGAGGGTAAGGGGCAATAGCGGCATTGAGCATATTAATACGGTGCGCTGTACTTATACCTGGCGCAGCTTTGTGCGCGGGAAGTGCACAGGGCATAAAGTACAACGTGGATAAGTTAAATGTATTTACACACTGCGAGGCCATATTTAGGTGACCTAAATGCACAGGGTCGAAGGTGCCGCCAAAAATTGCAATCATGTTAAAAATCTTTAGTTAAGTGCGTGGCAAGGCATTGGAATATCAAGCGGCTGGCAAAACTTAATACAAATATGCGCAAGCGCTTGGTAAGGCGCAATTAAGTTACCTTGTTTGTAGCTTGAATCAAACAGTGCAAGCTCACTGCTTATTTGCTCAAGTGTATTAATATTTAAGCGGTTAATTGCATTTTGCACTGGGCCTTGCTGGTTTTTCCAAATACCATTTTTTTTAAATAACTGTGCGATAGGCTCGCCATTTAAAAGCCCTTGCTGAATAGTGAGCAAACTGGTGAGTTCTTTATTTATAGCCCATAAAATACTCACCACTTCGGTGTTATCGCTGGCCAGTTTATTAAGTACCTTAATTGCTTGCTTGGCGTGGCCATTTAATAGGGCATCACTTAAGTCAAAAATATCAAACTTGGCTTGATTTAATAGCCCTTGCATCACAAGTTGCTGGGTTATTAAGGCATTACCATGCAGTAGCGAGAGCTTTTCGAGCTCCTGAAAACACGCTAACAAATTACCTTCGGTAGCGTTAATTAAGCTCAGTTTTGCTTCGT
Organism: Pseudoalteromonas sp. CuT4-3; assembly: GCF_035666335.1. Classification (NCBI taxonomy): domain Bacteria; kingdom Pseudomonadati; phylum Pseudomonadota; class Gammaproteobacteria; order Alteromonadales; family Pseudoalteromonadaceae; genus Pseudoalteromonas; species Pseudoalteromonas sp. CuT4-3. The sequence goes on from NZ_CP142030.1 coordinate 1,202,911, forward strand.
TTTGCATATTCAGAGAAAGGCGCGCTACTTGTTCATCTAACCAGCGTTTTAAATGATTCCCTGCAAGCGGGTAGCATGGTACAAATACACCGTGTTTATCGAGCGCTTTAAACCAGGCGCCACGTTGTACGTCTTGGCTGGCTTTAGCCCCTTTTACAATTAAAATGGTATCAGGGTTAATTAACTCGACTATTTTTTTAAAGGTATTACTACCTGGGGTGCCAGGTTTTTGTTGGTTTAAATCAAGCTCAATTATAGTGCGCGCACTAAACAAAGACATGCTTTGATATTGAGCTATAATTTCTTGCCAATCAAACCCTTGCATTAGGGTAAATTTAATTACCTCATCAAAGCCTTGGGCTTTTGCCGTGTCGCGTATTTGCTGCACACATTGCGCTTCTTGAAACGGTTCTTCACCAAACACTAAATAAAAGGGTTTTAAACCTTTATTTAATTCACTCGGTAACTGATTAGCATAACAGCGCATTATAGTTGCGACAGCTCTCTAACAATACGACTACTGGCTTGCTTACGAATTTCGCTAATAAGCAGCTCAAGCTCTTTTGCTTTTGCAAGTGCGTGATCGGGGTCGTCTTGGTAGTTACGATAAAGCTCAAAGCGTTTTTCTATGGCTTTTTCGCCTGGGCGTTTAACAACATAGCTTACCCCGTAGGCAAGCTCGTATTCAGCCACCTGACCATTTTGAAACAACGACAAGGTTTGGCGCTCAATACTTTCTTTGCGTAAGTAAAGCTGGGCAACATTTTTAGCCGAAGGCGTCAGTTCTACGTTACTGGCTTTAAGCTCTTTTTTAAGGTTTAAAAATAACGATGATTTTTCATCATCACCTTTAAGTGTAAGCGTTTTAAGGTTATCAGGCAGGCTAGAGGCTTTCTTTAAATGAAAGCCACAGCTAGATAACACAAAACACATTAGCACTAAGGCTAATGTGTTTTTAAGGGTGTTAAAGCTAACCATTTAGTTAGCTACCACGTTAAGTAGTTTACCCGGTACGTAAATAATTTTACGAATGGTTGCGCCATCAGTAAATTTAGTTACGTTAGACTCTGCAAACGCAAGTGCTTCTACCTGCTCTTGTGTTGCATCGGCGGCTACAGTTAGCTTAGCGCGTAGTTTGCCGTTTACTTGTACGATGATTAATTTTTCATCTTCAACAAGGGCAGACTCGTCTACTTTAGGCCATGCTGCATCTAAAATGTCACCCTCTTTACCAAGCTCTTGCCATAACTGGTGCGATAAATGCGGCGTAATTGGCGCAAGCATAATAAGTAGGGCTTCTAATGCTTCGTTAGCAATAGCAACATCTTGCGTATCGTTTAACGGCGCTTTTAATAACTTATTAGAGAGCTCCATAATGGCAGCAATTGCAGTGTTAAACGTTTGACGACGCTCAATATCATCGCTCACTTTTGCAATGGCTTTGTGTAGCTCACGACGCAGTACTTTTTGTGGGTTACTAAGCGCTGATTTATCAAGTGCTTGGTAGCCAACTGTTTTCACATCTACTGCGTATTTCCAAATACGTTTTAAGAAGCGGTGCGCGCCTTCAACGCCTGAGTCTGACCATTCAAGCGTTTGCTCTGGTGGTGCGGTAAACATCATAAATAAACGCACAGTATCTGCACCGTATTGGGCAATTACTTCTTGTGGGTCTATACCGTTGTTTTTAGACTTAGACATTTTGCTCATGCCCGATGAGAACACAGGTTCACCATCTTCTTTGTGCCATGCTTTAGTTACGCGGCCTTTTTCGTCAGTTTCGGTATTTACATCGCTTGGCGAAATCCATACGTCACCGCCTTTTTCATCTTTACGGTAGAACGTTTCGGCAAGTACCATGCCCTGACAAAGTAAGCGATCGAATGGCTCGTCTGAATTTACTAAACCAAAATCACGTAATAACTTATGGAAAAAACGCGAATACAATAAGTGTAAAATAGCGTGCTCAATACCACCTATGTATTGGTTCACTGGTAACCAATAGTTAGCTGCTGCTGGGTCTAGCATGCCTGCGTCGTGACGCGGGCTACAGTAACGTGCGTAGTACCAAGACGACTCCATAAAGGTGTCAAAGGTATCTGTTTCATGTGTTGCTGGTACGCCGTTTACCGTTGCTTTTGCCCATTCTGGGTCTGCTTTGATTGGCGAAGTAACGCCATTCATAACTACATCTTCTGGTAAACGTACTGGCAGCATTTCTTCGGTGGCGGCTAATTCGTTACCGTTTTCGTCGCTCAGCATTGGGATTGGTGAACCCCAGTAACGCTGGCGGCTAACACCCCAATCACGTAAGCGGAAGTTAACTTTACGCTCACCCACACCCAGTGCTTCTAGTTTGTCGGCAATAGCGTTAAATGCGCCTTCAAAATCAAGGCCATCAAATTCGCCAGAATTAACTAACACGCCTTTTTCAGTGAATGCTTCTTCTTTTAAATTTACTTCAAGCTCTGAGCCTTCAACTGGTGCAATTACTTGTTTTATGTCTAGGCCGTATGCTGTGGCAAATTCATAGTCGCGTTGGTCGTGAGCAGGTACTGCCATCACCGCGCCTGAGCCGTAATGCATTAATACAAAGTTAGCAACCCAAATTGGAACTTGCTCGCCCGTTAATGGGTGAGTCGCGTAAAAGCCTGTTGCAATGCCTTTTTTCTCCATTGTTGCCATGTCTGCTTCGGCAACTTTGGTGTTTTTGCATTCTTCAACAAACATTGCAATTGCATCGCTGTTTTTAGCGGCTTCTTGCGCAATAGGGTGGCCACCGGCAACGGCTAGATAAGTTACACCCATAAATGTATCTGGACGTGTAGTGTATACGCTAAACTTTTCGTTGTTGTCGGTACGCGTAAACTCAATGTCTAACCCTTCAGAGCGACCAATCCAGTTGCGCTGCATGGTTTTAACTTGCTCAGGCCAGTCTTCTAACTTGTCTAAGTCGTCTAAAAGCTCTTGTGCGTAGTCAGTAATTTTAATAAACCACTGTGGAATTTCTTTTTGCTCAACCACTGCACCAGAGCGCCATCCGCGGCCATCTATAACTTGTTCGTTGGCAAGTACAGTTTGATCAACTGGATCCCAGTTAACCGTTGACATTTTTTTGTACACTAAGCCTTTTTCGTACAGCTTAGTGAAAAACCATTGTTCCCATTTGTAGTACTCTGGGTGACACGTGGCTATTTCACGATCCCAGTCGTAACCAAAGCCTAATTGCTTAAGTTGGTTACGCATGTAATCAATGTTTTCGTATGTCCACTTAGCTGGCGCTGTTTTGTTTTTGATAGCGGCGTTTTCTGCAGGTAAACCAAACGCATCCCAACCCATTGGTTGCATTACGTTTTTGCCTTGCAGGCGCTGGAAACGAGAAACAACATCACCAATGGTGTAATTACGCACATGACCCATATGCAGTCGGCCACTTGGGTATGGGAACATAGAAAGACAGTAATACTTTTCTTTGCTCTCATCTTCGGTGACTTTAAATACCTGGTTTTCTTCCCAGTAACTTTGGACTTTTGACTCTATGTCTTGCGGGTTATATTGCTCTTGCATCTATGATTCCAGACTTCTTGCAAACTAATAAAAAATTGCCGATAGGATACCCCAAATAAAAGCCTAATCACAGCGTATAAGCACGGTTTTGTTAAAATCTCACTTTCAGTGCAGGTTAACCTATACTTATCTATGTTAAAGGCCAACACGCCCTTGATTTTGATGGAGTATAAAATGGCAGATTATAAAACATGGCTTAGCGATTTAACTAATTGGTTAAAAGATGTAAAAGATCACGAAGTAAAAGATGCAATGACCCGATTTGTTGAATCTGAGCAAGCACTTAAAGACCTAGGCAAAGAAAAATACGGACTCTATAAAAGTTATTTGCAGCGCGACATAGAACACGTTCAAGAAAACGAATCGCACTATAATTCGCTTGCATGGCAAGAGCTTAAAGAGTCGTTATGGTATGAGCTTTCACACATAGAGGACAAAACCCAGCTTGAATGGCAGTCTCTTAGTCAAGATTTTAAGCACAATGGGATGTATCACGCAGGCGAATGGATAGCCATGGGCACATTAGTATGTAAGAATTGCACCCATAGTTTTGATATTTATCACGCTACACAAATTACACCGTGCATTGAATGTGATGGTATTTATTTTAGCCGTAAGGCATTACAACCCTAAATATATGTATTAAGTGGCTTGTAGGCCACTTAATACGCCCAAAGCCAGCGAGTATGTTGGTACAAAAAGAAGTTAGAATGACGAAAAAACTGCTGCCATTATCTGTTTCACAGCTCGCACCGAGCATTTCTACTAATCACGTTAGCACGTGTATGAGCAATCCATACCCAGAGCAACTTACCTTTATAGGCCAACAACGTGCCCAAAGTGCGCTCGACTTTTCACTTGGGATGGAGCTGCCAGGCTACAATGTTTATGTAATGGGTGAGGCCGCGCATGGCCGATTTACACTCGTAAAAGACAAACTTAAACAACACGCAAAAGATCGCCCCACACCTAATGAGTGGTTGTATGTTAATAATTACGACGACCACCGTGAGCCAATTGCGCTATTTATGCAAGCAGGGCAAAGCAAGCAATTAAGTGACGACATAGACTCATTTTTAGATGAAGTACTCGACACCTTTCCGGCAGCGTTTGATAACCCAGCTTATCAACGCAAAAAAAAGTCAATCGAGAGCGAATTTAACGACGCTTACGACAGCGCTATTACCGCAGTAGAAGAAATGGCGCTTGAGCAAAGCGTAGCGCTAATAGAAGAGAAAAACGCCGTAGGTTTTGCGCCTTTAGTTGAAGGCAGGCAGTTAAGCGATAACGAATTTGCCGCCTTAGATGAAGAGCTTCGTGATGAGTTTTTTGAAAAAATAGAAAAACTAGAAGATGCCTTAATTGAAGCGCTGATTGAGCTACCTCGCTGGAAACGCGAATCAAAAGAAAAACAGCGTAATCTAAAAAAGGCCACAGCCGAGCAAGCTACAAAGCCGCTATTAAAAGACTTAGAGCATAAATACGCTGCACATATTGGAGTGCTGCGCTACTTAAAAGACATTCGCGTAGAAATAATCGACGCAGTACTTGAGTGGCTAGACGATGAAGATGAAAGCGAAGAAAGCAAAGAAGACTTTGACCGTAAAGGCATGCTTACCGACTTTTTTGCGCCTAACATTTTAGTTGAATTTAAAGAAGACGATGCCGCACCTGTGGTGTATGAGCCAAACCCAACCTTTGGCAATATATTTGGCAAAATTGAGTATTCAACATCGCAAGGCTCGCTTATAACTAGTTATCGCTCTATACAGCCTGGTGCATTGCACCGTGCAAATGGCGGTTACTTAATTATGGATGCCGAAAAAGTGATGGCCAACCCGCAAGTGTGGGATGGTTTAAAGCTTTCGCTTAAAACGCACCAAATTAAAAACGACCTACCGTATCAAGACAGCTCTGTAGGCAGCAGTTTTACGCTGCGCCCGCAATTAATTCCTCTTGATGTAAAAATTATTTTATTAGGCTCGCGCGATTTGTATTACACCATAGGTGAGTACGATGAAGAGTTTGCAGAGCTGTTTAGAGTACTTGCCGACTTTGATTACTATTTACCAAGTAGCGATAAGCTTCAGTACCAATTTATTACTAAAGTAAGTGAGTACTGCCAGCAAACGTTAAAGTGCACAACCACAGAGGCCGCCATGGTGCGGTTACTTAAATTTAGCTACCGCCAAGCAGAGCACCATAATAAATTATCGGCGCGCTTTGCCGATGTGCTTGAGCTGGTGGCTGAGGCCAGCTTTTACGCCAAGCAAGATAAGCAAACACTGATTGATGCGCATCATATTGATGAAGCCATTGAAGGTAAGCAGTACCGCACCGGCCAAATAAGCGAAAACATGCTAAGCGATATTAAAGAAGGTCACACGCTTATTGCCACACAAGGCCAAGCCATTGGTAAAGTAAACGGCTTAACAGTGCTGCACATTGGCGATACGTCGTTTGGTACACCCGCACGTATTACCGCCACCGTATATGCCGGCGCCGATGGTGTAATAGATGTTGAGCGTGAAGCCGAGCTAGGTAAAGCAATTCACTCAAAAGGTGTAATGCTACTTACCGGTTATTTAGGCAACAAATACGCCCAGCACTTTAGCTTAACGCTAAGTGCTAACATAGCCATAGAACAAAGCTACGGGTATATAGATGGCGATAGCGCCTCACTTGCTGAGTTGTGTGCGCTTATATCGGCTATTACTAGTTTGCCTATTAGCCAGTCTATTGCCCTTACTGGCTCTATTAACCAACACGGTGATGTGCAAGCCATTGGCGGTGTAAACGAAAAAATAGAAGGCTTTTTTAAGCTGTGTAAAATGCGCGGCTTAACAGGCGAGCAAGGCGTTATTATTCCAAAATCTAACCAAGTTAACTTAGTACTTGATGATGAAATACTTGAAGCGGTTGAGCGCGGTAAATTTAATATTTACGCAGTAGAAACTGTAGACCAAGCACTTAACTTATTAATGGATATTGATGCAGGCGATATTATTGACGGCGAATACCCAGAGGATTCTGTTAACGTTATTGCTTTAGCACGCTTAAAAGATATAGCCGACATAGTTAATGGCGATAGCGAAGAAGATAAAGAAGCCGAAGAAGATGAGGAAAAACACTAAATGATCAATATAATTTTAGCGGTGATCATCGCTATATTTTGTTTTTTAATTTTTCAAAATAGTAAAAAAGCAAAGCAACAAGCTGGCATTAACGCGCAAATTGAAGCCGACTACCTTGTCGCTAACGCAAAAGTTGAGGGCTTAATAGAAACCGCCTCAGGCTTGCAGTACAAAGTGCTGCGCAAAGGTGAAAGCGAAAATACACCTAACCCTACTAGCAAAGTAAACGTGCATTACCACGGCACGTTAATAGATGGCACCGTATTTGACAGCTCAGTAGAGCGTAAAACGCCAATAAGCTTTGGTTTAAATCAGGTTATTAAAGGCTGGACTGAAGGCTTACAACTTATGAGCCCAGGCGATAAGTACATATTTTATGTACCGCACCAATTAGCCTATGGCGAAAAGCGAGTGGGCAGTATTCCACCTGCATCACTGCTTATTTTTGAAGTAGAGCTTTTGGCTATTGAGTCTTAATACACGCGTAAAAAAGTGTTAATAACTTTATAAAAAAACCCGTTAGCTAACGGGTTTTTTATTGCTTGTCTTTCAGTTATTTAATATTAATACCAATTCGCTTAATTAAGTATTATTGCGGTTTGGTATAACTTTAATTATTTGGCCACTGTTGCCATAGAAAGCTTATTAAGCACCACAGCTATTTTATTAAGTACTTCTTCGCAGCCTTTTATATTGTGGCGTTCTTGCAAATAAGTGGGGCTGTTGTAGGTAAGCCAAACTTGGCCATTGTTGTCTTGAGATATATGTACTTTTTGCGGTAAGTCTATCGCCACACTTTGGACACTGCATTAACGGTGTGCCTACCTTTGGATTACCAAAAATAATCACTTCACTTGGGGCCAATTCCATATCAACATTTTGAGCGTTTTTTTGATGATCTACCCGCGCAAAAATGGTTATCCCTTTGTTACTGGCTATTTTTTCAAAACGGTTAGCCGTTTCTTGAACAGAATAATTACTTTGAAAACGTACTAAGCTGTCATTCGCACTCGCCACGGCCGTGGCCGAGAGTAAAATAACCCCTAAAAATAGTCGGTTTAACATGGTTTGCTCCTCATAAAAAGGCTGATACCAATTCGCTTAATTAAGTGGTTTATTTTGATGCTAGAAAAACGTGTTTATAGCTAGGCAAAAAATTCGCTATTTAGTCGTTCTCGGCAATTGCTCCTGTATTGCGCTACCTTCTGCATCCATGCAGTCGTAAATGAGCATTTTTTAACGCAAGTAGCGACACGTTTAGCCCCACAAAATGATTAAGTATTAATGCGAATTGCTATTATAAAGCGTATGAAAAATACACACTATCTGAGTTCTTTATTTGGTTCAACACTGCGCAAAGGGAATATGTATAAAACGTGAGCATAAAAGCCTTTAAGTACCTATTTTAGTTGCGATTAATTCGAAAAATAAGGATGAATATGAAATTATTTGCATTGCATATAGTAATGATAGTCGTTATCATTCGCGGCGTTTTATACACCTCTTTTCAGGATCAACATGTTTAACCAAAAATACTTGGCGCTTAGTATTGCTGCGTCTTTTTCTGCTTTTTCTAATGTGGCATTTGCCGAGCAAAATAACGAAATTGAAACAATAGAAGTAACAGGTCGCGCTCAGCAGTTTTACCTAGAAACCGAAAGTAAAATTGGGACTAAAACGGATTTAGATCTTATTAAATTACCGCAATCTGCGCAGGTATTAACCGAGCAGCTTATTATTGACCAAGCCGCGCGCGATATTACCGATTTATACCGCTCAATAGCTGGGGTAAGTGAGTACAGTTATTCGGGTGTTACTTTTCGCGGATTTAGAGACGATGCCAATGTATTTTACGATGGCGTACGCGGCGACCCGTACTCGGGCTTTGGTGTACCCCAATTATTTAATGTAGCGCGTGTAGAAGTATTAAAAGGCCCAGCCTCTGCGTTATATGGTGGTGGTGAGCCAGGCGGTATGATCAACTACGTGACTAAAAAGCCAAGTTATACGCAAAGTAAAGAGCTAAAACTAACGCTTGGTAATTACAACACACATGGTGCCTCACTTGATATGACCGGCGGTTTAACCGACACCATGGCATACAGAGTAGGTGGTTATTACGAAGAGCAAGACAGCTTTCGTAATAATGCAGATTCAAAAAACAGTGAGTTTACCGCTGGTTTATTATTTGATTTAACCGATTCAACCACACTAACCACCACAGTTGATTACATCAAGCAAGACTTAGGCGGTAACCGTTTACGTGGTGTACCGGTAGATGACAATGGCAACTTTTTAGTTGACCCTAGTTACAACGCAAATGAAGCTTTTGACTACCAAGACATGGAAGCGTTAGTGCTGCAAGCCGAGCTAAAGCATTACTTTAATGATGATTTTTCTGTAAGTAGCACACTGCGTTACATGGATAACGAACGCGACCAAGCCTACCATGAGTCGCAAAGCTGGGTAGATCTAAACGGCGATGGTGAAGCTAACATTGATGATGAAGCCATTAAACGCGAATACCGAAAGCAATACCGCGCCAACGAAGAAACAAGCTTAACCACCGACTTTGTTTATAGCTTTGAGCAGGGCCAATTAGCACACCAAGTATTATTTGGTGGCGACTACCACATAGTCGATACCGAGTACGATTACTTACGCGCCCGTTATGAAGCGGACGGCGTGGCTAACTTAAACATATTTGACTTAAATTACGGCGAAACCGACCCAAGTACTTATAACCTTACCGACATGAACCGCGATGGTGTTGAAACCGACCGTTTTGGACTATACGTACAAGATGTTGTAAGCATTAACGAGCAATGGACCGTGATTGCCGGCCTGCGTTACGATTATTTTAAAGAGCTAAATAAAGAAACCGGTTACAGTTACTCAGATAACGATGTAACACCGCGTGTGGCCGTTACATATCAACCTGTTGAAAATACCTCGTTATACATAAACTACTCAGAAAGCTTTAACCCAGCTTCGTCGGGTGACCAAGAAGATGTAGAAGGCGAGGGCAACTTAACGCCAGAAACCGGTAAACAAACCGAAATTGGTATGAAAAACCAATGGCTAGATGGCAAAATTATGAGCACCTTTGCTATTTACCAAATTAATAAAGAAAACGTAGTAATGAGTAATCCCGACGACACGGGCGCAGGTGACGGCATTGCAGCACTTTTAAATATTGGTGAGGTAGAAAGCCGCGGATTTGAAACAACGCTGGTAGGCGATTTAACCGAGCACTGGACGCTAACAGCTAACTACGCCTACAACGATACACTAGTTGTTGAAGGTGTAACGGGCGATACTATTTCAAGCACCTACGGTGATGGCTCTCGCTTTGCTAATGCCCCGCGCCACCAAGCTGGTTTATGGTCGCGTTTTGCGCTTGATAGCATCGACTCGTCTATAGCATTTGGCGCAAATTACGTAAGCGAGCAAATAAGCCAAGATGGCCAAAAAGTTAAACCCTTTACTGTATTTGATATGAGCTGGACTACTCGCTTTGACGATGTTTTATTAAGCGTAAATATTAATAATATATTTGATAAAGAATACGCAGTAAGTGGCTTTAGTGAGCGTAACGGTCACTTTCCGGGCAGCCCACGAGAAATAGTAGGCCAAGTAACCTATAAATTTTAAAGCAATTTAAGCGCGAGCTTATCTCGCGCTTAATTTTTATCGCTATTAAAATTAGCGGCTTCTTGCGCTGTGTTAATAGCTGTAATAGGGAAGGGGATCACAATACCTTCTTGGTTATAGCGTTTATGTAGCGCTTTAATAAAAGCAGATTTAACCCAAAACCGATTAAAGTACTCTTTTGCACGCAGCATTACGGTAAAATTAATGCTTGAGTTATCAAAGGTGTGATACACCACAAAGGTATTGTAATCATCAACCCCCCATTCATGGTCAATCAGTACTTGGCGCGCAACTTCTAGCGTTACTTGCTCTACAAATTCTAGATCTGAGCTGTAGTGAACGCTTACATCAACAGGTACGCTCAGTTCTTTTTCGGGATAAAAGTAATTAATAATACGCGATTTAGAAAGCTGACTATTAGGAATAATAATCATATTATTTGGCAGCATTTTAACCCACGTAGAGCGCCAACCAATTTTCTCTACAAAGCCTTGCTCCTTTGACTCAAGCTCAATAAAATCCCCCACCCGTATGGGTTTATCTATAACAAGTTGTACGCCCGAAAAAAAGTTTTCAAGGGTGGGCTGCAGGGCAAGTGCCACCGCTAATGACGTAATACCTAACGAGGCAATTATAGGTGTAATAGAAATACCCAAGGTGCCTAACAGCACTAAAGCCCCGACCGATAAAACGCTTACCCTAATAATGCCTTTAATAATACTTTGCGAATTAAAAATTACCGCCGACTCTTTGCTGTAGTAATTAATGGTGCCCACAAAAAAGCGGTCAAAAAATAAAATAATAGCCACTAAGCCCAAAATAATATTAATGGTCGAAAACGAAATATAGCTCGCAACCGGCTCGCCTTGTATTAACAACCCTTGCTCTATAATGGTGAGTAGCACAATAATTGTGCAAAGGGTAAGCGGTTTAGAGATAGAGGCGATAAGTAAGCTATCGAATATAAATTTAGTATGAGAGGTCCACTTTTTAAGCCAGTACATTATAAAAAAGCGGATGCAAAACAAAGCTATAGTTATAGAAACTAAACAAATAGCAATAACTACCCAAGGTTGCTCTGTTAGGTTGTAAAAAGTAGTAGCAGACATTACTTACCTCTCTTTTATAAACTTAAAAGAGTAAGCAGCAAGTTATGTACCTATATGAATAGTTAGCCAAGGCAAGGAAAGAGGGGCTATTTAAATAGGGTTAGACTGGCAAGCTAATACCTGCCAGTTTTAATGAAGGACTAAGGCCGTATATCTTCCGAGGTTAAATTTATACTTTTTTAGCTAACCACATACCGCCAAGTACGGCTGCAAAAAATAACCAAAATTCCATTTTAAGTGAAGTAAGTTGCACAAGGCCAGGGCCTGGGCATATGCCGCTTAATCCCCAGCCTAAACCAAACAGTACAGAGCCAGTGATTAGCCGAGGGCTAATGTTTTTAACATCACTTAAAGTAAACGTTTCACCAAGCAGTGGTTTATCTTTTTTGGCAACCCAAAACCACGCCAGCATCATTATTCCCATAGCCACAGCCATTACAATAATTAAACTGCCATCCCATTGGTTTTGAAAATTTAAAAAGTTAAGTACTTTGTCGGGGTTTGTCATACCACTAATGATAAGCCCTAAACCAAATATAAATCCTAAAATAACATGAATTACTGCTGTCATTTTTTTACCCTACTAGGTTTGCTGTTATTATAGCCACGGCCATAAATGTACATGTTGAAACCCACGAACGGGTAGAAAAACGCGACATGCCACATACGCCATGGCCACTTGTACAGCCATTAGCTAATGAGGTGCCCATACCGACAAGTAGCCCAGCTATCACTATAAGCACAGGCGATAAGCTCAGCTCACCTTCTAATAAAGACGGAGCAAATATACGCACCACAATACCGGCTAATAATAGCCCTACAATAAAGTATAATTTCCAACGCGACTCAGCCGTTTGCTTATTAAAAACATATTTAACAATGCCTGATATACCGGCTATTTTTCCGTATAAAACCAGTAATAGTGCGCACGCTATTCCTATTAAAGCACCCCCTATAGCTGCCGCTATTGGCGTAAACTCTGTAACCATTTTATATTCCCCAAACAACCGACACACCTAGGCCTGATTGCTCCATTTCAATTGATATTTGTTGGTTTGGCGCTAAGTAGTTAGCACCCGATACTTTTTTAGCTGGCGAGTAAAAAGCCATTGCATTTAATTGTACCGTGTTACTAATAGAATGGCTAAAACCCGTAGTAAAATGCCATTCTTGCACACCTGACGCTAAAATATTAAGTAAAACGTGTGATGAAGGAATAGGTTGCTCTGTATACGAAATACCAAAGCGAATTTTTTGTTTTGCTGTACGCTGCCACTGATAGCCAAGTTTATAAATGGTCATATCGTCCCAACCAAAACCTGCGCCCGCATCACCACCCAGTGGAGCCGACATTAAATTATCAATCGGGTTAGCAATGCTGTTTACTTCACTGTAATTTATTTTTTGCCAATCAAATACAAGCTGGTTGTTTGGCGTAATTTTATAAGCTGCGCCAATTTGAAGCGAACTAGGTAAATCAAATCCACCTTGCTCTGCAAACAAACCTTTATAGCTATTAAACTCTTGCATAGATACTGATGAGCGGTAACTTGCCCCCCAGCTTAATGACGAGTTTATATCTTGGCTAATACCTAATTGAATACCTAAGCCTGTGCTGGTGTCGGTGCCATTATTTGTAAGGGCTTGGGCGATTGCGAAAAAGGTGCAAAGTTTCCAAGGCCTGTAGCTTTAAACTGCTGCACTGCATAAATTGGTGATACACCAAGGCGTATTTGCTCGTTAAGTTTGTAGCTTATTGTTGGGCTAATAAACATTTGCTTTAAATCAACACCCGTAGTGCCAGCATAAAATGTGCCTTCAGGCTCTGAATCGGCGCTGTAGTCGGTGTTCATACCGCCATTACCATAAACTAATAAGCCAATACTTACTTTGTCATTAAGCTGGTGGCCAATAGCAAACTCAGGAATAGCAAATAAAGTGTTATCACTTTTTTGGGTTTTTGCTTGCAGGTAGAATGCGTCAGGGTAAAAGGTATCTACATCGGATGCTGAGTATTTTCGATCAGGCGAAAAAAGCTCTAAGCCCACAGATAATTGCGTGCCATTTGCTAAAAAGGTAGCAGGGTTATTAGCGCCAGACATTAACTCTTCAGATAGCGCAACACCCGCACCCGCCATGCCTTTGTGGGTCATGCCATAACCATGAGTAAAATACCCATTGGTAGCAAATGCGTTAAACGAACCTAAAGTAAGGGTTAGGGCCAAACCAGATACTAACTTATTTTTCATTTTGATAGACATACGTAGTGGGAAAACGCGGACAATAGCTAATTTTCTATATTCAAAAAAGGAATTTAAATCGATTACTTATAGTAAAAAGGAATACTGAACGCGAGGGGTAAGCCAATGTTTAGTGCAGTAATTATTAGATGGTTTAATACTGATATTAAATCAATCATTTACCTAAAAAACACAAAGCGGTGAAAAGGGTTCACCGCTTTCAGGACTAATTACATAGACTCAAGTGTTTTACCACGGGTTTCTGTAATGTATTTAGCCACAAAAAATATGCTAATAAGTGCCGATAAAGCATAAAAGCCGTACGCACCTGCAAGGCCAATTTTAGCCAGCATAATAGGGAAGGTCATGGTAATGGCAAAGTTAGCAATCCACTGCGCGCTTGCAGCAACAGCAAGCGCTGCACCGCGAATACGGTTATTAAACATTTCGCCTAATAACACCCACACAACGGGGCCCCAACTTAAACCAAAAAATACCACAAATAAGTTAGCCATAATAAGCGCAAACGTACCCATGTTATCGCTAAGTGCAAGCTTGCCTGCTTCATCAAGGCCTGCGCTGCCAAATATATAAGTAAGCGCGCTTAAGCTGATAAACATACCAATACTGCCTACTAATAGCAGTGGCTTACGGCCAATTTTGTCAACAAGGGCAATAGCAATAAAGGTCGATATAATATTAGTCGTGCCCGCTAATACATTTATAAATAACGATTGCGACTCGTCAAACCCAGCGGCTTGCCAAAGCTCAGAGCCGTAATAAAACACCACGTTTATACCTACAAATTGCTGAAACACACTCAGCGCAACACCCGCCCATACAATCGGGTGTACTTTTTTACTGCCATCAATAAATAAATCGCGAATACTTGGCTTTTTATCGCTACGTAAGGAGCTTTTAACATCGCTTATTTGCGCAGCAACGTTGTCGTTCGAAATTTTACTAAATACTGTTTTTGCATCGTCCACTTTACCTTGCGCCACTAAATAACGAGGCGACTCAGGGATAAACAACACACCCACTAAAAACAGTATTGCAGGCACAAGCTCAGCCCAAAACATCCAGCGCCAAGCGGCTATATCAAGCATTAAAATATTTTGCGCGCTGCCTGCTGCATCAGCAATTAAATAGTTACTTAAAAACGCAGCAAATAAACCCAATACAATAGCGAGTTGCTGTAATGTAGCTAAACGACCACGAAGGGCAGGTGGTGCAACCTCCGCAATATAAGCTGGTGCCAATACCGATGCCGCACCAATACCTAAGCCACCAAATAAGCGGTAAAAAATAAACTCGGCCGAGCTTTCGCTAATGCCTGAGCCAAACGCACTAATGGCAAAAATAATCGCGGTGATGATCATAATTGCACGGCGACCAAACTTATCAGCCAGCGGCCCCGCAGCAAGTGCACCTAAGGCACAGCCAAGTAATACAGACGCTACGTTAAAGCCCGTAGCTACACTGCTTGAATTAAACGCATTACCGAGTGCCGACACCGTGCCGTTAATAACACCCGAGTCAAAACCAAATAAAAAGCCACCAATAGCAGCCACTGCAGAAATAAAAATTACGTAAAAAAGAGAGCATGTGCCCAATGTGTGCGCCGAGCTATTACTGCTCGGCGAGAGAGGTGATGTCATAATTGTGTGTCCTGGTTTTTATTATTGTGTACTTTACTATATTGAGACGTGTGGTGCTGCGTATTTTAAACGAATTTTATCTGGGCTAACTCTTTCATAATCAATATTAAAATTATTGTTTAATACTTCTAGCAGTCCTTTAATATCGCCCGTTTTGAACATGCCAGCTACTTGTACTTTTTTGAGACGGTCATCCTCTGAAAGCTCGAAATCTATATTTGTATAGCGGCTGATTTCAGCCATTGCTTCAGCAAGTGATTCACCTCTAAATATTAAGCTACCTTTACGCCACGATAATCTAGCGGCTACATCCATAGGATCAACTTTTTCGGCCGCTTTAGCAATTTTGCCTTTGAAGCTTAAATCAAGTTTTTCTCCCTTTGACACCGAAGTTGAACTATTTGATAAATACTGACCTTGTTTATTAGTCCCTTGGGAAAGATTTGGTAACGGTTTGGTACTTTGCTCTGCAACAAGGACTTTGCCATCTGTCACAATCAGTTCTATTTGCTTTTGACCTACTTCTACATTAAATGCAGTACCAACAGCCTGAATAACTTTATCACCAGCGATAACACTTAAAGGGCGCATTTTATCGTGAGCTACGTCTATATGAATTTCGCCACGCAGTAAATTTATTACGCGAGCGTGTTGGGTATACCTCACTTGAACAAAGCTATTTGTGTTTAAGGTGATTTTACTTTTATCAGAAAGCAGTATGTCCTTACTTTCACCTACGTCGGTTTGAAAGTTAAGCTGTTTAGCAACCACAGCTGATTGATTAACCGGGTAAAAAAATGAAAAGTTAAACGCTTCTTGAAAAAAGCTAAGTGCAACAGCTAATAAAATAGATGCAGCTGTTGCACCTAACCACACAGGGAGGCGTTTTTGTTTTACTGGTGTTTGTGGAAACAGATCTGACAAGCGGCTGAGGTCGTCCATTTTGTCCCACAGCTGTGCTACTTCAAGTAACACCTCTACATTTTTATAAGATTGTGACAACCATTGCTTTAACGCTTGTTCTTCGAGCTTAGACAGTCCACGATCAAGTTTAGCCAGCCACTCACTTGCTTTATCAAGGCGCGCATCGTCGCTAGTGTTTCGTTCGTTTATATGATGAACATTACTCATTCCTCCCTCCTGCATTTAGCTGCGAAGAAGTATTTGGTTGCCCATAAACACTTTTTGTAGATTGACGCATAAATTGCGTACAACGTTTCATGCCTGTTGCTATATGTTTTTCCACGGTACTTTCACTAAGGTTTAATTGAGCAGCAATTTCTCGCTGCGAATAACCATACACTTTTTTTAATACAAACACTTTACGGCACTGCACAGGTAAAAGCCGTATGGCTTCACAAAAATTAGAAAATTCACTATCGGTGAGTGCTTTTTCGTACATTTCGTCTTGCTGGTGTTCCGATAAGAGTTGCTCTAACGCTTCCATGTTGTCGATCCCATCGACTAGGCGTATATTGGCTTGCTTTTGGTAATCGAGCGCTAAATTTCGCGCCGTTTTATAAATAAAAGATTTTGGTGAGCTTATGTTTTCAGTGTTTTTAATCTGACAAATTCGCACATAAGTTTCTTGCACTATATCTTCAATTTCATGTGGCGGCACTATACGTGCAACTACATTTGAGAGACTTTTGCGCGAGGCCAAATAGACCTTATAAAAAAGTGTGTCTTTCGTCATTTAGTGTGTGTCTCGTGTGTGTGTTTACGGCAATTATTGTTATTGTTTTGCCAATACAAACTAAGACGAATGGTAAGAAAAAATCCGCCATTAAATTTAAAAATAAATAAGTTTTTTTATTTTTAAATTTAATGTTCACTAACCGCAAAGGGCATAAAGCTTGTAATGTAAAGGCGAAGTGTACTACAGTTTTTGCCATTATAAATACCTTACTAAGTACTGGCTCTGTACTTTAGAAACTTTAACTTTTTAATTAATAAGTAAAAAATTGCAATGTGGACTGTATTTTTAATTGTTTAAAAATACAGTTAAAAGCGCAAACAATAAAAATAATAAAGGCATAAAAAAAATTAGCATGGCTAGTCAAAAAAATAATTTATTAAAAAAAAATAAAAAAAATTTATGGAGGAAAATAAAAAGTCACTCGTCTTTGTTCTGTGTATGGCCAAAAACTATACACAAGGAATATTTACATTTGCCGCTTTGTTTACCGCTTTATGCGCTGGTTTTTAGCTTACTCACCACCGAGGTAAAAGCGAGCGCTGTAAACGATAAAGCTGTGTTTAATATTCCAAGACAAAGGGCTGATTTATCGCTAATAAATTTTGCCGAGCAAGCCGATATTACTTTGCTTTTTCCGCTGGATAAAATTCAGCAGTTACAAACAAATACTATTGCTGGCGAGTATTCAATAATAAACGCATTACAGATTTTACTCGATGGCACAGGGTTGCAACCGCATGTTAGCGAAGATGGGCAAATATCTATTTTAATAGACCCAAGTTTCGAGAGAACTGACAACATGGCTAACTATAAAAAAAATGGCGTGTCCAGTGCTGTACTAGCTGTACTAAGCACAATGGCAACGCTCCCTGCAGTGGCAGAGACAGCAGCACAAGAACCAGAAATAATTGAAGTACGCGGGATCAGAGGCTCGCTTGGCCGAGCTATGGATGCCAAAAGAGAAGCGGGCGGCGTGGTCGACTCCATTTCAGCAGAAGATATTGGTAAATTTCCTGACACAAATTTAGCTGAGTCTTTACAGCGAATTACGGGGGTTTCAATAGACCGTTCAGGCGGTGAAGGGCAGCTTATTACGGTGCGTGGTTTTGGCCCGCAGTTTAATACTGTGCTTGTAAATGGTCGCCAAATGGCCTCTGAAAATCAAAGCCGTGCGTTTAGCTTTGATACTATTGCATCAGAGCTAGTTAAAAGCTTAGATGTATTTAAAACCTCAACAGCCACTATGCAATCTGGTGGTATTGGCTCAACAGTAAATGTAAATACTGCGCGACCATTTGCGATTAGCGGTTTTAAAGTGGCAGGTAGCGTTAAGGGTATTTACGATGAAAATAGCGAAGAAACCACACCTGAAATTTCTGGATTAATTAGTAATACATTTAATGATGACACATTGGGTGTGTTGTTCGCTGTTTCTCGCCAAGAGCGCGAAACACGCTTAAACCAGGCGCAGGTAGACGGCTGGTTAGAAAACGTGGGCGTCCCAAACCCGCAAACTCAAAGCGGGCAAGCATACACCGGTAATATTTTTTCGCCGCGTAATTACGATCATAAAGTAACAACAGAAACACGTACACGTACCAATGCAAACTTAGTAATACAGTACGCACCTTCAGATGATTTAGTTATCACTGCTGATGCGCTCTACTCTGA
The DNA here is from genome assembly GCF_035666335.1 of Pseudoalteromonas sp. CuT4-3. Taxonomy (NCBI): domain Bacteria; kingdom Pseudomonadati; phylum Pseudomonadota; class Gammaproteobacteria; order Alteromonadales; family Pseudoalteromonadaceae; genus Pseudoalteromonas; species Pseudoalteromonas sp. CuT4-3. The sequence continues at coordinate 1,221,646 of NZ_CP142030.1, forward strand.
TTTTGATGTAGAAGCAGACACAACGTCTTATGGGCATTGGTTTACAGCGCCAAACTTAGAAGGCTTTGGCGGCGCTGCAGGGCCAACTGTTGATGAAAATGGCACTGTGGTTGATTTATATCAAGAGGTAGGCCTTGCCACCGATATGCACGCTAAAAAGTTTGATCGTTTAACTAACTCTAGCGCATTAGGTTTAAACTTTGATTGGCATGTAAACGATAACTTAAATATGAAGTTTGATTTAAGCCACTCAAAAGCTGAGCGTGAGGCTAATAATGGTGGCGGGGATCAGTTATCGTTGATTGGCTATGCTAACCGAGTTCGATTTGAAGTGGATGGGGGTATTTTACCTTATGCGAGTGAGTTTGCCTCTGCTAACCCTAACATTTATAGCGGCCAGCAAGAGCTGGACGGTGTTGCTTATAACCCTGCAGTTACACCTGATGGCGTATCAAACCATTTAGATACAGCCAATAGCCGAGCACATGTAATGCTACGCCGTGGTTGGGCTGTAGAAGATACCGTGGATCAGTTTCGTTGGGATAGCATTTGGCATAACGATGGTACATCAGGCCTAGTCTCGGTCAAATTTGGTGCTATGTATTCAACTGAAACTAAAAACCTTGATCGTTGGGATAACGAAGGTGTTGGTATTCACTGTACTTTTTGTGGTTACCCAGATGACCCAAGTATGGATGGCTTAGCGCAATTTGTATTTGACGCAGGAGATGACTTTTTATCTGATGTGAGCGGCAGCGGTCGTATGCCAACGTCATGGCTTGCACATGATGGTGAGGCAAACTTTGCGTACCTTGAGCAAATAGCTGCAGCGAATGGTCAGCCTATTAGTTTTGATGCAGTTAAGCGTAATAAGTCGTTTGAGATAACTGAAGATACTTTCTCGTTTTATACAGAATTTGATTTTGAAGCTGAACTTGCAGGCATGCCTTTATACGCAACAGCCGGCTTTAGATACGAAAGCACCGATGTAGAAGTAAAAGGCACAGACGAGCCAGTTAGTGCATTAACAATCTTAGATAAAACGGAAATGCTCGCAAACTTTGGCGCCGTAGAAAATATTTCAGCAAGTTCAGATTACGAAGCGATTTTACCTAACTTTAGTGTAAAGCTTGAAATAAGCGATGAGCTAATAGCACGTGCTGCTGTATCACAAACAATTACACGACCAACACTCGATAGTATGTCGCCTGTAACTGTAATCGAAACAACTCGGCAGGGGGGCAATTTAACATCAAGCTCTGGTAACCCTGAACTTGAACCGTTTACCTCTGATAACTTAGATTTATCATTAGAGTGGTATTACGCTGATGCCAGTTATTTATCCGCTGGTTACTTTAGAAAGAATGTTGCTAACTTCATTATCAATACCACTGAAGATTTAACCTTTGAATTGTCTGGTGGCGGATTGTTGACTGACCCTTCAACAGGTAACGATGTAGATAGCCCTGATGCAGCCGACTCAACGGCTGTATTTACAAACACCTTACCAAATAATAGCGAATCGGCGATTGTTGATGGCTGGGAAATAGCCTTACAGCATAGTTTTGACAGTGGCTTTGGCTTTATGGTTAATGCAACATTTGTAGACAGTGATGCAGAGCTAGACCCTGCAGATATAACTCAAGTATTTGCATTAACAGGCTTAAGCGACTCTTATAATGTGGTTGGCTTTTATGAGAATGGACCATTTCAAGCGCGTTTAGCCTATAACTGGCGCGATAGCTTCGTACAGTCACTTACACAGCTAAATGGTGATGGTGTGACAATTGTGGAAGATTACGCACAACTTGATGCTAGCGGCAGCTATGACATTACCGAAAATGTATCGGTATTTTTTGAAGGTATTAACTTAACCGAAGAATATGTGCACAAGCGTGGTCGTTTTTCTAATCAATTATTATTGGTTGAAGATAGCGGACGACGTTTTGCGTTAGGTATTCGCGGTAGTTTTTAACTTTAATTAATAAAGTGGCTTTTACATTTAGTAATAGCCACTTTTTAAATATGCCTTTATAGGTAACAAGTATGAACCAGCAAAATAAAAAAATAAAAACAGTGGTTGTCGTTGGTGGTGGTATAGCGGGCTGGCTAACAGCCGGACGATTAGCGGCGCACCATAAAAGTAATACCCCCGATGGCCTTAATGTTGTGCTAGTTGAATCTCCAAATGTACCAATTATAGGTGTTGGTGAAGGCACTTGGCCTACCATGCGTAGTACATTAATAGCACTTGGTATTAGCGAAACCGACTTTATACGTGAGTGCGAAGCAAGCTTTAAACAAGGTGCAAAATTTGCCAAATGGGTGGATGGCAGCAATGATGATTTTTATTATCACCCATTAGTTTTGCCACAGGGCTTTTCAAAAACAGATATGGCAGGGCATTGGTTAAATAATACCGCTGAGTCAACGTCTTTTTCTAATGCAGTATGTTACCAAGAAGCTATTTGTGAGCAAGGGCTTGCTCCTAAAACAATTCGCACCCCAGAATATGCTGCCTTAGCCAATTATGCCTACCACTTAGACTCGGCAAAATTTGCCGTTTTTTTACAAAAACATTGTACGCAGGAGCTTGGCGTTAAACATTTTTTAGCTGATGTAACACAGGTCAATAGTGCTAAAAATGGCGATATTGCAAGTGTTACCACAAAGCAACAAGGTGAAATTAGCGGTGATTTATTTGTCGATTGTACCGGTTTTTCATCATTGTTATTAGGCGAGCATTATAAGGTTCCTTTTATGCCTTGCGATGATGTGCTGTTTATCGATACCGCCTTAGCAGTGCAAGTCCCCTATGAGAATGAAGATGAGAGCATTGCGTCTCACACAATTTCAACAGCGCAAGAAGCAGGCTGGATATGGGATATAGGGTTACAACACCGCCGTGGGGTAGGTTATGTGTATTCGAGTAAATACAGTAGCGAAGCACAAGCACGAGAAAAGCTTAAAGAGTATGTTGGCGATAAAATAGAGTCGTTAACAATTAGAAAAATCCCTATTAAAAGTGGCCATCGCTCACACTTTTGGCAGAACAACTGTGTTGCGGTAGGGCTTTCGGCTGGCTTTTTGGAACCGCTTGAAGCTTCTGCATTGGTATTAGTAGAAATGTCAGCGCAAATGATAAGCGAACAACTCCCCCACACCCGCGATATTATGGATATTACCGCCAAGCGCTTTAATGAGACGTTTAGCTACAGGTGGGAAAAAATAATCGACTTTTTAAAGTTACACTATATTTTATCAACCCGTGACGATAACGCATTTTGGCGTGATAACAGAGACCCAAAAACGATTCCTCAAAGCCTACAAGATCTAATGAAATTATGGCAATACCGCGCCCCTGCTGACCACGACTTTACAAGTAACAATGAGGTGTTTCCAGCGGCGAGTTATCAATATGTTTTATATGGTATGGGCTTTAAAAGTGACTACAGCACAACTTCCTATATGCTTAAAGACACTGATTTTGCTAAAAGTCAGTTTGATAAAAATAAAAGCATGATAAACCAAGCAGTCACTAACTTACCTAGTAACCGAGAATTGTTAAATAAAATTAAGAGTCATGGCTTTAGCACTATTTAGCTTAAAAATTTACACATAAAAACAATAAAGAGACACGCATGGAAAATTTAGTCGCATTAGAGCAAAGTGCTCACCAGCATATAAAAATAGACACACAAAAAGCACAATCACACGCTGAAAACATTAATATGATCCCTGTTGTTATGGCAGAACTTAATCAAATTGCCGTTCAGCAGCCTATAGTTTTTGCAAAAAACTCAGAAACAGGGCAGTTTACACTCAATGCTTTATTAGGCTTTGAGCAACATGAGAACTTGTTTTATCAGCACTCGCAGTGGCAGGGAGTATATTTACCGCTTCAGTTACAGCGTCAGCCATTTTTTGTTGGTGATACTCATGCAAAGCAAACTCAATACCCTGTGTGTATTAATTTAAATAGCCCAGCAGTCATTAATAACCAAGCGCAAAGCCAGAATGATTTAGAACCAATTTATACCCAAAACGCAGAAGAAAGTGGTTATTTTAAAAAAATAAAGCAGTGTTTAGGGCATTTACTACAAGGCGAAATAGACAATAAAAAGTTAATAGATACCTTGTTACAGCATGAGCTACTGCAGCCATTATCGCTTGAGGTAACGTTTCAGAACAGTCAAAAAACAAAGTTAAACGGCTTATACACTATTAATCAAGAAAGACTCGCACAACTTGATAGTGATCAAATTACGCTTTTACATCAACGCGCTTTATTACCCGCTATTTATACTGTTATAACCTCACTTGGCCAAATATACCCATTGATTGAGCGTAAAAATGCGGTGCTTAATTTAGCCGATGATTGATTTTACACTTAACAAAAATATGGTGTTACAGATACACACTGTTGGGGAAGAGCAAACCCCAATTATTGTTATTGATGATTTTGTAAATAATGTAGATGCACTTATTAATTTTGCTGTGTTTTCTCAAAACGCTAGAGAAACATTTTGCGCACAAGAAAGTGATTTTTATCCAGGAGTAAGAAAAGCAGCACCGCTTAGTTATATCGAGCGGTTAAAAGGCCTTGCGCCAATTATTAATTCACACTTTGATATGACAGATAAAAGCGAGTTTGATGTAATACTTTCTGCTTTTTCAATTGCATGCACTGAACCTGATGAGCTAAGGCCAATACAAATGCTCCCTCATTTTGATACACCTAATATGAATCAACTTGCTATGGTGCACTTTTTATGTGATGAAACGCATGGTGGCACTTCATTTTATAAGCATAGAGCCCTAGGGTATGAACGCATAACAAAAGAGCGACTTATGCCATATAGGCAAACTATTAAGCAGCAAGCCATGGCGCAAAAGCTTCACAAAAACCCACATTATATAAATGGCAGTACAGCTTTGTTTGAGCAAGTTTACAGTGTAGAGGCAAAGTTAAATCGGGTTGTTATATACCCAAGCAACTTATTGCATTCTGGTAATATAAATGCGGCTAACGATTATGCACGCGATCCAATTAATGGGCGTTTAACTATTAGTAGCTTTGCTGTTTTACGTTAGCTTTTTATTAACTGCTAAAACTTTCAAAGTATTCTTTTAAGTTAAAAGTTGAATATGTCCCCTGAAAGCTGGTTAAAACTAATTAACCAATTAGCACGCGTAATTTATAGCGCAGTTTAGCTTATTCAATTAAAGTGGCTAATTAGTTTATTGAGTATTAATTCTTTTTTGAGGCTAGATGTATGCTAGAGATTGTTGCTACTGAAGACCTAAAGACTGCCGCACAGTTTACGTTTAACAATATGAAACCCTATTACGAAATGTATGCGGTAGATTGGGATGTAGAAGACGTTTATCAAGCTACCAAAAACCTTAAAAATTTTGATATTTTGTGTAAGGAGCAACACATAGGTGTCGTGCGCTTATCGTTTGATGAAGGGCGTTGCCAACTTCGCGATATTCAGATTGCAGCTACTTATCAAAACAAAGGTTATGGTGTTCACGTTATTGCTAAAGTAGTTGATATGGCTCGTCAACAAGGCGTCAAATTCATAGATCTCAAAGTATTTCAGCGTAGCCCAGCATTTAAGTTATATAGCCGTATTGGATTTGCAGTCGATAGAAAAGACGATCGTTTTTACTACATGAGCTTGCGAGTCTAATAGCAACAGTATTAAGAGGCGTAAAGTACTTGGTTTCACTACTCTTTAGCTAACTTTAGTCAAGTCCGACTGTATTGCCTTATGCAGGCATTAGTTTTTAGGAGAGCGAGGTGTACTTAATTGCTGTGTGGTCTGCTCAAAAATTTAAAAGTACATTTAGGCCTGCAGGTATTGGCTCAATCCTATTTGGTGTTTTTTTGGTTTACATAATTACGATTAGTTACCGTTAATAAGTGGCTAAGCTTGCCAAGGGTAACTAAGAATGAGCGTTAACATATTACCCAGTTTCTCCCTCATACCTCAAAGTTATTAAAGTATTCTTTTTGTAGCTCTATACTCAGCGCTTTAGGGCGAATACCTTGTACTAAGCTGTATACCTCATCTTTTGTGTAACCTGCCGAATTTAAAATAAGCGCAGCAACCAACCCTGTGCGGCCAGTGCCGCCTTTGCAATGAATGGCAATGGTTTGTTTTTGCTGTATGGCTTGTAGTATGTCTGTTTTGTGGGTATTCCAGCTTGATGTAAAAGGCTGTTTGGGTGCTTCGTCGTCATTTATAGGTAAATGAAACCAGGTTATATCGTGCTTTTTGCACTCACTATTAATTGTTTCTACATTGTTTTTTTCAAGCTCCTTTTGTGGCATAAGCGATAGTAGCATGTGAGTGCCAGCGGCTTTTAATGTAGCGATTGAATCCGCTAGGTTTTGCGTTTTTGTACCAGGGCAAGGTGTAAAAATAATATTTGCGCCGTTATTGAGTGATAAAACATCGTATGGGTGCGCGCTCATGGTAAGTCCTTTATTTTTAATAAATTTGCTTTTATACGCTCACTATAGCGTGTTTTAGTTACAAGTTTAAGATTGAATAATAAGCACAAATGCTAGATACTGTTTTTATATACAGTTGTGGCGATGTTATGAAAAAAGAATTACCAGCAAAATACTATTTAGCGCATTTTAGAGAGCTTATTGAGTTTGTAACAAGTAAATGTATGCATTTACTTGAGCCTAAACATAGTGAATTTATTAGTAAAATTAACCAACTAGATGAGCAAAGCCAATGCATGTTGGCGCGTGTGTATTCGCGCAAGCCTTATTTAGTGCAGGCGCAATCGCTCAATTATGAAGAAATAACTTCGCCGCATCAGGCTATTTATACGCTAAAAACAGCGGGTATTTTATATGAGCCAAACGCACAGCATTACAAGCAGCTTATAGCGCATTTAACCAAGCCCATGCTGGTGGAGTTACTCAGTAATTACAGTGAGCAAGTAAGCTTTAAAAAAAGCGCAGCTAAAGGGGAATTGGTTACTATTGCGTGTCAGTTTTTTAGTGAGCGCGCAGATGAGCTTGCCCCTTTATATAGCCAGTATGTCATTAATAACCGTGAAGATTATTACGAGTATTTTGAGTTTTTATTTGCAGGGCGCTTAAGTAGTGGCGATGTAAACCATCAAAACCGCTTTGTTATGCGCGATTTAGGGTTAACCGCTACCCGCGAAGGGCACAGCGAGAGCTTGTCGCGCTTTAATACATTGGCTGAGGCGCAATCTAATTACGTTTTAAATCGTTACCGTTTAGCGTTTAAAAACATCGGCAAAATAGCCGGTAATACAAAAGATGAAACCTTTGATGACAAAACCCCTTACACCGAGCTTGCGCATTTAGTTTTAGCGCAACCGGCGCATGGCGCACAAGCGCACGACATTAAAAATAAACTGCTGGTTAGGCTGTATAAACAACTTAAAAATACCGATAGCGAACTTGCCTTTAGCCTACTTGAAGGCTGCACCGATTACGCTGAAGCCCAAGAAATTCAAATAAGAGAGCAATACCGCCTAGGTAATAAAGCGTGGGTAAAAGCGCAGCTAGAGCAAATTATAGAAAACCCACTCACCGACGATTTACTGTACTTTGCTGATGACTTTTTGATGCGAAAGTTTAATAAACAAACGCGTTCGCGCTTAAGCACTATGCTGGCCGACACCCAATGTGTGCTTGAAATTGACGAAATTTACCGAGGCGATGTAGAGCAAGGCGTAAATGAGCATTACAGTGCAAAAGGGTTAACGGTTTTTAATACCGAAAATACCTTATGGCTAAGCTTGTTTGGCTTGGTATTTTGGCACGAGTTATTTATTGAATCGCCATACCCGCCGTGTAATGAATTTGATATTTACCCGCAAGTTTTACAGCTTGGTAATTTTTATGAAGCGCAAAGCACGCAAATTGACGCACGTTTAAAAAGCTGTAGCACTAATCAGGCGCTGCTTAATTTGGTATGTAAACATGCCGCGCAGTATTTTGAGCAGCCCAATGGTTTATTTAGATGGCGCAGCAATTTATTAGAGCCACTAGAGGCACTTATTTTAAACAGCCCGCTTGAGGCGTTAATTGCGCACTTAACGGCTATGAGCAAACACTATTTACAGCTAAAAGACGGCTACCCCGACTTAATGGTTATTAATAATGGCCAAGTACATTTTGAAGAGGTAAAAGCCCCAGGCGATAAGCTTAGGCGCAACCAACTTACCACTATTGATAATTTAAAAAATGTAGGCTTTACAGTACATATTGCTGCTGTTAAGTGGTTTGTAGATCCTAACCGTATTTACAGCGTGGTTGATATAGAAACCACGGGTGGCTTAAAAGGCGGTAACCGCATTACCGAAATTGGCATTGTTAAAGTGCAGCACGGTAAAGTAATTGATACCTGGACGACACTTATTAATCCGCAGCGCCATATCCCAAGCTTTATTACTAAATTGACCGGCATAAGCGATGGCATGGTTTACAACGCGCCTGTATTTGCCGATATAGCCAAGCCACTACTAGATAAACTTGCAGGCAGTATTTTTGTAGCCCATAACGTAAACTTTGATTACGGTTTTATAAAAAAAGAATGCGAGGTTGCAGGGCACTTTTTTAAAATGCCAAAAATGTGCACCGTGGTTGAATCGCGCAGAGCGTTTAAAGGCTTAAAGTCGTATTCGCTTGGTAACCTTAGTACGCATTTTAATTTAAATTTAACCAGCCATCACCGCGCATTGGCTGATGCTACCGCCACTGCCGAGCTGTTACTGCTGATCCAAAACAGTGAAACGCTTACGCAGTAAACGAGTAATTTATATTTAAGAGTATGAAACTTAAATAATTAAGTAACGTTATTATAATTTTTTATTTATTTTTGGAATAAAGTGTTTTTGTAAATCGTCTTCTTTATGTCAATCCGACAAACTAGAGGACAAAACAATGACTAAATTAAATAAAATTGTAAGCGTAATGATGTTAAGCGGTGTGTGTACTTTTACAGGTGCAGTGCAAGCCGCTGATATTGAACTATCTCAGTCAACGTCGGCGCAGCAACAAACATCTACATCTATTGCGCTTTCACAAAATGGTTTAACAGCCAGTGGTAGCAACGAGTCAAACGTATCTAACGATACACAAGTAACGGCTGATGATTCGCAAAACACAGATTCGACGGCGAATAACACGCAAACTCCAGCGCAAGAAAGCAGCGAAGCCGCAGAGCCTGCAAATTCATTAGTTGCATCTGCCGGCTCATCTTTAAATAATGCATTAAATGCATCGGCCGCGTCTTTAAATACCACAAGCACTACCACAGCCAATACAGCGCTTGATACAACAACGCAGTTAACCTCATCGGCGGGTAATTTAACAACCGCTGTGAGCCAGTCGTCATTACTTTCTGTTACCTCTGAGCAAGGCGCTCAGCCAGATACTACCGACACACCAGCCGATGCCTCTTTACTTTCAAATGTGGGCAGCGCTACCGATTCAGTTACACAAGCTGATGCAAATAATGCGCTTAATGCCGGTGAGCTTACAAACCAATTAGCAATTACTAATACGGCTGCAAACTCAGTAAGCTCTGCACTGCAAGTAGGTGATGCAATTAATACCAGTAATGAAGTAGTAAGCAGTGTTCAGCAATCTTTAATTGCCAGTGTGCAAGACAGTACGGTTAGTAGTTTACAAAGCACGGTACAGCAAAGTGTTAGCGGGCAGGTGAGTGCAGCGGTTACTGATCAAATTAGTAACGATGTAGCACTTAGCACCGCAAGTGAAGTAGTAACCAACATTACTAACGATTTAGACCTAGGCCTTTAGAGCGTGTTGAACTTTGCAGATTGAAATTTGTTCAATCTAGGGGCGATTAAACTGAGCAAAGCTTCCGCATCTTGCTCTCGCTCTTTATCTGCATCCATGTAGGCAACAAATAGCTTATCGCCCCTAGACAGAACCCGAAGGACAGCGCATGTTTGGCATTTATGCTGCGTTATCGCCTATTTATGGGGAATAACCACACTTCATAGGCTCTGCCTTGCCTAAAAACCAAACATGCTGCTGCAAATTCAACCATCAAAGATCAACACGCCCTAAGCGTATTTGCAAAATGCCGAATGGGGAAACCTATTCGGCCTGTTGGAGAATAAATATGAAAGCAGTTATAACCGCCACATTGTGTGTTTTTAGTGCTCAAGCGGTGCTTGCACAAACTAACCACATTAAAACAGCTGAGCAAAATAAGCCCTTTAAAAGTAGCTTTGAGCTAAATGCTGATGCTGAAGTTGGGGTATTAAGTAACTCGGCGCTCTCTGTTCAAGAGCTTGACGATATTTCCTCGCAAAGCGACAGCGGCATCAAAACCGCAGCCGGTGTTAATGCTAAATGGCAAGTAACCAAAAGCGCTAAATTAACCTCAAGCTATAAGTTTGAACAACAAGACTACGATGAATTTGATCAATACGATTTAGACCTGCATCAATATGGTTTAGATGGCAGTTATAGCTTTAATAGCCATGAGCTAGGGGTTCGTTACGATGGCGCAAAAGCAAATGTAGATGGCGATACATTTTTACATTTTAATCAAGCCAGCGCCTACTATGGCCATTTTTTAAACCCGCATACGTACTTGCGTATGAGTGTAAAAACCAAAGCTAAACGTTTTGCTACTGCAAAAGCACGTAATGCCGACGGCGTAGGCGGCGATGTAGCGCTTTATCATTTTATAAATAACGGCCAAACCATGCTAATGGCAGCGCTAAGTGCCGATAAAGAAAACGCCGACGACAACCAATACGACTTTAACGGCTACGGTTTTACTACTAAAGTTACGCACAAATTTACGGCCTTTAATGTAGCGAATAAAGTGGGCGCAGGCTGGCGTTATCAAAATAAAGATTACGATGAGCAAACAACGGATGATTTTTTTGAGCAAATACCGTCGCGAGATGAGCACCGAAATGTCGTTAATGCGTTTTATAATCTAGCTTTATTTGAGCACGTAACACTCATAGCCGAGGCTGAATATGGCGATTATCAATCAAAGCTTAGTAGCAATACCTATACGCAATCGGTTTTATCGGCATCAGTTAAAGTGCACTTTTAGGTGGGTAAATGGCACCATAACCAAAGGTGTTGTCTTTGCCTTGCTCGCCTAAGTCGACGGCCAGCGATGTAAGCTCGTTAAGTGCTTTGGTTTTATTATTACCATGTTTTAACAATAAACAACTTAATGCCGCGCTTACATGCGGCGCTGCCATTGACGTACCCGACTCCCTTCCAAATTTTCCATTGCCTTGGCTTGTAACAACATTTACACCAAGGGCTGCAAAGTCTATGTAATCGCCTTTATTTGACCATCTATAAATTTGGTTTTGTGAATCAATAGCACTTACCGCTATCACGCTTTTATACGCACCTGGGTATAACGGCTGCGACGCCGGCCCTTGGTTACCTACAGCAGCTACAATTAACACGTTTTGTTTTATTGCTGCAGTAATACTTGCTTCTAAAACTGCGTTATTTGGCCCTGTTAGGCTCATATTTATTACGGGTATTTTATTACTGACTAGCCAGTTAAGTGCTTCTACTATGGCAAATAATGTAGCCCCTTGTGCATATTCAGATTGCCTATAAAACACCTCGGCACTGTAAAGCTTGGCATTGCTTAAAAGCGGGTTAAGTTTTGTGCCTTTACCTGTAATTAGCCCTGCAATGGCGGTGCCGTGTAAATTAGGCGAGCTTAACCCTTGTGGTAAAAAGCTTTGCGTGGTGATATTTGTGCTTTTAAAAGCACTGTGTTTGGTATTAATGGCGCTGTCGATCATGCCAATTTTTACGCTTTGTGTGCAGTAGGGGGCAATAGAGTTATTTGATGTTACTTTTGCGGTAGGCTCGCCTTTTTGCGCTTGGTATATGTGGTTTCGGTCAAGTATTGCAGACTCATCTAAGTTAAGTGCTTTTAATAACTCACTTTTAGAATTAACACCTTGGGGCACGTTAAAGCGAACTAAACTCATGTTAAGTGCGTTGTAATTTTTTACCGACACAATGGTTACATTTTGCTGCTTTAGGGTATTAAGTTGTTGGCTATTGGCCATTAATAACCATTGGCGCTCTATTGCTCTAAAGCCGTTTTCTAGCTCTACTTCAACAAATGCGGTGTTTTGGCTATTTATATTAATGTTAAGCACATTGGGTAAGCTGCTAATTGGCTCACTCATTTGCGCTTTTAGTTCATCAATCGACACTTGTGGTACAGGCACCGGAAGCGGCAGGCGTTGTGCGCGCTCTATAGTTTGCTCAATACGCTGCTCTATTGGGTTTAACTGCCCAAGCACTTGATCGACTCTCACTATATTGGCAGAGCTCGTTGCGCTAAATATGCAAAGCGAAGCGGCTATTATGTGTTTAACGCGTGTGTTTTTAATATTCATAGTGGGTTACTTCTATTAAATTTATCATGCTTGTAGTTAACGTTTAACACATAGAAATATTTCATTATTCAAATTATTTTGATTATTTGGGAATAAATGTTTTTTTGAATCGTCTTCTTTATAAAAGGGGTAAAAATCAATGAACGAAACATTAAAAACCTTATTGCCCATGCTTAGGCGTTTTGCCTATTCGCTAACGGGTAGTAAAGCAGATGCAGACGATGTAGTGCAAATAACAATTGAAAAACTATTAGTAAAAGGCATTCCGGATGACGTTGAGCCTGCTAAATGGGCGTTTAAAATTTGCCGCAATGTGTGGATAGACGAATACCGCTCACGCAAGGTAAGGCAAAATACGGCCCAGGCCGATGTTTTACCAGAGCCAATTACAAGTAATGAGCACCAAACACTCGAAAACAAACAAGTGCTTAAAAATGTAAATACAGCACTTGGGCAATTACCCGAAGAGCAACGCGCCATTGTATCGCTGGTGGCAGTGCAGGGCATGGCCTATAAAGAAGTAGCACATACACTCGATATACCTATAGGCAGTGTAATGAGTAAATTATCGCGAGCACGCAGTACACTTTATAATTTAATAAAACCCGACTTTAAAAAGGAGCAAGTATGAACATTAACGACGAAACACTTAGCGCCTTTTTAGACTCAGAGCTAAGCGAGCACGAAATGGAGCAAGTGCGCAAAGCCCTTGAAACCGATGATGAACTAGTAATGCGACTTGCAGAGCTAAGCGAAGTAGACATGCGAGTAAAAGAGCACGCAACAAGTATTGATGACGCACCCCTTAGTGACTCATTAGCTAAAACGGTTGCAAAGCTTGATACAGCAACGACAAAAAATACGTTAAATAGCAATGTAGTAACGTTAACGCCTTGGCAAAGGGTTAAGCAGTCGGCTAATAAAAGCTTAGCAATAGCTGCAAGCGTTGCCGTGGTATTTGGTATTGCAATGACTAGTTATTTACAACCCAATGAGTCGCAAAATTTAGTAGCCAGTAACATAGCATCAGCACTTAATACACAGCTAAGTAGTGGTGAGTATAAGCAAAGTGATGGCTCAGTATTTAGCGCGCAGCTTAGCTTTAAAAATCAGCAAGGTGAGCTTTGTAGGCAGTATGCGCTAAGCTCAAACAATACCACGCAAACAAGCATTGCTTGTAAAGCGCAAAGCGGTTGGCAAATTAAAGCGCAAACAGCCGCGCAGCAAAGTGATAATGGCGCGCAATATCAAACGGCGTCTAATAACAGTGAGTTAGATGCTGTTATAGATAGCATGATCAGCGGCGCACCACTAGATAGAGCGCAAGAGCAGCAAGCAATTAGTGCAAAGTGGCAGTTAAACCAATAATAGCTTTTATAAAACGAGGTGAATGATGAAAACATCTATTTTAATTATCAGTATTTTACTTATGGCGGGTTGCGCATCTAACCCCGACTACCGCCCAGCTAATAATGGCTCACAAGGTTATAACGAGCAAAAAATTAGTGACGATCAATACCGCGTCGAGTTTAAAAGTGTGTCAAACAACGTAGCCGATGCGGGTGACTATGCATTGTTACGCGCGGCTGAACTTACCCAAGCGCAAGGCTACGACTGGTTTGTTGTAACAAATAAAGAAACCTTTGTTGAGTCTAAATCGCAAGCGCCCGCGTCATCTATTGGTGCATCACACAGCCAGCAATATGAGCGAAACTGCGGTTTATTAACCTGCGAAACACGCGTACGCCCGAGCAATAGCGTAGGCGTACAAGTGAGCAACAATGATAAACGCAAAGAAGTACACACCCTGATTGACATTAAAATGGGCAAAGGCATTAAACCCAGCGACAACAGCTATAGCGCACAAGACTTAATTGAAAACTTAAGCAAAAAAAACGCAAAAGTAAGTGCTTTGTAAAAGCACTTAGCTTGTTTTAGCTAAGTGCTTTTTTCGTGGTAAAAAACCAGTAACCAGCATAGTACCCACAATAACAAATAATGCGCCGAGTAACGTATTTGGTCCTATTTGCTCATCTAAAATTAAATGCCCCCAAAAAATGCCAAATAGCGGAATTAAAAACGTGACCGTTAAAGCTGAGGTTGGGCCTATATCGTCAATAAGTTTAAAAAATAAAATATAAGCAAGTGCGGTACACACCACGCCAAGTGCTAATACGCCAAGCATAACGTTGGTACTAGGTACTTCGCGCATTGGCATAAAAAGTATAAGGGGCAGTACTATAAAACTGGCTGCCCACATAGAGCCGTGTGCGTTATCAAATGGGGCAAGCTTAGGGGCATTTTTTGTATAATGGGATGCAATGGCATAACACAGGGAGGCGCTTAGCGCTGCTGCAATAGCAATAAGTGACTGACTATTTAATACAAAATGATTTTGCCCAACTAAAATGGCCACGCCTATTAAACCTAACAGCAAACCTAACACCATGCTTTTAGTCGGTTTGGTTTTGCTCCAAATAATGCCCACCACCGCGCCCCATATGGGCGTTGTAGAATTTAAAATAGATAAAGTAGAGGCGCTAATCGTTTGCGCGGCATAAGCAAACAGTAAAAAGGGTAGGGCGGAGTTAAGTGCACCAATTATAAAAAAGTGCTTTGTGTGCGCAGTAAACGCCAAGCGGCGTTTTAAGTACAGCGCCACAATAAAGAGGGTGAGTGCGGCAAAGCCAACTCTAAACTCTATTAACACCGCTGGGCCTAAGCTGTTTGCTGCCATTCGCATAAATAAAAATGACGCGCCCCAAATTGCAGCCAGAAAAAATAACCGAAGTAAACTTGCTAAGCTCATGATAGTATTTTAATTATACAAATTAATTTACAGAGTAACAGGCTTTGCATTAACTGTAAGCCAGATTCGGTACTCGCATATAAAAATAATAAAAAAGGAATAGTCATGAGCCGATATTTACTGATCACAGCAATTATGGGAGTGGGTTTATTAAGTGGTTGTGGGTCTACGCCTATTAATTTATACGATGATATAACCATGAAAAAACATGAGTACAATGGCATAAAAGCGTATAAAAAAGGTGATTATAAACAAGCTTTTATGTATCTAAAAGACCCTGCAGCACTTGGGTATAAAAGCGCGCAATACACATTGTCGTTTATGTTTTTAAAAGGGCAGTACTTAACACAATCTACTAACATGGGTATGGGGTGGCTAGGCGTTGCAAAAGAGGCTGGAGTTGAAAGTTGGCAGGCGCAATACAATACCTTTTATAACGCGGCCACTTCGGCGCAACAGCAGCAAATAGACGAAACCGTTGCGTTGTACATAAGCCAATATGGTAGTAAAGCACAAAAAATGACGTGCCGTCGCTCAACAACCCCAAGACGCACGTTTGGCGAGATTAAAATTGATTGCAACAAACACGATGGCACTGTGACTAAATACGAAGTGCAAACAAAAGAGTAATGCTAAGCGGTGGCTTGTTTTTGTTCAAAGTCACTTTTTACAATTTCGAGCGCTTTTAATACATCCTCTGGAGCAACCTCGTGCTGCTCCAAAAGCATAATTAAATCTACTGCCAGTTTTATATATGTAGGGGCGTTATCAAGTGGGCTGGTCATCTAAATCTTTCTTTTTTGAAATTTGGCTAATAGCAACATCAATAGCGGTTTGTACGCGCTCTTCCATGTGAATACGTTCACTTTGTGGTAAATAAAAGGCCATATCTACATCGTATCTAATATAACGTGGCGGCAATTGATTAAGTACCGTGCAACAAAAATCGGCCATTACATCTTCACTGTAAACTTTATCTAGTTTACGTTTAATGATTTCTTCAACTACAATTTTTTCGTAAAAGTTATGTATGTCGTCGTGCAGTCGCATCGTGCTAGCGCCTTTTATAGAGTCCGTTTATTTGAGTGTATACTAAGCACTAAAATAAATCGATAGCAGCTTTAAATAGTTGTTTATGAACATTAATTAACGCATTTAAATTACGTTGATAACCGCCACCTAAAGCGCACATAAGTGGGATGTTATGGGCTTTGCAGTAGTTAACAATAAAATGATCGCGCGCATAAACCCCTTCAAGCGATACGTTAAATAACCCTAGCTCGTCTTTTTCGTAAATATCAGCCCCTGCGTTGTATAAAATAATGTCGGGGTTATGAATACGCACGCAAAATTCGAGGGCTTGTTTTAACGTTATTAAGTACTCGGTATCTGATGTGTTGGCAGGTAGGACGAAGTCGTAATCGGAGTGTTGCTTTAAGCGCGGAAAATTTTGCTCGCAGTGAATAGAGCAAGTAACTATAGCGTTATTATGTTGCGTAATTTGTGCTGTGCCATCGCCTTGGTGTACATCACAATCAAATATTAATATGGTATCGGCTTGGTTTGTATTGATTAAATGCGCGCCAGCCACAGCTAAGTCGTTAAAAATACAAAAGCCACTGCCGTAATCGCTATATGCATGATGATAGCCACCACTTAAATTAGCGCAAAAACCATGTTTTAGTGCGTATTCGCTACCTTGAATACTTGCCCCAACCGAAAGTAGCGTACGCTCTACTAATTCGCGTGAATACGGGAAACCCATTTTTTTAATTGCTTTATTACTGAGCGTGGCGTTTAAAAAATCATTTATGTAGCCTTGGCTATGGCACAGTGCAAGCTGCTCGGGCGTTGCTTTGGTTGGTGTACTAAACTGTGTAGCCCCAAAGCCCAAGCCTTCTATTTCTGCTTTTAGCATTTGGTATTTTTGAATAGGAAAACGGTGGCGCTCAGGAAGCGTTAAATCACTGTAAAGCGGGTGGTAAAAAAGCTGCATTAGCGTAATTGTTGTTTTTCGACTTGTTGAATTTTATCTTCGGTGGCCGAAATAGCTTTACGGCAGCGGCCTAAACGCGCATGCGTGGTTAAAATTTCCATATTAAGTTTTTGTGCTTGCGCTGGGCTGGCTTTTTCCATTTGTAGTTTACGCTCTTCAATCATTAACACTAAGCGTCGTTCAAACTCGTGGTTTTGTTTAAGCTCGTCGTATAGCTCGTGCGACGATTGCATTATTTTTTTTACGGCTTGCTTATAAACCGTATTTTTGGGTCTAGGTTTGTACTGGCTTTTGTTTTCTTTTGCCCAGATGGGGGTCGATTTAATAACACTAAATACAGCTTGTACTTGATTACCTATGCGCTCGAGTGCATAAGCATAAGCATGGCGATGATCACTGGGTGGTAAGCTGGTAATTTCGTCTTCAATTTCTGTTACGTAGTCAGTTAAGTTCATGCTTTTAGTACTAAATACGCCGCGGTCAAATAAACTAGGCTGCGCCTGCATATAGCGGTTTTTAGAAAACAATTTAGCTTTATCAAATTGCTCAGCTTGTTGTTTGAGCGTAGCAACTTGTTGGCGTAATTTATCTAACGCGTGTGTTTGCATTTACAGATAAGCCTCGTAAATCAGTTTTAATGCTAGCAGTATAACCATAGTGTTAAAAACAGGGCGAATAAACTTACCGCCAAAGCGAATGGCTGAGTGAGCACCAATCCAAGCACCTAACATAATAAAAAAGCCCATGATAAGGCCTAATAAAAAGTTTACATGACCAAGTGCCACAAAGGTAATAAGCGATATAAAGTTAGATACAAAGTTCATTGAACGGGCTAAACCACAGTTAAGCAGTAAGCTCATTTTATAAAATAAACTATTAGATGCGGTCCAAAAAGTACCGGCGCCTGGGCCTGCTACGCCATCAAAAAAACCTAACGCTAAGCCCTGTAACCACTGCTTTAGTTTAAGTATTGGTGTTACTTTTGGTAAATCATCGCCCTGTGTGGTGCTTAAACTACCAAACAAGCTATAACAGGCCACCATAATAATAATGATAGGCAAAAGCTTATTTAAAAATTCAATACTTAAGTGATCGACTATTAACGTACCAATCACAGCGCCTATGGCTGTAGCAAAAATGGAATCTGCCCAAAATTTAGGACTAAATAGATTTTTTTTATAATACGTGTAGCTGGCCGTTAATGAGCCAAAGCTTGCCGCAAGCTTGTTGGTGCCAAGCGTTACATGCGGTGGCAAGCCTGCGGTGAGTAGTGCAGGGACTGTTAATAAGCCACCGCCGCCGGCAATTGCATCAATAAAGCCAGCAGCAAGGGCCGCGGCACATAAAACTGCCAGTGTTGTGGGATCTAAAGCAAGTTCAAACATTAATAATCTATTTGTCTTTTAAAAGGTGGTAAGGTGTCGAGCATGGCTTTGCCGTAGCGCTTGGTAATTAAGCGTCTATCGAGAATGGTTATACGGCCTTCATCGCTCTCTTTTCGCAGCAGTCTACCACAGCTTTGTACCAATTTCTTTGCTGCATCGGGCACCGTAATAGACAAAAATGGATTACCGCCTTTACTTTGTACAAATTCGGCTTGGGCTTCTTCTATTGGTGATGTAGGTACTGCAAACGGTATTTTTGTAATTATTAAGTTTTCTAAATATTTTCCAGGTAAATCAAGGCCTTCAGAAAGGCTTTGGGTACCAAATAAAATACTCCCCTTGCCTTCATCAATATTTTTAGTATGTAATTTGAGTAAAGCTTCTCGTGACATTTCACCTTGTACTAATAAGTTAAATCCTTTTGTTCTAAGAAACTTACTTACATGGTTCATTTGCCAGTAAGAGGCAAATAACACTAAGTTGGCTTTTTTAGTGTTTAGATACTCGGGTAGTGTTTTAGCAATATGATCGCTAAATTCTTTATCTGTTGGCTCTATACTTGAGGCCGGAATGCGTAAAGTGGCTTGTTTTGGGTAGTCAAACGGAGAGGGGACTTTAATAAACTTTACCCCTTCTTCTTTAGCAAGACCGCTTTCATAGGCAAAGTGGTCAAACGAACCGAGAGCACTTAAAGTTGCCGAGCATAGTACCGCCCCTGCGCATTCATTCCATAGCTTGTCTTTTAAGTAGTAGCCAACTTCGATAGGGCAATCACTTAATAGGTGATCGTGATGGTTTTTATATTCTAAACGTTTGATCCACCTTGCGTGAGGTGTACCTTCGCCTTTATTTGCATAGCTATACCACAGCTTATTTAATTGCTCTAAGCGGTTTATATAGTGTCCGCTTTCGGCCAAAACAGGGTCGGCAACGTAGGGTTTTATATCGCCATCACTTACATCTTGAGTGAGGGTATCGTGCATTTTGTTTAAGCAACGCAGTGCATCTAGTGTGGCGTCACTTATATCTTTAGCTTTGTTGTGCAATGATTTTGGTATTTCGCCATGCTCAAAACGATATGTATCGTCTTTTGAGTATTCAAAGTCGGCATTATCAAGAATATCACGCACCACTTTTAAGTCTTTATTAGCATCGTTAATGCTATCGCACAATTTGAAATTTTGACCAATGGCCTTTTGACCTACTAATACTTTAGACATTTTGCCACTAAATTTAGTGAGCTTATCGAGCCAATCAATGGTGCCTTTAATAGTGGCCGCTGCCGATGAAAAGTCGCGGGTAATATGCGCAAGGTGGTGAGCTTCATCTATGACATAAATGGTGTTATCGGGCTCGGGTAAAATTTTACCGCCCCCTAAATCCAAATCTGCCAGTAGCAGTGAGTGGTTAATAACAAGCACATCCATTTGCATAAGCTGATTACGAGCAAGCTGAAACGGGCAGGTTTGATGGGCTTTCATTTGGCGTTGGCAAGCGTGTTTATCGCATGCGATTAAGTTCCACACTCTATCGGGTATGGTGTCGGCCCAGCTATCCCTGTCGCCTTGCCATTTTTTATTTACATAGGCATCGTAAAGACCTTTTAAGCATTTCGTTTCCATATCACTTAGCGGCGAGGTAAGTGTGGGCATAAACTCCATTTGCGTTTGGCTATCGCCATTAACAGCATTATGTAATTTATGGGCACATATATAGCGTTGCCTACCTTTTACCAGGTCAAACTTAAAGTCGAGCCCAGAGTGTTTTTTAAAAAAAGGCAGCTCTTTTGCTATTAATTGCTCTTGAAGGGCCACGGTTGCAGTAGAAATAACCAGCTTCTTTTTTTGAGCAAGGGCAAGCGGAAACGCGCCTAAACAATAAGCAAGCGATTTACCAGTCCCTGTGCCAGCCTCAATAACACATATTCGCTGCTTTTTATGGTATTCGCCAGCCAGTGTTTTTGCTATTTCGGCAACAAGGTAGTTTTGGCTACTGCGGGGGCGGTAATCAGTAAGGTTACTAGCCACATGCTGGTGTACTTGCCTAATTGTTTTTTTTAGTTGGTCAGAAAGCATGGGGAGATAAACCTAAAATATGTATATAATTACAGTGTATGGATTTTAGAGTTATAACCGTGTAACTACAAGCAAGGATGAAATTAATTTAGTAAATTAATGCGGCGATTTTTTAAGTTTATAAATTACTCCCTATTATGGCCTGTTTATATTTTGAGGTTGAACAATTTTCAATCCTTAACGTTCATGGCCTTAAAGTAGAAAAACAAAATATAAGTAAGGTTTATTGATAGTGTATTTAACATCTGGTTTTGTACTTTCTGCACAAGCGCACGATAGCGCTCAGGGTTTACAATATGAAATTTGGTTTGCTACCGATAATGGACCAATAAAGACAATTTCTGAGAATGAAACCGCACTATTTTTTATAAAAAACTCAGATGAAAAAGCAGCTCAAGCTATTTTATCTGCCGAATCACTAAACTTTTTAATTAAACCTCTTTCACTTAAAAATTTTCAGCAGCAAGATATGTGTGGCTGTTACTTTTACTCACTCAAACACTTTTATAGCGCGAGCAAAGCGTTAAAAAGTCGCGGTATTACACTTTATGAAGATGATATAAGGCCCATTGAGCGCTATTTAATGGAGCGATTTATTAAAGGCGGGGCGTGGATCACGGGTAAACGAGTGGATCATGCGCATTACACTGAAATTTTAGATGCTAAATTAAAAACCAATGGCGATTATACGCCCGTGCTTTCTAAGTTATCACTTGATATAGAGTGCAATGAAAGTGGGGTGTTGTTTTCTATTGGCTTGGTAGGCTGTGGTTTTGATTGCGTAATCATGATTGGAGAGCCTGAGCATCTCGACCCAGTGATTGGTTATACTATTATATGGTGCGCAGACGAGGTTGCACTATTACAGCAACTTGTAACACTTATTAAGCAGTGCGACCCAGATATTATTATTGGGTGGAATGTTATTGAGTTTGATTTTGCAGTTATTTATGAGCGCTCTGTGGCACTGGGGGTAAAACTATTACTAGGAAGAGGAAACCTTCCTTTATATGTTCGAAAAGGCCATTTTACACGGGTTTCTATTCCCGGGCGCTGTGTAATTGATGGCATTGATACTCTAAAAAATGCCACTTATAGTTTTGAAACTTTTTCACTTGCTAATGTAGCTAAAGAAATTTTAGGCGAGTCTAAATTAATTGAATCTAGTAATAGCTTACAAGAAATTATTCGTCAATTTAATGAAGATAAACTCTCGCTCGCTAACTACAATCGCCAAGACTGCATACTCGTTAATAAAATATTCGATAAGCTAAAACTTCTCGATTTTGCTGTTATTCGCACACAATTAACAGGCCTTGAGCTGGAAAAGCGCGGCGGCTCAGTGGCGGCTTTTGTAAACATGTATTTGCCTTTATTACATCGCAGCGGTTATGTAGCACCTAATATGGGCGACCATGGGCTGACGTTTGAAAGCCCAGGTGGTTATGTTATGGAGTCGGTACCGGGGCTGTATAAAAATGTCATCGTGCTTGATTTTAAAAGCCTGTACCCCAGTATTATGCAAACCTTTTATATAGACCCGCTTGGACTAATAGAAGGAATTGAAAACCCTGAAAACAGTATTGAAGGGTTTAATAATGCATTATTTTCAAGAGAGCAGCACCATTTACCAGCGCTTATAAAAAGCCTAGCGCTACAGCGCCAACGGGCAAAAGATAATCACGATTTAATGCTATCTCAAGCGATTAAAATAATAATGAACAGTTTATATGGTGTATTAGGCTCACAAGGCTGTCGTTTTTATGACCCTCGACTCTCAAGCTCTATTACTTTGCGTGGTCATGAGATAATGCTGCAAACTAAAAAGTGGATTGAAGAGCAAGGTTATAGTGTTATTTACGGAGATACCGATTCGACCTTTGTAAAATTAACGGATGATTTAAGTGTTGAGGCGTGTAATAAAATAGGTAAACAGTTAGCTAAACACATAAACACATTGTGGCAGCAAAACATACACGCTAAACATAATTTAACTAGCCATTTAGAAATAGAGTTTGAATCGCTTTATAGCCCTTTCTTTTTACCCACCATAAGAGGTAAAAGCGTGGGGTCTAAAAAACGCTATGTGGGGCAGTTAATAAAGCCGGATGAATCAAAATTGGTTTTTAAAGGCTTAGAAACCGTAAGAAGTGACTGGACTAAACTGGCTCAACAGTTTCAATTTGATTTATTTACCCTCCTTTTTAAGCAACCAGAGCAAATTAATGACCTTGTAAATGATTACATTAGTAAACTTTTACGTGGCGAATTTGATCATTTGCTGGTTTTTAAAAAACGTTTAGGTCAAAACTTAACCGACTATCAAAAAAATATCCCTCCCCATGTACAAGCAGTAAAAAAGTTTCAGAAACAAAATAGTGAATTTACGCTAAAAAGAGGTGAATTTGTTACATTTGTTTACACAACGCACGGTGTTGAGCTGTATCAAGGGCTGCATAGCTACGACTACCCATTGTATATAGACAAACAAATTGTACCTCTATTAGAAATGATTACGCAATTTGTTAACGTTAACGTAAATAGTTTCGAGCTAAAACAGTTCGAACTATTCTAACTTGTACCTATTAATGCAATTTTTGATTGCATAATCCACGCTTTAGCTTTATTTTTGTACAGTTATTCCTCATCTAAGCCACGGCAAGATCATTATAAATTGAACTTATAGAATATGTAGTGATCAGATCAAGGCATAATAATCACCTTGGTCACGTAAAATATGAGCGCTACTTTTCTGAAACACTTTAATTCAATTACCGATCCTCGCATTGAACGCTGTAAAAAGCATGAGCTTATCGATATTCTCCTTTTAGCCATTAGTGCAGTAATCTCCGGTGCACAAGGATGGGAGGATATTGAAGACTTTGGGCATCTAAAACTTGATTGGTTAAAAAGATATGGCGCTTTCAACGCGGGTATTCCAAGACACGACACCATAGCCCGTGTCATTTGTCGGTTAAAATCAGATGAAATAGAGCATGCATTTCAATCTTGGATATCTTCACTTATTGAAACCACGGGTGCTGATATTATTGCTATGGATGGAAAAACTGCACGTCGTTCATTTACAACCAAAGATAGAAAAAGTGCTTTACATACCGTCAGTGCATGGAGCTGCCAACACCAGTTAGTTTTAGGGCAAACAGCCGTTGATAGCAAAACAAATGAAATCACAGCCATACCTGAGTTACTCACCATGCTAGATATTGAAAATAGCATCATTACACTTGATGCTATGGGCTGCCAGCAAGAAATAGCGAAACAAATAATTAAACAAAAAGCTGATTATATCCTAGCGCTCAAAGGTAACCATTCAGGTATGCAGAGTGAATTAGAAGCTTGGTGGCACAAGAGTGAGCGCGAAGGATTGACCAATAGCAACTATGATAAACATACCGAAATAAGCTCAGGGCATGGGCGCATTGAAACAAGGGTTTGTCAGCAATTGCTTATTGATAAAAGCTGGTTAGATAAAATCTACCAATGGTCTGGCTTAAAGAGTGTTATTCAAGTAACCGCTGAGGTTCACGATAAATCATCAGGTACAGACACGATAGAAACGCGTTGGTATATTAGTTCGTTAGCGTTAGGTGCGGAGCAAGCTCTTAATGCGGTACGAAGCCACTGGCAGGTTGAAAGTATGCATTGGATGTTGGATATGAACTTTAGGGAAGATGAATCAAGAATCCGTAAGAAGCAAGGACCCCTTGTTTTTAACGTAATGAGAAAAATAGCCATGGCGTTATTTAAACAAGATACAACTAAAACAGCCAGTATGGCGAGAAAAAAGAAAATGGCAGGGCTAGACGATGATTATCGCTCAACCCTGTTAGAATCTGGGATTAAAATGCGCTAGCCGTGTCATCTAAGCTAAAAAACAATAAAAAACCCTTTTTTAATTAATATTTGGTTAACAGTAGTTGGCTTTTAGATATTTTTTGTTTAGTATTTGGTTTAGTCGCTGTTAAC
This sequence comes from Pseudoalteromonas sp. CuT4-3, assembly GCF_035666335.1. NCBI lineage: Bacteria > Pseudomonadati > Pseudomonadota > Gammaproteobacteria > Alteromonadales > Pseudoalteromonadaceae > Pseudoalteromonas > Pseudoalteromonas sp. CuT4-3. The sequence goes on from NZ_CP142030.1 coordinate 1,246,339, forward strand.
AAACTGTGACAACAAAAAATAATTAAATAATAGTCGCTTCTAACAAGTGGTGACCCAGGGAGAATCAAATGTTAAATAATAAAGTTTCAAAGGCAGTTCGCTTAGCGATTGCATTTGGTACGGCATCTACAGCTGTATTTTCAGCAAGTTCAATTGCTGCTGAAGAGGGAGTTGAAAAGGTAGAGCGTATAGAGGTTACCGGTTCACGAATTAAACGTGCAGATCTTGAAAGCGCTTCTCCAGTGAGCATTATTACTACTGAAGATATGAAAGTTCAGGGTATTTCAAATATTTCCGATGCGTTACAAAACCTTACCGCTCAGTCGGGCGGATTAACTGCTGCTGTAAATAATGGCGGTAATGGTAATGCAACTGTTAACTTAAGAGGTATGGGTTCATCACGTACATTGGTACTTGTTAATGGACGCCGTATGATTGCCTCAGGTACTGGTGCATCTTCTACCGTGGATCTTAATGCCATTCCTTTTAGCGCTGTAAAACGCATAGAAGTTTTAAAAGACGGTGCATCGGCTGTTTACGGCTCTGATGCTCTTGCTGGTGTGGTTAATATTATCATGCGCGATGACTTTGAAGGCTTTGAGCTAGATGCCAGCTATGCAGAGACAGGTGAAGGTGACGGTGAAGAAGCTAGCTTAAGTAGCACCTTTGGTGTGAGCAGTGATAAAGGTAATGTTGTTGTAAACGTTGGTTTTTACGACCGTGGTACTGTACGTGCCAGCGACCGAGATTATTCAGCATGTCCATACGCTGAAAGTGGCGGTGAGCGTTTTTGTGCCGGTTCTGGTAACTCTTTAGGTATGAATGCAATCTTAGATGATGGTAGAAGAGTTCAGTTTGAGCCTGGCGGTAACGGTTCATCAACTGATACTGGCTATCACACATATGTGGGTAGTGGCGAAGGCAACGATACCTATAACTACTCTTCTGCTTCATACTTATCTACGCCTGCAACTCGTTATAATGTGAGCGTGTTAGGTAATTATGAATTAGCAGATAACTTAAACTTTTTTGCAGAAGCGTACTATACAAACCGTACCTCAACGCAACAAATGGCACCAGCACCTATCAACTACACATACAGTGTAGATGGTCGTAGTTGGGTATTAAGTCAAAATCCAGAAGTTTACCCATTCTCAGGCTTGTATGATTTTGCAACTCCTGGCGACAATGTAGACATGTTACCACTGCGTCGTATGTCAGAAATGGGTGGCCGTGTATTTGAGCAAGAAGTAAATACAGCACAATTTACAACTGGTTTAGAGGGCTTTATCGCTGATCAATACGCTTGGAATGTGTTCTATACATATGGTCGAAATAGCGCTATTGACCGTTCTAAAAACTACATCAACGTAGACAAAATGATAGCGTCAGTAAATGAAAACTGTGAAGGTGTCTCGGTTACAGGTTCGCCTAGTGACTACACGGTTACAGGCAACGATGCATCTGCTCCATGTATTAACTACTTCGGTGAAGGCGCGCTTTCACAGTCAGATGCCGATTACTTGCGTTACACCGATCAGGGTACTTCAGGTACAGAAATGCACCACTTAGGCGCTTCAATTTCGGGTGATTTATTTGAAATGCCTTCTGGTGTTGTTGGCTTTGCATTTGGTCTAGAGCACCGTGAAGAATCAGCATTTAATCAACCAGATGCATTCTCTTCATCAGGTATCGGTTCAGGTAATGCTGTACAGCCAACTTCTGGTGGCTATAAAGTTGACGAAGCATATGTAGAGCTTGTTGTTCCACTATTGAATGATTTACCACTGGTTCAGTCTTTAGATTTAGAAGCTGCGCTTCGCTACTTTGACTACGATACATTTGGATCAGATACTACTTATAAGTTAGGTCTAACTTGGCGTATGACAGACGAAGTTATGCTTCGCTCTGTATTATCAACAGCATTTCGCGCACCAAGTGTAAGTGAGCTTTACGGTGGTCAGTCAGATAGCTTCACCAATTATACAGACCCTTGTACTGGTTTTGGTGGTGCTGGCTTTGATTCTAGATACCAAACAGCCTGTGCTTCTGATGCAGCAGCCGGCCTAATTCCTTCAGATGGTACGTTTGCACAAAACAGTGGTCAACTTCGTGCGGTTGTTGGCGGTAACCCAGACCTAGGTCCTGAAACTGCTGATACATTTACAGTTGGTCTTGTTGTTGAGCCAATTGAAGGGCTAAGCTTTACTGTTGATTACTACGATATTGAAGTAGATAACGTAATAAGCTCTGTTGGTATTACGACTAAGCTAGATAAATGTTATAGCGCGGGTGAAGAAGGTGGACAAGGTGGTTCTTTTGCACTTTGTGAAGGTGTTGTACGTGATGCAACGGGTAACTTTGATGGTACTCCATCACTTGATCAAAACCTTTCTACTTGGAACCTATCGGGCGTAGATTTCAACGCTCAATATAGCTTTGACGCTGCTGGCTTAGCGTGGAGAGCTGATTGGGAAGCTTCTTACATCTCTAAATGGGAAGTACAAGAGTTTGCTGGTGAGCCTATTCAAGATTACGTAGGTGTTGCATCAAGTGGTTCTGGCTCAATTCCTGAGTGGAAACATAATGTAAGCTTACGCGCAGCCGGTGATGATTGGACTGTTTCATACAAAGTGATGTACGTAGATTCGCTTGTTACAGAATCAGTTGCATTATTTGATGGAGACCCTGCGGATTACTATTCACCAGAAGCTGACTCGTTTGTATCACATACACTAAGTGGTACTTACCAACTTAACGAGCATGTTTCGTTACGTGGTGGTATAGATAACCTAACAGATGAAGAGCCTCCATATTACAGCGATTATGATGATGCCAATACAGATACTACGTTGTATAAGTACATCGGTCGTAACTTCTTTGTAGGTACAACTATTTCATTCTAAGCATAAGCTTTAATGCTAAGGCCGGTATATTATCGGCCTTTTTATTATTTAAGAGAACATATGCAAAGCCAAGGCATGTCATTTCAAGATGTAAGCAACTTAATCCTTAAGGAAATTAATAATAATAATTTCCTTAAGGCATTAAAAATTGCTAATTCGATTAAAAGTAATGAATCGAGTATTGTAGCGCACCTTCATCACTTAAAATCTATAGCATACCAAAAGAAAAAAGATTATATATTATGTTTAGCCGAGATTGAAAAAGGCATTAAACTAAGTCCACGTCATTTTCATTTAAATGTAAATAAAGCAAAATTATATAACTTGTTGGATGAACCTGATAAGTCAATAAAACAATATTTAAATGTATTGACTATATATAGTGACGATATAGAAACACTTTATAACATCTCTGTTTTATACTTTAAAAAGAATGAATTTACTAAAGCAAAAGAATACATTGATAAAGCATTTACACTATCCCCTCAAAATGCAGTTATTCTCAGTGCAAAAATAAAAACAGACTTAAAGCTTGAGAAGTTTACTGAGGTCGATAGGCTCACAGATGATTATATTCGCAATTTTGGTGCTGATGCTAGTATTCTCAATAGTAAAGGGTTGGCTTTAAAAGCTTTATGCTTTTGGGATAAAGCAATTATAACTTTTGAGCAAAGCTTAAAATTAAGCCCAGGTTTAGTTGAAGCTAAGAAAAATATGGCCAGCTGCTATCACTTAGCCGGGAAGTTTAAAAAAGCCAAAGCAATATATACAGAACTAACAACTATCAACCCGCTAGATTTAGACAGTCATCATTGGCTAAACCAAATGCTATGGGAAACTGCAGACTCTGGTTTTTTATCCTCATATAACCATGCTTTAAAAATAACTGGAAAAAATACTGCACTGGAAGCTGAGCTTGCACAAAAGCTTTATACATCGGGTAAGCAAACTGAGGCTTACAAAATAGCAAAGCAAATACTCTCTCAAAGCAATTGCCCACAAAAAGCGTTTTCTATAGTGGGTGATTACGAACGTGAAAACAGCTTATTTGATGAATCTTTAAAGACCCATTTAGCTGCCAGTAATAGGTTTAAGAATAATCACGCGTACATAGAATTAGCCAAAAGCTATATTGCGATAGATAAACCAGATCACGCATTGAACATTATAAATAAGTTATTAAATCAAGACGAATATAACCAAGAGTACTTGTGTATTAAAAATACAGCATTGAGATTACTAAAAAGCGAGCTGTACTCATATTACTGCAATTATGATTTATTTGTTATGCAGGAGAAAATAGCAACACCTTCTGGCTTTGCTTCTATAGATGATTTTTTAACTGAGCTTAAAGGTACGTTAAAACAGTATCATTATTATCAAAACCATCCTTTAGAGCAATCTTTAGTTAATGGTTCTCAAACCGCAGAAAAGTTATTTGATTATCAACTGCCGATACTAAAAATACTAAAGCAGGAGCTATACGAGTTAACGTCATGCTTTTTATCAAGGCTTCCAAAAGATAATCAACACGCTTTTTTAAAAAGAAATGTTGGTGATTTTAAAGTGACTGATTCATGGTCGGTAATTCTGAAAGGTAAAGGTTTTCATAAAAATCATTATCACAGCCAAGGTTGGATGAGTTCACCATTTTATGTATCTATACCCACGCTGATATCTGAATCAACCAACCAAGAAGGGTGGTTAAAGCTAGGTGAGCCAGGATTTAATATGAACACTAAGCTTTTACCTGAGACAACATTAAAACCAGAGGAAGGCAAACTTATTCAATTTCCATCCTATTTTTGGCATGGGACTAATACCCTAAATAGTGAAATGGAACGAGTAACAATTGCTTATGACATACTCCCTCAACACACTTAAATTAAGGATAAACAATGAAACATCTTTGTACCGTATTATTAGTAATTTTAGCTTCAGGTTGCACTAGTGCAGCAGCGCTTAAGGCCAGTGAAAGCGATGGCAAAATATGTAAACTCGAAAAAACCACAGGTAGCAACATTGCAACAAGAGTGTGTAGAACACCTGAACAAATTGCTTACCAAGAAAAATTAAGCCAAGAGGCAATGAGAGAGATGACCCGTGGTAGTGTAAAAATTGATAAATAGACTTTAACTTTATAAGTTTATTAACCTCTATTAAAAAATTAATAGAGGTTAAATATTTTTTATTTGATATTAAAGTCCATTACTATACTTATTCCATGCTGATTTCTCATGCTAAAGTATTTGCTTTTATACCTTTTACTATGGAGTAAAATTGCTCATGGTAAAAATATATTGTTGGGTTTATACTTGCTTTGAAACTAAAAAGTTAACTCCAACAAGCAAGAGAGATATAAATGAAAGAAGTTCGATCTTTTATTAAAACAGCATCATTAACTGAGCTAGAAAAAGCACAACAATTAATCACTGATGCGATTGCAAAATATACTGAGCAGCTACAAGCTAAACAGGAAGTGTTGGATCTTTTAAAAGAAAAAGGACTTACGTTAGAAGATTTACAAGACGGTACTGCAGATAAACGTACTAAAGTAAAAGCTAAGTATCGTATTGAAGTAGATGGCGAAGTGATTGAATGGACCGGTCGTGGTCGTCGCCCTAAAGCGTTTGAAGGTGTTGATTTACAAAAGCACCTAGCTTAATAAAGTAACAGAGAAGCCACGGCTTCTCTTTTTAATGGCGTATAACTTAATAACTAAACCTTAGGCTAAGGCTTACGCTTTGTACGCTAGGTTTAATTGGCCAAAACTTACCTTAAACTCCCCGCAGTCGCTTAGTATTTGTTAAACTGCATTTCTGGTTATTCTATTTACTATTTTCATGAGCTATAAATTAAGGCCGTATCAGCAAGAGGCCGTAGAGCGCACCGTTTTACATTTTCGAAAAACAAATGATCCTGCCGTGATTGTACTGCCTACCGGTGCGGGTAAAAGCCTTGTTATTGCAGAGCTTGCGCGTATTGCTAAGCAAAAAATTTTGGTGCTTGCACATGTTAAAGAGTTGGTAGAACAAAACGCACAAAAATATAAAAGTTTTGGTTTAGAAGCGAGTATATTTTCAGCAGGGTTAAAAGAAAAATCACTCAACCACCAAGTTACCTTTGCCAGTGTTCAGTCTTTATCGCGTAATTTAAATAAATTAAATGAGCATTATTCTTTGCTTATTATTGATGAGTGCCACAGAGTAAATGGTGATAAAAAAAGCCAATATGGAAAGGTTATAAATACGCTCAAAGAATATAATCCTCAGTTAAAAGTATTGGGTTTAACAGCCACACCTTATAGATTAGGAATGGGGTGGATATACCATCATCATTACCATGGTTTTGTAAAAGGTAATAAAGAAAGTCCGTTTAAAAACTGTATATTTGAATTACCGCTCAGGTATATGATCAAACATAATTACTTAACGCCGCCAAATGAAGTGGACGCGGCAATTAGTCATTATGATTTTTCGTCCTTGGCTACTAATGCGTTTGGTCAATATACGACTGATGACATGAATGCGCTTTTAAAAAATAGCGAGCGCGCAACGCAAGCTATACTGAAGCAGGTAATACAATACAGTGAAACCCGCCAAGGCGTGATGATATTTGCGGCAACGGTGATGCACGCGCAAGAAATTTTAACTTATTTACCCGCAGAGCAAAGTGCCCTTATAACTGGCGATACCCCAAATGCAGAACGCGATAAATTAATAAATCAATTTAAACAAAAAAACATAAAATACCTCGTTAATATTTCTGTTTTAACCACCGGATTTGATGCGCCGCATGTCGATTTTATCGCTATTTTACGTCCCACCGAATCGGTTAGCTTATACCAGCAAATTGTTGGCCGTGGGCTTAGGCTAAATGAAGGAAAAACAGACTGCTTAGTTATAGATTACGCAGGCAACGGCTTTGATTTATTTCACCCTGAGGTGGGCGATAAAAAAGGTGATAGCGATAATGAGCCCGTTCAAGTGCTTTGCCCTGGGTGTGGGTTTGCAAATATTTTTTGGGGAAAAACCGATTCTGATGGCAAAGTAGTTGAGCATTTTGGCAGGCGCTGCCAAGGTTTATTAGAAGATGACGAAGGCCATAAAGAGCAATGCGATTATCGGTTTAGGTTTAAAGAGTGCGAACAATGCGGCGCTCAAAACGATATAGCAGCTCGTAAATGCCATGATTGCGGCGCAGTAATGGCCGACCCCGACGACAAGCTACGTAACGCCCTTAATTTAAAAGATGCGTTAGTACTGCGCTGTAGTGGGTTATCAGTGGTAAAACTTAAAGATGATTTAATTAAAATAACCTACTTTGATGAAGATGGTGCAAGTTGCGATGAGGTCTATAACCTTGCTAGTAAAGGCGGGCAGTATATTTTTAATAAACAGTTTGGTAAACGCCTAGGGCAGGGGCAAGCGCCTGTTGAATTTAAAAGTGCTGAGCAGGTTATTAAGGCACAGTTTGATTTAGTGCCCCCCGATTTTGTTATCGCGCGTAAAAGTAAAAAGTATGGCTGGAAGGTATCTGATAAATTATTTGATTACACTGGCAACTTTAGAAAAGCTAATCAGTTAAGCGGTTAAGCTTAACTGATTTTTGTTAAGCGGCGTCTTCGTCCATTAAACCCCAGCCATCGCCATAGCCATTGTAACTGTTAGCAATACTTTCAAGGTATTGCTCTGCTTGGCCAAGCAATGTGTGCTCTGGCACCATTTGTACATGAGTAATCACTTCCCACACGCCAGTGTCTTTACATTTTTCAACGTTTGCGCTTTGTACTAATGCATCAGAGATTATTTCTTTGGAAAATTTTTCAGCATCAGCTTGTTGTTCAAATAAAATGAAAAAATCGATTTGGTGCATTTTGCTTAAATCAACGCCAGCAGCGGCTATTTCGGCTAAAAGTTGGCCGTTATCATCATCAGGGAATTGCATTAAAAACTCATTTAAAATTAATTTTGTATTCGTAGCCACTATTGTAACCAAAATATTGCTTTAAAGCGTATTAATTTTAATTTTATAGGCTTTAAAAGGGAGTGTAATTTGGTGCAAGATTACCATTAAGTTAATGTGTTGCTCATTATGGCTATGGTAGTATGCAACTCATTGGTGGTTAAATTTTAAAGAATAAAAAGTAAGGATATTTACTTGTTCAAACAGTTATTACGTTTTGTGTTTTTTTTAGCTTTTTTTATAAGCACTCAAGCCAGCGCTGAGCAAAGGGTAATTGAAGATTACGAAATTAAAGGGATTAGTGGCGAGTTAGAAAGTAACGTTGAGCTATATTTAAAACAACTGGTTGGCGAAAAACCCACCAGAACCTTGCGCCGCTATGCCAAAAAGCAAGTGCAAAGCAGTATTAAAGCGCTGGGGTATTACAACCCAACGGTAGACATTGAGTTTGATAAAGACGATAAAGAGCTTATCGTTAAAGTAGAGCGCGGCCCTGCAACGCGCATAGAAGCTATTAATATAACGCTTAATGGTGAGGGTAAAAACGACTCGCAATTACAAAACGTTATTAAAAACTTAAATTTAACCCAGGGCGATATTCTTAATCATGGCAGGTACGACTCAGCTCATAAAAAAATAGAGTCAATGTTATTAGAGCTAGGCTATTTTGATGCTAAATGGCCAGCCCGAAAGCTTGCGGTATCAGTGCAAAAAAACAGTGCCGTTATTACATTTAATATAGATACCGGCGTGCGCTACACGTATGGCAATATAATCATTGCCAGCGAAACCCCCGCAGAAAAATACATTCGTTCACTGGCACCTTTTACCCAAGGGCAAGCTTATAAAGCCACACAAATTGCCGATTATAACCTTGAGCTCTCAAGCACACCGTATTTTGCAAGCGTGCGTATTTATGCCGATATACCAGCAAGAGCCAACGGACAAGTGCCTATAAATATTGATGTGCTACACAAACCTGCTAATAGCTACGAAGTAGGCGGTGGCTTTAATACCGAGCTGGGCCCGAAAGTGCGTTTTAAATGGAGTAAACCCTGGATCACAGAAGATGGGCATTACCTCGAAAGTAATTTAAATGTAGCTGAGAAACAGCAAGATATTTCTATGGCGTACACCATTCCGGTAGATGACCCTAACGACGATTTATGGCGTTTATCAGTGGGTTACAAGTTAGAAGATGAACTTGCCGATGACATATACAGTGAAATACTGACCGGCCAACTGCAGCGCCAATGGTTAACTGAAGATAAATGGGTACGCACGGCCTTTTTACGTCGAGACCAAGAAACATATCGCATTGGTGATGAACCAGAAGAAAGCACCGAAATGCTTATGCCCGGTATTAGCTATGCCCGTAAAAAGTCAAAAGGAGGCACAACGCCTTATTGGGGTGAGCAGTGGCTAATTTCGGCTGAGTTTGGTTTAGATGATGTACTTTCAACCACAAACTTAGTGCGGGTGCAGCTGCAGCATGCGTGGCTGCGAACCTATTTAGATAAACACTTAGTTTTTTTAAAAGCAAACGTGGGCGCCATGCTGGTCGATAATATTGAAAACGTACCTTACTCGCTGCGCTTTTATGCCGGTGGTGACCAAAGTGTACGTGGTTTTGCTTATCAGTCTATTTCTCCTGAAGATGAAGACGGTGATTTAATTGGTGGTAAATACTTACTAACCAGTACTATTGAATACAATTACCAATTTGCACAAAATTGGCGCGCAGCTTTATTTGTTGATGGCGGTACTGCCACAAATGACTTTTCGGACGACTTTGAAGTGGGCGCAGGCTTTGGCTTTCGTTATTTAACACCCATTGGCCCCGTAAAAGTAGACCATGCATGGGGGCTTACTAAAGAAAGTAAAAGCACACGTTTAAGCATTACCATAGGGCCAGAAATTTAATGTCAGTATTTAAAAAAATATCCGCCGCCGTCATCGGCGTTTTAATCACGCTTGCCGTTATTATATTTTGTTTGTTATTTACTGCGCCCGGTAATCAATTTATTGCTTATAGTGCAAATAAAATGGTGGACGGCTTACATATCGAGATTAAAAAAGGGCGCTTCTTATATAACAACCCGTTTAATGTGAGCTTTAAAAACCAAAGTACAGATTTTAAAGCGCAGCAGCTTAAAATAGATTTATTTTGGTGGCAGTGCGATGGCCTATGTATTGAAAATGTAAGTGCGCGGTCAATCAAACTTGCCCTTGGCAATGCACCCGAAGCCACACAACAGAGCACCTCAGAGCCATTAACTAAAATTACGTTTCCCTTTAATATTGCCGTTAAAAATGTAGCAATAAACGAATTTGTATTAAATCATCCCAGTGCTGATGTAACTGTAAATAACTTCACCCTTGCAGCGAAAGCTGAAGATGCAACCTTAGCAATAAAAAGCCTAACTATTAGTGATGTATTGGTAAAGCTTAAAGAGCAACCCGCCTCATCTAATCAACAAGCAACGGCTAATCAAGGCCAGGCGCTAACAACGCTACCTGCGTTACCAGATATAGAATTTACATCGCCCCTTAATTTACGGGTAGAGCAGTTTGACGTTAAAAAGGTGGATATTGAGCAAGGTGAGCAAACTCACACAATCGAAAATATAGCGCTTGTATTAAATGTAGAAGATGAAAAAGTTAACTTACAAACGCTTAGCGCGCAGTACCAACAATGGCAATTAAATACAGAGTTAACTAGTGAGCTTGCAGGTAATTTACCATTAAACGCTAAAGTAGCGTTAAACAGCGACTTGCACCAAGCGAATTTAGCGTTAAGTGGTGACCTATCTGATTTAAATATAAATTTACATACGATTGGTCAGTACCCATTAAATCTAACGGCAACGGCTAATCTAAAACAAAAAAATTATCCGTTTGAACTTACTGGTAAAGTTGAGCAATGGTTGATTGACGCTCAAAGTAACGAGCTAAAAGTAAATAATGTTGATTTATCAGCCTCGGGTAATGCGGATGATTACACGCTAAGTTTAAAAGCGCATAGCCAATTAGGTGCCTATCCAGCGGTAGTATTAAACACGCAATTAAACGGCTCGCTTAGCCAAGCGCAGTTAAGTACCTTAAGCCTAAAAGCAAATGACAGTAGTGCAACATTTAAAGGTAATGTTAATTGGCAAAAGGGCATACAAGCCGATTTCACCGGTTCGTTAAATAGCTTAAAAGCACAATACTTAACAGATGCGCTTACAAGTAATATTTCTGGCCAGCTAGAAGGGCGCTTTAACAGCGAAGGGCAAAACTGGCACTTGCAAATGGATAATACACAACTTGCAGGTACACTGAACCAAACACCGCTTGAATTTGCCTCAAACTTTACACTTAACAATACGCTAAAAGCCAACATAGACAGCCTGTATTTAAGTAGCGGGGCCAATAAATTAACCTTGAGCGGGCAAGTTGACGACACCTGGCAGGTTGACGGAAAAGTAACATTGACAGGAAATGAGCAAACTAATCTGCCATTCGTTGCAAACGGTAAGGCCGATTTAAAAGTTAGAGGACCCCGTTTAACCCCCGCCGTTGATTTATCGTTATTACTCGATAACTTTATTTATAACGACATAAACGTTAATAAACTCACCCTTAAAGGCCAGCTCGATACAGCCGCAGATTGGCAAACCGATGTGAGCTTAAACGTAGGCTCAGCAATGGTTGCTGATCAGGTAATTAATAGTGTTGAGCTAACTGCCACTGGCGATAAAACCGACCATCAGCTGGTTGCCGCCATAGATGCAGAGCAAGGCGCTGCTGAGCTTGAAGTAACCGGTAAGCTCAATAATGACGTGTGGAATGGCTCGCTCAGTAATATAACGCTAAGTGACAAAAAGCTCAGCTTTAGTAATAGTAAAAAAATTGCGGTGATGTTTAATACCCAAACCAGCGATTTTGATGTGAGTGCGCATTGCTGGCGCTCAAACAAAAGTGAGCTATGTATTAATACCCTTGCGCAAACTAAAAACTTGGGCCAATTTAATGCTACGTTGAGCAAATTAGCGCTTGAAGAGCTTAAACACTTTTTACCAGATAACATGCGTACGCGTGGCGATATAAGCGGCGACTTTGCTGCAAATTGGAACGAGGGCGCTTTAAAAACACTTCGCGCTAATTTAAATGCGCACGACCTTGTTGCTGTTCTTACCTCTGAGGAAGACCGGTTTAGATTACCCATCGAAACGCTAAAAGTCAGTGCCTACACTGATTCTCAAACGGGTAAGCTAGAGGCCGATTTACGTTCAAGTGTGCTAGGTAAAATAGCCACCGAAATTAATATTGATGATATTCAAAATCAGCAAACATTAAACGGTCACCTTAATATAGATAAAATATTGCTATCAGACTTACATCCATTTCTCGAAACCCTTGAGCAATTAAAAGGCGATATAACAGGTAACGTGGCAGTAGCCGGCACTTTGCAAGACCCTTTATTAAATGGTGAGTTAAATGTCAGTGATATCAATTTAGAAGGTGAGCAGTTGCCGGTGGTATTGCAAAAATCTAATGTAAATATTTTATTTGATAAAACCACCGCCACAATTAAAGGTAATTTAAACGACACCCAAGGCGGTAAAATCAACCTAACCGGCGACGTAGATTGGCAAGGCGCCCAGCCTGAGGTAAATGTAAGCGTTAACGGCGAGCAGTTTTTTGTACGCGCGCAGCAAGGCGTTACGTTTAAAGTATCGCCTGATTTAACCATTGGACTTGCAAATAATGCATTAAAGCTGTTTGGCGAAGTGATTGTGCCTTATGGCAGGGTAATGATTGAAGAGCTGCCAGAGGGCGCCGTTCAAGTGAGTGACGATGAGATTATTGTTGATCAACAAACTGAAACGGCAGAAAACGTGCCGTTTGATTACGATGTAAATTTAAAAGTGATTGTTAAAAACGATGTAAAAATAGAATCGTTTGGTCTTGAGTCGAAAATAGCGGGCGATTTAGCCATCAAAATGAGCCAAGGTGCCCCTATAATTGCCACCGGCGAGCTAAATTTAATCGATGGTACGTATTTAGCTTTTGGCCAAGATTTAATTATTAGTACTGGGCAAATAGGCTTTAGTGGCTCAATTGAGCAACCATTTTTAAATATTAAAGCCATCCGTAATCCAGACACCACAGCAAACGATGTTGTGGCTGGTGTTACGCTTACTGGTAACGTTGAGCAACCTACCTTAAAAGTATTTTCTGAGCCGGCAATGGATCAAGCACAAGCGCTGGCCTATTTACTCAATGGGCAACCGCTAGGCGAGGGCGACAGTTCAAGCGATGCCATTCTTACTCAGTTATTGCTCTCACAAGGGGTGAGCCGTAGTGAAGGCGTTGTATCTAAAGTTGGCGAAACCATTGGTTTATCTGATGTAAGCTTAAGTTCAACGGGCTCTGGCGATAACACTAAGCTTGAAATATCGGGCTATGTAGCGCCTAGCTTACAAGTTAAATACAGCGTAGGGGTATTTGACTCGCTCAGCGAGGTCGCTATTCGCTATCAGCTGCTTTCGCAGTTTTATGTAGAGATCACCAGTGGTTTAAATCAAAATGTTGATTTACTCTATAAGTTTGATTGGGACTAAATAGGCAGTATAAGGATTATATGAAAGGACTATATTTAGCAGCACTAATAACAGGGTTAACTGGCTGCGCCCAATACACAGAGCAACACGCGGGCACTCAACAAACCCCAACCCGTAGCGCAAGCGAGGTAATAAAGCATGCTAAAGCGCACGAATGGCGAAATGTAGACAGGCAAAATGTTTTAAAAATTACGCTGCCTACAGGGGCGGCTTATGTTGAGCTTAACCCACAGCTTGCAGCTAAACATACTGCGCACATAAAACAACTTGCGCGAGAAGGCTTTTATAAAAATACCCGTGTTTATCGTTTTGTTGAAGGGTTTGTGGCACAAGGAGGCGACAGCTCAGGCAATAAAGCAATTAAAACGGCTAATAAAACTGTGCCTGCAGAGTTTTACCATAGCACCGCACAGCCGCTTAAAATTACAGAGCTACAAGGCGATGGTTACGCGCCTGTAACGGGGTTTTTAAACGGTTTTGCTGTCGCACAAAACGCCTCTAATACACAAACTTGGCAGGTACATTGCCACGGTGTGTTTGCCATGGCGCGTGGCAATGAGATAAACAGTGCAAGCACTGAATTTTTTGTCACCATTGGCCAAGGTCCGCGCTACCTTGATAAAAATATTACCGTATTTGGAAGAGTGCTTGAAGGTATGCAGCACTTTAATCGTTTACAGCGTAAGCCTGTTGCTAATACGCCATTTAACCCAATTACAAACATTGAGGTATTAGCCGATATTAAGCGTGATAAAAGCACCTTTAATGTTATGAAAACAGACTCGCAATCATTTAGAGAATTGATTGAGGCGCGAAAAAATCGTACCGAACCTTGGTTTGTATACGCCCATAATTATATTGATGTGTGCGCAATGCCTATTCCGACTAAGCGCATTGACTAGCTTATAACGGGTATAAAAAAGGAGCTTAAGCTCCTTTTTTATGGTGATATTTAAGTCGATTGGTATTACTGGCGATTAATTTTTACCGCAAAAGGCGTATCGTTATAGTGCGTTGAACGATACGGATTTATATCCAGCCCACCGCGGCGCGTATAACGCGCATAGACTTCAAGCTCTTTAATGTTTAGCTGCGTGGTTAAATCACTATAAATACGCTCTACACATTGCTCATGAAACTCATTGTGGGTTCTAAATGAAATTAAATAACGCAAGAGTGCCTCATGGCATATTTGCTCACCAGTGTAACGAATAATTATACTGGCCCAATCTGGCTGCGAGGTAATTAAGCAGTTAGATTTAAGCAAATGGCTGTGCAGGGTCTCAGTAACCAGGGTGTCACTTTTTGATTTAAGTGAGTAGGCGTCAATATCGTAGTTATCTATTTCAATATCTAAATCGTCAATACACTGCCCAGGTAATGGCGTGCAAGGTAAGCAGTTATAGTCATCAGGTGCGTATAACGTTACCGCTACATCGCTATTTACCGCATTTGATAAGTCTTTAATTAAATGCTGTCTTACCACCTCAGTACTTTCAAAGCGGGTTTGATTAAAGCTATTCAAGTAAAGTTTAAACGACTTAGACTCAATAATATGGCTGCTTTGGCACGCAAAAGTAAACAGCGCCACGGCAACCTGCGGTTTACCTTTAGCGTTTAACCACGAAAGCTCATAACCTGTCCAAATATCTTGGCCTTTAAAGGGTAACTCGGCTTCGTCAATATTTAAAGCATCACGATTTAACTTGCGGGCAATAGGAAAAAGCAAGCTAGGCGAATATACATCTACGTATTCAGTAGATTGTCCTAACACACTACCTTTAAGGTCTGGAGAATTGCTGTAATCTGTCATGTTTGCTCTTAAATAGTTACAATAGGGACATTATATCTAATTTAAATGAGTTTCGCAGTATGTCTGTTGCAATGCAAATGGCCCAACTTCACACGCAATTTTGTGAAAAAACCGTTAAAAACACCGCTAAATATCCGCTTATGGCACACGATGAACAATGGCCTAGCCCTTGCGAGTTTGGCGAGGTAGACGCACAAGGCAATATTCAATGGAAAAGTGCTTTGCAAACCCCTGCAGGTTCATTATCAGATTTAGCTAACGCGCTTGAGCTGAACTTCCCAGCAGGGGTTGATGAGTTTTATGGGCACATGTATGGCGGTAGCATTTTAGCCAGCATAGATGGTCACCGTGTGGAGTTATTACAAGCTTGGAATAAAGATGATTTTGACCTGCTGCAACAAAATATTACCGGCCATGTATTAATGAAACGAAAATTAAAGCAGCCAGAAACCCTATTCATTGGTTTAACTGAGCAAGATGACTTACTGGTTACCGTGCAGGTAAATACCGGTGAGGTATGTTTGGAGTACGTAGGTAAAAAACCGCATCATGTACTTGCACCCAATATAGAATCTTTTTTAAAAGCGCTTGAGGTTTAGATTAATTAAACCAATGTGCAGTAATCGTTAATTATTGTGCAGGATAAGCCCTGTGCAAGACGCGTTAAAGGTTGCTCAGTTATTACAGTAAAAATAACGATACTGTAGCCTTACTTGCCGCTTTTACTTAATTTAATTGAGCATTAAAAAATCAGCTTAGTGCAATGCATTAAGCTGATTTTGTATAAGGTGTGTAATTTTTATTTTGCAAAGTGCAGGCTTTTAGTTACTGAAAATCCCACGAAACATTAGATACCAACCCACACGGCTCACACCTAAAATCAAATAACCCAAACCACGGCTCTGGTAATTTCCACTCACTATTGCAGCTAGGGCATTTACGCTCAAGTTCTGAAGCTTTATCTACACCGCCTACACGGTATAAATAATAATAAACCGGTTTTTGAGTTAAAAAGCGAATACGTTTAGCAATGTCTTTACCGCGACGATATAAGTCACTTTGTGTGCTTGATATTTCTTCAAGCGCTGGAAATTCACAGCGAGTAGCGCCGTTAATTTGTATTTGATCGCAGGCTTGCCAATCTTCTTGCCATTTTATGAGTGTTTTATAATCCCCATTTGCAATGGCCGGAATAGTAAACAATGGCACAGGTAAAAAGTCATCACCACAATACAGTGGGCTACAGGTATGCACATAGGTTGTGTATAAAATATAGCGTGAAGGCGATCTACAAGTATCGGCACCGTTTGAGTGAATGTCTTGGCCGATAACTTTTATTTTAGGAGCAAGTAAACCTGCACTGTGCAGCTTCTCAATACTGTGTTTTACAAAAGGGCTATTATTTAATGGGTGCATGGCGTCTTCGGTTGGGCACATTACACGGGTAATAAAATAGCCATCTTTTAGTACAGTTGGGAATTCTTCACCCATAATTTGGCCGTTAAAACGCAGTGCATTAACTAATCGGTTAATGGCTTGCTCGGCGTGCTCTAGGGTGGTGTCTTGGTAGCAGTCAAACGTTAAATCAACAACGAACATTTATAGTCTCAAATTATTTTTTCTCTAACAGGGCTAGCAACCTATCGAGTTTTTTCTCAATGCGATCGAGTTGAGATGTTTTAGGCTCAACGATGCTCTGCTCAGGGTTTTTCATTAAATTATGAATTGAATCAGGATTATTTTTATATTGGCTTACTGCGGCAATAATAACCGGCATAGGCACAGGTTGTGCTAAACGGCTTTTAGTTAGGGCAACAGTAGGGGTTTTGCCTTCATCAAGAAGGACTTTAATTGCATCAAATACAACTGCATTCATTAGATTTGTAACTCTTTAATATATAAGCGCAGCAAGTGTTTGCTGCGCGGGTGCTATAGTAGCAACAATACCAAGGCGCATAAAGCCTTGGTATAAGCAGAGGGGGAATTATACCAATTCGCAATAATACTTAATCATTTTGAGGGGCTAAACGTGTTGCTACCTGTGTTAAAAATTTTTCATTTAGAACGGCCAAATAATGAATTTTTGCTTAGCTATAAACACGTTTATCGAGCCTCAAAATAGGTCGCATAATTAAGCAAATTAGTATTACTTACCTTCTTGGCGAAGCCTCACATCAAGTTCATCAATTACTTCGCTCCACGCGCCATCTTCTGCTAGCGATTCTGCTAAAAAATGCTGCTGTGATTCATCCCAAAAAGGAGCTTGTTGTAAAAGCGTTGTGTCTTCTAGTGAGTGAGACGCAATAAAATCGTCAATCTGTTGTTCTGAGCTAGGTAAACCCAATTGTGCAAACAACGTTTTCATATCGTGTTTTGTCGTATCCATATTATTACTCCATCTGATTAAATTAAACCAAGCTTAGAGCCAGACTATAGGCTTTGCTAGTTAAACTCTCGCTGAATTGACGGTATTTTTGCTTTAGGTATATAGTTAACTTCAGTATAGATAAACATTTGCGCCATACAATTA
The DNA here is from genome assembly GCF_035666335.1 of Pseudoalteromonas sp. CuT4-3. NCBI lineage: Bacteria > Pseudomonadati > Pseudomonadota > Gammaproteobacteria > Alteromonadales > Pseudoalteromonadaceae > Pseudoalteromonas > Pseudoalteromonas sp. CuT4-3. Next base: position 1,264,162 of record NZ_CP142030.1, read on the forward strand.
CCAATTACTTTATATACGGTAAATAGTTTGGCAACGTTGAGGGTAGTAAAGCAAAAAGGATACACAATGACAGTCACCTCTAATGAGCACACATTAAGCGTACAATACCTTGCCCCTGAAGATATAAGCACTGCAGGGAGTTTAATCTATCAGGCCTATCATGATGATCCGCTCCTTCAAAATTTATTAGGTTATGATCAACATAATATGGCTGCCTACGAGAAAAAATTACGCTCAGTGATACGCGAAGAGCTCAGTGCTTTTTGGCAAGAAAAACTGCCATTAATAGGCTTGTACCGCGATGATAAATTAAAAGCGGTGGCGTGTGTATTTGAGTCAAGCAGCCAATTACAACCAGAGCGTTATTGGCATTGGCGCTTAAAGTTAATGCTGAGCGCAGGGTATTTGCAAACCAACCAACTAATAGAAAAAGAGCAAACAATACGCACTGCGCTTAATGAGATTGGCGATTACTACTATTTAGCGTTTATTGCGGTAGACCCGCACGTGCAAGGCCACGGGCTTGGGCGCTACCTGTTACGAGGCTTAGATGATTTAGCAACTAAAAACACAGGAGCTAAAGGGCTTGCCGTTTTTGTTACACGCCAAGAACATAATACGTTTTTTAAATCAGAAGGATTTAGCACTTATAAAGCACTTGCCTTTAATAAAGTATCCGGAGAGCTTCTTTTTAAACCATATGCAAAGTAAGTCTGTAAGCGATAAGCGCCATTACGGACATATGCCCGTGAGATATAACTTACATTGACGTGCGCATTATCAGTTACGGTCGTTCATAAATGCAGCTTTAAAAGGGTAAGCTTTTGTTTAGTATTGGGTTTTATATTTTTTCATATATATTACGAAAAATTAATTTTGTTTACCTAGTAGGATGAAACCCAAACTCGCGTAGTATTTAACTTGTCAAGACGACATAGCTTAATGACTAAGCTACTGCCAAGGATACGGAATAGGCAACATAGCAGATGCTAGCAGGAAGCATAAAGGACAAGTTAAAAAGGACGCAAGGACGAACTAGGAAGTGCATGAAGCGCTTAGTAGTTGGAACTACTTAAGGATATTTACGGATGAGGCTACAGGAAGTAGCAGGAGCGTTAGTTTACGCAGGATGGCCAAGGCGGCAAGTGGAAAATGCAGGATGCATTTAAAGTGGCAGGAGCTACTTAAAAGGATGACCAAGGATGATGCTACAGTAAGTAGCCAAGCGTTAGTTTACGTGGGTTAGCCAGGATGGTTATGGATTTTGCAGGATGCAATGTTGAGGGTAAATAGGGTTGTTTACTCGTTCAGGGGATGATAATACGGATTTTGGGTCAAGGATAACAAGCAGGATGCTGTAAGAGTGGGGCGTAACTTTTGTTACGCCTTAGTTTTATGTATTAACTTATTTTAGTGGTTCACTTTAACCCCAACGGTTTTAACGATTAAAGTTAAATTTTGTGTGGCGGCACAACAACGCTTTTTAGCATTTCATTTTCCATAATTAAAATACCTTGATAGGCATTTTCGCCATCACTTGAAAACTCAAACATAAATTCGCTTTTGATCCCCGGTTTGCCATTTTTTAAAATGCCAAAGCGGCGTTTTGTGCACGCTACGCTCATTAACTGAACCTGTAATTGCTCAGCTTGGCGCGCGGCATGACTGTTAGCAGCTTCTGCTACTTTTCGGTTTAGCCAAAATAAGTAAATTACAGCGCCAATGGCGATAAACGTCCACAAAGTAGCCATTAAGAGAACAACCTTCCAATTGCGCGAGCGAGCGTTTCGCTGCGGTTTTCTTTACGTAATAAGCCTAATAAATGTGGGCGTATAGTGGGTATTGCAACTAAATCAGCAAAGATACTGGGAAATAGCTCGGCAATTTGCTGGTGGTGCGCACAATTATCCATAAAAATATGTAAGCGCTCAGGCTCTTCTAGTTGAGAAAAGCATCGCCCTGCAATCGTTAAAAGTACATCTGAATCAGTGCCAACAGATGAGCTTAATGCAGCATCTACTAGTTGTGTACACAGCCCTTGGGCTTGGCCTTTTGAAAGCGAGCGCAGTGCGGCAGTTAGTGCAATTGTATCGTTATTTTCAATGGCAGTGTGGCCATAGGCGACTAAAAGCTCACTGAGTGATGGCGGTATTTCTACATGTTCAAACATGGCGCTCAAAGGCTGCAATACCTCTAGTGGTAAATGCGGCCAAGCTTTTTGCAAGTTTGCTAAGTTGTTGTCGTTATTTAGGCGCAGTGCAAAATCGGCAATACCTTGTAGCGCAACGCTTTGCCAATCATCAAAACCTAAAGTGCCACTAAAGTACAGCTGCGTGTGCTCGTAATATTTAGAGGCTGGTTGCTTTAACAATACTTTAAGTTGGGCGTTAAAAGCCGCTAATTTATTTGCATTAGGGGTAAACACATAAGGGTTATTATCTAGCTTACCATCGGCTTGCTCGCCGGTTATTTCGCTGCCTAGGGCTTCAATTACCATATTAGCGAAATGATCGCGGCTCGCGCTCACTAATTTACTTTGCTCATCAAGTGGAAACTTTAAAAACCATACATAAGGTTCTTTACTTGCTTTGCTATCCCAAAATTGAATAGCCAGCCATGCATGCCCCGCAAGCGGATAAGGATAAGGAACTTGTGCTTGCTCAATAGCTAAAAACTGTTTTTTATCAAGCTTAGTAATATGCCTGCCAATATCAAAAGCACGCCATTGTGTACCGGCGCCATCTAAAAGTTGGCCAAGTGTCGCTATGTGTTCGCTCATCGTTATCTCAATTGTTTTTACTGCAAAATTGCCTCAATTATACGCCATAGCAGGCATTGAGGGAACAGGGTATAATTGCCCTATAACGTAAAAAGAAGAGTGGTTATGTATCAGCAAACGCAGGCTTATTTAAACCAATTAAGCACACTTTTAAAAAAACATAAACTGTGGCAAAGCACGCCAATAGAGGCGCATAAATTACAATCTCAAGTGCCTTTTTGTCACGATACCATGGCATTTGAGCAATGGTTACAGTTTGTATTTATTGAAAAAATGCAGCAATTAATAACGCTCAGCCAACCATTGCCGCAAAATTTTGCCATTGCGCCTATGGCAGAGATGGCGTTAGTGGATAAAACCGGCAGCGGCGAAATTATAACGCTACTTAGTGAACTTGATGCTTTTTTAGGTAAACCCCATGACTGAAAAGGGTGAACCTGTAGAGTACGGCGAGCTTAATATTCTTTACCAAGACGAATACTTTGTTGCCATAGATAAGCCCGCAGGCTTATTGGTTCATCGCTCTTTTTTAGATAAACACGAAACTCAATTTGCAATGCAGATGCTGCGCGACCAATTAGGGCAACATGTATTTCCGGTGCATAGGCTAGATAGACCAACATCAGGTGTGCTGCTATTTGCTTTAAGTTCAGAATCTGCCCGAGACATGAACAAGCTATTTATTGAAGGCACTATTACAAAACGTTATTTAGCGCTTGTACGTGGTTTTGCGCCTGAATCGGTGTTTGTAGATAAACCGTTAAAAGAAGAGCTTGATAAAATAGCTGACAAATTTGCCACGCAAGATAAAGCGCCACAAGCGGCGCAAACGCAATTTAATTGTCTGCATCAAGCAACGTTACCAATTCCTATTGGTAAATACCCCACGGTGCGTTACTCGCTCGTAGAGTGTTTCCCAAAAACGGGCCGAAAGCATCAAATTAGGCGCCACCTTAATCATTTATCAATACCTATTATTGGTGATGTAAATCATGGTGATAATCAGCATAATCAATTTTTTAGGGAACATTTTGCACTGCGGCGGTTAATGCTATTTGCAACGCAGCTTAGTTTTGTGCACCCTTACACGCATAAACCCATCGTAATTAAAGCGCCACTAGGTGAAGACATGCTTAGTATATGTAAGCAACTAGGTTGGCCACAGCAAGAAAAGGATTATTAATGGCACATATTAGTATTTTTGTAGGCAGCGTTAACGGCGGTGCAGAACGTTTAAGCTACGACGTTGCAAATACAATTGAAAAAGCGGGGCACACTGCGAGCGTTATTAGTGAGGCCTCACTTGATGATATAAAAAACGCCTCACATATATTAGTTGTTACCTCTACCACAGGGCAAGGCGATGTACCTAGCAATTTAGCTGGGCTCTACTTTGCTATGAACAGCACATTTCCGATGCTAACTGATAAGCCATTTGGTGTTATAGCCATGGGCGATAGATGCTACGGCGATACGTTTTGCGGTGCAGGGCGCAGCTTTGATGAGCTACTACGTGACTTGCAAGCTAAGCCGGTAGGAAACCGTTTAGAAATAGATGCCTGCGAAGACTTTGAGCCATGGCCTGTAGCACAGCCGTGGTTAAAAGCATGGCTTGAAAAATTACCAGCTTAGTCACATCAATGCGCAATAATGCTTAATCATTTTGCGGGGTTAAACGTGTCGCTACCTGCGTTAAAAAATGCTCATTTACGACTGCATGGATGCAGAAGGTAGAGCCATGCAGGAGCAATTGCCGAGAACAACTAAATAGCGAATTTATTGCCTAGCTATTAACACGTTTTTCCGGCCTCAAAATAGAGCATTTAATTAAGCGAATTGGTATTAAACTGCTTATATGTACAAAAAAAGGAGCGCATGCGCTCCTTTTTTAATTATTAAACCGTTGGTTAACTACTTCTTACATCAACCTTAAGCTTTAACTTTTGGCCAGGCTGTAAATACTTTTGGCCGGCTAAGTTATTCCACTTAATAATTTCGTTTACGGTTAAATTAAATTTAGACGCAATACGTGCAAGTGAGTCACCACGGCGTACTTTGTACGTAATGGTGCGATTAGTACTTGCAGTTGCTTGTGGTTTACTCGCTGATTTATAAACAGTGAGCTTTTGATTTAAGCGCAATACTGAGTTTTTCTTCAGTTTATTCCACGAGGCCAGCTCATCCATGGTGACATCGTATTCGCGACTAATGTCCCACAGGGTGTCGCCACTTTTAACCGTGTGCGACAGCTTAGTACGGGTGGCTTTATTAGCAGCTAAACGCATTTGCTTAGGTAAATGTTCGCTATTAATTGCGCCATCGGTCAAGGGTACTAATAACTGTTGGCCAATACGTATGGTGTTTGACTTTAATTTATTAAGCGAGCGAATAGCACTGGTGCTGGTGGTAAACTTTTTAGCAATAACCGATAGGCTATCTCCGCGCGCCACAGTGTATTGCTGCCAGCGTAAGCGGTCTTTAACATCGGTTTGCGCCAGCTTTTGGCTGAATTGTTCCGCTTTATCGGTGGGTAATAGTAAAAAGTGCGGACCGTTAGGGTCGGTCGCCCAGCGGTTAAAGCCTGGGTTTAACCTGTATAGCTCAGTAAGAGTCATATCGGCCATATCTGCGGCCAGTGCAAGGTCAATCTGCGTGCCTACATCAACCACTTCTACAACTTGCGCGTTGATAACCGGTTTCCACTTTACATTAAACTCATCAGCGCGTTTTAATAAATCGGCAAGGGCTAAAAGCTTTGGTACATACGCGGTGGTTTCGCTTGGTAAGTCGAGAGACCAAAAGTCTGTTGGTAAATGCTTTTTACGATTTTTCTTAATCGCACGCATTAAACGCCCTTCGCCTGAATTATAAGCGGCAATGGCGTTTAACCAATCGCCTTCAAGGGTTTTGTGTAAATACGATAAGTAATCAAGGGCAGCACGCGTAGATTGCACTATGTCGCGTCGTCCGTCGTACCACCAGTTTTGTTTTAAATCAAAACGCTCGCCAGTGGCTGGCATAAATTGCCAAATACCCGAAGCACTGCGATTAGAGTAGCCAAATGGGTCAAACGCGCTTTCTACAATAGGTAAAAGGGCAATTTCGATAGGCATTTCGCGCTTTTCTACTTCTTCAACAATAAAGTGTAAGTAAGGTTCTGCGCGTTTTGAAATGCGGTCTAAATAAGCTTGATGACGCGCATAGTAATTACGCTCGGTAACAACAGGGCGGTTTTGCGGTACATCAATAGACAGTTGGTAGCGAATGCGCTCCCACACATCGTCAAAAACGGGGGCGTCTTCGCTCTGCTCAACGTGTTGATATTGGGCGTTTACCATCAATGCATTGTTAATATCGTTAGGGCTTGCGCCTTCTAAGCGCTTATTTGCTTGGGTAGCAGATTGTGCGTCTGAATCTACGGTTGTTAATGTTTGACAACCACTTAGCGCAAGCGCCAAGGCAATTAATAGAGGAGATTTATTCATATATACCAATACATCAGGTAAAAAAACTCGGCGAATACTACCCGTTATGAGTCAACATTGCCACTTAACGACCAACTTTAGCATGTTGATAAAACCATTCGCTATTTTTAAACCAATGGTTTTACCTAGGATATACCTAACCACGATGCTGCAAAATTAATTACAACAGGTCAACATATCTTAACTAAAAGTTGTCTTTGAATCGTCTCAGACTTGCAAAGTTTTCCCATGGTTCATTGTTTTTTGTAACCAACACAAATTCTTTTGGAATTAACTCTGTAATAGTAGGTAGGTCGCTGCGCATAAACGGATTAACTTTAAGCTCTTGGCCTATTGTACTTGGCAGTGTAATTTCGCCCTTAGCACGCTGTGCATCTACTTTATCGCTGTATTGGAGTAGCTCAGGGTTACGCGGCTCTACGGCTTTTGCAAATGCTAAATTGGCTTGCGTATATTCATGCGTGCAATATACTTTGCAGGTTTTAGGTAGCTCACGCAGCTTATTAAACGACTCCCACATTTGCTCAGGCGTCCCTTCAAATAATCGCCCACAGCCCCCACTAAAAAGCGTATCGCCTGTAAAAGCCAACTGTTCATGAATATAACAAATGTGATCAAGCGTATGGCCAGGGGTGGTAATAATGTTAAAACGCGTACCCAATACCTCAACGCTATCGCCATCAACCAGTGTATTGGTGATCCCCGCAAACGGACTGTTTATAGGACCGTACACTGCAATGTTTGAAAACTGTTTTACAAGCTCGGCTACGCCACCGGTATGATCGCTATGATGATGGGTAATTAAAATGCCACCAAGTTGTAAGTTGTACTCTGCTAAATGCGCCATAACGGGCTGTGCGTCGCCTGGGTCAACCACCCACGCTAGGTCGCTATTATGGGTAGTTAAACACCAAATATAATTGTCAGAAAATGCTTTAATTGCTTTAACTTGCACCATATTAATTTGCTCTATAAAGTGACGGGTAACACCTAGTATAACGAGCTATAAAAATGAAACCAGCCCTTAGTTTTCAAGAAGGACCCAAACCGCTGTCATGGCAGCAGTTCCCTCATGGGGATTATTTACGTGCTGACATTGAACAAAAAATGGATCAATGGCTGCCGCGTATGTTTGGCTACCATATGCTTAAATTAGGTAATTTAAGTGGCGAGCTTAATACCAGCGTAAGCACTATAAAACACCAAGTATGTGTTGCCGAAGAGGGGCCTTACACAGGTGTAATAGCCGATATAGACGAACTGCCTTTTTATGAGCACAGTGTTGATGCGTGTATTTTAAGCCACTGCTTAGAGTATCACTCAGACCCACATCACATATTACGCGAGGCGCATCGCACACTTATACCCGGTGGTTACATTGTTATTACCGGATTTAATCCGTTTAGTTTATGTGGATTGGCGCAAATGTTGCCTTTTAGCGGCCAAAAGCTGCCATGGACGGGGCGTTTTTTTACGCCTGCGCGGGTAAAAGATTGGCTTAATTTATTGGGGTTTGAAATTATTAGTGATGAGCGCTTTATTTACTCATCTCTTGCGCGTGGTAACAGGCTTTCACGGTTTGCATTTTGGCGCAGTTTTGCCAAACAGTATTTAAAACCTATGGGGAGTGTTTATATGCTGGTGGCGCGAAAACGCGTGGCTCCGCTTACGCCTATAAAACCTAAGTGGCATGCAAGGCCGCAGTTTTCACCTGTAAAAGGGGCAGGGCTTAGGCAAACCTCAAAGCAGCACTTTAAACAGTGTGAGCAAAAAAATAATAATAGTTAAAAAATGTAAGTAGGCACTTTTTAACCCAGCCATGAGCCTTACACTCATGGCATTAAAAAGTGCGAAAGCTTTAACGGGTTAAGGCTGATACCCTACATCATCAAGTAGGTTGCTACTGCCTGCAGCGTCACGTGCTAAATCGTCAACTATTTCGTTATATTTATGCCCGCTATGTCCCTTTACCCATTTCCATGTAACCGTGTGCTCGCTACAAGCGCTATCAAGTCGCTTCCATAAATCAACATTTTTAACCGGCTTTTTTGCTGATGTTTGCCAGCCCCTTTTTTTCCAATTTGCAATCCACGACTCAATACCCTGCTTAACATATTGGCTATCTGTGGTGAGGTTAACGGTGCAAGGGCGGGTAAGTGATTCGAGGGCAACAATGGCAGCGAGCATTTCCATACGGTTGTTTGTGGTGAGCTTATACCCTTGGCTTAATTTTTTTTCGTGGCCGTTATAAATCATAAAAATACCATAACCACCAGGGCCCGGATTACCTAAACATGAGCCATCGGTGTAAATCTCTACGGTTTTTTGCACTGTTTTACCTTGATATTATGTACAATAAAGTGATTATAGAAAGATACCAGAGTCAGGCTAAATTCGATATGGCACGTAGACAAATAGTTTTAGATACAGAAACCACCGGCATCGACCCCAAACAGGGGCACCGGATTATAGAAATTGGGTGTGTAGAATTAATAAACCGACGTTTAACCGGTAATAATTTTCATGTTTACATTAACCCACAACGCAGCATTGAAGAAGAAGCAATAGATGTTCACGGTATTACCAACGAGTTTTTACGTGATAAACCTCTTTATCGCGATATAGCGCAAGAGTTTTTTGACTACATTAAAGGTGCAGAGCTTGTAATACATAACGCCCCGTTCGATGTGGGCCATATGGATAACGAGTTTGCGCTGCTTAACCAAGGCTACCCAAATACGCACGAGTACTGCCAAGTTCTCGACACCCTTAAAATGGCGCGTGACTTGCATCCTGGTCAAAAGAACAACCTAGATGCTTTGTGTCGCCGTTATGATATAGACAACGCAAAACGAACATTACACGGCGCATTACTGGATTCTGAAATTTTAGCCGATGTTTACCTTGCCATGACGGGCGGGCAAACCAAGCTAAACTTAAACCAAAATAAAGATGACGGCAGTGAGCAACAGACTGGTGGCATAAGACGCTTGAGTAGTGACCGAGCACCTTTAGTTGTATTGCGCGCAAACGACGCTGAGCAAAGCGCACACGAAGCACGACTCGATCTTGTAGACAAAGAAGGCGGCCACTGTTTATGGCGCGCTGAATAAGGCCAACTATGAAAACGATGTATTTTATAACTGTATTGTGCGCCACCTCACTGTTTAGCGCCAGTGCGTTTGCCGTTAAGCAAGTAGAGCTGCTTAAACGCGACGGCGAACAAAATGAAATACCGCTGCTAGATAACCGTTTTCGTATAGACAGCCAATTAGACGAAATAACCTTACTATTTTTTAGAAAGCCAGGTTCGCCCGCGGTTATTTTAGTCAGGCCCGATGGCAGCAAGTACTTTGCCACTAACGCCGTTAAAGATCCCAACCTCGATTGGTTTGATGAGCTTAGTTACGACTTAATCACCATAAAAAAACCGATGGCTGGCCCATGGCAAGTTATTGGCCGCATTTTGCCCGACAGCCGCATTGTGGTGTTAGGGGAAGTGTCTTTAAAAGCACAGCCACTACCTCCTATGTTGTTTAGAGGCGAGACAATAAAAATAACGGGCGAAATTTTAAATGATGATGAGCCTATCGATGCTAACTTATTCACAGATGTAGTTAGCCTAAACGTTGACTTTGTAAGTACTAACGATGAAAGCTATGCAAACTTCGGTGCAGGTACTCAAGAAGTTGCCGAATTTAAAGACGATGGCCGCGGCTTTGATGAACGCCCTAACGATGGAGTGTTTACTGGCGAATTTAAATTAGACTTTCCTGCAGGGCAGTGGACACCAGAACTCTATATAGCGACCCCCTTATTACAGCGACGCATTGTGCAAGACCCTATCATTGTGCATGAACCGCCATTTAAATCTGAGGTCGCACTGGCAGAGCTTGATACCGACGATCACCAGCTAACTATTAATATAGATAGCAACATAGTTAAACCCGAAACCGTTATTGTGCAGGGAAAAATTTATTACCCTAACAATGAAGAGCAAATGTTTACAATTGACGCGCAAGCGGGTGATACACGCCAACTAGCAATTAAAAACTATGATTGGGGAAGATACAGCGTTGAACTGTCTGTTTTTGGCACTAATATAAACGGTCGTGAGTTTATGGCCACAATACCAACATACAAATTTGAGATAGAAAGGCCAATAGAAGCAGTGCCCGAAATAGACCCTGCTACGCTTATTGATCAAAATCTGGCCTTGGAAGCTGAACCCGTTGAAGAAAAAATGGCCACTTCTACATTAGTGACTTTAATCGTGGGCTGTAATTTGCTCATTTTATTGTTAGGGTGGTTAGCAATTCGTATTTTTGTACAGAAAAAGCCAATCAAATTTAACTTTAAACTGCCTTTTTTAAACAAAAAGAAAGTAAACGATGAGAGCAACGCCGATGCAGAAAAAAATCAAGTCGGCAAAAATGGCTCAAAAAGTGACAAATCAGGTGAAATTTTAAACCTTTCGATGTCAGATGACTAAAAAACCTGTAAAAAAACAAAAAAGCCCTTGACGAAGTAGGGGCTGATTCGTATTATTCACGCCGCTGCAAAGGGAGACCTAAGCAGAAACGAAAATGCGGAGTGGTAGTTCAGTTGGTTAGAATACCGGCCTGTCACGCCGGGGGTCGCGGGTTCGAGTCCCGTCCACTCCGCCAATTTTCGACAATTTGTAAGTAGACGCTGGAGTGGTAGTTCAGTTGGTTAGAATACCGGCCTGTCACGCCGGGGGTCGCGGGTTCGAGTCCCGTCCACTCCGCCAACACTTACACAACATATGGTTGTAAAACATATTCTTATTATGGAGTGGTAGTTCAGTTGGTTAGAATACCGGCCTGTCACGCCGGGGGTCGCGGGTTCGAGTCCCGTCCACTCCGCCAATAAGAAAAAATAACAGTTTAAATACGCGCTGGAGTGGTAGTTCAGTTGGTTAGAATACCGGCCTGTCACGCCGGGGGTCGCGGGTTCGAGTCCCGTCCACTCCGCCACTATTTAAACACTGTTATGTTACAAAATTTGTATGCTGGAGTGGTAGTTCAGTTGGTTAGAATACCGGCCTGTCACGCCGGGGGTCGCGGGTTCGAGTCCCGTCCACTCCGCCAACAAATTTAGTAATGACAAGTAATATGATATCTCTGCGGAGTGGTAGTTCAGTTGGTTAGAATACCGGCCTGTCACGCCGGGGGTCGCGGGTTCGAGTCCCGTCCACTCCGCCATTTGATATCGTAACAAAATTAGTAAGTGCATTACCCCATGCACATACCACTGCGGAGTGGTAGTTCAGTTGGTTAGAATACCGGCCTGTCACGCCGGGGGTCGCGGGTTCGAGTCCCGTCCACTCCGCCACTTGTTATTTCCTCAGTAGCAAGCTTATAAAATCCTTGGTTAAATAACTTTATAAATTACCCTTTGGCTATCAGCTATCAGCTATCAGCTATCAGCTATCTGATCTGACCCCGATAAAGTAGACACGGGGTTTTAATTCATTGATTCATATTGTATGGGGCTAACATTTCCAATCGTCCCATGCATTCGCACTGAGTTGTAGTAATTCTCAATATAAAAACGACTTTGTATTGTCATTTCGCTACGACTCAGTTCATTTAGATTACTCATCCATTCTTTTTTGTACTGAGCAAAAAAACTTTCTGAACAGGCATTATCCCAGCAGTTCCCCTTTCTCGACATGCTAATCGTTACACCTCGCTTGTTCAACCACGATATAGTCTCTTTAGCTCGATACTGGCTCCCTTGATCTGAATGAAACAGTAAACGTTGCCCGTTCGGCTTGCGCACATTCCAAGCCTTCTTTAGTGTTTTAATCACTAAAACCGCATTATTAATTCGACTTGTTGCCCAGCCCACAACTTTGCGTGAGTATAAATCTAAAATGACACATAAGTACTGCCAGCCTTCTTTACAGCGCACCTGAGTTATATCCGATACCCATACACTATTAGGCTCTTCAACATCAAATTGACGAGCAAGTAGATTCTCTGTCGTTATAAAACCCTGCTTTTTATTACCACTGGTGTAGCGACGCTTACCTGATTTAGAGCGATAACCTACGCTTTGTAATAAACGCTGCACTCGGCCTTTACTGCAATCATATCCGTCGGCTATGGCGGCTTGCCACAATTTTCTGTAACCAGGTATGCAGTGCTCTTCATTACTTCTTTTTATTAAAAACTGAAGTAAAAAATCATTTTTTCTTTCAACTGGATTCGACGACTGTTTCAACCATTTGTAATACCCAGCCTTAGAAACAGATAATAACTTACATAACTTGCTTACTGTTTTCTTCACCGTCGTGGTCTTATGAATATATTGAAACCTTATTCTTTTAGACTGTCGAAGTAGGCCCTCGCCTTTTTTAGTACGTCGTTCTCCAACTGTACGTCCTCAAGCTGCTTTTCAAGGTTACGAACTTGACGTTCAAGGTCTTTATATGACTTTTCTGGACCATGGTTTTTAAGTGGCTTAGGCTCTTTTCTTGAGGTCATTTTACTTCTCCAACTTGACAGCATATCGGGATGAATACCGTATTTATTAGCGGTCATTTTAACGGTACCGTGTGAGTCTAATGACTCCTGCACCACTTTTCTTTTAAATTCCTCTGTATGTTTACGAAACGCTTTTACTTTCATGAGAACTGACTCCTAAATAGGTGTCTACTTTTATGGAGTCAGATCAACACGTAAACCGTAGTAGATTTGAATTAAAAACTCATAGCTTAATTTTTAGTTTAGTTCATAGCTTTACGTGTTATCAAAATTCAAATTGTCCTTTAAAGTAGTTTATATGGCTTGAGGCTAAGTCATAGCGCCGCAGATGTAAAAAGCTTATCTTTATAGTGAAGTGTTAGAGAGGAACGCTGTTGATGTCATAAGCTTTTTCAGAGCTTCTGATACTGTTTCACTTTGCTAAAAGATTTATCGCTATTAGAAAGCGATGTTACTTTCCCGTTAGTGTTGTTTTAAAGCTGTGGTGATGGGTTTTGTTTCTCATAAAAGTTTATTTATAATATCACGCTTACTTATAGGGATATTTTATGATTGAAGTGATTGGCTTAAATAAGCAGTTTGTTACCAACGTGGTTTATCGTGATTACAATAAAGTGTTTAGCAGCCAAAAAGTGTGCATCGAAGCACCTAATGGCCAAGGGAAAACAACTCTATTGATGATGTTAGCGGGGCTTGAAACTTACGAAAGTGGTGAGCTTTTGTTTTCTGGAAACGCATTAACAGAACCACATAAGCAAGTTGCTATTGCCTCTGACAGTATTGCTTTACCCGACTTTTTAACAGCAAAGCAAATAATTAACTTATCCTCAAATACATTTGGTTGTTGTTGGCCAACAGCTATAGTCGATGGATTTAATTTTAATGAATTTCTAAATACGCGCTTTGACGCTCTATCATCAGGTAACCAAAAGAAGTGCCAGTTAATTTTAGCGCTTATGCGCGATGCACCGTATTTACTGTTAGATGAACCCAGTGCAGCGCTTGATCAAGCGAGTATTGAGTATTTATTAATTTTACTTGATGAATATTTAGTAAATAAGCCACAAGGTCAAATAATTATTACCTGTCACGAGCCCGAGCCTTTTTTACTGCATGGCTTTGAGTGTATGCCTTTATGATTGCAAATTTAAAACAATCTATTGGCCAATACCGCTCTTTTATGGATTATCGTTTTCAGGCATACAAGACTGAACTTACACAATTATTATTACAACTGAAAAGCTTTGGGGTGTTATTTTTAGTGGTGTTAGGCTCGTCAGTGTTGGGTTTGATATTGCTACTTTTTTTAGGGCTTGGAAAAATTATTGATAGTAGTGATGCACCTCAATATGGTGCGCAAATGGCTTGGCTGTATTTGCTGCTACAAAGTGTAATGTTAAGCGCAATGAAGTCTGCAATAAAAAACTCAACCCAACGAGCGTTTCAACAGACATTGGTAAAGCGGTATTGGCTTGGTTTGGTGGATATAAAGCTTTTGCTGTTAAGTAATGGCTGGTTGATTGCAAGCCTTGTTATTGCGATTGACCTGAGCATAAACCAGTGGCTTAGGGTGCCGCATTTTTTGGTGTTTTTACTATTACAATTTATCCTCGGCATTTTATGCTTATACAAGCCAATAGCGCTTGTTTATGGATTTTTGTTATCTGCAATGTGGTTAATGTTACCGTTTGATGTAAGTCCACTGATTTATCAGTGTGCCTTTGTGCTGTTATTTGCCTTAAGCACCTTAATGGTACCTTTTAATTTTGCAGCTAAGTTAGAGCTAAGCTCGCTTACAGGCTTTTGGCTAATGTTTTTTATACACAACAGCTGGATTTTGATTTGGCGAGGTGCTTTATTGTTGTGCGTATTTATGGCATTTGAGGTACTACTACAAGAGCGCGCTAATTTAGCTGATATATTTAGTATTTTGTCACTAGCTTTTGTGGTGTTGTTTAGTAGTTCATTACAATTTGATTGTAGTCATCTACATCAACAATATAGTGTGTTTTTTAAAATGCAGAATAAGCAAACAGCATTTTTTATTGGCCAATTTGTTCCTAGTTTAATTGTGCTCTTACTTTCGCTTATTGGTTTTTTTGCTTTATTCAACCAAGCAAATGGCTTGTTGCTATTAACTGGCATTATTTGGTGCGCACTCCAACAAGCTATCGTGCAAAAAAAACCAGCACATTACGCGCTGGTTTGGATGATCACAACAGGCGGACTGTTGGCTGCGTTAACCTAACGGGTTAAGCTGCATCTGCTTTGCTGTCTTCACTTTTACGTGCGGCTTTGCCTGCTAATAAATCAGCTGGGTCAAAGTCATCAACGTTAATCACATCTAAGCGGGCTTTTTCAACAGCGGCTAATTTATCAGCTTCTGCTTGGCTTAATATGCCAGCTTCAAGGCCCATTTGCGCTACTTTATCAAGTTGGAAGAATGGCAGTTTAAGGCCTTTTTCTTTACATACTCGTTCAAATAACGGCTCTACAGCCAGTACGTCTTTAAGTGTTTGCTCTTGACGGCCAACTAGGTTTAGTGGCTCATCTTTTAAGTAAACATAGCTTGCTAAACGGTTACGCGTTTCGCTAGGTACTTGAAGTAGTTGTGCTAGTTTATGCTCAAGTTTGTCGGTAGGTTTACGAACCGGGCGACCAAACGGGAATAACAATACTTTTAATACGCCACGTAATGGGGCAGAGGGCATGTTATTGATTAAATCAGCAAGGGCACGTTGGCAGTGGTAAAGATGATCCTGACAGCTCCATTTTACTAGGGCTAAATCTTCTTGTTTACGGCCTTCGTCGTTATAACGTTTAAGCGTTGCAGACACTAAATATAAGTAGCTTAGTAAGTCACCTAAACGTGCTGAAATGCGCTCTTTACGTTTAAGCGAGCCACCAAATACCGCCATGCTAATGTCAGACATAAGCGCAAGCGATGCACTAAAGCGTGATGCTATACGGTAAAACTCTGCGGTGTCGTCTTTGTACGGTACGCTAGTGAAACGTGCACCGGTAAGCGCAAGCCACTTAGTACGTACAAGGTTCGACATTGTAAAGCCAATGTGGCCCATTAGCGCTTTATCAAATACGTTAAGCGCTTCTTCGCGGTCTTCAATTTCACAAGCACCAAGCTCGGTTAGTACAAATGGATGACAGCGAATTGCACCTTGACCATAAATAATCATATTACGGGTCAAGATGTTGGCACCTTCTACTGTTATAGCAATAGGGGCACCTTGATAGCCACGACCTAAATAGTTATTTGGCCCAAGCATAATCCCTTTACCGCCAAGTACGTCCATTGCATGAATGGTCGACTCGCGCATTTGCTCGGTAAGGTGATATTTAATAATAGCTGAAACAACCGATGGCTTTTCACCTAAATCTACCGCACCCGTTGACATACTAACGGCTGCATCTGAGCTGTAAGCGTAACCTGCAAGTTTAGCCAGTGACTCTTCAACACCTTCCATTTTACCAATAGGTAAACGGAACTGACGACGAATACGGCTATATGCACCTGTTGCTACGGCAATTGTTTTAATGCCACCGGCAGAGTTTGATGGCAATGTAATTGCACGGCCAACCGATAAACATTCAACCAGCATGCGCCAGCCTTGGCCAGCCATTTCTGGGCCACCAATAATGTAATCAAGGGGTACAAAAATGTCTTTACCGCGAGTCGGGCCATTTTGAAATGGTACGTTAAGCGGGAAGTGGCGACGACCAATTTCAACACCTGGCGTGTTAGTTGGAATAAGTGCACAGGTAATGCCTGGCTCTTTGTTGTCGCTTAGTAAACCATCTGGATCTTGTAGTTTAAAGGCAAGACCAAGTACTGTAGCCACTGGTGCAAGAGTAATGTAACGCTTGTTCCAAGTAAGGCTAATACCTACTACTTCTTCACCGTTCCATTGCCCTTTACACACAACACCATAGTCTGGAATTGAGCTTGCGTCAGAGCCTGCTTCTGGCGAGGTTAATGCAAAACATGGAATTTCTTGGCCTTGGGCTAAGCGCGGTAAATAATGATTTTTTTGATCTTCAGTACCGTAGTGCTGTAGTAATTCACCTGGGCCTAACGAGTTAGGTACACCTACAATTGATGATAGTAAGGTCGATTTACTGGTTAACTTTTGCAGAACACATGATTGTGCAAACGCAGAAAACTCTAAACCGCCGTATTCTTTTTTGATGATCATGGCAAAGAATTTATTATCTTTTAGATATTGCCATACATCTTGCGGTAAATCGGTAAGCTCGTGTGTTGCTTCCCAATCATCTAGCATGCTACATACTACTTCTACAGGGCCATCAATAAAGGCTTGCTCTTCAATAGTCAGTTTTGGAACTGGGTATTGGTGTAGCTTTTTCCAATCTGGGTTACCACAAAATAAATCAGCTTCCCACCACGTAGTACCGGCATCGATTGCTGACTTTTCAGTGTCAGACATGCTTGGTGTTACTTTTTTAAAGGTAGTAAAAATCGGCTTGATTATATATTGCTGACGAATGCCAGTAACAGAAAGAGGAACCGCGATGATCAAAAAGATCAACCAGCTAATTAAACCAAAAGCACCTGCGAAGGTACCAATTAATAATGTTGCGGCAGAAACACCAAGTGCTGTGTTCCAACTCGCTCTGTGGTAAACCGCGATGCTGAGCAGTGCGATTAAACCGAGTGTAAATATGAGTGTCATTGCTTATTCCTTAATAGAGGTCAGACCACCTCAGTTAGAGTAGCGCTAGTGAGCGTAAGTTTCAAGTACATTACAGCGTTAAATTAACGACAAACTAGTCATTATGCTTATCATCATTCCCTTTATAAGGAACAAGCATGCACCACTGCTGTGTTTAATTCAATCACAGCGATTATTTAAGCGCTAAAAATCAGTAAATCAGCTAGCCAAAAAAGTTTTTTTAAGTAAGTATGTCTGTTGTAGCGCATAGTAAAGTACAGCGCTATTTATACGTATTTTTTAAGGGTTAGTTTATTAATGTGTGAATTACTTGGCATGTCAGCCAACGTACCTACGGATATTTGTTTTAGTTTTTCAGGTTTGTTAGAGCGCGGTGGTAATACTGGCCCGCATAAAGATGGCTGGGGTATAACGTTTTATGAGGGTAAAGGGTGTAGAACCTTTAAAGATCCTGAGCCAAGCTATCAATCAGAAATCGCCAAGCTAGTAAAAGCTTACCCCATTAAAAGCGTGTCGGTAATTAGCCATATTCGCCAAGGAAACCGTGGCCGAGTGTGCCTTGAAAATACCCATCCGTTTACCCGTGAGCTTTGGGGACGCGAAATTACCTATGCACATAATGGCCAGTTATCTAACTATCACGATTTAAAACCACAATATTATCGCCCTGTGGGTAACACCGACAGTGAGCTGGCGTTTTGTTGGTTGCTAGATAAAATTCGTGAAAAATACCCAAAACGTCCCTCTAATATGGCCTCTGTATTTAGATATGCGGCTAAGCTTTCGCATACGCTACGTGAAAAGGGCGTATTTAATATGTTATTGACCGATGGCGTATTTGTATTGGCGTATTGCACTAATAACTTACACTACATAACGCGCCGAGCGCCATTTGGTAAAGCAACGTTAATTGATGCCGATATGGTGGTTGATTTTAACGAAGAAACCACCCCAAACGATGTAGTAACAGTAATAGCTACACGGCCATTAACCAACGACGAACGCTGGCAAAAAATGCAGCCAGGGGAGTTTGCGTTATTTAAAATGGGCGAACTAATTTAGTTAATTAGCCTAAAAGCAAACACAAAAAAACGCGATATAAAATCGCGTTTTTTTGTGTTTGCTATCACCGTGTTTACGGCGCTTCTGATCTTACTTCGCTGCTCTCACTTACAGGAGTAGAAACAGGCTGGGTAACGGTAAATGAATTCATTTGTACTTCAAACTGCTCCATGCCTTTTTCGCCTTTCCACATACGTACTAGCATGTAGTCCATTTCTGGTGCAAACCAAGCAAGGGCTTGGCGTTTATCGTTATCGTATAAACGTTTTACTTTTATAGCTTCTACGTTACCAATTGGCAGCGAAATCATTTCTTTGCCAACCACTTCAAAGTTGTAGTCGCGGCGATTGCCTTTTTTATCAATAAGCGGAAACGAAAAATAAGTTTCGCCTTTTTTTAAGCCTTCGCGTACTTGTACTTGATACGAAATAGCATCTTGAAATTCGTCAGTCCATTCGCACTTTAGCGGGTATTCGCTAGTACTGCTGGTGACCACTTTATTTTGTGTATCAAAGTCTATTTTATAATCTTTATCTGGGCCGGTGCCGGTACGCACCATATTGTAATGATGAGGAGTGACTTTGTTATCTAAAAAAGTAAATACTGAGGTTTCTTCTCGCTTGTCAGAGAAAATCATCCACTCAATATTGCTGTGATAAGTAAGTTGATATGTTTGCTCGCCAACTTTTTTAAGCTCGCGTACTGCCTCGCCATGATTTTTACCTTTGCGTAAAATATCGTAGCTGGCTTGATACTCTGTTAGTTCGCCTGCAATTAGGCTAGTAGGAAGTAAAGCGCCCACACATAACAGCAGGGCACTTATTTTTTTATTGTGGGTAGTGCGCGCCGTGTGCAGGAAGTTGTTTTTCGTCAAGAACTGCATAATCTGCTTCCATAGTAAGTCTGTGTTCACTGAACCACTTGACCACCAAAGGATAAATTATATGCTCTTGTTCGTGCACGCGTTTAGCTAATGTTTCTGCTGTATCATCCTTGAGTACAGGTATTTGCGCCTGAAGAATAACGGGACCGCCGTCTAACTCTTCAGTTACAAAATGAACACTTACGCCATGAACATCGTCTTTTGCATCAATTGCTCTTTGGTGGGTATTCAGCCCCTGATACTTAGGCAACAAAGATGGATGAATGTTCAGCATTTTTCCAACATATTTTTGCACTAAGCTAGGAGTAAGAATACGCATAAACCCAGCTAATACAACTAGATTTGGCATAAAAGAGTCAATAACGTTCATTAATTGCGCATCATAGGCCTCGCGCGAGTCAAAATCTTTGTGACTGAGCACTTTTGTAGCAATACCTGCTTGTTTTGCACGCTCAAGGCCGTAAGCGTCTGCTTTGTTACTTATAACAGCCGCTATGTGTCCGTTTATTTCGCCGCGCTCGCAGGCATCAATAATGGCTTGTAAATTAGAACCACTACCCGATATTAATACCACTAAGCGAATGGGTGCCATTACTTAGCACCACCTACAATTTCTACTTGCTCTTCGCCGGCAACAGCATCTTGAATTTCACCAAGGTGCCATGCGTTTTCGCCAAGCTCTTTTAAAATGCTTAAGCTTTGCTCTAGCGCATCGCCTGGTACTACTAATACCATGCCTACACCACAGTTAAATGTACGGTACATTTCGTGCGTAGTAATATTGCCGTTTTCTTGTAACCAGTTAAAAACGGTTGGCCACTGCCAGCTATCGCCTTTAACTACTGCTTTTGCAGAATCAGGTAATACACGCGGAATGTTTTCCCAAAAGCCGCCGCCAGTAATATGCGATAGGGCATGCACGCCTACTTGCTTAAATAACTCAAGTAAAGGCTTAACGTAAATACGTGTTGGCTCTAGTAAGTGCTCGCCTAGTGTTTTGCCGTCAATAACTTGGTTCGTATCGGCGTTTGATACTTCAAGCACTTTACGAATTAAAGAAAAGCCGTTTGAGTGCGGACCGCTAGAGGCAAGGGCAATAAGTTGATCGCCGGCTGCTACTTTTGTGCCATCAATAATTTTAGATTTTTCTACTACGCCGGTACAAAAACCGGCCATGTCGTAGTCTTCACCATCGTACATACCTGGCATTTCAGCTGTTTCGCCGCCAATCAGGGCACAGCCAGAAATCTCACAGCCTTTACCAATACCGGTTACTACATCGGCCGCTGTGTCTACATCTAGTTTACCTGTTGCATAGTAATCTAGAAAAAACAGGGGTTCAGCGCCTTGTACTATTAAATCGTTTACACACATTGCAACTAAATCAATACCTACAGTGTCGTGTTTTTTTAAGTCGATAGCTAAACGTAGTTTAGTACCTACACCGTCAGTACCTGCCACTAGTACTGGCTGTTTGTAACCTTCTGGAATTTCGCAAAGAGCGCCAAAACCACCAATTCCGCCCATTACTTCTGGACGACGCGTTTTTTTAACTACGCCTTTAATACGCTCAACAAGTGCATTACCAGCGTCGATATCTACGCCCGCGTCTTTATAGCTTAATGACTGTTTTTGTTCGCTCACAGGTTTTCCTCAAATAATTGCTTGGGGTTGCTTTTCGATAGCTTAGAAACGCGCGTATTTTACAACAATTGCAACTGCGCGGCTAGCTCAAATATAGTTTTGAAATAATTAACAAGGACACTTGTCCGCTATTAGTTTGTTAATTGCACAAAAAAAGCACCCTAGGGCGTGTTGACCTTTGCGGATTGGAATTTGTTCAATCTAGGGGCGATTAAATCGCGGCGCGAGGTTTGTACCTAGTGGGCTAAGTAAAAATCGAGCAAAGCTTCCGCGTCCTGCTCACGCCCCTTACCTACATCCATGTAGGCAACAAAGAGTTTATCGTCCCTAGAAAGAACCCGAAGGGCAGCGCATGTTTGGCATTTATGCAGCGTTATCGCCTATTTATGTGGAATAACCACACTTCATAGGCTCTGCCTTGCCTAAGAACCAAACACACTGCTGCAAATTCAACCATCAAAGAACAACACGCCCTGGGTGCTTTTTAGTTATTTATGCTTTGGCAGTTAGTATTGCTCTAAGTGGAGCAGGGTAACCTTCAATGGTTTTACTGGTATCGTTTGGGTCTAAAAAATCAACTAACGATTCGTTTTCCATCCAGTCGGTCCTGCGTTGCTCATCAAGCGTGGTAATTGCGCAATCTTTTATTTGCACATCTTTAAAGCCAACACGCTCCATCCACAGTTTAAGTGCAGCAGTACTTGGAATAAACCAAACGTTGCGCATTTTTGCGTAGCGGTCGGTAGGTACAAGTACGGTGTTTTCATCGCCTTCAATTACTAACGTTTCTAGCACGAGTTCGCCACCTGGGCGAAGCTGCGCTTTTAACTGCGCTAAAAAATCGATAGGCGAGCGGCGGTGATACAGCACCCCCATAGAAAACACCGTATCAAACGTTTTAAGCTCGGGTAGTGCTTCTACACCTAATGGTAATAAATGCACGTTTTCGTCTGGGTTGTAATGTTTAATGGCCTGAAACTGACACAAAAATAAATCAGAAGGGTCAATACCTACTACAAATTCAGCGCCTTCACCGCGCATACGCCATAAGTGATAGCCAGAGCCACAGCCTATATCTAATACTGTGCGGCCTTTTAATGGCTCAATATGGGGAAGCAGGCGGTCCCACTTCCAATCGCTGCGCCACTCTGTGTTTATTTCAATACCGTGTACAGTAAAGGGGCCTTTGCGCCATGGCATCATGCGTTTTAATAAATGCGTGGCTTGTTTTTGCTCGCCTTCGCTCATCTCCCCCGGTGCGCCAATTTCTACTTTAGTGGCGATATCAACGTGGGTTGTTTTTACTTCTGGCAAATTTTTAAGTACTTTTTGCCATTTTGGTAAATCGCCATGGCTTGCCTCGTTTTGCCAATGCTTTAATTGAGCGGGCAGGGTTTCTAGCCAGTGGCTAAGCGGGCTTTGTGCAATTGCTGCGTAAAATTGGTTAAACCATTGAGACATAAGTCACTCTCTTTATTTAATTGCTACCATTGAGCAAAAATTAAAACATTGATACCACACTTGCGTTTGGCTAAAACCAATGTCGCTTAAACGATTAAAGTGAGTGCTTAGCGTATCGGGGCGCATCACGTTTTCAATGGCAGTACGTTTTTGGCTTATTTCAAGCTCTGAGTAGCCATTGTGGCGTTTAAAGTCGTGGTGCAAATCAATTAATAAATTATCGCACTGCTCGTTTTCGGCTTTAATTTTTTCGCTAAGTAGCAGTACGCCACCGGGTTTTAAGTTAGCGTAAATTTTTTCAAGCACGGCTTGGCGCTGTAATGGCGGAATAAATTGCAAGGTAAAATTCATGGCCACTACCGACGCATTTTGAATCTCAAGCTCGTTAATATCGCCTAAAGTTACTGTAACAGGCACGTCTGATTTAAAGCCTTGTAAATGAACCTTACAACGCTCAACCATAGCTTGTGAGTTATCTACAGCAATAATGTGGCAGTTATCGGTGCGAATATTACGGCGCATACTTAGGGTAACCGCACCAAGCGAGCAGCCTAAATCGTAAAGGTTTGAATTACTTTGCGCATATTCACCGGCCAATTTACCCATAGTGCTTACAATGGTGGCGTACCCAGGCACAGAGCGCTGGATCATATCCGGAAAAACCTCAACCACATTTTGGTCAAAGCTAAAATCTTTTACTTGTTGCTCAGAGGCGTAAATACTGTCTTTTATACTCACTAAGGCAGTCTCTTTAAAAATAATGGCACTATTTTAACATTTTATACTGGATAGTCAGTGATAAATTCAGTAGCTTGGCTAGAATTATGAATAATAAGTATAAAAGAGAACGTTAAATGAGCAAAAGTAAGGTAATTAGCACAGACGATATATTAGCAACCCTATGTCATTCAGTTACGGGTGTTTTGTCATCAGCCAGCGGTAACGAAATTAGCTACTCGGCTATGGTGCAAAAAATAACGCGCACCTGTATGCGTCCAGACATTGGCTGTTTTGTATTATTTGATGGTGGCTTTACAGGGCTGGTAGTCACTAATTTTACAGCGCAAGCAGCAATGGAAATTTACGGCGATTACATGCGCAATATGGGCATGCCTGAAGAAGAAATTGCCCACAGTCATTTATCGGATGACGTTTCAAATGTAATGGGCGAGCTGATGAACCAAATTGTTGGTGACTTCACTTCTAAAGTGCGTGAGCAGTTACATACCTCTATTACGCAAAACCAGCCAAAAATGATGGCAATTAATAAACAAGTGCAAATATCGGTTGATACCACCATGGATCGTCCACAAGCACGCCGCGTAACCTTTACTACGCGCAACCAAAATATTTTTTACCTAGAGCTGGCAATGGATAAAACAGAGTTTATAAAACTACATGACTTTGACATTGTAGAAGCGATAGACCCTGATGACATTATCGAAAACGAAGCTAAGCAAAAGGCCGAAAAAGCAAAAGCTAAGTCAAAAGAAGCAGAACAAGATGATGCCGATGATGACTTTATGGCTGAGCTAGGGCTGTAAAATTTAAAATTGATTATTATATAATACCCCGCTAACTCTGCGGGGTATCTGGTTCAGTGCCGTGGTTCATAACGTTTTAAACTTATCCACTTAGCTATTTAGTTTGCTTCAAAGAATCTAACTTTTGCCCCAATACTTTCTCGTAAATACTTTATTGTATCTTTCTTGTTTTCGTCTAATAACCAAAAACTTTCGTCTCCGCTATAAAGTGTAGTTATTAAAAAATTTGTTGAGTATGAGGGGGGGAATTCACATAAATCAATGAGAAAGTGGTCAATAAAATCACATACATACTTCACTACATTCTTTGCATCTTTTATCTGCCAAGATTGTGGGTCTATGGGGAGTTTTAAATATTGTGACTTTTCGTCATCAAGTACAGGTTTTGAAATTTCATTAGGAGGCAATATCTCACTACTTGGCTTTGAGTGAACATATTTATTCCTAATTTTAACAAGTTCGGATAGTTTTTGAAAATATGGAGAGCCGCGATTAATACTTTTTGATTCTATAATAGACATATACAAGTATTCGTACTTATCAACAAGTGATAGCTTATCTAGGGCACTTTTCATAGCCTTAGTGCATGGAATTGCGTACATAAAGCAGTTAGCAGCAGACTCCAAGCACAAAATAGATGTGATTATTGCTTGTCGAGAAAATGCTCCTTCGCCATAAGGTATATCTTCATTGCATTTAATAAGAAAAACAGCATCATTGAGTTGTTCAAAAAAAAGCTTTATTAACGATTTCTACTCTTTGCTGCATTAAAACCTCATTTATTTGTATTAAAAACATTCATTATAAGAGTTTATATTTTTTGAAAACTTTTGTTTTAGTAGATATTAAACATACGGATTCTCACCCATTGCCACCACCACACAAAAAATCCGTAAATCTAACTCTAACTGATGGTATTGCGGCTCCATGTGGCAGCACAGTTTATAAAAGCTTTTGTTGTGATCTTTTTCTTTAAAGTGGGCGAGTTCGTGTACGACTAGCGCTTTTAACAGTGGCTCTGGTGCGCGCAGTAAGTCACTGTTTATGGCTAAATCGTGCTTACGGGTTTTACCCTGCATGCGGTAGGTGTGAGTACCGAGTGCGTTGGTAACCATATCACCTTGTTTTTTAAATGCAGCGCGTCCAAACGGTGGGGCGTTTTTTAAATACTGCTTTTTTAAATCAGTGGCGTAGCTGTAAAGTAGTTTGTCGGTGGTGATGGTGTGCGCATGTGGGTATTTTTTAAGTAAGTAGTCACATACCTTGTTGTTATTTATAAGGCTTAATACTTGCTCAACAATGTTAGCTGGGTAGCCGGTAAAGTAACGTGCGTATTCACTCATTTTTGTTCTCTATTTAAAAAAGCGTTGGCTGGTGGGCTTCTTTTTCGCCACTGAATGGATTTAATACCGGGTGATTATACCCTAGGTCTTCACAAAACTGCCTAGCAAGGAGCGGAGATTCTCGGTTATCGGCAGTATGAAAAAACACATACGGGGTTTTTCCCTCATCAAGCCATTGTTTTACTTTATTGAGCCAGGGTTTATAAAAGGGTTTATAGTCGTTTTGTAAATCGGCTATTACAAAGCGTGCCATCGGCTGCGAGCCAGTAGCTATTGCATGTACCGGTAAGTGTGGCTTTTTTTGTTGTGCATCTATTAAAGCCTCGGTGGTGGGCTTTATTGCAAAAAGCGCACGGGTATCCATAGAAATACGGTTTATATTATTTGCCATTAATAGCTGATTAAGGGCAATTTCGGCCTCACCTTTTTTAAAAAAATCACTATGGCGTACTTCTACGCCGTAATTTAGCTCTTTGGGGAGCAAGCTAATAAATTGCGTTAATTTAGGCAAATCGCTTGGACCAAACGCTTTGGGTAATTGCAGCATTATTTGCCCTGTTTTTTCAAGTATTGGGGCAAATAACGTAAGCCAGTCATTAAGTTCTGTTTGAACATTACTAAGCGCAAGCTCGTGGCTAAAGCGACGATGAAACTTAAACGTAAATTTAAAGTCCTCGGGTACGCTTTGAGCCCAGCGTAAAACGGTGCTTGGCGCTGGGTCTGCGTAAAAGCTGGTATTGCCTTCAACTGAGTTAAAATGCTGGGCATATTGGCTTAGCATATCGGCATTTTTACATTGGCGGGTAAATAAGTTGCCTTTCCAGGCGCTGCTCGACCACTGAGGGCATCCAATATATAACATAAAAAGGGTGGCTTAATGACTTCGTGGCGTAAGTGTACCAAATACATACGGTGCTTGCTGCAAATTAACATTACAAAGCTAAACACACGCTCTAGGGCGTGTTGATCTTTGTAGATTGAAATTTGTTCAATCTAGGGGCGATTAAATCGCGGCGCGAGGTTTGTAACCTAGTGGGCTAAGTAAAAATCGAGCAAAGCTTCCGCGTCCTGCTCACGCCCCTTACCTACATCCATGTAGGCAACAAAGAGTTAATCGTCCCTAGAAAGAACCCAAAGGGCAGCGCATGTTTGGCATTTATGCTGCGTTATCGCCTTTTTATGGGGAATAACCACACTACATAGACTCTGCCTTGCCTAAAAGCCAAACATACTGCTGCAAATTCAACCACCAACGTTCAACACGCCCTAGCATCTTGATACTACTTGGGTATAATGCAGGGCTTAATTTGATTATTTTTAGATTGCTAGCGGCTTTATTTGTATTGTGGTGACCAGTTTTTTAAATCACACGCCTTAAAACAAATAAATATAACCGTTTAAGCCTTTTATCTGACAGGAAAACTATGCGCTCTATATATTGCGGACAGCTAAATAAAACTCACGCAGATCAAGAAGTTGAACTATGTGGCTGGATCAACAAACGACGTGACCTTGGTGGACTTATCTTTGTCGATTTACGCGATAGAGAAGGGTTAGTACAAGTTGTATTCGATCCAGAGGTTGAAGGACTAATGGATAACGCTAACAAACTTCGCCAAGAGTTTTGTGTGCAGTTAAAAGGGGTTGTACGTGCGCGTCCAGAAAGCCAAGTAAATAAAGACATGGCAACAGGCGAAGTAGAAATTTTAGGCACTGAGCTAACTATTATTAACCGCTCTGAGCCGCTTCCGCTTGATTTTAATCAAACCAATTCAGAAGAGCGCCGCTTAAAGTATCGCTACTTAGATTTACGTCGCCTTGAAATGAGCGACCGTATTAAACTGCGCGCTAAAGCAAGCAGCTTTGTTCGTCGCTTTTTAGATGACAATGGCTTTTTAGACATTGAAACACCTGTACTTACAAAAGCAACACCAGAAGGTGCACGCGATTACTTAGTACCGAGTCGTGTTCATAAAGGTAGCTTTTATGCATTACCACAGTCACCACAGTTGTTTAAGCAATTGTTGATGATGTCGGGTTTTGACCGTTACTACCAAATTGTTAAATGTTTCCGTGATGAAGATTTACGTGCCGATCGTCAACCTGAATTTACCCAAATAGATTTAGAAACCTCGTTCATGAGCTCTGATCAAGTACGTGGTATGACTGAAAAAATGATCCGTGAAATGTGGCAATCATTACTAAACGTTGATTTAGGCGATTTCCCAATTATGCCTTACAGCGAAGCAATGAGCCTTTACGGTTCTGATAAGCCAGACTTACGTAACCCAATGAAGCTTGTTGATGTAGCTGATTTAGTAAAAGACGTAGAGTTTAACGTGTTTTCAGGTCCAGCTAATGACGAAAAAGGCCGCGTTGCTGTATTAACAGTACCGGGTGGCGCTAAGCTTTCGCGTAAGCAACTTGACGATTACACTAAGTTTATTGGCATTTACGGCGCTAAAGGTATGGCGTGGATGAAAGTAAACGACCGCGATGCAGGCGCTGAAGGCGTTCAATCTCCAGTTGCTAAGTTTTTAAACGAAGAGGTAATTACCCAGTTACTTGAGCGTACTAACGCACAAACGGGCGACATTATTTTATTTGGTGCCGATAAACGCAACGTTGTAAACGAAGCAATGGGCGCGCTTCGCTTGAAGATTGGTGTTGATTTAGAAATCATTAACCTTGATAGCTGGGCGCCACTTTGGGTTGTTGACTTCCCAATGTTTGAAGAAGATGACGAAGGCACGTTACATGCTGTGCATCACCCATTCACAGCACCAAAAGATATTAGCGCAGAAGAGCTTGAAGCAAACCCTGCCGCGGCTATTTCAGATGCTTACGACATGGTATTAAACGGCTACGAAGTAGGTGGCGGTTCGGTACGTATTCATAATGCTGATATGCAAGAAGCAGCATTTAGAATTTTAGGTATTGATGCGCAAGAGCAACAAGACAAGTTTGGCTTTTTACTTGATGCCCTTAAATACGGCACACCACCACATGCTGGTTTAGCCTTTGGTCTTGACCGTTTAGTTATGCTTTTATGTGGTACCGATAACATTCGTGACGTTATTGCGTTCCCTAAAACCACTCAAGCATCGTGCTTATTAACCGATGCACCTAGCAAAGCTAATAGCGACTCGTTAACTGAGCTTGCAATCAGTGTGGTAGAAAAAGCAATTCCTAGCGAAGAGTAATGCCGCGCGTAACAAATGCGCTTAGCTAGATTTAAAAACCCTTAGGAGTATGCCTAGGGGTTTTTTTATGGTTAAATTTAAAGCAGTTCATACCAATCGTGTTAAGTTATTAGTCTATTTAGCACGCTAGAATAGTTAAATATTCAAGTTGCTTGGTATCAAATATTATTCAATAGAGAGGGAGTTCTTATGTCGTTTAATCTCACATTATTTGGTGAATTTTTAGCTTTTTTTATTTTGTTTTGCATTCCAATTTTTGCGCTTATTAGCTACAAAATAGGTAAAAGCAAAAGCACCATGCCGGGCGTTTTGGCTTTTGTAGGCGGGTGTTTAGCAGTATTTCCGCTCTTTGGCTTAATTTTTATCGCCTTATTAGCGCTTAAACAAGACTTGCCAAAAACCAGCCCTTATGCCCATTAAACAACCCTAAATACGGACACGTAGTTACAGTGCCAATTTCTAATAATAGCTATTATTGCGATCAGCAATTTAGTGCCTTGCAGCTAGCAAAACACACACTCGAAAACACAGAATTTGAAGCATGTACGTTTATAAATTGCGACTTATCTCAGGGGCAATTTAAAACGTGTCGATTTATAGAGTGCAGCTTTGAGCATTGCAATTTATCGAGCATAGAATGGGGATACAGCTCGCTTGAAAGTGTAAGCTTTAGCCATTGTAAGTTAAACAGCGTGCAATGGAGCAATGCTGATTGGGGAGCCCTAAGTATTGATGCGCCGGTGAGCTTTAATAGCTGTGAGCTTAGTAACAGCTCTTTTTATGAATTAACTTTAAAATCACTAAAATTAATACACTGCTTTGCAAAAAATGTTGATTTTAGACATGCCAATTTAAAGCAAAGTACATTTACAGGAAGTAATTTTCGCGATAGTGAGTTTTTTCAAACCACTTTAACTGAGTGTGACTTTGTAGGGGCTACAGAATTTAATATAGATTTAAACAGTAATGCGTTAGCGGGTGCTAAGTTTGAGCGCTTTGAAGCTCTTAATTTACTTACAAGCCTTAATATTGAGCTTTGCGATTAATATGTGAGGAGCGTTTAGAAGCTGCATATTGCAAGCCTCTAAACAATGAATAACCTTTAATAAGATTAAACAATGGCCTGTAGCTTGGTATTAACAGCTAGGGCCATTTTTATTACGTGCGTTTGCCAATGTGCGGGCAATTTCAAGCAGTGCAGGGGTGATGTCATCAGCGCCGTCTTTAATTAATTTGGTTACATCACCTGATGAATATAAGCTATCGCGCGGCGACTTAATACCAAGTTCGCGCACAAAGTCTTTTGTTTTACCTGTGCTGCCTGTTTCAATAAATTTAAATATAATACGCTCGTTGTTACTTTTTGGCTCGGCCTGTAACACGGCAATTTCTTCTTTATAGGCTTCTATTCGACTTTGCAAAATGTCGATACGTTGTTCAATAGTGCTGTATGATTTCATGGGGTACTTTTCTAAATTAACTAAAAATAATACCCGTATTATCGCATACATTAGCAATGGCGCGCGCTAACCTTTATAGTAAAAGTTATTTTTATTTAAAAACAATAATTTATATAAGTTAAAACATGCATAAAACAATAAAAAAGTTACTAACATTAAGTGCATTTAGCCTAAGCGCGAGTTTAATATCCCCATTAAGCTTTGCTGATGATGTAATAGTGGATCAAAGCCGCAATCGCACCATCCCTATAAATATCACATACCCCAATGAGAGTAATCAATGCAGCGTACACGCAAAGTGCCCTGTAGCATTTGTAAATGCAGGCTACGGCATTAGCCACAATGACTACACGTTTGCGAGTAAGCTATTTAATGCAAAAGGTTATTTAAGCATTGCAGTCGCGCATGAGCTTAAAACCGACCCTGCACTTAATCGTATGCAGCCATATTTAACCACCCGCATGGAAAACTGGCACCGCGGTGTGGTTACCCTTAAATTTTTAGTTAATCAGCTATGTGCTCAATACCCTGAATATAACTTTTCTCAGCTCACGTTATTTGGCCACTCTAACGGCGGCGATATATCTGCTTTATATGCTTCAATTTACCCAAATGAAGTAAGTCAAATAATTACCCTCGATCACCGCCGCATATTGATCCCACGTAATAAAAACATACGCGTGCTTACACTGCGTGGTAGTGATTACCCAGCCGATGCGAATGTTTTATTAAATGAAACAGAGCTAAAAAACTTCCTTGTTAGCCAAGTAATGATTGAAAAATCGCGCCATAACGATATGCACGACGGCGGGCCAAAATGGCTGGTGGATAGAATGAGTAAAGAAATGCAGGCGTTTTTAAATTAACAAAAATTTGTAGAGCTTTATTTCAGGGCCTGTTGACTTTTCAGGGTTATAATTTGTTCAATCTAGGGGCCATTAAATCACGGCGCGAGGTTTGTAACCTAGTGGGCTAAGTAAAAACCGAGTAACAAAGAGTAAATGGCCCCTAGGCAGCACCCTTTGGGCAGCGCCTGCTTGGCATTTATACGTCGTTATCGCCTATTTATGGGGAACAACCACAGTACATAGGCTCTGCCTTGCCTAAATACCAAACAGACTGCTGCAAATTCAACCTCGAAAGGTAAACAGGCCCTAGTAAATAGCGCAGCCACAGCTGCGCTATTTTTGTTTTAGTTACTCAACTAATTCACTTACTACAATTGGGCTGTTATGCAGGGTCTTATGCACAGGGCATTTGTCGGCTATTTCAAGCAGGCGTTGGCGCTGTGCTTCGGTTAAGTCGCCGCGTAGGGTAATTTTACGGGTAATGGCCTCTAGGTTTTGGGTACATTCGCCGTTGTCGCAATCTTTGTAATAGTCGCGGGTGTGTTCAAGCTCTACTTTTATATGATCAAGCGGCAGCTTTTTTAAGGTTGCATACATACGCAGTGTCATTGAGGTACACGCGCCTAGGCCTGCGAGTATATGGTCGTAAGGATCGGGGCCTAAATTACTGCCACCTACTTTTAATGGCTCATCGGCAAGCCATGTATGATCTTTAGTACTTACGTGCTGAGTAAATATATGATCTTTTTCTTCAACCAGTACTTTGCCGTTTTCTAATTTTTCGCTGTAGTTGCTTTGCTCATATTTAACGTAGCGGTTTGCCCAATTAGCAATAAGCGTAGCAGCGTACTCGGCATCGTTTTTATTACTCAGTAAGTGGTCGGCGTTATCGAGGCTAATAAAGCTTTTTGGGTGTTTGGCTGATGCGTAAATTTTCTCGGCTTCTGAAATATTAACCGTGGCATCAACAGGGGAATGCATAACTAAAAGTGCGCGTTTTAATTTACCTATATGGCTACGGTCGTACTTTGCGATGTCCTCTACAAATTGTTTTTTTATGGTAAATTCGCGTCCAGCTAAGCTAACTTTAGCTTCACCTGCGGCGTTTATTTCGTCTAAATGGGCTTCAAAGTTATGTGCAACGTGTTGCGCATCTGAAGGAGCGCCAATTGTTGTAATAGCCGATACCTCAGGAATATGCTCTGCAGCAGCCAGTACGGCAGCGCCGCCTAAGCTGTGGCCAATTAATAACTGCGGCGCATCAAAGTGCGTACGCAGGTGATCGGCTGCGGCCACTAAATCTTGAATATTTGATGAGAAGTTACTGTTTGCAAAGTCGCCGTCGCTATTGCCAAGGCCGGTAAAGTCAAAGCGCAGTACGGCAATACCCTGTTGGGTAAGGGCGCGGCTTATGCGCGTAGCGGCAGCAATATCTTTACCACAGGTAAAGCAGTGTGCAAATAAAGCATAAAACTTTACATCGCCGGCTGGGCGTTCAAGCTGGCCTGCAAGTTCTAAATCGCCGCTTTTAAAAGATACTTTTTGTCGCATAGAAGAGCCTTAGTGTTTCATTAAAATACGTTACAATAATAGATAAGATATAAGCACTAACTAGTGTAATTTCAATGTTTATTATGCTTTGATCTTGATCAAGTAAACTGCTTACTATTTCATCGTGAGGACATTTGTCCTTATGTTTTTTGGGTGGTTTGTCTATCCTCGCACAGCGCTATAATGAAGGTTTTGCTACTTTATATTGGCTAATTAGCTATATTTTAAAGCAGCTCACTTCTAACAACCTATTCACTGGAACGTACAATGCAATTACCTACTGTTGATTATAAAGCTCCCGATGCGGCTGCTCACTTTGTTGAATCGTTAAGAAACACCGGTTTTGGTGTATTAAAAAATCACCCAATCCCGCAATCTTTAGTTGAGTCTATTTACGAAAAATGGCAAGACTTTTTTAATTCAGAGCAAAAGCACGACTTTTTATTTTCTAAAGAAACGCAAGACGGCTATTTCCCGCCTTCTGTATCTGAGGTAGCTAAAGGCTTTACAGTAAAAGACATTAAAGAGTACTTTCATGTTTACCCTAAAGGTCGCGTGCCTGCTGAGCTTGAAGCCGACGTGCGTGAGTACTACCGCTTAGCTAACGAATTTGCAGCAACGCTTTTAAGCTGGGTTCAAGCAGAGGCACCAGCCGATGTACGTGCTAAGTTTTCTATCGATTTAAAAGACATGATTGCTGATTCTGAGCAAACATTGTTACGTATTTTACATTACCCGCCAATGACAGGTGATGAAGAGCCAGGTGCAATTCGCGCTGCAGCACATGGTGACATTAACTTATTAACTGTATTACCTGCATCGAACGAGCCAGGCCTGCAAGTTCAAAAAACAGATGGCGGTTGGTTAGATGTGCCATGTGACTTTGGTAGCTTAATTATTAATATTGGTGACATGCTACAAGAAGCGTCGGGCGGGTACTTCCCATCGACTATTCACCGTGTAATTAACCCAACAGGTAAAGCGTCGACTAAGTCGCGTATTTCTTTACCGCTGTTTTTACACCCACGTCCTGATGTTGTGCTTTCTGAGCGCTACACTGCAGACAGCTACCTACAAGAGCGTTTACGCGAGCTAGGTGTTAAATAATAGTTGCTTTTTAAACAGCATCTATTCAAAAGCGGCTTTTTAGCCGCTTTTGTTGTTTTACATAGCCCATTGGGTTATATCCCCCGCGCTGCGATTTAATCGCCCTTAGGTAGTACATATTTTAATTCACAAAAACGTATCTGCTTTAATGCCATAGTGCTGTTTTGTATTGCTATTCGCTATTTTTGCGCAGAGTGCTTATTTGGCAAAGTGAATATTTCCATGCATTTCTAAGTTAGTTGCGTATAATGCGCCCTTGGCCGGTTTGGCCTTTTTTTTATTGAGAGATTTTATGAGTTTTGATGGTTTAGGTTTATCACAGTCTTTAGTTAACGCGGTTTTAGAAAAGGGCTATGAAACGCCAACGCCTATTCAGGCTCAAGCAATTCCTGCAATTATTGAACGTCGCGATGTGATGGCGGCTGCACAAACAGGCACAGGTAAAACCGCTGGTTTTACGTTACCGCTAATTGAGCTGTTATCTAAAGGCAGTAAAGCAAAAAGTAACCACGTACGTGCCCTTATTTTAGCGCCTACGCGTGAGCTGGCTTTGCAGGTAAGCGAAAACGTTGAAGAATACGCTAAGCACTCTGCTGTAAGTTCGTTTGTAGTGTACGGCGGCGTAAAAATAAACCCACAAATGCAGCGCCTTCGTAAAGGGGTTGATATTTTAGTGGCCACGCCTGGGCGTTTAATCGATTTACATAATCAAAACGCTGTTAAGTTTGATAATGTTGAAGTGCTGGTACTTGATGAAGCGGACCGCATGCTTGATATGGGCTTTATTCACGACATTAAACGCCTGATTGCTAAAATGCCGCCTAAACGCCAAAACTTAATGTTTTCGGCAACGTTTTCAGATGATATTCGAGCATTAGCAAAAGGGTTAATTAACGACCCTGTTGAAATATCAGTTGCGGCAAAAAACACCACTGCTAAAAGCGTAACGCAAAGCGTTTACGCTGTTGATAAATCGCGTAAAACCGCATTACTTAGCCATTTAATTCGTAGCAACGATTGGCAACAAGTATTAGTGTTTAGCCGTACCAAGCACGGTGCAAACCGTTTAGTTAAACAGCTTGAGCGCGACGACATAGTAGGCGCCGCTATTCATGGTAATAAATCACAAGGTGCCCGTGTTAAAGCATTAGATGGCTTTAAAAGCGGTGAAGTACGCGTACTTGTAGCCACTGATATTGTGGCACGTGGCCTTGATATTGTTGAGCTTCCGCATGTGGTTAACTACGACTTACCAAACGTATACGAAGATTACGTTCACCGTATTGGCCGTACAGGCCGTGCTGGTGCATCAGGGCATGCTATTTCGTTTGTAACAGCCGATGATGCCGCTGATTTATACGGTATTGAACGTTTTATTGGTGAGCTAATCCCTCGCGCTGAAGAGCCTGGATTTGAACCAACTAGCCCAGTACCTGAGCGCGCATTAGATGCTCGCCCAATTAAACCTAAAAAGCCTAAAAGAGCAAAGCAGCCGTTTAACAAGCCTAAGTCTGATAAGCCGAACAGCAAAAAACCAAACAATGGGGGAAGCGGTACAGGCCCTCGTCGTGGTGGTTCTAAAAAACCAGCAGCCAAAACCGATGACAACGCACAAAGCCCATGGGCAAAGCGCCAATCGGTAGGTGGTAATGGCCAGCGCCGTCGTCGCCCAAATAACGATTAATCATTATTAAAGATTGTATTGGCCTTTAATTTAACGCCAATACAAAAAACGCGCTACCTTTTTAATAGAAGTAGCGCGTTTTTTATTATCTGAAATTTATACTTACCTGATCAACGAATTAACGCCTAATCCTACAAACAAGGTAACGCTAACGCTTAGTAAGGTGCCTAGCATAACGTACTCGGTGAGCTTTTTATCTTTACTGGCACTTAAATCGCCAAACCTAAATACCGACTTGGCAGCTAGCAAAAAGCCAAGCCCCGCAAATTGATCAAGTAGTATAAAGCTGAGCATAAGTACACGCTCTATCATGCCAATGCTTTGTCCGGCCAACGGTAAGCTGCCCTCACTTGAAAAGTTAGCGGTGAGCCTTTCAAGCATCATTCTTATAAATACGGCACTTGGGCTTAATATAATTAAATATCCGCATACAACCCAAAGCACTTTAGGGTTTGTGGCAAGTGCGCTTACGTACGCGATTAAACTTTGGTTATCAGTTATATAAATACACAGCGCTATTATTACGGCTATATGCGCTATCTGGTCGAGTAAAAAGGGCACAACCCCTTTGTTAGAATACGACTTAGCAATATCTATTAGGTAGTGGCTAAGCATAATTGCAGCTGTTGAAAGTAACACGGTGCTTAGTTGTTGCCAGCCATAGCTATATTCCCAAAGCGCTAAAATAACGGCGCTAACCACACCGTGTACTAATACATGCAGGTAGAGCTTTTTAGCTTTAAAGTGGTGGGTGTTTCTATCGTTTACCCAGCTCATTGGTTGTAAAAAAAAGTCACTGACTAGGTGGCCTATAATTAATGTCACTAATAATAACGAAAACCCCATTACTCACTTCCTTTTGCAATCGTTGTTATGACCTGTTTAGCGTGTACTATAAATCGCTCTATAAGCTGATAATTTGCTAAATTAAGCAATTTAGTGACATTTTCGCGACTGGTGTTAAGCTCTTTTGCCAGTGCTGCATGACTGTTATCGGCCTGGGTTAAATACACGTAAAGCGCATTGGCTTGTTTTTGCGTTATTTTGCTAAGCAAGGTATCGACAAAGGCAAGGTTAAGGCTAAAACTTTCATCTAGGGCGTGCTTTGCTACCTGTAAGGTAAAGCGTTGGTTGGCTATTTTATCAAGGCCTTGCCCTGAGAGCACAAAGGCCGAGCCGGTGGCTGTTTTTATATCGCTGCGTGGGTTGTCTACCTCACCTAAGGCCATACTTTGGCGTAGCTCGTAACCTGCCGACTTTAAATGCAAATAAATGATAATAGCGGTTTTAATTAACTGCTCGCTTTGATTTATTTGTAACTGAAAAGCATCACCTCGGTATATGGTCCACAGGGATGTATTATCACTAATTGCACGCAAACTTTGCTCTAGCTGATAAAGCATGGCATCGTATTGCTGCTTAGGTATTTTTTGCGATTTAATAATATCGCCGCTGATCACACCAATCATAAAAATCCAAAAAGTAACTTAATGCAGTTACATAGAATCAGGTAACCAAATTTGGTTACATTTAGTTAAGTGACCAATTTAGGTTACTTAAAACAAAATTGCAAGGTTCACTCGTTAATGGCGTTTTATTTCAGCTGCGCTGAGCTGTGAGCACTTAAGGAAACAAATGACTTTACAAAACGATCAGCAAATCAGTAAGCCACGTGTCGGTATTTTTGTTGATGTACAAAACATTTATTACACGTGCCGCGAAAGTTACCGTAAAAACTTTGACTACAATGCATTTTGGGCGCACATGAAGCAGCAGTATTCTATAGATTGTGCATTTGCGTATGCCATTCACCGCGGTGATGAAAAACAAAACCAGTTTCAAAATATTTTGCGT
Organism: Pseudoalteromonas sp. CuT4-3; assembly: GCF_035666335.1. Lineage (NCBI taxonomy): Bacteria > Pseudomonadati > Pseudomonadota > Gammaproteobacteria > Alteromonadales > Pseudoalteromonadaceae > Pseudoalteromonas > Pseudoalteromonas sp. CuT4-3. Next base: position 1,301,291 of record NZ_CP142030.1, read on the forward strand.
GCTATTGGCTTTGAGGTAAAACTTAAGCCGTTTATTCAGCGCCGCGACGGCAGCGCAAAAGGGGATTGGGATGTAGGCATAACGATAGATATGCTAGAGCAAGGCAAAAACCTCGATAAAGTTATTTTGCTCTCTGGTGATGGCGATTTTGCGTTATTGCTAGGGCATTTAAAAAATCAATACAATGTACCGTGCGATGTCTACGGCGCCGATAAGTTAACCGCAGAGGTGCTTAAACAAAGTGCAGAACAGTTTCATTTAATTGATGATAGCTTGCTACTCTAAAGCATAAAATATAGCGGCTAAGTGCCTGCAACATGAGAGTTTTTAATAAAGAGCCTATATAGCTAATATAGGCTTTTTTTATTGCTGTAATAAATTGGGTTTACTCAGCGGTTATGGTAATTTTACGCCATACCATGTTATTGAGGACTCACATGCTTTATTACAGCGACATGCCATTAGACCGCGGGTCTAATTTTCGTAAAAACGCGGCGTGGTTAAACGCGCAAATGTCGGCACAAAGTAAGTGGCTTTTGGTGAATAATAACCACACTTTGTTTTATAAAGACGCAGCTCAAGTGTGCTACTTAACGTATCCGCAAATTGCCCATTTAGATTTATCAAACGCTATTTATTTAGGCTCAAATACCGAGCAACAGGGTGTGTTTGCGTTAGATGTTTCAGCCATACACGATGACGAACTCAAGTGCGTTATAGGCGACGCACAGTTTTTTGATATACGCCAATATGGCCCTCACGTTGATATACAAGATGGCTCTATAGCCGCACTTGCACGTGGCTTATGTTATTGGCATGCAACGCATAGTTTTTGTGGGCGTTGTGGCAGTAAAAATACATTAGTAGAGGCAGGGCATTCACGCCTATGTGAAAACGAGCACTGCAAGCACCCTACATTTCCACGCACTGACCCTGCAGTAATTATGGTGGTTACTAAAGTATTTGAAGATGGAATAGAGCGTTGTTTATTGGGTCGCCAAGCAATATGGCAACAAGGTATGTATTCGTCATTGGCAGGCTTTGTAGATCCAGGTGAAACACTAGAGCAAGCTGTAGCGCGCGAAGTTAAAGAAGAAGCAGGCATTGACGTTGATAATGTACGTTATATTGCCTCGCAACCTTGGCCATTTCCTTCTTCTATTATGTTGGGTTTTATTGCTCAGGCTAAAACTGAGCAAATAAACGTAGATAAAGACGAATTAGACGATGCCAAATGGTTTACGCGCGAAGAAGTTAAGGCGTTTGGCAATATGGGCGATGAAGGCGATCATTATAAACTCCCTCGGGTCGATTCAATTTCGCGTTTTTTAATTGAACAATGGCTTTCAAATAAGGCTTAAGGATTGGTAATGTCGACAAGCAAAAATAAAAATACCCAGTTAGTATCAACGGGGCGTAAAAAAGCCTACACCCATGGTGTGGTAAACCCCGTAGTACAGCGTGCTTCTACAATTGTATTTGACAGCGTGGCCGAATTAAAAGAGGCCGCTAAAACCCGCGGTGATAAAACATTATTTTATGGCCGCCGTGGCACAACTACACATTTTGCACTGCAAGAGGCAATAACCGAGCTTGAAGGCGGCGAAGGCTGCGCACTTTACCCATGCGGCGCTGCGGCAATAAGCCAAGCGTTATTGTCGTTTGTAAAGGCAGGCGATCATATTTTAATGGTTGATAACGTGTATGAACCTACGCGTGATTTTTGCGATAAAATTTTAGCGGGGCTAGGTGTTACCACCACTTATTACCCACCTACAATTGGCGCAGGTATTGAGGCGTATATTCAGCCAAACACAAAAGTGCTGTTTTTAGAATCGCCTGGCTCTATAACCATGGAAATACAAGATGTACCTGCCATGGTAAAAGTAGCCAATGAGCATAATATTATGACCATGCTTGATAACACCTACGGCAATGGCTTGCATTACCGCCCACTTGAACACGGTGTAGATATTAGTATTCAAGCAGCAACTAAGTACATTGTTGGCCACTCTGATGTAATGATGGGTGTAGCAGTGGCAAATAAAAAGTACTGGCCAACCCTACGTGAGCAGTCGTACTTATTAGGGCAATGCACCAGCGCAGATGATGCCTATTTAGCGCTTAGAGGCTTACGCACTATGGCAGTGCGTTTAAATCAGCACGAAAAGGCGGCTATAGAGGTGGCAAAATGGCTTGAGCAACATGAGTTAGTTGATCATATTCGCCATCCTGCATTTGAAAGCTGCCCTGGACATGAATTTTTTAAGCGCGACTTTGATGGCAGCAATGGGTTGTTTTCATTTGTAATGAAAACCGGTAACCAAAAAGCCATTGATGCGTTTTTAGATAGCCTTGAGCACATTAAAATGGGCTTTTCGTGGGGCGGCTTTGAAAGTTTAGTCACCGCCAATTTAACCATGAAAGGTTTACGTTCGAACACTGGTTGGGATTTAGGCCCTGTTATTCGCTTGCATATTGGCCTTGAAGACATTGATGATTTAATTAATGACTTAAGCCAAGCGCTTGAGGTATACCAACAGCATTTATAAAAATAGGCTAAATAAACAAAGTTTGGCCTGTTACATTTAAACGGTTTGTTACAAAGCTCACTTATGGTGAGCTTTTTTTTGCTGGTAATTCAAGGTGTTTACACTTACTGTTGTTACATTACGCTTTATTTTAAAGCATGAGCAACGTCATTAAGGAAAGCCAATGGCAACATCATCATTAGTGAACATAGGGCGATTAACCCAAATAGCGGGTTTTGAGCTAGTACGTATGTTTTTAACCAAGCGCGGCTTAATTGCAATGGCCGCCTTTGCCCTTGTTTGGTTACTTATTTTACGCTACCCGATAGGCCAAGCCGTCAGCATTATTAGTGCGCCCAATTTTGAACAAATGGCACGCGATATTTCAGGCAGTATTGGTTTAAGTAAGTTGCTTGATTGGCCTGAGGCCGAATTTGCTATGTACTGGCTAGTCGCTTTGTATAGCTTTCCGCTGTTTGCTATTTTTATATCAAGCGATCAAACCGTTGGCGATAGAGAACGCGGCACATTACGGTTTTTATCATTGCGCTCTACACGGTTTGAAATTTTATTTGGCCGTTTTTTAGGTCAGCTTGGCGTGTTAGCGTGTTTATTAGCTATTACCCTAGTGGCAACCCTTGGCGTACTTGGTTACAGAGAGCCTAGCCTATTAATGGGTGGGTTAAGCCGTGCGGTTTCTATATTTATAATAATGGTGGTGGTACTTAGCCCGTTTGTAGCATTAATGAGTTTGATTAACACGTTTGCTCGCTCGTCGCGTTTAGCAATTGTGTTAGCCATTTTATATTTTGCTGGTGGCGGCATTATTGTGGGTATATTGGCGTGGCAAGTACCGGCTTTAAATGCGCTCGATTACCTTTTCCCAGGGGTTAATTCTGAGCTTTTAGCTGGGCAAAACCTACCTTTATTGAGTGCCTTAGGTGTGCCGCTTATTCAAAGCGCTGTATTTATAGCGATTGCGCATCGAATATTTACAAGGAGTTCGCTATGAGCGTATTAATAAAAGCCAGCGGCTTGAGTAAATCGTATGGCGCAAAGCAAGCACTTAACAACGTAAGCTTTGAAATTCAAAAAGGCGCACCAGTGGCGTTAGTAGGCCCAAATGGTGCCGGTAAAACCACATTATTTAGTTTATTGTGCGGCTATATTAACCCAAGCCACGGTGAGCTCAGTATTTTAGGGCATCAGCCTGGTAGTGCCGCGTTGTTCAACCAAGTAAGTGCATTACCGCAAGATGCGCAGTTAGATCCGCGTTTTAATATAGATAAGCAACTGGCGTTTTATGGCAAGCTTCAAGGCATGGGCGCTAAACAAAGCCACAATGAAGCGCTGCGCGTACTTGATTTGGTAGGCTTAAAAGAAGTCGCTAAACAGCGTGCGGGCGATTTATCTCACGGTATGCGTAAACGGGTAACGATAGCGCAAGCGCTGATTGGCTCGCCGAAAATAGTGATGCTTGATGAAGCCACAGCAGGGCTTGACCCTATTCATGCCAGAGAGGTGCGAGAGCTGGTATCGAGCTTAAGCGATGAAGCCACCTTTATTTTAAGTTCGCACGATTTAACCGAACTTGAGCGATTATGCTCCCAAGTGCTTCACCTAGATAAGGGCATTTTGAGCGAGCACCAAACAAAAGACAACAATACGCATACTCACTTTTATACCTTAATGCTCAACGAGGCGTATCAAAATGTGGAGCAGCAACTGCAGGCGTTAGCAGGTGTAAGCCGTGTGTATATGAGCCAACATAAAGAATACGTGATTGAGTACCAGCCAACCGGTGAGCCACTTGATATTGCTTTATTAAACTTTTGCCATCAACAAAACTGGCAATATAGGCAGTTAGTAAATGGTCACACCTTAGAAAATCAAATATTTACACAGGAGAAAGCATAATGGGACTACTCAGTGGTTTAATGGGAAATGCAAGCGAAGTAGATGATTCTGATTTAGAAAAAGTACTTGCCAATACCCTAATAGATGGCGAACAAGTAGAAAAAGCCTATAAGGTGATTCGCGATATGTTTATTTTTACTAATAAGCGTTTAATTTTAATTGATAAGCAAGGTATGACCGGCTCTAAAATGGAAATGGTGAGTATTGCTTATTCTAAAATTACTAAGTTCAGTAAAGAAAGTGCAGGGCACTTTGATTTAGATGCCGAGCTTAAAATTTGGATTGGTTCAGACCCAACGCCTATTAGTAAAGAGTTTAAATCGGGCGATAATATTAACGAAGTTTATCGTGTAATAAGTCAGCATGCGCTTTAGTTTGCTGAACATGTTTTAAGTAGTTGTTGACTATGTGTTGCAACTACTTTAAATTTACAGTTTCTTACACCTACTTACAATTAACTTAATAAATACAACTGCTTAATTAAGTTTTCATTCAGTTTCTCAGCGTTAGCATGTCCCCACTTTAGTCAATGAGCTAAAGCATAAAAAGCAATGCACAAAGGGAAGTCTTACAATGAAAAAATTAGCAGTTATTATTTCAAGCATTTTATTATCTAGCACTGCGGCTGCTGCAGACAGCTACAATTCAATCAGTAATTTAAGCTACAAAGATAGCGATAACAACGACACCGTTGCTGTAGATTCTATTTATTACCTATCTCCTAAAAAAACATTAGGTCCGTACGATCAGTTTGAGTACATTAATAAACAAACTAACGTTTACGGCAGTTATGCTGATGACGACTTTGGCGATGTTACTAACATTGGTGGCGAATACTTTATTAATGAATTTGTTGTTGGCGCATCTTACGAAAACCTTGACCCAGATTCGGGCTCTAACGGTGAGCTTTACAAGCTAACTGGTGGCTACTTCTTTAACCCTGATTTATTAGCAAAAGTAACGCTTGTTGAAAACAAAGACGGCGATGACTTTGCTTTGTTTGATTTAGCATACAACCACATGCTAAACAGCACAGACTACGTAGGTGTAACACTTACATCTGATGACGACTTTGATTACCGCGCTGTTGCAGCTAAGTACTTTATTGACTTACAGCAAGGTAACTTTTTAACGTTTGAAGGTAAATACGAGAGCATTGAAGATGCAGAAAACCAGTGGGTAGCAGAAACTAACTACTACTTCTCAAAAGCAACCTCGGTATTTGCTAACTACAACAAGCAAGATACATATAGCTTTGGTGCTCAGCACTTCATCAATAAAAACATTGGTCTTAAAGTAGGTTACGAGAACAATGCAGATGACTCTGATAACGATGCATACTTTGCAAACATGCGTTTTCAGTTTTAATTAAGCCCTGTACTTAATTAAAAGCATAAAAAGCCCGCTACTGTAGCGGGCTTTGTTGTTTTTAACTTAAATTAACCGTGGTAAACGTTTTACCAGCCGCAATTACGGTCTTTGTTCTCCTCATCTAAATAGCGTTGCAGCGGTGCAAAGTAATCAAGCATAGCGGTTGCATCCATTTGCGGCTTGCCAGTGATGGTTTCAAGGGCTTCTTGCCATGGACGAGAAGAGCCCATTTCCAGCATTGCGTTTAGCTTATCTCCTGCTTCTTTTGAATTATAAATAGAGCAGCGGTGAATAGCTTTATCGTTACCGGCTATTTCACATAAGCTACGGTGAAATTCAAACTGTAAAATATGCGCTAAAAAGTAACGTGTATAAGGAGTGTTGCCTGGTACGTGGTATTTAGCACCTGGATCAAAGTCATCTTCGCTACGTGCAATAGGCGCTTTCACACCTTGGTATTTTTCACGTAGCTCCCACCACGCTTTATTATAATCTTGTGGCTTTACTTGGCCCGAAAATACCTGCCAGCGCCATTGATCAACCATTAAGCTAAAGGGCACAAAGGCGACTTTATCTAGCGCCATTTTCATTAGTAAGCCAATGTCTTTTGACTCATCAGGTACTTGCTCAAGTAAACCAATTTCTTTTAAGTAACCGGGTGTAACCGATAAAGCAATGGTGTCGCCAATGGCTTCGTGAAAACCATCGTTGGCACTTTCTTGATAAAATAAAGGTTGTTTATTATAAGCGCGCTGATAAAAGTTGTGGCCTAGCTCATGGTGAATAACAGAAAATTCTTCGCCTGTGCGTTGAATACACATTTTAATGCGTAAATCGTCTTTGCTATCTATATTCCAAGCAGAGGCATGACACTGTACGTCTCTGTCTTTTGGTTTTACAAATAACGAACGCTCGTAAAAGGTCTCTGGCAATGGCTCAAACCCCATTGAGGTAAAAAAGGTTTCAGCACCTTTAACCATTTTTAGCTCGTCGTAATTATTTTTAGCTAATAGCTCGGTAACATCGTAACCCGGATCGGCGTTTTCTGGCGCGACCACATCGTAAATATTACCCCACGCTTGCGCCCACATGTTTCCTAATAAGTGCGCAGGAATAGGCTCATCTTGGGCTACTTTGTCGGTGCCGTATTTTTCGCCTAATTTAGCGCGTACATGGCAATGCAGTGAGTTATAAAGTGGCTTTACTTGCCCCCAAATGCGGTCAAGCTCGGTTGTAAAGTCATCGGCTGGCATATCGTACTTACTACGCCACATTGCGCCGGTATCAGCATAACCTAGCTCTTTAGCCCCTTCATTTGTTAGGGTTACTTGCTGCTCGTAAAGTGGGCGCATTGGCTTTGAAATTTGACGCCACCCTTGCCATAAATCAAGTAGCTCGTTATAATCACGGCTGGTGGCCATCTTTGCGGTCATATCACCTAGGCTTAAACAGCTGCCATCGTCTTTACAGTATTTACCTTTACCATATAAACCACCTAGCTCTGCCACAATAGTGGAAAGTTGGGCTGTTTTTTCAGCGTCCTGAGGAGCGGGTAAAGTAAGCGCAAGTTTAAGTTTATTAAGCTTGCGGCGTGCATCGTAATCAAGCTTTAAGTCGTCAAATTGTGCTGCCTGATTGGCTAAACGCACGACTGACTCGGTCATTTTACGATTAACCTCGGCAGATAACGCCGAGGTGTCGTGCGTTATAAAGTTTGCGTAAATCCACTCAGCGCGGCTCGACTCTAGGTAAAGCTCACTTAGCTCTTGCTCGGCTTTGGCAATAAATGCATTGGCATCTTGTTTTGTAAGGGGCTTCTTGGTCTGTGCTGAATCGGTAGTGCCTAAGGCTATTTCCGCTTCGCAGGCGGTTAGCGCTAATGTACTTGCGACTATGAGGGCGCTCATACTTAATTTAAAGCGTGGCGTGTTCATTGTATTCCTTTGGTTTATTGTTATTAAGAAAGTGATAATAGCAGCGATGTTTAAAACAATAAAATTAATACGTTAAGGCGTGTGGTGCATCGCGCAATGATTGTATTTAAACTAAGATGGGTCATAATTAAGTTACTATTTTCATTCAATGTAAAAGGAATGTGCTCATGTCAGTATTTATAATATTGCTGGTCGTGGTGGTGGTTATTTTTGCAGTCAAAGACATTCGCCTCAACCTGATCAGCCGTCCTACGTTTAAAATGTTTAAAAAGGTACTTCCGCCGCTCTCGCAAACTGAGCGAGAGGCAATGGAAGCCGGCGATGTATGGTGGGATGGTGAGCTATTTAGTGGTAATCCAGATTGGCAAAAACTGCATAACTTTCCAAGGCCTGAGCTTAGCGATAAAGAAAATGACTTTATGGATAATCAGGTGAACACGCTACTGGCGATGCTAGATGATTACCAAATTGTACAAAAAGACAAAGACCTGCCAAAAGAAGTCTGGGATTACTTAAAAACAGAGGGCTTTTTTGCGCTGATCATTCCTGAAAAATTTGGTGGACGTGAGTTCTCTGCCATTGCTAATTCAACCATAGTGTCAAAAATTGCCACAAAAAGCTTAACTGCGGCGGTTACTGTTATGGTGCCTAATAGCTTAGGCCCAGGCGAGCTGTTACTGCATTATGGCACAAAAGAGCAACAAGACCGTTGGTTGCCAAGCCTTGCAAGTGGTAAAGATGTACCGTGTTTTGCACTTACAGGCCCAGAAGCAGGCTCTGATGCCGGCAGTATTCCCGACTCAGGCGTAGTGTGTAAAGGGCAGCATAATGGTGAAGAAGTTATAGGCCTGCGTTTAAATTGGTCTAAGCGTTATATTACGCTTGCGCCGGTGGCAACCGTACTTGGCCTTGCCTTTAAAATGTATGACCCAGATGGGTTATTAGGCGATGAAAAAGAGCTAGGTATTACCTGTGCGCTAATTCCTACAGATCACGAAGGGGTAGAAACGGGTGTGCGCCATTATCCATTAAACATGGCATTTATGAACGGAACTACCTACGGTAAAGATGTTTTTATTCCGCTAGATTGGATTATTGGTGGTGAGCAGGGCGCAGGGCGAGGCTGGCGCATGTTGGTTGAGTGTTTAAGTGCTGGGCGCGGTATTTCTTTACCTGCACTAAGCACCGCAACAGGACATTTAGCCTCTAAAATGACTTCTGCTTACTCTGTGGTACGCCAACAGTTTGGTGTATCAATTGGCCAATTTGAAGGTGTACAAGAAGCCTTAGCGCGTATTGGCGGGTTAACGTATACGTTAGAGTCTGCGCGTTTAATGACCGCAGGCGCAATAGATTTAAAACTTAGCCCATCGGTTGTTACCGCCATTGCAAAATACCATATGACCGAAATGGGGCGTACGGTAATGAACGATGCAATGGACATTCATTCTGGTAAAGGTATTCAAGTTGGGCCTAATAACTATTTAGCCCATGGTTATATGGGGATCCCGGTATCGATTACTGTTGAAGGGGCAAACATTTTAACCCGTAACTTAATGATTTTTGGCCAAGGTGCCACGCGTTGTCATCCGTTTGTGTTAAAGGAAATGGAAGCTGCCGCAATGGAAGACGATGATGCAGCACTTGATCAATTTGATAGTTTATTGATGAAGCACATTTTATTTGCTGCCAGTAATGCCGGCATGGCTTTTGTGCATGGTCTTACGCGAAGCTGTTTGGCAAAAGCGCCCGTGTGCGGTGCAACCGCTGTGTATTACAAACAGCTAAGCAGAATGAGCCGAGGGCTTGCTTTTACTACAGATGTAGCCATGTTGGTACTTGGTGGTGAGCTCAAGCGTAAAGAGATGATTTCGGCGCGTTTAGGCGATGTGCTTAGCCATTTATATTTAGCGTCTACTGTATTAAAGCGCTTTGAAGATGAAGGGCGCCAACAGGCTGATTTACCTTTTGTGAAATACGCTATTGAAAATTCTCTTTATGAGATAGGCCAAGCGTTTGATGGTTTTTTCAAAAACTTTTCAAATCCGGTGGTTAACTTTTTACTTAAACGCATTGTGTTTCCGCTGGGGAATCACTACCACAAGCCAAGTGATGAAACAGCCCAAAGTATTTGCGAGCATATGACGCAACCTGGGGTGTTTAGAAACCGCTTAACGCACTTATGTTATGTAGATGAAAATGCGGGCACGGGCGTGATGGAAAATGCATTTTTAGCTATGCACGATATGCAAACACAGTTTAAAGAGTTAAAACACTGGCAACGCAGTGGTAAGATCCCTGCAACACTCGACATAGAAGACGCAATAAATTACGCACTAGAGAATGAGCTCCTTGCGCAAGCAGATGCCGATGCAATGCACCATACCAATAAACTAAGAAAACAAGCAATTGCCGTTGATAACTTTAAACCCGGTGAATTATAACGCTTAAGATAAGCGCTAAACGCAAAAAGGCCTTACATGTGTAAGGCCTTTTTTGTGGTGTATAAGTTAGCGTGCGTAAGGGTCTGCAACTATTTTATCTATATACCATTTCCCTTTTTTACGAAGCATTTTAACGCTGCGCATATCATCGACTTTATCGCCATTAAAGTAGCCTGTAAAAATGAGGTTTATTTTGGCGTTATCGCCATATTGTTCGCGTACGCTCATGTTGGTCATATCGACTTCAATTACTACTTCATCGTATTGCAGGTTTACTAAGTTTCGGGCAAATTGCTTAGCGGTGCCATAGGATTTCATAATTCGGCTGAGGTTAGGGGTGGCCATTGTACTGGCTTTTTGTAAATCTTTTTGATTATACAATGCATCAAAGTAAGCGGTGGCTGTATCGCCCGGTGAGTCGCCCAGCGTTTGTACGCTATCGCCACAGGCGGCTAAAAATAAGCATACGATAAAACTTAAATAAGCTGTTATTTTTTTCATGTTGAATGTTTTTAATTAGTTTTTTTAAAGTGTGTGGTTAATTAAACAAGATGTAAAGCAGCACTGGGGAATAAATAGAAAATTGAATCATAAATAATAAAAAAGGATGCCATAAGCATCCTTCTAAGTATCTCAAGGAGAGAAGTTTACTGTACTAATTCTTGCTCGCTAAATTCTTCAGCAAACATTGGGCTAGACAGGTAACGCTCTGTGGCACTTGGTAAAATCACCACAATATTTTTATCAGCGTTTTCTGGTTTTTCAGCAAGGCGTTTAGCGGCAACAACAGCTGCGCCTGATGAAATACCCACTAAAATACCTTCTTTTTTCATTAGCTCATGAGCCATTGCAATAGCATCTTCGTTTGATACTTGCTCAGCACCATCAATCACACTTAAATCAAGGTTACCAGGAATAAACCCTGCGCCAATACCTTGAATTTTATGTGGACCTGGTTTTACTTCTTCGCCTGCAAGCGTTTGGCTAATAACAGGTGAGTTAGTTGGCTCAACTGCAATCGCTTTAACATCTAGGCCTTTTTCGTTTTTAAGGTAACGGCTAACACCTGTAATAGTACCGCCAGTGCCTACGCCTGCTACAAAAAAGTCTACTTTACCATCAAGCGCTTCAAAAATTTCTGGGCCGGTTGTTTCAAAGTGAATTTTAGGGTTAGCTGGGTTTTCGAACTGTTGTAATAAAATGTATTTTTCTGGATCTGTTGCTTGAATTTCTTTTGCTTTTTCAATTGCGCCATTCATACCTTTAGCGCCATCTGTAAGCACTAAGTTAGCGCCTAATGCTTTTAATAGTTTGCGGCGCTCTAGGCTCATTGTATTAGGCATGGTAAGTGTTAATTTGTAACCACGTGCTGCTGCAACAAATGCAAGGGCAATACCTGTATTACCCGATGTAGGTTCAATTAGTTCTTTACCTTCAACAAGCTGACCTGATTTTTCAGCTTCCCAAATCATTGATGCACCAATACGACATTTAATACTAAAGCTAGGATTACGCGATTCTACTTTAGCGTAAACGTTTCCGCCTGTTACGCGATTAAGTTTTACCAGTGGTGTATTACCAATGCTTAGTGAGTTATCTTCAAAAATAGTAGACATAATGTTCCTTTGGATACAATCTGATCAATGTGTTAATAGCCTTTGCTATTAACTATATAAATACACTTTACTGCGAGTTTAAAAAAACTAAAGTAAAGTTTGGCTATAACATATATCTATTGGGCTTATAACCAGCCGAAATAAAAATTAGTTATTATTGTTGCTTTAGTTATTAAAGATGCGGGCTCATTTTTAAATTTAAAGAGTAAATTTCGCCACGTAGTTAAAAAATGCTCAGAGTAGGCTAATTATTGCGATGTTTTTGTGTGTTATTTGCGCACATGAATATAACTTGAATACTTTTATCACACAATGCGCCTAAAACATGTTAAAAACACTCTATCTATATTCAACTAAGCAATCACAATGAAGTTAATCTTAAAATTAATTGCCGGTATTGTGGCCGGTATTTTGGTCGGGCTTTATGTGCCTCTCACAGGTGTTGAGCTTTTATTTACTGTTAAAGAACTTATTGGCCAACTTATTTCTTTTACCATCCCATTAATTATTTTATTTTTTATTGCTTCGGGCATTGCGGGCTTGCCTAAAGGGTCTGGCCATTTATTAGGTAAAACTGTTGGCTTTGCTTACAGCTCTACAGTAATTGCAGGTACGCTTGCCTTTTTACTAGTAAGTGCGGTTATTCCACTGCTAAGTGGCAATATTATGTTTGAAGCCGAAGTTGCCACTGAAATTGGCAGTTTTATTGATTTAGAAATTCCACCGCTGATGGGTGTAATGACAGCGCTTGTGACTGCATTTGTGTTTGGTATTGGCATGAGCCAACTTGAATTAGAAACACTTAAAAAAGTGTCTGATCAGGGTCGCGATGTAATCGATGCTTTATTATCTAAAGTAATTATTCCGGCATTACCATTTTACATTGCGGGTGTATTTGCAGAAATGACCGTAGCAGGTACCGTGGTCGATACACTGCAAACCTTTGGTGTTGTGCTTATTGCTGCACTTGTAATGCACTGGCTGTGGCTAACCGTATTATATGTTTCTACGGGGATATTACTTAAACGTAACCCGTTGGAGCTAGTTAAAAATATGCTTCCTGCTTATTTTACAGCACTGGGGACAATGTCGAGCGCGGCCACCATTCCGGTGTCTTTGCAATCAAGCAAAGCAAATAACGTAAAAGAAGATGTAGCAAACTTTACAGTGCCACTGTGCGCTACTATCCATTTATCGGGTTCTACCATTACGATTGTGACGTGTGCGATGGCCGTTATGTTTTTATCGCCAAGCATGGAAGTACCTTCTTTAATGGGGATGCTACCGTTTATTATGATGTTAGGGGTAGTAATGATTGCAGCGCCAGGTGCACCTGGTGGAGCAGTAATGTCGGCGCTCGGTTTATTAACCAGTATGCTTGGCTTTAACGAAGGCGCTGTTGCACTTATGATTGCACTTTACCTTGCGCAAGATAGCTTTGGTACTGCGTGTAATGTTACAGGCGATGGCATTATTGCCCTATGGGTAGACCGTTTTAGCGAAAAAGCAGCGTCATAAAAACTAAAGTACTGGTTTTTAGCAGTTGTAAAATAATGCTAAAAGATGAGGACACCTAAAGCGAAGCAATAATATTAGTTATTGTTTCGCTTTAACTGTGGTAATGTGGCAAATTAGATTGTTTGTCGCGTATTGTTAGGTTAATGAGGGTATTACATTGATTAATGTGCTTTTAGTTGATGACCATGAGCTGGTACGAACTGGTATAAAACGTATATTAGATGATGTACGTGGTTTTAAAGTGGTAGGCGAAGCTAAAGATGGAGAGGCTGCGGTACAGTTTTGTCGCCAGCACGCACCTAATATTGTATTAATGGATATGAACATGCCTGGCATGGGTGGCTTAGAGGCCACTAAAAAGATTTGTCGCTATTGCCCAGATGTAAAAATTATTGTGCTTACGGTTAATTGCGAAGACCCGTTTCCATCAAAAGTGATGCAAATTGGCGCGCATGGCTTTTTAACCAAAGGTGCAGGCTCAGATGAAATGGTTCGTGCTATACGATCTGTTCATGCAGGTCAGCGTTATATCGCCCCAGAAATTGCACAACAAATAGCCCTTGCGCAAGTAACAGGGCGTACCGATGAAAACCCTTTTCAAAGCTTATCTGAGCGCGAGCTACAAATTATGCTAATGATCACCAAAGGTGAAAAAGCTCAAGATATTGCCGAGCGCTTAAATTTAAGCTCAAAAACAGTGAACAGCTACCGTTACCGTATGTTTGAAAAATTAAACGTAGGGGGCGACGTTGAGCTTACTCATTTGGCCATTCGCCATAAAATGATTGATATAGACGTATCTCATTAATTTTTTAATTTATGTCTGAATTCGATCACGCCCAATTTTTAAAAACGCTATCAAGTGAACCGGGTGTATACCGTATGCTTGATAGTGAACAACAAGTTATTTATGTCGGTAAAGCTAAAAACTTAAAAAAACGGGTAAGTAGCTACTTTAGATCTAATCTAACCGACAGTAAAACCCGTGTGTTAGTGAGTAATATTTGCGATATTGAAGTTACGCTCACAAACACCGAAACCGAAGCCCTGCTGCTTGAAAACAACCTTATAAAAAAATATCAGCCGCGTTATAACATTTTATTACGTGATGATAAGTCATACCCCTATATATTACTTACCAGTCATAAACATCCGCGTTTAGCCTTTCATAGAGGCAGCCGCAAGGTAAAAGGCGAGTACTTTGGGCCTTTCCCAAGCGCTGGCGCAGTGTCGGAAAGTTTGCGTTTAATGCAAAAAATATTTCCTGTACGTCAGTGCGAAGATGCCTATTACCGTGCCAGAAGCCGCCCGTGTTTACAGTATCAGCTAAAGCGCTGCTCAGCACCGTGTGTTAATAAAGTGACAGAGCAAGAGTACGGCGAACAAGTTGATTATGTACGTAAGTTTTTAACAGGTAAGTCGCACGAAGTAATAGCCGATTTAATAAAAAAAATGGAAGCGGCGAGTAAAGACCTTAACTTTGAGCTCGCAGCTAAAGTGCGTGACCAAATTATGCTACTGCGCAAAATGCAGGAGCAGCAGTCTATTTCAGGTAATTTTGCTGAAATGGATGTGGTAGGTTTTGCGCACTTAAATGGATTAAACGGGATTCATTTATTAATGATCCGCGATCATAAAGTGCTAGGCAGTAAAACCTATTTTCCAAAAGTGCCTAAAGATTCGGGGCAAGAGGAAATACTCACTTCGTTTTTAGGGCAATATTATTTAGCGCCTGGTGCGACAGGGCGCATAGCAAAAGAGATTATTTTACCGTTCGAGATTGAAGAAAGTAGCGCATTGAGTGAAGCGCTTACGCAAATTAGTGAGCGTAAAGTATCGCTTAAAGTGGTTACCCGCGGGGAGCGAGCACAATATCTTCAGCTTGCTAATAAAAACGCATTAAACAGCATTACCGTTAAACAAAGTACGCAAGACTCTATAAACAAACGTTATGCACAATTAAAAGCGACCCTAGGCTTAGATGATATAAACAGAATGGAATGTTTTGATATCAGCCATACCATGGGGGAGAACACAGTAGCCAGTTGTGTAGTATTTGATTCGCAAGGGCCAAATAACAAAGAGTACAGGCGCTACAACGTAACGGGTATAACCGGCGGTGATGATTACGCGGCAATGGAGTTTGCACTGAACAAACGCTACAACAAAGTGGTAGATGAAGACAAAATTCCTGACGTTATATTCATTGACGGTGGTAAAGGGCAACTAGGCCGTGCAGAGCAGTATTTTGCTACGTGGCCACATGCTAAAATGCCACTGTTAGTCGGTGTAGCAAAAGGCACAAGCAGAAAGCCAGGCCTTGAAACCTTATTAATTGATGGCGGGCGAAAAACGATTCCTATGGATTCGGATGCGCCAGCACTTCATTTAATCCAGCATATTCGCGATGAGTCGCACCGATTTGCCATTGCAGGGCACCGTAATAAGCGCCAAAAACAGCGCACGCAATCATTATTAGAAGAGATCAACGGAGTAGGTTCTAAGCGCCGCCAAACATTATTAAAATATTTAGGGGGCATGCAAGGGGTAAAAGCTGCTAATATAGAACAGTTAAAGAAAGTTCCTGGGATCAGTCCTGACATGGCTGAGAAGATATTTAACCATTTGCATGACAAGGGCTAGCTCTTCACGCGAATATAGAAAAAAAGACATATCCAAGTAGTTATGTGGAATATTCCAAACACACTCACAACCTTTAGACTTTTTCTTATCCCCATATTTTTGGTGATATTTTACTTGCCTTATAGCTGGGCGTTTTTTGCTGCCGCTTTTATTTTTTGGCTTGCATCAATCACCGATATACTTGATGGCTATTTAGCACGAAAGCTAGAGCAATCTACGCCTTTTGGTGCGTTTTTAGACCCTGTAGCCGATAAGGTTATGGTGTGTGCTGCACTTGTTGCGCTTTCTGATCATTATCAGTCTATGTATATGACGATTCCGGCCCTTATTATTATTAGCCGTGAAATAGTGATATCTGCATTACGCGAGTGGATGGCAGAACAAGGCAAACGTGGAAACGTTGCAGTATCAAATATGGGCAAAATAAAAACCGCGGCGCAAATGCTGGCGATTATTGGCCTAATTTGGCAATACGATACGTGGATGATCTATTTAAGTTTTGCTTTATTGTATATAGCCACCTATTTAACACTGAGCTCTATGGTGCAATATTTAATGGCTGCATGGAGTGAATTGACCAAAAATTGATTGTAAACGTCTAATAACGCACCGTTTTAGATAAAAAATAATCAAACAGTTCAAAAGTGGCATTTTTTGTGTTGACGCGTTTAATAATCTCTGTAGAATGCGTCCGTGTTGAGAGGGCATAGCCCCTAAGATAAAGAAAACCAAAGTTACTTAGTTAACAGCGTAAACATCGCAAGATGTTGAATAACGCAGATAATTAAATAATAATGCGGCACTAGCTCAGTTGGTAGAGCGCGACCTTGCCAAGGTCGAGGTCACGAGTTCGAGCCTCGTGTGCCGCTCCAAGTTTTCATTAGGTTGTCCAACGGTTTGGCGGAATGGCAGAGTGGCCATGCAGCGGATTGCAAATCCGTCCACCTCGGTTCGACTCCGGGTTCCGCCTCCATTCAACACTCCACATGCTTTAAATAGCAAACTCGATGCCCGAGTGGTGGAATTGGTAGACACAAGGGATTTAAAATCCCTCGACTAACAAGTCGTGCCGGTTCAAGTCCGGCCTCGGGCACCACTTTGTGGTTTAATTACATCGCCAAGTGTAATTTATAAAAACAATGTTACATAAATTAGTTTATGTAATTAAATTTAGAATTAATATGATGCGGCACTAGCTCAGTTGGTAGAGCGCGACCTTGCCAAGGTCGAGGTCACGAGTTCGAGCCTCGTGTGCCGCTCCATATTGGTTTTATCCACTTGCTTTAAATAGCAAACTCGATGCCCGAGTGGTGGAATTGGTAGACACAAGGGATTTAAAATCCCTCGACTAACAAGTCGTGCCGGTTCAAGTCCGGCCTCGGGCACCACTTTTAATTATTCTACCAAAATAATTAAAAGTTAGATAAAATATTAATGAAAAGTTTAATGCGGCACTAGCTCAGTTGGTAGAGCGCGACCTTGCCAAGGTCGAGGTCACGAGTTCGAGCCTCGTGTGCCGCTCCAAATTATTTGGAAGCGTTAAGGCGGAATGGCAGAGTGGCCATGCAGCGGATTGCAAATCCGTCCACCTCGGTTCGACTCCGGGTTCCGCCTCCATTTAATTACTCCACATGCTTTAAATAGCAAACTCGATGCCCGAGTGGTGGAATTGGTAGACACAAGGGATTTAAAATCCCTCGACTAACAAGTCGTGCCGGTTCAAGTCCGGCCTCGGGCACCACTTTTACTAAAGTCCTTTTAGTAAATTAAATACTCACTATTTTTAAATAAATATCCATTTTTTATATTACAATCACTTTGTTTATGTTTTTGCCTATTCTTAAAAAGTTAATAGCACTTGGCTTAATTAAGTGACTAATTTGAGGCAGACAATCGTGCTTAAAGCAAATCATACGTATTGTTACACGTTAGCGTTAGTTGTTTAAACCTACATTACTTTTCCTATATCCCTTTGCTGCTGCCGCCTAAATCCAATTCAGTTCATCAAAGCAATTTACATACATGCGCGACTACCTGATGATATAAACTTGATAGCTAAAGGTGCAACTAATAGCACTTGGTTGTTATGCGCTTATATGTGCGCTCTATTTATTAAAACAACGTGTTTTAGAGGTGTATTGCCAAACCTAAACAGTTTGATGATTAAATACGGTCGTTAATGTATTAGCTGAAGTGTGTAGGTAAGGGAGGAAATAAAGTGCAAAGCAAAGCGACACAAAGCCGCTTTGCTAAAGTACATAATGCTATAACTTTGTTTGTGCCTTATAAATAGGGTATTCGCTCATTAAACCTTGAATAAGCGCCACGCACATTAAAATAAGCACAATTGAGAAAGGTAACGCAGTGGTTACTACTCCCGATTGCAAGGCCTGCAAGGCTTGAGAGCCACCTACCCACAGTAATACGGCGGCTATTGCCCCTTCAACCGATGCCCAAAATATACGTTGTGGTACCGGCGCATCAATTTTTCCGCCAGCGGTTATGCCATCTATTACAAGTGAGCCAGAATCAGAAGAGGTAATAAAAAACACTCAAACAAGCACAATTGAGATCACACTAATAAGGCCACTAAGCGGAAGCTGCTCATAAACCTGAAATAGCGTCACAGAGATATCGGTTAACCCGTTTTGCCCAAGTGGGCCAACTTTATCAATAATTTGTGAAATCGCTAAATTACCAAATACCCCCATCCACACTAAGCTTAATAGTGTTGGCAGGCCAATGACGACTAATAAAAATTCTCGCACGGTACGGCCTCTAGAAACGCGGGCAATAAACATTCCTACAAACGGCGACCACGATATCCACCATGCCCAATAAAATACTGTCCAGGCATGCATCCAGTCTTCATCCTCACGGCCAAACGGATTACTAAGTGGAACCATATGTTCTACATATGCACCAAAGGTAAACCATATTGCTTTAATTGAGTCACTAAAAGTAAGCGATATTATGGCTACAAGTAAAATAAATGCACATATAAGATTGATGTTACTAAGTACTTTCACACCCCCTTCAATGCCTTTAATAACAGAAACAATAGCAATACAGGTAACGAGCGCTATAACTGTAATTTGAAAAGCGGTACCGTAGTCAGTGCCCATTAAATAATTAATACCACTTGTTGCTTGCTGTGCCCCTAAACCAAGAGACGTTGCTAAACCAAAAAGCGTAGAGAGTACAGCAAGTATATCAATAACATGACCCAGCCAACCCCATGCACGATCGCCAAATAAGGGATAAAACACGGAGCGTATAGATAACGGAAGGCCTTTATTGTAAGCAAAAAACGCTAAGCTAAGTGCAACAATGGCGTAAATTGCCCAACCATGTAAGCCCCAGTGATACATGGTGGCGCCCATGGCTAAAGAGTGAGCTTCTGGGGTATTTGGCTCTGCGTTCATTGGCATTAAGTACCAATCAGTAAAATAGGCTGCGGGCTCTGCGACACCCCAAAACAGTAAACCTATCCCCATTCCTGCGGCAAATAACATTGCCAGCCATGAGAGATAACCATGTTCAGGTTTTGCATCAACACCCCCTAAGCGAATTTTACCAAGAGGGGAGAGCGCAAGTGCAAAGCAAAATAATACGAAACCATTAGCAATCAACATGAAGTAACTATCAAATTTATTGATAATGGCATCTTTAGTTGAGGTAAGTGCTTCCCTGACCACTTCAGGGTCAAGCAATAAGGTAAGAACAACAAATAGTATGACTAAAAATGCGCTTATTCCAAACACTGGGTTATGAACATCAAACCCCCATTTTTGTACGTTATCTTGACCTACCTGATAATCGGTAGTGTCAATACTGTATTTGTTCAATTGGTCATCCATCATGACTCCTTTATATTATAGATAACAAATTTCAATTTTATAGTACGTAAGTAAATCAAAAAGCGCCTATTACTGATATTTAATTATGGTATATATCTCTGAAATACATTAATAAATTTTTATATAGTTTGAAAGGCAAAAAAAAGCGAGCTAATGCTCGCTTAATAATTTTTTAATTTAGTGTTACTTCCACGCGTTAGGATCAACCTCTTTGGCAAGCTTAGGGTGCTTGTCTTTGTCAAACGTAGGTAATACTCCTTGCTTGTTTTGCGCGTTGTAATCTTTTGATAACCACACAACAACGCCTGAAAGCATAAACAGTGCAACCACGTTTACAATAGCCATTAGGCCCATAGAAATATCAGCAAGTGTCCAAATAATACCTAGTTCACCAATTGCACCAAACATAACCATGCCTAATACGAGTAATCTAAATATAAACATTCCTTTAGTAGAGTTGTGCTCTAAAAACATTAGGTTTGTTTCGGCATATGAATAATTCGCGACAATAGAGGTAAATGCAAAAAACAAAATGGCAATGGCAATAAAGTAAGTACCCCAGTCACCTACGTGCTCTTGTAGTGCAGCTTGCGTTAACTCTATTCCCAATACAGCCGATTCAGGTACAAGTTGATTGGACAGTAAGATTAATGAGGCAGTGGCTGTACAGATCACAATAGTATCTATAAATACACCTAGCATTTGCACATACCCTTGCGAGGCTGGGTGCGGTGGATAAGGTGTTGCCGTTGCTGCGGCATTGGCTGCGCTACCCATACCGGCTTCGTTCGAAAACAAACCGCGCTTAATACCTTGGATCATAGCTTGCGTTACACCATAGCCAATTGCACCGGCGCCTGCTTGCTCTAAACCAAAAGCACTTTTTATTATAAGTACAATAACATCAGGTAGGGCAGTAAAGTTAATCGCACATACATATATAGCAACTAGCAAATAGGCAAGCGCCATAAATGGAACAACCATTTCGGCAAAACGTGATATTGTTTTTAATCCACCAAAAATAATAATGCCTGAGCCAATTACAAGTGCAATGCCTACTATATACTTAGGTACATCAAACGCTACTTCAAATGCGGCAGCAATAGAGTTTGACTGTACAGCATTAAATACCAGGCCAAAGGCTAAAATTAAGCATAATGAAAACAACACACCCATACAGCGTTTGCCTAAACCACGCTCCATATAATAAGCAGGGCCACCTCTAAAGTTGCCATCAGCGTCTTTAGTTTTATAAGCTTGCGCTAACGTACTTTCTGCAAAGCTAGTTGCCATACCTATTAAAGCAATCAGCCACATCCAAAATATAGCCCCAGGGCCACCTAAATAAAGTGCCACGGCAACACCGGCCATATTAC